>JANNBB010000011.1:0-381045 GCA_031385005.1 Bacteroidota bacterium
ACGCTCTTCCTTTCTAATTATGTTACCCCTTCTGGGGTATAATCTTATCACCCCTTCGGGATTCTAATTATGTTACCCCTTCGGGGGTATAATCTTATCACCCCTTCGGGATTATAATTATGTTACACCTTTGGGGTTAAAATGATATCACCCCTTCGGGGTTATTATTGTTTTGTCTAATATTCATTTCTTCTATGATTATATCACCCCTTCGGGGTTATTTTTTTTTATCTTAGGAATAATTTTAAAAATAATTGAAATAATAACCTAAGTATTGGTTTTATGATTTTCGTATAATTGAATGAGACTGCAAAGAAAGCAAATCAAACAATTCAAATTTTATAGCAGATTAGTTTACTGCTTTTAAAAAACTTCATTTATTAATGAAGTTTCTCCAATCATAATTATTTTAAATTAATAATCATAAATAAAACTCGAAGAGAAATAAATAATTATTTTACACCAATCAATTTATATTATTTTTCCAATTCTTTAATCAAGAAATTAAAAGCAAAATTTTATAGACGTAGTAAATCCATTTACCTTAATAATCGACGATATGTTACTGCCAAGTAAAAAGCCCTATTAATTTTCCAATCGCTAATGGACAAAATATTTCCAACCCCGTAGTGGTGAAATGATTATAGCGAAATTATTATCGCATCAATTAAACCATTTCCAACCCCGCAGGGGTGAAATGATTATAGTGTGAAATTATTATAGCGAAATTATTATCGCATCTATTAAACCATTACCAACCCCGCAGGGGTGAAATGATTATAGGGTGAAATGATTATAGGGTGAAATGATTATAGCGAAATTATTATGGGGTGAAATGTTTATTGAAACAATTATTGGAAACAATCACACCCGTTTCCATTTCCATTGTATTATCCTCCTGAAAAAATTCAGGTAGAGCAACAGATAAAGCAAAAGTGTCATCGACCATATCACAAAAATATTGGCCGGCATCGTTCTGTATTGTTCTCCAGCGAAATTTTTAACGGAAGAAAACAAGGGGGCCTGAAAAAATCGTTCGTTTTTATTGATATGGAAAACAGGTTCGAAGCGCTGAATAATTTTTTCATTCGTCACCACTAAGCGGTCACGCTGATTGCTGCTTTTTACCATTTCTTCCAAACTCCCGTTTTCGTATTTGTTTTTTTCGTGATTAAACAAAGCCAGTCCTTGTGGCGTGTTTGTTAATTTGGACAATGTATTTTCTTTTGACTCACTTGCCTGATTAAATCTGTCAATGTAATATTCTTTCAACGAATCCAGTAGCAAACGGGAGTGACGAGCGATATCTTCTGTAAATTTTTTTTCAAGCAAATTGCCCGGGAAACGAAACCTTCCCGAAGAATGAAGTTTTTCTTCTTCGTTGAAACCATTTGTTAATACCGTTAATGGAACTTTAAAAGAATCAGCCGGAGCATTAATGATTAGAAGATGCTCACATTTATCCAGTCGTTCCCGCATGGATGATATCCACCAATCTTTCTTGTAGGTTGCTCGACTCATAACTGCATCGACTTCAAAGAATTTTTTTTCAAAAGGATTGTTCGCGAATTGTTCTACCGATAAAGCTTCAAAAGCCCATCGGGAAGTCATTACATTTCCTATCAGTGGAACTCCTTCTTGTCTGGTTATTGCCGGATTTAATTTCTCAAACCGAACAATCACACCGCTCAATAAAATCTGTGGAATTAATAAAAATGGGATCAGAATATATATGGTCACTGCCGAATCCAATGCCGCCGAAATATTCAATCCAAGTAGATTGGCAAAGCAGCTTGTCGTGAATAAGATCAGCCAATAAACAAAATTCATATCGTGGATACCCATTATCGCATTTCCAATAATTACAAATGTTGCCGTTTGAATAGCCGAAACCAAAAAAAGTAAGCACAACTTACTCAACAAATATCCATTCCTGCTTAGGTGCAGAAATTTTTCTCTCTGCTGAATTTTACGATCCCTGATAATTTCTTCTGCACTCACCGATAAGCCAAGGAAAAGAGCGACAATCACACCAATAAAAAGATATGCAGGAAGATTCGGATTACTGTTTAACGTATATTCGGATCCCGAAGAGTACCGCAAGATGAATCCAAGAATCATTGCCAATATAGGCGCTTCAAGTAGGTTGATCAGAATGTATTGCCTATTGCTTAAGCGGGCAATGAAGTCGCGGATAAAAAAAATCTTCCACTGATTAAAGGGTGTTGCTTTTGTAAAATTAGGAGGATTGAAATTACTTTGAATTTCCTTTGTAACGATCGGTGCAGATTTTTTATATAGCTCATTCCATTCTGCAGGAGTAATGCGACGAGATGATGTGCTATGCCCGAATTCATCGACTTCATGTAATTCTAAAATGTTAAATAATTGCTCGGGATTGATGTTTCCGCAAACCGGGCATTCACTTTGCTCGGCATCCGTCAGGTGAACCTGTCGTTTAAAATAAATCATTGCATCGGATGGATTGCCATAATATACAGGAAATCCTCCCGTGTCAAGCATGAGTAATTGATCAAACATCCTGAAAATATCCGATGATGGCTGATGAATAACAACGAAAACAAGCTTACCGCTTAAGGCAAGCTGTTTCAACAGGTCCATCACATTTTCTGCATCACGTGATGAAAGTCCCGATGTGGGTTCATCGACAAATAGTATGGAAGGTTCGCGTACAAGTTCTAATCCGATATTCAAACGTTTCCTTTGTCCGCCGCTGATCGTCTTATTCAATACATTTCCAACCCGAAGATCTTTTATTTCGTTTAGTCCTAGTGAATCTAATACGTCGTCTACTTTTTTCCTGATTTCTATATCGCCCAGATCCCCATAACACAATCTGGTATTGTAATATAAATTCTGAAATACGGTAAGTTCTTCTATCAACAAATCATCTTGCGGAATATTTCCAACAAGACCCTGGTGTTTACCATCTTTTCTGAAAAGATCCGCTCCATTTACTTGTATGGTTCCGGAAGTTGGAGCGTTGCTGCCATTCAGAATATTTAACAAGGTCGATTTTCCTGCACCGCTTCCTCCCATAACTCCCGCCAATGTTCCTGATTCTACATTAAAAGATAAAGAGTGAAGCCCCTTTTTTCCATTTGAAAAAACATATTCCAGATCATTCACCGAAAAACTAAAAGATTCCTGCTCTCCGGACACCAGAAAATTGCGGATAATGTTGGAAAAATAAAGTGGCTGCATCTTTTGACTCCTTACCACAGCACCTTGAGCAAGAACGGTAACTTTTGAATAACCTGTCGGCTGTCCGTTTACCGTTATCGGATCTTCACCGATGTAGCGAAGAAAGAGTACTTGAGCCCGTTTCATAAAAACGAAAACCAAGGTACCGTCAAGGTCTTCGCGAATCATGGAGTGGGCATGACTAAAACTTCCCTCCTGTTTCGATGAAACAAATAAAGATAATGGTGAATCAAGCGAATCGGAATTAAAATTGAACGATGCCAATGCCAAACATAATTTCGCTTCTTCCGGTTCAATCGTAAAAACGGTAGCTACTGTTTCTAAAAATTCTTTTTCCTCATCGGTGATTGCCGCCTGAGCCGAAGACATGAATTCCGCCAGTCGGATGAAAACAATAAACTTCTGACGAGTGTTGAGTTCTTTATTTATCTCCGTGCATATACGAAGCATTTTTACCGAGCCACCTGAAATTTTTTTCTTCGCCCGCATACTGTCATCGCCCCCTTCGAAGCGAATAACAAATGAATCATATAATAGAAGATATTCCTGAACGCGCTGTAGGCTAATTTGCTGGTGCAGAAATTCTTCAACAGCACTGCGACTTTGCAAGGTCAATCGCTCGAGTGTTGCTCCGATTGCAAACAATTGCATCAACGCCTGTAATATCCGTTCACTCATATTTTTTGCTCAGGATTTTTTACAATATCAAAATATTTTTTTTAATCAGAAAAAAAAAGCCACGATTTCCGTGGCTTTTAATATTATTTATTTTCTTTAATTATTTTGTCAAATCGTTACGTACAGGAGCAATGACCAGACTCAGCTTTTGCATCGATACTTTGTTGAGATCTTCTACCGTTTTAACTTCATCGAAAGCCGCTTTAATTGTTTTTAACTGAGCTAGAAATGCTGCAGAACTTGGATATTTTGTCAGATCAGAGAATAAATTGATTAAATTTTCAAGATAAAGTTTCTGGTTGAATATTTTTTGAAACATATCTGCATTTGCAGGTGTGCGATCAGCAGTTTTCATCAATTCCACACTCAGATATTGTGCTTCTATTATGCTGCCTGCAAGAACGTGAGCTGCAACTTCTACGCGACGATTGGAGCGGAGATAATTATCTGTCTCCGAATAAGCACGATCAATTATTTTCAACAATGAATCTTTGTTTTGTTCATTGTCCATAAAGCTGGAAGTAAAGCGATCAAACGTCTCCTGGACACTTAACTTCTCTGCCATTTTTTTAGTTGTAGAATAGTAGTCAAGCAAATCCTGATTCTGTCCGTAAAATGCTGCATAAGCCATATCGATTCCATAGATACCATAATTCACGGCTTTTTTAAAACCGGAAGAATAATCGCTTGCCTTATCAGCAGGATTCAATAAGTCTTTATTGAAGGGTACTTTGTTTTTATAAATAGCATTTATCATATCCATTGGCGATGGTAAATTTGCCAATGTATAAAAGAACTTAAAGTCGAGCCTTTCTTCTGCTTTACGAGTTGCAGAATCTTTAACCATTCCTACAGTGTCAGAAAATTCATCCGTAGTAGCTTCCGGTTTTTTGGTATTGCATGCAACAGCTACTAAGCAAATTGCAGAAAAGAGAATCAGTTTTGAAAGTTGGTTTTTCATAAAAAGATGTTTGTGCAAAAATAGAAAGGTTT
The DNA here is from genome assembly GCA_031385005.1 of Bacteroidota bacterium. GTDB lineage: Bacteria > Bacteroidota > Bacteroidia > AKYH767-A > 2013-40CM-41-45 > JADKIH01. The sequence continues at coordinate 4,897 of JANNBB010000011.1, forward strand.
GCTTAAAATCAAAGAAAAAACGCTTTAATATCTAAATTATGGCAATTTTCAGCATTTTGTGACTTGGTTAACCTATTCAGACAAGGAGATTTGCTGAATGGTAATCGAACAAACAGAAACCGGCAGGTTTGGTTATCTTTGCCTTTATGAATCGACCCGGATTTGATGAAATTTATATGGAACTGGCTCAGAATCTTGCCCGAAAATCACATTGTGTCAAGATGAAAGTTGGTTCTGTCCTTACCAAGGATACCCGAATCGTTTCAATCGGTTACAATGGTCCACCTGCAGGTACTCATAACTGCGATGAAGAATGGCCTGAAACAGGTTGTCCGCGCGACAGTAAAGGAAGCTGTTCTTTAGCCCTCCATGCCGAGCAAAATGCAATTTTATATGCTTCAAAAAACGGTGTGCCTTTGGATGGCTGTACGCTCTATATAACCCTGTCGCCATGCCTTCCCTGTGCCCGCATCATTTTTTCCGTTGGCATTAAAAAAGTTATTTTTCTCAATTCTTATGCGGAATACAAAGGAATTGGGACGGATGAAGGCGTTGATTTTCTTCGGCGTTTTGGTGTAGAGGTATTTAAATATGACAAAAAAGATACTTTGTTCGAGAAGAATTGATTAGTGGACTACAAGCATCACTCAAATCCAAAAATAATTATTACTTCATCGTCTATACCTAAACTTGTTCTCTGTTGCTGCCAATTTATGTAACCCCGGTATTCTAAAATTCAGCTTGTGTGTTTTTGGAACACAAAAAGACATAAGCAACCCGATTTTCAGGTTAATAGTTTAACAAACATTAATACATCTTCTTTACAACTTTATTTTAAAAAAACAGTTTAATGAAGATCAATCTACATCAACTAAAATAAATTAAGTGAATAAATTAAAAATCTGGCTTCCTTTCCTTTTTATGGCTCTCTTGGCTGCCGGTATATTTATTGGAATACACATGAACGAGCCTTATCGTCAAGCGAGGTCTTTCTTTTCATTTAAAACAGGTCAATTCAATAAAATCAACGACATCATCAATTATATAAATCAGGAATATGTCGATACTGTAAATCAAAAAAGGCTTGTTGAAAATACCATCGAAGATCTGCTTCATCAGCTTGATCCACATTCGGCTTATATTCCTGCCGATGATTTACAAGCTACGAACGAACCGTTAGAAGGAAACTTTGATGGTATTGGTGTTGAGTTTCATGTTCAAAACGATACGATAATGGTGGTCACCGCAATCTCCGGTGGTCCTTCCGATGCTTTGGGAATTCAACCGGGCGACAGAATAATTAATGTCGAGGGAAAAAATGTTGCCAATATTCATATCACCAACTCACAGGTAATGCAATCCCTACGCGGCCCCGGTGGAACGAAAGTAAAAGTAACTATTTTAAGAAACAGAAAAAATATCGATTACACTATCACCAGAGGGAAAATTCCGATTCGTAGTGTGGATGTTTCCTATATGCTTAACTCGGAAACAGGATACATCAAAGTCAGCCATTTCGGAGATAAAACCTATGAAGAATACCTCGAAAGTTTTATGAAGCTAAACGAAAGCGGAATGAAAAATCTGGTCTTGGATTTGCGCGGAAACCCGGGAGGATATTTAAAAACAGCCATTCAACTTGCGGATGAATTTTTGCCACAAAATAAATTAATCGTTTATACCGAAGGCCGTTCTCGTCCCCGTGAAGTTTATAAAGCAACATCACGCGGACTGTTTGAAGAAGGCGGCTTAGTTGTTTTAATTGATGAAGGAAGTGCTTCTGCCAGTGAAATCGTTTCCGGTGCATTACAGGACTGGGATCGTGCTACAATTATCGGAAGACGATCGTTTGGAAAAGGGCTCGTTCAAGAACAAAGTGAATTTCCGGATGGCTCCGCTGTTCGCCTTACTATTGCCCGATATTACACGCCTACGGGACGCTGCATACAAAAGCCCTATACCGGAAATTATGAGCAATATGAAAATGAACTTTACGAAAGAATGAAGAAAGGTGAACTACTTTCTTCGGATAGTATTCATTTTTCGGACTCATTAAAATTTACCACTCCTGGTGGAAAAGTTGTTTTTGGAGGTGGTGGAATTATGCCTGATATTTTCGTCGGTTTAGATACCCTCGGTACTTCAGGTTATTTATCTTCCATTAGCAGTAAAGGTCTTATTTCTGAATTCGCTTATGATTACCTGGATAATAACAGGTCGTCTTTTCAAAAGTTCAAACTTTTCGAAGATTTTAACCGATCTTTTATTGTCAGCGATCAACTCATGAATAAGTTTGTTTCTTATGCCGAAAAAAATGGTGTCAAACCTGATCAGGAGGGTATCCAGACTTCTTCGGAGATAATTCGTACGCAGATTAAGGCACTTATTGCTCGCCAAATATGGAAGAATGAGGGCTTTTATTCTGTTATCCATACCTTGGATAATACTCTTAAGAAAGCAGTTGACCTGGTCGAAAAGAAACAAGTAGCTTTCAAAGGGAGCTGATTTTAAACGTATTTTTTAATGTGCACTGTTTTTTACTAATTTCATAATATTCAGTAAACCAAATTGTTTACGAATTTATGTACCGGATCATTTTTTGATTGCAATGAACGGGCAAGTTGTTTCCATTTCTATTCAGTACCTTTGTGGAAATTAAAAAAAATTATCATGGCTTTTGAACTTCCCAAACTTTCTTATGCTTACACAGCGCTTGAACCTCATATTGATGCTCGCACGATGGAAATCCATCACAGTAAACATCATCAAGCTTATGTAACAAATCTCAACAATGCAATTGCCGGAACTGAAATGGAAAAAATGTCCATCGAAGATATCTGCCGCAATATTTCAAAATATCCTGCTCCTGTACGCAACAATGGCGGGGGTCATTACAATCACTCTCTTTTCTGGAATCTAATGAAGCAGGGTGGAGGTGGTAACCCGACCGGCAAAATTGCCGAAGCCATTAATGCTGCTTTTGGAACTTTTGAAGAGTTTAAAACAAAGTTCAACAACGCCGGAATCACCCGATTCGGTAGTGGTTGGGCTTGGTTAACTGTTGGAGCAGATAAAAAGCTGGCTATTAGCTCGACTCCAAATCAGGATAATCCCCTCATGGATATCGCAGAAACAAAAGGCGCTCCTGTTCTGGCTCTCGATGTTTGGGAACATGCCTATTATCTTAACTACCAAAATCGCCGACCGGATTATGTAAATGCCTGGTGGAATGTAGTAAATTGGGAAGAAGCAAGCCGCAGGTTTTCTGAAGCCATGTAAAAACACATAGATTGTTTTTGACATTTTTAAGTCACAAACTTTTCTCTGATGTTTTTCATCAAACACCTACAACATTTTAGGATAACCTGCGTTTAGACCCCTATGCAGGTTATCCCTTTTTTGAAAACAACCGGAAAAATTATTGCCGCCTTCCTGCTTTGTTTCTTTTTGACGGCCTCGCTGATTAGCGTTTTTTACGAAAAAGAAATCAAACAACTTATTATTACCGAAATCAATAAAAACATCAATACTAAGATCAGCGTTGGTGAATTTGATTTTACAGTCCTCAGACATTTTCCAAATGCTTCTTTCGAATTGAAGGATGTTGTCATCGAGGGGGTTTCCGAAAATAACACAAGAGATACGCTGCTTTTTTCAAAACGATTATCATTGCTTTTCAATATCAAAGATATTTTTAGCAAGGATATCAATATTAAAAAAGTTTATGTTTATGATGGCGGACTAAATATTCGTATCGATAAACAGGGGCATGGAAATTATATCTTCTGGAAAAAGTCAGCAGAGAGCACGCAGTCCGGTGTTGTCGATATTCATAAAGTCGGTTTGAAAAATGTTTACCTGAATTATGCCGATAAAAAGTCGGATCAGGAATATGCTATACTTGCCAAACATGTCGAATTATCCGGAAAATTCGCCTCCAATAAATTTTCATTTACAACGGAAGCGGATTTATTTGTTGATCGGTTAATTGTACATGGGGAAAATTATGTCAACCATAAACCCGTCGTTTTGCAATCCGGACTCGATGTAGATTCTAAATCCGGTACCTACTTGATCAGTGAAAGTAAAATTAAAATTGCCGGCGTTGCTTTTACAGCCAACGGTCAAATATCGGAGAAAAATGATGATTGGTTCCTTGATCTTATTGTGAAATCGAGTCAATCAGATTTTGCAACACTCAACACGATTATTCCTTCTTCATTAAATTTCTCATCAGCAAAATTTAAGTCGGGTGGTGCTGTTACTTTTAACGCAAGTATTAAAGGTCAGGTAAGTGATAATAAAAAGCCCTCAATTGCAATTGATTTTAAGGTAAAAGATGGACGCTTCTCAATTGAAGATGCATCCTTTGAGAAAATTACTTTCTCCGGCATGTTTAGTAATTCGCCTGAAAAGAAATCAAACATGCTTACCATTCCGGATCTGAGTGCTTCTCTTTCCGGACACGTTATACAAGCCAATATTAAAATAGAAAATTTTCCTGATGCATTTATCACTCTTGAAGCAAAAACACAACTCGATTTAGGGAAGTTAATGCCTTTTTTCAAAGCTGATACACTTGAGTCTTTGTCTGGAGATTTGGCTATGAATATTGCTTACGCCGGAAAGATTAAGGAATTAAAGAACATCAACAAGGATAGATTCTTTGATGTGAAAGCATCTGGAAACATTGATATCAGTCATGTATATTTAAAGCTTAAGAAAAATCCGCTTGAATTCAGAGATCTCAACGGTAGTTTTTCTTTGCATGACAGAGATGTGTTTATTGAAAATTTCAGTGGCAATGTTTCTTCAACGGATTTCCGACTCAAGGGTATATTCAGAAATTTTATTTCTTTCTTATTAATACCCGGAGAATCAGGCGACATGCAAGCACAACTGATTTCAAATTCAGTTAATCTGGATGAATTGCTTGTAAATAAAAAGGAGTCTGCTTCCGGTGACACGAGTTACATAATGAAATTTAATCCGCGGTTGTTGTGTGAATTAGATGTTAAAATAGAGAACTTGCATTTCAGACGATTTACTGCGCAAAATATTACCGGGAAGGTAAATCTCGATCATCAGGTAATACATGGCAGTGCACTGCATTTCAATTCTATGGCAGGCAATGTGGATTTGGATGCAACAATTAATGCTTCCCGTAGAGATAGTATTTATATGGTATATGAAACGAAATTTGAAAAAGTTGACATCACCCGTTTATTTTATGAAATGGAAAATTTCGATCAACAAATATTAACCGATAAAAACGTAAAAGGAAAAGTTAGTGCAGATTTTCAATTTCATTCGATGTGGTCAAATGACCTTACCTTGAATTCCAAAAGTGTTCGTTCAACCGGTTCAATAGTTGTCGAAAGTGGAGAGTTGAATAATTTTCTCCCCATTCAAGCCCTTGCGAAATATATTCACGTTCCTGATCTAAATCATATTCGTTTTTCTACTCTGAAGAACAACATCTCCATAGCGAACCGAAAAATCAGTATTCCGAACATGGATATAAATTCATCGGCAATAAATATTTCAGGTAATGGTACCCATGATTTTGACAACAATGTCGATTATCATATCGCTCTTTTACTGTCAGATGTTTTAGGAAAGAAGGTTGACCATAACAGCAGTGAATTCGGTGAAATTGCAGACGATGGTCTTGGAAGAACGAAGTTATTTCTGAATATGAAGGGAAGTGTAACCGATCCACATTTTAGTTACGACAAAAAAGCAGCGGGCGAAAAGATAAGAAATGAAGTTGCCATGGAAAAAGCAAATATAAAAGGCATCCTAAAACAAGAATTCGGCTTATTTAAGCATGAGGCTTCCGTTCAAGCACCAAAGCCCAAGAAAACCGAGGAAATGCAAATCGATTGGTCGGAAAAGTAATTTTCTGTTTCCGGGAAATCTTCCATCTTTGCAATCTGTATTCCTCCTAATTAATTATTCAAGTGAATATTTATACCCAGAAACAACGCTGGAAAATCTTACTTCTTATTGCAGCCATACTAATCGGTGCTGCATCACTTTGGTATACCAATCGTCTTGTTAAAAAACTGTCTGACGAGGAAAGAAAAAAAATCGAATTGTGGTCTGAGGCGACACGACGTCTTGCAGATGTTTCAGAAGAAAACAGCGACCTTAATTTCCTTTCCAACGTTATCAATAATAATAATACCATTCCTGTAATTTGGGCGGATGAAAATTTAAAAGTGATTTCATTTCGAAACATTGATTCTTTAAAGGCTTTAGAAAAGGGTTATCTCGAAAAGATGGTGAAATCCATGCAGGAAGAACATCCGGTAATTGAAATCAAAATCGGACAACTCCGCCAGTATATTTTATATAAGGATTCTGATTTGCTGATAAGACTGCGCTATTATCCTTACTTTCAACTTGCCGTAATTACCCTCTTCCTTTTTGTTTCCTATCTCGCCTTCAATACATCCAGAAAAGCAGAGCAGAACCAGGTTTGGGTAGGAATGGCAAAAGAAACAGCTCATCAATTAGGCACGCCACTATCATCACTTTTGGCATGGCTGGAGTTACTCAAACTAAAAGGTATAACTCCTGAATACACCTGGGAAATTGAAAAGGACATTCACCGACTGCAAACGATAACCGATCGTTTCTCCAAAATCGGCTCAGCTCCTGCTTTGTCGAAGGTCAATGTCAACGAAGTTCTCAAACATTCCGTTGGCTACATTCAAACGAGGAGCTCAGGAAAAGTAAAATTTGAAATTAAATCACCGACATCAGAAATCTATGCTCCGATGAATGTCCCTCTTTTTGAATGGGTGATTGAAAATCTTTTAAAGAATGCGCTAGACGCTATGAGTGGTATCGGCAGTATTTTAGTTTGTATTACCGATCAGCAACAATTTGTATATATCGATATTTCAGATACGGGAAAAGGAATTTCCAAAAGTGCATACAGAACTATTTTTAAACCCGGCTTCACAACAAAAAAGCGTGGATGGGGCCTTGGATTATCTCTCAGTAAACGTATCATCGAAGAATATCACGACGGACAAATTTTCGTTAAAAATTCAGAAATCAATAAGGGGACGACTTTTAGGATCGTTCTCAAAAAATAATTGAAGCGGTTTTCTCGCGGATATTAAGCGGGATGTTCAATTTCCAATAATCATTATCTCCATGTCGGGCATTTATCTTCATATTCCTTTTTGTCGGCAAGCTTGCACCTATTGTGATTTTCATTTTTCTACTTCTCTGCAAACGGTTGATAAACTGATTGAGTCATTACAGAATGAAATTACGGTAAGAAAAGATTATTTGTTGGGTGAAACGATTTCAACCATTTATTTTGGCGGCGGCACACCTTCCTTACTTGAAGTGGAAAAAATTGAAGAGCTACTCGATAAAATCAGAAAAGAATTTCGAGTCGCCCATGATGCGGAAATTACTCTCGAGGCAAACCCCGACGATTTAACGGCGATAAAAAGCAAAGCACTTTTCAAAGCCGGCATAAATCGGTTGTCAATCGGTATCCAAAGTTTTTCCGATGATGATTTGAAGTTTATGAATCGCGCGCATAATTCTCAACAAGCATTTGAAGCAATTAAAAATGTACGTGAAGCAGGATTTGAAAATATTAGCATCGACTTGATTTATGGAATACAAAATCAGTCGCCCGCACAATGGGAGCGAAATCTCCAAATAGCTTTCGAAATGCAAATTGAACATCTCTCCTGTTATGCCCTAACGGTTGAATCCAGAACAGTATTGGCAGACATGATTAAGAAAAAGAAAATAGCACCATTAGATGAAGAGAAAGCGCTTTCGGATTTTGAATGGCTAATGGATAGGGCAGAGGAAGCGGGTTATGAGCACTATGAGATCAGCAATTTCGCGCGCGATAAAAAATATTCTAAACACAACACGGCTTATTGGCAGAAACAAAAATATCTTGGCTTGGGGCCTTCCGCACATTCATTTGATTTGGAAAGCCGGCAATGGAATGTGTCGAATAATCAATTGTATATTCGATCACTCGAAGAAAATAAATTGAATTTCGAACGTGAAGAGTTAACCGAAACAAATAAGTTCAACGAATATGTTCTTACTTCTTTGCGCACCATGTGGGGAACTGAATTGAATTTGGTTGAAAAGGAATTCGGTAAAACAAAGAGATCTTTTCTGGAAACTCAATTTGAAGTTTTAGAAAAAGGTGGATTAGTAGAACGAAAGCAAACCACATTTATACTTACGCGGAAAGGAAAGTTTTTTGCAGATAAAATTGCAGGAGATTTATTTGAATAATAATGAAGAAGTACTCAGCAGGAGAGAATGCTGAGTTATTCAAATGCATTCAATCCTGTTACATCCATTCCGGTAATCAAAAGATGAATATCGTGGGTGCCTTCATAGGTTATAACAGATTCAAGATTCATCATGTGGCGCATGATCGGATATTCGCCTGTTATTCCCATGCCACCATGAATTTGTCTGGCTTCACGTGCAATCTGAAGAGCCATGTTTACATTGTTTCTCTTGGCCATTGAAATCTGTGCAGGAGTTGCACGGTTCTCACTTTTCAGAACTCCGAGTCGCCAAGTGAGTAACTGAGCTTTTGTAATTTCAGTAATCATCTCAGCAAGTTTTTTCTGGGTAAGCTGAAATCCACCAATTGGCCGACCGAACTGTACACGCTCTTTCGAATAGCGGAGAGCGGAATCGTAACAATCGAGCGCAGCACCAATCGCTCCCCAACTGATTCCATAACGGGCAGAATTCAAACAGCCGAGTGGTCCTTTTAGACCTTTGACGTTTGGTAATAAATTTTCTTTCGGAACTTTTACATTATCAAAAACAAGTTCGCCGGTAGCACTTGCACGTAATGACCATTTGCCATGTGTCTCAGGAGTAGTAAACCCTTTCATTCCGCGTTCAACGACTAATCCGCGAATTACTCCTTCTTCATCTTTTGCCCAAACCACAGCTATATCAGCAAATGGAGCATTACTAATCCACATCTTTGCGCCGTTTAGTAATAAATGGTCGCCCTTATCCTTTATATTGGTAATCATACCACTTGGATTAGAACCAAAATCAGGTTCTGTTAGACCGAAGCATCCCATCATTTCTCCGGATGCCAGCTTAGGAAGATATTTTTTTCTCTGCTCTTCACTACCATAAGTATAGATCGGATACATCACAAGAGAGCTTTGCACAGAAGCCGTAGAGCGTAAACCGGAATCACCTCTTTCGAGTTCTTGCATAATTATACCATATGCAATTTGGTCGAGACCGCCACCGCCATATTCCTGAGGAATGTAGGGTCCGAATGCACCGATTTCTGCAAGTCCTTTAATCCATTGTTTAGGGAACTCAGCTTTCTGACAAGCTTCTTCTATGATTGGCGATACTTCTCTTTTTACCCATTCGCGAACGCTGTTTCGAACAAGAATGTGTTCTTCAGTAAGTAATTCATCAATCTGGTAATAATCATGATATTGAAAGCGGTCTTGAGCCATTAAATAATTAATTAGTTGTTATAAATCAGGTCGCAAATTTAGTGGAAATACCTTAATAACGCTCGTTGATTCGAGGAAACATTCTTAAATTTGGGATTAAACTTTATAACGTATTTTGATCTTCGGGATTTTAGTGAAAAGTCAATATTTAAGATAAATATCTATCTGATCATCAATTCGGTAATGAAACCAAGTGGCTTTAGTATTTCCACAGAATTCTTAATGGACAAGGGAATAAACGCCGAAGTCTGGAAGGCATGAAACAGATACTTTTCAAAAATTTTTTGAGAAATTGTTTTTGACCCTTAGTTTATATGCCCTTCTATGAAATTTATCAGAAAATTTAATTTTAATAATCAAGAATATTGTTTTTTAATACAAACTTTACGCATTAATTATCCAATATTGCTTTCAATTTCCTTTCTTTACTTGTTAATTAACGAATCCTGTTTTGGGAAAAAAAATTAAAATAGAAGAAGATGTATTAGTAAAGATGCTGGCCATGCGTGATGAATCGGCATTAGGCATTCTCTATGACAATTACTCTTCTGCCATGTATGGGGTTATTTACCGGATTATTCAGGATCATCCTTCGGCTGAAGACATTCTTCAGGAAGCTTTTTTAAAAATCTGGAATAATTTTGCACAATATGATGTGGCAAAAGGCCGTTTATTTACCTGGATGATAAATATTTGTCGAAATCTATCAATTGACAAGATCCGTTCAAAAGATTTTTCTAACAGGAATAAAAACCTCTCAGCCGATAGTATCGTATCTATAATTGATTTGGAAAGTTCTAATTCATTTAATCCGGATACAATCGGCGTAAAGGAAATTACTAAAAAACTGGATCCCGAATATAAATTGATAATCGACTTACTCTTCTTTCAGGGGTATTCTCAATCAGAAGCGGCTGAAAAATTAAATATCCCTTTGGGGACTGTAAAAACACGCTCACGCGTTGCTATTCAGAAATTACGAGAGTTGTTTCTGGAAAAGAAAAATTAGGAATGAATGTAAAAGAATACATAGAATCCGGTGTCGTCGAATTATATGCGATGAACGCACTTCCTCCCGAAGAAAAAAAGGAGTTTGAGCGAATGGGAATTATGTATCCGGAAATTACTGATGAGTTACGCAGAGTAGAGCTGGCTATCGAAGAATATTCTATCGCACATGCCATTAATCCACGGCCTCAGTTAAGGGAAATTATCATGAGTAAAGCGCAAGGAAATATGGAAGGCGCTAAGATAATTCCAATCTCAAAGCAAACAGACGATACAACGCATTCACTTACCTATAAATACCTAATTGCTGCGAGTCTTGCTGCACTTGTTATAAGCACTTTTGCTTCCTGGTTTTTCTATAACAGATGGAGCGATGCGGAAAATCGTTATACATCTCTCTTAAATGAGAAAAACGAATTGGCTATCAACTTCAATGTTGTTAAAGCTACTTACGATGAAACGCTTGCCAATATGCTAATCATCCGCGACGAGCGTTCAACTGTTGTCATGCTGCAATCAACCGACACTACACGGAACTTTCAGGCAAGAGTCTATTGGAATAAAATGAATCGTCACGCTTTTATTGACGTACTTTCTTTGCCTGAGCCCGAAGAAGGAAAGCAATTTCAACTTTGGGCACTCGTAAAAGGATTGCCTGTTGATGCAGGTGTTTTCAATACAGATGTTTCCAATATTCAACGTGTGAAAGATATTGAAAGTGCAGACGGCTGGGCTGTTACGCTCGAGCCCAAAGGTGGCAGCGTTTCTCCTTCACTCGACAAAATGTACCTCATTAATAAGAATAGCTAAATGTTTTTCCTTCATTTTTTCAGGAAGAAGGATTTTTTTCTCTTTTAGCCGGCAACCCATTCTCTTTATTATTCTTAAACCCTCGTTTTTTTTGATAATCTTCCATTTTTAGGGGAATTACACATTTTTTTATTTGCTGTTTGTTAAATCCGGGTACTTCTAACTCTCGTAAGTTTTTTTGAAAGCAAATTTTAAAGCATTTCTAAAAAACAAATTCTAACAAACTAATTCAAAAAACAATGAAGACAAATTTTAAAAAAAGGATAGCAATAGGCATATCCCTCGTACTTATTACGGCGACGACATTCTTTGTCGCTTATCAATCAACTGATCTGACAGCTTCAAGCCACAGGGAAGCACCCATGATTAGCAATGATCCTGTAGCGGATAATACCGATCTTTATGCATTCAGAGATCCGCAAGACTCGAATAAAGTAACGATTATTGCAGCTTATGTTCCTGCAGAACTTCCACAAGGAGGTCCGAATTATTTTTCTTTTGGTGAAAATGTGAATTACGAAATTCACGTTAAGAACAACGGTGCTACTGCCGGTGATGACATCACATATCGTTTCACTTTTGCGAAACAAAATGAAGATCCGACAACTTTTTTCAATATCCGTTTAGGACAACAAAACCTGAAGACAACTTATACTGCGAAAAAGAGTGTTGCCGGCGGTCCTTTCACGGACATCGTTACAAACGGTATTGTTCCGCCACCGAATATCGGTCCGCGCTCAATTTCTTCTGCTGTCGGATTAAATGCACCTGATTATGAGTCTTTATTTACTGCAGCAGTTACAAATGCAACAACCGGAGAAAAAGTTTATTGCGGACCTGCTGACGATCCTTTCTTTGTTGATTTGGGTGGTATTTTCGACCTTGGACAAACACGTGCCGGTGGTACAGGTGTGAATGCACCGAAAGATGGTTTGAAATGTAAAAACGTTCATGTGATCGCATTACAAATAGACATCAGTGATCTTCAAAAAGATGGTAAAACAGTTTCTCAAGCAGCAAATATTCTTGACGGTGATTTCGTAATTGGTGTATGGGCTTCTGCAAGCCGTCCAATGGTTAGAACACTTGTTGGTGATGGTACAGAATCTCACACCGGAAATTTTGTTCAGGTTTCCAGATTAGGTATGCCGTTGACGAATGAGGCGGTTATTCCAATTGGTATGAAAGATTACTGGAATGCACTTACACCTTACCAGGATAGTACTTACTTCGATAACTATTTCTGTAATCCTGAACTCGGTTTATACATGGATGACAGTTTATTCGGTGGCGCTGTTCCTGCACTTTCCGCATTGAGAATACAACGTGCATCTCCAACAGTTTTAGGAAATGTTGATTTTGGAAATACACACGATGGTTTATATGTTATCTACGGACATCCCGCAACAGCAGGAACCGCACTCGATACAAACATTTTTGGTAAATATTTACTTCGTCCCGGTCAACCGCGTTCTGTCGATTTATTGCCGATATTCTACACAGGCGTTCCAAACCTCGCACCTTATCAGTTAGCAACAGGTAAGACACCTGGAAATCCGTTGACAGCAGGAAAGCCATTCATCAACAACTTCCTTCCTACATTTGGTGACATGCTTCGTTTGAACATGGCAGTACCTGTTACTGCAAGAAACTCTGCTGATTTCTCTTCACTGGGAATTGTTCAGGCCGCAGCATTAGGATTAACAGATGCTCGCTTCAATACGAATACAACTCTTCAATTCATTCCAAACATGGATGGATTCCCGAACGGTCGTCGTTTGGAAGATGACGTTACCCGTATCGAATTGCAGGCGGTTAGTGGTGTAGCTCTTGCAGCTGTTGGATTATTCTATGATGATTATGTTATCAATGGAAATCCTGTGACACCAAACCTGGTGAATGTGTTAAGCTATACAACAGGCATCGAGACCAATGACACAACCTTCCGCATTGATTTCCCTTATGTTCAATTGCCTTGGAGTGGTTATGATCTTTGTACTGGAGGATATATCCTGACATCGATCAACCCGGGTCCGGGTCTGAACGTTGGTTCACCGCAATTACTCATGGAAACCTACCCGAATCCTGCAAGCGATCAGGTGACGCTTAAATACCGTGTAACTTCTAAAACACGCGTATCCATGAAAGTATATGACAGCAATGGAAAAATTGTAGCAAATCCAGTAAGCAATCAGAATCAGGATTCAGGTACATACGATTACAAACTCAATACATCGACTCTTAGTCCTGGGGTATATTATGTAACGCTGTTAAACAACAACCAGACAGTACAATCAGTAAAAGTGAATATTGTTAGATAATTGAATCAACAACCGGCAAGGTCCGGGCATTTGCCCGGCCTTGTTTTTTAAAAAATAAAGCGATGAAAAAAATATACGGATACCTTTTTCTAATTCTTACCTTTTTACTGTTTACAATTTTAATTTTTCGCTATCGCACACCCGATGTGACCGTAGAATTAAAAATGCGCGGAGGTGAATTGGCATCGACAGCAGAGTGGGCAAATACAAAAGCGGCAATTAATAAATTAATTGAGAATGTCCGCCTGAATCCAAACGATGAAAAATCAAAAACGGAATTAGCATTCGCATATATACAAGAAGGACGGGTATCCGGTAATCATGCTTATTACGACAAAGCAGCTCTTTTTCTTTTCGATGAAATTTTAAGCAAGAATGAAGGAGATTATCAGGCATTGATCGGAAAAGCAACGGTTTTATTATCGCAACATCATTTTTCAGATGCGCTTCCATTGGCGATGAAAGCAAAATCTATTAACCCATACAGTTCTGCGGTTTATGGTATAATTACTGATGGATATGTAGAAACCGGAGAATATGAAAAAGCCATTCAGATGGCCGACTCCATGGTTGCTTTACGTCCGGATTTAAGATCCTATTCACGCATCTCTTACTTAAGAGAAATACTGGGAGATTATAACGGAGCTATTGAAGCCATGAAGATGGCAGTCGAAGCAGGTTATCCCGGATCAGAACAAGCGGAATGGACCCGTGTTCAACTCGGCAAGTTATATGAAAACACCGGCGACTTGTTGCATGCAGAATTGTGCTACAATCAAAGTATTTATTTTCGCCCATCTTTTGCCTGGGGTTATGAAGGCAAAGCACGCATTGAAAAAATAAAAAGAAATTATCCGGAAGCCATTTCATATTGCAAACAAGCCCAGGCCCTGTTAAATGATTTTTCTTTTCAGCAAGAGCTAACAGAAATTTACAGAATTACCAATCAACAAGAATTGGCTGCAGCATCCGCCCGTAAAACAATTGAATTATTAGGCGGGGCAAAGGGTGATGAAAGTGAAGTTAACCACGGTCATTATGCCGATAAAGAACTAGCTTTTGCTTACCTCGACGCATACGATTATACAACTGCATTTAAACATGCAATAACAGAATACAACAGAAGGCCGGAAAATATTGAAGTAAATGAAGCACTTGCATGGGTGTGTTATAAACTCGGCAACTATGAAAAGGCCAACGAACATATCGATAAAGCAATGCGCACGCATTCAAAAAATCCGGTATTAAATTACAGAGCCGGCATGATCAAGAAAAAAGCCGGGTACTTCGCCGAATCAAAAAAACTTATTGAACTTGCTTATAAGGTCAATCCATTTGTTTCACCTTTGATTACTTTGGAAGCCGAACAAGTATTAGTAATGAACTAATCAGATGAAAAATCTAAGCACACCCATACGCATTGCATTTGCCTTTATTCTTTTTTTTATTTCCAATGCTGTAACTGCACACACTGTTGCATATGATTTTGCTGAAATGTCAACTACAGGAATTGGTTTTGAATACATGAAGATGGGGTTTTTACATATTCTGCCATTAGGCTTAGATCACATTCTTTTCATCTTAGGAATATTTCTTTTACAACCACGCCTGAAAACAATATTCTGGCAAGTGACAGCATTTACGGTAGCGCATAGTTTAACGCTTGGACTAGCCATGTTTGGTTACATCAAGCCCGTTTCATCGGTTGTTGAACCCATCATAGCTTTGTCAATCGTATTTGTCGCCATCGAAAATATTATTACTAGTGACCTGAAATGGTGG
This sequence comes from Bacteroidota bacterium, assembly GCA_031385005.1. Taxonomy (GTDB): domain Bacteria; phylum Bacteroidota; class Bacteroidia; order AKYH767-A; family 2013-40CM-41-45; genus JADKIH01. Next base: position 20,327 of record JANNBB010000011.1, read on the forward strand.
AGAATTTTAATCATCTTTTTATTCGGACTAATTCACGGATGTGGTTTTGCGGGAGTATTAATGGAAACAGGATTGCCACAAAATAATTATTTACTGGCATTGATTTCTTTTAATGTGGGTGTGGAAGTTGGTCAGCTTTCCGTTATCTTAATTGCTTATTACCTTTTTGGAAAATGGTTTATGCATAAAAGCTGGTATAGAAACAGAATTACTATTCCCATCTCGGTTTGCATTGCTTTAGTTGCATTCTACTGGACCTTTGAACGAATAGTAAATTAAAACACTCTTTTTCATTTTACACTGCTTTATAAAGGACCATTGTTTTTTAAAATATTTTTCAGAAATTAATTGGGGCAATATTAATTAACAAATCCCCGGAGTTTTCATTGTTATTTCTGCTTCAAATAAGCTATATTTGTTTGAGTGTATGAAAAAGATCCGTTTAATATTTCTATTCTTGACCCTTTTTTCATGTTCGAAAGATCAGGTAGCAAGTTATGTAAAGCGCCCTTTAGGTTGTGATAGTACCTCCTTCTATTTTCAAAAAAATATTTTTCCTATCTTTAATTCATCATGTAACTTTGATGAATGCCATGGATCGGGAGGATTAGGAAGCTATGATTTTACGGACTATGCAGTAGTCGTCAACCGGGTGAAATCCGGTTCGATTGAATACAGATTGGGTTTGCCACTTGACGATCCGCAGCACATGCCCGAACACATGCGAATGAATGATTGCGATATTTTTATTATCAAAACATGGATACAACAAGGGTTCCCGGAAAAATAAAAGACATGAGAAAAATATATTTTTTATTGATAGTTGTTTCTTTATCACATACCGCTTTTACGCAATCAGTCTTTATTGCCGATAGCGGCCAGGTTTCTTTTTTCTCATCAGCACCACTCGAAGATATTAAAGCTGTAAGTAATCAGGTAAACAGCATGATTAATATAACCAATGGTGAAGTTGCATTTATGATACCCATGCGGAGCTTTAAATTCGCGAAAGCGTTAATGCAAGAACATTTCAATGAAAAATTTATTGAAAGCGAAAAATATCCGCATGCTTCATTTAAAGGAAGAATCAATGAGAAAATTGACTTAACGAAAAAGGGTGTCGTTTCGGTTACTGCTACCGGAAAACTGACTATTCACGGAGTCGAAAGAGATGTCAGCGAACAGGGAGAACTCGAAGTCTTGGATGCGACACTGATTCTCAGAACGAAATTCATGGCTGCAGTTGCCGATTATAAAATTGAAATTCCTCAGTTATTATTTAATAACATTGCCGATACCGTAGAAGTAAAATTATCAGCTATCTATTATCCGTATAAGAACAAATGAAGCTATTCCGTTTAATTTCGTTTTCGATATTGTTGGTGAATATATTCATTGCGTATAAAGCAGTTGCACAAGACGATTTGTTGAAAGCGCTTCAGGCACAAACGCAGGCGCAAACGGAAAGGGAAATAGTAATAGCTACATTTAAAGGCGACCGGATAATTAATGTTGCCACAAATGAAACAGTAAGAAAAAACAATCTCGACTTTCGTGTCAGCCATTTATTCGGCAATGTTGGAGAAAAGAGCGGAGGTGGACCACACAACTTATATGGATTGGATCAATCGGCAGATATTCGTATTGGTTTTCATTACGGTTTAACAGACCGGCTAATGGTTGGAGTTGGCAGATCGAAGAGGAATGAAAACCTGGAAGGGCTTGTTAAATTCAGATTGATGGAGCAGACGACAGACAACCATGTTCCGGTTTCGGTTTCACTTGCAGGTAATGCGACATATTCCGCCAGATCAAAAACATTTTTTGAAGAAAACATTCACCGCCTGAATTATTTTTCACAGGTAATAATTGCCAGAAAAATTTCAACACGTCTTTCATTGGTTGTTTCTCCAGGCTATTTACATCGTAATTTTGTCGAAGCCGATGATAAGAACAATACATTTAGTTTGTCGGGAGGAATGCGGTTTAAATTCACACGGAGTTCATCGGTAATTTTAGATTACTCGCATACATTCAACAGAAAAGATTTACAAACAGAACCATTCGATGTACTGGGTGCAGGAGTAGAAATCGAAACAGGAGGTCACGTATTTTCAGTGATGTTTTCCAATGCCAGTGGTATTTTGGAAAACGATTATCTTGTCAATACCTATGATAGCTGGGGAAAAGGCGGGTTCAAACTATCTTTTATTATTTCCAGAATGTTTCCGATGGGAAATGAGGAGAGAGTGAAAAAGAAGAAATAAGTGTTTGTAATGGAGGTAGAAAATTTGTGTTACGGAAAGAGTCATGACTATAAATTGTTATATATTTAAACTCTTTTCTAATTTTATTCTTATGCATAAAAAAATATTTATCTTAGTTTTAATTCTCATTAATTGCAGGACATTTGGTCAAACATTTGAAAAGACCTTTACACCCGGGGCAGCTACTTCCATGCTACAGTTTGACGACAGTTCTTATGTAGCATCCATTAAATGGCTCAATGTTGATTTTTTAAAAATCAGTTCTGTTGGTGATTCCATAGAAAGCCTCAATCGCACTTATTGTACTATTCAAAAAATAATGGCATCGAAATTCGGCGGCTTCATAGCAATAGGCTCATATATTCATGTTGGTTCCGGTTCCGATGCTTGTATCATGCGCCTGGATGATGCTCTTGATACTATTTGGGTAAAAGAATATCCTTCAATCGGATTTTACAGCACAGGGCAGGAGTTGATTGAGCTTCCCGACAGCTCACTGATTTTAGGAGTTACGGGAAATGCAGGTATGTCACATGTCGGTTTCCGGCTAATGCATCTCGATAAGGATGGAAATGTATTGTGGTTCAGAAATCCGGTATCTTGGTCGAGTGCAAACATATATAATTTAGCTGTGAAAGATTCATTTATTTACACAGCTCTGAATGATGAAATCGGTATGTTATTGTTGAATTGTTATAACCTGCAAACCGGTGACACTATTTGGGAAAAAAGGTATAGTTCTTATCAATCGGGCACCAATACCACTTTGCATTTCACAAATTCTATGATCTTAAGCGGTTCAACAATTTATTTCGCCGGAAGTGATTTTATAGATTCATCGGGTATTATAACCAACATCGAACTCCTTTTTATGACTGACTTAAACGGTGACTCAATAGGTGCACGGAATTATGCAGAAGGTCAGTTTACAAAAATAATATCTACCCCCGATGGAAATTTATGTTGCCTTGGAGTAAGTATAATAGATTCAGTATCGTTGACAAAATTCGATATTATGGGCAGCCCAATTTGGTCGAATAAGTTTCGTCAGTTTGATCAATGTGATGTTCACGATCTTATTTCAACACTTGATAATGGATTTGCATTTTGCGGACAAGCAATAGATACAACCAACCAAATTCACTACACTTATATAGTGAAAACAGATAGTATAGGCAATGGGGTTATTACAACTATTCCTTATGTAAAAAGTCCTTCTGGATTAAGTTGTTTTTATAATTCTTCTGAAGGACATTTGCATATCAATTTTTCGAAGGAAGATAAAACGGGTTATGAGGTATTAATTTATTCGTTGGACGGCAAGCTACTTATGAAAAAAAAACTTTTTGCACAAGCCAATAAGATTGATCTAAATGCTATGGCTACAGGCGGTTATATTGTAGTTGTAAAAAACCTGAGGGGAATTTTTGAAAGCCAGAAAATATTTATTAGGTAATTTTAAGTTTTAAATTGAAATCTTGTATAGGGGGAAGGTGGTTTTAATAAATTTTGCTTGGTATATATTAATACTACATAATCATGAAAAATTTAATTTGTATTTCTTTTCTTTTTTTTTCATTACTGTCGAAAAGTCAGACAACTTTTGAGAATCTTTACTATGGTTTTTCAGGTGATTGGCCGGCAGTATTCAACACACAAAATGGCTTTGCAGTCATGGGTAGAAAGTTTTTCAAGTGTGACGCATTAGGTGATACGATTCTGACTCATGCATACGATTATGGCTTCTGGAATAATACCGGCGCAGAAAAAACATATGACAATGGTTTTGTTCTCGAAGGAAACTGGTCAAATTCAGCCGGTGTATTAATTGAAGGATACTTTCTTACCCAAGTAGATAGCAACGGCATGTTTAAATGGACTATTCGTAACAACGATTCACTTGTACAGATAGCATTGGCAGTCTGTCAAAGTGCAGATAGTGGATTTATACTTACTGGATATTGTAAATCATCCCCATCCAATAATGATCTTCTAATAGTGAAAATTGGTAAGAATGGTAATTTAATATGGAGTAAGGTGGTTGATTTTATGTCAACACACGATTATGGCAGATCGGTAATTGAACATGATGGATTTATTTATGTTACTGGAAATATCTCGTTGTCATCGGATGCATGTTTTTTGATGAAGATTGATCAGTCAGGACAAATTATTTGGACTAAACTTTACCAAACGGTTGATGGTAATATTCCTTACTGTATAAAGCATACAAAGGATGGCGGTTTTATAATTTCTGGTTCTGCTGTTATTTTTCCTTCCTTTGTTTTCCCTTCTTTTGTTTTAAAACTCGATTCTGCAGGGGATTATCAATGGGAAAAATATTTTGAAAACAATCAAACAAATTTTTATCACATAGAGAATACGGATGATGAGGGATACTTAATTACCGGTTCCGTGAATTATCCCGATTCAATGGCTGAAAATGTCTTGATTGTAAAACTGAATAATGTCGGAGATACCATCTGGTCAAGGATATATGGCGGCAGGGATTCTGATGCGGCATATTCAAGTGCAAATACGAGTGACGGTGGTTATTTGATTTCTGCAAGTTCGAATAGTTTTACAAATGGATATTATATTATTAAAACCGATAGTCTTGGACTTGGCGGTTGTAATATGTTTATGGGATCCTTAAATACTACTATTCCAGCCATGAATCAGTCCTTCTTAACAGCATCAAGTTTTGATTATGGCACCGCTTCATTTTATCAGGCGGCATATTATGGATTTCGGGACTTACACCCAATTTGTTCAAGTGTCGGCATTCATTTAGCTGAACAGAAAATTAATTCATTAGTAATATATCCAAATCCTTCCGATGGCTATACGAAAATTAAATTACCGGAAATAGTGGATGGAATATTACGGGTATTCGATATAAGGGGCAAAAAAGTTTTTGAGTCGAAGATTATAAACCAGGACTTTTTGGAGTTTTCTACAAAAGAATTTGAAATTGGATTTTATACAGTATTAATTGAAAGTAATCACGGAAAATTTGTTGGAAGATTGATTGCTAATTAATTTTTTGATTATAGTGTTGAATTTCTAAGGTGCCGATCTTTTAACATTAATTGACAGTCGTTTAGAATTTTCCCCGCAAGAAGTAGTCAAAGCGAGAGCAAAGGCTTTTCCTCAACGTGACAAATTCTGTTCGCACAGATTACGGCTCATCTCACCCCACCGACCTTGACGATCAAACCGGAAGTAACTATCTATACGACAACACAACCACTGTCTGAACTTTGATTACGCTGATTGATATGATTACGTTGATAGAGTTAGTTTTGAGTTAACGACTCTTTTGAAGTCCAATTTTTTTGAACCGAAGTTTATTAGTAATCCAATTTCAAGATTATAGGCCTCCAGATAATTGATGGCCTGGGCCAGGTGTACATTTTCCAATGCGATTAACGCTTTAATTTCTACAGAAATGTTGTCAAACACCAGGAAGTCGACACGTCGTGAGCCGATTTTATTTGATTTGTAATGAATGGGCATTACAAACTCTCTATCATAAGTTATTAATCTTTCTGTAAATTCTATAGCAAGCGCTCTTTGGTAAATGATTTCCTGAAAACCATTTCCAAGTCTTTTATGAACTTCCATAGCAGCGCCGATAATTTTCGCTGTTTCTGAAGAATACTTATATTCGCTCTTAATCAAGAAATAAAACCTCAGTAAATTCGATGCAAATTTCCAAAGAATCATTTGCAATAAAAAACCATAAAGTAAGTTTCTTATATTAAGATCATGTCAATCAAATAAATCAGCGTAATCACAGTTCAGACAATGTCCCACGCTAGGATTAGCCTAAGCGCGAGCAAAGTCATTTCCTCAACGTGATAAATTCTTTTCGCACGGACTACGGCTCACCTCACCCTGCCAAACTTCACGACCAATCCGGAAGTAATAATCTATACGACAACACAACCACTGTCTGAACTTTGATTACGCTGATTGATATGATTACGTTGATAAAGTTAGTTTTGAGTTAACGGCTCTTTTGAAGTCCAATTTTTTTGAACCGAAGTTTATTAGTAATCCGACATAAAGATATTTCCTCTTATTATTTTGATATCATGTCAATCATACCAATCAGATAAATCACAGTCCGAAAATTGTTTCTCCCACAATAAATTACCCTAAAATCAGTTTCTTAAATCAAAATCAAGTAAATAATATAAATCAAGTCAATCAAGTCAATCAAGTCAATCAAGGGAATCCAGGTACAATCATGGCATAATTCAGAAAAAACCTATCTTTGCATTCATAAATCCCCATTAGAAAAATGAAAAAACCAATCCTCTTTTTTGCTTCTTTATTAACCATCGCAATCTCTATTTCCTCTTGCACAAAAGATAAAATTAAAGGTTGTATGGATCCTATTTCTATTAATTACAATCCCGATGCTGAGGAAAGTGATGGTTCTTGTGAATATGCAGGTATGGGTGGAAATACAACTATCGTGGCTTTTGCACTCCATCATGGAGATACCATCTTCAATCAACCGTCTTATCCCGATTCTGCCTTCATAAAATTTAATGCCACAGAATTTCCTGGATCTCTTCCAAGTAATTACGATCTCGTTTTAGTCGGCGATTCGGGCGAAGATCATGTTCATATTGAAAATCTCAAAAGAGGTAAATACTTCATCTACATGACGGGTTGGGATCCCGCAATCGGACAAAGAGTCTTTGGTGGAATTCCTTATGTACTTTCTCAATCTACCGGAGAGGTCGACCTGGCCGTTCCTGTTGCAGAAGACTAACCGGATTTTCACTTTTTCTTTAAGTTTCTGAACAGTTTGAGCGGAAGTTTCGCTCTAATTGTAACCTTCTGATGATAATTGTGGTTTAGTCCATACAACAATCAGGATAATGAACGGCGAATACCTGAATACTCTTATCGATACCTCCGGCGATGCATTCATTTTTGGAAAAAATGAAACAGCACCTCAGAGTGTCTTTTTGTTTCAAGCCGCCGATTCCCGGCCGTTGGAAAATAAAAACTATGTAAAAATTTTTCACGGAAACGAGCTGGCCGTTAGGAATAATTTTCCAATTGATAGAAACAACGTTGCACCCGACTGGCTTTTTCCGATAATAATTTTAATGCTTTCCTTTTTTGCCTGGATGAAGGTTTTTTATAGCAAGTATTTTATTCAAATGATAAAGGCCTTTTTCAATTTGAATTTATCAAACCAGATTGTGAGGGATGAAAACATTTTCATTCAACGAATTTCAATTTACCTCAGCATCGTATTCAATCTCATCGCAGCCCTATTGATTTATTTAATTAGTATTCACTATGGCTGGCACCTAGGTGGCTTGGAACCTGGTTTTACACGATATTTATTATTTGTGCTTTTTGTAACACTCACTTATGCACTTAAATACTTGATTCTTAAGATTTGCGGCTGGCTTTTTGAACAGGAAAAGGAAATTGCCACCTATATTTTTAATATCTTTCTCATCAATAATATTCTCGGAATGGCCTTATTGCCATTTGTTTGCCTGCTGGCTTATAACTCTTCTTCCATCGGATCCGGTTTTATTGTCATCCCAATTGTATTGGTTTGTGGTGCTTTCCTTTGGCGATTGGTAAAAGGAATCAGGATTGGATTGGGGACAGGTTCTTTCTCTCCTCTCTATTTATTTTTATATCTTTGCACCCTTGAAATCGCACCCCTGATGATTTTTATACGGATTATTGTACAATAGCATCTGACACAGGTATTTGTTAACGAAACGGAAATTTTTTTAGATGAATTTAAAGGTTAAAAGTATCCTTGTTACTCAACCCAAACCCGAAACAGAAAAATCTCCCTACTTTGATCTTTCAAAAAAGTTCAGTGTAAAGATTGATTTTCGGCCATTTATACACGTCGAACCCATTTCGGCCAAGGATTTTCGTAAAGAAAAAGTCAACATCCCGGAACATACAGCCGTTATCTTAACCAGCAGAAATGCTGCAGATAATTTCTTTCGCATCTGCAATGAAATGCGAATTACCGTTCCGGAAACCATGAAGTACTTTTGCGTTTCCGAATCGACTGCTTATTACCTCCAAAAATTTGTCGTTTACCGCAAGCGGAAGATTTTCTTTGGTAAGCAAACCATCACCGACCTGATGGACCTTATCAAAAAACATAAAAAAGAAAAATTCCTCGTCCCCTGTACAGATATTCACAAGCAAGAAATTTTTGAAACACTCGATTCCCACAGCATCGACTATACAAAAGCAGTAATTTATAAAACTGTTGCCAGCGACCTTTCCGATTTGGCAAATGTAAATTATGATGTACTAGTTTTTTTCAGCCCTTCCGGAATCACTTCACTCTTTAAAAATTTCCCGAAATTCAAGCAAAATACTACCCGGATTGCAGCTTTTGGGCCGACTACTGCTCAGGCCGTTCACGATGCCGGACTACGCCTCGATATTCAGGCGCCTGTACCTGCTGCCCCTTCGATGACCATGGCGCTCGAACAATACATCAAGAAAGCCAATAAGTAACCCAATGCCTGCAACGGCTTCCATCTATCCTCAGACATTCCGTAAAAAAGAAAGACTTTGCAGCAGAAAGCTTTTACAGGAAGTCGCACTCAAAGGAAGAAATATCAATCAAAGTGAAATCCGCCTCGCTTGGTTGCCGGTCAAACTTGCTATTAATACCCCTCTCCAAACTGCATTTTCAGTCTCCAAAAGAAATTTCAAAAATTCAGTTGATAGAAACCGTATCAAACGAAGAATGCGTGAGGCATACAGAAGAAATAAATCAACTTTTTTTCCGTTATTGGTTAATCAACAAACACAATTTGCTTTACTTTTCGTTTATACCGGCAAAGAAACCATTTCATATAGTGAAATTGAAGTCAAAATAATTAATCTGCTCTCTAAACTTGTTGAAGACATTCAAAAAAATAATCGCTAAAATTCTTTCCGGAATAATTCGATTTTATCAATTGACACTATCACCGTTGCTCGGTGCCAATTGCCGTTACGAACCTTCCTGCTCTGAATATAGTTTGCAAGCAATAAAAAAATATGGTCCATTTAAAGGATTCTATCTCGGATTAAAACGAATCTTGCGTTGTCACCCCTGGGGCGGTCACGGCTACGACCCATTACCTTAAAGAAGAAACATCTGTCATGAAAAAAATAACCGGTAAAGTAAAAAGAACACTCATCATTGTTGCTGTTGTATGCTCATCCATTCTCAGCTTCTCTTTCGTGGACTATTATTTTCAATACTCGAAAGATCTCGACATATTTACTTCACTCTTCCGGGATATAAATATTTATTATGTCGATACAATTGACTCAGGAAAGCTAATGAAAAAAGGGATAGACGAAATGTTGAACAGTCTTGATCCCTATACAAATTTCATCCCTGAATCAGAAAAAGATGATTATCGTTTCACTACCTCAGGACAATATGGCGGAATCGGCGCAGTCATCCGACAAACAAATGAGTTTATTGTCATCAGCGATCCCTATGATGGATATCCTGCCTATAAAGCCGGACTTATTGCCGGAGATAAAATTCTTAAAATCGATTCAATCGATGCCAGAGGAAAACGTACCGACGATGTCAGCAGACTGCTCAAAGGAACTCCTGGAACACAAGTGAAATTATTGATACAACGACTCGATAGTATTCCCTATGAAATCATACTTACACGAGAAGAAATCAAAGTAAAAAGTGTTCCTTTTTCAGGAATCGTTCGAGATGGTATCGGTTATATCAAATTAAATAATTTTACGGAGCAGGCAAGCAAAGAATTAACAACCGCTCTGAAGGAAATGAAGGCTTCCGGAAATCTTCGGGGACTCGTTTTAGATATTCGCGGAAATCCGGGTGGATTGTTGAATCAGGCCGTCAGTATTTCGAATATTTTTGTAGACAAAGGTCAGGCAATCGTAAACACAAAAGGGAAAATCAGGGACAACAATAAAACCTATTTTGCTTTGAACGAACCAGTCGATACTAAGATTCCTGTGGCCGTTTTGGTTAATAGTTCTTCCGCATCCGCATCGGAAATTGTTTCCGGTTCTCTTCAGGATCTGGACAGGGCCGTCATCGTAGGTCAACGTACATATGGAAAAGGATTGGTTCAGAATACCCGGCCTTTATCCTACAATACTCAATTGAAATTAACAACAGCGAAGTATTATATTCCAAGCGGAAGATGCATTCAAGCGCTTGACTATTCACACCGCAACGAAGACGGCAGTGTAGGCAAAATTCCCGATTCACTCACCACTGCTTTCAAAACAAAAGCCGGTCGAATAGTTTTTGATGGCGGAGGAGTTCTGCCCGATGAAGTTACAGTCCCCAAAAAACCGAGCAACATCACCACAAGTCTCATCTCAAAAAACATCATTTTCAATTTTGCTACTAAATATATCAGTTCTCATCCCAAGCCGGAATCAACAATCATCGAGCTGACGCAAAAAGATTTCGAGAATTTTAAAATTTTCCTTACCGGAAAAGATTACGACTATACTACTAAGTCTGAAAAATCACTGGATGAACTTAAGAAAAATGCCGAAGAGGAAAATTATCTTGCTGCGCTTAAAAATGATATCGAAGGACTCAAATCAAAAATCGCCCACAATAAACTGGATGACGTAGAAAAAAATAAAGAAGAAATTATTTCGGTATTGGAAGAGGAAGTTGCTGCGAGGTATTATTTACAAGCGGGACGTATACGCCAATCCTTGCAGCAGGACAAGGAATTTGATAAGGCCGTTGAAATCCTCAACGATAGTATTTATTATTACGGATTACTTAACGGGAGTATAAAGCCGGCAAAAACAGTGGAGGAGTCCATTAAGAAATAAGAAGAATTCTCTTTTTCGAGGAAGATAGTTTATGGGTAACAAAGGTATACTTAGTACAAATTACATTTATTTTACCGGACTGCTTCTTCTTGTGGCTGCACTTCCTCTCTCGCTATTCGTCATCAGCATTTCTCAATTTGTTTTAGCAGCAGCTTTTTTAATGGAAGGTGATGTGCGGGTGAAGCTGAAAAATTTTCTTTCTAATAAAACCGCTCTTCTTTTTACCGGAATCTGGCTCTTGCATCTGATCGGATTGGCCTGGACTGAAAATTTTGACGAAGGGTTAAAAGATCTACGAATAAAATTACCCCTATTGTTGATTCCTCTTTTTGTCGCAGGGAGTAAACCGCTTACCGCAAAACAATTTCGATGGCTGCTTTTGATTTTTGTTTCAGCCGTTTTTTGTGCTTCTCTGATTAGCATGGCTGTTTTAGTCGGAATTATCGAACGCGATATTCGCGATATTCGGGATATTTTTATCTTCAACATATCCCACATCCGATTCGCACTTTTTGTTTGTCTTTCTATTTTCATTTTATTCCGGTTGGCATTTCAAGAGCGAAAGAATGTTCGACCTGTTTTTAAAATTCTATCTGTTCTCTTAGCTGTATGGCTTTTTCTTTTTCTTATAATCGTGGAATCAGTTACCGGAATTCTCATCTTCAGCACTACCGGTATCTTACTACTTTTGTATTATGTTTTCAAATCTTCTAATCTTGCGTTACGAATTATCCTGGGTGTTTCCATTCTTGTTTTACCGCTGGCAGCCATTTTAACTTTACAAAAATTCGTTGCAGATTATTATCAGACTCATCCTTATCCCATCAACACTTCTGACAAAACTGCTTTGGGAAATGAATACGGCTTCAACCTGGAAGACCCGCAATATGAAAACGGTTATCCGATATGGGTTTATATTTGTGACAAAGAATTGTCGGATACCTGGAATCAGGTAAGTACAATTCCTTACGATTCTTTAGATGAAAGAAAACAACCCCTCAGACATACTCTCATCCGTTTTCTGGCTAGTAAAGGGTTACGCAAAGATTCAGATGGCGTAAAGAAGCTTTCCCAAAAAGAAATCAGATCCATTGAACGTGGAATTGCCAATGTAAATTATCAGGAGATATCCAGTCTGAAAGCCAGGTTTATGCAGATCGTCTGGGAGTTTGATCAATCTATTCGAGGAGCAAACCCAAGTGGTCATTCCGTTACCCAACGTTTCGAGTTCTGGAAAGCAGCAGTCGGGATCTCTTCAAAGAATTTTTTCATCGGTGTCGGAACCGGTGATATGCCTGCCGCTTACCATGTCCAGTATGATTTAATGAAAAGCTCACTCGATGAAAACCACCGTTTGCGAGCACACAATCAATATCTCGCCATTCTGGTGGCCTTTGGGATACTGGGACTGATTTATTTTATCTCCGCTTTTTTCTTTCCATTACTTTATTTCAAACGAAATGTGGGATATCTGTTTTTCGTTTTCTTTATCATCATAGCTCTTTCCATGCTCACAGAAGATACAATGGAAACACAAGTGGGTGCCACCTTTACTGCATTATTCTATTTCGTTTTTTTATTTGCTGATCCGGAAAGAGCGCATTCGTAAAAAATTATATCTTCTTCCATTGTAAAATGCGTTCAGCAACCATTCGTGGTGTTACGTCATTAATGCAATGACAAGATGCCGGCAAATTTTTACACGATGTGCACGATCGGTCAATAACCAGATACTCTGCTTGTTTACCAATTGGCGCCCAACGTTGCGGGTCCATCGGTCGGATGGGTGGATATATTCCTAAAGCATATTTTCCGAGCGCCGATGCAATATGCAATGGTCCTGTGCTGGCAGCAATAATGCCATCACTGTTATTTAAGAGTGAAAGAAGTTCGTTCAAGTTCAACAGGCCCGATAAATTAATAACCTGTTGTGGAATAGTCTGTACCCAATTGTCTAATATTAACTTTTCTTTTTCACCTCCGGTAATAATTATTTGGAATTGCTCAACAGGCAATTGACTTATCAGATTTTTGTAATGTTCCATACTCCATTCACGCGCGCTGGCATTCGACTTGGGATGAATAATCAGATTAAATTTATTTTTTGAAAGAGAGGTTTTTATTTTTTCGGTTAGTTCATACCGGGGATTAAGTTGAAAATGTCGGGCAAGTTCTTCTTTACTTAGCGACTCATGAAATCCCAAACCACTTAATAGTTTAACATTCAGTTGTGCCTCATGAAAGGGTGAGTTTTTTCTTCCGAGGGGAATTAATTTATTGCAAGTCCACCAATGAAATATCCTGTTTGTCGTTCCTATTCGCAAACCAACTTCTGCAAGTTTCGCTGAGCGAGCAATATCTTTTCTCGGAAAAACATGGACGATAGCATCTGCTTTTATTCTACGGATGAATTCAGTCCGGCCTGTTTCATCCAAATCTTTAAACGAATCGTAATCGATAAATTCATCAATCGCATCACAGCAATTAATAACAGGCATCGTATAACCTCTTCCAAAGAAAATGACTTGTGTTTCACTACCCAAAAATTTTTTAATCAAGGAAGCAAGAGGAAGTGTAAGCACAACATCGCCAATGGCATCTGTTCTGCTGATGATTATTCGTTGAATCTTCTTTGAACCCAATTTATTTTTTCGTTTTCTGAAGTTCGTACAATTTCACATATTTGATAAAGGATGCATGAGCAGAAATTTTGCAAATAACAAAGCCATAATAGCCGTCTAAAAATCCTAAATGAAAAAAGTAATCCCGAACAAAACGAGCCAGGGGTTTTATGATAATTTTTATAAGTGAAGAATGCACGCCCGAGTCATTTGCCATTCGTGCGGAGATTTCCGTAAACCGATTTACCTGATCGAGGTGTTCCCTGATAGAATAGTAGGAGTAATGCAGCAAATCTCCATTTAAAAATCCGGATGAATGTTTATCATCTAATTGATATTTATCGTGCGGATTAATTCCTCCCCAATGACCTTTCGACTTTTTAAAAAGTCGCAGTTTCGTATCAGGATACCAGCCACTATGCCGAATCCATTGGCCACAGTAATTGGTCAGGCGGTTAAAAGAATATCCGTCTTTTTCCCACGATGTTTTAATTGAAAGTATGGATTCTCTCAACTCCGGAGAAATGGCTTCATCTGCATCTAACGATAAAATATATTCTGATGTACTCCGGGAAACAGCAAAGTTCTTTTGTTCGATATGACCTTTAAATGGATGGATGATAAAAGCAGCATTGTTGCTTCTGCAAATCTCTTCCGTACGGTCCGTCGAGCCGGAATCAACGACAATAATTTCATCGGCTATTCCTGCAAGCGATTTGAGGCAACGGTCAATATTCCGTTCTTCATTGAATGTGATTATTAGAGCAGTAAGCTTTATCATGACTTTTCAACGCCTGCAAGTTAGATATATTTCTTTAAGAGGTTTTGCAGAGCGAATGGTTTCTTGTTTCTTTGTCGGATATTGTCAACTTGGAAACGTTTTTAAAAAATACCGAATCATTTATTTCTTCAATCAGCAAGGGCGAAAGAAAAGCCCTCGCTCGCGGCATATCTGTGGTCGAAAATGAATTGGATGGATCAGCCGAATTACTGAAGTTGCTGAAAGTTAGAGATGTTCCTGTTATCGGCTTTACCGGTCCTCCGGGAGCAGGAAAAAGCACACTCATCAATGCATTCATCCGAAAAATTACCGGCCTAAATAAAAAAGTCGCCGTCCTTGCCGTCGACCCGACTTCTCCATTTAACTTTGGCTCACTTTTAGGCGACCGCTTGCGAATGGCCGAACATTTTAACGACGAAAAAGTTTTTATTCGATCCGTTGCTACTCGGGGTTCATTAGGTGGACTGACCGAAAAAATAATTGAAATTACAGACTTGCTCAAATCGGCCGATTTCGATTTTATTCTTATCGAAACGGTTGGTGTTGGTCAATCCGAAGTTGAAATTGCCGGACTAGCCGATACGACTATCGTCGTTGTAGTGCCCGAATCCGGTGACGATATTCAGGCACTTAAATCGGGAATCATGGAAATTGCCGATATTTTTGTCGTCAACAAATCAGATCGTGAAGGTGCTGCCACATTCGAAAATAATCTCAAGAAAATGCTCATGTACAGGCCAGCCGGCGAGTGGTCGATTCCTGTTCTAAGCACCATTGCTACAACAGGAGAGGGAGTGGAAGAGGTTTTCGAAAAAACAATCTTGCACAGAGAATCAAAATCATTTAATGAGAAAAAATATTTTCTACTCACTGAAAAAGCCTGGAAACTGATTAGCAACAATAGAATGAAAGGCATTAAAAAAGAGGAAATTCATAAAGCTATTCAACTCGAAGCGGCTGATGGATCTTTTAATCTTTATCGCTTTATAGAGAAATTCAATCGTTAAAATAGGACTTTTTTGTTCGTTGTAATGGAATTTTTATTGGAAAAATGGTTCAAAAATCAACATAAAAGAGCAGAAATTTTTTTATCGGTACTAACAATTGTATACTGACAACTGATTTCCAAAAGAGCTAAATGATTGTGTTTAAGTATCAAAAAATGATTTATTTTGCAGTCCTAAAATAGTTGTAAATTGTTTCACATTTTAAATGTGAACTTTAAAATAAGGCATGATTAAATTCTACCGTTTACTGTTTTATTCTATTATCGCTAGTTTGTCGGCAACCACAAAGGTTTCTGCACAAACTATCGTCTTTCAGGAAACTTTTGATAATCCTCCTCCTTCTTCTTGCGAGCAAGGAAATTTGGCAGATGGCTTTGTAACACCCAATGGCGTTTGGACAGTGAACTGGCTGGGTGTCAACGACTCCGCAGCAAATGAATGGTATATAAGTGCCACAGAACCGGGATTGGCCGTTTCTACTTGTGCAACTCCGGGATGCCATGTAAATCCTACGTTTACCAACCGAACTCTTCATGTTGGTAATGTATCTAACTCACCTAATGCAATAAATGGATCTATTTGTCCCACAGGAGATTGTGGTGCTGAATACGATCCCGGAAATGGTTTTCAAACTGCTGTTCAAACAGATAAAAGGGTAGAGTCGCCGTTTTTCTCCTTACCCGGTTCGGTTACCAATCAACTTGTCTTTAATTACATTTTTTTCGCTGACTATCCCGGAAGTATGGACAATGTGCTTGTCGATTTTTACGACGGAACAACCTGGACGCCATCTGTCATCTCTCCTCCACATACAATTAATGCTTGTGGAACCGGTTCTTATGAATGGGAACAATTAACGGTAAACCTGCCGAATATTGCTTCAACAACAAACGTTAAAATCGGTTTTCGCTGGTCAAACGATAATGGCGGGACAGGAACGAGT
Organism: Bacteroidota bacterium; assembly: GCA_031385005.1. Lineage (GTDB taxonomy): Bacteria > Bacteroidota > Bacteroidia > AKYH767-A > 2013-40CM-41-45 > JADKIH01. Next base: position 36,811 of record JANNBB010000011.1, read on the forward strand.
CGTCCTTCTTTTGCAGTCGACAGCATTACCGTTTACAGTTACCCTGCTCCTCCTGTTGCTACCATCACTGCCAGCGATACCAATATTTGCGTGAACGATTGTGTTGATTTTTTCGCTGACCCCGCAGGAGCTACTGCTACGTATGATTGGTCGTTTCAAGGAGCTTCAACAGCGACTTCCTCTTTACAGAACCCGCTAACTATTTGTTATCCTAACCCGGGCACTTATAATGTTCAATTGATTGTTACCAATGGTGGCGGTAGTGATACTGCTAATGCAACCATTGTAGTCAATCCTTGCGTTGCACCAACTTCAAACTTCGTTGCAAGTGATTCTGTTTTTTGTGAAAGGTCTTGCATCACTTTCATTGAAACAAGTACCAACGGTGCAACCGGATGGAATTGGTCATTCCCGGGCGGAACACCTGCTTTTAGTTCTTCTCCGTCTCCGCCACCTGTATGTTACAATACACCGGGTGTTTACGATGTAACGTTAATCGTATTCAATCAGTTTGGAGTTGATACGCTTACCAAAACGGCTTACCTGACCGTAAATACTTGTCCGTTTCCGATTGCCGATTTCAATTCGACAGTAACTTCGCTTTGTCCGCAACAGTGTGTTTCCTTCACGGATAATTCTCAATTCGGTCCGATCACTTCTTATCAATGGTCATTTCCGGGTGGAAATCCGGATTCTTCCTCTTCGGCTAACCCTGTCGTCTGTTACAACGAAGAAGGATTGTACGATGTTCAACTCATTGTAACCAATCAGTATGGATCAGATACAATCGTAAAATATTCAGAAGTGAATGTTTCCTTCAATCCATCCGCATTTGTTTGTCCGGATACGGCCATGTATTTCGGTTCTTCTTATAATATGTTTGCCGGCGGAGGAATCACTTATTTTTGGACACCTTATCTTGGACTTGACACGAATGCTTCTCCTACACCGGTAGCATCACCTTTAGAAACAACCATCTATACTGTTACAATTACCGATGCCGGTGGATGTATTGTCAAACGACAAGTTAAAGTGACCATCTTGCATGATAACGATGTTTATCTTCCAAATACATTCTCGCCCAATCAGGATGGACAAAACGATTATTTTTTCGTTAGAGGTAACAACTTATATGGAATACGTTTAACGGTATTCGACAGATGGGGAGAAAAAGTTTTTGAAACTACAAATCAATATACCGGTTGGGATGGAACATATAATGGAAAAGAGTTGGATCCGGGAGTATTTACCTATGTAGTAACAGTTAATTACAGCGATAAGAAAGCTGTTACCCAATCGGGAACAGTCACATTAGTAAGATAAAAAAAATTTCGATGAAGAAATTTTTACAAGTAAACACATTGGTAATTTCAGCTTTTATGCTGGCGGTTTTTATGTCGCCGGTAAAAGCTCAGGATGTCCATTTCTCCCAATTCTCGAATGCACCTTTGTTGGTTAACCCTGCTCTCACAGGTATATTCGATGGTAAAGCACGCATCAGCAATTTATACAGAAGTCAATGGTCGTCTATAGGAAAAGGGTATACTACAATTTATTTATCTGCCGATGCGCCTTTAGCAAAAGGTAAATTAAACAACAACTACTTCGGCATAGGTGGAATGATCTATCAGGATAAAGCCGGCGAAGCAGGATTTAAGACGACTATTTTAGAGGCCTCACTATCTTATACCGCAGCTCTAACAGATCAGGGCGATAATTTTTTCGCTATGGGATTTCAGACAGGACTGAATCAGCAAGCATTGGATCTCACTAAATCAACCTGGGACAATCAATGGAATGGAGACGCTTTCGATCCTTCACTCTTGTCAAAGGAGTCCATACAACTCCAGCAATTTTCTTATCTCGATTTTAATGCCGGCTTGTTATATTACTATTTACCCGATGCCGATAATTCATTCGACATTGGAGCATCGATGTCACACATCGGAAGCCCGAACGTGAGTTTCATGTCTTTGTCTGATGCGCCTTTAAGAAAAAAAATAACCGTTCATTCAAGCGCTGAATTGAGTTTAGGAAGAGATTATGATGCCTGGGTTTTACCGAAGTTGCTCATGATGTTTCAAGGCAATCAAAAAGAATTGTTAGTCGGCGGGTTATTCAAAAGAAAACTTCAGTTTAAATCTAAATATACCAACTATAAAAAAGAAGCATATTTTTATGGAGGAGTTTATTATCGGTATAAAGATTCATTTATTGTTAACGCAAAATTTGAGTTTAATACACTTAGTTTAGGCATTAGCTATGATGTGAATACTTCAGCACTTTCCAATCTGGCCGGGTCGGCAAATGCTTTTGAAGTGAACCTGACGTTCGTTTCATATGTGAAAAGAGGAAGCCGTACAAAAAATATCAGCCCTTTACCTCGATTCTTTTAATTCGTTTTTTTATTCCTGAAAGTAAACACGCTTTACACGCTGCGAAATATTAACTAATATTTCATAAGGTATTGTGCCGGTTGCTTCCGCTAAAACGGTTACAGGAAGTTCGGGTCCGAATACAATTACTTCATCACCTTCCCGCGCCTGAATATCTGTTATATCCAACATACACATATCCATGCAAATATTTCCGATGATTGGAGCCGGCTTTCCATTCACCAGCATTTTACCGGTGCCGTTTCCATAGCGGCGGTTAATTCCATCTGCATAACCGATTGCTACAGTAGCTACAACAGTATCTCTTTTGAGTTTTCCTTTTCTATTATACCCGATTGTTTCATTCATGGGAACATGTTTGATTTGCGAGATTGCAGTCTTCAATGTAGCCACCTGCTGAAGTTGGTTTTGCTCATTGGCAGTAGAAGAAAAACCATAGAGTCCGATTCCAATTCTCACCATTTCGAATTGTGATTCATTAAATCGCAATATGCCTGAAGAGTTCAAAATATGCCGCATCACCGGATAAGTAAGGTTGTTAATGATCTTCTGACTTAGTTTTTTAAAATGCTGAATTTGCATATTGGTAAAACCGTCGTGTTCTACTTCGTCGCTCGACGATAAATGACTGAAAACAGACTGTACCTTGATGTTTCGGTTATTATTCAGGCGAACGACAAGCTCGTTGATATCCTCTTCCGTAAAGCCCAGTCGGTTCATTCCTGTATCCAGTTTGATGTGAATCTTAAACGGATCTCCTTCGTGCTTTTTTAGGATATCCTGAAGTTGATTCAGTAAACGGAAATTATAAATTTCCGGCTCGAGTTTATATTTCAACATCAAATCAAAACTCGCTACTTCAGGGTTCATGATCATAATCGGCAACGTAATTCCTGATTTCCGAAGTTCTATTCCTTCATCCGTGTAGGCAACAGCTAGGTAATCGACGTGATGAAACTGAAGTACATTAGCAATTTCAAAACTGCCACTTCCATACGAAGCTGCTTTTACCATTGCCATGATTTTGGTTTCGGGTTTTAGCCGTGAACGGTAATAATTCAGATTATGGACGAGTGCGTTTAGATTTATTTCTAAAACCGTTTCATGCGCTTTCTGTTGAAGACTCTTACTTATTTTTTCAAAGCCAAAAAGCCGCGCTCCTTTCAGTAATATCGTTTCATCTCTGAATTCAGAAGGAGAAAATTCACGCAAAAAATCTTCTGTAGAGTCATAGAATTTTTTGGGCATATTGAAAACTGCTTGCTGCCTGCTAATAGCCGGACCAATTCCAATAAGTAAATCAACTCCTTTTGCATGAAGGAGTCCGGCAACTTCACCATATAAATTCTCTTCATTTCTTCCACTCTGTAAAATATCTGAAAGAATGACCGTTCTTTTGGCGTGTTGTTTCTGCTGATTGAGGAAGTCGAGCGCTATTGTTAAGGACCCAATATCCGAATTGTAACTGTCATTTATCACCGAACAGTTGTTGATTCCGGTTTTCATTTCCAGTCGCATGGCAACCGGACTCAGAAACATCATCCGTTCTTTGATAACTTCATTCGGGTATTGCATGGAAAGCAAAACTGACCAACAGATGATGGCATTCTCTATCGAAGCATCATCGGTGAATGGAATGCGGAGGTTGATGAAATTGTTTTCAAATACGGCCTGAATTTCCATCTCATCTCCATCGCGTACAATGCGACCTACCTGAAGATCAGAACGCGAACGCCTCGACCAGGAAAACAATTTTAACTCGCTTTTTTCAGTGGAGAAATTTTTTATTTGATCGTGTAACGGTTGGTAATCTTTACAATAAATTAGCGTTTCAACATTTTCAAACAACTGAAGTTTCTCATTTATTTTCTGTTCTCTGTTCTCAAAATTCTCATCATGAGCAGAACCTATATTAGTAAATATACCAATCGTGGGTTGAATAATTTCCGCAAGTTTTCTCATTTCTCCCGGCTGTGAAATCCCGGCTTCAAAAATGGCCAGTTGATTCTCGGCATGCATCTGCCAGACGGAAAGTGGTACGCCGATTTGTGAATTATAACTTTTAGGACTTCGTACAATATTTTTATCGACACGTAATAACTGATACAACCATTCTTTTACAATCGTTTTTCCATTGCTGCCGGTAATACCTATAACAGGAATAGTGAAAAGTTTTCTGTGAGCCGAAGCCAGCTTTTGCATGGCATCCAGAGAGTTTTTTACAACAATAAAATTGGCCTGTATCGATTTGTATTCAGGTAGAAATTCTGTAACCACAAAGTTTCTTACACCTTGATCAAAGAGAGGTTGTATAAAGCGATGTCCGTCCAGTCGCTCTCCCCTTATAGCAAAAAAGAGTGAACCTGAAGGATGTAGTACTTTTCGGCTATCGGTTAATAAATCTGTAATGCGTCCTTCTGCAGGCGCATTCAAATAAAGTTTGCCATCAACAATACCGGCAATTAATTCTGTCTGATAGACCGTTTCACTCATTTTTAGTTTTTCGCTCGACGTTAAAACAATTGCGACAAAGAGGAATATAACTTTCCTGTTCGCCGAGGAGAATGCGCGATGAACCCTCTACAATACGGTGAGAGTAATGCGCAAGGTCACCGCACTTCATACATATAGCATGAACTTTAGTTACATACTCTGAAATTGCCAGTAAATTAGGCATGCACCCAAAAGGTTTTCCCAGGTAATCAATATCGAGTCCGGCAATGATTACACGTACACCTTTATCAGCAAGTGTCTCTGCAACGGAAGGTAAAGCATCATCAAAAAATTGTGCTTCATCAATTCCGATTACATCAACATCGTTAGCAAGTATTAAAATCGCTGAGGACGATTCTACCGGTGTCGAATGAATAAAATTTGAATCGTGGGAAACTACGTTTGTTTCATCATATCGGACATCTACCTTGGGCTTAAAAATTTCAACCTTTTGCCGGGCTATCTTGGCACGTTTCAACCGGCGAATCAATTCTTCCGTTTTTCCGGAAAACATGGACCCGCAGATAAGCTCGATATGACCTTTCTTAATATTTCCAATTTTATACCGTTCGGGGAACATATTTTCTTTTTTATAGGGTTATTTCAATTGAAGAGTTCAAAAATACATGTTTAATTGAAAACTGGCAGATTATCGACAGTCTTATTTTTTGAATCATTGACAACATCTTTATTTATTTTGCGTTATACCTCTATGCAAATTCCATTATTACACCAGCAGATCATGCTCCAGACCGAGCGGTTGCGTGAGTTACACAGAAGTATTATGCTTCATACACCACCCGTTCCTGCAACAGAAATTGAAGATTTATTAAAAGAACTAAGGTCGCTTTACAACACTGTTTTGCAACTCAACAATGAAAATGCCATTCAGTTATTGGATCAGGTTCAACTAGCTGTTAATCAATTTATTCCTGAAGTTAAAAATCAGCCGATTGCAACAGAGGTTAAATCGGAGTTGACCACTCAGGTTTTTAAGCAAGAGGATAAAAAAGAAGAAATGACAATGACAGCTTCCGTTGAACCGGTTACATCCGGATCTACAAGAAGTCAGTCTTTGCCTGATATTCACACGTTTCTTCGCGAGACCAATACGTTTGCCAGTCAGTTTGAAGATCGTCCAACCCTTGGCGATAAAATGGCAACACACGATAATAAAAAGAGATACTCCGACAACTTACGAATTCCCGTGAAGGATATTAAATCGGCAATCGGATTAAATGAAAAATTTCTTTTTATCAATCAACTTTTCAAAGGGGATTCTGTTACTTATAATGCAGTGGTCGATCGGTTGAACACGAGTTCTTCTATTGGAGCTGCTATGGATTTCATTCAGTCATTGGCCGAATCCAATAATTGGGAAACTCATTCCGAATCAGCAAAGTCATTTATCGATATTATTGAAAGAAGATTCTTATCCTGATGTCGAAGCTTTTCTTAGTTCCCACTCCGGTAGGTAACCTTGAAGACATGACATTGCGGGGCATCCGGATTTTAAAAGAATCGGATTTGATTCTTGCTGAAGACACCCGTACCAGTGGGACGCTGCTGAAGCATTTTGGTATTGAGAAGCGCATGCAATCTTTCCATCAACACAACGAACACAAAGTCGTGATCGATATTGTTGATCGGATAGCAGCCGGCGAACAGATTGCCTTAATTTCTGATGCCGGTACTCCGGGAATTTCTGATCCCGGTTTTTTAATTGTTCGCGAATGTCTCCGAAAAGGAATTCAAGTGGAAACACTGCCCGGTGCAACAGCTCTGATACCGGCACTCGTTAACTCCGGACTTCCCTGTGAGCGCTTTTGTTTCGAAGGTTTTCTTCCCCAGAAAAAAGGACGAGCCACCAGACTCGCAAAATTAAAGGAAGAGGAGCGAACGATGATATTTTATGAATCTCCCTATCGACTGGTGAAAACACTTCAACAGTTTAGTGAAGTATTTGGAGAAAACAGGCAAGCATCTGTTTCAAGGGAAATTTCAAAAATGTTTGAAGAAAACAAACAAGGTACGCTTGCCGAATGCATTGTACATTTTTCTGCAAAAACGGTCAAAGGCGAAATTGTAATCGTAGTTGCCGGTAGTACACATAGCTGACATTTTAAAATTCATCATTTTTTCATAAGCATTGTAATATCAAATAAACTTTATTTATTTCAATACATGGAAAATTGCAAAAGTGTATTTAAATGAAATTTAACAACTTTCGTTATTCGAATTGTTAAAATTGAATACTATTCTTTTAATATTTGATTGTTCATTAAATTCCGTAAATTATTTTTTATTGCACATATAAGAATGTACTTTTCACGTCATAAATTCGTGTATTAGCGTAATAGATGAATTCTTTTAATATATGAGGATTGAATCCATTTCCTTTTTAATAAATTGCAGCCGTTATGATTGATTTTGAAATTAGAGAAAAAAGGTGGGGAGTAAAACCGACAGGAGATAAAAAGCTTGTCGACTCACTTGCATCTGAACTCAACATTAATAAAACCTTATCCTCTCTTCTTATTCAGAGGGATATTAAGACCTACGACCAAGCTAAAAAATTTTTTCGTCCGACAATTGAAGATTTGCATGATCCATTTCTGATGAAGGATATGGATAAAGCCATCGAACGAATAAATAAGGCAATCCGGAATAATGAAAAAATATTAGTTTATGGTGATTATGATGTAGATGGTACTACCTCTGTTGCACTGGTTTATTCTTTTCTTGTTAAATTTTATGATCACGTCGATTTTTATTTACCCGATCGTTATAAAGAAGGATATGGCATTTCAACGCAGGGTATAGAGTATGCTTCAGAGAATGGTTTTAAATTAATTATTGCTCTTGATTGCGGTATTAAGTCAATCGATAAAGTCGGCTATGCAACAAGTCTGGGTGTTGACTTCATTATTTGCGATCACCACCGCCCGGGTGCAGAACTTCCGCAGGCAATCGCCGTTCTCGATCCAAAACGAGAAGACGATCATTATCCATTTAAAGAATTATCCGGTTGTGGTGTTGGTTTTAAATTGATTTCAGCATATGCAATTCGTCATAAAATGCCCTTCAGCACGGTAGAAGAGTTTTTAGATTTAGTTGCCATCAGTATTGCTGCCGATATCGTTCCTCTGGTTGGAGAAAACAGAGTGCTCGTACACCTGGGCTTGAAACAATTGAATTATTATCCCCGTCATGGTGTTCGTGCAATTCTTGAAATGGAAAGCGTACCTAAAATTTTCGACGAACAACCGGATGGAGTCAAAGTAAACTTTCGGTATAATCTGTCTGTCAGCGATCTCGTTTTTATTCTAGGGCCCCGCATCAACGCTGCCGGCCGTATTCACGATGCCCGCCATGCCGTCGATTTGCTTATTTCAAGTAACAAAGCGGAAGCCATAGCAAACTCCATTCGCATTAAGGAACACAACGAAGAGAGAAAGAATCTCGACGTTAGAATCACCCAGGAAGCACTCCAGCACATTCAGGACGATAGGGTTTATAGCAATCGGAAATCTACCGTTCTTTTTAATCCGACCTGGCATAAAGGCGTAATCGGCATTGTCGCCTCTCGCTTGATTGAAAAATTTTATAAGCCAACGATTATACTTACCGAATCAAATGGAATGGCAACGGGTTCTGCCAGATCTGTTAAGGATTTTGATATTTACAATGCCATTGAATCTTGCTCCGACTTGCTCGATCAGTTTGGTGGACATATGTATGCTGCCGGTTTAACCATGAAGCTTGAAAACATCGATAAGTTTATTGAACGTTTCGAAGAAGTGGTATCAGAAACCATAGAAGATCGTATGCTCATACAAGAAATTGAAATTGATTCGCGAATTAATCTGGTCGAGATTACACCATCTTTTTTTAATATTCTCAAACAATTTGCTCCATTTGGCCCAGGCAATATGAACCCCGTGTTTTTAACGGAAAGTGTTCGCGATACGGGAATGTCCAGGATTGTCGGAACCAATCATCTGCGTTTAAATATTGCCGAAGACGAAAATACCCGATTTGGTCTCGATGGAATCGGCTTTCAACTCGCTTCTCATTTTCCCCTCATCTCCCGAAAAATTCCTTTCGATGTCTGTTATTCATTGGAAGAAAACAATTACAATGGAAGAACCAACATTCAGCTTAATATCAAAGATATTCATTTAAAATAATCTTCGTTTTTTTTTAGTAAAACACAAATTAAGTCAAGTTTCTTTTCTCACTTCTCACGTCAAACTTGTCGCATCAACTTGTGACTTTAAGCTTTATTCGTTCTCTTCCTTAACCAACATATTAAAAATGGAAGTCACCAACGATAGTATTATGCTAAAGAAAAAAGCTGTCCAAAAACCATTGACAGAAAAACCCGGTACAATCTCACTGGCCAGTAAAATCATTGCTGCATTGATGATCAGCAAAAATAAACCTAGAGTAAAAATGGTAATAGGTATAGTTAGTATTACAAGTACGGGCTTCAGGATGGAGTTTAAAACAGAAAGGACTATTGCGACTAGAACCCCTGTTACGGCAGATTCCATATGTACTCCGGGTAAAATAAATGAGGTGATAATTACGGCTAACGCACTAACAACCAACTGAGCAAGGAATTTCATATAAAAATTTAGGGCAAGGATTGTAATTCTACGAAAGTAATGACTTGATTTCAATTGACAAATTCAATTGGAAGAGTTTACACGGCCAAAAGTGGCTAAGTATTTCGTTGTTAATAAGTAATAGGGACAGTTCAATGCATGATTATCAGCAGCTTTCGAAAACAAGACAGTCGCGGAATAATTGATAATATTATAATAGGATAATATTTTCCATACATTTATGAAGCAAAGAAAACTTACTTATTTTTACAGCCCTAACCAAGTTTCATTATGAATAACGATTTAGAAAACGGTCAAAAATTTTATCGGGACGTTATGTCTTATTTTGATAAGGCAGCAGCCCTTACAGATTTTGAACCGGGCCTTCTTCAACAGATAAAAATATGTAACAGTATTTATAAGTTTTATTTTCCGCTCGAAGTTGACGGAAAGTTAGAAGTTATCGAAGGAATCAGAGTACAGCACAGTCATCATAAAACACCCACTAAAGGCGGTATCCGTTACAGCGAGTTCGTGAATGAAGACGAAGTAAAGGCACTTGCTACACTAATGACTTTCAAGTGTGCTGTTGTCGATGTTCCTTTCGGTGGTGCTAAAGGAGGCATTAAAGTAAACCCTTTTCAATATACTCCAAAACAGTTAGAAAGAATCACTCGACGCTATACCACAGAACTCATCAAGAAAAGTATGATTGGCGCCGGTATAGATGTTCCTGCTCCTGATTACGGTAGTGGTCCGCGTGAAATGGCCTGGATAGCCGACACCTATGCTACCTTTAAATACGACGATATCAATGCACTTGGTTGCGTAACCGGAAAACCACTCGGTCAGGGTGGAATTCACGGACGCACTGAAGCAACAGGACAAGGACTTTACTTCGGTGTTCGTGAAGCATTAAACAATACGGAAGACATGAAAGCAATTGGTCTTACCCCGGGTATTAACGGAAAGAAAATCATTGTGCAAGGTCTTGGAAACGTAGGATTCTATTCAGCAAAATTTTGTGCAGAAGGCGGTGGACTAATCATCGGTATTTCTGAAAGAGAAGGCGGCGTTTATAGTGAAAAGGGCTTGGACGTAGATGCTGTATTCAAACACCGTAAAGAAACCGGTTCCATTCTCAATTTCCCCGGAGCAAAAAATATAACCGATCCCATGTCAATGCTTGAGATGGATTGTGATATTCTCATTCCGGCAGCATTGGAAAACCAAATTACAAAAGACAACGCTCCAAATATAAAAGCAAAAGTAATTGCGGAGGGCGCTAACGGTCCCGTTACCAAAAATGCCGAGGTAATTCTCAACCAGAAAAAGGTGTTAATTATTCCTGATTTATATCTAAACGCAGGTGGCGTAACCGTTTCCTATTTTGAGTGGCTCAAGAATCTTTCACACGTTCGCTTTGGTCGCATGGAAAAACGATTCCAGGAAATGTCTACCAACGAATTGATCAAAGCCGTAGAAAAAATTACCGGAAAAAATCTAGATGCAACTCAACGAAAAGTTCTTACACATGGTGCTGATGAAATTGATCTCGTTCGCTCCGGACTGGAAGAAACAATGATATTCGCCTATAATGAAATTCGAGAAATCCGTAAACAGGATAAACGAATCGAAGATCTCCGGACAGCGGCTTTCGTAAGCGGAATCCGAAAACTCGGAGTAAGCTATCAAGCCCTTGGAATATTTCCTTAAACAAAAAAAAACGATTGACTTTTGGTCAATCGTTTTTTGTTTATGGGAAAAGCGTTTTATATGATCATCATTGCATCACCGTAACTGTAGAATCTGTACTTTTCTTTAACAGCTACTTTATAGGCATTCATTATATTCTCATATCCACCAAAACCGGCTACCATCATCAACAATGTCGATTCAGGCATGTGGAAATTGGTTATCATACAATTAGCTACGCTGAAATCGTATGGAGGAAAAATAAATTTATTCGTCCAGCCATCAAATGGCTTCATTTCACCTTGTGTGGATACCGATGATTCTATCGCACGCATTACAGTCGTGCCTATTGCACAAATCTTCTTCTTCTGGGACTTAGCTTTGTTTACAATGTTACAGGCTTCCTGACCAATAATAACCTGCTCAGAGTCCATTTTATGCTTGGTAAGGTCTTCTACTTCAACCGGACGAAATGTTCCAAGTCCGACGTGCAAAGTTACCTCCGCAAAATTAACTCCTTTCAGTTCCAGTTTTTTCACCAGCGACATACTGAAATGCAATCCCGCTGTCGGAGCCGCAACAGCGCCTTCGTGACGAGCAAATACTGTTTGATAACGCTCAACATCTTCCGGTTCTGCTTTTCTTTTTATGTATTTCGGAAGCGGTGTATTTCCTAATAAGGTAATTGCATTTTTAAAATCTTCATAAGGACCATCAAATAGAAAACGCAGCGTGCGGCCTCTGGAAGTAGTATTATCTATTACTTCCGCTACCAACAAGTCATCATCACCAAAATATAACTTATTTCCAATACGGATTTTGCGTGCAGGATCAACGAGCACATCCCAAAGGCGACTTTCTCTGTTCAATTCACGAAGCAAAAAGACTTCAATCTTTGCACCTGTCTTTTCTTTATTTCCATACAACCTGGCCGGAAACACGCGCGTGTTATTCACTACCATTGTATCACCTTCCGAAAAATATCCTAAAATATCTTTGAAATGTTTATGTTCGATCTTGCCGCTTTTACGGTCAAGTACCATTAGTCGTGCATCTTCACGGTTTTTTGCCGGATGGGTAGCAATTAAGCTTTCCGGTACATGCACTTTAAATTGAGATAATTTCATAACGAGAGGTTTTACAAAAAAAGACGTATAGGGGGCGGCAAATATAAGATACCAATACCCCCCTTGTAAAGGATTTTAAAAGATTTATTTGAAATAAATTGAACTATTTAATAGTATGAATATCAGTTAGTTTCTTTACGAAATCTAAGGGATTTTGAGCATCTTTCAGCAGAAATTGACCAATTCTTGTTCTGCAAAGTGCTGATAGATAGCCACCTGTCCCTAATCTTCGGCCCATTTCATGCGCCAGCGAGCGAATATAGGTTCCTTTCGAACAAACGATGCGAAAGTCGATTTCCGGCAGTCGAATTGCCGTGATTTCAAATTCTTTTATGCAAATTTCATTGGGCTTAATTTCAAAATTTTCGCCTCTTCTCGCCATATCATAAGCCCTCTTTCCTTCAATTTTTTTGGCTGAATGAATGGGTGCCGTTTGCATTTGCTTTCCTAAAAATCCTGCCGTTTGTTTCAATATTTCTTCTTCAGTAACATGAGCGAATTCTTTAAAGTTGCCGGGCTCCTTTTCCAAATCATAAGATTCCGTTTCAGCACCTATGGTAATCGTTCCGGTGTATTCTTTTTCCGCATCCTGTATTTCATTGATCCGACGCGTAAGTTTGCCGGAACAGATTACAAGCAGTCCTGTTGCCAGCGGATCAAGTGTTCCCGCATGTCCAACCTTATACTTCTTAATTATCAACCCCGCTTCCGATGCATGCTCTGCTTTCTTTTCATCCAGCAGTGGCCTTTTTAATTTTTTCACTACATCAAATGATGTCCAGCGATAGGGCTTGTTAATGAGAATGATTCTGTCCGGCATCGGCTGTTTAGATAATCGTTAAATCATATCCCATCGAATATAAAATCAAAATAATGAGTCCGACAGCAATTCGGTAATAGCCGAAAACCTTAAAACCTTTTTTTGTCAGGAAAGAAATGAACGATTTGATTGCCAAAGTTGCAACAATAAATGCAACAACATTTCCGACGGCAAGCAGCATAAACTGATTGCTTGTTAATACTTCCCCGTCTTTATAAAAATCCAATAAATCTTTTGCTGTCGCGCCAAACATAGTTGGTACAGCGAGGAAAAATGAAAACTCCGCTGCTGCTTTTTTATTCAGACCTTGAGTTAAACCTCCTATAATCGTCGCCGCAGAACGCGAAACTCCCGGTATCATTGCAAGTACCTGAAACCCTCCAATCAAAAACGCCTCTTTATCGGAAGCAACTTTCGTTTTCCCTTTTTCTTCTGATCTCATTATCCATTTATCAAGCAAAAGAAAAATAACCCCTCCCACCAATAATGCGAATGCAACAACAACAACATTTTCCAGCAATTGATCAATGTATGATTTGAATAAAAGTCCGGCAACGACTGCAGGAATAAAAGCGATAATCAGTTTTTTATAAAAGTCAAAAATCGCTGAATTATTTTTTCCCCGGGGCAAGAAATTTTTCCAATAAATAATGACGACGGAAATAATTGCTCCCAGTTGAATAGCCACTGTAAAGAGTTTGGTAAATGGCTCCGAGGCAATCCCCATCATCGAAGATCCAATTATCATGTGTCCGGTTGAGGATACAGGTAAAAACTCCGTCAGGCCTTCAATAATTGCAAGAATGATTGCCTGAAATAAGTTCATCGGATTTTAGTAAGATTAATAAAAGCTTATTAACACCTAGTCCTTCGACTTTTTCACAATAGCAAAAACTTCAACAACGAAGCCGGCCATTACTAAAATAGGTGCAACAGTTATTCTCCGCGCACTAAATATGGAAGGATCAAAAACATTGGGATCATCAGAACCGCCACCACTCATCAAAACAAAACCAAGAAAAATTAATCCAATTCCTGTAAGCATTAAAATATAATTCTCTTTTCCGAAAGGGAAATCGATAGTTGATTTAGTTTCTTTTTTTGCCATTGCAATGAATCTGAATTATTGGAGTGCAATTATAAGAAAATTATTTGCCTTTAGCTTGAGTGAAAAGGATTCAAGAGTTGTTTTTTCGATAAATTCCTGAGAATATCCAATTAACTCCTTAGAAAGACATTAAAACAATGAATCTATAAGACCAATCTCCCGAAAAAAGATGGATGTGCTGTTGGAAGTCCGATCAATATAACTCGTCTACATGCCTTTTCAAGTAACGATTTACAGCAAAAAAAGTGCTTAAACCCGAAATAAGGAAGCCGAAAATAATTATCCCTATCATTAAGAAACCGAGAATCCGGTAATCGGATAGTTGCCCGAATTCAGGAAACCGTTGTTGTATGAGATATATAATTCCACTCAACAATAAGATGCTTATCATTCCTGCAATGAAGCCGTGAACAAGTCCTCTTTTTAAAAAGGGCCAACGAATAAAACCCTTTGTAGCTCCCACTAATTGCATGCTTTTAATAAGAAAGCGTTTGGAATAAAGCGAAAGTCTTATCGTATTATTGATCAAAACAATTGCAATAAATAATAACAGTCCACAAAAAATAAGAATAATCATTGCCACCGTTTGAAAGTTCTGACTCATTTTATCTATTTCATTTTGCTGGTAGGAAACTTCCAGAACGGGCTTATACGTGCTTATCAATTCTTTTATTTTCAATAAGCTATCAGGTTGTGCATATTTTGCATACAAATTTACATCAATTGAAGCGGGAAGCGGATTGGTCTCGAGCATACCTGAAGAGCCTTCGCCCAAATCCTTTTTCAAACTATCCAGTGCTTCTTCTTTAGAAATGTATCGTGCAAAACGAACATAGGGCAGTTGATTGATGGTTTCCGTAAAACTCTTCAATTCCTGTTCAGATAGATTGTCGCGCAGGAAAATATTTAGTTGAACATGTTCTTTTACGTAATCGGATAATTTTTTAGCATCAAGAACAAGCAGTCCGTCCAAACCAAGCATAAATAGAACAAGTGCTATACTGATAATAGTGGATAAGTAAGAAGATCGGAGGCGTTTGGATCCGTCTATGTGTTTTTCCGTCTGGGCCATTGTAACGGCGAAATTAGAAAAACAAAACCAACATTAACGGCTGGAATCTGCCCTTCTCGTCTTATTTTTCTACATTCGCATGTTCAAAGTAAACACCGAATGGAATATAATTTCAAGGAAGTCGAAAAAAAGTGGCAGCAATACTGGCGGGAGAAAAAGATTTATAAAGCGCTGCTCGATCCATCTAAACCGAAGTGTTATGTGCTAGATATGTTCCCTTATCCTTCCGGTTCCGGGTTACACGTTGGTCACCCACTTGGCTATATAGCTTCCGATATTTTTGCCAGATATAAAAGACTCACCGGCTTTAATGTTCTCCATCCAATGGGATACGATTCTTTCGGACTTCCTGCAGAACAATATGCTATTCAAACCGGACAACATCCTGCTATTACGACCGAACAAAACATCAAGCGATATCGTTTTCAGCTCGACAACATCGGATTTTCTTTCGATTGGGACAGAGAAGTACGAACGTCAGACCCTTCATACTATAAATGGACGCAATGGATATTTATTCAACTTTTTAATTCCTGGTATAATCCGGTACATAATAAAGCCGAAAACATTGAAACACTTATTGATCATTTCCGTGATCAGGGAAATGTCGACATCGATTTCCCTGCCGGCGATCAAGAACTTTTTTCTGCCGACGATTGGATCAATTTCAGTGAAAAAAAACAACAAGAAGTTCTTCTAAATTACCGACTCGCCTATTTATCCGAAACAACTGTCAACTGGTGCCCTGAATTAGGAACCGTACTTGCCAATGAAGAAGTCAAGGATGGATTAAGCGAAAGAGGTGGTTATCCTGTAGAAAGAAAGCTCATGAAGCAATGGAGTCTTCGGATAAGTTCCTATGCTCAGCGATTACTCGATGATCTTGAAAAAATTGACTGGAGTGATTCTCTGAAAGAACAACAACGTAATTGGATAGGCAGAAGCGAAGGCGCCGACGTGCTTTTTAAAGTTGCCGGCTCTGACCTCGATATTCAGATTTTCACTACTCGTCCAGACACCATTTTCGGTGCGACATTTATGACGCTTGCTCCGGAACACGAACTTGTAGAAATGATCGTAACCCCAGAACTCAGGGAGGAAGTCATGAGCTATGTAATCGAAGCCAAAAACAGAACCGAAAGAGAGAGGATGGCTGAAGTGAAACGCATTACCGGAGTCTTTACCGGCGCTTATGCCATTCATCCTTTTACGAATGAAAAGATTCCGGTCTGGGTCGGGGACTATGTATTAGCAGGTTATGGAACCGGTGCTGTCATGTCCGTTCCTGCTCACGATGCCCGCGATTATGCATTTGCCAAGCATTTCGGAATTCCAATTAAAGAGGTTGTTTCCGGCGGAAATATTCTCAACGAATCATACGATGCTAAAGAAGGTAAACTGATCAATTCCGATTTCCTGAATGGCTTCGAAGTAAAGGATGCCGTTCGTAAAGCCATAGCTGAAATTGAGCTAAGAGGTCTTGGTAAAGGAAAAATTAATTTCCGTTTACGTGATGCGATTTTCGGCAGACAACGATACTGGGGCGAACCAATTCCGGTTTATTACAAAGAAGGCCTTCCTTATGTTGTAGATGAAAAAGATCTTCCTGTCATGTTACCCGAAGTCGATAAGTATCTTCCTACCGAAGATGGCGAACCACCTTTGGCGCGTGCCAGGGATTTTTCTTACAAAGGTTTTCCGATAGAAACGACTACCATGCCGGGATGGGCAGGATCTTCATGGTATTATCTCCGTTATATGGACGCGAATAATTCAGAACGCTTCGCCTCAAAGGAAGCTGTCGAATACTGGCGCGATGTCGATCTCTACATGGGTGGTGCAGAGCATGCAACCGGACATTTACTCTATGTGAGGTTTTGGACAAAGTTTCTTTTTGATAGAGGACTCATTCCCGTTCAGGAACCTGCAAAGAAGCTCATTAATCAGGGAATGATTCAAGGGCGTTCTAATTTTGTTTATCGAGTTAAAGACAGCAATACTTTTGTATCGGAAGGATTAAAAAACAACTATGAAACAGTGGCTCTCCATGTTGATGTGAATCTCTGTGATGATGATGTATTGAATATAAAAGCCTTCAAAGAATGGCGCGAAGAATTTAAAAATGCTGAATTCATCCTGGAGGATGGCAAGTATCTGTGCGGAAACGAAATTGAAAAAATGTCGAAGTCGAAGTGGAATGTTGTTAATCCGGATGACATGATCGATAAATACGGTGCCGACTGCCTGCGTTTATATGAAATGTTTCTCGGCCCACTCGAACTTTCAAAACCCTGGAATACCAATGGAATTACCGGCACATCAAATTTTATTCGGAAATTGTGGAAGCTTATGCATAAACCAAATGCTTCTCATGAACTCGAGCTGGCAATTTCAGACGAAGCGCCCTTGAAAAGTGAATGGAAGGTTTTGCATCGAACAATTAAGAAAGTGAAAGAAGACGTTGATCGTTTTTCATTTAACACTACCGTAAGTACATTCATGATTTGTGTAAATGAACTCACAGATTTGAAGTGCAACAAACGTCAAATCCTCGAACCTCTGGCCATCATCATTTCACCATATGCTCCACATGTAGCGGAGGAAATGTGGGAAAGGTTAGGTCATAAAGAAAGCATTACGAAAGCTTCTTTTCCGATAGTGAACGAGGACTTTCTGGTGGAATCTGAATTTTCATACCCGGTTTCGATCAATGGAAAAACGAAGACCTACCTGGAGTTTCCTTTGTCTTTAAAGAAAGAAGAAATCGAATCAGAAATTCTAAAAGCCGAAGAAGTCAAAAAACTGCTTAACGGCCAATCTCCCAAAAAGGTCATTGTCGTACATGGGAGAATTATTAATATCGTTTTATAAAAAGTTTTACCCCATAGTTTTGGTTAAGGCACAAATTGTTACCTTCAATTTGCCCGAAACTTATTAACCATTGTCAGCAATTTTTTTTGCATAAAGGGTAATTTATATCAATATTCGCATCTGAATTTAGAATCGTATGGAGTTATTAAAACAACAGATAGAGGCACTAATTTTTTGTTCTGAACAAAGTATTTCTTTAGAAGAAATTGCAGCGTCATTAAAAATTTCCTTTGAATGGGAGCTTGAGGATCAGGAAATTCTGGATGCAATTGCAGAATTGAAGGAAAAATACACATCTGATGAGTATTCATTTGAATTGGCAGAGATTTCTGAGGGATTTCAGTTTTTGACTAAAAAGCAATATCACGTTGTTGTAAGTGCATTAATTCAGCATAAATCGAAGAAAAAGCTTTCTGTTTCTCAAATGGAAACACTTGCCATAATCGCTTACCGTCAGCCCGTTTCAAAAGGAGAAGTTGAGCATATTCGTGGTGTAAGCTGTGATTATGCCATTCAAAAACTTTTAGAAAAAGAATTGATTGAGATTTCAGGAAAAAGTGATGGCCCCGGCCGCCCGGTTTTATATAGTACCAGCCGTAATTTTATGGATTATTTCGGCATTAGAACCGTCAAAGACCTGCCTCAATTGAAAGATCTTCATGTCGAACAAAATGAAATCGGTCAACCAATGGATGGTGAAGGGTCTATGGAAAATTCCGAGTATTCTATTCCGGAAGAAGTCTTGTTACCTGAAAATGCCAATCCGGAAGAAACAGAGAACATTGCAATCGCAGAAGAAGAAATTTCTATTCAAGCAGATGTTCGTGACGAAGAGAATTGGGAAATGCCTGACAGAAAGGCTATTTTCATCGAGAATGAATTGAATATCTCAGAAGAAACAGCAGAAGAAAAGGAAAAAGGCGATTCTGAAGATTTTTCCTAATCAAATTACATAAACTAAAAGCCGTTGATCTTCGTTTAAGAATCAACCGCTTTTTTTTGGCTTTAATGCACTATTAAACGGGAAAATTGAATAACTTTAAACTGTAGTATTTGTTGTTTAGAGTATTCTCTGAAGATTGGAATAGATTTTGCTAATCACAAGCATCATGAAAAACATTCTGTTTATTATTTCTCTCTTTATTGCCGGACCACTACTTGCCGGCGATACCATAAACGATCTTCGTAAGGTTTCCAATGAAGCTTTTCGTCCGGGTGAAGTTTTAAAATTTCGAATTCACTACGGTATTCTGGATGCCGGAGAAGCGACTCTGGAAATTAAACAAGACATACAAAAATTCGGTGGCCGCGAATGTTACCACTTTGTCGGAGAAGGAAAATCTATCGGTGCCTTCGATTGGTTCTTTAAAGTTCGCGACCGTTATGAAAGTGTTGTCGATAAGCAAGCAATTATTCCTTGGTTTTTTGTCAGACGTGTAAACGAGGGCGGATACATCATCAATCAAAACGTCAGCTTCAACCATTATACCGATTCGGCAAAAAGTGAAAAAGCAACTATTGCTATACCTGATAACACGCAGGACTTAATTTCTTCTTTCTATTATGCACGAACAATCGATTTTACGAATGCAAAAGTAGGCGATATTTTCCCTATCAACGGTTACATCGATGATGAAGTATTTCCAATGAACCTCAAATTCATTGGCAGGGAAACCATAAAAAGTAAAAAAGGGAAATTCCGTTGTATTAAGCTTCGTCCGATGCTTCAGGAAGGCCGGGTTTTCAAAGAGCAGGAAGACATGACAATCTGGGTGAGCGACGATAAAAACAAAATTCCTGTTCGTGTGCAGACAGATATTTTAGTCGGTTCCATTAAAATGGATCTCATTGATTTTTCAAATCTGGCTAATGCACCTGCAGTGGAATAATTTTATTTCCAGGATCATAACTAAGTCGATTTCGGGTCAACTAATTCAATACAATTTTTTTGATTAGTTGTTGCCCATTTTCATCCACAAATTTTATTGTGTGAATTCCATTCTTTAAATAAGACAGATCAATACTTTCTGTCTTTTCTTTTATAGAAAATTCTTTCTCTAAAAGTCCAAGCTGATTGAAAATATAAGCGTGATAATTTTGAAGATTGCTTTTGTATATAGTGACAATGCCTGAAGATGGGTTTGGATAAATAGAAAGTAAATTGGTGTTCAGCTTTTCGTATATTCCTAAATGTAACAGGTATTCGCAGTCGTTGTTGGGCGCATTTATATAAGAAAAATTAGTGTCTTCGTAGCAGGCTAAATTATAGAAGGTATAATCTACTATGATGGAAGAATCGCATGAATTTAAATTGGTTGGAAATAAATAGCCCTCAAGTGAACCGAATTTTTCAAATGCTTTTCCATAAAAATTGGCAATAGAATTTGTATCCGGACTTATAGATATCCATCTTAAAGCAGCGCCATTTATAGAACTTGTTCCAATGCTATCAACCTTTACTAATGAATTAGAGCAATCCGAATTTGTTATCGTAAATCCAACATCCCAGCGGTCGCCCGGTTGTGCCCCGAAATTGTATAAGACGAAAAATTGATTTCCTTGTAGCCAAAAAATTGTGTCTCCGGATTTGTAAGTGTAATTTTCACCTTTTAATTGTGATCCTACAAAAATTATGTTGCCGAACTGATCGATAGCAAAATTAAATTGTTCACTTGATAGTTTTTGACAAGTATTCCCTGAGATAATAGTATCGCCGGTGTAAACTATTTTTTCGAAACCACCTGAAGCCATAAAACTAAAATTATAATGCCATGTAGCGCCCTGATCTATCCATACTTGCGAGTTGGTTGATTCAATTATCAAGGTCAGCAAGAACATAACAAATGATTTTTTCATTATAAAGCGGAATTAACAGGTGCTGGTTAACTACTATTTTATTCAATTATATTTAATCGTGTAACATATTTTTGATTTCTATTTTCAATTACCAAGGTGTAAAAACCTGATGCAACTGATGTGTTTATTTCAGATTCTTTTTCAGTGATATTATATGTTTGTACCAGTTTTCCATCGGTTGAATAAATTTTCATCAATCCTTTTTCAGCCACATCCTGATGTACGAAGATTTTTCCTTTCGAAGGATTAGGAAAAACATTGAAATGATTGTTAGTTGAAAAATTCTCAATTCCACTTGCTCCTGTTACGTTTATGTACACTGAATCCATAACCATTGGTAACGTCCCCGGAATACAAGGAAAACCATCTCCGGTGTTTAGTATATATACAAAATTGTATTGTCCGGGTGCTTGCGGAAGAATGTTAATTGTATCGTAATCCGTACAAATTACTGTGAGCATTCCAACACAATGATAGGCTTGAGCAAAGATATAATCACCACTGGTGCCAGTAATATTTGCTGTGCCATCGCAACTGCCACTTGTAAACATCGTCTCTATGATTACCTGAATAGTATCAGCGGAGGTCGGATTGGCAGGAGAAACCGTGAATGAGACAATACTCTGAGAATAGGAGTTTGTAAAAATAAAAGAAACAAAAATGAGGGAAAGTAGACTTCTTTTCATGAGGGAGAGTTATTTATCACAAGTTAATAATTAATCTTAAAAATTTATTGAAGTCCTGTTCGAAATATCATTTTTTTATGGGCAATTTGATATTTTCCCAAATTTCTTACCTTTCCCAAATGGAACTAAAACCCGATGTACTTAAACGATTCGATGAACTGGAGAAAAAATTTTCTGCAATGGGGCAGGATCTTGTGTCCTACCTTGACGGACTTCTGTATGCTGATTTTTTAACCTACTGGGACTATATACATGTCGATACACTTTTGTCGCTTCAAAATCCGAAAACAAATTTTCCGGATGAGAAGATATTTATCATTTATCATCAGATAACAGAATTGTACTTCAAACTTTGCCTCAATGAATTTGAGCAATTGAATGATAAAAAAGAAATCGATTTGAAGTTTTTTCTCACCCGGATTACGCGCATAAACAGTTACTTCGAAAATCTCGTCCGTTCTTTTGAAATCATGGTTGCCGGAATGGAGCAAGATCAGTTCTTGAAATTTCGAATGAGTCTGCTTCCTGCAAGCGGTTTTCAAAGCGCACAGTATCGTCAAATAGAAATATGCGCAACGGATTTTATTCGCCTCGTCAGTAAAGATCACCGTTCGAAATTTAATCAGTCCTCTCCCATCAATGAAATGTTTGAGTTTATTTATTGGAAAGCAGGAGCAACAGAACTGGCAACCGGAAAGAAAACGCTCACACTTGAACAGTTTGAAAATAAATATTCAACAACGCTTATTCATCTCGCTGAAGAAAAACAATCAACCAACCTTTGGCAGATTTATAAAAAACTGCCGGAAGCCGACAGACAAAATCCTAAACTGATTGCTTCACTAAAACTGCTTGATGTGAATGTAAACGTTAATTGGCCACTTAGTCATTATAAATCCGCCGTACGCTACTTGCAAAAAGACCCGGAAGATATCAAAGCCACCGGTGGAACAAACTGGCAAAAATACCTGCCTCCACGTTTTCAGAAACGAATTTTTTATGAGGAATTACTAACTGCGGAAGAATTGGAAAATTGGGGAAAGAACTGGGTAACTAAAGAAGTTTTTGGAATTACGAGTTAACTCAGAATTATTCTTTCTGTCCTTTTTATTTTTAATCATCTAAGTAATTATTTAATAATCAAAGGGTTATTGGATTATTGATCCCTCAAATTAATTTTAATATTTATTTGGTTTATAATATAAACTACTTTATGTTTGCAGGGTAATTATTAAGCAGTATGAAACAGTTTCTGACCACTTTTCTATTTCTTATGCTAATCTGTTTGATTACAGAAGCACAAACAACTATTACGGGTATTGTTACGGATGCAAAAGGAAATCCGATACCCGGCGCAAATGTATTTATTAAAGATACATATGATGGGACAACGAGTAGTGGAGAAGGGAAGTTCACTTTTAGTACAACAGAAACGGGAGAGCAAATACTGGTCGTTAGTTTTCTTGGCTTTGAAACGAATGAGCAAAAACTGTTATTGGATAAAACCGAAAAGAACATTAAAATAAAATTAAAAGAAGCAATCAGTGAGTTGAAGACAGTAACGATTGCAGCGGGCGCATTTGAGGCGAGTGATGAAAAGAAGATGGTCATGCTTCGTCCCCTGGATATTGTGACAACTGCCGGAGCAGCTGGCGATATTTACGGTGCCATACAAACGCTTCCGGGAACGGGTGTAGTAGGAGAGAAGGAAGGGTTGTATGTACGCGGAGGCGATGCTAGTGAGGCGAAGACATTTATAGATGGACTGCTTGTTGATAATCCCTATTTTACTTCTGTACCCGACGTCCCGCAACGTGGACGATTTTCACCATTTCTATTTAAAGGAACATCATTCAGCACAGGCGGCTATTCAGCTCAATATGGTCAGGCCATGTCATCTGCATTAATTCTCGAATCACAAGACTTGCCGGAAAAAACAATGACGAACATTGGTATCATGAGTGTTGGAGCCAATGGAGGTCATACCAAACGCTGGAAGAATACATCGGTAGGAATTTTTGGTGGATACACGGATCTGTTACCTTATTTTAAATTAGTAAAACAAAACAGAGATTGGGGTAGGGCGCCTCGATCTGAAAATGCATCTGCAATTTTCCGTCACAAAACTTCAAAGACAGGAATGCTGAAAGGTTTTATAAGCGCTACTTGGTCCGATCTGAACATTTCTTTTCCGGATACGGCCGATCCATTACTGGTACAGCGGAAAAAACTCACGTTGAACAATTCCAATCTATATTCGTCATTGAGTTATAAAGAAATCATTCATAAAAAATGGACGCTTTATACTGCTGCTTCATTCAGTGTAAATAAAGATAACCTGCACATTAATGAATTGCCGCTGACTAATAGAAACAGTCTTTTTGAATCGCGTCTGACCTTATCACATACAATAGGTGAACTTTCTGTTATTCGTTTTGGTGGCGAATTTCAAAAACCTGTTTCAGAAAATACGGTTTCGGTTTATGCGAGCAAGTTCGACGAGACATACTCTTCTGTTTATGCCGAAGGAGATATTTACATTACCCCAAAATTGGTTTCACGAATTGGTTTCAGAGGAGAAAATTCAGCAATTTTAGATCGGTTAAATTTGGCTCCGCGGGTTTCGCTTGCGTATAAAACCGGAAAGTTCTCACAGGTATCTTTTGCATACGGCGATTTCTATCAGGTTCCACAGAAAGAATATATTCTAACATACGATACGCTGGATTTCAAATTTGAAAGAGCAACTCATTATATTATAAATTACCAATACATCAGCGATTACCGAACCTTTCGCATAGAGTCGTATTATAAGAGTTATAAAAACCTGATTCGGACAACAGATGTTGTAGCAGATAATTCCGGTTATGGAAGTGCAAGAGGTTTTGAGTTTTTTTACCGGGATAAAAAAACAATTTCCAAAACGGATTTTTGGCTTTCTTATTCTTTTCTGGACACTAAACGTTTGTATCGCGATTTTCCTGTTGAAGCAATGCCTGTTTTTGCAGCCAAGCATACAGCAAGTCTGGTTTTCAAATATTTTATTCCGAAAATAAGTCTGGCGCCGGGATTGACCTATGTTTATTCTTCCGGCAGACCTTATTTCAATCCGAACAACACGCAATTTTTATCTGACCGGACAAAGGATTATCACAATTTGAGTATTAACTTCAGTTACCGGACTTCCATCGGAAAGAATTTTACCGTATTGGTATTGTCCATCAATAATGTATTGGGAGTTGAAAATGTTTACTCATATAATTATTCATCCGATGGTTCAAGACGAATGGCAGTAGGGCCTACAGCACCGCGATTCTTCTTTGCAGGAGTTTTCATCAACATTGGTTCGCAAGCGGATGATTCTGAAAAATTCAATTAAAATATTAATCATTTCAAAAACATCGTTCTAAAAAATCTAATCCTAAAAAATCAAACTATGAAAAAATCAATTATCTACTTTCTCATTTTATTGGCTTCGGTATCATTTGCGCAAGATGCCAAATACATGAAAGCCATGGAAAAAAACATTGCTATTATCGATTCTGCTAAAGATGTAAGTTATTGGCAAGAAGCCGCTAATGCATTCGAGCGAATTGGTACTGCAAATTCAGGCGAATGGCTGCCGCTTTATTATCAGGCCTATTGTCAGGTGATGATTGGCATGCAGGAAAAGGAAAACAGTTTTAAGGACGAGCATTTTGATAAAGCAAAAAATCTTGCCGACAAAGCAGATGCAATCAGTCAGGACAACTCCGAAATTTATGTGCTGAAATCGTTCATCATGGGAATGATGATCTCAATCGATCCAATGAATCGTGGTCAAAAAATGGGAATGGAATCTTCCATGCTGATTGAAAAAGCAATTGAACTGAACAAAGAGAATCCGCGTGCATATTTCATAAAGGGAACAAGTCTTATGTACAGGCCGGCCCAATTCGGCGGAGGAAAAGAAGTGGCCCAACCGATTTTAGAAAGTGCTGTAGAAAAATTTTCCACATTCAAACCGGAGAGTTCTATCATGCCGCATTGGGGCGCAGAACGTGCGAAGGGAATGCTTGAGCAGTGTAAAAAAATGGAATAATAAAAAAACTATTCTACCATGAAAAACGAAGATAACCTGCAGTTGATTCAGCGAATGATCAATACGGCAAAAGAAAATATCGAAGACGATAGCTTTTATTTCTTACTATGGGGATGGTTTGTTTTTACCGCTTGCATCCTTCATTTTATCTTACTAAAAATTGCTCCTGATATGCAGGGAATAGGATGGATAATACTCATGCCATTGGGTGGAATTATTTCCATGGTATTTGGGATCAGGCAGGAAAAAAAACAACGCGTTAAATCATACATCGATGACCTGATGAAATATGTGTTAATTTCATTTTTGGTTTCATTATTTACTGTTTTGTTTTTTATGAAAACGCTTGGCCTATCAACATATCCTTTGGTTATGCTAATATATGGAATCTGGTTATTCATTTCAGGAGGTGCATTGAAATTTCGTCCGCTCATAATCGGAGGAATTGTCAATTGTTTGCTGGGAATAACGGCTTTCTTTTTTGCTTTCGAAATGCAATTATTGATATTGGCACTCGCTGTGCTTTTAGGTTACATCATTCCCGGACATTTATTGAAAAGAAAATTTGAGATTTCGAACGGGAGTATTACAAATTAATTAATGCCTACCAATATATGTTCAGTGAATTAGATCCGCTCCTTCATTCCCAACTGCGATTAGCAATTATGTCTTTGCTAATCGGAGTGAAGGAAGCGGAATTTTCTTTCCTGAAAGAGAAAACTGGAGCTACGGCGGGGAATCTCAGTGTTCAGATCAATAAACTGGCGGATGCGGGATATATTCTGGTAGCGAAATCTTTCCGGGATAATTATCCGTTAACGACCTGCAAAGTCACTCAAAAGGGAGTCAAGGCATTTGAGGAATACGTCGTTGCTTTAAAAAAATATATTGGGAAATAGTAGTTGTTAAATGGAGGGAGGAGTTATAAATTTAACATGGAGATAAGGAGGTCATGGATGTACACGGAGAGTTTACCAATTAAGTTGTTTGAACTCATTCAGAGAATTCTCTCCAGTCGCCATGCTCCTTGATCAGGGCGATTAATTCATCGACAGCAGAACTAGATTCGATATTGCGGCGAACGACTTCTTTACCTTTATACAATGTAATTTTTCCGATACCGGTTCCAACGTAGCCGTAATCAGCATCGGCCATTTCTCCGGGACCATTTACAATACAACCCATGATTCCGATTTTAACACCTTTGAGGTGAGCCGTACGCGAGCGAATTTTAGCTGTCGTTTCCTGAAGATCAAAAAGGGTACGGCCGCAACTTGGACAACTAATGTATTCTGTTTTTGAAATTCGGGTTCGCGTTGCTTGCAAAATGCCGAATGCAAGGCGATTAAGAAACTGGCTTTCTATTTTATGTGATTCAATCATGAGTCCATCACCGAAGCCGTCTAAAAATAAGGCACCTGTATCTGTTGCCGCATGTAAACAAAGGATGTCTGCATCATCAAGAGAATAACTGCGATGAATAACTACGGGTACATCCACATCACGGCTGTTCAACTCAAAGAAAAAGCGACGCTGCTCAGCCATCCCATGTTCATTGGATGTCTGTAAAATAAGCACACATGTTTTATCTAATTTTTCGACAGAAAAATTGCCATTGAAAATATCGTTCAATGAAATTCGAATAAAATTAAGCTGTGAAGATTTGTTGACTGATGCAATAAATTCGCCGGCAGTGAAAATGGGGTAGGCGCGGGTCCATTCTTTTCTCCAGACAGTAGCGTCAACAATAATTCCCAGTGTACCTGGAATTTCAAAAGAAGGGAATTGTTTTCCCGTGTAAACGTAATCGCATGCCTGATCAGAGAGATTCCATTTATCTAGTTTTTCGGAGTAAGAATATCCAAAAGGTTTGAAAGAAGAAGGCAGAATGTTTTTTTCATTACGCATATCGCCTATGATTACCGGAACTTTCTGGGCTCCTATGTTTGAAACGGCATGAGTCATTCTTCTGGAATATTCGAAAGGAGACCAATTACTTTCCTGAAGAACTTCATCAGGCAATACAACTATTGGTTGTTGCTTTTTTTCTCTGTTGGAATAACGTGCTGCGAGTGCTTTGGCGACGGGAATTTCGAATTCCGGATCTTCGGTAAGCGAAACGCGTATAGTGTCGCCAATGCCGTCTTCCAGTAGTGCACCGATTCCGACGGCGGATTTTATTCTTCCGTCTTCTCCATCACCGGCTTCTGTAACTCCAAGATGCAATGGATAATTCATATTTTCTTCCGACATTTTTGAAATGAGTAAGCGATAAGCCTGAACCATTACCTGAGGATTGCTGGCTTTCATGGAAAGTACGATGTTGTAATAATCATTGTTTTCACAGATGCGCAGAAATTCCATAGCGGACTCCACCATACCCAGAGGAGTATCTCCATAACGGCTTAGGATACGGTCGCTGAGAGAACCGTGATTGGTACCGATACGCATGGCTGTACCATGTTCCTTACAAATTTTAATCAGCGGTGTAAAACGTTCTCTGATTCTTTCCAACTCGGCATGATAGGTTGTATCGTTGTATTCTATGTTTTCGAATTTTTTCTTATCGGCATAGTTTCCGGGATTAACCCTTACTTTTTCGACAATGCGTGCGGCCAGTTCAGCTGCATTGGGTGTGAAGTGTATGTCGGCAACCAATGGAACCTTATACCCGCGTCTGTGGAGTTCGTCCCGAATTTCTTTCAGGTTACGGGCTTCATTGACGCTCGGAGCGGTTATCCTAACCAATTCACATCCTGCCTCTATCATGCGAATGCTTTGTTCGACGGTGGCTTTTGTATCCATAGTGTCAGTAGTCGTCATAGACTGAACACGGATGGGATGATTTCCACCGATAATTAAACCACCAATATTAACTTCACGTGTAAGATAGCGGCTATAGCTTGTTAGACTATTGCAGTATTTTGAGGGAAGGAGTTGAGTCTTCATGCAGGGTGTAAAGATACTCAACAAAAATCTTTTATTTATTCCTTAATTACCTTATAAATCTGCCTAGAATCATTCGCTCCGATTACTTCCAGCCAATATATTCCGGGTAGGAGAAAACTGACAGGAATTAAATTTCCGGGAGAATCTTGATCTAGACAAATTTGACCTAAATCATTAAAAATTCTTACTCGTTTAAGGTTCATTTTCCGATCCATTTTTAACCCGATATATGAATTGAAAGGATTGGGATAAAGAATAATCGGGTTTTCTGAAGGATTATCGAATCCGGCATTCAGCGGAATAAAATAAAC
Organism: Bacteroidota bacterium; assembly: GCA_031385005.1. Lineage (GTDB taxonomy): Bacteria > Bacteroidota > Bacteroidia > AKYH767-A > 2013-40CM-41-45 > JADKIH01. The sequence goes on from JANNBB010000011.1 coordinate 65,886, forward strand.
ATGAAAAGATAGAGAGTCTGAAACTCCTCCTAAGGATCGGGCTTGAGGCCATACGACAACAATATTATCACCATCATCGTAGTGAACAGTTTTAGCTGTATAGTTTACAGTTTGAAGTATTGCAGAGTCTAAAGGCTGAATGGTAGTAATCACGGAGCCATAAACTAGGGTATCTATAGGGTTGGTAGTATCGCTTTTCAAGAAAACATCAATGGTATCAGAAAAAGTAACAGAATCCTCATTAATAACCTGAATAGATATGTTGTAAACCGTATTTTCAATAATAGAATCGGTTGGAGAAACCGGCAGGCCGCTGACTGAAGCTAAGCGCAGGTGTGATTGACCATAAACGAAAATGGAAGCAATCGACAATAGGAGGAGGGATATAATTTTTTTCATAAAGAGGATTCAGAGATTCAAGACCAATTTATCGTTTTCTATTGATACAATCCAAACTATTTTTTATTTATCTTACGCATTCAAATTATTGATTAATGGACATTTTAAACAAAATAATTGATGGTATGAATAAAGAAGAGGTACGTCACTTTAAGATGTTCCTTGGAGGAAATGGAGAAAGCAAGTCGAGGATGGATGTTCGACTCTTTAATTATATGCGAAAACAGTCAGGATTTTATGATGAGGATAAAGTGTTTAGTCAACTGTATCCGGATGGAGAAAAAAACACATTTTACCGTTTAAGAAATCGTTTATTAAGCGACCTGAACAAAAGTTTATTTATCCAACATGTGGAACAAGACGATTCCATGTATGCCTTTTATTTGTTGTCAATTGAAAAATTTTATTTCAATAAAAACAATCCGCATGTTGCATTTTATTTTCTGAAAAAGGCAGAAGCGCAGGCAAATAAGACCGAGAATTATGAAATGCTTGATCTGATTTACGGGGAATACATTCGGTTATCGAATGATTTGCCAAAGATTGATCCGGAAATCTACATAAAACTAAGACGAGAAAATCAGTCGAATATCCTGCAATTAAGATCTATCGATGATGTACTTGCCGTTGTCAGCCATAAAATGAAGCTCACGCAGAATTTTTCTTCTGATGAAGATCCTGTATTGCAATTGTTGCAGAAAACACTGACAGAGTATTCTTCCGATAAACAGTTAAGTAAGAATCCCAAACTACGTTTTAGGATTTACCACGCCGTTACGCAAGTGCTTCTCCAAAAAAGAAATTACGAAACGTTAGAGTCATATTTATTAAACACATGGAAAGATTTTAATCATGAAAAATTGTTCAATAGAAACAATCACGACACAAAATTGCAAATGCTAGTCTTTATCATTAATACACTTTTTAAAAACGGAAAACTGAAAGACTCTTTGAAATATACAGAAAAGCTGGAAACAGAAATCAAAGAGTATCAGAAGTTACATTATGATAAGTATCTTTTTTATTATTTTAATTCACTTGTAATTAATTATTCCCGAACAAACAGAGATAAAGCAATATCTACTTTGAATGAAATGAAGGCGATTGAAAAGATACGTGTCGTTCCGTTTTATGAAATGTTTATTTACCTGAATCTTGCCGTATGTTATTTTGATAAACACGAGTACCATCAATCCATCCGGCACCTTAACCGGTTATCGACGTTGGAAGGATATGACTCTGCTGATTTCGCTTTAAAGTTTAAAATATCGATTGCTGAATTGATGATTCGTTACGAGCTAAAAGATTTTGATGTTTTGGAAATTAAAATGAAACAGATCCGAAAAGATTTCAAGGAATTCTTCAGCAAAAAATCGAATATCAGAGACACATTGATGGTGGATATAATTTTCAAATTGATGGAAAAGGATTCGTTGAGAAATGAAAAGGCATTACTTTCACAAGCCAGACAGCATATTTTGAATTCTACCGGAAAGGATTCTTCGGATGCGGATATCTTGAATTACAGAATTTGGTTGAACGAGAAAATATCCGGCTAAGCGGAGCAATTAAAAAATCAGAATTATTAATTCTATTCTATCGTTTTGTTATTATCTATTAGAGAAAAGCAAACTCTTTATTACTTCCCGAAACCGGACAACCCTTTGCAGGAATTATTTCTATACGATGACTTAAGTTTGTAAGGTTTAAAAAGTGAGGTAGTAAAGAAATATGTCAGGTTGATATTGGTGTACACATACCAATCTTTATTCTTTGGATTTCCTCTTTTGCTGAAATTGGGTTTGCCATTCGGTTGATCGGGATCTAAAGAAGAATCGGAGAGATAAACTGCAACCGGACCTTGTAAAGCAAGTAGCAGATCTTTATCGGGATACACTGTACTCACATCATCCAGGTAATCGGTAAATGTTTTTCTGAAACCCGATTCGGCACCGACTTCAAAGTTATCAGTCAACTTCAGTTTAAATCCCATTCCGAACGGTATGGAGATCTGCTGTAGTTTATATGGTTCAGGGTAATTGCCCGGGAGGTATTGTCCTTCTGTTCCAATCTTCTGCAATTCAAACTCCTCTCCATTCACTTTCCGTTTCGGATTGAAGCGATAAAATGCGACACCTGCAAAAATGTATGGTGCAATTAAATTTCTTTTACTAAAACCTCTTGATCTGTTTTGAAATGTATAAAGCACATTTATTGCAGCTTCATCAATGGCGCTATAAAACCTTAAGCCGCGGGTGTAATTTCCCGCGAAACTAGCTTTCGTATCGTTAGCAGTGATGGTGCCGTGAAAGGCAGTGAATCGAACGTGAACGCGGGAAAAAAGCAGAAAAATAACATGAGCGCCAACACCCGGTTTTGTAAAGACCAACGTGAAGTCATCATCAAGATCACCTTTGTAGTTAGTAGCACCGGCTGAAATTCCTACGCCCATTACTCCACGTTGCTCCTGAGCAGACAAGTTTTCTGTTTGCAAAAAGACCATGAGGAACAAAATATGGAGGGCGATTATTTTCACAAAATAATATTTATGTAAGGGCATCAAAACGGTATCCCAAATTTGAAAAATAGTTTAATGTAGCCGGCAGAGCTTCTTGTAAACGATTTTTTGCTTTAATGCTATCGTGGAAAACAACGATAGAGCCGGCTTTTGATTTTCTTTTTACGATTTCAAAGCATTGTTGTCCGGTTAGTGTGATATCATAATCTTTACTCAACACATTCCACATAATAATTTTGTATTTCTTTTTTACCGATTGGATTTGTGAGAGCCGGATTCTTCCATAGGGCGGTCTGAATAAATTGGAAGAAACATATTTGCTGCAAGAATCGATGTTTGAAATATAGTTGCCGGTGTTGACATTCCATCCATTGAGATGGTTCATTGTGTGATTTCCAACAGAATGATTTTCTGCAATTATCCGTTCGAGAATAGTTGGATTTTTTCTGGCATTTTCACCCACACAAAAAAAAGTAGCTTTAGCACCATACTCATTGAGTTTATCTAAAACCCAAGGTGTTACTTCGGGAATGGGTCCATCATCGAAAGTAAGGTAGAGGATTTTTTCCTTTGTGTTTATTCTCCATGTTAAAGAAGGAAATAACCGGGAAAGGAGGAAAGACATGGCGAAAAGGATGGAATGATTAAAACTAAGAGGTATTAATTTGAATGGCGAAGATTGAAGATTAAGATTCTAGGTTAAACAGTTCGATCCTAATTCTCAATCTTCGCATTCAATATTACTTACATACCCGATTTCTGTGCAACTTCCATAAATTGCTTTTCAGCTTTATCGGCTAACTCTTTTTGATTGGTTTGTTTTAAAACGTTGGTAGTTGCCTGAAGGATATACAATGCCTGATTCATTTCCTGATCGATTAGCTTAAAGTATTTCGTTTGCTTTAAGCTTAGATAATAATTCATGTTATCTAAATAGATTTCCATTAACCGTTGTGAAATTGCATTTCCTTTTGCGATGAGTTCTTTGTTACGACTTAGTTCGGAGTTATTCATTTGAAGGGTGTCGTTGTTGTTTAGAGCTCCGGCGGAACGGTAATACAGTTCGGCAATCTTCGACATGAAGTAATTGTAAGGAACTGTTTTATCCGGCATTTCTTCGATACATTTATCCAACACTTTTATTGCAGAATCTCTCTTTCCTTCCATCAATAATTCTTCAGCAAGTCGGGAAAAATTAATTCGGAAGTTTGTCGTCATTCGCATGTTATTCTCATCGAGATAAACTCTTTCATCTTTCATATTTCCGTAAGCAAACTTATTCATCACATTTGAATACATCAAAGAAGTTTCTACACGTCCGGAAACAACTTCGTTTTTAGTCTCTGTACGAATTGGAACAAGACGGTAAGCGAGACCTTCTAATTGGAAATACGGCTCGAGGTTTAAATAATTTTCTGAGCCAACAGTGGTTGCAAAATAGATTGGACGTTTCCAGTGATTGTTGGCAATGATGTTAAGGATCATCAAGCTATTCTTCATCAGGTAGCTATTATCAATCGTCCATTCCATAGTTTTCAAGATTTTGCCTGCATTTTCCGGGGAAACAACTCCATTATTAATGACCTCTGCTGAATCTATTGTATACTTAATCAGTTTCGTTGGGTAGTAATTAATTTCTTCCCCGCTATTGGTGCGTGCTTTTGATTGTGGGTCGTCGCTGCCCATGAAATCAACGAGTTCTTTCAATTCTACGGGCGTTTTTATTCCTCTGTCATAATATGGAATGTAATCTCTTTTGCCCAAATTGTATTTATCAGAAGACCAGGAAATATTGATGGGTTCAGATTCGTAGAATTTTCGTTTGAGCTGATCGATGTACCAGTCGGTATTGAGGAGACTGAGGTTAACGACTCTGACATCCGTACGGATATTTTCTACTTCCTGTGCATACCAAAGAGGGAAGGTGTCGTTATCGCCATTGGTAAAGATGATTGCATTTCGTTGACAAGAATTCAGGTAGTTCGCAGCAAAATCACGTGAAGTATAACGAAGAGAACGATTGTGATCATTCCAACCTGCTTTGGCCATGATTACCGGAACAATCATGCAAATTAATGTAACGAGCACTGCTGCAGTTGTCCCTGATATTTTCTTCTTGAGAAGTTCATACAATGAAAGTACTCCCAGTCCTATCCAAATAGCATAAGCATAATAGGAGCCGGCGTAAGCATAATCACGTTCACGCGGTTGTTGTGGTGTTCCATTCAGATAGATGACGATTGCAATACCCGTAAAGAAGAATAGTAACATAACAATCCAAGCATCGTTTTTCTTTCTGGAAAAATGATAGAGCATACCGACGATTCCTAAAATGAATGGTAGCATGTACATAACGTTTCGCCCTTTGTTTTGAAGCAGACTTTGAGGCAATTTATCTTGCGGTCCGAGACGCATTTCGTCGATGAACTTTATTCCGGTAATCCAGTTTCCTCTTGTAATACCACCCGGACCTTGTATATCATTTTGACGGCCGGAAAAATTCCACATGAAGTAACGCCAATACATTTCACCCATTTGATAAACAAAAAAGAATTTCAGGTTTTCACCGAACGAAGGTGTTCGGTCTCCCTTGATGTCAGCCCATTTTTTGTATTCATTGATGTGACTTGGTTGATTACTCCACATACGAGGGAATGGAGTACACTTGTCATCTTCATATTTCGCTGTTACTCTTCTCCCTGCTTCTACATATTTTTCGGCGCCTTTAATTTTGGCGTAATTCATAGATCCTTCTTCCTGTCCGGTAATTTTTGCATTGTAATATTGACCGTAAGCAAGTGGTCTTTCTCCGTATTGTTCACGTTTCAAATAAGAGATAAAGTTGAAAATGTTTTCCGGATTGTTTTCATCTAACGGAGTATTTGCGCTTGAACGAATAACGATTTGTGCAAAAGAAGAATAGCCGATTAAAATAAACACCACGCAAAGAGTAGCCGTGTTCCAAAGAGGTTGATTTTTCTTTTTGGAATAACGTAATGCCCATACGAGGAAAGCAATGATAATCGCGCCATAAATTAATATACCTGTTCCGAAAGGCATGCCAAGTGTGTTAACGAAGAAAAGGTCAAACGAACCGGCAAGTGAAAGCATTTCCAGAATGATTCCATATTGAACGAAAGCGAGAATAAATACACTGATAAGAGCAGTATAAATAATTCCTTTTTTAGTCGGCTCGTATTTGCGGAAATAATAGACGAAGGCAATAGCAGGAATGGTAAGGAGGTTCAATAAGTGAACTCCGATACTCAATCCCATGAGATAGGCGATAAGAATCAACCAGCGAAGATTGTGTGGTTCGTCGGCTGCATTTTCCCATTTTAATATTGCCCAAACTACAATAGCTGTAAAGAAAGAAGAACTTGCATATACCTCACCCTCAACAGCAGAAAACCAGAAGGAATCACTAAATGTATAAGACAATGCGCCTACAATTCCGGCACCCATGATGGCAATGATTTTTTCTGTTGTTACTTCTGTTTTACCAATCACAATTTTTTTAGCTAAAGCTGTGATCGTCCAGAATAAAAAGAGTATGGTAAATGCACTAAGCAGGGCCGACATAATATTAACCATTATCGGATGCATGGTGACATCAGAACCACCCATTAAAATGAATACACGGGCAAGCATTAAAAAGAAGGGAGCACCGGGTGGGTGACCAACTTCTAATTTATTGGCAGTAGCAATGAACTCACCGCAATCCCAAAAACTGCCTGTTGGCTCGATGGTCGAAATAAAAGTATAACTGGCGACAAGGAAGATAACCCAGCCGAAAATGTTATTAATTCTTTGGTAATTCATAATTAAGGAAATATTGAGTGGATGCGAAGGTAAAAAATAATTGAAATTAGTCTTAAAAATGAATTTTATTCGGGATGTTTCTTTAATAACTTCGTTTTTTTTGTTTTTTCGAACAAATTCCCTCGCTTTGTTGAAAAACTACCTAATTCCTTCATTGTAAGAATATAGCCGCATTAATTATATTTTATCTTTGCCGCCGGCGTTAATTGCACTAAGGGGAATTTATCGAATTCTAAAAACGCTAATCACTATTTTAAATGAAAAAAATTTACGAAATTGTTTCGAAGTGCTATGTACTCATAATCATGATTTTGATTTCCGGGGGGATCAAGGCCGCTTCTGTAACAGCCAGACCTCAAGGCAGCCTACCATCTTGTTTGATTGAAAGCTCCGGTTTAGACTTTACAGGAGGAACCCACTTTTGGTCACTGAACGATTCCGGACACAATGAGGAATTGTACCGTATTTCCAATACCGGTGTGCTTACACGTACGGTCGTGGTAACAAATGCAACGAACCATGATTGGGAAGAATTGGCTCATGATGCAGGTCGAAACTATATGTTTATAGGCGATTTTGGTAACAATTTATGCAACCGAACCAACCTGAAAATCTATAAAATTCCATATCCGTCAACCGTTCAGGCTAATACGATCGCTGCTGATGAAATTTCATTTACTTATCCGGATCAAAGCCGAATTCCTTCCAGTTGGATGAATTTTGATGCAGAGGCATTCTTCCATTTTCAAGGTCGTCTTTACATCTTTACCAAGGCAGATGGCTCAGCGATTGGATATACTAAGATGTATTCTGTACCGGATGTTCCGGGAAACTATGTAGCTACTTTAGTTGATAGCTTTTATACCAACGACCGAACAACTTCTGCTGATATCAGTCCGGATGGATCTTCTGTTGTCCTGATATCCAATACACATATTCACTTGTATAGGAATTTTAGTGGAAACAACTTTTTCAACGGACAGCATACACAGTTGTCCATTGCAGGAAGTTGGACTCAGAAAGAGGCGGTAACTTTTGGAAGCAACAATGAAATTTTTCTGACAGATGAAAATACCGGTGCAGGAAACCAATTGTATTCCGTAGATTTAAGCCAATGGATACCTACAACTCCCACATTCATTGATTATGTTAGTCATGTCACTGCAAGCGTTTATCCATTGCCTGCCAATGAGGTGATCAATGTTCGACTCTCTAACGTCAATGCGGAGAAAATAACTTTTACACTCTTCGACATCACGGGAAAATCAATTTACGAAGCCAGGATTGAAGACGAAACCAATCCATTCGTACTGCGTGTTTCTGACATTCCTACAGGCATATATTTTTATAAATTGTACGCTGATTTTAAAGAAGTCCAAACTGCGAGAGTAATTATAAGTCATTAAGATACCCATACATAAAAGTGTTAAGCCATCCCTAAAAAGATGGCTTTTTTGTTTTTACAGGTATGAGTCGCTTCAGGAAGGTTCTGTTTGAGGTTTTATCTATTTCCCGATGTTATTACTTAAATTCGCCCAACAAAAAATGGACTATGAGTACACATGAGCGTGCACATCACGATGATGCAAACAATGTAACCTATCAGCGCTGTCAGTTTGCATATGAATTTGCAAAACCTTTGATCCAGGGAAAAAAGGTCTTAGATGTCGGATGTGGGCTTGCCTATGGTACTGCGCTGATGGCCGGCGCCGCTAGTACGATTACAGGCATCGATTACGATGCCGAGACGGTAGAAGCCAATAAGAAGTCATATGGAAAAATGGTGAACCTGGATTTTAAACAGGCCGTTATTCCACCCTTGCCTTTCGAGGACAACAGTTTTGACATCATTACAGCCTTCCAGTTCATAGAACATATAAAACCGAGGAAGGAATTCATCAAGGAGTGTTTGCGTGTATTAAAGCCCGGTGGTTCGTTTCTCGTAACAACGCCAAACGCGAAAATGTCTTTAGCAAGAAATCCTTTTCACATTCATGAATATACCTTTGATGAGATGCGCGATGAGGTTTCATCACTTACCAATAATTTCGAATTATGTGGTTTGAATGGAAACGAGCGGGTGAATAAATACTATGCTGAAAACGGAAAATTTGTTCGTATGATTTTGCGTTTCGATATTTTTAAGATGCATCAATGGCTCCCTTCGGCCTGGTTATCGGCACCCTATAACTGGATAACCAGTCTGATGCGTAACAAATTAAAGGAGAAAGTTGATCAAACAACAGATATTACAACAAAGGATTTTTTCATTCAAAAAGATGACCTCGACAAATGCTGGGATATCTACCTGATTGCAAAGAAGGGTAATTAAACCTTTAAAATACAAGGCCTTGTGAAATGTAAAATTGAAGCACGTTCTAATTGGCTTATTAACTTATTTATCTTATTTTTGCCCTCCCAAAATTGACCTATGGTGTAACTGGCAACACGTCTGATTTTGGTTCAGAAGAGTCTAGGTTCGAGCCCTAGTAGGTCAACATTAGAGCGTGCTTGCACGCTTTTTTTTTGTTCGATAATTAGAAATATAGCCGGTATGCAATTTTCGAAATATCAGTTCTGATGTTTGTAGTGTTTAATTTTTACATTTCCTTTGTATTAAACAGTAATTAAATATTTGTAATGAAGTTTTTATATTTTCCATTAAAACTTAATACCGGTCGTTTTTTTTATTTAATCTTTCTTCTGGTTTTATTGGTTGGGTGCAGCGAAAAAAATATACTTTCTGCCGATAAAAAGGAAAGAATAGTTTCAATTAAAAGTTCAGAAGAATTGTTGGTATCCTCAGATATGAATCTGGATACGCAATTGGTTGCAAATAGAAAATTAGTAAATGATTGGGAGCGATTTAAAATTGAGCGCCGGAATGAAAGTGAGTTTGTAATTCAGGCCGCTAATAAGAAGTATATCAGTGCTGATACAACAAGAGGTGGGTTATTAGTGGCAAATTCATCAATTGTAACAAAGAGTCAGCAATTTAAATTTATTCCTGTTGAAGAAAATAAGTTTAAAATACAGGATAATGTGGGGAATTATGTTGGATTAGATAAGCGCAACAACCTGCATGCAAATAAAAAAAATCTTTTTGAAGCGGAGGTTTTTGAAATCAAGGAAATTCACAAAAATAAATTTTCTTACTTTTCGCTCTCACAACTTATTTTTTTAATATCCGGGTTAACATTCGTTTTCATTAGCATTCTACTTTTTCAATACAAGGAAAATGCTAAATACAGCATTCTGTTTTTATTAGGCGGTGGATTTTTAATTCGCTTTTTTATGATTATGCTCGATCCTTATTTGAATATCTGGGACGAACAATTTCATGCATTGGTGGCAAAGAACATGATTCACTTTCCGTTTAAGCCCATGTTGTATGCAAATGCCGTTTTGCCTTTTTGGGATAACTCATGGATTTTCGGGGATATTTGGTTGCATAAACAGCCGTTGTTTCTTTGGCAGATGGCATTGAGCATGAAGATTTTTGGCGTCAATACGATAGCGATGAGATTGCCGAGTGCTCTTATGTCTACGGTAGTCATTTATTTTATTTACAGGATAGGGAAGATTGCAATCAATAAGCAGGTAGGATTTTATGGAGCAGTATTGTTTGCTATGTCTTATTTTACCCTAGAGATGGTTTCGGGTTACTATCACACAGATCACAACGACATTGCTTTTTTATTTTATATGGCAGCCAGTATTTGGAGTTGGGTGGAATATGAAAATGCAAGCGGAAAAAGAAAAAGGAATTTCCTGATAGCTATTGGTGTGTTTGCAGGATGTGCTGTATTGGTAAAATGGTTAACCGGGCTCTTGGTTTATTCAGGATGGGGATTGACGATTTTGGCAATAAAGGAAAAGAGAATTGTTAAGAGAAATTATACAGATATATTAATCGCATTTTTTATTTCAGTGGTAATCTTTTTGCCATGGCAGTTTTATATTTTCAGTGCTTTTCCGGAAGTAAGCAGAATGGAATACAAGCATATGAGTAGCCACTTCAATGAAGTTATTGAAGGACACGGTGGGACAGCCATGTATCATTTAACGATAGCAAATTTACTTTATGGGATCAGTTATATTTTTATTTTGATAGCATTGCTTGCATGGTGGCCTTCCTTTAAAAACAAAGTATATCGAATAGCATTATTTACTTATGTAATTGCCGTTTACCTTTTTTTTACAATTGCCGCGACAAAAATGATAGCATTTACATATTGCATTTCATTTCTGGTTTTTCTTTCATTTGGAAACCTGCTCGATAAATATTTCAAAATTTTCATTTTAAATAAGGAATATCTTTCTAAAAAAATATACAACGTGCTATATACAACAGTTGTGTTGGCTGTTGTAGCGGTGTTGACTCTGCGTATTGAAACCATCCAGGAAAATCACACGCTTTGGAAAAAAACGGAATCCGATTTTAACGTTTTCAGGGAACGGGATACAAAAATCATCAAAAAACTAAAAACTCTTTTTCCGGATATAAATGAATATGTATTGTTCAATACTAAACTGGAGGATAAAATTCCGGCTATGTTTTTTACGGATGTGATTGCGGCTTACAGCGACATACCCGATTATGACAAATACAAATCACTTTCTGATCGGAAAATAAAAATGATAATCTTCGACAATGGTTCGTTGCCGGATTATTTAATGAAGGATACAAGGGTGAAGAAAGTGGATTTAGGGTATTGGGATTAAAGCTTTATAAGTAATAATTCAGAAACTAAGAAAAGAGTGATGAATTAGTTTTACCGGCATTCCATTAATATTTAATTCATTTAAGAATAAAAAAAGCCAGGTGAAAACCCGGCTTTGGAATAGAATATAATAAGCCAATAATTACTTTGCAGCAGCTTCTTCTTTTTTCTTCATGGCATTCATTGGTTTCACAACGAATACAAAAATCGCAAGAGCAACAATTAAGAAACTGATTGCATTCTGAATAAAGTTACCGTAGTTAATAGAAACTGCATCAATTGTTTTTCCGGCAGCATCAACACTTGCTTCTTTTAATTTTAGTTTAAGCTCGGTGAAATTAACACCACCAATTAATAAACCTATGGGCGGCATTAAAATATCGTCTACTAGTGAGGTAACGATTTTTCCAAACGAGGCTCCGATTACTACACCGACAGCTAAGTCAACAACGTTTCCTTTTGAAACGAAGTCTTTGAATTCTGATGAAAATGACATTTTGATTTTTTTTGTGGAATCGAGATCCCTGTTAGTTGCGCAATAGTACTTAAATTATTATTACACAATAAAATATGATTTTGAAATTTATTAACAAGAAAATAGTCAATTTTAGTTTGTTTTGATCATTTCCTCTTTCTTTAATAAAAAGAAAATTAATTCAAGAATTGAAAAACCATACTTCAATTATTGATACCAATTTTCGTCAACACTACTTTAATGATTTATTAAAGAAAAATCAGGACAGAAATTGTTAACCGATTTTTTTTAAACTACCAGGAATAGTACTCTTAATTTTTTTTGACTATTGTCTTACTGAGTAAATAGCATAAAAAAAGCCCATCTTTCGAAGGGCTTTTCAAAATTCATTATAAATAAATTTTTAAGAGGTTCTGCGTACGTTTACGGCATTAGGGCCTTTTTTTCCGGGCTGAACTTCGTATTCAACATTGTCATTTTCCTGGATACGATCCTGTAGTCCACTTGAATGAACAAATACTTCTTCTCCGGTATTATCTTCTTTGATAAAGCCGAAGCCCTTTGATGCGTTAAAGAATTTTACTTTTCCTGTTTTCATTAAATTATTGATTAATAGATGAGTTGCAAAGTTAACTTTTTTCTTTTAAAAAGGAAGTAGCCCAAAAAAAACAATTGATTTTTGATTGCAATTGTTTTTTAAGAAATTGAAAAGTTTGAAAGAATAAAAATTAAATATTTGAAAATCAACTATTTAACTATGATATTTAAAAATTTGTCGTAACAAAAATGCGGCATTATTTACCCGAAAAGATGGCTAAACACCTCTTCAACCTTGGTTACCGGATAAATTTTTATTGCTTTAAAACGGCTTTTGTCGAGCCCTTTTAGGTTGTATTTGCTGATAACGATTTCTTCAAATCCCATTTTTTCAGCTTCACTTATTCGTTGTTCAATTCGGGTAACAGGACGAATCTCTCCGCTTAATCCAACTTCTCCGGAGAAAGCAATTTTTGCGGAGACAGGCATGTCTTCGCCGGAAGATAATATCGAACAAATGACAGCTAAATCAATAGCTGGATCATCTACTTTAATTCCTCCTGCAATATTTAAAAAAACATCTTTTGCGCCCAGACGAAAACCGCATCGTTTTTCTAAAACGGCAAGCAGCATATTCAACCTGCGCAAGTCGAAGCCGGTTGAGGAGCGCTGTGGTGTGCCATAAACGGCAGAACTTACGAGTGCTTGTGTTTCTATCAGTAACGGGCGAATACCCTCCATTGTTGCTGCAACAGCAATACCGCTCAGATCTCCTTCTCTTTGTGCGATCAAAACTTCAGAGGGATTGCTTACTTCCCTTAATCCCGATCCTTGCATTTCATAAATACCCAGCTCGGCCGTTGAACCGAATCTGTTTTTAATGGAACGAAGGATTCTATAAACATGGTGACGATCGCCTTCGAATTGAAGTACGGTATCTACCATGTGTTCTAAAATTTTTGGTCCGGCAATAGCTCCGTCTTTGGTAATATGTCCGATAAGAAAAACCGGAACGGCCGACTCTTTCGCGAAGCGTAACAACTCACCGGCGCATTCCCGAATTTGTGAAACGCTGCCCGGAGAGGACTCAATCTTACTCGTAAAAATTGTTTGTATGGAATCGATAATAACAATGTCCGGATCAACTTCAGAAATTTGGCGGAAGATATTGTCGAGTGATGTATCTGTCAACACAAAAAATGAATCGCTCTTCATTTTCAATCGTTCAGCTCGCATCTTGATTTGCTGATCGCTTTCTTCTCCGCTGACGTATAATACCTTTTTGTTTTTTAGGGATAAAGAAAGTTGAAGCAACAATGTCGATTTGCCGATTCCGGGCTCGCCTCCCATAAGAACCAGGGAACCCGGAACGAGTCCGGTACCTAACACACGATTCAATTCTTTATCCGGAAGTTCAATTCGTTGTTCTTCGGATGTTATTACTTCATTGAGTAGTTGCGATTGTGGAGTCCGTGTTTTTTTTTCATCTGACTTTTTCCACAATACTTTTTCCTCTTTTTTATTGACGACTTCCTCGACATAGGTATTCCATTGTCCGCAAGAAGCACACCGGCCAACCCATTTAGGTGAAGATATGCCGCAGTTTTGACAGAAGAAAGAAGTTTTTACTTTGGAAACTACAGACATGATAAGAAGGAAGATTTTAGATTTTCAGAAAGGATTTTTATTGTAAGCTTGAATCAAACCTACTTATTCACCGGAAATAAAAATGGTTTTTACTATCTCTTTTGAAATTCTAATTGCATAAGCCCGGTGGTACCATCCTGATCATTGGCAATAGCGAGAAACTCATTATCAAGTCTCACAATTCGCCAGGTACCATTGTATCGTTCATTGAAAAGCTGAGCGTTTACATTATCTATTTTTATTTCCGCTTTAGTCGCTGAAGTTTTAACAGAATAAGTAGAGTTTAGTGTAACGGATTGTGATTCAATATTTATTTCAACAGACCCTTCGGTGAACACCCAGTTTTCAACGTGAACAACTGTTACCAAAGGTATTTTAGAAATCGTATCATATTTAGGTATGGCTAATAAATCCCATGTCCCTTGAAGTTCTTTTTTTGTTTCTGATTCGGATCGAAAAAGATTTTCTTTTTTACAGGACTCGAAAAAACCGAAAGAAATTAAGACGGTTATCAATACATAAAATGAGTAGCGATTTCTCATAGACAGGGGTTTAAGTGTAAAGATAATAGTTTTCTCTTATTATTATTTGGCTGAGCGGATTTTTTCTTCAATAGATGTTGTTGAATAACCGGGAAGGAATTCGATCGTTTTTACCATGCCGTTTTTAGCTTTTACGATGTCAAAACCTACGATTTCTTCAGGTTTATAATCACCACCTTTTATTAGAATATCCGGTTGAATTTGTCGAATTAATTCAAGCGGAGTGGAATCATCAAACAAGACTACAGCATTTACAAACTGCATGGATGCAAGTACCATTGCTCTTTGCTCTTGCCCGTTTATAGGCCTGTTCGGTCCTTTCAATGCACGTGTTGAAGAATCGGAGTTCAGTCCAATTATAAGTAAATCACCCTCTTCAGCGGCTTTTGCCAGATAATCGATGTGTCCCAGGTGAAGTAAATCAAAACATCCATTGGTAAAAACAATTTTCTTCGATTGAAACCTCCACCTTGACAAATGAGGTATTAATTCATTGCGATCAATAATTTTGCTCTGAACGATTTCAATATTACTTTTTTTCAGATTTATTTGCATGGCGTTGTTTTAGCGATAGATAGAAAAACGAAAGGGCTCCCAACAAAATCACAATTAAAGTCTGACTCGTATGCATAAGTGTTGCGAAAGTAAGTCCATGCTCTATGGAAACTCCGTATAATACCAATCCTTGTGAAACCAATAAATGATAAGCTCCTATTCCACCTTGTACAGGAGCGCTCATTCCCATTCCCCCAACTACCAGAATAAAGAATCCCGCATGCCAGTCGAGTGACGATGTTGCTTCAAGAGCCGAAAAACAACTAAATGTCATCAGATAATACATAGTCCATATCAGGACTGTATGAAACAAAAAGGCCAATGGGCTTTTCATTTTGCGCACTGTATTGATACCGTTTACAATTCCTTTTACCAGGTTATGAATTTTGCCAATCAGTTTATTTGTGCTGTTTTTTTTGCGAATAATAATAATCAATAAAAGAATAACCAATGTGGCTAATAAAGTCAATAACAAAGGAGAATTAATAATGGCACTTATTTTTCTAGCGGTAGGGTCGAAGATATTTTGTGACAGAAAGTTTCCCAATCGTGAATATTCTGTCATTGCTACAAACACAATGCAAAGAAGAAGGCAAAGTACATCTATAATTCGTTCGATGATTACGGTTCCGAGTAGGGAGTCGAAAGGCACCTTCTCAGCACTGTTCAGCATTCCACAACGAGAAACTTCACCTAGCCGGGGTACGGCCAGATTAGCCAAGTAGCCAACCATTAGCGATGCCGAAGTATTTATTAATCGTGGTTTAAACCCTAAAGGTTCTATTAACATATTCCAACGTATGGCACGACTAAAAAAGGCAATTAAACTGGCAACTATAGAAACGGCAACCCAGAAAACATCTGCTTGCTTCATTTCATCGATTGTATCGCTTAAGCGTACGCCCTTGAAAGCCAGAAAAAGTAATGCGGCACCTACCGAAAGGACTAAAACGTACTTGAGAATCGAAAATACAGTTTTATTCATGCATAGGAGCTTTCGGTGGTTTACTTTTTACTTCATTAAAAGAGAAAAGTTCTTTATTGGATTAATTTCTTCCGGCTGATTGTTCAATTGATTCGCTCCTGTTCTAATTCTAATCCTGTAATAATATGGTCGTTTATACGATTCAGTTCAACAATTACGGAGCCATTTTCACCGGGTTTGGTTATGGTGTCGAATTTTGCCCCGAAAACTATTTCTTCGAATTTATAAGATGATCTTGCGTGGACATTCTGAGCAAAAGTTTCTTCATAAGCTTGAATGAGTACGATGAATTCTACCTGGTTTTTTTGAAAATCCTCTTTCGTCCAGTAGAGCATTGGACTTTCTTCATCAATAGGATGAACAATTGTCCAAGTCATCGTCAATAAGTTAATACGCGTTAATTCCAGTTTAAGCGGGACAAATTTCCGGGTTACTTTTCCTTCTATATCCTGAATGTATGCTAACAACAATGTTGATTCCAGATTTATCAATTCACTTTTATTCATGTTGGCTAAGCGAATCATGAAAGCGGTAATTCCCTGATAGGGCGCCACAACTCCGATCTTACTAAAAAGAATATTCGCAACCGGCCTGGAAAAACGCCCATATAATAAACCGGTTGCAATGGCAAATGAAAGTAATCCGACGAATGCTTCAATTGATGCCAGCGTACTGAAAAAATAACCCGAAGGATTAAGCCTTCCGTAACCAACAGTAGTCAGGGATTGCGCACTGAAATAAAAGACTTCCATAAACCTCCCAAGAGGAGTCGTGTACATCATTCCATTTAGGTGATTCAAATCACCCAAGTGATAAAGAAGGGTAAAGACAAAATTGAGAAATAAATAAGATGAGAAAATAATAATTAAAAACTTCCACCATTTCATGGTGATAAGAAGATGATAAACATTGGAAATCGAATAGAACAACAAACCGGTACGACGAACATTGCTTTTTCCATCTTTGTTCATCATCCGTTGATTGGGTTCTATAACCCTGTTGCCAAAGCCGGTTTCCTTAAATTCGTCTTGTTTAAAAACACGTTTGGTCATTTTACGGAATTGTTATTGGTTTTTAGTTAATCGAAAAAAATGAATCCTGCACAATAGATAATCCTAAACATCGATCAATCTTTTATTTCTGTTACGCCACCGGAAATAATAAACTTCATGGCATGTGTTCCGGAGGTATTTAATTCTTTAATATTTTCTCGTGGAAGAATGATAAGCTCTCCTGCAAAGCTGTATGAGAAGGGTAGATAAACAGCAACCATGTCTTTTTCAATACCGATCTCGGAAAGATCTTCTTTAGTTATGAAACCAATACGATTAATTTGTGAATCCTTTTCCAGTCGCACTAATACCGGTTTATTGAATCTTCTTTTTTCACCGACGAATGCTTCTACCAGATCTTTTACTGACGAGTAAATGAGCTTTACAAGTGGAGCCCGTTCAATAGCTCGTTCAATGTATGCGAATAAAGGATTTCGAATGTATCGTATACTGATAAAACCAACTAAAGAAATAAATAAGAAAATAGTTAACAGGCCCAGGCCGGGAATTTCGAGTGAAGAAAACCCGGGAATCTTAATGGGGATTTGGAAAGGTAGCAGACTGTCGATCCATAAAATACTTTTCACTATTACCGAAAGGGTAATAGCAATAGGGACTACAAATAATAATCCCTGTAGAAAGAACTTCAATATTTTTTTCATTGAATGTGAATTGGATTTGTAAAGATGGGAAAAATCAATTAGCCGTTAAGCCAAATAACGGTTTAAGTAGTTTTTTACTTCAAAGGGGGTAATTTTACTTCATCAGCCACGATAAAGCACGTAGGGAAAAAACGGCTTATTTCTTTTAAAAATTTTTGTGCTTCAAAGCGGCTATGGTAATCTCCGACACGGACTTTGAAATTTGGCTGCTGGTAACTTATATAAGCATTGATTTCAGGATATCTAGAATTAAAATCTAATTTCACTTCCGATGCTTTCTGCCTGTTTCCTCCAAAAAAAATCTGAATCCTATACCCATGTATAGTCTGATTTAAGACATTTTGTTGTTTTTGCTTGGTAATAAGCTCTTCCAACTTTACGTCTTTTGTAATTCTTAAGCTTGAATCGGAATTGTAGGTGGTAATTTCCTGAGCAAAAGAAAAAGTTGAAAGCAAAATAAATGAAATGAATAAGGCGTATCGGTTTAATTCAAAACGGAAATCCATAGGTATCATTTTCAACTTTTTCTCCTGACCGGACAATATAAAATTAAGCGAGCGTTCTTTTAACGGCAACTTGCTCGTATCCTTCTATAATATCTCCTGTATTAATGTCGTTGAAGTTATTCAGACTCAAACCACATTCATAACCTGCGCTGACTTCTTTGACGTCGTCTTTAAAGCGTTTAAGAGAAGCAAGTTCTCCCGAGAAGACAACAATTCCGTCACGGACAACACGTACTTTCGTATTTCTGGAAATTTTTCCGTCGAGTACCATACAACCGGCAATTGTTCCCACTTTAGGAATCTTAAACGTTTCGCGGATTTCAATATTTCCAACAATTTTTTCCTGAAATTCAGGAGCAAGCATTCCCTCCATAGCCAACTTAAGTTCGTTGATGGCATTGTAAATAATCGAGTAGAGGCGAATTTCGATTTGTTCTGATTCGGCCAGTTTCCGGGCATTTACAGAAGGTCGAACCTGGAAGCCGATTATGATCGCATTGGAAGCGGAAGCCAATAAGACATCGCTTTCAGTAATTTGACCAACTGATTTATGAATGATGTTGATTTGAATTTCAGCAGTAGAAAGTTTGAGCAATGAATCAGCAAGCGCTTCGATAGATCCATCCACATCGCCCTTCACGATTACATTCAATTCTTTGAAGTTTCCGATAGCAAGACGTCGGCCGATTTCATCAAGTGTAATATGCTTATGCGTACGAATACCTTGCTCGCGTTGAAGCTGAAGACGCTTATTGGCAATATCACGGGCTTCACGTTCATCTTCCATTACCAGGAAGAGGTCGCCTGCCTGAGGGGCACCAGTCATACCCAATACTTGAGCCGGAGCAGATGGTCCCGCTTCTTTAATACGGAAACCTCTTTCATTGTAAAGTGCCTTAACACGTCCGCTATAACAACCTGCAAGCAGAATGTCACCAACCTTCATTGAACCACCTTGTACTAAAACAGTCATTACATATCCACGGCCTTTATCCAGCATAGATTCTATGACCGTACCATTTCCGCGGCGATTCGGGTTTGCTTTGAGTTCGAGTAATTCGGCTTCGAGTAATACTTTCTCGAGCAAAGCTTCAACATTCAATCCTTTTTTAGCACTGATTTCCTGGCATTGGTATTTTCCACCCCAGTCTTCGACTAAAATATTCATTTTAGAAAGCTGTTCACGAATACGTTCCGGATTGGCATCGGCTTTATCAACTTTATTGATAGCGAAAACCATTGGAACTCCTGCTGCCTGTGCATGGTTAATGGCCTCAATGGTTTGAGGCATGACGCTATCGTCTGCGGCGATTACAATAATCGCAACATCGGTTACTTTAGCACCACGGGCACGCATGGCAGTAAATGCTTCGTGACCCGGTGTATCTAAAAATGTAATCTTCTTATTATTTTCAAGTGTTACTTCGTAAGCGCCGATATGCTGCGTAATTCCACCGGCTTCACCGGCGATAACATTTGCTTTACGGATATAGTCAAGTAAAGATGTCTTTCCATGATCAACGTGACCCATTACAGTGACGATTGGTGATCGGGGCAATAAATCTTCCGGACTATCTTTTTCGACACCAATCGTTTCCTGCATGTCTGCAGAAACGAATTCAACTTTATATCCGAATTCTTCTGCAACAACAGTAAGTGTTTCTGCGTCGAGTCGCTGATTGATGGATACAAAAATTCCGAGCGCCATACAAGCGGAAATAATCTCTGTAACGGTAACGTTCATCATTTTCGCCAGTTCGTTTGCGGTTACGAATTCAGTAACCTGAATGACTTTGTTTTCCGCTTCTTCAGCAGCTTGCGCTACTTTTTCTTCCGCACGTACATCGCGCCGTGCTTTACGCATTTTGGATGACTTCGATTTACCCGAACCGCTTAAGCGAGCAAGGGTGGCTTTAATCTGATCCTGAATTTCTTTTTCTGTCGGTTCAGCTTTTTCAATCGGTCTGGATGGTCCACCCGGACGTTGATTTGGCGGACGGGAAGTCCTGTCGCCTGTTCCCGGTTGTCTGGATTTATCTTGCGGAACCGGTTGTCCGTTATTTTTTCTTTCGGTACGTTTTCTCTTTTTCTTTTTGTCGTCTACGGATCCTGATGAGGAAGCAACCGGTTTTCTCTTCGGTGGCTCAGTAGGAAGTACAATTTTTCCTAAAACGGTAGGACCGGAAAGTTTTGTTCTTTCAATACGGTGGATATCGTCTTTTTTCTCTTCTTCGACTTCAGGAGCAGGTGTATCAGCAACAGGAGGTACAGGAGGAGATTCGATTGTTTCGGTGACTTCCGCAATCGGAGCAATTACCGGTTCTTCTTTTGGTGCTACAACTTCTTCAACAACTTCTTTTTTCTTTGTAGTAGATTTCTTAACCGGTTTTTCTTCTGCCTTTTCTTCTGCCTTTTCTTCAACTTTTTCTACTTCTTTTTCTTTAGCAGTAGTTTTAACGGACTTCTTTACAGGCTTCTCTTCAACTTCTATTTCGGTTTTTGCCTTTGCGCCTCTTTTTTTCTTAGAGGATTCGTCTTCGACATCAATTCTTCCAACAACTTTAGGGCCTTCAACTTTATCTGCTTTTGCTTTTATTACCTCGGTTTCTTTTTCTTTGGTAGCTTTTGCAGCAGGTTTTACTTCTTTTTCTTTTTCTTTCGTTGATTTGGCTACATCGTCTTTCAGAATATTCGCATTGCTCATATTCTTAATCAGAATTTCCTTCGACTCTTCGTCTTTCTTGCCTGCTGTTTTAGGTCGGCCTTCAGCTTCGAAAACAGTAGTTGAATCTTTTTTCAGTTTACTTTGTGCGAATTGCTGTGCCTCTTCTTTAGCTGATTTATCGCCTTGAAACTCTTTTAAAAGCAGGGTATAGGCATCCCCGGGCAATTTTGTATTCGGATTGCTTTCAATCTTGAAACCCTTCTTAGACAGGAAATCGACAATATGATCCATGCTAAGGTTGAATTCCTTGGCTGCCTTGTTTAAACGAATTGTTTTTTCTGCTTCTGCCATATTTTATTTAAACCAGCATATTCAGTGATATGCAAAGTAACTGTATTAATGAAATATTACATATAACTAAGTTTTTAGTTATACAATTTTTATTCGAACTCAGATCGAAGGATCCGTATTACTTCTTTGATTGTTTCTTCTTCCAGATCTGTTCTTGTAACCAGGTCCTCAATCGGTAAATCTAATACGCTCTTAGCTGTATCACAGCCAATAGTTTTCAATTCGTCGATAATCCATGGTTCAATTTCATCTGAAAATTCGTCGAGGTCAACGTCTTCAGCTTCGTCATCTGTATCTCTGTAAACGTCGATTTCGTAACCGGATAGTTTTCCTGCTAACTTGATATTGTGCCCGCCTTTTCCAATTGCCAATGAAACCTGATCGGGCTTAAGGAATACGGAAGCACGCTTCTTTTCTTCATCCAGTTTAATGGAGGTGATCTTAGCCGGAGCAAGAGCACGGGAGATGAAAAGCGGAAGGTTGTTCGTGTAATTAATTACATCGATATTTTCATTGCGTAACTCACGAACGATACCGTGGATGCGTGAACCTTTCATGCCGACACATGCACCAACAGGATCGATGCGATCGTCATAACTTTCAACGGCAACCTTGGCGCGCTCACCCGGCTCGCGAACAATTTTCTTTATAGTAATTAGTCCGTCAAATACCTCCGGCACTTCCAGTTCAAATAGTTTTTCGAGGAAAAGGGGAGAGGTACGGGAAAGTATAATTTTTGGTGTTCCATTAATCATTTCCACACGTAAAACAACGGCACGAACTGCATCACCTTTTTTGAAAAAGTCAGAAGGGATTTGTTCGTTCTTTGGAAGCATCAATTCATTCCCGTCATCGTCCATAATTAATGATTCTTTTTTCCAGGTCTGGTAAACCTCACCTGTAATGATTTCACCAACACGATCTTTATATTTACGGAAAATGCTTTCTTTTTCGAGCTCTTGAACACGCGCCATCAGATTCTGTCGTGCAGAAAGTACGGCACGACGACCGAAATCAGAGAACTTGACGTTTTCAGAAACTTCTTCACCTACTTCAAAATCGGGTTCGATTTTAATGGCTTCGGAATATTCAACCTGCGTATTCGGATCCTCAACAGCGCCATCATCCACAATAAGACGGTTACGGAATGCTTCCAGATCGCCTTTGTCGGTGTTGATTACGATGTCAAAATTATCGGCCGTTCCGTATTTTTTTCGGAGCATGTTTTTGAAAACATCTTCTAAGATGCTCATCATGCTTGCGCGGTCAATGTTTTTCAGGTCTTTGAACTCGGAGAATGCGTCAACCAGTTCTGTGTGTTCGTTTTTAACTTCTACTTTTTTCATTTTGATCAAATGATTTTATCGAAAGAGAATATAACTCTTGTTTCTTTAATGTCTGTGAATGGAATAATATTTAATTTTTTTATTGTTTCTTTTTTTCCGTTTGATTTGACAGTTGTTTCTTCGTCCAATTCGAGATTTAATTCATTGGCATTGAGAAGAGTTCCTTTTCTTTTGATGCCATCAAAGGTAATAACACTTACTTGCTGACCGATTCTTTTTTTGTATTGCTGAAGAATTTTTAACGGCTCTTCCATTCCCGGTGAACCCACTTCCAGTTCGTTTTTATCGAAAATGCCTGATTCGTCCAGTTTTTCGTGTAAAAAACGATTTAAAGCGACACAATCCTCAATTTTTACACCTTTTAAGTGGTCAATCGTGATAACAATCTTTCCCGGCACGACCTTTACCTCAACCAGATAATTTTCGGTTGAAGCAAGCTTTTCTTGCGCTAATTGGCTGATTTCTTCCTTTAAACCCATTTTTTTGCAATAAAAAAGGGGACTGTTGTCCCCTCTTATCTTTCTGAATTACAATGCAAATATACGTTTATTTTCATTCCGGACAAGGAAGTTGCTATCAATTTTTTGCCACGAATTCACGAATGCATTCGTGAATTCGTGGCAAAAAAATCATTCCTTAAAACACAATCCGCTTATAGTTTAATTTTGTCTCCCCAAAATTAACCAAGAGGCACAGTTTATTTTTTGAAACTTTCAAATAATTTATCGCTTGTGCAATGAATTCATCCCGGATTCCATTCACCGCTTTTACTTCCAAAATTATTTTATCAAATAAAACGAAGTCGGCGAAAAACTTATGTGGTAAAATTATTTCTTTGTATTGTACAGAATACATTTTTTCTCTTTCGAATTTTATCCCTGCATTCTTTAGTTCATATTCTAGCGCATCTTTATAAACGACTTCTAAAAATCCTGTACCAAGATTATTGTATACTTCCATGCAGATGCCAACTGCCTTGTAACTCTCCTCTTTATGTATGATCTTTTCCATTCGCATGAATTTATTTCAAAAGTAATTCATAGAGTTGGAAAATAGAATATGCGGAATTAGTTCCTCGCTTATATGAGGTGTTTTTTAGGATAGTTTTTTATTGCCACGAATTCACGAATTATTATTCGTGAATTCGTGGCAATAATCCCCCAATTATTGCCAACTTTACTGAATGAATATTTTTTCCAAGAATTCAAAAACCAAACGTATTGCCATTATCGGTGGTGGATTTGGTGGTATCGAGATTGCAAAACACATTGACACTAACAAATTTGAAGTATTACTTATCGACAAACACAATTATTTTACTTTTCAACCGCTCTTGTATCAGGTAGCCACCGGCGGACTCGAACCGGATTCTGTCGCTTATCCTTTGCGGAAAATTCTTGGGAGGAACAAAAGAGTTGTCTTTCGTCTTGCAGAGGTTTTGCATATCAACGTAAACGAGAAAATTCTCGAGACAAATATTGGCGATATACCCTTCGATATTTTAGTAATTGCGGCTGGCTCGACGACGAATTTTTTTGGAATGAAGGAAACACAGGAAAACGCTCTTTCGCTAAAATCGGTCACTGATGCTTTGAACATGCGTAGTTTTATCCTGCAGAACTTTGAAGCAGCTTTGCTCACAGAGAATATGGAAGAACGAAAGCGACTGATGAATTTTGTCATCGTTGGAGGCGGACCTACAGGAGTGGAAATCTCCGGCGCTCTCGCCGAGTTAAAAAAGCACGTGCTACCTAGCGATTACAGAGAGCTCGATATTTCCATGATGGAAATAACCATTCTCGAATCCGGTGCAAATGTGCTCGATGCTATGTCGACTTACTCCAAACAAAAATCCAAACAACAACTCGAAGAAATTGGCGTGAAGTTGATGATGAATAGTCAACTCGTTTCTTACGATGGCAAAAAAGCCAAACTTAAGGACGGAAACGTAATACCAACAAGTGCGCTCATTTGGACAGCCGGAGTAAAAGGAAATGTTCCCGGTGGAATTTCACCTGATCTGATAGTAAGAGGCAATCGTATTGTTGTCGATGAATACAACCGCATTAAAGGGATGAGCGATATCTATGCAATCGGTGATATCGCTTCCATGGAAAGTGGCTCACATCCCATGTTAGCTCCTGTCGCCATGCAGCAAGGAAAAAATCTTGCAGCAAATCTTAACTTGAAAAACGAAAGCGATCGTAAAAAATTTATTTATAAGGACAAAGGAACCATGGCAACAATTGGCAGAAGCCGCGCCGTTGCTGATCTCAACTTCATTCACCTGAAAGGTTTTTTTGCCTGGATGGCCTGGTTATTCATTCACCTCATGCTTCTCGTCGGATTTAGAAACAGAGTCATCGTGTTTTTTAACTGGATGTGGAATTATTTCAGCTATGATAGAGCGATTAGGTTGATTATTCGCCCTTATAAGAAAATTAGCTAATTATTTTTGTTCAAGCTGTAAGCGATTAATTTTTATTAAAAAGCCAATAAAAATTGTCTTTTAAAAAAATCCCCTACTTAGCACAAACCAAGAAAACGAAAACAATAATCGAAGAGGTGCGAGGGCCGTCCACGCACCGCGCGGCGATGGCATCGTCAGAAGCCACAAAGAGCGAGTAAAAATCGAGCCGATGCCGGAGCTGTGCGTGGGGTCTTTTTTCTTTTGCTTACTTTTCTTTTTGGACAAGCAAAAAGAAAAGTAAGGATGTTAGTACCGGCCTTTGTTTTACCCGGACAACAGTGATTATCTAATTAACTAACGCTTCCGCCATTAACCACAGGCACTGAAGGTGCTACAAAAGCAAGTTTTCCTGTACTGTCTTCCGCCATCAGAATCATTCCCTGCGATTCTATGCCTTTAATTTTTCTGGGTTCCAGATTTACCAATATACTTACTTGTTGCCCGATAATTTTTTCAGGATCGTAAAATTCTGCAATACCACTAACAACAGTACGTTGATCGATTCCTGTATCTATAGTAAGTTTCAAAAGTTTATCCGTTTTTGGAACTCGCTCTGCAGTTAATATGGTTCCAATTCGAATATCCATTTTTTGAAAATCATCAAAAGATGTCGAGGTCTTTGATGGAGTAATAACAGTAGTCGATTTTTCTATTAAATCAACTGCATTTGTGCTTTTCGTTTCTTCCAATTTCTTTAATTGTTTTTCAATGATTTCGTCTTCGATTTTTTCGAACAATAAACCGGATGTACCTAATTTATGTCCCTCTGAAAGAATACGCTTACCGTAAAAATCATTCCATTTTTTACTCGTAAGGTTAAGCATTTTTAATAATTTTGTTGAAGTGGCAGGAAGAAATGGCTCCATCAGATAAGCAAGTGCGGCAGTTATTTCCAGCGATACATAAAGAACAGTTCCAACTCTCACAGGATCTTTCGGATGAACTTTCCATGGTTCCTGCTCTGCTAAAAATTTGTTTCCAGTACGGGCAAGATTCATTAGCTCAAAGAGAGCATCTCTTAGTTTGTATTGGAGTATAAGAGCCCGGATATTATCCGCAGATTTCTTAATTTCTTCCAGACACATTTCGTCTTCTTTCTTAAATGTGTCATGTTTCGGTACTTTTCCTTCAAAATATTTTTCAGTAAGAACAAGTGTCCTGTTTACGAAGTTGCCGAGTATGGCTACTAATTCACTGTTGTTTCTTGCCTGAAAATCTTTCCACGTAAAATCATTGTCTTTGTTTTCCGGAGCGGTCGAACAAAGTGCATAACGCAAAACATCTTGCTTACCGGGAAGATCGAGTAAGTATTCATGCAACCACACAGCCCAATTTCTGGAAGTGGAAATTTTATCGCCTTCCAGATTCAGAAATTCATTGGCAGGGACATTTTCCGGTAGAACAAAATCACCATGTGCCTTCAACATGGCAGGAAAAATAATGCAATGAAAAACGATGTTATCCTTTCCGATAAAATGGATGAGACGCGCATCTCCTGTCCAGTATTTTTTCCATCCATCCGGATTTCCTTTTTGTACAAATAAAGCTTTCGTCGCAGAGATATATCCAATCGGCGCATCAAACCAGACGTATAACACTTTACCTTTTGCTTCCGGCAATGGAACGGGAACACCCCAGTCGAGGTCACGCGTTACTGCACGCGGTTGCAAACCCTGATCGAGCCACGATTTACATTGTCCGTAAACATTATTTTTCCAATCGTCTTTGTGACCGGTAATCCATTTCTCCAGCCATTCTTCTTGAAACTTATCGAGAGGCAGATACCAGTGTTTAGTCTTTTTCTTCACGGGAGGCTGACCACTTAATTGTGAGTGTGGATTGATCAGATCGGCAGGAGAAAGACTTTTTCCGCATTTTTCACACTGATCGCCATAGGCATTTGTGTTTCCGCAATTTGGGCAGGTGCCGGTGATGTAGCGATCGGCCAGAAATGTACCGGCTGATTCATCATAGTACTGTTCGCTCTCTTCTTCGGTAAAAATTTTCTTATTATTGAGAACAGTAAAGAAGTCGGATGCTGTCTGGTAATGAATTTTATCAGAAGTGCGGTGATAGATATCGAATGAAATCCCGAATTCTTCGAAACTACTTTTCATCATCGAATGGTATTTATCGACGATTTGTTGTGGCGTTACACCCTCTTTCCTTGCTCTCAATGTTATCGGTACACCATGCTCATCTGATCCGCAAATGAAAAGTACATCTTCCTCAATCAGGCGGAGGAAACGAACATAAATATCAGCCGGAATATAAGCGCCGGCAAGATGGCCAATGTGCACCGGCCCATTTGCATAAGGAAGAGCAGCAGTTACGAGTGTAGGTTTCATAATTTTTATTTCGCTCAGAGAATTTACTAATTTAATTAAACAAACTTATTTAATGCGGTTTGTTAAATTAAACTTCACTTGTTGAACAATTAAGCGCAAACTTTCATTTAATTTTGCTTCCAAAGATATAAATATGATCCGACCGGAATACCTCAAAACAGGAGATGCCGTTATTATAGTTTCTACAGCGAGAAAAGTAAGTAAACATGAAATAAAACCGGCTATCGATCTGCTAACCTCCTGGGGGCTGAATGTGCAAACCGGAAAAAATCTCTATAAATCTTATAATCAATTTGCAGGAACAGACGAAGAACGTTTAGGTGACCTTCAACGTGCACTAAACAGCAAGACAGTTAAAGCAATTCTTTTTGCACGCGGCGGTTATGGTACTGTTCGAATTACGGATGGCCTTGAATGGAAACGATTTGTTAAAGATCCCAAATGGTTAATAGGATTTAGTGACCTGACTGTTTTACACGCTCATGTTCACCGCAATTGCGGCATTCAGAGCTTACATGCCCCAATGGCATTTAGCTTGGGATCTTTGAATGCAAATTGTCTGAACGTATACAAAGAAACATTGTTTGGAAGCCCTTTACGTTATTCGCTTTCTAAACTTCCGGCTAATCTCGAAAAACACAATCGTAAAGGCAAGGCGAAGGGCCGATTGGTTGGAGGAAATCTTTCTGTTTTGTATTCCATAACCGGCAGCTTAAGTGATATGGATACAGACGGTAAAATTTTATTTCTCGAAGACCTTGACGAATATTTGTATCACATAGACAGAATGATGATGAATTTAAAAAGAGCAGGAAAGCTGAAAGGGCTTGCCGGACTCATTATCGGTGGCATGAACGATATGAAAGACAATACCATTCCTTTTGGAAAAACTGCAGAAGAAATTATCCGTGAAGCAGTAGATGAATATACATATCCGGTATTTTTTGGATTTCCGGCAGGTCATTTGCCGAATAATTATCCATTGATTATGGGCAGTGAGGTTACTCTCAACGTAACAGAAAAAATGGAACTTACTTTTCACAATGGTTAGTACAGTTGAACTCGGGAAAATTGGGGAGGGCATTGCCTGTGATCACCTTAAAAACAAGGGCTATACCATTCTTAGAAGAAATTACACGTTTAATCGTTCAGAAATTGACATAATTGCTGAATTTGAAGGGCGATTGATCTTCGTGGAAGTAAAGACACGAATTTCATCCTACCTTTCCGATCCTGCTTTAATGGTGTCTCTCGGTAAACAAAAGCAAATCATTAAAGCTGCAGATCAATTCGTAAAAGACTTCTATCCGGAGAAAGAATGGCGCTTCGATATCATGGTTGTAATTACGAATAGCGAATACACATCGATTGAACATATTCTAGATGCTTTTTATCCGATGGTTTAGTCCACAAAAACGATCTGTTGAAGGATGAATTTTAATGATGAAATCGATACTAAAGAGTGCCATATAGAGGTAAAAAGCGATATTTCAACGTCATTTTCTTTCTTAGCTTTGCAGTATGAGAAATGATAGAAATAAAAGAGGCGGGAGTTCGCGTGGGGATGCAAGAAAGCGTTCAGGTCCTTCAAAAGGACCATTTAAGAAAAGAGATGATAAGGGAAGTGGAGAACGCGGGAAATCGTTTGGAGACAGAGGTAAAGCTCCTTTTAGAAAAAGAGAAGATAAACCGGCAGGGGAACGCAACCGATCTTATAGTGACAGACCAAAAGCGCCTTTTGGCAAGCGTGATGATAGAGAAGGTGGCGAAAGAAGCCGACCTTTTAGCGACAGAGACAAAAAACCTTTCGGATCCCGGGATGCAAAGCCAAGAGAACGCAATCGCCCATTCGACGAAAAGCCGAAGAGGGCTTATCTGAAAAGAGAGGATAAAGAGGGAGTTCAAAGAAGTCGACCTTCAGGAGATAGAGAAAAACGACCTTATGTAAGAAGAGATGATTCCTCAGGTACAGGTGAAAAGCGATCTTATGTAAGAAGAGATGATTCCAAAGGTACGGAAGGAAAGCGACCTTACGGAGATAGAAAAGAAAGTTACTCAAGACCTTTCGACAAAAAGGATAAGTTTAAAAAGAAAGACGGACGCGTTCAAAAGCGCGATGCTTTTTTTGATAAATCCAGAAAAGAAGGATTACCGGCAGAAAGGGAAGAAAAACCCGAAAAATTTTCAAGAGACAAAGGTGAATTTAAGCCGAGAAGTACTCCACGTACGGAGAAAAGAACTCGTATTACAGGAGATGACAGAGAAAAAAGCGGAGGAAAGCCATTTTCTGAAAAACGTTTTTCGGGAAGAGGGGATTCAGATCGTTCATCAGAAAGAAGGCCGGATAAATTTGGCAAAGAGCCGATCAGAGAAACAGAAAGTTCTCGTCCCTGGAATAGAAAAGAAGATCATCAGTTTTATGGAGAGCGCAGAAAATCGAAAGCTCCAATGCCAAAGACGCACGATGATGGATCTGTCAGGTTGAATAAATACATTGCCAATGCCGGAATTTGTTCGCGTAGAGAAGCAGATGAGTTAATAACAGCCGGTGTCGTTACTGTGAACGGAACCGTTATCACAGAAATGGGACATAAAGTTATGCCCGGTGATAGTGTCAAGTATAACAATCAATTGCTAAGAAGCGAGGCGCTCGTATATATTTTACTAA
Organism: Bacteroidota bacterium; assembly: GCA_031385005.1. Taxonomy (GTDB): domain Bacteria; phylum Bacteroidota; class Bacteroidia; order AKYH767-A; family 2013-40CM-41-45; genus JADKIH01. The sequence goes on from JANNBB010000011.1 coordinate 96,158, forward strand.
ATAAGCCGAAAGATTTTATCACAACAACAGATGATCCTGAAAACAGGAAGACAGTAATGAGTTTGATTGCTAAGGCAGGTAAAGAAAGAGTGTATCCTGTTGGGCGACTGGACAGAAATACCACCGGTGTTTTGCTTTTCACCAATGATGGCGATCTGGCAAAAAAATTAACGCACCCTTCTTTCGAAGTGCATAAGATTTATCAGGTTGAACTCGATCGGCCTTTAAAGATGGCAGACATGCAACAGATTGCAGATGGAATAAAACTCGACGACGGATTTATTAAAGTGGATGAAATCGTTTATGCCGGAGCTGAAAAAAATATTATAGGTGTGGAAATCCACTCAGGTAAAAACCGCATCGTCCGCCGTATTTTCGAATCTATGCAGTATGAAGTGAAGAAACTCGACAGAGTTGTATTTGCAGGACTAACCAAGAAAGATTTACCTCGTGGAAGATGGAGATTTTTGAGTGAATTGGAAGTCGCTAATCTGAAAATGATAACGGGAAAAAAATCGGCTAAGGCGTTTTCCAGGTAGCTTTAGTTGCCACGAATGCACGAATTTTTGGGCAATTAAAAACGCAAATCAATTGTCTCGAAAGGCCATTTAATAGAGGGATAAACCCGGTCAGGGCATACCCATTCCTTTGATTTTGCCGGGGATCAATTTTCTTTTATATTTGGTTTCCAAAAAATCAATCATGAAGAAAATATTTACCTTAATTACTTTGTCGTTTTCATTCTCGGCTTATGCTCAGAACTGTGTGCCCAACACAAACAGTTTAACATTCGATGGAGTATCGACATATGCGACAATGCCTTCAAGTCCTCTTCTGGAAATTTCCGATTCTCTTACTATTGAAGCATGGATTAATGCATCTTCATGGGCAATAAATCCCGCAAATGGTACAATTGTTTGTAAGCATGGCTGGTCGTTTGGCGAGGAAGGGTTTGTACTTCGTGCAGGAGGTGCCGGACAACTTTCACTTAATATTGCCGGTGATTCTTCCGGTGTAAATGCCAGTTGGAAGGAAGTAGTAAGTAATACGAATGCACTACAGTTGAATACATGGTATCACGTTGCCGGAACATTTGATGGAAATGAGTTGAAAATTTATATTAACGGTGTACTGGCCGGAACACAACCTTTCCAGGGTACAATTACTTCACCTATAAGTTACAATTTGAATATTGGCCGCCTCGCTGATGTAAGTCAGCCTTTTACTCGCTTCTGGGCAGGTAAAATGGATGAAATACGAATCTGGCATCGTGTATTAACTCAAACTGAACTTGCGGCAAACAAAAATCATCATATCGATCCACTAACGGCTACCGGTCTTGCCGGATACTGGAGAATGAACGATGGCTCCGGTTCTACGTTGATGGATTTAGGTCCGGGTAACTTAACCGGTAATATTCTAAACGGAGTTTGGAATACAGATGTTCCTTTTACAGACGGACCGTCAATACCCTTAGTAACGCTTCCCAATCCTTTTGATTTATACAGCAGTTCTCCAACCGGAAATCAATGGAACCTGAACGGGAGCCCTATTGTTGGTGCCACAGGAACGTTTTATACACCCACTCAAAATGGCACCTATACAGTAACGGTTACAGATTCCATGGGATGTTCGGCTACATCTTTGCCTTATCTATATTCTACTGTCGGACTAACTCAGAGTACTGCTGAACAGCTGTTGTCTACTTTGTCTATCTCCGGAAGGCAACTGAATTTTAATTCTTCGTTGAATTTGTTGGATAAATTGCGACTCCGTATTTCTGACCTCAATGGTAAAATTTTAATGGAGAATAAAAAGGGAGAAATAGCCAATTCGATCAATCTAGAATTCCTTTCTTCCGGTGTCTATCTCTTGACTCTGGGAGTAGATAATACGATTGTCAACAAGAAAATAATATTAAACTAATCGTTACCGGTTGCACTTGAAAAATCCCAAACAGGATTTTGTTGGGGAGGTAAATTATGCGGTGAGCAATTATTTCAGAATATCTATTTTCAGATTATTCTTAGCGATTTCAATTTTTAATTCTTCCAGTCGCATGTGATCGGTCAGTAATTCCGTAAAATCATCGCCATTCGTTTGTGCTTCGAGAATTTTTTTTCTGTTTTCTTCGAGCATTTTCATCACCTTCTTTTTCTTGAGATAATAAATTGCTTTTTCAACAGCTTCTTTTAAAAGAGACGGTTCTTCCGGAACAAAAATTTTGTGCATTTGAAGCCAGTTTTCACTGAGCAAATAACGTGGACTCAATAATCCAACAGAAATAGAACTCACATCCGGGTTTTCGGAATTGCAAAATAATTGAGGATCTATAATTTGATTTTCAGTTGTAATTTTCGAGAATTCCTGCAGTATAAATTGAAAGTTTTTGTTTTCAAAAGAGATTCCGTCGTTTACAATTTCGTCCACGATGAATTGTGAAACACGAATATTGTGAATAGATAGTTTTTTTCCTGTTGGTTCATCGGGGTCATCGGATTCTTCATGAAAAATAATTTCTTCCGGTCCGAAATTTAAAAGGAGGCGAATTATTTCTTCTTCATTTCTTTCGATGCTAATTTCATCATCAACCTGAATGTTTTTAAGAATTGTTTCAGGTAATAATTCTTCGATGTCGTTAATAGGAGCAGTTTTGTTTACCTGTGATCTCCGCATCTTATTCATTTCAGCGATCAGAATTTGTTCGCCTACATCCATCATTTCACTGCATTGCTTCAGGTAAACCGAACGTGTAATGGAGTCCGGGATTTTTGCAATGGTATCTACAATATCTCTAATTAATCCCGCTTTCTTTAATGGATCGTTGGCGGCATCTTTGAGTAAGAGGTCGGTTTTAAAAACGATAAAATCTTTTTCGTTTTTCTGGATGAAGTCAACGAGTTCGCTGCTTCCGTGTTTTCGGCTATAGGAATCAGGATCATCGCCATCAGGAAAGAGAACAACTCTGACATTTAATCCTTCTTCGAGGATGAGGTCTATACCGCGCAAAGATGCTTTAATACCGGCCGCATCTCCATCATAAAGTACAGTAACATTTTTCGTAAAGCGACCGATGAGACGAATCTGTTCGGTAGTTAAAGATGTACCGGATGAAGCGACTACGTTTTCAATGCTGCTTTGGTGCAAAGAAATAACATCCGTATATCCTTCAACGAGGTAACAATTGTCACGCTGAACGATGGCTTTCTTCGCATTATAAATTCCGTAGAGCGATTTGCTCTTCTGGTATATTTCAGATTCAGGAGAGTTGACGTATTTCGCTGCTTTTTCATCCTTCCGCAAAATCCTTCCACCGAATCCAATAATTCTTCCACTGAGGTTATGAATAGGAAACATTACCCGTCCGCGAAACCTGTCTAATAATTTTGGTGTTTTATTTTCGGAATCTTCTTCTTCTTTTTTTGCAAAACTTAATCCGGTCTTGAGAAGGAATTCACTCTTGTATCCGTTTTCCAATGCGGCTTCTGAAAAGGCGGCCCACTTTTCCGATGAATAACCAAGTTGAAATTTTCTTACTGTGTCTTCTGTAAATCCTCTTTCTTTAAAGTAACTAAGACCTATTGCGCGACCATCTTCATTGTCGAATAAGTTTTCTGTAAAAAACTTTTGTGCAAATGTGTTCAAGACATAAAGGCTTTCGCGTTCGTCTTGTAAAATAATTTGTTTGGGATCAGGAACAGACTCTTCAATTTCAATCGAATATTTTGTCGCCAGGTAACGCAGAGCTTCAGGATACGTGTAATGTTCATGTTCCATGATGAAGTTTACTGCATTGCCACCTTTGCCACAGCCGAAACACTTGTAAATATTTCGAACCGGATTTACATTGAAAGAAGGTGTTTTCTCATTGTGAAAGGGGCAGAGTCCAAGGTAATTTACTCCGCGTTTTTTGAGCTGTACGAAATCGCCAACTACTTCTTCAACGCGGGCAACGTCAAATATACGGTCGATGGTTTCTTTAGTGATCATTTAAAACGAGCTTCTTAAAACGGGTAGTTTTTGTTTGTTTGGGCAAGGTATTCATAAGGAAAGCAGAGATCTTATTGTAGTAAGTTTCTCCACCTTCTTTGGCAATTTTATCATGGCTTGCACCTTTGACCAAAATTAATTCTTTTTTTTCCGTTCCGGAAGCCTCAAAGACCTCTAATGTCTCCGAAGTGAAAACTTTTTCATCGTCAGAGCCAATGATGAAAAACGTTGGAATTGAGGTGTATGTAGCTATTTCCCTTAGATCAAGCTCTTTTACAGGGTATTGTAGCAGCTCAGATGTTTTATTCATAAGGACAGGAAACCAGATATTCTTCATGAATCCCCATTTTTTTTCGGCATATTTATCCAGGTATTTTTCATAGGTACTAAAGGGACTTTGAAGTACCAGGCCTTTACATCGGTTATCGTATACTGAAGCCTGTAGGGCAATTGCGGCGCCTATTCCAATACCCATAAAAACCAGATTTCGAGTGCCTTTTTTTTCCAATACTGAATCAGTAAAACGTTTTACATCATCGACGGAAGGAATTCCGGGAGAAAATTCATTGCCTCCACTGCTTCCATGTGCGCGAAGGTCATATACAGCAGTATTAAATCCCCGATCGTGAAATTGCCTCAGATGATCTATATACAACAACTTGCTTTCGTTGAAATCGTGTATGAAAATTATAGTATTAGCGGGTGTGTCCGGTGCACTTACAAACCAGCCATTAAGCTTGAGGTCGTCGATGGTATTAACTTGAATTTCGGAATATTTCAAATTCAGATCAGAAGGTAAAAGCAATACAGAGTCTGATTCAGTTTGTTGACCTGCATGAAAAGCAATGTATGTGGAGTCTATGCGTACAGGATAAATCACATCCGGAATAAGTAATGTAGGTGAAAGAATGATAAATACTCCCAACAAAAAAATGATAGAAGAAATGAAATAAAAAATTCTGCCTATCATCGTTAATTATTTCTTTCCGTCGTAAATAAAACTAAATCTTTCAACGATTTCTTATATGTTGATTCCGGCAATGGTTCCAACATAGTAAATGCTTTAGCGCGGTATTCATTCATTCGAACGGTAGCATATTCTAAACCGCCTGTTTCCTTAACGAAATTGATTACCTCGCGTACTTTTTTGTCGTCTGTATTGTGATTTTTAACAATGTTAATGACTCTTCTTTTTTCGGATGTTGATGCTTGGTTGAGTGAATAAATCAATGGAAGAGTCATTTTGCTTTCTTTTATATCAATTCCAGTCGGCTTACCGATAATTCCTGAAGGACCATAATCAAATAAATCGTCCTTAATCTGAAATGCAATACCGATCAACTCGCCAAATGTATGCATCATAGTGATAGTTTCTGTTGTTGCAGATGCCGATGCAGCACCGGCAGCGCAGCAAGATGCAATAAGGGATGCTGTTTTCTGACGAATAATTTCAAAATAGATTTCTTCGTTGATATCCAGACGCCTTGCTTTTTCAATTTGCATAAGTTCGCCTTCACTCATTACTTTCACTGCTTCCGAAACGATTTTTAATAAATCAAAATCGCTGTTATTTACAGATAATAATAAGCCCTTGCTTAACAGATAGTCCCCGACAAGAACAGCAATTTTATTTTTCCAAAGAGCATTGAGTGAGAAGAAGCCACGTCTTTCATTCGAGTCGTCGACAACATCGTCATGAACAAGTGTTGCCGTATGTAACAATTCGATGAGTGTTGCAGCCCGATGACTTCTATCACTTATTCCTCCGCAAAGTCCTGCAGAAAGAAAAACAAACATGGGTCGCATTTGCTTTCCTTTTCTCTTAACAATGTAGTGCGTTACCCGGTCGAGCAAAGGCACATTACTTTTCATGGAATCACGGAATTTTTTTTCAAATTCATCCATGACCGAAGTAATTGGCGCCTTAATTTCGTTAAGTGAAAGAGACATGAGGCGAAGGTAATCAATTCGTTGATTTAGTGATTAACGAGATTCTTTTTTTGAATATCCTCAATCTATATTGAAATTTTCATTTTCTAATTGCATGATAACTTAAAATCGGAAGGTTCAATTTTTGAAAATTATTTTCATATCGGATGTGTTTAAGGTTGTTTAAAAAAGAGGTATAAAAAAGACACTTTATTTATTGATCATTGTCTTCTATGATTAAACAGTAATTGTAATGGAAAACGTAAAACTCTTATGTATCTTTGTAATCCTATGTCAAATACCTCATTGATCAACATCCGAGAGCTAGCCGAAGACCAGATAAAAAACTGGTTAGTTGAGCAAAAAGAACAACCATTTCGTGCAAAGCAAATTTGGGAGTGGCTGTGGGCAAAAAGTGTTCGGGATTTTGATTTGATGACTAATTTGTCAAAACCCCTTCGCGAAAAGTTAAAGGAAACCTTCGTCACCCACGGCGTCGAAATTGATACCAGTCAGGTAAGCCGCGACAGAACAATTAAAGACGCTTTTCGTCTATATGATGGAAATATCGTCGAAGGCGTTCTAATCCCAACAGATACCCGAATGACTGCATGCGTTTCTTCCCAGGTCGGATGTAGTCTGACATGCACGTTCTGCGCTACCGGAAGACTTGAAAGACTGCGCAATCTGGAAGCCGGAGAAATTTACGATCAGGTAGCAATTCTCAAACAACAGGCAGAAGAAAAATACGGAATCCCTCTCAGCAACATCGTTTATATGGGAATGGGGGAGCCTTTGCTCAATTATTCGAATGTGTTGGAAAGCATCGAGCACATTACTTCTCCGAATGGATTAAACATGTCGCCACAACGTATTACAGTGAGCACTGCCGGCATTGCAAAAATGATTAAACGCTTAGGTGATGATGAAGTGCGTTTTAATCTTGCATTATCGCTCCATGCAGCAAATGATATCAAGAGAAATAAAATAATGCCAATTAACGAGCAGAATTCGCTTGATGCACTGGCAGAAGCACTCAACTATTTCTCTGAAAAGACCGGAACGCGTGTGACTTTTGAATACATTGTATTCGACAAATTTAACGACGAACTCTCTGATGCAAAAGAGTTGGAGGAGTTTTGCCGGCGAACAAAAGCCAAAGTAAATCTCATCGAATACAATCCAATCGATGAAGGAGAATATATAAATGCGAAAGCTGATAAGATTGAAGCGTTTAAGAACTATCTTGAAAACCGCGGTATTATTGTCAACATCCGTAGAAGCAGGGGAAAAGATATTGATGCAGCTTGCGGTCAATTAGCGAATAAGAATGAACATGCTATAGTAAAGTTAAAGTCAAAAGTATGATTGTTAGATTCGATTTTTAAAGCCATAAACACTTTTCCCAAATCCGGAATTTATTAATGCCCATGCATTTTTTAACTGCAAATTATATTTTCCCATTACATACAGCACCTGTCAAAGACGGAATTCTTGTGGTGAATGATGAAGGTAAAATTCAGGATATCATAGATCCTTTAATAGTTGAATTTCCTTCCTCAACAGAAGTAAAAAGTTATAACGGCGTTATTTGTCCGGGTTTTGTTAATGCGCATTGTCATCTCGAGTTGTCTCACCTGAAGGGAAAGTTGATGAGGAAGAAACAACTAACAAACTTTATTTCTGAAATTATCGGAAAAAGAAATGCTTCAGAAGAAGAAATTGAGAGCGCAATGCAAGAAGCTGATCGAGCAATGAAAAATGAAGGTATCGTTGCAGTCGGCGATATTTCCAATTCGGAGATCTCTTTAAAAGTTAAACAATCCTCTGAAATAAAATACCACACTTTTATTGAAATATTCGATGTCTCTGAAGAACGAACAGATTTGGTTTTCAAGCAAGGACAGTTACTTCGGAATCAATTTTCAGAAAAGAATTTGAATACATCCATTGTTCCTCATGCCTCTTACTCTGTAACAAAAAAATTATTGAGATTAATATTTCAGGAATCAAAATTGCAAAATGACATACTGTGTATTCACAATCAGGAAACCGAATCTGAAGATGAAATGTTTGAGAAAGCTTCGGGTTCCTTGTTGGCACGGCTTCAACAAATTAATCCGGTGTATAACAACTGGAAAGCGATAGGAAAAAGTTCACTTCAATCAGTAATCAACGAAGTCGAGCCGGATTGTTTTCTTCAATTAGTACATAATACTTTTACTCATAAAGAGGACATGCAAGCTGCAAATCATTTCTTGAAAAACATATTTTGGTGTTTATGTCCGAATGCAAATCTTTTTATCGAAGATAAAATTCCCGCAATTGATAAAATGATTAATGAGAACTGTAAGTTGACAATTGGAACCGATAGTCTGGCCAGTAACGATTCGCTTTCTATATTGAGTGAAATGAAAACAATACATTCCCGATTCCCTAAAATTCCTTTAAATGAAATTTTACGTTGGGGTGCTTTAAACGGAGCTCGTTTTTTAAAAATGGATGAATTGTTTGGAAGTTTTGAGAAGGGAAAAAAACCGGGAGTCAACCTCCTCAGGAATTTAAATCCCGCGCAATTGCTTTTGGAAGAATCAACCTGCGTTGAAAAGATTTTTTGATTCAGATTCGATTAATTGAACTGTCGTTTCACTTGTTTATTCATGGCTACGTCGGAACCATTTTATTCCTCCTATTTCATTTTTCATAATAGGGAAGCTAATTCTTCAAGTTAAAGGTTTAAGAATAAGCTAAATGCGGAAAAACTTCTCCGTTTTACATTAAAACAACACTGAATTTGGCATTTTATTCTTGTGTGGTTTTATTAGAAGAAATAACTTTTTCTCTTGCATAATTCTTCCAATTCCGGCTACTTTTCTTCGATATTCCCGCTCATCGTAGTTAAAATCCTACTCAATCTTACAAAACCTCTCTTTCAGCTAAAAAAATTGGATTTTATATTTAAAATTATATAAATTGCTGACAGAAAATATTAAAAACAGGGTAACGTTATTTACTTATTCAAGTATATATTTATCCTATTAAACGAGTTTTTAATATCATTCACCCAAAAAATTTAGACGAAACACACAGGTAGGTTATATTAAGGATAATTATACCTGAATTCTTTACTTAGCTAATGAAGCATAAATCATTTTTATTTGTCCTGATCGGACTGATTTGTTTGGAATTTTCTGTTTTAAAAGCAGAGAGTCCGAATAATGCTTCATATATTGATACTACAGCAAAGATTAATTATTCGCTTTTAACACCGCCGGTCTTGTCTTATCAGGCACCTATTCCGGTTAATGAGGGTGAAGTTCGTGCGGGATTACTTTATGATGCAATAAATCAAAAAATCATCTGGCAAAAAGATATGAATACCGCATATCCGATTGCTTCTTTAACAAAAATGATGGTTGCATTTCTTGCTGTTGAAGATGTTCGCAACGGCATGTTTAATTGGGAAGACAGAATTAATTGGACACGCGAAACGATCGTTGGAAGAAAAAAGAATCGTAAAAAGATTTATACATGCGTGAGTTATACTTTGCGTGATGTTTTCAAAGCAGCAATGATTGCTTCTAATAACGAATGTGCTGAACAATTAGCAAGGTTTATTGGAAATGGAAATCTTCAGTCTACCATAGACCGAATGAATATACGTGCGAGGGATTTGAAAATGATGAATACTTTTTTTAGCAATCCCACAGGTTTACCGGCTCCTCATTCAATGTTTGATAACAAATCATCTCCTTCTGATTTATTGTTATTGACGATGGAAATGCTAAAATACAATGAAGTGCTGGAAATTTCAGCAATGGGATATGCCTCTATAGAAAATGGTAAAAGAAGTAGTGTTATCAGCAATCACAATCGGTTGACTATAGACTATTCCGGTGAAGTTGACGGACTAAAGACCGGCTATACAAGAAGAGCAGGATTTTGCCTGGTAGCGACAACTGCAAAATGTGATCACCGATTAGTAAGTATTGTTCTTGGATGTCGCGGCCCTCAGATTCGTAACGATATCGTACGCGATATGATTAATGATTACTATTCAAGTATTAGTCTCGATAAACTCGGACGTGATTGTAATGCTCCATATGCGAATGCGGTCAATCAGGATAAAACAGGAAGTACAGGTCGTTATGTAACGATAAACACACCTGTAAAAAGAATACATGTTGTAAAAGGTGGTGAAAGTATTTCAAGAATTGCGGCTCGCTACAAGTGTACAACAGCACAAATAAAGAGTTGGAATAAAGGCACTATAAAAAACAACGTTGTCCGCGGTGGACAAAAACTGGCTGTTTATGTTAATCAGCCGAAGAGTGTTTTTGTTGAAGAGACGGCCAATGGCAATGAGGCAGATGACGATATGCCATTAATGACGGCAAAAGAAAAGAATGAAATTCAGACTGAAGGCAATAAAGTTGATTTACCTGAGCCGGTTAGTCAGGTTAAGAAAATAAAAACCCCTGCTAAATATCTCTATCACACGGTAATCCCAGGCGATACTCTTTTTAAAATAGCCCTTCGTTATGAGGGTGCCACGGTTGATCAGTTAAAATCTCTGAATAAGATTTCTGACGGTCGTTTTTTGAAACCCGGAACCAAATTAAAAATCAAGGTTCAGGCCTGATCCACGTCTATAGAAAGACTTTTTACCTTAATTTTACAGGATCAAATTAATTTCAATTATGAAAAAGATAATCATGACCTTATGGATCATGGGATGTGTTATGTTTTCCCATGCACAAAAGACATTACCGATAACTCCCTTTCCCATTTCGATGGATACGATAACTAAGCTTATCACCTTTCAAGGAGTAATAGAGGTTCCCGGAGTTAAGAAGGAAGAATTGTATTCCCGAATCAATGATTGGTTTCATGCTTATTATAAAAATCCTGCTGATGTCATTCGGGAGAACGATTCTGTGAAACTGGTGATTACAGGTAAGCCGCGTTTACGTTTGTTGTCGCCACCAAACAAGGAAGGTGTAAAAATCGGCGGCAATAATCTGGCACAATATACGATCACTGTAGCGGCAAGAGATGGAAGATTCAAGTATGAACTAACTAATTTTAACTGGATACAACCCTCTTATTATGCTTGTGAAAGATGGTTGGATACAAAAGCGACTTCCTATTTGCCCATTTATAATGATTACTTACAACAAGTAGATTCGAATGCGCAAAAGGAAATTATTTCTTTGGAAAATGCAGTTATGAAAGCTAAGTCATCACTTGACAAAGACAAGTGGTAAAATCAATTATGATTAATTAAGTGAAAGCAATAGCTCACCGCTAAACCGAACGAAAAATAAAATCGATTTCAAAAAAGTTCCTTTAACAAAGCAGAGGCAACGATCAGATCCGACGGCTCTGTAATTTTCATGTTGTTTTTTTCTCCTTCAACAAGATGTATGATATGTCCTGCGGATTCAAAAACTCCGGCATCATCTGTAAAATTTTCAGCTGTTGCTTTATGGTAAGCAGACTTCAATAAAGATGAATCAAAACACTGGGGTGTTTGAATAATTCTTAGTTTTTCCCTGTCAACGATAAAGCTTTTTTTCCCTGAAGTATCCCGAATAGTATCAGTCACTTTCATAACGGGAATTGAATTCGAATGTAATTCGGCTTCTTCAAAACAACGGTTTATGAGATTGACTGAACACAAAGGCCTAACCCCATCATGAACGGCTACAATGCAATCTTCATTCACATGGGCTAACCCATTTTTTACAGAATGAAATCGGGATTTTCCGCCTGCAACAACCAGATGAGGAAATTTGAAATTGTATTTTTCTTTTAAAGTATTCCAGTATTCAATTTGATTTTCAGGTAAAACCAGAACGATTTCTGCAGAGGAATCTTTAAATCGTATTAAAGTATGCATCAATAATGGCAATCCGTTTATCAGCAGAAATTGCTTAGGAGTTTCAGAACCCATCCTGCTTCCGGTACCTCCTGCAACGATTATTACAAATCTCGTTCTCATAAACTATAATATTTACTTTTCAAAAAACATCAGATTAATATATTCCTTATAATGTAAATATAAATATGCCTGAAGTACAAGAAGAAGAGCAGTAAGAATCATTATTCCTGCACTCAGCAGAGCTGCTGTTACAGCATTAGAAGTTGCGGCCGGCATCGCATTTCTCACAACTGTAATGGCAGGAAAATCTTTAAAATTTAATGCTTGCAAAGAAAGGTTGTATAGCTTTTGAGAATTGATTAAATCCTCCGAAGAACTTTTATATGTGCTGATAATTTCGTTTAGTTGTTGTTGCTGCATTAATAAACTAAATGAATTCCTTTCGTTAATTTTAGCAGAAGACAACAATAAGTTTATTTGAAATAATATACTATCGATTTTAGAACTCTTTATAGTATTATCTAATTGTAGTTGCTTTACATAAGCTTCGGATACTTTTATTTTTTTCTGAATATTATTAACATATTGGTTTTCGTTTAGCGTTTCCAAAAATGTAACAATTTCATTGGCCATATCAGCAGCTAGATAACGGTATCGGTCGCGGACGGTTACGGAAATGGTATTGAAAGGGCTTTTCTTTATTTCAATACTTGAACGTATTCTTTGTTCAGCTTTTTGATAAGCAAATTCACTTGTAGAATCTATTCCGTAATGGCGAATCAATCCGAATTTTTCGATCAAATGTTTTTGTGTAGTGGCAGAATTGATTAATTCATAAGTACGATTGAAATTATCACCGGTAGTAATACTTTCAAGTCCTTTAAAATCGAGAGTTGGCGAAGAAATAATGCTATGATCGTTCACGAGAAAGGAGGCAGTTGCATTGTAATCGAGCAAATGGAATTTGAATAAGTAAAAAGAATAAATTCCAAATCCGATAATAATAAACAGATAACGCCACTTTCTTTTTTTAAAATGCCTGATCAACTCTCGAGTTTCTAGCTCTGATCTTGAATGCGTTGAAATTATAGCCGGTTCTGACATAAAAAAATTTATTGCGTAATATAAATGAATATTCTTATATTTTTTAAAAACTTTTTGTAAACTGCATTGGATTTTATTTAAATATGCAAAATAAGTATTCCTTTCTTAATGGGCGGGTTATTTTTTCCGTCTTTGTATTTTTAATTCTTCCGATTGTCTATTTGCAATCAACAATTGACCCTGATATCGCGCCTCGCTTTTTTCTAACTTCGTGCGCATTGTTGCTTTTTTCCGTCTTACTTCATTTTGTCGTAAACTATACAATTTCAATTGGAACCAATACCGGTAAGATGATACTTTTACTGAGTATTATTTTGCTTTGGACAGGATTTTCAATGATTTTTTCAATCAACTCAGGGGATGCTTTTCTCGAGTGGATTCGGTTAGGTGTAATTTATGCTTTTTGTATCGTATCTTTCATAATCTTCAGTAATACAACCGAAACGTCTAGAATCGTCAGCAGGGGAGCAGCTTTGGCGGTTTTACTTTTTTCACTAATTGCTTTTATTCAATTTGTCCCGCTTATTCCTGATATATTAAAAGGGAAAGTTGTTCATTCTGATCAGATCATCACTTCTTCACTAGGTAACAAGAACTTCTTTTCTGAGGTACTTGTATTGCTAATTCCTCTTTTAATTTTTGGGTGTATATCAGAAAAAAAATATTTTAGATTCTGCTTTTTTACAGCACTCTTATCAAGCACAGCCATCCTCTTTCTATTACAATCTATTTCGGCCTGGATTGCCAGTGTTATTGCATTTTTTAGTTTTATCGTTTTTGCATATTGGACGAGAACTCATTTGATTTCACTTCGATTATCACCTCAAAAGAAAACAATCCTAATAGCTATTATTCTCATTATTGTAATAAGCTGTTTTTTTATGTACAGGAAAACCGACAATTATGAATGGTTGGTTTCAAAAATGAAAGTATTTAACGAATATGTTTCCAATCCTGCTTTACTCTCCGAGACAAGGGTTGAAAATAATAATAGCGTTTTCGAACGACTCATACTTTGGCGCAATACAGTTCATATGATTGGTGATCATCCTTGGTTCGGTGTCGGATTAAACAATTGGAAAATTTTCAATCCTGCCTACGGAATAAGCGGAACTCAGTATATCAATTCGGGAATGATTTATTATGAACACCCACATAATGACTATCTACTCGTATGGGCAGAACAAGGTATTATCGGACTGCTGATTTATTTATTTTCTTTTTTCTTTATAGGTTATCTGGCAGTTAAAGGCATTAGAACTGCTGAGCAATCAAACCGTTTATTTCTTTTATTTATTTTGAGCAGCATAATAGCTTTCATGGTCATGTCTTTATTTTCATATCCAAGATCCAGATTTTATTCAATGCTAATACTGATGATTAATTTTTCGTTAATATTGGCATTTGTTCCGGATGCAGGAAAAAGAATGATTTCTAAAAAATACGTTTTATTTTGTGTTTTTCTATTAGCCGGTTTCGGTGTTTTTGCATCTTATAGTCGTCTCTCCGGAGAGGTTCATATGAAAAAATTACTCTTGGCAAAACAACAAAATAATTTTGCCCGAATGATCAGAGAAGCGGATAAAGCATCCTCCTGGTTTTTCCCTATGGATCTTACTTCGACGCCCATTAGCTGGTATAAAGGTATGGCCTACTTTTACAGCAAAAATATTCCGCTAGCCACGGAAATGTATGAGAATGCTTTGATAATTAATCCCAATCACCTACGCATATTAAATGATCTGGGTACAACTTACGAGCAAGGCGGTGAAAAAGAAAAAGCAATCCGTATCTACAAACGTGCACTTGAAATTACTCCACTGTCTGTCGAAGTAAACCTGAATCTTAGCGCAGCATATTATAATTTAAGAAATATCGATTCCTCTTTCTTTTTCATAGATAGGGTTTATAAACTTCCATTAAGCTGGAAAGAGGAGCAGGATTATAAAAAATTCCTGAATGCCATCTTGTATGCAAAGGCCTATTTATATTTAAGTCAAATTTGTGATAGCACAGAAATGAAGGAAAAATATGATTTTTTGGATGATCCAATTAAATTAAAAGCTATTTATGAAGGTTCTAAAGGACAAAATCAACCGTTCACCAAATTTTTAAGAAATTATCATAATTGACAGTAATAATAGGTAATTTTATATCAATCTATTTGATATTTTTATTTTTTAAAATCACATTAGTACCACTAAAGAATTTATTTTAAATCTAACCTCAAAACCAATTACACAATGAAAAAAAATCTACTAATTCTTTTCTTCCTGTTTTCCATTTTTCAACAGGCAAGAGCTCAGTTTCCCTATTGTTTTGAAACACTTGTGCCAAACACAGCATTCAGAGGGCAAACACTAACGACATCTATTACAAATAATCAACTTTATATGGGTATGGGTTCTGCACCTTGCAGCCCTACTGACGTATCTATAACCAGAGGAGCAACGACGATTTATGCTTCAACGCTATCCGTTGTGGGAGATTCTATTTATTGTTCCTGGAACATTCCGGCAAACGCTCCCAATGGAGTATATACTATGAATATTGATAAATATAATTACGATCCTGTTAATGGAAACTGTTTTATTGGTCCAAACTCTTGTTTCTATCAGCAGGCTTTCAGCATTGGACTTAGTAAAGTTAGTGGTATTGTTTACTATGATGCTAATCAGGATGCAACGTATAATACAGGCGATGTTTTACTTAATAATATTAAATTGTTAATGATGCCTGACAGTATATTTACGTTTACAAATTATCTCGGTCAATATTCATTCCTTACCGATTCAGGTAATCATTCAGTTATCTTAATGAATGATACTTCATTTCTTTCAAACACTACTCCGGATACTCTGAATGTAAATGTTGGTCAAGTCAATATTAATAATCAGGATTTTGGTACTTACCAACCGGCAACAGCACAGTATCAGGCATCAGTAATATTAAACGGAAGACAACGTTGTAATACTAATCAAGCTTACACATTAACGTATAGCACAACTTCATTTATTCCTGTCGACCTTCTTATCAAAGTTTTTCATTCTCCAAATGCACCATTCACAGGTTCGAATTTAACGCCGGATTCAATAGCCGGTGATACGATCTATTACTCCGTACAAAATCTGGTTTATTCCCAAGGGTCCATTACCATGAACTTCAATATTCCGGCATTGGGGGATACGGTGCATTTTAATTGCGTTATTAATTCATATGATCAGGCATGAAATTACATTCGAACAACTGCTTACAAACTCGACCAAATCGTTCGATGTTCTTTTGATCCGAATGATAAGGCTGTAAATCCGGCCGGAGAACAAGCACAACATTATACATTATTCGGAGAAGAATTATTTTATACCATAAGATTCCAAAATACCGGAACAGATACCGCCTATGATGTTCATGTATTGGATACAATTGATGCAAATCTCGACCTGAATACGATGCAGCTTATATCTACTACTCATCCGGTGGTGGTTGAAGCAGGATTGAATGGTATTATCGATTTCCGATTCTACAATATTATGCTTCCGGATAGTAATACAAATTCACCGGGAAGTAATGGTTCATTTACATACTCTATCCGCCCTAAGCAGGGATTGGCTGAAATGACGGTTGTCACTAATCAGGCATACATTTATTTCGACCAGAATTTACCGGTAATTACAAATGAAACGGATAACATGTATGTGTCCATGATTCCGGTCGGTATTAACGATCCTGTATATTCAAATGATTTGGTGATTTATCCGAATCCATTCAACAGCAAAGTTACTTTTGCGACCAAAACGCAAAGGACCTTTAATGGTTTGTTATTGATAACTGATTTGCAAGGTCGCGAGTTGATGAATGCTTATATTAATTCCGGCAATAAAGTGATAGATCTGCAACACTTATCAAACGGAATTTATCTATATAAAATTTTCGACAAAGAAAGTAACCGGTCGTATTATGGAAGATTAATCAAACAGTAAATATAACATAGCTCAACTCTATGCATTTGAGCGATTAAAATTTAATTAGTGATAAAAGCCGTCCCCGAGTTAATGGGGACGGCTTTTTATTTTAGGCGGAACCGAATGATGCATTACCCTAAGCACGTGGTTAAATGGATTAGTTTAAGTCCGATGCATTAAATTGTTATTCAATAAAAGGTTATATTATCTTTGTCATGAATAAAATATAATTCATGGATCAGACAATCAAAGGACTTTTACTTAATTATTGGGAGAAGAGAATTCATCCGGCTGAAATAATTATCAGAGATAAAAAAATATTTTCAATCAAGGAGATAGAAAAAAAGGATATTAAAGTGGACGATCTGATTATGCCCGGTTTTGTCGATTCGCATATTCATATTGAAAGCTCTATGCTTATCCCGTCAGAATTTGCCCGGCTTGCCGTTATTCATGGTACCATTGCTACAGTTAGTGATCCCCATGAAATTGCAAATGTTTGTGGAATTGAAGGTGTCAAATACATGATTGAAAATGGAAAGGAAGTTCCATTTAAATTTCATTTTGGGGCACCCAGTTGTGTACCGGCAACCACTTTTGAAACTGCGGGCGCAGCAATTGAATCCGCCGGTGTTGCCTCTTTGCTGGAGATGGACGATATCTACTACCTAAGTGAAATGATGAATTTTCCCGGAGTCCTGCATAAGGATCCCGAAGTACTTAAAAAAATAGCATTCTCTCAAAAAATGAATAAACCTGTTGATGGCCATGCTCCGGGTTTAAGAGGGGAGGATGCAAAGAATTACATCGCAGCCGGTATTAGTACCGATCATGAATGTTTTACCAAAGAAGAAGCACTCGACAAGTTGAAATATGGTATGAAGATCATTATTCGCGAAGGTAGTGCAGCAAAAAACTTCGAAGCGCTTATTGAACTGCTAAACGATTTTTCGGAAATGATCATGTTCTGCAGTGACGACAAGCACCCCGATAGTTTGGTGGAAGGTCATATTAATAAACTTTGTGCAAGAGCAGTAAAGAAGAATGTCGATATTTTTAAAATCATCAGAGCTGCATGTATCAATCCGGTACTTCACTATAAATTAAGAATGGGCATATTGCGTGAAGGCGATCCGGCCGATTTTATTATTGTCGATGATGCGGTAAATTTTAATGTTAGAAAAACTTTTATTGATGGAAATCTTGTTGCGGAAAATGGAAAAACACTTATTCAGAGCGTTCCGGCGAAAGTAATCAATCAGTTTTCCTGTTCGGAAAAAACTCCATCTGATTTTTTTATTCAATCGAGCGGAAACGATCCTATGCCTGTAATCGAAGCATTGGATGGACAATTAATAACCAATATATTAAACCTAACATTAAAAGAATCAGATGGGGGATATGTAAGCGACACGTCAACAGATATTCTGAAATTGGTAGTCGTTAATCGTTACAAGGATGCTCCCATTGCTAAGGCATTTATCCGCAATTTCGGTTTGAAGATTGGAGCTCTTGCTTCCTCAGTTGCTCATGATAGTCACAACATCGTAGCCGTAGGTGCGGATGATGAAAGTATAAATCTCGCAGTAAATCTAATAATCAAAGAACGGGGAGGAATTAGTTGTGTAAACGGAAAAAATGAAAAAGTGGTTGGACTTCCAATAGGAGGGTTAATGAGTGCTTTAGATGGATTTCAAATTGCCGAAGATTATACACAAATCGATGCGATGGCAAAATCACTCGGTTCCAAACTCTCAGCCCCATTTATGACATTATCGTTTATGGCTTTGCTTGTAATTCCTCATTTAAAACTCAGCGACAAAGGTCTTTTCGATGGTAACAAATTTAAACTGCTTTCAGTCTATAACAAATTTAAAAGTTGATTTTACGATTTACTTCCAACTTAAAAGAAGATCCGCTTATTTAACGGATGTTATTCTGTATTCATAGTTCCGAATGAACTTACTGAACCATTTTGTTTTCAATAACACTTTTTCGAGGAGTAATATTCCCAATAAACCTGATCCGATTCCTGCAAGGACATCAAGAATGTAATGGTGATTTAAATAGATTGCCGAAAACCAGATGCCAACCATAAATAGAGCGAAAATTATTTTAAGTGATTTTGCGGGTTGTTTCCACGCATAAATCAATCCGATTAATGGATAGGAGGAATGAAGTGAAGGCATTGCGGCAAAAACATTAGAACCTTTCGAATACAGTCCTTCAAATAGTTTAATATTAAAATACTGATCGAAACGAAGCAGGCCTGCAGCATAACTTTTTGTATGAACATTCAATACAGAGCCATATTTTTGAATGTACCAGGGAGGTGCAGCAGGGTGTAAATAGTAAATTATAAAACCGATTAAGTTCACAATAAAAAAAGCCATACAAAATCGCAAAAAAAGATTTTTATGTTTGAAGTATAAATAAAACGCGAAGAATAATGGCAGTGGAATCCAGCCCAGATAAAAGATACCACTGATTATGTCCAAAAACGAATTGGTATAACCTGACAAATACTCATTTGGAGTAAGGATGTTATTGCCTTGATGGATTCCGAAAAATGATTTTTCGAGATTGTAAAGGGGTAAGATATCAACTTCATTAAAGTCATAATTGGGCCACGCTTTCATGGAATCGTAAATTATCCAATATACGATGATGATTGCTAGTCCGGTAATTAATCTTCTGGATTGAGGTGAAATAAAATAACACGAATTGATAATTGCAACAAGTAGATAGTGATCAAAACGAATTCCGGTAGTGGCTGCTAAGGCTAAAAGAAATAGAAGCGAAAGCAGAGGAACAAATAATTTAAATATTGTTACGGAACTGTTGTTTTTCAAATCAGACATGTGCAATTATCAGGGAACAAATCGCTCCACTGTTTTTTGTTTGGTGTAAGGATCAATACCCGAAAGTTCTATGTAATCAACTTTTGGAAACCAAAAAGTCCCGCCGCTGATGGCAACAAATACACGTTTTAACTCGGCAAGTTTTCCGTTTATATTCATCAGAGCGATAAAATGTTTTTCATTTCCGGAAGGGAGGAGGAAAATATTTCTTTTTTTGTAGGCAACTAATTGAAGGATAAATGAATTTTTTTGTTTGTTGTATTGTTTGACAGAAACCCCATAAGCATATTTTCTTTGAATTAGAGAAAGGTCAGATGTAGTACTATCTGATGCATAATTTATCCAATAAACTTTAACCGGATCATTTGAATTAATTTTGCCATCCGATAGACGGTTTACTTCATAGACAATTGCATTAGTATTTTTCGTTCGCTGAATATAGAAGAGAGAATTTTCGTTTGTCGGTGGAACAGGGAATACTTTGGGTGGGGTGTCAGTATTAAAGTTTATGGTTGCTATCCATGATAAAATAGCAAAAAAATAATTTGTTAAAAGTAAATTCATACTTATGTTGATTTATCCTCCATTTTTTTTAAGTAAAGAAAGCAAATTCTCAGTCTTTGAATAGCAGTATAATTGGCAAGAATAGCGATGATTGCAAGTGGGATAATGAAAATGCTGATAGTTTCAAAACCGGAATATCCGAAAATAGAGATAGAAAGTTTTTGATTTCCTCCATAGAGATGCCCTGCAACACCACATGTCAAAGCTGCAAGTCCGATTGTTACAATTCGTTCAGGGCGTTGCATAAGCCCATCTTTACAAGGTATGCCAAGGCCTTCCGCACGAGCACGAGTATAACTAACCATGATAGAGCCAATCATTCCAATAAATGCTATCAGCGAACTCATGAAATAATGATGGGAGACAAGATAGTAGCAGATTCCCAGAAACATAATCAATTCGCTGTAACGATCGATTACAGAATCGAACAATGCACCGAATTTGGAACTCATTTTTCCCAAGCGGGCAACCTGTCCATCCAACATGTCGAAGACGCCAGCAAATAAAATCAACGCTCCACCCCAGCCGATATAAGAAAGATCTGTTCTTTCTGTGTTTTCCGCACCTTTAATAAAAATAATTGCTACGATAGTATTGATTGCAAAACCAATGAGGGTAATAACGTTTGGAGTTAATCCCAAAGCGATAAACAACCTTACCACCGGATTAAGTATGGTATGTAATATTTTTTGTAATCGATCCCGAAAAACCATTTTTTAAAAATCAAATTTAGCTCTTGCCCGAACCCCAAGTTCTGCAACATTATTGTGTTCAAGATAACTTAATCTCTTAATCAAATCGACTCGAATAATTTTGAATATATTTGTTATTCCTACACTTGCCTCAATATAAGGTTTTCTTTCCAATGAATATGATAATGCATCTCCATTGGGTTCTTGTGGAAGTTTGAAAAGATCCGGATGCAACATTGGATCGTTGGCATCTGAAATATTACCATATAGGATTTTTACAGTAGCAACTTCGCGCCATTTCAGTTTTTTGAATAACGGTATTTTGTTAAAGAAAAAACCATTGAAGTAATGATCAACATTTATAGCTACATATTGATCGCTGATAAACTCGAGAAAATTCATCAAGTTGTAAGATTGCAACTGATAGGAATACGTCTGATTGGCACGATGTATAAACATAAGTGGATAAGGAACACGTCCAAAAATCTTTCCAGCTTCGAACGTGAGATCAGAATACCCAATAGGAGCAAGGTTGGATCGTTTAAAAATTCTTAGTGCTAATTGCTGAAAGGTATAATCGCTGCTGAATAGATTTTTTTGTGACAAGCCCAAACGCAATTCAATAATCGGATAATTATTAAACATCGGTATGCGAAAGTTTTTACCCTGATAAAACTGTTCATGGGGTGCATAGCGCAAAAGCACATTAAACTGTGATGTAGTGATCGATGAAATGTTAAATTTAGTTTCATTATAATCGATTCGATTAAAATACAGTGATCCTCCGGGCTCTTGTAATAATTGTCTGAAAGCTACGTTAAACGAAAAATGACTTTCAAATTCACTGTTGTATTCGATATTTAAAGTTTTATTGTAAAGTTGTTTGTCGTTCTTTCCCCTTTTAATCGATAACAAGGCATTGTCTTCCTGAACAAACTGTAGTTCTTGTCCAGGGATCTTTGTTTCATATTGATAGGAAGCAATGAGATTTTTCTGTGGAAAATCAATAATCGATTTTTTACCCAATGCTTTCGTAAACCCGGCGAAGTATTTCCATTGTTCGTCACCTGTGCTATATGTGACATAACCTTCATATCGAAGACGTGGATTGTATTTCATAGTTGTTCTTCCGCCAATACGAAAGCGTGAACCTTCCACCGGATTATAACTATAAAATGTACTTACCGGACCAATTTCTATTTTACCTAAATCTTCATAACCGGCAAAAATAAGAACCATAATATTCATAGCCCTTTTAAAAGCAGGAACACGCTGGATACTATCAATCATCGAGTAAACTCCTTTTTCAGAATGAGTGAGTTCTCCATGTCTATTGTCGTTCCAAAATGTATCTGTTTGTTTCGCCGTGCTATCAGGAAAAATAATTTTTGCGCCTTCGAAAAAACTGTTCGGTTTCGGCTTATCTAGAATAAAGTTTTTATAAGAAACAGCACGCTGACCATATACTCCCAATCCGTTTTTCCCCAATCCGAAATCGATCGAAATATTATCTTGCACAACCATCCATTCATTGGGCTTGACTTCCTCAAAGTTTTGAGTGAGTTTAAGTTCCTTGACAAAATTCAAGTTGGTCTCCGGACTTATCGTTAATTCTGTCTTTCTTACAGCATAGAGTGTATCAAATGTAATGTATAACTCACCCTGGAAACTGAAATCGGATTTATTCCGCGGATAAAAAGTCATGTGATAGCATTTCTTTTCGTCGATTAAAACAGTATCCTTTATATAATACCTGTAAAATAAGGGGCCATTATCAGCGATGGGACTGATAAAAGAATTAGTAAGAATAGGAATGGTGTTTTTATAAATGTCCACATCCTGATAGAGGTAGCCAATAAAATTGCTAATACCATCATTATTTACAAAATCTTCGAAATCGACACTTCGAGTTGCTTTGATTATTTCTTTTTGGGAAGTCGGATCTTTTTTGAAATAGTATTCAGAAAGTGTTTCTTTTAAATACATTGGAAGAATAACTTTTCCGGGCATCAAGTTAGAGTCGAGGTTATCGAATATAAATTGAAAATGTTTAAGGTATTTCTTGTTTTTGAATTTCTCCGTAATGTTACTCAAGGCAAATTGTACCTTTTCATATTTTTCATATTCAAAACTCTCAATTTGATCTTTACGATTTTCCTTTTTCTTGTCAATTACCCTCCTGATTAAATCAACAGCCGGATTATTTTTATTTCGATAACGTTGTTTGTCTCCTTTTACAGTTACTGCTTTTAATTCCTTCGCCTCTAACGAAAGTTTCAAACTTACTATTTGAGATTCTCCATATTTGATGTCACGAAACTCAGTTTTATAACCCAGGTTGCTGAACCGAAGTCGTTTTACAGAATCAGTAGTTTCAATAAAATATTGCCCGTTAAAATCTGTAGTCTTTCCGATGTTTGTGCCTTCAAAAAAAACATTTACAAAAGGAATGGATTCGCCTGTTTTAGCATCCGTAATCGCTCCCCTTACAGTCGTTTTCTGACCGTACATATTTGTATTCAATACAAATATGAAAAATAAAATAAAAGCAGAAAAATTTCTTGCAGTTTTTAAGTCAGACATAAAATACAAAACGCTTTGAAAAATAATAAGAATATGTAAAACCGATTATCATTGCAACAATACCTTTAGATACAATATAAGGAAGTTGCAATGTTTCAGTCAGAATAAATGTCCCGAGTGTATTAAGGAAAATACTTCCTCCGGCAACGAGCAGGTAACGGATTCCTTGTTCGATGGGATGCTTTTCAAGTGATCGAAATACCCAGTAGCGATTAAATGCAAATGCTGTAATTGCTCCTGCCGTAGCACCTAGCCCCACGGCAAGTGAATAGTTTAAACCTGATTTTTCTTTTAAAAAAATAGTAATCAAAAAATCCAGACTGGTTGCAATTATTGCAGTAAGTTGAAACCGAAGAAACATTTTACTATTTCCGGAAATTTTTTGAGAAAGATTTTTTATTCTCACCATAATTTCAACATAACAATAATTTGTAAAACTATTTTGCTGTAAATTGCTGCAACGATATCATCCATCATAATACCCCAACCGTTTTTCAAGTGTTCCATTTTTCGTATTCCTAAAGGTTTAACGATATCGAAAAACCGAAATAGAATAAATCCCGTTATTAAATTTTGATAGGACGGTAAGAAGAAGATTAAGGTAATCCACATTCCCGCTGCTTCATCAATCACCACATAAGAAGGATCTTTTTCTTTTTGATTTGCAATTTTTCCGGAACAATAAATCCCTGTTACAATTAGCAATGCGACAATTAGAGTTTGCCACAAAACAGGCATTGTGGCATTTGAACTTATGAAGAACCAGGCAATCGCTGAAACGGCTGCTGCCCATGTGCCTGGAGCAAGAGGTAGTAAACCAATTCCTCCACATGTAGAAACAATCCAGTTAAGCTTTTTGACCATCAGGCCTCGATGATCTGCTGATAATAATCCAGTCCAAGGTGTGTGATAAGGTCTTCGCCTTTCAGATGTCGAAGCGTGTTTTCCAGTTTCATCAACTGTTTGAATATATCATGTTGAGGTGGCAGTCCCGGTGTTGTGTGCGGCGATTTAAAATAAAACGACAACCATTCTTGAATTCCATTCATTCCTGAACGCTGTGCAAGATCCAGAAATAAAGCAAGATCCAGAACAATTGGAGCGGCAAGAATAGAATCCCTGCAAAGGAAATTAATTTTTATTTGCATTTGGTAGCCCATCCATCCGGTAATGTCGATATTATCCCAACTTTCTTTGTTATCACCATGAGGCGGATAATAATTGATTCTAACTTTATGATAAAGATCTTTATATAGTTCAGGATGTTTTTCAGGTTCAAAAATGTTGTCCAATACACTCAGTTTTGAAACCTCTTTTGTCTTAAAATTTTCAGGATCATCTAAAACTTCGCCATCACGATTACCGAGAATATTTGTAGAAAACCATCCGCGAACACCAAGCATTCTTGCTTTGAGTCCGGGAGCAACAATCGTTTTCATCAATGTTTGTCCGGTCTTAAAATCTTTTCCTGCAATAGGAACTTCCATTTTAAGTGCCAGCTCTTCTAATGCAGGTATATCAATGCTTAGGTTAGGCGCGCCATTTGCGAAGGGTACTCCTGAGCGTAAAGAAGCATAAGCATAAATCATCGATGGAGAGATCTCCGGATTATTTTCTTCCAAACCGGCTTCAAATTTTTGCAACGAACTGTGAACGTCTGAAGGTTCAATGTAAATTTCAGTGGATGCGCACCAAATCATAACAAGGCGGTCACAATTGTTCTTCTTTTTGAAATCAGCAATGTCATTAATCAATGCATCGGCTTGTTCTTTTTTTGAAACAATTTTTTTTATGTGCGTTCCATTTAATCTTTTTACATAGCGCGGTTCGAAAACAGCGGTCATCGGAACAATGGAAGAGAGTTCCTCTCTTAATGGATTGAGGTGACGGTATGCATCAAGTACTTCCGCTTTCACGGCTGAGTCATAAGCATTGTCAGGAAAAATATCCCAACCTCCGAAAACTAAATTCCTTGAATCTGCAAGTTCAACGAAATCTTTAACAAGGGGATTTCTGTTTTCTGTACGCTTGCCTAATCGTATGGTACCTAATTGAGAGTATGATCCAATTGGTTTGGCTAATCCTTTACGGAAGGCCAACATTCCCGCAATAAATGTTGTGGAAACAGCTCCCATTCCAACGGTAAGCACCCCAAGTTTTCCGGTGGCCGGTTTAATATTGATTGTATTGTTCATGTTTTTGGTTTTTTATTTTCCTGTCTTGTTGTCTGATCCAATTCAGACGATTAACAATTCATAATATTTTGAAAATAATGCTCAAGTTATTAGAATTCTTCCTAAAAAGGCAAAGTTACCCCTTTTGATGCGGAAACAAAAAGAACAATTGAATAAAATCGACTTAATTAGCATTGTAAATAATTGAAATACAATACTATAAAAATAAAGAAGAAAATAGAATAATTCAATCGATTTACCCCTTAACTGAATAAATTAGCGCTTTTCTTTAAGATTCAGAGTTAAATCATTGAATGTAAAAGACTTTGTTAGATAATTTTTATTTTGAGCCTTGTAATTTTTTGAATGATTAAATGTAGAATTCCTTAAATTTATTTTGAAAAATCGGTTATATACTGGCAACCCTGAATGAAGAAATAATACCAATATTTAATAATCGCTTTATCATGAATATTAAGATCATTATTTCATTTCGAATTATCCTACTCGCTTTCATTTTTACATTATTAATTATTCCCGATATTTTTGCGCAAGAGGTTATTGATACGTTTGCAATTAAAAAAAAACTAGATTTTATTCTCGAACGAGATCAGAAAACGAGAACGCATGGAGATTCAGTTGAGTATATGGCTTATATTGACAGTTGTAATTTAGTTGAAGTAACAGGGCTGATTGATAAATACGGTTGGCCCGGAAAGCATTTCGTTGGCGGAAGCGGAAACCTAGCTATTTTTCTGGTCATTCAGCATGCAGATCTTGCAATACAAGAAAAATATTTTCCATTACTTGAAAAGTCGGTTGCCGAAGAAGAGTCCAGTCCGTCTCATCTCGCTCTGATGAAAGATCGTATCTTGATGCGACAAGGAAAGAAACAAATTTATGGTTCTCAAGTAGTCTTTAATAAGGAAACCGGAGCTCAGGAATTTTATCAGATAGAAGATGAGGTGAATGTTGATATCAGAAGAGAAAAAGTCGGGCTTGAACCATTAAAGAATTATGCAAAATATTTTGGAATCAATTATGAATACCCGGAGAAAAAATAATACGACCATCCTGGAATGTAGTTTTAAAGTAATTTTTTTGTGTCATGCTTGATGATAGGTTTTATTTGCAAATACCCTTTCACCTGCAGAGGATTGTTAATTAAATTAATTTTGTGGCAGGACGTATGTGGATAATTTTTCGAAATTGCATTATCTAAAATTAGTAATTGTATAAAACGATGAAGACCATACTTGCCATTGGATCCGGAAGTTTTATTGGAGGAGTATTCAGGTATCTGCTATATACTACTATACAGGGGAAAGCTCAGACTTCTTTCCCATTAGGAACATTGATTGTTAATTTAATTGGTTGCCTATTCATCGGATTAATTATTGGACTTGGAGAAAGGACAAACATCAATCAAGAGTGGAGATTTTTTCTTGCCACGGGACTTTGCGGGGGATTTACAACATTTTCGGCATTTTCCTTAGAAACAGTTGGGCTCTTAAAAACAGGTAATATAAACTATGCTTTAGTTTATATCTCTGCAAGTGTGTTACTAGGAATACTGGCTACGTTTTTAGGATTTACTATAATAAAAATGTTTTGATTTTCGTTCAGGTGAATTTTCTCTCAAGAAAAGTATACCTATTTAAAGAGATAATATCTATTGGTTTGAATTAATTGCAATTTCGTTCTTTATTATTTTCAAAAAAATAATTTGAAATATATAACTCGTACAGTCTGGATATTATCGTTGATCAGTTTATTTACTGATATGGCTAGTGAAATGTTGTATCCCGTAATGCCTATTTATCTGAAGAGCATTGGTTTTTCTGTTTTATATATTGGATTACTGGAAGGATTTGCAGAGGCAGTTGCCGGTTTAAGCAAGGGATATTTTGGAAAGCTTTCTGATAATTCAGGGAAGCGCATTCCATTTGTACAAATAGGATATTCACTCAGTGCCATATCAAAACCGATGATGGCGCTTTTCGTTTTACCGGCCTGGGTTTTTCTTGCACGGACGATAGACAGGTTAGGAAAAGGAATACGAACAGGAGCGAGAGATGCCATTCTTTCTGATGAAACTACTGAAGCAAACAAAGGAAAAGTATTTGGCTTTCATCGATCCATGGACACTTTTGGGGCAGTACTCGGCCCGCTTTCCGCTTTATTTTATTTGTATTTTTTTCCGGAAGATTATACGACCTTGTTTTACATTGCTTTTATTCCCGGATTAGTCGCTGTATTAACTTCCTTATTCCTGGAAAAGAAAAAAGCTGCTGTCACAAGTGAAAGGAAAGCAACTTCTTTTTTTTCATTTATTAAATACTGGAAAAATAGTCCTGTTAATTACCGCAAAGTCGTCATCGGTCTGTTGATGTTTACGTTGTTTAATAGCTCGGATCTTTTTCTTTTACTAAAGGCCAAACAATCAGGATTGAGTGACACTTGGGTAATCGGAGTCTACATATTTTACAATCTTGTTTATGCTTTATTTGCTTTTCCAATTGGAATTTTGGCTGATAAGATTGGTTTAAAAAAAATACTGATAAGCGGATTGATGATATTTGCAATCGTTTATTTTGGCATGTCTCTCAATACGAATATTTATATGTTTTTCGCTTTGTTTTTTCTTTATGGAATTTATGCAGCCGCAACGGAGGGTATTTCAAAAGCCTGGATCAGCAACATCACCGATCGAAAAGATACGGCGACAGCAATAGGTACATATTCTGGATTTCAGAGTATCTGTACTATGTTAGCCAGTTCCATAGCCGGTTTGATATGGTTTAAGTTTGGGGCTTCCGCTACTTTTATTGTAACGGCTACAATGACCATCCTATCGATCATTTATTTTATTTCAATTCCTTCACCTAAAAAAAATACATAGATTTATGTAGGTGAAAACAATTAGTTACTTATCAAATAATCAATCTATGAAGCAGCCATTAATAAATCCACAATCATCCATCGATGATATCGAATTGCAAAAACTCATTATATTTTATAATGAGACATTGGGATTTTGTCCGAATAGTGTAAAGACCATGCATATCCGGCCGAAGATTGCTACTGCTTTTATCGAGCTCAATAAGGCTGTTATGGAAAATAAAGGAAGAGTTACAAGTGCACTTAAAAGACTAATTGGATTCATTAGTAGTTTTAATGCCGGTTGTAACTATTGCCAGGCACATACGATACGAGCAGCAGAACGTTATGATGCTCAACAGGAACAACTGGAAAACGTCTGGGACTATAAGACGCATTCTTCTTTCTCAGCAGCAGAAAGGGCGGCACTGGATTTAGCAGTTGCTGCAACGGCAATACCGAATGCTGTCAATGATGATTTAGCAGAGAACATGAGGAAATACTGGAACGACGGTGAAATAGTCGAAATAATGGGAGTAGTTGCTCTTTTTGGTTTCCTAAACCGATGGAACGATTCTATTGGCACGGAAATTGAAATAGGCGCGCAAGAATCAGGAATAAAATATTTATCGAAAAAGGGATGGACTACAGGCAAACACACGTATTAAGTATACTAGTTAAATTTATTACTTTTTTTAATCGCGCCTTTTTTTTCGGTTCAAATGATTTCCTCAACAACTTCGAATTAACTTGCAGGCCGGTTTTGAAGAATGAAAAAGCCCGGTTATCTTTTACAAGTAGTTCAATAAAATAATCACCTGAAGAATCATTCTCGGTAATAAAATTCTAAACAATCATAATTAATTTTTAATAACCTATCTAAAACAAAAAACAAAACAGAATATGAAAAAAATAGTAACATTTGCTTGCGCTATTTTAGTAGCAACTGCAGGAGTATTCGCTCAAAATCGTGTGAATCAGGATCCGAAACAGGTAATTATCAATGAAGGAGCAAAGGACACAAAAGAAAATGGAGTTAAAACTCCGACAACACCTTCTACACCTGTACCGTCAACCAAAACTCCAACCGGAGGTGATGTAAAAACCGGAACGGGAACAAATGACGTCAAAGATCTTCCCGTAAAAGATATGGGAAGTAAAACTCCAACCAAAGCACCCACAGATGTTAAAGGAAATGAAGGAGATAAAGATGATGTTAAAGGTGGAAATAATGAAGGCCCTAAAAGCAAAGATGACAAACATTTAAATGCTGAAGAGCACTCAAAGGGTCATGCATACAGTGGTCAGGGAAAAGGCGGAGATAAAAACATAGTCGATCCTGACAAAAAGGATAAGAAAGATAAGAAAGCAAAAAAGCCGAAGAAAGACAAAAAGCATAAAGAAGATAAAGATCACCATGAGCATGATAAACATGATAATCATGAGCATGAGAAAAAAGGTAAGAACTAATTAGCCGAAATCATTTTCATTCGTAAATATGAAATGCCTCGCAATGTTGCGGGGCATTTTTTTTCGATGATAATATTGGAAAAAAAAGTTCAACCTAACGGACATTTTGCTTAATGAACAAACCCAATCAAAACACCACCACTAATAGTAATAGGAATTTTCTTTCCGAAAAAAACATGGGAATATCCATAGGTAAAATCGCCAATGGTTTTAATTTCAACGGAGTCTTTTTGGTAGGAATACTGTTGGTAGGCATATCCGATGGCGCCGAAATAATCGACAACAAAAAAATTATTGATTACGTTTTGTCTGCCAAAGACCAGGTTGAAAGCATAGTTTGTATAGGAAATTTCTTTGTGGTTTTCGTCGCGTTTAAATTTTCCGAAAATGAATTCAGGTTTGTAATAGCTTCCTTTTAATGGTTGAATATAGGTAAGTCCTTTCATCATGCTCGTTCCCCATTTCACAAACTTGAGTCCGCCTTTCACGAAAAAACCTTCTGAATGTTTAAGGGACGTATTTACGTTGGTGCCAATCAACGCACCTTTTACTTCCAGATTTAAACCAAGACGAAGACGTATTTCGTATCCAATGGTATAATGATTTAACAAAGCTGAAAACACATCTACTTTGAAAGCATGAAAGCGCTCCTTGATCATCATATCAGACGAAATCTCATAAGGATTATAAACGATGGTTAGTTTAGATCCATTCTCATAAATAATTTGTTTAACCTGATTTTTGTGAATCTTCTGAACAACTCCTTCGCGATCATTTGGGTATCTGAAAAAAATGTTTTCTGCGTCGAATTCGAGTACCTTAGCTCTGATTGAATCGTTATTGGATTTAACGATAATATCCTGAGCAGAAACGGAATGAGCCGTCAACAGCATAAAAGCAATCAGAAAAAGCCGGAAACAGGTATGTTTTTTCATCTTCTCGGTCAGAGAAATCGTTTTTAAAAATATTTCTGCAATATATCATTTCAGTTTATTTGACAGAAGGGTATTTTGGCAAAAAAATAATAATAATTAACGAAAACAGACAAATTTCGAATGTAGACTACGATTAACTGTTTTTCAAGTCATGATAGGAGTGATTATGAAAACTACTTTTGACAACAATCTGCACCAACCATAGCAAATCCGCGATAAATAAGCAAGGCGCCAACAACAAGTGCCATGTATGGAGCCGCTTTGTTTACCATGCGATTAAATCGTAATCCGAAAATATTTCCTGCCAAAGAAAAACTCAACATCATCGGTAGTGTTCCCAGTCCGAAAAGAGCCATGTAGGCCGAGCTACTCAAAAAATTGCCTGTTGAAAGTGCTGCGGCTAATGCGAGATAAACAAATCCACAAGGTAAAAGTCCGTTTACTAATCCGATCGAGAAAAGGGTAAAGGTTGATTTTTTACCAAATAAATTTCGAAATAGAGACTTTATTTTATTGGTGTAGCGCGCTAAGTAAGCGTGTGAATAGATTAGACGTGGCTTGAAAAACGAAATGGTTGCGATAATAAGTATAAATATGCCGGAAAAGATGGACAACGATTTTTGAAATCCTGCTATAGCTATTCTGTGTCCGATTAGTCCGACTAACAGTCCAAGTGTAGCATAGGTAAAAATTCTCCCTGCATTGTAGGTGAGGAGATGGATGATAATACTTGTTTTGGATTTTTTATTAACCGGTAAAGCCAGCGCAATGGGACCGCACATTCCTGCACAATGAAAACTACCGAAGAGTCCAACAAGTATGGCCGAATAAATCAACATTGCTATTTAATTTGTAACTAGAATTTTTGTTTCCTTAAAATATGAAGCAGCATTTACATTCCAATCTACTTTAACATTCCACCAACCTGAAGCCAGAGAATTTGCTGTTACATGCTGGGAGTTGTCCTTATTAACATTTATTGGTTTTTCAAAATCGAGTGAAGCATTATCCGGTTTATAAAATGTAATAGTCCCGCTGATATTTGTACTTTCGATAGTGCCCGGGTATTGAAACGTCACAAGTTGTTTTTTTTGATCATAAGCAATGTGCATGTCTTCACTCAGAGCCAGCGTCTGGCTCTCTTTATCTATTTGACTTTGATATTTCAGCTCTTTTTCATAGTAGTTGTTGCTTACTAAATCAATTCTTTGTTTTGTGCACTGATATACTAAAGCGGACATTCCTGCCATAAATAGCAGAAGGACAACAAGAATACCATGGCCGAAATTAAATTTCATTTGAGTTTTTCTTTTTTAATTAATATTTACCGGTCCCATGAAATTGGTTTTCACTTCGTCTATTACAATTCCGTTTGATATTATTTCAAGTTGCAGAGGCGTTTTTGTGGCACGTATTATTTTACCATCCAGGATCACAAAGAATTCAGCTTCAACCATTGATTGTGGGTTTAGGAAATTTACTTCGTTGCCAATAAATTTAATTTGTCCTTCCGGAGATTTTAGTTTTAATGTAACCGGTATTTTATTAAATGTTTTATTTACAACCTGAATATTGTATAAATTACCTACTAAGCTACCATCGAATTTTTGATAAAGCATTCCCGGTGTACGCAATATTGTAGTTTCGACATCGCTTCTGAATGCAAGTAGGGTAGTTACGGTAGTTAGCAATATGAAAAGCACAACAGAATAGCCAATTATTCTGGGAGTAAATCTGAATTTGGTTTTACCTGCAATCATGTTTTCGCTGGTAATGCGTACAAGTCCTCTTTTGAAGCCGACATGATCCATTACATCGTCACAGGCATCAATGCAAGCTGTGCAATTTACACATTCCAATTGTGTACCATTTCTGATGTCAATTCCGGTTGGACAAACATGCACGCATTGTTTACAGTCAATGCAATCGCCAAGTTCCCGGTTTTCATTTTTATGTATTTTCCCTCTTGGCTCACCGCGTTTGTAGTCATATCCTACTACCAATGAATCCCGATCGAGCAGTACTCCTTGCAACCTTCCATATGGACAAACCACAATGCATGCCTGTTCCCGAAATCGGGTATAAACAAGAAAGAAAACAAAAGTGAAAAAGACTAAAGCAATAAACCCCATAGGATGAGCGAATGGTCCATCTGTTACAAGTAATTTTAATTGATCAAGACTGATTATATAGGCAAGAAATGTATTGGCTATTAAAAACGATAATAAAAAGAAGATAAAATATTTGGTAGATTTCTTTATTATTTTCTCTGTTGTCCAGGCAGACGAATCTAGGTTTTTCTGATGTGTGTAATCACCTTCAATCCAATATTCAATCTTCCTGAAAACCATTTCCATAAAAATAGTTTGAGGGCATGCCCAGCCACACCAAACTCTTCCGAAGATTACTGTAAACAAAATAATGAAAACGATAAAGGTTAGCATGGCCAGAACAAACAAAAAGAAATCCTGAGGCCAGAAAGGTATACCGAAGAGGATAAATTTTCTTTCAATGATATTGAAGAGCATAAACGGATAGCCGTTCACTTTTACAAAAGGCCAACCGAATAACATTACCAGGAAAAAGAGACTCAAGATAGTCCGTGCGCGGAAATACCTTCCGGATGGTTTTTTAGGATAGATCCAGGCACGTTTCCCTTCTTTATTGATCGTTGAGATGCTATCTCTAAACGATTCCCCTGCATTGTTTTGTAATACCGGTTCCATACGAATGAACTCAATTAAACTTTTAACTCTTTTTAAGTGTATCTGTTTTAGCAAATTCGACCGAATCTGTTTTCACTTCCTCGACCCATTTTTCACCTTGTGCCTCTTTAGCACCTTCAGGATTCGTTCCATGAAGTGTTAAAATAAAACTAGCAACTTGCTGAATTTGTTTAGGAGTGAGTTGTGATTTCCAGGAAATCATACCTTTTGCAGGAACGCCTTCGGTAATTGTATGAAAAACATTTTTTATTCCGCCGCCATTCAGCCAGAAATCGTCTGTCAGGTTTGGACCAACATTTCCTTGACCTGCATTACCGTGACAGGTCACACAAAGTTTTTCAAAGGTTTGTTTTCCACTTCCTATTAAGCCGGCATCTGTTAAGTAAGTTACATTTTCGAAAGTAATATTGTCTGCAGAATTTTTCATTCGCTCTTCGCGTTCTTTTTTTGCATTGTCCATTTCTTCCTGGTACTCTGCCAGACTAAGTTTAGCGGTACCTGCTACATGGAAACTAAGAAGGTATACTACAGCGAAGGCAATGGTAAAGTAGAACCCCCATATCCACCAAGGTGGGAGTCTGTTATCGAGTTCACGAATACCATCGTAATTATGATCAAGCATTACATCCGCTTCTTGTTCAATCGGGACAGATCGCGTAAGTCCTTTCATAACTTTGCTCCAAAGCGATTCTTTCTTTACTTCGTCAACTTGCGGAATAACCTCTTCTTCCATCTTCTTTTTTCCGTAAAGAGCTTCGACTGTTTCATATAGAGAGTACAGCGAAAGGCAAACGATGAGAAGAACAAAGAATCCCAATAAAACCAACGGGTCTTCAAAATAATGCGGAAATTTTACAGCGAACGATTGAGGGTCAATTGCTACCGAAGTGTTTACTGCGGTTTGAGCGAATACGGACTCCATTGAAATAAATTGTATTGCAAAAAAAATGAATAGTGATATTTTCTTAAGCTTCATATTAGAAGGTTTTATGATTTCTGTATGGATTCATCTTCATTGTTAAAGGGAATTTTACTCATTGCCTCCATCGTTGTTTTGTTGGCACGAATGAGCCAGACAGACATGGCGATAAAGAATGTTACAAATACGATTAACAGGAATACAGGATAAACTTCAATACCGTTTATTCCTTCGAAATATTTTTTAAACATGGCAGTGGTATTTTTAAATTATCTTTCTAATGTTGCTTTTGCTTTTATATCGATTCCCAGTTTTTGGAGGTATGCAATGACTGCCACAATTTCTTTGTTTGGTTGAACAACAATTCCTTCCTTTTTCAGATTTTCGGAAATCTTATTGGCTTGTTTAACCAAGTCGTCATTGGCGACTTGGTCGTATTCATTTGGATAAGGGACTCCTAGTTTTTGCATCACACGAATTTTGGCAGGAGTGGTACTGATATCTAGATTTTTTTCGATGAGAAATTCATATGCCGGCATGATAGAGCCCGGACTCATAGTTGTAGGATCCAGCATGTGGTTGTAGTGCCAGGAGTCAGGATATTTCCCTCCTTCACGGGCTAAATCCGGTCCCGTTCGTTTACTTCCCCATTGAAATGGATGGTCGTAAACAAATTCACCCGCTTTTGAATATTCACCGTAACGTTCGGTTTCACTTCGGAAAGGACGAATCATTTGTGAGTGACAGGTATAACATCCTTCGCGTATATAAATGTCGCGTCCTTGTAGTTCCAGCGGTGAATAAGGTTTTACACTTGCAATCGTTGGGATGTTTGACTTAATAGTGAGCATTGGAATTATTTCTACCATTCCTCCAATTAAAATCATGACCAGACTAAGTAAAAGCATTTGTACGGGTTTTCTTTCGATCCAACGGTGCCAGTGTGCTTTACCTGCATGTTCAGCAGTGTAAACTTTTTCCAACGCTGCGGCTTCAGCCGGTTCATCTGCAATTAATTTTCCGGACTTAATAGTTTTGATAAGGTTATAAGCCATTACGCAGGCTCCGGTTAGAAAGAGAAATCCTCCAAAGGCACGTAGTTTATACATAGGAATGATTTGCACAACTGTCTCCAGGAAGTTTGGATATTTCAGAATACCATCAGCAGTAAATTCTTTCCACATGAGACTTTGCGTAAAGCCGGCCCAGTACAAGGGTACTGCATAAAATAAAATTCCCAATGTGGCAATCCAGAAATGAAAGCCGGCAAGTTTTTTTGACCAGAGTGGGGTATTGAATATTCGTGGTATGAGCCAATACAATACGCCGAATGTCAACATGCCATTCCATCCGAGTCCGCCAACGTGAACGTGAGCGATTGTCCAATCTGTAAAATGAGAAATTGAGTTCACATACTTTATGGAAAGCAAAGGACCTTCAAAAGTTGCCATTCCATAAGCAGTTATGGCAACAACCATAAATTTGAGAACGACATCTTCACGAACTTTATCCCATGCTCCACGAAGAGTAAGAAGTCCGTTAATCATACCACCCCAAGATGGAGCGATGAGCATAATAGAGAAAACAACTCCGAGAGATTGCGCCCAATCAGGCAAAGCAGTATAAAGTAAATGATGCGGACCTGCCCAGATGTAAAGGAAAATGAGTGCCCAGAAATGTATGATAGATAATTTATATGAATACACCGGACGATTGGCTGCTTTGGGAATGAAGTAATACATCAAACCCAGATACGGTGTTGTTAAAAAAAACGCAACGGCATTGTGTCCATACCACCATTGAACCAGTGCATCCTGAACTCCGGCATAGATCGGATAACTTTTAACGATACTTACGGGTAATTCGATGGAGTTAACGATATGTAAAACTGCAACGGTTACGACAGTGGCTATATAGAACCAGATTGCTACATAGAGATGGCGTTCGCGACGTTTAATTATGGTTCCAAACATGTTGATGCCGAAGATTACCCAGATTATAGCGATCAGAATATCGATTGGCCATTCCAGTTCTGCATACTCTTTACCGGATGTAATTCCGAGAGGTAAAGTGACTGCTGCAAGAACGATGATTAATTGCCATCCCCAGAAGTGTACTTTGCTAAGCATGTCGCTGAACATTCTTGCTTTACATAATCGCTGCAGCGAATAATACAAACCCATGAAAATACCATTTCCGACAAAAGCGAAAATAACAGCATTCGTGTGTAATGGTCGTATCCTGCCAAAAGTTACGTATGGGCCAATGTTGTAAGCAGGATCCGTAAGTTGAAGTGCAGCGATAAGTCCTACAAGCATACCAACAATTCCCCAAAGAATGGTGGCGAATGCGAAATTTTTTACGATTCGATTATCGTAACTGAATTTTTCAATGATCATAATTCCTTGTTGGAGTTTTCGGTTTTAACTATTTCTTTTTTTACTTCATCGTCGAATAACATTCTCACAGATGGTGTATAATCATCTTCGAGTTGATTGTCTTTTATACTCCATATAAAAGCTATCAGAAAACCGATGGCTAATAACAAACTGAATATTATAAGTAGAATGATTACACTCATGGCGAAATATTGGGCAAATCTATTTTTGTTACTTAATTTGTTGAATGATGGTTGTCAAAGACAAAACTGACATCGGTCATAATCTCCATTTTGCATACCAAGTGGATAATAGGGTAGTAAATGTGATTATTGTTACGGCGCTGATTGGCATTAAAATGGCTGCAATTACAGGCGATAGGTTTCCACTTACCGCATAATAAAGTCCGACAACGTTATATAAAACTGCAATTATAAAACTGCCAAGAATAATAAGATGGCTGGCTTTCGCTGTTTTTAATATTCCGGGAAGCGACATAAATGCTGAAGCATTTAGGATTCCATCACATGCCGGTGAGAAATTATTAATGTTATCTGAAATAGATATTCCAACATCACTTTGTAGCAAGGCACCTGCATCGTTAAGGCCATCACCAATCATAAGAATGTTCTTATTCTGTTTCTGCAACGATTTAATAAACGTAAGTTTAGCTCCCGGTGATTGATTAAAAAGTATTTTAATTTTAGTGCCGAAAATATTCTCCAGATTGCTTTTCTCTCCTTCATGATCTCCGGAAAGTACTGCTAACTCATATCCTTCTTTTTTTAATTTAACGGCTAAATTTTCTACTCCTTCCCGGTAATCATTTTGAATTGAAAAATGACCAAGTAGAACTGAATTTATTTTAATAAATACGTTTGACTCGTTTAAAATCGCCTCTTGATCGAGACCACAAAAACTTGCAGATCCTACAAGAATTTTATTTCCGGAAACATTTCCCTTTATTCCTTTGCCTTGAATTTCCTCAAAGGCATCGGGTTGGAGGTTTGAAACATCGTAAAGAAATTCATCCAGCAAACGACTGAGTGGGTGGCCGGAATTGTGCACAAGTGATTTTATCATTTTCAATTCACCGTCACTTAATGCATTTCCGATAAATGTGATTTTGGATGAAGTCGTTTTTGTTAATGTTCCTGTTTTATCAAAAACGATGGTATCGATCTTAGCCAATTTTTCTATAACGGAAAAGTTTTTAAGATAGAAATTTTTACGGCCAAATGATCTTAAAATATTTCCTAAGGTGAAAGGCGAAGAAATGGCCAATGCACATGGACATGCAATGATGAGTACAGCGGTAAATGCATTTAATCCTCTTGCGAAATCAGCTCGAAACCCCCACCAGCAAAAGGATAGGATAGCTATCGAGATTAGTACGAATGTAAAATAATGGCTGATTTTATTAACCAATTGTTGAAAATGACTTTCCTCTTTTTTTGAATCATACAAACTGTTATTCCAAAGTTGCGTTAGATAGCTTTGGGAAACATTTTTCACTACCTCTAATTCAATGGATGTTCCGGTCTGCCTTCCTCCTGCATAAATTAGCTGCCCTGCTTTCACGGATACAGGTAGTGATTCTCCTGTAACAAAGCTGTAATCAATATTGCCTTCACCTTTTAAGAGTATAGCATCAGCAGGAATAAGCTCTTCGTTTCTGATGATTACTTTGTCCCTTACTTTCAGGTCTGAAACAGGTATGGATGTTTCTTTTTCATTTCTTCTTACCATTACGGAGACAGGGAAAAATGATTTATAGTCACGTTCGAATGAAATTGTCTCATATGTTTTATTCTGAAAAGCACGCCCAACTAGCATAAAAAATACTAATCCAGCCATGGTATCCATGTAACCGGCACCGGAAGCACTAATGATTTCATAGGAGCTTCGAAGGAACATAACCAAAATCCCTAATGCAATGGGGACGTCGATGTTCAAGAATTTTTGTTTTAGACTATTATAGGCAGATTGAAAGAATTGGCTGCTGCAATAAAAAAAGACGGGTAGTGATAATGCAAAATTAAGATAGCTGAAAACTCCTTTAAAGCCCGTTTCTGTATAATGTCCGGAAGAAAAGTATTCCGGAAAGCTGAACAACATGATGTTTCCAAAGCAGAAACCGGCAATTCCGATTTTGTAAGCTACGGTTCTGTCTTTTTTCTTGCGATTATCTCCGTCAACATTATTCAGGTTGATCGCCGGCTCATATCCGATTGTTGAAAGCATTTCAACAACCTGACGAAGTGATATGCTTTGTTCGTAATATGTTACTGTAACTTCTTTTCTGGAAAAATTAACAATTGATTTTAATATCCCTGTATTAATCCTGTTTAAATTTTCCAGTAGCCAGATGCAACTACTACAATGCATTTGAGGAATATTAAATAGAACAGAAGTAATATTTCCATCGGTGAAAAGGATTAGTTTCTTCTGAATGGATTTATCATCCAGATAACCAAATTGATCTTTATAAGTCGACCTTTTCTGTCTGGTTCCTGGTGAATTGTTGTAGTTATAATAAGTGCAAAGATTATTTTCACGTAGAATGTCGTAAACCAGCGAGCAGCCCTCACAACAAAATTGTTTCTCGTCGAAAACTAGAGGACCATCAACACAATCATTTCCGCAATGGTAACATTTGAGTACTTCTTTGATTGCAACATTCATTACATTTCAAGATTTAGCTGAAACGGATATCAGGATTCACTATTACTTCTCCTTTAACGGAATTGCTGATAAAGCAATATTTTTTTGCTTTTGTAAGAAGGCTATCAATTTGTATTTGACTCAGATGGTTTTCAAAGACTACAACCGGAGTTAGATAATAGTTTGTTGCTTCAAAACCGGATTCCTTTTTTGTGAATTCGGCCTGACAACTAATATCAAATTTGAGCACCGAGATTTTTAGAAGTTTAGCAAAGTGCATGAGGGTAGTAGTGTAGCAGGTAGCAAGGGATGCTGCTAAAAGATGTTCCGGCGACCAGGTATTCTCTTTGCCGCCAAATTCAGGTGGCGGACCAAATTCAAAAGACGGCCGGCTTCCTGACATTGCATTTCCTTTACCCACTTCAATTTCCCAATTAAGTGAGACATCGAATTTATGAACCTGAGGTTTAGTTTCCATCTAATTGTTTTATTTTATTTTGATGTATTTTTGAACGGATGTTATTCGATGTGCAAGATAGAGCGGCTATTTAAATGATATGTAGTTTGAAGTTCTTTATCAAAATATTTATTTGATATCTAAATCCAAATCGGGGAACTCATTTTTATTAATATTTTGGGACAAAGATTCTCCTTCCTTATTTTGTTCTTCTAATGTCCAGTTGTCCGTTACATTGGTTTGTAACCATGCTTTTCCTGATTTTCTGAAAATTTGAATGGATAGTCCGAAAATATTTTGGAAGTTTTGTTCTAATTCATTCACTGATATCATTGGTGTGACAGTAATAACACCGGATTTGTTTACTGTTCGGCATTCTTTTATCGAGCTTCCCGGTTCTTTCATCTGATTTTTTGGAGATGATCCACCGGGTTTATGGGGTTTAGAAAAAAATTGAATCTGTAGATATGGAAATAAATCGTTGAATTCTTTCTGAATGTCTGC
Source organism: Bacteroidota bacterium (assembly GCA_031385005.1). Taxonomy (GTDB): domain Bacteria; phylum Bacteroidota; class Bacteroidia; order AKYH767-A; family 2013-40CM-41-45; genus JADKIH01. The sequence continues at coordinate 136,834 of JANNBB010000011.1, forward strand.
GATTTTTTTATTTTCGTTAATTATGATTTTCATTGTGTTTAATAATTCTTTAGTTACATACATAAAATATATAATTTGAATTTTATTAATTGCCGATGTAGAAGGAGTGGATTATTTTACTCAAACTCCCATTTTAAAAAAGATATATGGCAATTGGAATTACAATGGTAGAGCTAATACAGAAATACGTAAATGATGGTTGTCACAATAGATACTGATAATTGTCAGAGAGAAAAGTGAAAACTAGCAAAGTCGTATTTATATATTATTGAATACGGCGAATGTGGCAATAAACAATTCTTCAAATGTTAACAACGAACAAAAGCTTTAAGAAAGCTACAGTAAGGAAAAAATTAGTTGCGCAGTTTTAAGAGTTTATCTAAAGCGACAATGGTAATTGTCCCACCTTTTATTTCGATTAATTTCTCGTCTTTAAAATCGCTGAGTGTTCGAATAGTAGTTTCCGTAGCAGTTCCGGCAAGGTTTGCAATATCTTCACGAGTTATATTAATACTAAAATTCTTTTCGCCTTCCTTTTTATACCTGTTTTCAAGAGTGAGCAGTGCTTCAGCGACACGTTTGCGAACTGAATTGTAAGCCAGTTTTAAAAGTTGTTCTTCTTTTTCTACGAGATTATCAGAAAGCATCTTAATAAATTTGCGTGATACTTCAGCGTTTTTATAAAGGAGCGGAAAAAAATCTTCTTTTGGAATGAAGCAAAGTTCACTTTCATCAAGTGCCTCAGCAGAATCTGCATATTTTGTTTCATCCATAAGGGCGAGGTAGCCAAAAAACTCTCCTTCTTTATACAAACCGGTAATTAATTCTTTTCCCTGATCATGTGTTTTAAATGTTTTGATTTTACCGCGGTTGACAAAAAACACGCCTTTAGGAAATCCTCCTTCTTTATAAACAACTTCTTTTTTTGAAAGCTTTCGAATTTCTTTTTGCAGGGAGAGTTTTTTCAAATCATCCAAGCTTTTGACATTTTCAATAAATTCATTGAACCCTTCAGAACTTTTAGTATATTCTTTTTTGAGTATATCTGTTTTCCTGAGTCGGCTTTCAATTGCATTGAGTAGTTCAATGTCATCAAATGGCTTGGTGAGATAATCATCCGCACCCATTTCCATTCCTTTTCGCATATCCGAACGTTCAGATTTAGCAGTAAGAAAAATAAAAGGAATACCCGATGTTTCATCGTTTTTTGAAAGCATATGTAATACGCCATAACCATCGAGCACGGGCATCATGATGTCGCAGATAATCAAATCCGGCTTATCTTTTAGGGCTAATTCGACTCCTTCTTTTCCGTTTTTTGCTGTTGACACTTTGAAATTTGCCAGTTCGAGAATTTCTGCTGTATTCTCACGCATATCGTTGTTGTCTTCGATTAAGAGTATTTTTTTCATTGCTCAAATTTTATGGTAAAAGTTGTTCCTTTGTTTTCTATACTTTCAAAATCAATAATTCCATTCATCATTTCCACATACTTAACTACAATATTCAATCCTAAACCGGTTCCCTGAATATGTGTCGCATTACTACCACGGAAAAACCTTTCAAAAAGATGTTTTTGATCTTCAATTGAAATTCCTATTCCCTGATCGGCGATGTGAATGATAACTTCGCGTTCAGAAACACTTGTTTTAATTTTGATGGATTTCCCTTCGACCGAAAATTTAATTGCATTTGATATGAGATTGAAAAGAATATTTTTTAGCATTTTTGTGTCAAGACTGGCTATTTCCTTTCCTTCGTGCGTATATTCAATAGATTGGTTTTCCTTTGAAAGAGGTTGTAATTCTGTAATTATTTCGTTTATGTATGATTTTAAGTTAAAAATTTCAGGTTCACAATGAAGTTTTCCTTCTTCTAATTTACTAACAGAGAGGAAATCATTCAATATATTTGTTAAGTCGTTTATAGACGATTTAATTCGGGCAATATGTTTCTTCTGCTTATCTTTTTCATTTAATTCACCATATTTTGTAACTAAAGAAAGAGAAGATAAAATAGTTGCAAGAGGAGTTCTAAACTCATGAGATGCCATAGAAACAAATCGGGATTTAAGTTCATTTAATTCCCTTTCTTTATCAAGGGAGTCGTTCAGCTCCTTTTTTGTTTTTTTGAGTTCGACAATTGCTTCTTCTAATATTAATGTTCGGTTTTTTACTTGCTTCTCTAGTTCCGAAGAATAATTTTTTAGATTTTCTTCTGCTTGTTTTCTTAAAGTAATGTCAACTATAAAGGCGAAAATGAATTTACCTTCAGAAGTAGTATATGGACTTAGACTAATTTCAAGCGGAAATTCTGTTCCATTTTTCTTTAGACCAAATAATTCCATCCCTAATCCCATAGAACGCGCATGTGGATTTTTATTGAACTTTCCTCTGTGTTCAGTATGTACTTTAGCTAAATGGCGAGGGACAAGTTGGTCAACGTTTTTCCCCAATAATTCTCCATATTCGTAGCCAAAAAGTTTTTCGGCACTGGGATTTATTCGCAAAATTTGCCCCTGTTCATTTGAAACCAGAATTCCTTCGGTTGCATAATAAAATAAAGTCTCTATACCATCTTTACTTTCCATAATGGCTAATTGATTACTACCTTGCGATAAAATGAAGGATTGCCTATTTGCAAAGTTAATTTTTCGCTCCTATTAGCAAGCATGATATTCCTCATATTTTCATCTGATCAAAGTCAGAATTAATGTACTTTTAAGGTTACATATTTAGAAAATTTATTCGAATTATGAAAGCTGTTATTACAAAGGCTTCCGGCGAAGTTGTCCCTTTCTCTTCAGAAAAACTTCGAAAATCCTTACATCGGTCAGGTGCTTCCATCGAAGCAATCGATCACATTGTCGCTGAAATGGAAAAACAACTCTATAACGGTATGACAACAAAAAAAATCTATCTCGATGCATTTAAGTTATTGAAGAAATATTCAAAGTTTCATGCTGCCAAATATAAGTTGAAGCAAGCGATCATGGAATTAGGCCCAACCGGTTTTCCTTTCGAAATATTTATTTCTGAAATTTTAATTCAACAAGGATACAAAGTGAAAGTCGGAGAGATTGTAAAAGGTCATTGTGTTAATCATGAAATAGATGTAATTGCCGAAAAAGAAAATCACAAGTATATGATTGAATGCAAATTTCACAATCAATCCGGAATCAATTGTGATGTAAAAATCCCGCTGTACATTCATTCGAGATTTCTGGATGTTGAAAAAAAATGGGTCGAAGTCCCCGGAAACAGTGACAAATTCCATCAAGGATGGGTTGTAACCAATACACGATTTACCTTTGATGCCATTCAATATGGGAAATGTGTTGGACTTAATTTGCTCGGTTGGGATTTTCCGGAAAAAAATAGTCTGCGGATTCAAATAGATAAATCAGGTTTGTATCCCATTACCTGTCTTACAACATTAACTAAAACCGAAAAACAATTTTTGCTGGATAAAAGGGTTGTTTTATGTAAGGATATTATCAAAAACTCATCTCTGTTTTCCAAATTAAATATTTCGGATGTAAGAATAAATAATATTCTCAAAGAGGTGGGTCAATTATGCAATAAAGAAAAATAATTTTTCTAAAAATAAATTTTAAATCATTTTATAATGGATAACAACAGAAAAGTCACCATTCAATTTCTCGGAGCAGCAGGTACTGTTACAGGTAGCAAGTATCTGGTTAAGGTTTTTGATAAAACAATTCTCGTCGATTGTGGTTTGTTTCAGGGAATAAAGAAACTAAGAATGTTGAATTGGTCAAAACTTCCAATTAAGGGCTCTGATATCGACATTGTTTTATTAACTCATGGTCATCTTGATCATGTTGGTTTTTTGCCCATGCTTGTTAAGGATGGTTTCAAAGGGAAAATTCTATGCACAGTGCCTACACAACAAATCACTAAAATTATTTTGGAAGATAGCGCCAGAATCCAGGAGGAAGATGCTTTTCAGGCAAATCAGGAAGGATATTCTAAACATAAGCCCGCCCTGCCTTTGTACAATATAAAGGATGTAAATAATACCCTGCCACTTTTTGAAACTCATCCGCTAGATACCCGGATAGAATTGTTTGAGAAAATTTCTTTTCGTTATCGTTATAACGGACACATATTAGGAGCAACGTTTATTGAAATGAATATAGATGGAAAAATATTTGTTTTTTCCGGCGATATAGGAAGAGAAAACGACAGTCTCATGTTTAAACCCAAACGACCTGAAGGAGCAAACGTTTTATTAATAGAAACCACTTACGGTAATCGAATTCACAGAAAAAATGCAGTTGAAAATATCACCAACATTGTAATTGAAGCAGCTCGTAACAATGGAACGATCATCATTCCGAGTTTTGCCGTTGAACGTACTCAATTGTTGATGTATATTTTATGGCAATTGCGTAACAGTAATGCCATACCACAAATACCTGTCTACATGGATAGCCCTATGGGAAAAAATGTAACTGATGTTTTTCAACGGAGTTTGGAATGGCATAAACTATCAGAAGCTGATTGTGTTGAAATGTGCAAGGATATAAGAATTATTAAAACTGTCGAAGAGACCATTAGCTTAGCAAAAAACAAATCACCAAAAATTGTTATTGCCGGTAGTGGCATGGGATCAGGAGGTAGGGTGTTAACTTATTTTCAGTACTACTTAGGAGATTCGAATGCGACTATTCTCCTCGTAGGTTATCAAGCAGAAGGAACACGTGGAAGAAGTCTTTTAGATGGTGATAAAGAAATTAAGTTACGCGGCAAGATGTATCCGGTGAATGCCCATATTGAAAATATAAACGGATTATCCGCTCATGCCGATCAAGAGGAGCTGATTAACTGGATTTCTGAAATTAAGAATAAGCCGAACTACATTTTTTTGGTTCATGGCGAAAAAGAGGGAGCCGAAGGGTTACAAAAGAAAATAAAGGAAGTATATGGTTGGGAGTCAAACATTCCGGTTTTACTCGAAATTGCAGAAATTGATTTGTCTATGATATCCTAAAACAACCTATTTTTTTAGTACGCATTAATATGAAATCTGTAATGGTGATTATTGTCATTTTTAATACTAATACCAATCATAGTCATTTGATGACTTTAACGGTAATTTTATTAAAAAGATAATAATGAAAGTGATTGTTTTCCCGACTGATTTTTCCAAGTGTGCAGGTAACGCTATGTCTTATGCTATCGGCTTAGCTGAAAAGTTAAATGCTAAAATCGTCTTGCATAATTCTTGTCATCTTCCTGCATTTTCAGAACAGATTCCATTGGAAAACCTGAGTGAAGAACAGGTAATGATGGACGCATCAGTGAGCATGGATGAATTAATTAAAGGAAGTCGACTGATAGAAAAAAAAATTCAATACGAAGCAAGTATCAATTTTGGAATGGCTACAGATGATATTGTTTCTGTTGCCAAAGAGAAAAGTGCCGATTTCATTGTAATGGGAACAAAAGGAGCAACCGGACTTGAAAAAGTAATGATAGGTAGCAATGCTAGTTCCGTTATTGAAAAAGCAACTTGTCCTGTAATTACTATTCCCGATGATGCGAAATATAGAGAACTCAGAAAAATCGTTTTCGCAACGGATTATAATAGTAACGACGCTGACACGATAAGTTTTCTTGCAACTTTAGCTAAACCTTACGATGCTGAAATTTTAGTTGTGCATATTTCTCCTATTACCGGAACCGATACATTGGAAAGAGATCAATTTCTTAATTTTAAAGAAATGATCAAAACGAAAGTTCCTTATATTAGAATTTCCTTTCAATTGGCTGTAGGATTAAACGTTGCCGATGATCTTGATTTTATTATTGAAGAACAAAAAGCGGATATGCTTGCTTTAACAAACCGTAAGCGTAACATTTTTACAAAATTATTTTCGCCTAGTCTCACTAAAAGGATGAGTTTTCACACCCACATCCCGGTTATATCGTTTCATGTGAAATAAAATCATTTTTTATGATTTATCGAAAAATATTACCAAAAGGAAATAATAAAATTGTACTAATTAACCTATGCTGAAATGAAATCAATAGTTATTCCAACAGATTTTTCTGAAAATGCTGATAATGCGACACGCTATGCATTGGGTATTAATAAAAAATTAAATGCCGATGTACATTTGTTTCATGCTTATGTGCTTCCGGTATATGCAACGGATGTTCCTGTCATTTCTCCCGATTTAGCTTCTGTAAAAAGTGATTCAATGTCATCCTTGCAGAAATTAAGCTCTCGTCTGGGTAAGGAATTTCCTGAATCGCAGGAAAAAATTCATGTTTTTATTTCCGCCGGATATCCGGAGACAGAGATCCCTGATTTTTCTAAAACTAAAAATGCTTCATTGGTAATCATGGGTACAACAGGAGCTTCAGGAATGAAAGAAACATTGTTTGGGACAAATACGGCAAGCGTTATTGGTAAGTTAGATTGTCCCTTGTTGGTTGTTCCCAAAGGAGCCAATTTTAGCGGAATCAAAAAAATAGTTTTTGCGACCAATTTTGCCGAAAATGATGCTGAGAATGTAGAAGCCATTGTCAATTTTGCCCGATATTTCGACTCGGAAGTAATTCTTCTGCATATCTCCGTAGGAAATTTGAATAAGCCATTCGAATATAACTCGATTGAAACATTTTGTCAGAGGATGAAAGAGTCCTATGGTTATGAGAAAATTCGTTTTAGAATGATTGAAAATCCAAACGTTGAAGAGGGTATTGAACATTTTATCGATGAAGAAAAGGTTGATTTATTGGCTATGACAAACCGTCACCGCTCTGTATTTCAGAAATTATTTGACAGGAGTCTCACTAGAAAAGTTGCCTTACATACTCACGTTCCTTTGATGGTCTTTCATGTAAAAGAAAGAGGAAACTATTTTCTGTAGTACTATTTATAAAAGAACCCATCATAAAAGAATGTTTGGATTTATTTAATGCATAAATCTGAATTATTTATAACCTATATCACTTAAAATATCGGCATGTTTAACGAAGCAATTCTAAATATCAGAAATAAAAATTATTTTCTGAAAAAAATATTTTTCATTTGTATATTAATCTTTTTGGCAGCTATCCAATCTTCTTTCGGACAAGTAAAAAGTTCGTTCGAAATGTTTGTTGACAGCCTGGCGAAGAGTTATCAATCGAGCAACAACAACCTTGCATTAATAATCGGTATGAATAGCCATGGTAAAGAACAGATCTATTATTATGGAGAAACGGAGAAAGGAAATGCTAAAAAACCGTCTCTAACGAGTTTGTTCGAGATCGGACAATTGACTCAGATCTTCACTTCATCTTTATATGCTGATCTATCTGTGAAAGGAATTATAAAAGGGGATGATGAACTCCAAAAATATTTGCCTGTTGATGTTCCCGCGCCGATTTTTGAAAAAATTGTTTGTTCTCCAATTTCAAAAGAAGTTGTTGTTCCAATGGGTGACAATTCATATCGTAAATATGAATATACGGGTTTTACGTGTAAACCTGATCCGGAATTTCGTGCTCAACCTATACTATTGTGTTACCTGTCAACGCATACTTCCGGACTCCCTGACCGTCCTGTAAATTTAAAAGGAAGAAAAGAAAATCCATATGGCAATTATTCCAAAGAAGATCTTTATACTTTTTTGAGATCATTTAACATGCCTGAAAGGATAGGATACGATTTTAGGTATTCGAATTTAGGAATGGCTTTGTTGGGTCATGCCATGGAAATTAAAACGAAGCAGAGCTATGAGAAGCTGATTGTTGATAGTATTTGTTCCAGACTGGGTATGTCGCATACCGGAATTTCATTATCAGAAACCGAAAGCAGGGAATTTTTATACGGTCATAATGCAAGCGGCGAAGTGGTGCCGCACTGGACATACGATATCATGGCTCCTTGTGGCGGACTACATTCAAATATAGGCGATATGATGAAATTTCTGGCGGCCAATTTGGGTACCGTAAAGACGCCTCTTAAAGATGTATTCGATTATATGCATAATCCAAGAATTATTTTTCATAATAAAAAATTTGGCGACGCTTCTATAGGGTTAAGCTGGATGGTTAGTCCTCTCGGCATTGAAAACAGAAATTATGTTTGGCTGAATTCTCTTACCGGTGGCTTTGCCTCTTTCATTGGTTTTGAGGAAACAACTCTTAACGGAGTCGTTATTTTATCCAATACTGCTTTACCCGTGGAAGAAATGGGTAAGAATATTATCAGCCACATGGAATAACTAATTCACGCTAATTGGCTTTATTTTTAAACATTGTCAATATTTATATACTGTAATGGAATTCCATTTCAAAAATCAATATAGAGGTAATGAGAGTATGTTGTTTTACGATATTTTATTTAAAACATCCAATCAAAAAAATATTTTACCTGTAAGTATATTATAGAGCTATATAAAAATATTTTCAGATAGGTCATGTGCGTAGTTTATTTTTCTACAGATAAAAGGTTGTCAAGCATTTTTTTGTCGAGACCATAGATGTCATCATAGAAAAATAATTTGTTGGAATCTACTTCAGCAGAGAAATAACGAATATGAACAGGTACTCGATTAAAAAGGTCGACTTTTTTGCGTTGTTTGTTTTTCAATGAATTATTCAACGAATCTGAATTGAAATTTATCACGCAACAATCGATAAGGTTAGCGGCTAATTTTTTTGCCTGTTTCACTCGAATGCATCCATGGCTTAATGCGCGTTTTTCTTTACTAAACAAATGTCTGCCATTTGTATCGTGCAGGTAGATATCAAACTTATTTGGAAAAATAAATTTCAGGATGCCGAGCGTATTATCGTCCCCATCGCGTTGCCTTATTTTGAAAGGAAAATATTTTTCAGAATATTTTTCCCAATTTATTCCTTTATATTCAATTACATTTCCGTAGGCATCCAATAATTCCATATTGTGCTTTGTAAAGTAGGCCGTATCTTTTTTCAGAGAAGGTAAGATTTCTTTAGTCGCAATACTCAATGGTACCTGCCAGTATGGATATATATAGAAATAAACAATTTTGGAATTTAAACGATATGGAGAAGAGGTCTCGGGTTTTCCGACGATAATACGTGACAAGAGTTTTAAAGTATCGCAAGCATAATACTTCATCATATAGGATGGAAGATTAATGAATATCTGATAATCTTCATAGTATTTTTTCTCCCATCTCCAGCGTTCCATATTCAGTACAATTTTTTCATATTGCCCGGAATCCAATTGGTCGTTTAGGTGTGACTTTAATAGACTATATTGTTCCAATTCAGGTTCAAATGATAATAACGTCTGACGAATCTTGTTGTTTGAAATAGCCGAAGCGACAAGGGCGACAATATCTGAATCATTCGAATTACCTTTCCAGACTTGATTCAGGGAGTCAGGATCGAGCCGGCCTTTCTTGAGGTGAATAGCCATTTTGAAAAATGCATCAGTGAATAATAGATTTAAATCACATATACTGGCAATATTTTTTTCTTTATGTAGTGTATCAGTGAAATGCTTAACAAGCACACGTATCCTGTTTAAATTATATGCTTGCGGAATAAGCCCAAAGTCCTCAGCCGATTCAATTATTGATAACAACGTATCTGAACAGGGAAGTAAAGTAGAATCGGCAGTCCAAATCGCTTTAAATTCATTTCCTTGAAAAAGTTGATAGAGCCAATTAGCAGTAATGAGTGTATCTCCACTTTCAATCAGGAAGCTATCGGTTAAATATTTATCGAAGGAGGATTTTAAAGCCTGACTTACCCTGGCACTTACCGGAATTATTTTTTCAGTTTCAACTGGAGAAGCTTTGTCGGTTTGTCGATTGCAAGAAAAAAGTATTGTTGAAAGCGAGCAAAACAATCCTAACTTAATGTAAGCAATTAATCGGATTGGGGATTTGAAAAAGTATTTGTCGACTACATTATTATGAGCAGGTACTTTCATTAAATTATTTGGGGTATGCATTGAAATTTTCAATACATATTTGAGATTGGTTTATCAAAAGATTTTCCAAATGTAAACATTGCAAATATATTGGAACAAGAAAAGAGCATTGTTTTGAACAATTTTCAAAACAATTTATGTTAGGATTACATCAAACGGAAAGGTTTCTTAAAAATGCGAAGAAGACAATTGAATAAAACAGGAAACGCGGCTTCTTATTAAAAATAGAATTATTTTAAAGAAATTGCCAGTTTATGTTATTTGTTTTCATTGTTTTTCTTTGCTTGTTTTTTAAAATAGCCCCTCAATAAAAAGCTGTGTTTCAATCCTTCCATGTTTTCGTTGAAATTTTTTGTGCTTTTTTCGAGATTGATTACGCTTCTTTTAAATTGATTGGCAGTAACGGTATCATTCAAAATCACGCTTGCAGTTCCTTCTCCGGAATTCAATTTCTGTAAAATGTTTTTCAGATCGGAAGTCGAACTGTTTATTTGCTCTCCGCTGGTTTTAATGTTTCGTATTGCTTGCTGAAGATCTGCTGTCATTACAGTATCTTTAAATAAGGCCCCTAACATTCCTTTACCATGTTTCATATCTGTTGAAAGAGTTGAAAGGTCACCACTGAAATTGTTAAGATTGCCGCTAACCGCTTCAATATTATTGACTGTTTTGTAGAAGCGATCAGCCATAGAAGTATCGAGAAGGATTTTATAAAGTGTCCCTTTGTTCCGAGTAATATTATTTGTTATGTTTTTAAGATTTACGGATATCAGCGACATATTTTCGTTGGTAAGCTGAAGTGTGCGAAGCATCTGCTCTGTATTGACTGCTGGTGAACTAACCAAGGTATCTCCTTCGCTCACCAGGTCGGTTTCAATGGTTCCGGGATCGATATTAATTAGTTTATTTCCCATCAAACCATCGGTACCTACGCTTGCAGGAGAATTTTTACGAATAATGGTTTTTAAATTTGCATCGATTGTCATCTCAACGCCAATGGTTATATCATTGATGATACTTATTTTTTCAACTGTTCCGACATCTATACCGGCATACCGTACGTTATTTCCTTCCTGAAGTCCACCAACATTTTCAAAGGTCGAATACAAGGTAATTGTATTTCCGAACATGTTTTTTTTATTGCCAATAAAATATAATCCTATTACCAGAAGAATCATTCCGGAGACAACAAAAAGACCTAAGCGAATATTGTTAAAACTGTCTTTATTCATAGTTATTCATTTTCAAAGAATGCATGAACTTTTGGGTCGTTGATATTTTGAAGTTCAGCGAAGGTTCCTTCAGCATAATTAATTCCTTCGATCATAACTGCCAGCCGATTGGCCGTTAAATGAGCACAATTCATATCGTGGGAAATAATAATGGATGATGTGTGATATTTCATTTGCATTTTTAGCATCAGGTTACTGATTTCTTTTGCTGTAATAGGATCAAGTCCGGTTGTGGGCTCATCGTAGAGCATGATTTCAGGTTTTAATATCAGTGCCCGTGCCAGTCCTATGCGTTTGCGCATTCCACCGGAAAGCTCCGATGGCATTAAGTTCATTGCGTTTAGCAAACCTACATTATTTAATGTTTCGCTTACGATTTCTTTTAATTCTTGTTTACTGTGTTTTATTGTTTGACGTCTGAACGGAAATTCTAAATTTTCTCTGACAGTCATGCTGTCGTAAAGTGCACTACTCTGGAAAACGAAACCGATACGTGTTCGCAAAATATCCAATTCGTTTTGTTTGAGTCCACTAATTTCTTTCCCGAATACTTTAATCGAACCCGAGTCATATTTGAGTAATCCTACAATACATTTAATGAGAACAGATTTTCCGCAACCTGACTTACCCAAAACAACAATATTTTCTCCTTTGTTTATGGTTAAGTTGAAATCACTTAAAACATGATTACTTCCAAAGGATTTATATAGATTTTTAATTTCGATAATGGGTTCAATTTTACCATTGGCGATTTTAGAAGAATAGTTTTGTATGTCGACAGTCTCCATTATATAAATCCAAAAAATCCTGTCACCTGGACAGCAATTAAATCAATTATAAAAACAAGTAAGGAGGCAATTACCACAGCAGAATTAGCGGAACGACCGACGCCTTCTGTTCCTTTTTTAGAGTTATAACCTTTGTAACAGCCAATCAGACCGATAGCGAATCCGAAGAAAAAAGATTTAATAAAAGCAGGAATTACGTCTGTAAATTCTATACTTTCAAATACCTGATGAAAGAACAGTGTAAGACTAACGGCACCTTTAACTTTTACTGCGAGGTAGCAACCATAAAGTGCAATTGCGTCTCCGATCACCATTAATATCGGAATCATCAATGTGGTGCTTACAATTCGGGAAACGACGATGTATTTAAACGGATTTGTTCCACTCACTTCCATTGCATCTATTTGCTCGGTCACCTTCATGGAGCCCAATTCCGCCCCAATGCTTGATCCGATTTTACCGGCGCAGATTAAAGCAGTAATAACAGGACCAATTTCGCGAATAATACTGATGCCTACCATGGCAGGCAGCCACGATTCAGCCCCAAATTCAACCAGTGTTGGTCGCGATTGAAGTGTAAGAACAAGCCCAATTATAAAGGCGGTTATTCCAACGAGAGGAAGTGAACGGTATCCAATTTCATAAGATTGTTTTATTACTTCCCTGAATTCATAAGGTGGAACAAATACCTCTTTGAAAAATCTTGCAGCAAAGCGTGTCGTATCGCCAGCTTCTTCAAAAAATGATTTCAGTCCCGGGGATAGCAGGGAAATAAAAAGACCTTCTTTTTTATCCAAATTATCCTCGGCCTTCATTGAAATATGTCATTTGTTCTTTGTACCTAAAAATACAGAAAGGGTTTTGAGTTCTTCTGTATTATCAGCAATTAATTTGATTATGGCTATAAATGGAATGAAAAGTATCATTCCGGCTGCTCCCCAAAGGATGCCGCCAACTATTATCATAACAATTGTAATAAAGGTGTTTATTTTAAGTCGATTGCTAACTGCTAGTGGGAAAATGAGATTTGCTTCCAGATACTGTACAAATGCAAAAAGTGCGATTACACTAAGCGGATAGAAAATTGAATTGTATGTAATCCATGAAATTGTTATTGGAAACAAGGAAGCAATCAGGATACCAACATAAGGGATAAAGGTTAGAACCGATGCCATAAACCCAAAAAGAAAAGGATGAGGAACACCGATAATCAAAAGGCCGATGCTGTTTAAGACACCTACGATCAAATAAACGAGAGCCATTCCTTTGATAAAGTTGTAATAAGTAGTTACTGTTTCATGTAAAATTTTCCGAATGACGGTTTTTTTTTCTTCAGCGAAAAAAGTGAAAAGTACGTTTACAAACATCGTTCTATAATACAAAAGCAAAGCGGAAAATATGGGGATGAGTATAAAAAGTACAAGCCAGACTCCGGATGAATAAAGTGTAGTTTGAATCAGTTGAAGAAGATCACCGGAGGAGTCCTTGCTAATACCGCTTAGCCAGGCCAACTGCTCTTCTTTTGTGTAATTAAATTGCTCACTAATGTATTGACTAAGATTTCCTAAAGCTTCAAGTAATTTTATTTTTAATTGAGGCCATTCGGAAGCGAAACCGGCAAGTTGAAGAGCAAGTATGTAAAATATGCCTATGGTAAGTAGGACCAAAAGAGAAATGCTGATAAAAATGGCCATCGAGCGGTTCAGTCCTCGCTTTTCGAGTTTGGTGCATACGGGGTAAAGTACAAAACTTATAAAAAATGCAATACTTAAGGGAATAAATAATTGTCGGCCAACATAGAGTATTATACCAATGAAAAGTATGTATTGCAGGGTTTTTAGAATAGGAAGTTTCGGTGAATTCAATGGAACCTGGGGCATGAACAATTTATCCATTGAGTGTGATTATTTTATTATTAATGTCTAAATAATTGTATTTATTTGAAGGCATGAAATTCAATCTATGAATTATTTATGCTCGTTTCTTTCTTCACGTTTGGCTTCATGAGAAGTAAATTTATTCATAAACTTTTTTATTTTTTCAAAGACGCTGTCAACAAATTCGTAGGCGCGTTCTTCAATTTTGCTTTCTGTTTTTAAAATATAACGTTGGGCAATTAAAGACAAGGCATATGCCAAACCCTCTTTCACGTATTCTTTTTTGTCGACTTTTATACCTGTAAACGAAGAGACACTTTTTAATAAAATGTTATGCGGCTTCAACTCTTCTCGCAATTCTTTGACATCGGTTCGCAGTTGTTGTTCCTGTACTTTAGCAAGAGCTTTAAGCCGGGCAATTTCGGTTTTTAACTGAGCAGCATTTTCAATTTTATTCATGGCTGTCTGATTTATTGAAGTTTTTAATAATTGCATTAATCATTGGTTCTTCCACCAGGCTTTTTCGCTTGGCATAGAAAACCAGACCGGCAATCAAATATAAACATGCTATACATAAAAATCCGAGGTAAACCTTGCCGGTGTAAAATGAAATCAAATAAGCCAGCGCCACACTTGCGAAGACAACAACGAAGAAAAATAGGAAGAAAATAATCATAGAAGAAAACAATCCAGCGGCGACGACACTGGATTTTTGAATGGCAATTAATTTTGAAAGTTCCTGTCGGGTTTTAAAATATTCTTCGCCATGATTGATTAACTCATCGAGTTTTGACTCTTCTTTGTCTTCCATAATTTTTTCTATTTATTATTCGAAATACTTTTGGTTTTAATTTTTTATCACAAAAATCATATCTTTAAACAAAACGGCCATATTTACAAAGTTCAAAAATTCACTATTTAATTTGGATGATTTACGTCACTTTGGGGGTTGACCTGTATCATGCAAAAAGCTAATGTAATAAATGAAATTTAATGCTTCAATAATAATATTGATTTATTATTAAATTAACCCTTTCTGATGAAAACTATTTTGTGTCCTGTTGATTTTTCCAAGTCATCCATAAATGCAGCCGAGTATGCTGCCTTTTTAGCGGAAGATTTTAAAGCGGAGATTATACTTTTATTTGTTTATGAAACTCCAACGGTTTACAGCGATATTCCAATGGCGAATATTCAGAATATGGAAGAGAATATACTTATCGATGCGCATGAAAAGTTAAATAAGCTGAGAGAAAAACTTACCAGGAAATTCAAAAATACTAAATTCAAGACATTGGTGCTGGAAGGGAGTGTTGGAGAAATGGTTGCGCAATATTCCCGTCAGGTTGAAGCAGATGTTATTGTCGTCGGAAAAACAGGTAACAGTAAGCTTAAGCGATTAATTATGGGAAGCACTACTGCTGAAATAATTCAAGAAGCGAGTTGCCCTGTATTAACCATCCCTCCAGATAATTTATTCAGAAAAATAAATAAAATTATTTTTGCTACCGATCTGCATGAAAATAATATCGCTTCTTCTCTTGCGATAACCGATTTTGCCAAACATTTTGATGCCGAAATTATCTTCGTATTTGTCGACGACAATCACCTTATTCACAGCGATGAGAAAGTTCTGGAAATGACCAGAAAAATTAAGAAAAGAGTGAAGTACCCAAAGCTTTCCGGCTATATTTCAAAGAATGCATCTGTTTATAAAGGGCTGGAATATTTTATGGAAAAGCACAAAGGTGATTTATTAGTGATGTTCTCACATCAACGCTATTTTCCGGGTAATCTCTTTAATCAAAGTATTACCAAGTTAGTTTCCTATCAAACCAAAATACCTTTGCTGGCTTTAAAAATTTCCGATGAATTAATTCTTGAATAATGCTGACTAATTTCAGGAGAAAGTAATTTTAAATCAGATTTTAATTTTATTATTTGTGAGTTTATCAGTTCAGAAAATTTTTATTGAACTATGAATCTTTTATTTATTGATTGTTCATCTTTTTTTATGGTAACAAAGTAAATTCCCGGTGGCAGCATGCTAACATCAATTTCTTCCGTAGTCTTTGAGTAAGTTACCATAATTAAATTCCCTAAAAGGTCACTTATTTTCAACTGAAAATATTCTTTTAAATTGGTCTGTAAATAAAAGTATCTGTCTGTGGGATTAGGGAAAATATTTAAAGATGTTTCATTTTTATTAATCTCGAAAGCACTTGCAGTTGCACAATAGTCAGGAAATAGCTGCTGTTGATAAGATAAAGAATTGCCATTTACCGGATTGAAAGAAGAGGACGAATACGATTGAGGATAAGAGCCCCCAAAATAATTATTACCAGTAGTTACCGGAAGGATCTGCGAATTCAAACATGTATTGTTGAACAAGGTGTCAAATTTGATTTCTGTTCCATTGTATATTAGGCGAAGTTCCCCGTTTCTAAACTCAAATCCTTGAATGGCAGTAGGTGAAAGGCTGGGCCATGAATTAGAAATTAAAATATTTCCGGCGGATGAAACTTTGAGACCGACTATTTTTTCAGTGGTATTGACATAGGCAAAGCATATCAAATAAATATTTCCTGAACTGTCTGCGGTCATAGAACTTTCTCCAAACCAATCATAGAGACTTGCGCCGGTAGGAGTGAAATCTGCCCGCCATATTATGGACCCGTTTCTATCAAATTTGGTTAGAGTAGGAAATGAATATCCCTGCCCCGGGGCTGACGGCCTTTCATTCGCCGCAATAACATAATTGGAATCAGGAAGAATGAGAAATTCTCTCAGGGTAGTAACAGAGCCATACATTAAACCAAGACAGACTCCTGTTTGTCCGGTACTATCAAAATATTGTGCATTCCCATAATGAGTAAAGCCGGGAGAATAATCGTCCAACACCCAAATTCCACCTGTCAGGGAAGGAAATACATCGTACATATTGTAACTACCGCCGGGCATAACAGAACTGTTTTTAATGAAAAGAATATTACCCAATGTATCCATTTTAATCAGAGCCGGATAATATGTTGGAGGAGGACCGGAAGTAATTTCACCTTGCAATTCTAAAACGTATAAATAGTTACCATCAAATGCAGATCCGATTAGCCTGTTTTGAAATGTGGAGGGAATGATGTATCCTGAAAAATCTTTAACCCAACTAGAATTACCGGTTGGGTCGAATTTTACAACATTGGCGCCGACGATACCGTATTGTGTTGTCTGACCACGAAAAGTATTAGCGAATTTGACAGATTGGCCGTTAGTTTTTTCAATTACGAGAAAAAAAATAAGAGCATAAAGGATATTTCGATTCATGACAAGATTGTTTTATTAAATTAAAGTTAAGATTAATCTTTTAGTAGTAACCGGAATTTTGTGAATATGGATAAAATAGATGTCAATCAGACTAATAGTTGGGTTAAATAGGAAAATATTTGTCATTCTAACGAGGAATGAAGTTGGAATTTGAAAATATTTATATTTCGTCCGATTTATTTTTAATGTTATATTCTAAATATGATTCGAATCAATAATAAAATTTAAACCTATCTTTATTCATTATACCGGCCTCTGTTTAGATTATTTTCATAAATAATTTAGTTAAAAAAAACGAATAAAATGAATATAGATGTTAAGGTCAAAGATAAAATTTTTAAACCTCTGGAAGATGTTTTTAATGCAGTTGTCAATCCGGAAAAACTTTCCAGCTATTTTGTGTCGAAGTCCAGCGGGGCAATTGAAAAAAATGCAAATCTTATTTGGTTTTTCAATGGTGAAGATATTAAAGTAAATGTACACGTCCTTTCCGTAATGCAAAACAAATTCATTTCATATGAGTGGGAGGCCAGCGGAATAAAAGCACTGGTAGAAATTGAATTTAGTCAAATGGATAACAATGCAACAGTCGTTACCATTACTGAAAAAAGTTTCCCTCTCGATAAAGCAGGTGTCGCTAAAGCGCTTCAGCAGACTCAGGGCTGGACGGATTTTATTTGTTCTCTAAAAGCATTTTTATACACCGGGATCAATTTGAGGAATGGAACATCAAAAGGTTCAATATAATATTTCTGATTAAGTTTTTTATATTGCATTGAAAACAATTATTTTGAAAATGTATTTTTGAAACGCATATGCTATTTGGGCCAATGATTATTAAAAAACTGAAAATATTAACACCCAAGGAAGCTGCTCAAATAGATCAGCTTTGGAATGAAGAATACCCAATTAAATTAAACAATCGTTTCGGCTTATTGTTGGAAGGAGTTAAAAATTATCATCATTATATAATAGAAGATTCAGATAAAAATATTATTGCCTGGGCTGTCGACTTTGAAAAGGATAATGAAACTCGATTTTCTGTTATTGTAAAATCCGGGCATCAGGGAAAAGGTTTAGGCAGTTTATTAATCGCAAAGCTTCAAGCTGAAATTGATGAGTTCTATGGATGGGTAATCGACCATGACAACGATTTAAAAGTGAATGGCGAGAATTATTTTTCTCCCTTGCCTTTTTATATTAAACATGGGTTTTCGATTTTATCCGACAAGCGAATTGAAAGCGAAATGTTATCAGCAACAAAAGTAAAATGGGTTTCAATAAAAGAAAAAAACAGGTTCAACAAAAAAATATTTTTTTAAAATGACAGTTGGTTAGAAAGCAGGATATTTTTTTTCCTCATTAGAAAACCTGTTATCATAAAAGTAAATACACAATTATTTTGAGTTCAATTCTGTAAACATTTGTAATCAGAATGAAAAATTTGTAAGAAAAATTGAAAATTGAATAATACCAGAAAACGGAATAGGGGCTAAAATTTTCTATTTATCCATAAAATTAATTGAATTGTTGATTTAATTAAAAAAAAAAGCCGGCCGGTTAATACGAATTTTCAAAATCAAGGTCTTCGGAATGTAGAAGTAAGCGCGTAACAGTATTATTATAAGGTCGTATAATTTTTCATTGTGTAGACCAAGCTAAGCAAATGCATAACCGATATAGGGAGGATTTCATGAAAATCAGGAAGTTTTTGTGGAAGTCGCCGGAGGAGATTGATTAGGCAAATAATAGCGGTATTGAAAGCTTGAGTTCCGCATGAAAAAACAAAGTGAACTGTGAACAGTAACTGTGCACAGTGCACTGAAAAAGTAGTCCCGGGCAGAATCGAACTGCCATCAAAAGTTTAGGAAACTTCTATTCTATCCGTTGAACTACGGGACCGATTATTAATTTGGAATGCGAAAATAAACAAATATTCACCCAAAAATCCGGACGTTAGCCAAATAACGGGTTTGACAAATATATTTTTATTTACCTTCATGACATTAATAAATCCCCTCATCATGAAAAGAAATTTTCTCCTCTTTCTATTTTGTTTCAGTACTTCAGTCAATTACGCTCAAAGGACGGCAAACATTGCCTATTCTACAGGAGTAGTTAATTATATCGGTGATCTTGGAAATGAAAAACAGTTTCCTCTTTCTTCCGCTAATCTGGGTTCTGCAGTTACTATTCGTGATTTCCTGAACAACCCAAAGCGTTCAGGAACCCGTTATTCCACATTTGATATGCAGTTAAGATTTACTTGGCATCGTCTTCAGTATGATGAAACAAGTTCTATCCGTGGCAATGAAGGCGTGGATTTAAGAAATTACCGTCGTGGAATTGGATTCCGTAACGATTTATTTGGAAGCGAAGTTGATTTTACTTACAACGTTTTTCCGAATCGATTTTCTCCGCTAAACAAAACCAAATACAGTTTCTTTTTCCTGGCAGGAATCGGAGTCTTCTATGGTCAACCGAAAGCGGATTTATTCAGAGGCAATGCATCTCCGGAGAACCGTTATTACTTCTGGGAAGATGGAAGTATTCATGATGTAAGGGAGGCTTCCGGACAAAAAGGACAAGTAATTCAAAAGGATGGAGAATATGAAACTAACCTTCAGGATTGGAGTTCGGAAGGACAGGGTTATAAATCGGAGGTTTTCTCTAATAAGCCATATAAAAATTTTAATGTGGGTTTCCCTTTTGGTGTTGGAATTCGTTATTACCTGAACAAATACCTGACTTTTTCCGGAGAACTCAACTATTATTACTTTTTGACAGATTATCTGGATGATGTTAGCAGCCGTTATGCAACCTACGATGAATTAAAATCAATATTCCCTGATGCTGAACAGTTTGAATTGGCAAAATATATTTCTGATCCAACAGGATTGGGAACAAATGGTGTTCAATCAACTGCCAGTAAAAGAGGAAATCCTGATAAGAAAGATTCTTTTACTTATCTTAGCTTAGAAGTCGCCTATAAATTTACCTGGAAGAGAAAAGGAATCTACGGGCAGTAAGCTTAACATGGAACAAAACTGTTTGTAGAAAAGGCCCCGATTGGGGCCTTTCTTATTTCAACTATCTTGAAAATTACTAATAGCTTATTTTTTACCGAATTGCTCCAATAGTTTGGCCAGTTCGTCGAGCTTCGGGGAAAGAATAATCTCTGTGCGACGATTTTTCTTTCTGGCTTCAGTAGTACTGGCAGGATCAATGGGTTTGTAGGGGCCTCTTCCGGTTGCAATCAGTCGTGAAGGTTCGATGGCATTGTCACTCAGAATAATCTTAACGATTGATGTAGCTCTCAATACACTTAACTCCCAGTTATCTCTTGCTCCACTTGGCAGTGTGCCGTTGATGGGTACATTGTCGGTATGTCCCTCAACCATGATGTTGATGTTTTTGTTGTTTGCTAAAACACGGGCAAGATCCTTCAAAGCGCTTTCTCCCTTTTTTTCGATTACGGTGCTTCCTGAAGCAAATAGCAAGCGCTCTTCCATAGAAACATAAACTCTTCCTTCTTTTTCATAGACCGATAAACCGTTGTTTTCATATCCTAACAATGCATCACTAACAGCGTTTTTAAGTCTGTTAACAGTACTGTCTGCACCTTTGAGAACAGACTCCAATTCATCTACACGGGCTTGTTTGGCTTTTAAACTTTCCTTTAACTCATCGAGTTTATTCTGACGCTCGTCGAGTGAAATGGAGTCTTTTTTCATTTGGTCTTCGCGGCGTTGCAAATCCTCTCGGGTTCGGTTGAGCTCGAGAATTAATTTTCGTGTTTCTTCTGTATTACCGGCTAACAGTTTTTCATTGTTAGAAAGAAGCTTATCGTAAGACTTCGTCAATTCATTGTAAAGTCCGGTCAAACGCTGGTGTGAGGTACCCATTTCCATCGTATCCTGCATAAGAGTACTCAGATTTTTCTGCATCTCAGCTGCTGCGGCTTTCAATTCTGTATTTTCCGTTTTCAATGTTTGATTTTCATTCCCTAAACGAGAACGTTCCTCATCACATGCTCTTTCTTTTTTCTGGAGATCTTCAAATTGACGGGCCGGCACACAACCGTAAAATCCGGCAAGAACTGTTGAAATCGTAAGAAATGCAATCAGTTTGCTATTGTGTATTTTCATAGAATTAATTAACTTAGATTTTATTAGATAAAGGTAAAATTAACTCCATTATGCTTTATAAAATGTAGTAGTCTATTGAAATTTTCAACAATCGGCTAAAGAAACATTTATCTTTAAAAAACGTTTATTAGTTATATTAACGCCTATGCAATTCTTAAATAAAAACTGGATTACAGAAAACCAGATAGATTTTGAGTATAAGAAGTACATCTTGCTTGCATACCTTCAACATGTAAGTGATAATTTTACTGAATACAAATTATATCCTTATCTCAGCGATTTGGTAGAACACTACCGAAATCTCAAATCATTAAAGGATAACAAAAAGACATTGTTCAATCTTTTTCCGGAGAGAATGAAAAGCGCCGACCTGGAGCAATTCAAACTGATCTATGAAAAAATAGTTGAGGATGATGCACTCATGTTAGAAATCGAAAGCATACTTGAATATTCGATTCCTCAGATGGAGCTTTATTTAAAAGAAGGTAAAAAAATATATGATATCATTGAGGAAAGATTGAAAGTTTATCCGATCGGGGTCATTCCATTAAACTCTGAAAACGGATATGTTTTCTTAAAAGAAGGAACAACACCGGAAACCCGCGTTTATGAATATCACATCAGCATTTTTGAAAATCCAACAGAAAAGTATCGAGGAATTCATTTGTCCTATATGCAGACATATGAAAAAAGTCTCATGAATACTTTTGAAGCCATTAAGTCTGACTTAATACGGTTTAATAAAAAACTCCCTAATCCTGCTACCTATGTAATCGAAACGGATATGAGTATTCCTTTCG
Organism: Bacteroidota bacterium; assembly: GCA_031385005.1. Lineage (GTDB taxonomy): Bacteria > Bacteroidota > Bacteroidia > AKYH767-A > 2013-40CM-41-45 > JADKIH01. The sequence goes on from JANNBB010000011.1 coordinate 158,945, forward strand.
AAGAAACTTTTTTGCCACTGGCAAAGCGAACACTCGTAAAACGAATAGCAGGTAATGCATGATTTATTTTTCTGTTTCTTCAGCACCGGCCAGAATAAAGGATAAGACAAATAGTGTCTTTACAATTCGATAAGATACCCACATAAAAAATCTCGAAATAAGGGATGCATTTTTATAATCCAATTCTGAAGTTACTTTCCGGCAATCTGTTTTTATTAGATCATTGAGATGTGAGGCAAGTTTCGAAGCCACATGATCATCGATGACATCAACATTCAACTCAATATTGCTATACGAACTTAAGTTGTTCAGGTCATAAGATCCGATAGATATCCATTTGTCATCCATCACAATTACCTTTCCATGGACATTGGAGGGTAAGTATTCATATACATTTACACCATTCTTTAGTAACCAATTATAAAGGTAACGACGGGCGTTTTCCAATACTTTTACATCAGATTTTTCAGACACAATGACGTCTATTTTAACACCTCTTTTTACTGCATTTTTTAACAACCTCCGGGTTCTTCCTCCCGGCAGAAAGTAACCACCAACCAGGGTAATCGTTTGTTCCGCGCTCCTAAATGCCTCCCTGTAACTTAGGGTTATTTCAAATTTATTTCTGGTAAAATCGTTCCTGCTGATGCGTACTGCGCCTGTAGATTGCACCACCAATTGCGGACCTTTATTTAATAAAAGCTGACGCGCCGATTTAAAAGAAAAGGTTTTTTTGTTCCAGCTCTTCCTGCAAATATATTGGAGTCTCCGACTTATGCCTCCTTGAATAAGGACGGCGAAGTCAAGCCAGGCCTTTTTACCATTTGCCCCCGAATAGTAGTCTGAAATGTTTATTCCCCCCACCAGAGATTTGGTTCCATCAATTACCAAAATCTTATGATGTAACCTGCGACCAATATGAAAGCTACCTCCAGAGTATATCTTCCCGAATTTCCTGAATTGAATACCCTCTTTTACAAAACGTTGCATGAGAGATTGGCCAATATGACTTGATCCATATGCATCTACTAAAATAAAAACCTCAACCTGACGCCGAGCAGCCCGAATTAAGGCCTCAACTATACGGGTGCCGGTTAAATCTTGTTCAAAAATGAATGTCTGTAAATGAACCTCAAATCGTGCCGAATCGATTAGCTCTTCGAATAGTCGAAAGTACCTTTCACCACTTTGAATCCATTCTATAGAATTATTGCCGGTATAAGGCCTTTTCAAATTATTTTTACGCCATCGTTCAAATCCTTGCTTCATTTTGACATTATACTCATTTAAGATTTTTGTAATAGGTTTGTGTAAATTGTCAACCTGACTGGTTAATATTTATTAACTTTAAAAAAATATTACATTTGTAGCTATTCAATTTTACACAATGATATGAATACCGAAGATCAATCCTTTGCCCAATTGTTATATATTTTTTATTCATCTGCAATGGTTGCATTGGGGAAATTAAAAAACCCGGCTACCGATAAGATCGAACGGAATCTGGAACAGGCAAAACAGTCTATTGATATTTTAGAATTGATTAAAATAAAAACAAAAAACAATCTTTCCGAGTCGCAAATCCGCATGTTGGAAGGCATGTTGACCGATCTACGGCTAAATTTTGTTGATGAAAGTAATAAAGATAAAGTTATATCTTGAAATCTTCCGAAACCAAAACTATGGATTTACAAGAAACCAATAAAAACGATTACCAAGAACAAGGTCCCAAAAAAGGAGTTGTTATTATCGTTATCACTATTTTATTAGGAACTAATGGATTGCTATTGTGGCAGTTTTTCGATAAGAAAAATAGCCTGGATATCGCTAACCAGACCATCGTTACTACTACTGCCGAAAAAGACGCTCTTCAGATGCAGCTAAATCAGTTTAAAGTCGAATATGAGAAACTGAAGTCTGATAATGTGAATCTACAGAATCAACTTTCGGAGAAAGATGAAGAAATAAAAGCAAAAGTTGTTGAAATTCAGAATCTTATACGTTTAGGAGGCCCGGCACAGATTGCCAGAGCCAAGGCAGAATTGGCTAAGTTGAAGGAAATGAATGACTTGTATGTTAACAACATCGATTCACTGAATAAAATTACTGCCCAGCTAAAAGAAGAAAATATGAATCTCTCTACTACTTTAAGTAAAGAGATGTCCAAAAATGAAAATCTTTCTGCTGAAAACTCCCGATTGTTTACTAAGGTTTCGGCAGGATCTGTATTGAAGACTTTTAATGTTACAACAGACGGACTTCGTTATAAAAGTAGTGGCAAGGAAATTATCACGAATAAAGCAAAACAAATTCAAAAAATCCGTACCCGTTTCACACTGGGCGAAAATAGCGTTATCGATAATGGGCCATTGGATTTATATGTCCGTGTATTAGGTCCGGATGGTGCTATCATGTCTGCCAATCAGGAAACTTTTAAAGTTAAAGGTGAAGATTTGACGTTTACAATGAAAGAGACTGTCGATTATAAGAATACGGATACAGTTGTAGAGGTCTTATGGGCGAAAGGATCGGAGTTCATGAAAGGCAAATACAATGTTGAAATCTATCATTCCGGAATTGTAATCGGAAAATCTCAGATAGAGTTGAAGTAAAATTTCTTCAACTGTTTTTTTAGAAGTAAGCCCTGAATTGTACACCTCCGGTATGGACTACAGGAGAGTCTTTAAGTTTTCTTCCATCGTAATTAAGACTTAACTGCATTGAGTTGTTCAGGTTTCTTTGCATGGTCAATCCCCAGGTAGAGTTTTTTCCATTCTTAAATCCTTCCAACATTTCATAAGACAAATAACCTGCATCAGAAGCATTGTAATCAATGCCTATTAGCGAGAACTTAGCGGTCATACTTCCGGTATTGGTAGTTGAATACTTCATTTCAAAAACCATCCTGTTGGTGATAGCCCTTTCTCCGGCAATTCCGGCAGTATTCAGTTTTTCACTGTATTTGTAGGAGGCAGAAAAGCGCAGATTACTATTTGGCTGAATACTGATTTTTGGTTCAACACTATTCGAGTAAATGCTGTATTCCCTGTTTGAAAAATAATCAGACTCATTGATCCTGTCAGCGTTTTCAAAATTCAGGTTAGCCAGAAGCGAGCGATTTATATTCCATCTGACATTTACAATTCTCGAACGTTGAATACGGGTTTCAAAACCATTCGTCAGAAAAACTTTGTTTTTATTTTCCTGCCAGGTAAGATCGAGTCCGAAGACTGCACTCATACGGTTAAAATATAAAGTGTTTCTGATATTCGATGTAGAGGAAATCAGCAATGTATCGGCTAGATTTTGATGAAAAGGATTTAACGAGGAGAGCAAGGTTTCATCTTTGGTTTTTCTGTCGAGCCGAGCGGAAAGCTGATTGGAAAATCGGTAATAAAAAGGAGATTTACCGGGCACCGACCCACTGTTTCCTGACGGATTAATAACGAAAACTTCACTAAATTGATTGCTTCTTGTACTGATGTATTCATTGGTCTGCAAGAAAACGCGGATATAATTTGCTTTGTCCTGAAATGCGGCAATAGCAAACTCATTCAAGTCTTCGACACCATTATTATTCTCGTCACCCACATAGGCATACACACCTTGTCCGTCATTTACGCGGAGGTAATAATATTCCTGTTTCCTTTCTTGTCCGGTACCGACTTCGTAAAACGTATTAAATGAAAAAACACCTTTCAGTAAATTCAGTGTATGATCGATCCTGTTTAGAATCGTTTTGGCGGCTTCCTGATTGGTGAGTAATGTGTCTTTTATTGTTAGAACCCGGTAAGTAGTGGTTGTCCGGATCGTATTGTTTCGATTCTTTGAAAATTCGGTTAGTAGATTGGCTTCTTCGGCGAAAGTACTTGCCCGAAAGTCATTTCCCATTACCGCTTTATCGGTTCGTTGTTTATAGCTTATTGTGGCTTTAGATTTTGCCGTATCGATTGTATGAATATACCCCTGCAATTCCTGAAATGCGAAACTATTTCCAATCAACGAATCGGTTAATCTGTTTTTAAATTTGTTTTGTTCTGAATTTTCTCTGATACCAAGAACAAGTTTCCAAACGGGCCGGGATAAATCAGCTAAGTGTCGAAGGTAACCTGACTTCGATGTTAACCCTTCAGTTTTTAGATAACTGCCTGTGGCATTCAACAAAAGATTTTTCCATTTAAGCGTGGAGTTTCCGCTGTTCATGAGTCCTTTGTAATCACTTCCTTTGTTATATGATTTTAACTGATAGGTGAAAGTAAGTAAAGAAGGTTTTACCAGAGATGTTTGAATCGTACCGATATGTTCATCATTTTGAATGGAAGAAGTACCTAAATTCCAGTCTCGTTCGAATTCCACATTTCGAAAGCGCTCTATCGGTCGGAAATATTTTGCAGTATATTCATAGTTAATCAAATTCATTAAGCGCCATCCATTCACAGAGTCGTTGCTAAGTGGAGTTTCGTTTTTGTAATTGATTCTAAAAGCATAACCGGCATCATTAGCTTTATCTTTTTTTGAAAACCGGTTAATATCGTAGTCACTATATGCTCCTTCTGCTGCTATATTGTTTCTCTTATCGAATTTATAATCAATTCCGGTTGTAATGAGTTGCTGTTTTTTGGGAGTAATAAGAAGCGCGACGGGTGCGTAATTTCCTGAAGGAATGCCGTTAACGGGTTCCACCCATTTAAAAACTCTTCCGTTTGCGGAACTAAGGTCCTGAACATAATCTCCGTGCTGAAATCCAACTTCGCTGAAACCAACTTGCCAGTAGGCACTATCCGGGCTGGTTGAATAAATGAAGATGTTGTATGTTCCGGAAGCTGTAACAGTATCGATACGCTGATACAAAACGGTATTGACATTGAAAGCCGTACTATCTGCTGTTGGATAAACTGCATTTTGAATCTCGTCACCTGCATCAGCCATGATCGCTTTCTTCGCGCTATCGAGGTCAATAGCCAGTGGTTGGTTTTTACTGTCTTGTTCTGAATACAAATTGAATTTTATTTTCAACCGGTTACTTTCGAATTCATTGTTCAGGTAAATCAGCGAACGCGCGTAATTCTTGTCTGAGTATTCGTATTCGGCTACGATTCTTGAATCCTTTGTAATTAGTCTACGTGTTGTGAAGGTCAATTCTGCTGTATTGTAGTCGATAACATAATCGTTTTGCGAACCGCGTACAAGTTGTTGTCCGTCGAAAAATATTTTTTCAGTTCCGGATAAGACGATAATAAAAACTTCGCCGTTACTTCCCCTGAGTTTATAGGGGCCTTGATTACCTTCTTTCACTACTATTTCACTGCGGAAAAATTTTCCTTTGGAAACAGCTAAACTTATTCCGGATCTAAGAACTCTTTTTCTTCCGTCAACGGTATCGGTTGTCAGTGGAACTTCTGTTGTAAAATAACCTCCTTGTCCTTTTTTAAAGAAGTTCATGAAATAGCTATCAGGTCTTTTTAGTTCGAAGTCACCTGCAATAAGTTTGTTTCGTTTATTGGACAATTGAATAAAGACCTTGTCGAAGTCTTGCAATTGTTGGGTGTTTCCTTCGGGCTGAACGGGAATGTTTTCATCGGTAATGGCGGCAAGTATTTCTACGTTATCACCGAGTTTACCGGCCAGTTGAAGATTCAGACTGGAGTTTACGAATACATCCTGATTATTTCCAAACGTAATGCCTCTGGAAATACTACCGCTGCGTGTAAGTCCTTGTACTTTGAAGATTTCGGGAGCATCAGAACCGGGATTGTAATAAACGGGTGTTGATGAACCTTGTTGACTAATAAGATTGGGACTCTTGTTTTTGTATTCCTTACCCAGAAGAAATGAGAACACGCGATATACTGCAAGGACAGAGTCTCCATCAAGCGATTGGAAAGCGGCCGACTCTTTTTTCCAGATTATTTTTGCCTGGATGAAATCGAGTTGAAAAGCAGAAGTATCCAGGTAGTTTTCTCCGTTTTTGATACTGAGTGATCCGGGAGCAATGCTTAACGAATCAAGCTGTACGGTATCCACTTTTATGGAAATAAATTTATTGCGGCGACTACTTAGCGTCTGAGCTGCTAAGCTGTCGAGGACAGCAATGAAAAAAAATAAAAGGTAAAAAGTCCGCATAACGGAAACACAAGTAATTTTCCAGTAAATGTACAGGATTCAAACCGGAGAGTTAAGAAAGGACGAATGAGATATTAACGTCTGAAATGGGAATCTATTCTATCCTATTGAGCAATAGAAGCCCGGCAGGGTAAAGGGAAGAAGGCTTCTTTCTTTATTTTCGAAAGTGGAATGAAATAAAAAAGCCATTCGTTTTGTTCGAATGGCTTTTTATTGAGTGGAATAAATATTATTTGATTCCAAGTTTTGCTTTAACAACCGGTAAGATATTGTCGCTTTCCTGAGCGAAAATAACGCTGCCTAAACTTGTATCAAAAATATAGGAGTATGATTTTTCTTTGGCAATTTCTTTAATGGCGTCTTCCGCTTTTTTAAGAATTGGTCCGTAGATTTCTTCCTTTTTCTTTTGGATAGACTCCTGAGCAGTTTGTTGGAAGTCTTGAATACGCTGTCCCAGGTCTGTTAATTCTTTTTCTTTGGTTGCACGTATTGCATCCGGTAATGAATCAGCTTTTGACTGATAAGATTGAAGTTTGCTTTGGTATTCAGCAGTCATAGCTTTTAACTGAATATCTAGGGACTCTCCGAATTTTTTCAATGTACTATCAGCTTGTTTGGTCTGAGGCATCATTTGGATTAAGGCGCCTGAATCAATATGACCGAATTTAAGTGTTTGAGCAGAGATAGATGTTACGCAGAAAGTAAAAACTAAAATTGCAAAAAGGGATATTCTTTTCATCGTTGTGGGTTGGGTTTATATTTATTTTTTTGGTGAGTCGTCGTTCTTTACCGGGGCTTTTTGGTCTCCATCGGGTTTGCCGGTATCAGGGGCTCCGGAAGCGCCGCTTTTTCCGGCACCGGTTGTTGCTTTAGCTGCAGGTTTGTAACCGAGTGCTAAAAGAATTTCGTCGGATTTATCGTATTTAGGATTTGTATAGAGCATGATTAAATCGCCGGATTTATCGAAGATAACAGCATAGCCCTGATCGGTTGCCAGTTTTTTAATAGCATTGTAAATCTTATCCTGAATAGGTTTTACGAATTCTTGTTTCTTTTTAAACAAATCGCCTTCAAATCCGAAGCGTTGTTTTTGTAAATCTTTAACGTCTTTTTCTTTTTGGCCGATTTCTTCCTGACGACGTTTTTTCATTTCTTCAGTCAACAAAACCTGCTCGGCCTGATAAGCTTTATAAAGTTTGTCGATGATTGCATACTTGTCTTCGATTTCTTTCTGCCAGGTGATAGAAAGATTGTCAAGTTGTTGTTGAGCGGATTTATAATCGGGGATATTCTCTAAAATATACTGCGTGTTTACGTAAGCATATTTCTGAGCGAAAGAATTGCCTGAGGCAAATAACAGAATGCCGAAAAGGCAAATAATGCTTTTTTTAGCTAAGCCGGAAAGCATATTATTTTTCATGATTGATTCCATTTTTTTTGGGGTTGCAAATGTATGAATTTAAAATTGTTGACCAATTGAGAAGTGGAACTGACCACCGTTTGCATCCGGATAGTTGGGAATTTTATCAAAACCATAACCGTAATCAAGCCCTAAAATACCAAATACCGGAAGGAAAATACGAATTCCTGTTCCTACAGAACGTTTGGAACTGAATGGGTTAAACTCCTTGAATTTTAACCAGGAGTTACCGGCTTCAGCAAAAGCGAGAAAATAAATCGTTGCGCTTGGGTTCAAAGAAACAGGGTATCTTAATTCAAGTGTGTATTTGTCAAAGATTGTGCCGCCAATTTGTGAGCCCCTTTCATTTTGTGGAGTAACAGAGTTGTTTTCATATCCCCGAAGTGCGATAATTTCCCTTCCATCAAGTGAATAGCCGCTTAGTCCATCTCCTCCTAAATAAAACCTTTCGAAAGGAGAAGCACCTAATTGTCTGTCGTATAATCCCAGGAAGCCATATTGAATCTTTGTATTCAAGACGAGATTTCCGGCAAGTTTGGTAAACCAACTAGAGGTGAACTTCCATTTGTGGTATTCGATGAATTTGTATTTCTCTGCATCGGTAGCTGTTGAGTAATCGATCTTATTAAAAAAGGAATACGGCGGAGTAAGTTGCAGCGTCAACGAAATTTGTGAACCGGTACGCGGATAGATGGGCGCATCGATAGAGTTTCTCGAAATGGATTCCTGAAAACTCAAATTGTTTGCTACACCATTACTAAAGAGGAAGGTTCCGCCATAATTTTGAAGTGTGTAATACTGGTAACTTACTTCGTGATAGATGCTAAAATAATCATCAGGCTTTTTCAATCTTTTTCCAAGTCCTAAAGATAGTCCGGTAATTTTTATTTCCTGTTTAGTTGCTTCACTGGAAGTATTTCCACTTGTTTGTATGGAGTGAAAAACAGAAACGCTGAAAGAGTTTGGTTTTTTACCTCCCAGCCAGGGTTCTGTAAAGGAAGCGCTATAGGATTGATAATATTTTCCATTTGTTTGTGCACGCAGACTTAATTTTTGTCCTCCTCCTGAAGGTAGAGGTCTCCAGGCGCCCTTCTTAAAGATTTTTCCGGCAGAAAAGTTATTGAAGGATATTCCGAGAGTACCTACGAGTTGGTTTGCACCATACCCACCGGATAATTCAAGCTGATCGGAGGGTTTTTCTTCTACCGTGTATTCGATGTCAACAGTTCCGGTAGCAGGATTCGGAGTTGGATTAACACCCAGTTTTTCCTGATCGAAATAACCCAACTGAGCAAGCTCACGCTGCGTACGAATAATGTCTGCGCGGCTGAATAATTGTCCGGGCTTGGTGCGTATCTCACGCATGATGACTCTGTCGTTTGTTTTAACATTGCCGACTATAGTAACGTTATTGATTCGGGCTTGCTTGCCTTCATAGATTCGCATTTCCAGATCAATGCTATCGGATTCCACATTAATTTCTACAGGAGTTACAGAGAAGAAGAGATATCCGTCATCCATATAAAGGGAACTTACATCTCTGCCATTTTGATTCATAAACAATCGTTGATCGAGAACAGACTGATCGTATATGTCGCCTTTTTTAATTCCTAAAATGGTACTGAGTTCCTGAGAAGTATGTTTGGTATTTCCTAACCAGGTAATGTTTCTAAAAAAATACTGATGTCCTTCGTCAATAGCAATTGAAATATTTATTCGCTTGTCGTTAAACTTGTAAACAGAATCGGAAACGATTCGTGCATCTCTATATCCTTTTTCGTTGTACTTGGCAACGATTTTAGTTTTATCGTCTTGATATTTCTCGTCAAGGAATTTCGATGACGTAAAAATTTTCCACCATTTTTTTTCTTTGGTATCTTTCATAGCACGCTTCAATTTGCCTTCGGTGAAATACTGATTTCCCGTAAATTCGATGCTATTTACTTTGATTCGCGATTTTTTGTCGACTGTAATTGTCATTTTCTCGCGATTGGTAAAGAGTGTATCTTTTTCGTGATGGATAGTTACTTCCGTATTGAGATAACCTTTGTCTACATAATAATCACGAACTATGTTTTTAGTCGTTTCCAATAGATTATCGGTAAGAACCTTGTCGCCCAAATTTGCTTTCTCACGGATCTTATCGGCTTCTGATTTACTTACGCCTTTGAAATTGAAGGTAGATAAACGTGCACGCTCAGTAAGACGTATTTCAAAAAAAATGCGTTTACCAATCATTCTGGAAGCAATAATTTTAACGTCGGTAAATAATCCTTGTTTCCACAAGTTGTTGATAGCACCGGAAATTTTATCACCCGGAACTTCGAGTGTATCGCCGACGGAGAGTCCCGAGATGTTTATCAAAACAGCATCATCCAGAAATTGCGTTCCGGAAATTACAACACCGCCGATTTCATAGGATTGCGGATTGCTGTAATCAACGATAACACTATCCCCTCCCAATTGTATCTGAGCCTGAATAGATCCTGCACAAAAAATCAGCAGTATGGCAATAAAAAACTTTTTAAACATCAGCATTTATTTATTTGGTCACTAATTAATCCAAAACGTCGTTCCCTGTTTTGAAAGTTGATGATGGCAGAATAGAAATCTTCTTTGGTAAATTCAGGCCAGAGTTTATCGCTGAAAAAAAGTTCAGTATAGGCGATTTGCCACAATAAAAAGTTGCTAATTCTTGCCTCACCACTGGTTCGTATTAACAATTCCGGATCGGGAATTCCCGAAGTAGTGAGGTAGGATGAAATTGTTTTTTCATTGATGTCTTCGTTCTTGATTTTACCTTTTTGTAAATCTGCACCAATTTTTTTTATCGCTTCTGTAATTTCCCAACGTGAACTGTAACTCAAGGCAAGTACAAGAGACATTCTTGTATTTCCGGAAGTCTCATCGATAGCTTCCATTAATTCTTTATAGCATGAAGACGGTAAAGACTGAAGATCGCCGATAGCAAGTAGACGAATATTGTTTTTGTGTAGTGTTTCTTTCTCGGCATTTATGGTGTGGACGAGTAATTCCATTAATGCAGAAACCTCTTCCTTAGGTCGGTTCCAGTTCTCAGTTGAGAATGCATAAAGCGTAAGGAATTTTACTCCGAGTTCTGCTGCAGCTTCTGTAGTTTCACGAACAGCAGTTACACCGTTTTGATGACCAAAAACTCTGACTTCACCCTGCCGTTGAGCCCAACGACCATTCCCGTCCATGATGATTGCAACGTGTTGTGGTAGTTTTGAGGTGTTTATCTTGTCTTTTAGTGTCATGGTCTTTATTGGGGGCGCAAGTTAATAAAATAGGGTGGTCTTACTTAATAATTGGCCAATATGCAGTAGGAAAACTGCTAATTAAAATCATGAAATGGAGTGATTTAACAATAATGTTAATTCTTATTTCATAATTTAACACTTATTAAAACCTTCATTTTTCAATAAAAGGTCAATTGTATGTTTTAATATCTTCTGAACTTAAATGGTTCACAGATTTCTTTAAGTGTACCGGAAAGTCTCCAGAAGATGGTTATTCCGGCGAATAAGTACCAGTCTTTATCGGAAGCATTTCCCCGCTGTTTCATAAAAACGGATGGAATTGCCGAAGAAGTGTCCAAACGCGAGAAGGAGCGGTCAGAAAGCAACACAGCGGCGGGACCATTAGAAGCTAATAAGGTTGCCATTTCAGGATAAAGTGTGCTTACGTCGTCCAGATAGTCGGTATAAGCACGTCTTGCACCGACCTCAATGCCAATACCAATATTTCCAACCGATATTTTAATTCCGCCACCGATAGGAATAGCTAATTGAAGCCGCTTATATTTCTTAAGCCCATTAGATCCTTGACCTTCTGTTCCTAAGGGCTGCAATTCATAAGCGCTGCCATTCAGTTCGGCTTTAGGGTTAAATTTAAAAACTGAAATACCGGTGAAAATATAGGGTGTAAAAGGGTAGTCGGAGCGACCGGTTTCAAAAGGGAGAAAGTTAAACTCAATCAGAGGAGAAATATCTAAAATGTTGGAGTAAAATGACAGGTTTCTGTCTAGTTCAAATGCGGTTTTTGCTTTTGCATCATATCCGGAGACTTTTCCATAGTTAATTTCGAGTTTCCAGCTCCATCTTCTATCCCAATTATGCCTGTAGAAAAAACCGACAGCCGGATGGATGAAGTCTTTACTGAACATATGCCGGGAAAGTTCACCTTTATAGCGGGAGCCGCCTATTAAAAATCCCATTTCATTGTATTGAGCATCAGCTATATACGAAACAAAAAGAATAATAAAGGTGAAATATTTGAGTAAACGGGCCAACATAGGGGACAATGGCAAACGGATTTAAAGGGGAAAAATTTTACCTAGAATCTAGGCAGGAATCCGCGACCGGTAGAGAGTTTATAGTTCAAACTGAATATGGCGAACATATAAGAATCATTTTCGCGTGGATCACCACGTTGTGCACCCGGAGCAGTTACTTGAACGTATTTCGGGTCATGGCTTGACTGATCGGCGACTAAACCTGAAAAAGGGTTTGCTTCGGGATAACTGGCGAAATCGAAAAAGGTAGTACTGACATCATCAATATAATCAGTAAACGTTTTGCGAATGCCTAATTCAAGTCCAACGCCCCATTTACGATCAATCGTATATTTAAATCCAATACCAACAGGAATGCAAAATTGAACGAGGTTGTATTTATTTCTGGAAGCAATCAAACCTTGACCTTCGGTACCGAGAGGTTGAAGGCGAATGATATTTCCCTGATAATTTGTTTTAGGATCCATATGAAAAACCCCAAAGCCAATAAATGCATAGGAGTATATTTCATAACCTCTTACACCTCTAACTTTTTTAAGGCGGTAACGGTGACCAACTTGTTCTTGTTGGAAGGCCGCTTCAAAATTGAGGTTAAACTCATAGATGTCAGAAAAGAAGTTGAGGTTTCTGTAATTTCTGAAAAACTCTGTAGTTAGTTTATCGTCTCCGGCAACGCGGCCATAGGCGAGGTGAGATTTTAAAGCGAAATAATTACTTAATTTATAACGAAGACCGACATCCAAGGCAAGGCGTGTCATAGACCATTCGAGATCTTTGAAGTAGTGTGTACCAATTTGATTCGCTCCTCCGAGCTCACCCAAAAAATTGCTAATTCCTGCACCAAAGCTAATTTCATAGCGTTGCCTCTTCCAACGTTGAGCATTGGAAAATGCAGGAAGCAGAACAATAAAAGCCAACAAAAAGAAAATTAACTTCTTCATGATTAATTTGGGGGAGGGCAAATATAGTAAAATTAGTATATGGGCAAAATAAACGTTTTTTTAGCAATAAAGAAAGTGTTTATTGAGTGATTGCGAAAAATTAATTTCTAGTGTCAAGCCCCCAATTTAGTTTTTTTCGAAGGGTATTCAGGAAATTTTCATTAGAAAGTCGGACCAGGTTAATGGAATAGTCTTCTTTTCGGACGGCAAGTTGAAATCCTGAATCAATTGTAACGGATCTGGAGTCGAGCGTAGCCATAAAATGCTGGCTTCTTCCTTCCACTTCCAGAGAAATTACATTTTTATCGGATACGACAATTGGCCTTACGTTGAGATTATGCGGAGCAATTGGTGTGATAACGAAAGTATCTGTTTGAGGGATGATAATCGGACCTCCGCAACTGAGCGAGTATCCGGTTGATCCGGTTGGTGTAGAAATCATGATTCCATCGGCCCAATAAGAGTTCAGGTATTCTCCATTCAGATACGTATGAATGGTAATCATACTTGAGGTTTCTTTTTTATGAAGGGTAAACTCGTTGAGAGCGATATTATCACCGTTGAAAATCGGCAAATTTGATTCAAGCCGCAGCAATGTTCGCGCATCGAGTGAAAAGTGTCCCTGAGATAAGCTGTTCAGGGCTTCTTCCAGATTTTCACGTGATATGCTTGATAGAAAACCAAGCCGTCCGGCATTAATTCCAACGATGGGGATATTAGAGTCCTTGACAAGAAAGACGGTATCGAGAAGAGTACCGTCTCCACCGATACTTAGCAGGAAATCGGTACCTGATTTTAAATCATCATGTCCGGAAAAAGTTTCTAATCCAAGATTTTTCTTGAGTTGAAAATTTAAGAAGTCCAGGTAAGGTGCGTGAACGCGAATGGAGCAATCTGTTTTCTTTAACAAGTTTATTACGCTTTCTGCAAGCGGAATCTGGTTTGCATTAACAGGGCGTCCGTAAATGGCAAAATTCATTGATTGTGTGTTTAGATGATCAGATTGGTGCTGTAAAGTGAATAAAAAATCCCGATTCCCCCAATTTGTTTATTGAATATTCAAAACGAAAGACCATATCATAATAAGTTACGAAGTCAATTCCTGCACCATAACTGATTTGCCAATTATTGGTAAGCGGATTATTTGCAGCAAAATTGTAGTCTTTTACATATCCTGCATCGGAATATAAATTCAGGTAAAAAGCATAAGGAATGGTAGAAAATTTATTCAAAGGGATAAAGCCAAGTTTCACTTCTCTTTTAGGAAGTAATTCGAATTTCAGATTAGTCTTCAGTAAAAAATAATTTTGTCCGTCCATTACATAAAATTCATAACCGCGGAGGTAGTCGCGGCCATAGCCTAGTCCGCGTGAAAGTGCATAAGGCAATTTAGTACCTGTTGTATATTTAGTACTTATACCGGATCCGAAATAGAAACGTCCTCCGAGCGGCCAGAATTTTTTCAATTGTCCGCTTACATAAGCCAGGTCGATATCATCTTTTAAAAAGCTGAATCCGTTTTTTACGATTTCAAAATCGAGGTAGTAGCCATGTAAAGGATAAACAGCAATATCACGGTGATCGCTTTTAAAAAAATACCGTAAGACGGAATAGTTCAACGATGATTTTCCGGGAGAATAGTAATCGTTGTTAAGGCGAATGACGGTGTCCAAAACTTCAGCATGTTTGTAACCGGCTTCGATTACATGGGTATGGTATAAATCCGGTCTGTTGGTATAAGCAACGGAGCCGCCGAATTCTTTTTTGGTAAAAAGGTTTTCGTCTTTGTAGTAGAGGATTTTATTATTTTCAGAGATAACACTTGACTGATGATTTCTGGAATAAGCAACACCAAATGTGAGACCGGATCGTTGGCCTTTGTTGATGTATGGAATGCTATAATAAAAGCTGAGTCGCTGAGTGTAGCCGAGTCGTGCCGTAATAGAAAGCACTTCATTTCTTCCTCTGAAATTATTCCAGTTGAGTACTCCGCCGTATACGATTCTGGAATAATCTTTTGTTTGCCACCAGACGTTAAAATTTCTTTCGGCGATTTCAAAAATTGGAAGGGGGAAGATGTACCAACGTTCGGTGACGATGATAAAAACATTTATAGTTCCGTTTTCATTGAGCCAATTAATATGAACGGAGTTAAATAAAGAGGTGTTGTATAAATTTTCTTCGCTGCGCTTAAATATTTTCGAAAGGTTGGTGGAGTCGAGGTGTTCGCCTTTCCGGAAGGTAAGTTCCCTATAGATAATGCGTTCTTTGGTTATTTTATTTCCAATGAGAGTAATGTTTCCGATTGTTACGTTTATGGCTGTTGAATCGGGAATCGTATCCTGAGCAAATAAGGCGGTGCTGAAAAATAAAAACGGGCAGCAGAAGAATATGAAAAGGGCTGCTCTCATCGGCAAGATTTATATGCCAAGGAAATTCATCAATGAATCATATCTTGATTTCAAATCGTCAACGAATTCACTTTGGTGATAATGTTCTTTAACAATATAGCCGTGACGGGTAAAAGAAGCAAGGATTCGGGAAAGTTCCGGTTGGTTAATTTTTATGGTAAGATCAATGGTTTCATTTTCCGGGTTCGGAGTGTTATACAAACTGAGTATTCGGGCGTTTTCATTTTCGATAAGATGAGCAATTTCACTGATCGAATAACCTTTAATGCCAACCTCCAAAACGATTACTCCGGCCGTATCATCAAACAAGCCGCTGTCTGAATAGTGTTTCAAAATATCGTTTAAGGTAATTAGTCCGATATAATGTCCGTTGGCGTCTATAACAGGCACGACAGTCAGTTTATCTTGCGAAATTAATTTTACTACTTCAAATACGGGCTGATTATACTTAACAAAAGGACGAATAAGAGGCAAGTTGTTATTGGCCAGGGGTTGATCGAGAGAATTTAATTTTAAGATATCCTCTTCAGAAATCAGTCCTACATAATTTAATCCATCGACGATTGGAAAATGTTCCAGACGAAATTCTTCCATCCAGTTTAAAGCTTTTAAACCGGAGTCGCTTAATTTAAGCGGAGGAAATGAATCGTTTATCAGTTCTTTGGCAGTCATCCTTTGGAAAGGTTTACGAACACTTTTCAATATGGTTTGAGGGCTGCAAACATAAGAAAATATTGGGATTTAGGCACTTGCAATTTCTTTTCATGGAGTTAAACAAAAACAATTTCTCAATTACGCATAATATTGGTTAATCGGAAGTTCGGGTATTAGGAAAAGCAAATAGTCAGGCTTACGTAAAACCTCCTATTCAAATTGCTTTTTTCTTATCAACTTTATCCAGACTTTTGCGCATTGAGAATCTTTTATGGTAAAATTGAGTGTTAACATCAATAAAATTGCAACCCTCCGAAATGCCAGAGGAGGGAACGTACCGGATTTGTTGCAGGTTGCTGCCGATATTCAGCGTTTTGGTGCGGAAGGAATAACCGTTCATCCGCGTCCGGATGAAAGGCATATTCGTAAGAGTGATGTATACGAATTAAAAAAAGTCATTCATACAGAATTTAACATTGAAGGATATCCCTCGGAAGAATTTCTGAAGATGATCGACGAAATCAGACCGACGCAAACCACACTTGTTCCTGATCCGCCCGATGTATTGACTTCCAATGCCGGATGGGATACAATCAAAAATAAATCATTTTTAAAAAATATTATTAAGCGTCTTCACAGTTATCATACCCGGGTTTCACTTTTTATTGCACCGGATACTACAATGATTACTCATGCAGCAGAAACAGGGACTGATCGTGTAGAGTTATATACTGAAGAATATGCCCGTATGTTTTCTGTCGATCCTTACAAAGCAGTTGCTCCTTATGTGGATGCAGCAAATTGTGCATCGTCAAATGGCATCGGACTCAATGCCGGACATGATCTCAATTTAAAGAACCTGAAATATTTAAGAGAGCAAGTGCCCGGATTAATGGAAGTTTCCATTGGTCATGCTTTAATTGCTGATGCCTTGTATTATGGAATGGAAAATACGGTGCAGCTATATCTTAGGCAGCTTAAATAGAAATGAAATTATTTTTCAAAAAAACAGGTGAAGGAAGACCTTTGATAATTCTTCATGGGTTATTCGGAATGTCGGATAATTGGGCAACGTTGGCCAAGGGTTTTGCTGAAGAGGGTTTTGCCGTTTATCAGGTAGATTTACGAAATCATGGAAGGAGTCTGCACAGTGATGAATTCAGTTATGAAAGTATGGCTGAAGATATTTTCGAATTGATGAATGATGAGGGAATTGAGCAGGCGGATTTCATCGGACATTCGATGGGTGGGAAGGTGCTTATGTTTTTTTCCGAAAAGTATTCCGGTAAAATCGAAAAGATGATCATAGCTGACATTGCTCCGAGGTATTATTCGCCGCATCATCAAACAATTTTAGCTGCTTTACATGCGATAGAAACGGAAACATTGGATTCCAGAAAACAAGCGGAGGAGCAACTCCGTTCGGCCATCCAAGATGAAGGCACCATTCAGTTTTTATTGAAGAACCTGTATTGGCGGGAGGAATCAAAACTCGATTGGCGTTTTTATCTGAAAGGCATTGAGAACAATATTGAAGAGATCGGAAAAGCATTTAGTCCTAAAAACCCGATTCAGGTTTCTGTATTGTTTTTAAAAGGAGGAAATTCCGGTTACATCAATGAGATGGACGAACAAGAAATAAAAAGGATTTATCCTCAAGCGGAAATAAAAACAATTCAAGGAGCCGGGCATTGGGTTCATGCAGAAAATCCGAAAGCGTTTTTTGAAATAACGATAGAAAAATTAAAGCCGGAAAATAAATAAGTGTTGTTGCCAACATTCATTCACCTTCCGGCTTTACTGGAAATTGATTATTTTATTGTACGTCTGAAACGTCGCGAATTAAAATTTCTTTTGTTCCATTATACTCTGTTAGGATACCTGTAACGGAAACGGTTCCGGTAGGATATGAACTTGAAGCGAAAGTTGCAGAACTGGAGGTGAATAAATCCATTGTTGCGGTTCCATCATTTAACGTATTGGCACCACTGTAAATGCCGCTTCCCGTAATAGTAACATTATCGATTTTGATAACTTGACCTTCCCATGTATTGTAATTAGCAATCAAATCGGCAATGGTTGCAGTCCGTGGAGTAACCGATGCGCTACCAATTACGCTGGCATTTCCGATAGGAATGTTATTGATCTGAAGAACGCCGCCAAAAGTAGAAAGTTCTATGCCTGAAACGTTGATCTCAAGACGGGATCCAATGGCGAAAGAATGCGTTGCAGAAAAGCGAACGAGTATTCCGGCTGTAGCATCCTGTACGTATGCATTTTTTCCGGTAAGCATAGCAGCAGCAAAATTTGAAGTTACAGTAACCTCGATTTTTTTATCTCCCGGAATGTATGTAATAGAAGCACCCGGATCGAGCAAGCGAATGCTATCGAGCGGCATGAGAACAGGAATTCCTGTTGAACCATCGCAACGAAGTCCATTCATATTAACGTCGTCAAGGTTACGTATTTGTAATTCACCTGCACCACTGTATATCGTATATAAGCCGGTAATACTTCCTTTACCATTAGGAGTTTTTTGAAGAGCGAAGGTTGCATAAGTGCTTGAATAGACAATCATCTCGTTTGGAGTTGCTGCACAGTCTTCAATAATTAAATTGGAAGGACTTGCAGCCGCATAAGCAACTCCATTATTACCTGATTTAAATTCTACATCGTTAAATTTCACCAATGTATTGGTTGGGATGTTCGTAGCATTTAACGGGAAAACCATTGGCGTAAGGTATTGTCCCCATTTTCCTTTAACCAGGTATTTAGAAACAAGGTTGGCAGGAATTCTTCCTACAGGGTTTGTAGCAGATACACCTAATTCGATGTTTCCGCCATCATTTGCAATAAAGAGTCCTTTACATTTTACAAACACTTTTCTTCCTGTTGGGTATTCTGTATAGAAATTAGATACATCTACAGAAATAGCTATACCGGATGAATCCTGTTGAAGAACAATATTCTTGTAAATATTTCCGGAAGAATCATCTCCAACAACGACACCGGCGATAATGATATCCGATGTAATTTCAACGCCTACAGACCCTGTTGCCAATGCCTGTAGTTGTTTGATGGTGTGGGTTGGAGTAAGGTTAGGGTCGACATTAGCAGTTATGAGATCATCATAATCTTTGTCAACGCAGGAAGTGAATGAGAATGAAGTTAAGATAAGTATCAGAACAACATTGAGAATTTGAATTGATTTTTTCATTGGTATATATTGATGTTTTTTTAATTTATCTGATTAGTTAAAACGAAGAGTAACACTTGCGAAATAAGTTGTTCCGAAAGCATAAGAATATTTTGGTGGATAGGTACTAATACTACGTGTGATTCCATCGAATCGTAATTGCTCATAAGCAGTATTTGTAAGATCCTTGTTATTTAGAATGTTTGTAAGTCCAACATTGAATAAGATGAAAGTATTTTTCTTCAGCGACTTAAACTTGTTGTTGACTTTCCATGACCATCCGCCGGAAACATCCATAGTAAATTGGGCATCGCGTTTTTCCTGTCCGAGAATTTCTTTCCAGGCAGTGCTTCCTTCATCAACAAATTCAAGAGCAGAAAGTGTACGACGTGCCGGATTGAAATCCGTATAGATGTCATCGAAGTAATTCAAATTCACATTCAGGTACCAGAATTTTTTAGAACGGTAATTCAATCCCACAGTATATGCTTTTTGCGGACTTCCGGCAACACGTAAATTTTTGCTGTAAACTAAATCGCCGCTGGCAAGAAGGGTGTCTTTATTATCTTGCGTAATCGTAGTGGAGGGGCGTTCAGTATAAATAAATTCTCCCAGAGAAGCAACGGCAGTTGCAGTAAATCCTTTTCCTAGGCTTGCGTCAACAGCAACTTCGATTCCGGTGTGTCTTTTGGCAATTCCGGTAAGAGTGTAATTGACGAAAGTTTTCAAATCGTCATAGTAGAAGCTGCGGGTATCAGTGATGTCACTGAATTGTGTGTAGTAACCGGATAATCTCGTCTTAAGTTTTGGTGAATTGTAAATGTATCCGCCTTCAACAGAAGAGATCGTTTCGCTTTCCGGATTCGTAACTGCACTTCCATTTGTTCTAGGTGAAATGAATGTGTTTTCAAATAAAGGTGCTCTTTTAATGAAAGCACCATTTACGTATAAATAATTTCGTCCGTTATGTTTGTAAGTAACTCCACCTTTGAAAGAAGGATTGGTAAAATTATATTTTTTGGAATCACCGAAAGAATTTGTTGGGAAGACACCGTTTTTGAAATTACCTGTGCGGTAGAAACCTGACATTGTCAACTGAGCAGCAATGAAAAAATCAAATTTCTCGTATTTGAAAGCTGATTGAGCCCATAAGGAACTTTGGTTAAGGTGAGCAACGTAATCGTAAGAATATTTGTCACCTTCTTTTACAACTGCATTCGGATTATTGAGATCGAGTTGAATGACGTTTGGATCAACCAGAGTTGTAAGGTCGGCGAATTGGTTCAGGTTTACGAATTGTTTTCCTCCTAAAAGGTCATCCAGTTCTTTGTAATAATTCATATCCTGTTTTTGAAATGTCAAGCCGCCGGCTAATGCAATGTTGTCTGTGATATTGTTATTGTAGATTGTATTGAATCCGTATTTTTTGGAATCGATTACCCTGTTGGATAATACATAAAGAGAAAGGGCATGTATTTGGTTTGCTTCGTAAATTTTTGTCCAGTTAACCTGGCGAGCATCTTCATTTGTACTTAAAAGGTATGCCAACTGAGCTGAATCGCGAATTGCGGAGACTGGATCGACACCATAAGAAGGGTCAAAACTAGGTAGGTAACGATAATAGTCAGGACGAGGGTCTTCTGCTTTATACCAATCAAAACCGGAAACTTTGTATTTACCGAATTCATAACTTATAGCAGTCTCTAAAGATGACTTTTCGTTTATATCCCAATCGTGTGTGAAAATGAATGTGGGTTGGAAATTATTACCAACGGAAGCATTTCTTTTTTTACCGTTCTGATAACCCCAGTTTGGATTGTAATAATTTGAGCCGGCGAGGTCTTTAATTTCCTGAACGGTTGGAGTGGCACGACCATTCTTTGCTTTAGAAGCAAAAGTTGTCAGAGAAAGAGAATGGTTGGTGCTTATTTTTTTCTCAACAGAACCAAAGAATGCATTACCGTCGTAGAAAGTTCCCGGAACATATCCTTCATCAGCCCAACGGCGTGAGTAAGAAAGTGAGTAAGCCCAGCCCTTGCTGTTGGTTCCGGATCCATAGGTGAGTACAAGACGATTATCATATACACGATTGGACGCAGCATAAGAAACCTGCAATTGTTTACGCTGATGCGAAGCCCGGCTATCGATACTGTAGCTTCCGCCAATTCCGCCGAATGAAAAATTAGCAGGTTGTAAGCCGATCGAATTTTCTCTTGAACGAACAACGTCATTCAAACCACTCCATACATTGTATTCACTGCGACCGTTGGAAAGATCTGTAACCAAGGCGCCATTCATTAATGTAGGAGCATTGTCGTTGTCGTAACCGCGGATGCGAAATCTGGAAATACTGAAGGCAAATGATGCTGCAGAATAAAAAGGGTCGCGAGCTGCGGTAAGCACGCTCGATACGTTTGCAGATGCTGATTCTTTCAATTCGTCATCATCGAGTGTTAATGTTGGAATTTCTGTGGAAGCACCATTAACATTATCAACTTGTCCTGAGTGTGAATTGATATTCAGGATTACATTTTGCTCTTTTACATCCAATGATTCAGAAGAAATCAATGCATTTGCATCTCTTACTTCAATGACGTTTTTTCCGAATGGAACATTTTTCAGTTCATATGCTCCAACAGAATCCGTAACCGCTTGAATGGAGCTACCAATTAACGATACTTTTGCCTTGGATACCGGTTGTCCGGTTTCATCTTTTACTATTCCTCTGATTGTCGCTGTTTGCGCAAAAGAAATCAAGGGGAGAAAGATGACTAATAAGAATAATAATTTTTTCTTCACGGGATTGACTTAGTTTAGTTTATAAATTTTTTTGGGACGACAAAGCTACACAAATCGCTTAAATTAGCTAATCTGTTAACACCAATATATTGTATAACCGTAAAATTACATCAATATCAGGTTCCAAATATTTTTTCAAGTAATTTTACAATTTCATAAGATTGAATTGAAATAGTGCTGTTTTTATGTTTTTTAACTGAAAGACATCTGTTTTTTAAGAAATATTAATGGTGTTTGACTCAATAAAATTAAATTGGAAACAATGGCAATGAATCATTCATATTAATCCAAGCTTCATTTAATTTGACTCATGAATTTTTCACTTAAGTACATTGTTTAGAATTAAGTATCCTTTTGATTGTAAAGAATTCAAATCACCTGCTGCAAAATTTGTATGTTTGTCGCCCATTTGTTTTAAAAATACTTGAATGAGAAAAATACTTGCATTGTTATTAGTTTGGGTTTTAGCGAATCCCGCTATTGCTCAGAAGGCAACTTATAAAGTTGGACTGATCGGATTTTATAATCTGGAAAATTTATTTGATACGATTAACGATCCGAATGTGAATGATGAAGAATTTCTTCCCGGTGGCACAAAAAATTATACAGGTAAAATTTACCTGGATAAATTGAATCACCTTGCCAGCGTATTGTCAAAAATTGGAACAGACCTTTCACCGGATGGTTTATCTATTATTGGAAATGCAGAAGTAGAGAATGAAGGTGTTTTAAAAGATCTGGTGAATGAGCCCTTGTTAAAGAGCCGCAATTACCAGATTGTACACTTTGATTCTCCTGATGAAAGAGGAATTGATGTGGCCATGTTATACAATCCGAAGTATTTTACACTTATCAAAAAGGAGTCGCTCAATGTTCATTTGATGAATTCCGATAGCACTGAACGAAAAACCAGAGATGTTCTATTTGTATATGGAAAATATGATGGGGAAGACATTTTTGTTTTTGTCAATCACTGGCCATCTCGCAGAGGCGGAGAAGAAGTTAGTGCTCCCGGTCGCGCACGAGCCGCAGGCGTTTGTAAAGCAAAAATAGATTCCATCACCGCTAAAAATCCGGATGCGAAGATTGTTGTTATGGGCGATTTGAATGATGATCCTGTTAGTCCAAGCGTTGCCGTAGTATTAGGAGCGAAAGGTGAAAAAAATATGGTTGGGAAAGGTGGATTGTATAATCCATGGGTAACTCCTTACAAACAAGGAATAGGTACACTTGCTTATAATGACAGTTGGAATTTATTTGACCAGATAATGGTTTCTGAAGCTTTTTTAAACAAAAGTAACCCTGGATATTTTTTCAACAAAGCAGAAATCTTCTCTCGTCCATGGATGTTACAGACTTCCGGAAGATATAAAGGATATCCAAAACGCACTTTTGATTTCGACAATTATATTGCAGGGTATAGTGATCACTTTCCTACATATATTGTCTTATTGAAAAAGCAGTAAATTTTTAATTAACTAATTAACGAATTACATGAAAGGTCCTGTATCACAATTTATGGAGAAGCATTATCTCCACTTCAATGCGGCGGCAATGATGGATGCTGCAAAAGGTTATGAATTACACTTGAAAGAAGGTGGAAAAATGATGGTGACTTTAGCCGGCGCCATGAGTACTGCTGAATTAGGAATTTCTCTTGCGGAAATGATTCGTCAGGACAAGGTGGCAATTATTTCCTGCACCGGAGCGAACCTTGAAGAAGATATCATGAACCTGGTTGCTCACAAACATTACAAGCGTGTTCCGAACTACAGAGACCTCAGCCCACAGGAAGAATGGGATCTTTTAGAAAATCATTACAACCGGGTAACTGATACTTGCATTCCTGAAGAAGAAGCATTTCGTCGCCTTCAGAAGCACATTCATAAAATCTGGAAAGATGCTGAAACAAATGGTGAGCGTTTTTTCCCTCATGAGTATATGTACAAAATACTCTTATCCGGAGAGCTAGAACAATACTATGAAATCGATCCGAAAAACTCCTGGATGCTTGCTGCAGCGAAGAAAAATATTCCAATCGTTGTTCCCGGATGGGAGGATTCTACTATGGGAAACATCTTTGCTTCTTATGTAATCAAAAATGAACTGAAAGCTACTACCATGAAAAGCGGAATCGAATACATGGCCTGGCTGGCCGATTGGTATCGCAAAAACAGTGGAGGAAAAGGTGTTGGATTTTTCCAGATAGGCGGGGGTATTGCAGGCGATTTTCCGATTTGTGTTGTACCGATGATGTATCAGGATTTGGAGTGGCACGACGTACCTTTCTGGTCGTATTTTTGTCAGATCAGCGATTCCACAACCAGTTATGGATCTTATTCAGGAGCCGTACCCAATGAAAAAATAACCTGGGGAAAACTGGGAATCGATACTCCAAAATTTATTATTGAGAGTGATGCTTCTATCGTTGCACCGCTCATCTTCGGTTGGCTGCTGGGCTGGTAATAAAAATATTCGCACACCTTTCTGCTTTGTCTTTCATTTCGATTTAGAAAGAGAAAACGGATAAGAAACTTAAATTAAAGTCCAATGGATTTATTCCAAACCTTACGGAGTATTCACATTGTCTCAGGTGCAATAGCATTTATTGTAGCACCCATTGCTCTAATTGTTCAAAAGGGCAGTAAGCCACATCGTTTATGGGGCAAAGTGTTTTTTTGGTGCATGACTTCCGTTGCACTAACAGCCCTTATCATGGCACCCATGCATGATAACCTCTTCCTGACGCTTGTCGCTGTATTTAGTTTTTATCTGGCATTTTCAGGTTACAGGGCTGTTTATCGAAAAGATTTTTATAAAACACATAAGACAGCTTTCATTGATTGGTTCTGTGTCAGTCTGAATTGTTTGTTTTCTCTCACTCTCGTATTTTTTGGTTTAACCCGTCTTTCATCCCCCTTCGGAATAATTTCCATTGTTTTCGGAACCATCGGAACGTTAATTGGTTTGCGGGACATTCTATCTTTTATTCGTCCTCCTAAAGACAGGAACAAATGGTTTTTCTCGCACATGACAGGTATGGTAGCTTCCTACATTGCTGCACTATCTGCTTTTTCGGCTGTGAATCTGAATTTTGACTGGCTGCCGGTTGCTATTCAATGGCTATGGCCAACAATCATCGGGACACCTTTGCTAACCATTTGGGTTCGGTCTTATAAGAAAAAGTTCAATAAAGGCAGAAAAGTTACCGATGTAGCTATTGTAAAGGTTAAGCCCGATTCAGTTTGATTTATAGATATAATTCTTTTCTTGTTAGATTCTTGCGACAATTTGTTTTTGAGTTATTTTTCAAAGTCACATCAAATTTGTCAAACCTCAATCAGGTGTAAAATTTTATATGAATAACTGATACTTATTTTGTGAAATACTAAAACAAATCCCTGATTCCTTTTCCTTTCAAATCCTTACCTTAGCCAACCAAGCAAATCACATGGATAAGTTTACATACCTCGGCAATGCCGACGTCTCTCAAATAGATGCTTTATACAAGCAGTTTTTGGAAAACCCGACTTCCGTAGAAGATAGTTGGAAAGAGTTTTTTGGAGGATTTGAATTTGCCCGCACCAGTTATCCTGAAAATGGTAAAACAGGAAAGACAATTCCTGAAAATGTTCAAAAAGAGTTCAATGTAATTAACCTGATTAACGGTTACCGTACACGCGGACATTTGTTTACGAAAACAAATCCTGTAAGAGAAAGACGTCATTATCTTCCGACGCTCGATATTGAGAATTTTAATTTATCGTCAGCCGATTTAGAAACAACCTTTCATTCGGGCACCCTAATCGGAATCGGTCCAGCCAAATTGAAAGACATACTTTCACATTTGCAACAAACCTATTGTGCAAGTATTGGAGCTGAATATAAATATATCAGGAGTCCGGAAATCGTCAGTTGGATTGAAAGTAAGATGGAGGGTTGTCGCAATACGCCTTCTTTTTCCATCGAACAGAAAAGACGCATTCTGAAAAAATTAAATGATGCAGTTGCCTTTGAAAATTTTGTTCATACCAAGTTTGTTGGACAGAAGCGTTTCTCATTGGAAGGTTGTGAAACTTTAATTCCTGCATTGGATGCCATTATTGAGACAGGCGCCGAGCTTGGTTTAAAGGAATATGTGATTGGAATGTCGCATCGCGGTCGTTTGAATGTATTGGCCAACATTTTAGGAAAAACGTATGAAGAAATTTTTACGGAATTTGAAGGACTGGAATACGATGAATTGGGTTTTGCCGGTGATGTAAAATATCATTTGGGTTATTCATCCGATTGCATTACTTCAACAGGAAAAAATGTTCACCTCAGTGTCGCGCCAAATCCATCGCATTTGGAAGCTGTCGATTCTGTTGTACAGGGTATTGTTCGTTCGAAGATTGATAATACTCCGGGAGGTGACGAAAACCAAATAGCTCCGATATTAATTCATGGCGATGCAGCTATTGCCGGACAAGGAGTCGTTTATGAAGTTATACAGATGTCTTTGTTGCGCGGATACCGCACAGGGGGTACAATTCACCTCGTCGTGAATAACCAGGTTGGTTTTACAACCAATTACATTGATGGAAGATCGAGTACATATTGCACAGATGTTGCCAAGGTTACGCTCTCGCCGGTTTTTCATGTGAATGGTGATGATGTGGAGGCATTGGTTTATACGATTCAACTCGCACTCGAATACAGACAAAAATTCCACCGCGATGTTTTCATCGACATTTTGGGATATAGAAAATACGGACACAATGAAGGCGATGAGCCGCGTTTTACTCAGCCCTTGCTTTATAAGGCCATTGCAGCTCACGACGATCCGAGAAAAATATACAATGACAAACTATTATCACAAGGCGAAGTAGAAGCGAATCTTGCCCGGGAGATGGAAAAATCTTTCAAGGAAATGTTACAGGGAAGTCTGGATACAGCCCGTCAGGTAAAAAAGAAAAAAGTATCCTCTTATCTCGAAGGAAGTTGGAAAGGATTGCGACTTGCTACGGAAGAAGACATGCAGAAGAATCCGGCTACAGGTGTGGACAAGAAAATATTAAAGACGATTGGAGAAAGAATTACATCCTTGCCGGAGGATAAAAAGTTTTTCAATAAAACGGTTAAGCTTTTTGCAGACAGAAGCAAGATGTTGAAAGATGGCCGTTTCGATTGGGCAATGGGCGAACTGTTAGCTTATGGGACATTGCTTAACGAAGGATTTCCTGTACGTTTCAGCGGACAAGATGTAGAGCGTGGAACTTTTTCACACAGGCATGCCGTGATTAACATGGAAGATTCGGAAGAGCAGTATACACCGCTGAATAATCTTTATGCTAATCAGGCAGACTTCTGTATTTGCAACTCTTTGCTTTCGGAATACGCTGTATTGGGGTTTGAATATGGTTATGCCATGTCTTCTCCGAATTCATTGGTGATTTGGGAAGCGCAGTTTGGAGATTTCAACAACGGGGCGCAAATAATTATCGACCAGTACATCAGTACGGCAGAAGATAAATGGAACCGTATGAATGGTATCGTTATGTTGCTGCCGCATGGATATGAAGGCCAGGGAGCCGAGCATTCGAGTGGTCGTATGGAACGATTTCTTACATTATGTGCGCACATGAATATGCAAGTTGTGAATTGTACGACACCGGCAAATTTCTATCATGCTCTGCGTCGTCAACTGCACCGTCCTTTCCGCAAACCGTTAATTGTTTTTACTCCAAAAAGTTTATTGCGACATCCTCGATGTGTATCCGAATTGGAAGATTTCGTTTCAGGTTCGTTTCAGAATATTATTGACGATACGACTGTGGAAGTGTCCAAAGTGAAAAGAGTTATAGTCTGCACAGGAAAAATTTATTACGATTTACTTGAGCAAAAGGAAAAGAATCAATCTTCGGATATTGCTATTGTTCGTCTCGAGCAACTTTATCCATTGCCTGTAGAGCAATTAAATACATTGAAGACACGATACAAATCTGCCGAAGAATGGATTTGGACACAGGAAGAGCCCATCAACATGGGTGCATGGTCCTATTTGCTTCGTGTGGCTACATCTATCATTCCATTTAAAGTTATTGCCCGTCCCGAGAGTGCGAGTCCGGCGACAGGAAGTTATAAAGCACACGAACGTGAGCAAACAAATTTAATCGCTCAGGCATTTAAAAAATAAGAAACATGGCAAAAATCGAAATGAAAGTTCCGAGTCCGGGAGAATCAATCACGGAAGTTCAGATTTCCCGCTGGTTAAAGAAAGACGGCGATTACGTGGAGAAGGACGAAGAATTATGTGAGGTGGATTCGGATAAAGCAACACTGACTTTAAATGCAGAAGCTGCCGGAGCCATCAAATTACTGGCAAAAGAAGGTGAGACGATAAAGGTCGGCAGTGTTGTGTGTACGATTGATGATAGTGTTGCTGCTCCGGTTGAAACCAAAGCGAAGAAGGAAACTGTGATGGCGGCAACAGTTGCATCTGTTGCCACTGCGGCGCCTGTTAAAGAAAAACAAGTACAACCGCAAGAAACCTATGCACAAGGAATTCCATCCGTAGCGGCAGAAAAAATGATGCGCGAGAAAGGAATTAGCGCGGCACAAATTACTCCGACAGGAAAGGGCGGCAGGATAACGAAAGGCGATGTTATGAATCCCGTTACTCCGGCGATTCGATCTGTTTCCGGAGGAAGAAATGAAAAGCGTGAGCCGATGACGATGTTACGCAAGCGTGTTGCAGAAAGACTGGTTTCGGTGAAACAGGAAACGGCCATGCTCACGACTTTCAACGAAGTGGATATGAGTGCGATTATGGATATCAGAAAGCAGTACAAAGATACTTTTAAAGAGAAGTATGGAGTGAACCTTGGTTTCATGTCATTCTTTACAAAAGCAGTTTGCGAAGCGCTGATAGCATTTCCGGCTGTGAATGCACGCATTGACGGAACGGACATTGTTTATCACGATTACTGTGATGTAGGTATTGCTGTGAGTGCGCCAAAGGGATTGATGGTTCCGGTTATTCGAAATGCTGAGTCTATGTCGATGGCTGATATTGAAAACAGAATCATCCAACTTGCCACGAAGGCACGTGATGGAAAGTTGTCGATAGAAGAAATGACTGGAGGAACATTTACGATAACAAATGGCGGAGTATTCGGATCGATGCTTTCGACACCAATCATCAATCCTCCTCAGAGTGCAATTCTGGGTATGCACAACATTGTTGAGCGTCCGGTGGCAATAAATGGTAAGGTAGAAATCAGGCCGATCATGTATGTGGCACTTTCTTATGATCATCGGATCATCGATGGACGGGAATCTGTTAGCTTTTTGGTTAAGGTAAAACAGATGCTGGAAGAACCGGTTAAGTTGATGTTTGGAGGGAATGACCCGGTGAAGGCATTACTCGGAATATAAGTAGTTTCATTGGGTGAAATAGCGAGAGAGGGATTTGCTTTTCTGCACGAAAAATTATTTTCGATAATTCATTTTACATGATTCGTGTTTTTGTTGCTTTTCCTTTAACTGACGTTTGGATTGAATCTTTTATTCCCCTTTCGAAAAAGAATTCTGCGTTGGAAAAATTCAGGTGGACGCCCGTCGAAAACCTTCACATTACTCTATTTTTTATAGGTGAGGTTGAAGAAAAAAATCTCCAACTAATCTCATCAGCACTGAATAAAACTTTCCTTGGTCAACCAGCCATTCAGCTTTTTTTCGAATCGATAGAGTTGCGAGGTAAGAAGGAAAGTCCTTCTATGCTTTGGGGAAAATTCAGAATGAGTGAAACATTCACCTTGCTTGCTGAAAAAATTCATGAAAGCGTAAAAGAATTGATGACAATTAAAGTTGTTCATAAAGATCCGGTACCGCATTGTACATTGGCCAGAATTAAACCCGGAGCCGAAATAAATTTATTAAAGACAGAAATCAGTATTCCGTCTTCCGATCTGCTTGTTGATGTCGCCGAACTCTGGAAGACGATTAAGTACAAAGATGGCGTTAAATATGAGCGATTGTTTCACTGGAACTTTAGTGGAGAATAAAGTTTTGTCTTTTTCATTATAAAGATAAAAGATTACATATTTGTTATTAGTAAGACAGACATTACAGCCATTTATCTATTGCTAAGTCATCTTTTAGAAAAACTTTCGGCTTATTAAAACACAAGTCTTTTTTTTATTCAGGAAAAGTAAGCCGAAATTTCCTTTCAAAAAGTGTTTAGAAAATTAAAAATTATTTTAGCAAATTTTGTACTACAAATAATGAAAGAAATGATCCGTAGAATTTAGAATTGAAAATATTTTTTTTACAACAGGAATTAGCTAATTAACTAATTAACGAATTAGCTAATAAGTTTACCCTTCAGCCACAACTTCCTTCACTTCAGGTATCAATTGCTTCAATAAGTTTTCAATACCATTTTTCAGGGTAATGGCAGAAGACGGGCAACCGCTGCATGATCCTTTAAGAACAACCGTTACAACTCCATCATCGTAGGATTTAAAATGAATGGCTCTGCCATCTTGTTCTACGGCCGGTTTCACATATTCGTCGAGTGTTTCAATAATCTTGCTTTCCAGCTAAACTGTAAACTATTTTCTGGACGAGTCATACGTGCTTACACGCAATAAATTGCCGAGTGGGATTTTGTCCCAAAACAAGCGTTGGAAATATTTCACAAAAAATATTAGAAAAGTTAAAAATTCCGTTTTACATTTTTAAATAAATGAACTTATTTCATAATTGTGAGACGACTGAAATTATTTTCCATGCTTTCATTTACGGAAATTCGTAGTGTGTTTTTCGATCGCTTAACATCGAAATATTTTTGGTTGTAAATTTACTCTTTCACAAAAACTTTCACGAAACTATTTTTATCTGTTAACAATTCAATAAAATAAATTCCCTGGGACAAAGAAGAAACATTCACTTCCAGATATTCGCCATTCTTGATCGATGAATAATTTAGGACTTGCTTCTGACCGATGGAATTAAAAATAGAAGTAAATTTTATTAATTCATTACTTCTTTGTGTAATATACAGGATATTTCTGGCAGGATTTGGAAATACCTCAAACGATTGAACCGATGAAGAAATAGTAGGAACATCACTTGTAAGACTGTCACAGGCAGAACCAGATATGGGTCCAAGAAAATAATTGGGATGATTCGGAAGCGATTTAGAATAACCTGGTAAATGAATGCTATGCTGCTGAATGTCACATGACAGTCCTGCACTGTCAGGAAAATTGATAACATGATAATCCATAACGCTACTCGAAGAGTTAATATAAATTTTATCATCGGGTGCTAATTGAAGCTGATAAAAAACAGTTGGTAATCCCCCACTCGAAAATCCATCATATATAGCTATGGTATCTAAACTTGCAGCAATATTGGGTGATAACAAATCAAACTGATATAAATTATAGATGGCAGAAACATACAAGTATCTACCACTTCGGGAAAAGGCAGCACCACCGGCCGCTATACTATCATTAAAAGGAATATGGATTAGGTTGTTAAGCGATCCTGTGCATCTATCAAAATCCCAAATATCAAGGCCATTCATAGCTTCAAAATAAACAAATTTAGTTCCGTCGGAGGAGAACGCAGTTTGACCAAAGTAATTAGTTCGCCATGCACCTGCTTCATCAATCCATGGACCTTGAATCCCTGATGGAGTTACCAGATATTTATAAAATGTATCGCTTTCAAATTTATGAGCAAGCAGCCACCAATCCCGTCCATTAGCATGTTTACATGCGGTAAGTTCGCCTTCAACGAGTGTGTCACTTAGCAAGACCGTGTTTTTTTGTATTACACCACCTAAACCTCCGTCAAGAGTCATATCAATAATAGAATAATATAAATAAAATGTTGCAAACGTATTATTATAATCATCGCTGGTTTCATGAAATAAATAATATTTCGTATTATCTCCAGGCATTGGTATAACCAAATTAGCTTGTGGTAAAAGAAGACCATACTGACTATGAGTTGTTGTGCCAACTCCGGGATTCAACCCGCTTCCGTTCAACATAGTATCATCAATAGCATTTGAAACATAAATACCATTTGAGCAAAATAAAATATTTCCGGAACTGTCACCAATCTGTCCATTTGTAACCATGAAATTAAAATGCCTTGTAACGGAAGATATTAATAAACTTCCACTTCGAAAATCCAAATTAATTCCTGTGAAATTAGGGCTGCAACATCCGTATCCCATTATCCAAAGCTTGTCCTGGTTTTGTCCCAGAACAAGCCTTGGAAATATTAAACAAAAAATTAAACAAAAGTTTAAGGCTCCTTTTTTCATTATTCAAAATAAATGAGCTTATCTTATAATTGTAAGTCGACCAAAACTATTTTCCATGTTATCCTTTCCGTTAATTCGAAGAGCGTATATTCCATCGCTTAATGAAGAAATATTTTTTGTCGTTCTGCTTTCATTAGGGTTCAATAAAAACTGCATGCTGATCCTGCCTAAATTATCGACAATTTGTAGTATTTGTTCGTTTTCAATATTGTAGGTGATGGTTACTTCACTTGAAGCAGGATTCGGAAACACTCCTATTGGCAATAATTTTTTTGAAGCAGTACGCAGTAGCCAGCCTGATTGTAGGCACACAAGTTCATCGTCGTATTGCACTTCTGGATCTATCAGCATGTATAATGATCGCGCACGATGCACTGCGGGGCCGCCGGCTAACGGACATTGCTGTGCGACTTCAAGAATGTTATTGGAATTGGCATGGAAAAATACCGGATCATTCTTGACAATTCCATTCAGGTAAATTTCATTGATGATTCGTTCGTTTTGTTCATACACCTCAGAACTTGTAATTTCATTGTTCTCACTGTTAAGAAAATCAGCCTGGGTTGAAAGCATGCTTTCTAATATTGTAAACGCTTGCTTATTAAAATTTATAAGCTGCTTAATCTGATCAATCATTAATAAACGTAGCTGAATCAAACTTTCTTTTTGAATTTCATAAAGACCGTCAGTAGCAAGGGTGCTGTCGCATGTTCTGATGGTATCGGCTTTCTGATAAATGCTGATTGAATTATTTTCAATCGTTAAGAGCAATACTTCCTGATTCGGAGTGATCTCATCGTTGCTTAAATTGATCGATGCAACCTTTTGAATTATTGATCCGGCCATACTCTGAAAAAAATCAGACAATACCTGATGATTGTCCTTATAGGTAGGCATCTTCAATAATTTTTCATAGAGTGCCACTTTATCTTTCCATTTTGTTTCTTCATTAAATGTGGAAGAGTTTATCTGATCCAAAGCTACTTGTTCATCCATTGAATAAGCTGCATAACTTCCACCGCCTCCAGGATAAGGTTCCGTATATAAGTTACAATCCGACCGGTGACTGCCGATATTTCCACAATTTGCATCGTCCGTTGGGACAGTTGTAAACCAAGGAATCATTGCTTGAACAAAAATCTCAGAGGAAACTGGTAAATTTTGATGAGAAGGGAGATTTGCATAAACATGATAAAGTTGGTTAGCAACATTCGCTGAAGAAGGATTAAGATTTGTTGCCGCAAAACCTGCATAGGTGTTTAAATACCACCAGTTGCCCATGTTTACTTGCGGGTCAACTAAGGCAGATGCGGTATAAACCAAACCATTAAAATGGTTCCCGATATCGTTTGAGCGAAGTGTGGTTGGTGTGATTCCACTATGACATGTACCGGAAAAACGAATGCCATTGGATGTATTTGTACCGCCATTGCATTTAATGTCGTTTGAGCGACTGTCAAAAATATCATACGCTGTTTCAGCTGTTGAATAATTTATTTGTGAAGTAAAAGTACCATGAACACTGTTGCAGTTGATATTATTTAACTGTGATCCCGCCAGGGAGATACCCCTCATCGTATTGTTAACAAGATTATGAAGTGTAATGTAATTAAAATTAACAATCGAACTTTTAATTGCATTCAGATTAATTCCGGTTAATCCATAATCATAAAGATGGATCGCATTCTGATTTATTAATGTATTTGTTTTGTTCAGATTATAACCGGCAACGTTTATACCGGTTGCTGCAGCGGTAGTTCCGTTAATGCATGTTGCTCTTTGCCCGCCATAGATTTCGTTTTGTTGAATGAAAGAATTTGAATATCTGTCAACTACTACTAATGAAATCCCGAATGTATTGCAATCGATATAGTTTTTTATTGCTTTTATGCTCAAAGAATTTCCTTTGCTTACAAAGATACCGAAATCACAATTTTCAATTCTGTTATTTTGAATGTCAACGCTTGAGTTCGAAGAATTAACTCCGTAACGGCAATCTTGAAAATCAGGGTCTGATGAGGATTTTCTTCCTGCCATTGTAATATAATTAGCAGTAGGAGTACCTTCTGAATAAACAGCGCTACCATATTTTGCGAGTGAAGCTGATGAAATATTCGGAGGCCCATCATACTGAGTTACACGACGAAAACTATAATCGGTAAAATTGAGATTCGAATTCGTAGAAAAAAGGCCAAAATTTATATCGTAAAATCGATTTATTGATAAACCGTCGTTTACACCGATATTAAAATATGAAACATTAATTGCCCTGATGCCGGCAAATGAATGTGAATATTGATAGTATGGAATGCCTGATGGGTTTCCGGGTTTTAATGCTCCGGATGTGTAAAAGCTTGTATTTTTTATAGACCCATTTACTGTGATGGGAAAAGCAGATCCTGCATCTGCCAGGTTAATTCCAATCCAATCATTAATAAATTCACACATATCAATATTAATATTGCCACCGTCCCTGACATCCAAACCATATTGCGCGTCTTTAATTTTACAAGTTGGCGAAGAACTAATAGTCGTAAATGTCCCTCCTGAAAGAATGATAATACCACGCCACATGTTTCCGCAAGAAGAAAGTTCACTTCCATTCCTGAGCGTTAAAGTATAAGGATTAGGTACTGTGATTGTTACTCCGCTTGCAATTGAGACAATGCAATTATCCAACTCAACACTTTGGGTGAGCGTAACAGGAGAAACTAAATAATAATTGCCAGGGCCAATTACTGGGTTACTATCAAAATAATTTTGATCTAACAAAATCCCTCCTCCAACTACATTTACTGTTACTGTTGAAGAGCCAGTACAAGTTCCCGAAGTTCCTACAACAGTATAAGTAGTAGTTGCTGTTGGACTTGCTATCGCTACAGAACACGTATTACAGGATAATCCGGTTGAAGGTGTCCAGGAAAAAGTATTCGCCCCGCTTGCAGTAAGTGAAACACTACTGCCAGCACATATTGTACTGTTTGGTGACAAGGAAATTGAAGGCACAGATAATACAGTTGCTTGTCCTGACAAGACGGAGGAACAACTATTTCCATCAGTAATTGAAATTAAGGTATATGTATCTGCAGTCGGATTATTTATTAAGGTAAATGGGCTGGACGTAATATTATTAACACTATGGTTACCTCCGGCATCGTTATAAACAACAGTCCAGTTAGGAGTTCCTGTTAAACTTATATTTAATGCGTTACCCTGACA
Organism: Bacteroidota bacterium; assembly: GCA_031385005.1. Classification (GTDB taxonomy): domain Bacteria; phylum Bacteroidota; class Bacteroidia; order AKYH767-A; family 2013-40CM-41-45; genus JADKIH01. The sequence goes on from JANNBB010000011.1 coordinate 194,350, forward strand.
AATAGGAGATGCAACAAAGGATGCAAATGGCTCGGCGGGTTGTGTAATAGTGACATTAACCACCTTTGGACATTGGAAATTATCTTTAATTGTAATCTGATAATTTCCAAAAGATAAATTGCTGGCTGAATTCGTAGAACTAACATTTGGCAACCAAGAATATGCAAATGGTCCGCCATTTCCTCCAGTCACATTTGAGAATGTTATTGACCCATTATTACCGCCAAAACAATTTACATTTGTTGTATTTAAAGTATAATTAATCACAGGAGGTTCAGTTACAATTTGCGAGAAAGAATTATTTTGACAACCAATGTTATCAGTCACTATTAATAAATAAGTTCCTGCAGTTAACGAATTTATGTCAGCAGTTGTCAATGAACCCGGTGTCCATAAATATGAAAAAGGACTTTTACCTCCACTTCTCGTTATGTCAATTGCACCATCATTACCGCCATTACATGTTACATTTTTATTTGTGTTGCTTGAACCTGTGTTTTTAACAATTGATAATGGTGCATAAAAATATTGAGCTGTTTGAACACAACCATTATTTTGTGTTTTAATGACTTCATAAGTTGTTCCATCAGCTGTCCCGTTAACAGATATACTATTTGTTGTAGAAGAAGTAAATCCGGTTGACCAAATATATATTGCGTTTGCACTTGCGGGAAGAGTTGATAATGTAATTGTATTAGAAGGTAATCCGGTACAAGAAGCAGAGATTGATATTATCGGATTAGGTCTTAATGAAACAGTAATGACATTATTACTTGTTACTCCTCCTATTATACACGAATAGTTATATGTTCCTGTAGCTGATACCAAATAGTTCTGACCCGTTGCGCCGGATATTTGTAGCCCATCTTGCAACCATTGATAAGACGATGCATTACTGCTTGCAAGGAGCATAACGGTACTGCCTTCACATTGATCTATCGGCCCTTCTGGTAACGTACCATGATCAACAATGACATGAGGCAGTGTATTTACAAATAAAGGAACAGTATCTGTATAGCTACATCCATTGGGATAATTTAATTTAAGAAAGGCATGATAAACGGCATTGTTGCTGTTAAGTGTAACGTTTGTTGGTAAAGAAAGATTTGGGTTTCCTGTAGTATATGTTGAAATAGGAACTGCATAATGTCCACTGGTAGGATACGCCAAATTGGCTCCTTGCATAACCCAAAACTCTGCGGATGAAATATTATCCTCAATAGGCCCTTGATAAACGAAATTAAATGTGCCATTAGCACCTGACATGATGGGATTATTCGTTGAGCGGAAAAGAGATGGGTGATTAAAGCCTTTAATATTGTAGGAAGATGCAAACCACTGAGCATCTCCAGGTAAGATCATATTATCATTGGGTTCGAGGATGCGTTGGTTATAATATAATCTTTCAGCTTCAAAAATATTTCGCATATATGGCTGTTGGTTAATCCATGAGCCAAAAAAATCATTGCCAGCACCAAGACTTAATGCTTCTGAACTAAATAATGGCTGAATATCAGTATAGCTGGTAGTAGATGAATTTGCGAAATAATAAGTTCTTGTATGACCACCAGTGTTTCCGTAATTATAACATGTTGAAGGATTGGCGGGAGTATTATAGTAATGTAGAAAAATTCTATCAGCGAGCCTTGGAGGAGGAATTGCACATTGTACAGTATAAGTTGTACACGTTGTGCAAAAAGTACATAAGCTTGTTCCTGTTGTACAAGTAGGGCAACCATCCATAAATTGCGTCGCTGATTGCGCCCCTGGAGTATTCAATTGCAGGAATCCTAAATAAACTTCCGAAATAACTGGTGTTGCAGGGTGTGGATTTAAATTGGCATTATAGTATCTTTTAACTTTGTCTATATCTGCCAAATGTTGTTGAAAGCCATTTACAGAACCATAATTACCTGTATTCCAGTATTCGTCCTCTAAATTTAAAACATCAATTTGTGCCGAACATGTTATACTAAAAATCAATGTTCTCAAAACATCTTTTAACAATTCACTCCTTACAAATAATGAATCACCCGATTGAATGTTAGGGTCAGTTACAAAAGGAAATTCATTTAAGAATGACTGTGGAAAAACACCAGGATTAATAATAGCTGAAGGAATTAATAAGCAATTAACATTTAGAACATCACAGTAAAATTGTTTTGAAACACCCGCAACTCCAATTTGCGTTATGCAAAAATTATTACGTGCTTTTTGAATAAATCTACAAAGATGATACTCCAAATTCTGACTCGATTGTGATATACTATCGTAAAGAAGTATAGAATTATTTCCCAGAATTCTTCTTATATCATATAAACACAAATATGTAATATGATTTTCGGAACAATAATTTAATAATTCATTTTCTTTTTTATAAGAGTTAGATCCACTATCCCAAATCCCCAATGTTGAAAAAAAAGGATTATGGGTTGTGCTATTGTTATTATACGAAACAAATTGATCTACATAAATTCCTCTTATCGGGTCTGTTTGCTGTGCAAATAAATTAGAAGTACTTAATTGAAAACTAAGTAACAATGCAAAAAGAGAAAGCGATTTTAAAATTCGTGTTTTCATGGATGTGTGTTAAGAAAAGGATTAATAGAATATTTTTTATTGCTTGTTTTAGCTTTTATGAATAACACATTGAGAGAATTAAGCCACTGTAAATGTAAAATTAAGAATCAGTTGAGCAACTGATCGCAAAAAAATATTTTTGCAAATTCCAATCGGTTTTCAACATAATGGAGTTTTTAAATGGAGATTCCGCGCAATGTGATTACCTCTCTTTGTTTTAACAAACCATCCTGCTCGGCGATTTCTATGCCAAACCACAAAGAGTGAGTTAAAATTGAGCCGATGCCGGAATAAATGTGGGTGTCCTTTTTCTTTTGCTTATTTTTTTCGGGCAAGCCTGCCTGCCTTTGCAGGCAGCAGGCAAGCAAAAAGATATGGATGGTGATACCGGCCAATGTTTTAGCCGGACAACAGTGATTAACGAATTAGCTAACTAGTTTACCCTTCAGCCACCACTTCCTTCACTTCAGGTATCAATTGCTTCAATAAGTTTTCAATACCATTTTTCAAGGTAATGGCAGAAGACGGGCAACCGCTGCATGATCCTTTAAGAACAACCGTTACAACTCCATCATCGTAGGATTTAAAATGAATGGCGCCGCCATCCTGTTCTACGGCCGGTTTCACATATTCGTCGAGTGTTTCAATAATCTTGCTTTCCAATGCGGAAGCTGAGTGCGTTCGTTCGATAGTCGGATCGGCAACTTTAGCAACAGCTCCTGTAAAAACAGGTTGGCCTGATTCCATGTAAGATTTAATGAATTCTCTGAATATGGGTACCAATTCATACCAGTCAATGTCGTTAGACTTGGAAATAGTAATAAAATTCGCCGTAATAAAAACGCCCGATACCCCTGAAAAAGCAAACAACTGAAGTGCCAGCGGACTCTCGCCTGCCTGATCTTTTGAGGTATATTCAACACTTCCCTCTAGCAACAGGTAGCTGTTCAGCACAAATTTCATGGATGCCGGATTCGGTGTAGATTCGGCGTAAACGGTTACAACTTTGCGTTCTATCATGAAACAAAGGTAGTCATTTTGTCAATTAGCTGATTAACGAATTAACGAATCGGCTAATTAACAAATTACCGAAATGACTACTTTTACACCATGCGTCAAACAGTAGATTTCCTTGTCATTGGTTCCGGTATTGCCGGGCTGACTTTTGCACTAAAAGTTGCCCAACACGGTAAAGTATTGGTGATCACAAAAGCCGCGGCTGATGAAACCAATACCAAGTATGCACAAGGTGGAATAGCAGGCGTTTTACAAGGTCCTGATACTTTCGAAGGTCATATTCAAGATACCTTGATTGCCGGTGCCGGACTCTGCAATGAAAAGATTGTAAGGATGGTTGTAACAGAGGGTGCTGAACGTATACGTGAAATCATCGAATGGGGTGCGCGATTCGACAAAAATGAAAAGGGGGAATACGATCTAGCCCGTGAAGGCGGCCACAGAGCTCACCGGGTTTTGCATTATAAAGATTCCACCGGAAATGAAATTGAACGGGCATTGCTTTCTCAGGTCAATGAGCATCCAAATATTACCATTACTACAAATTATTTTGCCCTGGATATTATTACGCAACATCATCTCGGACAAGAAATTAAACGCGGCACAGATGGCATTCAATGTTACGGAGCTTATGCGCTCAATCTGGCAACCGGACAAATCGATACGATTCTTTCCAAGATCACACTCGTGGCAACCGGTGGGGCCGGACAAGTTTATCAGTCCACAACGAATCCTGTTATTGCTACCGGCGATGGTGTTGCCATGGTTTATCGGGCAAAGGGAAAGGTGAATGATATGGAGTTCATTCAATTTCATCCAACCGCTTTATATAATCCGGGTGAGTATCCTTCATTCCTGATAACAGAGGCAGTTCGCGGAATGGGAGGAATTCTCAAAACACAGGAGGGAGAAGACTTCATGCATAAGTATGATGAAAGAAGATCACTCGCCCCCAGGGATATAGTTGCTCGTGCAATTGACAATGAGATGAAAAAAAGCGGTGACGATTATGTTTATCTCGATTGCAAACATATTGACAGAGAACAATTTTTATCTCATTTCCCGAATATCTATAATAAGTGTAAAAGCATTGGCATAGATGTTTTTGAAAAAATGATTCCCATCGTTCCTGCTGCACATTACATCTGTGGTGGAGTTTCAGTTGATGAATATTCGCGAAGCAGCATTGAAAATTTATATGCTGCAGGTGAATGTTCTTGTACCGGATTACACGGTGGAAACAGGTTGGCTTCCAATTCACTTTTAGAAGCGTTGGTGTTTTCACATCGCGCCGCTGATGATGTTATCAAACGATTCAGCAATATTGGTTATTGCATGTCTGTCCCCGATTGGAATGCGGAAGGAACCGTACAGCCGAATGAACTCGTATTGATTACGTCCAATCTGAAAGAACTTCGCTTTGTGATGAGTAATTATGTAGGCATTGTCCGGTCCGACGAACGGTTAAAACGTGCGCTCGACCGTCTTCGCATTATCTATGGAGAGACAGAAGCTTTGTATGAACGCACTGTTGTTTCTCCGAAAATATGCGAACTCAGAAATATGATTGCTGTTTCTTATCTGATTGTAAAATTTGCCATGGCAAGAAAGGAAAGCGTGGGCCTTCATTACTCAACGGATTATCCGTCCATTCCTAAAGATGAACAGGTACGTGCATGAACAAGGCAGATTATTACAACAAATTAATTTCTCTCAAGCAAGAAGTAGATTTTGAAAATCTGGCTCTTGAAGTTTTTCAATTGCAGGCGAATAATAATAAGGTCTACGGTGAATTTATAAAGAATCTCGGCGTGAGTTCAACTTCCGTCAAAGAGATCAAACAAATTCCATTTCTTCCCGTAGAAATTTTTAAGTCTCAGAAAGTCTTAACCGGAGATGATACCCACCAACTAATCTTTACCAGTAGCGGTTCAACCGAAGAGAATGTAAGTAGGCATTACGTAAAGGATGTTGGTTTTTATGAAAAAATATTTACAGAAATCTTCTGGAAGTTCTACGGCGAGGTGAACGAATATGTAATTCTAGCCCTTATGCCTTCTTATTTGGAGAGACAAGGGTCTTCGCTTGTTCTGATGATGGAAAAATTGATCGAACAAACTCATCATGCTGATAGTGGTTTTTACCTGAATGATTTCGAAAAACTTTATGAAACACTGAAGCAGCTGAATGATAAAAAGAAAAAAACAATATTGTTCGGAGTAACTTTTGCATTGCTCGACTTTGTTTCATCTTTTCAACTTGATTTTCCGGAATTGATAGTGATGGAAACCGGTGGCATGAAAGGAAGAAGAAAAGAATTGGTCAGAGAAGAAGTACATGAAAATCTTTGTCGCGGATTCGGAGTGAAGTCCATTCATTCTGAATATGGAATGACGGAATTGCTTTCACAGGCCTATTCTTCCGGAAACGGAATTTTTCAAACACCACCCTGGATGAGGGTTTTGATTCGTGACGCTTCAGATCCACTTGTTCAAGCCGGAATCGGTACTTCGGGTGGAATAAATATAATTGACCTGGCGAATATCGATTCCTGCGCTTTTATTGCCACTCAGGACCTTGGGAAAATGCATACAGATAATACCTTTGAAGTACTCGGACGATTCGATTTTTCGGATGTAAGAGGATGTAATCTGTTAGTCGATTAATCAGTTATAGTTTTTTCTTGTCGTCATTGTTCATTTTCTTAAAAAGTACGGCAATACCTATGACGATAGCGGCAGCAAAAATAAAATTGAATATGAGCTGCATATAGCTTTGCGGCGATAAATTTCCGACTCGCATCTTGACGATCCAAATGGAAAGAATACTTCCGAGTGTAAGTGAAATAAATATTATGATAAACCTTCTTTTGTCGCTCATTTAATTTTTCTTTAAAACCCTTTACTTCTGTGATTAATTAACTACTATCAAATAATAATTCTTCTTTCCTTTTTGTGCAAGAATATATTTATCGCGGATGAGGTTGTTTGTCTTCACGATAAAATCGGCATCCAATATTTTTTCCTTGTTTAGTAAAACACCTCCACCTGTGAGCATCTTTCTGGCTTCTCCTCTTGAAGGAAAAACATTTGTACTGTCGGCAAGGAATTCAACTATGTTCACGCCGCTTTCTAAAGCACTTCGGGGAACAGTCATTTGAGGAACGCCTTCGAAAACAGAAAGCAAGTCGTCTTCCGAAAGTTTCATAAGGCCTTCAGCAGTTCCGGAACCGAAAAGTATTCCGGAAGCTTCAAGTGCCGCTTCATAATCTTTTTGTGAATGGACTCTTATAGTGATATCTTTTGCAAGTTCTTTTTGTAAAATTCTTAAATGAGGTGCTTGGGTATGTTCGGCTTCAAGTGTTTCAACTTCTTCTTTTGTTTTCAAAGTGAAAATTCGAATAAAGTTTTTCGAGTCTTCATCGGAAGCATTAATCCAGAATTGATAAAACTTATAGGGAGAAGTACGCTTGGCATCTAGCCAAACATTACCGCTTTCTGTTTTTCCAAATTTAGAACCATCCGCTTTTTTGATCAATGGAGTAGTGAGTGCAAATGCTTCGCCTCCATCTTTTCTGCGAATGAGTTCTGTGCCGGTAACTATATTTCCCCATTGGTCAGAGCCACCCATTTGAAGTTTTACGCCATCATTTTTCCAGAGACAATAAAAGTCATAACCCTGAACAAGCTGATAGGAAAATTCCGTAAAAGACATTCCTGTTGACAGGCGACTTTGAACAGAATCTTTGGCAAGCATGTAATTGATTGAAATGTGTTTTCCGATATCCCGAATGAAATCAAGGAAGGTGAGATTTTTAAACCAGTCGTAGTTGTTGACTATTTCCGCCGAAGTTTCACCGCAATTGAAGTCGAGAAATTTCTCAAGCTGCTTTTTTTGACAGTCGAGGTTATGTTGAAGAATTTCTTCACTCAACAAATTTCTTTCCTGCGATTTCCCTGAAGGATCACCTACCATTCCTGTAGCGCCTCCAACCAGAGCGATCGGTTTATGTCCGGCTTGCTGAAAATGAAGCAACATCATTACCTGCACGAGGTTTCCAACTCCCAGTGAGTCGGCTGTAGGATCAAAACCTATGTATCCTTTTACCATCTCTTTATTTAAGAGTTCTTCGGTTCCGGGAATCATATCATGCAACATGTTGCGCCAACGCAACTCTTCTACAAAATTTTTCATTCTTTTACTTTGGGAGCTAAAGATAGGTAGAGAGGTGGGAAATACAAAGGGAAGTCAGGGTAAATATTAAGTCTTTTTTAGTCATGTTTAGTGCCCAATAGTGATCCCTAATGAAGGAGAAAAGTTATTTCTATTTTAAATATTTGATGGGTTCAATTTGGGGTATAAAACGATCTTTGTAAATCGTTGTACCTCACCGGATGGTTTCAATTTTTTATATCTTTGAGTTAGAGTTAGACTTGGCTCCATTTCAAAAAAATAATATACTATCGAATGAAAAACATCTTATTTATTCTTTTTCTTCTTATGAATGAAGTTTCATATTCTCAAATCAGCAACGGTAGTTTTGAAATTTGGGATACAACTTATACCGGTACTTATTCCACGGAATTGACTTCTAATTTCAGTGTTCCTGATGCATTTTGCGGTGTTGCCAATCTTTGGACACAGGATTATGATTTTGGTGTGAGTCGAACAACGGACAGTTATAGCGGCAATTTTTCGATTATTTTACATAATTGGTATTCGTATGTTTATCAATCTATTAATTATGATGATACAATTAACAGCAGTCCGTTATTTTTAAATGGATACTTTAAATACATAACAGGTGGGCCAACAGGATTATCGCATGGAGATGCTATCATTACGCTTACTAAATCAAATGGAAGTGCCAATGATACTGTTGCAATAGGAATTTTTATTTTTGATTCTACAGCAACTTATACGGCATTTCAAATTCCGTTGAATTATATCTTACCAATTTTGCCGGATAGTATTCACATTAATTTAAAAAATGGAAATCATAGCTGTTTAAATGCAAATATCTGTAATTTACTTTATTTAGATAATCTGGAATTATCGAATACACCTCTTGGTTTTGGAAATTCAAATTCGAACGTTGTATTATCTACAGTTTATCCCAATCCCGCGCAAGATCAATTTTCAATAAAAATTAATTCAACGCAAATAATTCACCTGGAATTGTTTAATTTGATAGGTGAAAAACTGACAGAAAAATATTTGTCTAAAAATAATAGCTCAATTGATATATCAACATATTCTGCCGGCATATATTTTTACAAATTGAGTTATAAAGGACAGTTATTAGAAAGCGGGAAATTAATTAAGCAGTAAATTCAATTGTAATTTATCATCTTTGTTCCACCATTATGATTCTACTTACAGGCGGTACCGGTTTAGTTGGTTCTCAACTCTTGCTGGATTTGTCGATTTCCGGAAAAAAAATCCGGGTATTGCGCAGAGTTCAGAGTGATATGTCTGTAGTCAGAAATGTTTTCTCATCATTTCCCGAAAAATTTAATTCAATCGAATGGGTTGAAGGAGATGTTAACGACATTTTTTCGCTAGAAGATGCTTTAAAGGATGTGCATACTGTTTATCATTCAGCTGCATTTGTTTCTTTTTATCCTTCTGATAAAAGTAAAATGATGAAGGTGAATATTGAAGGTACAGCGAACATGGTGAATACGGCATTGCGAATGGGAGTGAAGCGTTTTTGTCATGTAAGCTCTACTGCCGCTTTAGGTCGTGTTTCAGGTGATCAGCAATTGAATGAAGATTCATGGTGGAAACCATCAAAAGAAAACTCCAATTATGCCGTCAGTAAATATGGGGCGGAGAGAGAAGTGTGGCGTGCTATGGAAGAGGGATTGGATGCTTTTATCATCAATCCTTCTATTGTACTGGGACGCGGTAATTGGAAAAGCGGAAGTTCTCAAATGTTTTCGCAGGTGTGGAAAGGTTTGCCATTTTACGTGACAGGTACTACCGGTTTTGTTGATGTGCGAGATGTTTCAAAAGCCACACGCATGTTGATGGAAAAAGGGATTCGCAATGAGCGATACATCCTGAATTCCGAGAATCTTCCTTACCGAAAGGTTTTTGATTTAATTGCTGATGCTTTAGGTAAAAAGCGCGCAGGAATAAAAGTAACGCCCCTGATGGCAGAGATTGGGTGGCGACTGGAGAAAATTAAAAGTACTTTTGCTAATAGTCGCCCGATGATTACAAGGGAAACAGCTCGCAGTGGACTTATGCAATGGAGTTATGCAAACGAAAAAATTAAAAAAGAAATTGGAATTGATTTTATTCCTCTTAGGGAGTCAGTAAGCTTTGTAAGTCAGGCTTTTTTATCTGACATGCAGAATGTGCATTAAAAATAAACAAACAAGAGTATAACGTTTTTTTATATTGTGCTAAATGACATTTTATTTTGTTTCCAACTCGCCTTCCATTTTGGTAAGATTGGTAATTATCGAATCGTAAATTTGTTTGAGTAATTCAGGGTTTTCACTGTAAAATTTAAGACTGGCTAAAAAATCTGTTTTGGAGACTTTGTGTTGTTTGAGAATAAATGCCGTATAGTCGCTCATGCTATAAGTTGTTGTATCCGTCTGAGATTTGATGTTCAAAGAGGATTGAGCAAGATGAATGTCAGATAAGATTTTCGTCATTTCCTGTTGACTGAAAACGCCCGGAGGGATATTAATTTTTTCTTCCGAACAGGATAGAAGAGAAAAAAGTAAAATTGAAAAAAGTAGTTTATTCATTTAGTTAAACAACAGGCGTTGTCCTTTTTTATTTTCGTTAAAGGTACCGTTGGAATAAACAGCATTTCCATTTACAAATGTATAAATGACTTTCGAACGAAATACAGTTCCTTCAAACGGACTCCATCCGCATTTATATAAAATATTGGAAGCATCAACCGTCCAGGGATTGTTGAGATCTACCAATACGAGATCAGCATAATAACCCTCGCGGATGTAACCGCGGTCTGCTATATTGAAGCAATCTGCTACCGCATGCGACATTTTCTCTACTATTTTTTCGAGTGTGATTTTATTGTCCAGATAAAATTCAAGCATGGCAGGAAGAGCATGTTGTACGAGCGGGCCGCCGGACGGAGCTTTGAAATAAGTCTGATTCTTTTCTTCTTTGGTGTGTGGCGCATGATCCGTAGCTATCACATCCACTCGTCCGTCGATAATAGCTTTTAATAAAGCATCTTTATCGCTTTTCCTCTTTATTGCCGGATTCCATTTGATATTCATTCCCAGTTTTTCGTAATCGGTATCATCAAACCATAAATGATGAATACAGACTTCGTTGGTAATTTTTTTTTCTTTCAGAGGAATATCATTTGTGAATAGGGACAGTTCTTTTTCCGTGCTGATGTGTAAAATATGTAAGCGTGTTCCATTTTTCTTTGCCAGGTTTACAGCAAACGAAGAAGAAGCATAACAGGCATCAGCATTTCTGATTATTGGATGCATGGAAACAGGTACATCTTCGCCATATTTCTCTCTTGCTGATGCCGTGTTTTTTAGGATAATGGATTCGTCTTCGCAATGTGTTGCGATCAACATTTCGGATGAAGAGAATATTTGTTCAAGCACGTGGTGATTGTCGACCAACATGCTTCCTGTCGATGAACCCATAAAAATTTTTATTCCGCAAACATTTTTCTTGTTCGTTTTAATTACTTCTTCAAAATTATCGTTGCTAACTCCCATGAAGAATGAGTAATTGGCGAGTGATTTGGTGGAAGCCAATTGGTACTTTTCCTCGAGCAGTTTTTGTGTCAGTGCATTAGGAATAGTATTTGGCATTTCCATAAAGGTTGTAATGCCACCGGCAACCGCTGCTTTTGGTTCCGTGTACAGATCGCCTTTGTGTGTAAGTCCGGGTTCACGAAAATGCACCTGATCGTCTATTACGCCGGGTAAAAGAAATAAACCATCGGCGTCAATGATTTTGGCGCTCGGATGCGAGAGGGCCTTGCCAATTTTTTCGATACGTTCGTTTATGATAAGTACATCACCGGTAAATTGTTTTCCCTCGTTTACGAGTGTACAGTTTTTTATGAGATAACCCGATGACATTTATTTCTGCTGGATAGAACTTGTTAAGTGATTTTTTGAAATCTAAATCTATTTAACCGGAATGTGCCGAAGATCGTTATTGTTTTTTATACTTCCTGAAAAAACTTTTCCATTTCATCTCAATTACTCCGAGAATAGCTTCCTTGAAAATTCCTTTGCTCATTTTACTTGTGCCTTCTACGCGATCTGTAAATACGATTGGAACTTCCACAAGTTTGAAACCATAATTCTGAGCGGTAAATTTCATTTCGATCTGGAATGCATAACCGATAAATTTAATTTTATCGAGCGGAATTGTTTCCAATACCTTTCTTGTGTAACAAATAAATCCGGCAGTTGTGTCTTTTATCCGCATGCCTGTTATTAAGCGAACATAAACAGATGCATAATAGGACATAACAACTCTGCCTAAAGGCCAGTTAACAACGTTGGCACCACGGATATATCTGGATCCAATAGACATATCTGCTCCTTCAATGGCGCATGCATTGTAAAGACGAATCAGGTCTTCCGGATTATGGGAGAAGTCGCAATCGATTTCAAAAATATAATTGTATTTTCCGGCAATAGCCCATTTAAAACCATGGATATAAGCAGTACCAAGTCCTAGTTTCCCACTTCTTTCTTCGAGAAAAAGCCGGCCGCTGAATTCCGGCATTAATTTTTTTACAATAGAAGCGGTGCCATCCGGTGAGCCATCGTCGATTACGAGTATGTCGAATGGATGCGAAAGCGAAAAAATTTTCCGCAGCATCTTTTCGATATTCTCCTTTTCATTGTAAGTGGGGAGAAGGACAAGTGACTCGTTCAAAATGACAGTTTTTTTGGTGGATGCAAGATAAAATTCAATTGGTTAATTTACTAATGGAAAAGCACGTTGAAAACCAATTAAATCGTTAAATGTTCTTTAGTCGATATCATCAACTAAGTCCTGTATAGCTACGACTATCAGTCTATTCCGTCTTCATCAACGCACCGGAACGAATTTCCTCAACTACTGAAGGGTCGAGAAGAGTAGAAATATCGCCCAGGTTACTGGTTTCTCCTTCGGCTATTTTTCTTAAAATTCTTCGCATTATTTTTCCGGAACGTGTTTTGGGTAGACCGCGTACGATTTGTATTTTATCCGGCTTAGCGATTGGACCAATTACTTTATTAACACAATCTTTGATTTCATTTCGTAGCATTTCATAGTCATCGCGGTTGTTAACAGAAATAACAAAAGCATAAATACCCTGGCCTTTAATTGCATGAGGAAAACCGACTACTGCAGATTCAACAATGTCGGGATGTTCATTGATAGCATTTTCAACTTCAGCGGTACCGATACGATGCCCGGATACATTCATGACATCATCAACGCGTCCGGTAATTCTATACATACCTTTTTCATCTCTTTTACAACCATCGCCTGTAAAGTAGAGGCCCTTATACGTATCAAAATAATTTTGCCTGCACCGCTCATGATCGCCATAGGTAGTTCGTATCATCGAAGGCCAGGGAAAACGAATGCATAAATTTCCTTCGACATTGTTTCCTTCAATTTCATTTCCTTTGCTGTCGACGAGCATGGGTTGAATTCCCGGAAGCGGATAGGTGGCAAATCCGGGTTTCAGTTCGGTAATGCCGGCGAGTGGAGATATAAGGATGCCGCCCGTTTCAGTCTGCCACCATGTATCGACGATCGGACATTTTTCTTTCCCGATGTTGTGGTGATACCAATGCCAGGCTTCTTCGTTGATAGGTTCGCCGACAGTTCCTAATACCCGAAGTGAATTTAATTTGTAAGGTTCGACAAAGCCAAGGCCTTGAGCTTCGAGTGAACGGATAGCTGTTGGTGCAGTATAAAAAATCGTTACATTATATTTATCGATGACACTCCAGAAACGTCCTGCATCAGGATAAACGGGAATGCCTTCAAACATTAACGTCGTCGCCCCCGAAAGGAGCGGTCCATAAATGAGATAAGAGTGTCCGGTAATCCAACCGATATCTGCAGTACACCAATAGATGTCGTTAGGTTTGTACTGAAATACATTTTGAAAAGTGTAAGCAGTGTAAACCATATAACCGCCGCAGGTATGAACTACTCCTTTGGGTTTTCCGGTTGATCCCGATGTATACAGAATAAAAAGCATGTCTTCCGCATCGGTTTCAACTGCTTCAAAATCCTCTTTCGCTTTCTTTATTTCATCTTCCCAAAACACATCGCGACCGACCTTCATAGAGATGGGAGTGCCTGTTCGTTTTAGGACGATAACTTTGTTGACTCCCGGACAGTTTTCCAGTGCTTCGTCGACGATTTGTTTAATGGGAATTTCCTTAGCACCTCTGTATGCACCATCGCTGGTAATGGTTAACGAACAATCTGAATCGCGAATTCTTTCACTCAATGAATTGGCACTAAAGCCGGCAAAGACAACAGAATGAATGGCACCGATTCTGGCGCAAGCAAGTATAGCAATAGCTGCTTCAGGAACCATGGGCATATAAATGCATATCCTATCGCCTTTTTTGGCGCCATTATTTTTTAGGACATTTGCAAACCTGCAAACTTCACGATGTAATTCCCGGTAAGTCAGTGTTCTCGATTTTTCTTCCGGATTATTTGACTCCCAGATAATTGCTTTTTTATCGCCTGATTTTTCCAGATGTCTGTCTAGACAGTTTTCTGAAATATTTAACTTTCCGCCAACGAACCACTTAACATCGGGGTCTTTGAAATTCCACTTTAGAGTAGTATCCCATTTTTTTTTCCACGTAAAGTTATCCGCGATTTCCGCCCAAAATTTCTCCGGATCCTCAATACTTTTTTTGTATTCAGCTTTATATTCGTCGAATGAATTAATTTGAAATGCCATTTTTTAATTCGTTAATTCGTTAATTCGCTAATTCGCTAATTCGCTAATTCGCTAATTCGCTAATTCGCTAATTCGCTAATAAAATTAGTTGATCAAGCAAGATACTGATTTGTCATTTAATTCAACAATTGGACATTAGCTAATTAACGAATCAGCTAATTAGCGAATTTTAAATAGACAATAGAAGATTAGCTAATTAACTAATTTTAATTATCTAATTAAAAAAAATCCGTTTCTTTGAAGCATGAAATTATTCGTAAAAAACCTTGAACCTACAGTAAATGAAGTATTACTGGAGTCTATTTTCAAACAATATGGGGATATTGTAAACACTAAAATTATCTATGATAAGATAACTTGGGAATCACGTGGTTTTGGCTTTGTGGAATTCAAGAAAAAAGAAGATGCAATTAAAGCAATTGAAGAATTGAATGGCAAGGAATTAATCGGGAAGAAAATTTCAGTAGAAGAAGCGGTGGAGAAACGATAATTTCTTTCATTCAATTCCCGACTTTGAATTAATTGACTTTAAAAAATTGTCGATAATGAAATTAAAAACAATGTGTTGCTTTTTATAGGATGCTGACGGGAATAAAAAAACTAATCAGCGTCATTGCTTTGTTTCTATTATTTCAACAGCCGGTAAAAGCACAGTTAATAGACACTATTACATATAGTTTACATCAGAAGCCCAAGTTTTTTTTTATGTTGGCTTCCTTCAATACATTTATCGACAAACAATTTGCCAATATCGGTGGAGTCAGAATGGGATTGAACTATAATCAAAGAGTTCGTTTTGGAGTTGGTTTTTTTAATCTAACAAATAATGCAGTTGTTACGCCATTGAACATTAAAGAAAACCAATTGGATTATATCACGAATGGTCAATTGTATTTTAGTTTTGCAAGTTTATCGGCGGAATATTTTTTTTTCAATAAATATCCCTGGCAATGCACATTTACACCTTTTCAAATGGGTTTTGGAAGAGCGAAATACGGTTATATAAGTCGCCCTGACAGAATAAAAGCATACACGCCTTCCGAAACGATAATCCTTTACCAACCCGAGATTTCGGCACAATACAATGTGTTCAAATGGCTGGGCGCAGGAGTTTCTACCGGATATAGATTTACACTATTACGTTCACGAAAGGCCACAAAGGACTTAAATGCTGCTACATTCGCACTCGATATCCGTATTTTTCTTGATCAGGTATATAAATTGCTCTTAAAAAAGGAGTAATATTCCTGATAAATCGCAATGTGTTTTGTCGCCTGCATCATTCATTCTCTTATTTTTGTGACATGTCAAATCCGAATCTAGATCCAACAGGATCCGAGTTTACCGCTGCCGAAAGGGAATTCGATAAAGTCTTGCGCCCTCAGGGTTTCGAAGATTTTTCGGGACAACAAAGCACAATCGATAATCTCAAGATATTTGTTGAAGCTGCCAGACAGCGTGAAGAAGCACTCGACCATATTCTCCTTCATGGCCCTCCCGGACTCGGAAAAACTACACTGGCATACATAGTTGCCAACGAGCTAGGAGTAAGCATACGAACTACATCCGGTCCTGTATTGGATAAGCCGGGAGATCTCGCCGGTTTACTTACCAATCTGGAGCCCAATGATGTTTTGTTCATCGATGAAATACACCGATTAAGTCCCATCGTTGAAGAATATCTTTATTCGGCCATGGAAGATTATAAGATCGATATCATGATTGAAACAGGTCCTAATGCCAGATCCGTTCAGATTAAAATCAATCCCTTTACACTCATTGGTGCTACCACGCGATCGGGATTGCTTACTTCTCCATTGCGTGCCAGATTCGGTATCACTTCCCGTTTGGAATATTACGATTCAGAATTACTACAGAAAATATTAAAACGTTCGGCCGGACTTTTAAAGATTGAAATTCATGACGATGCTGCTTATGAAATAGCCCGCAGAAGCCGTGGCACTCCTCGAATTGCCAACGCACTTCTTCGAAGAATTCGTGATTTCGCACAGATAAAAGGAAATGGAATTATTGATTCTGAGATTTCAAAATTCGGTTTGAGTGCCTTAAATGTGGATCAATTTGGTTTAGATGAAATGGATAACCGCATACTTTCCGCCATCATTGATAAGTTTAAAGGCGGCCCGGTTGGTATTTCTACTATTGCAACAGCTGTTGGTGAAGAAGCAGGTACCATCGAAGAAGTCTATGAGCCATTTCTCATCAAGGAGGGTTTTTTAAAGCGCACACCTAGAGGAAGAGAAGCCACCGAACTTGCTTACAAACACCTTGGAAGAACCCCAAATGCAACTGAAGAAGGACGACTTTTTTAATAGCATGATTGTTTACCTAAAAAAATTCAGATCAAGAAAACTTGAGAATATTGTTAACCAACTTTGACAAGAGTTTTTGAGAATTACTTTTTTGATATTTTGATTGCATCCTTCATCACATCCATTGGCTTTGAAAAACATTACACAATCTATAAAAGACGAAGCACTCCGATTGGGTTTTGATTTTTGTGGAATAGCTAAAGCAGATTTTCTGGAAGACGAAGCTCCTTTGCTAGAGAGGTGGCTGCTGCAAGACATGCATGGAAAAATGAGTTACATGCAGAATCATTTTGATAAACGTCTTGATCCTCGCAAACTTGTTCCCGGAGCGAAAAGTGTAATTTCCCTTTTATATAATTATTATACCGATTCCAAACAAGACTCATCTGCGCCTAAGATCAGCAAATATGCCTATGGTGACGATTATCATTTTGTTATAAAGGATAAGTTAAAAGAATTGGTTTTTTTCATAGAGAATACAATCGGTAAAATCGATGGACGCATATTTGTTGACTCAGCACCGGTATTAGAAAGGGCATGGGCGAAGAAAAGCGGGCTTGGCTGGATAGGGAAAAACAGTAATCTCATTAATAAAAATCAGGGCTCCTTTTTTTTTCTTGCCGAAATAATAAGCGATCTGGTTTTGGATGTAGATGTTCCCATGCAGGATTTTTGCGGAACATGCACACGCTGCATCGATGCTTGTCCAACGGAGGCAATTATTAAACCTTATGTAGTGGATGGAAGCAAATGCATTTCTTATTTCACGATTGAACTGAAAGAAGAGATACCTTCTTTTGCCCTTAATAAAATGGACGATTGGGCTTTCGGTTGTGATGTTTGTCAGGATGTTTGTCCATGGAACAGATTTTCAAAAAAGAATCAAGAAAAAAAATTCAGTCCCACAGAAGAATTTTTAGAGATGAAAAAAGAAGATTGGAATGAAATAACTGAGGAAATTTTTTCCCGCCTATTTAATGATTCAGCTTTACAACGTACCGGCTATAAGGGATTAAAAAGAAATCTGAATTTTATCAGGAAGAAAACTTTCTGAACACATCTACTATAACGTCACTATATGTCACGAAAGTAGCGGCACACCATGCTCTCAACAACATTTTCTCATCTTTCTTTAATAATCTTAGGGCTTTTATTAATTCTTTGCGAAATAAGTTTTTATCAAAACTAACCTTCGTCAGGATTTGCTTGGTGTATTCAAACATAATTTTACTTTGTTATCTTAAAGATAAGGTTGAAAAGAGGCAATGTCAAGAAGGAAAATATTTTGGCTGGTTGATAAGTTTTAAGTACTTAATAATCAAGGAGATTGAATATAAACAGCCGTAAAATAGTCGTCCAATTTCATGTTTATTATTTTCTATTCTTGCTAGCTCTCCATTATAAAGCAATGATTTTTTTTACCTCTGTTTGATTAAGAAAAATAATACGGCTCTTAAAATTTCTACTCATGGTGTCTGCCAGCATAAAACAAGTAGAACTATTTCAAATATTCCAACGATACGTTTTTTGTTCGAGGCCGGCCAGATCAATAATCCGATCGACAACGGTGGCTGCTAAAGCTTCCATGCTATCCGGACGGGAATAAAAAGAAGGAGTAGCCGGACAAATTATTCCACCGGCTTCTGTAACGGTTTTCATATTGTTAATATGAATCAGGCTATAAGGAGTTTCTCTGACAACTAAAATAAGTTTTCTTCTTTCTTTCAAGATGACGTCAGCGGCACGAGTGGTGAGGTCGTTTGAAATTCCTGCAGCGATACGTGAAAGAGTTCCCATGCTGCAAGGACAAACGATCATAATATTAAATGCCGCCGAGCCGCTGGCAAATGGCGCCATAAAATCGTCTTTCGCATATACTTTAAAAGGAAGATTATTATACGATTCATCGCCGAGCTCATACTTCCAAACTTCCTTTGCATTATTCGACAAAACCAAGCCGACAGTATCGATTTGATCCTTCAATGCAACAATTTTATTCAATAGTACTTTTGCATAGATAGATCCACTTGCTCCTGTTACTGCTATTACGATTCTGTTTTTAGTTGCCATAGAAGGAAAATGAAAGTTGATTAAAATAATTAATGCGGTTGAACAGACTTCTGTTTAAATTTCTTTTTGTATATCCAGTAACCAAGAAAAGCACCGATTGCATTCGCAATGGCATCTCTGATATCACCGCTACGCTGTATGAAAACGTAATCCTGTAATATTTCAACCAATGCTCCATATACAATGGTTAAAGTTAATGAATAAAGAGCTGCATTTTTGATAAGAGTAGGAAAATGATTTTGTCTCGAAAAGCCCATCAAAAGCAAGAAGCATTGAATACCGAAAAGAAAGAGGTGAGCTATTTTATCCGGTCTCAACCATTCAAGAAAGGAAAGGTCAGGAAAGTCTTTACCGGGCAATCCACATAAGATTAAAACAAAAATGGCCCAAAGAAGAGCGGGCCACATATTTTTCCAAAACATTTTTTAGACGTCTGCGCCAACTAACCGGCGATATTCGGATGCTGACATCAATGCATTTACTTCTGCTGCATTAGTCATTTCAATGCGTATCATCCAGCCATCACCGTAAGGGTCTTTATTTATGGCTTCAGGGGTTTTTACCAATAGATCGTTTAATTGGGCAACTTTACCGGATACAGGCATAAAGAGATCGGAAACGGTTTTAACAGCTTCAACGGTTCCAAAAATGGCCTCTTGATCGAGTGTTTCACCGGTTGTTTCAATCTCAACGTAAACGATGTCTCCCAGTTCACTTTGAGCGAAGTCGGTTATTCCGATTACTGCATGATTGCCTTCAATACGCACCCATTCGTGATCCTTGGTATATTTTAGGTTGTCGGGAAATTTCATTGTTTTTTTTTCAAACGTAAGAAATAAATTTGAGATTTTGAAAATGATAAATGCTCAATTCACTACTGTGCCAATGTAAACTGAATGCTGATTCCTGCATTGGTATTCGATGTCGGATAGCTGGATGAAACAAAGGGTTCGTTTCCTGTATAATTGTAAAAGGCCTGAACCTTGAATCTGTCGTTTACCGGATAATCGGCGGATATTTTATAACTGAGCGATTTAGTTCCGGCACTTGGCTGGTTTGTCCCCTCTATTACTTTTCGAAGAATTGTCGTGTTGTTTCGTAAAGTTACATCTGCTTTTACGGTTAAATCGTTGCTGAGTTTTTTCTTGCCTCCCATTCTAAATGGCAACGTTACTTTTTTGAACTTATAGCCAAGTCCAATTGTGTAATCTACGTTGCGAACTTCCGTTACCTGAATGTTGGAATAGGCCAGAGAAATTGTACGATCGCGTTTAATTTCGAAACGGGTTTGTAAGCTATTCTTCCAGGTCATGTCAATTCCGATCAAAGGAGATAATTGTTCGGATATCGTGATTTGTTGAATATCATATTTAGGAATAAAATTACCAATGGTATCTGTATTGGTAGGTTTTTTAAAAATGTCGTCTTCCTGATAATAGAGATTCTGCGTGAAAGAATTGATACTATAAACCGAACGGTAACCATGAGTAATAGAAAGTGATTGTAAGAAGGAGGAGAATAATTTTAGTTTCGACAAGCCATCATATGTTATCCGCCAGTTAGGCATCGGTATTTTCGGAAACAATGTAGTGCCGGTTTTTGCGGGCGATCTTCCCGAGTAGGCAGACAGAAATGCATATGTCAGCACTTCTTTTTGTGAGAGTCCATATCCATTCGTATTCGACTGTCGCGGCACATTCGGGTTTTCCGAATCCAGAATGGCAGAAACGGTTTTTCTGTTTTTAATAAATTGCTCGAAATTTTTATTCGAATAATCTTTGGCATCTTTTACGAAGTGTGTACTCCACGTTAAGTAAGAGATAGAGAAATTACCTGCTTCTGTAATACTGGAACTTCTAAATGTATCATCGAAATACTGATATTTATAATATTCGTTGTGGCTCAAAGTATAATTTCTGTTTCCGTTGAGTTCGATCTTCAGACTTTTCAATGGCTCTACCGTCAAGCGAAGCGTCAGATTCTGCAAATAAGTATTCGTATAATAAGAATTCAGTGTTGTGTCTTTTGTCAGCCAGTTATATCGTACAGCATCCGGACGAATATCACGCTGACTTCCGAAGATGAATCCATAGCCGGGTGCTGCCGGACCGCTACCGAAAGTATAATCATTACCGATGTAGTCGGGCTTGGGAAAAAATCCGGGTAGCAATGTTCCATTTGTTTCTGAATAATTCACAGATCCTGTTTTAATCATCATCAGCGTCTTTGCCAATCCACGGAAAATCGGATCGAAGAACGATGGTTTTTCTAATGTATCCTTCTTGGCTTTTAAACTATCAGAAGGCAGTTTCACTTTCGGCTTCGGTGCTGCTTTTTGCGGTTGCCCGGAGTTGATTCTTTTCAGGTAGGGAATTTTATTATAGAGCGTGGCAAAGGTCAGATTAGCAGTGTAATTAATTGTTTGCGAATTCTGAATGGTATTTCCCCAATTTTCATCCGGTTTGATTTCATTGGTAATGGTATCACGCACCAATGGAGATGCTTGCCAGTTGTAGTCGCCCGTATAACTCACGTTTCCTGAAACCCAGTCGGTAAGCGGAAGCTTACTGAAAGGAATAGAGTAGGTTATTTTACTCGACTGATGGAAATGGTCGAGACGTCCAAGGTTACGCAAGTTCCTCATGATGGAATCGCGTTCATCTTTTGTATCGATACGACCGGCCGGTTCGTCGATTACAGCATATGCATCGGCATTGTAATCGACTTTAAGGGAACGTGTCAAATCCCAATTCAGTCCGTAATTTCTTCTCATGAAATACGTTTTCTCAAATGTCGGATTTAGAATAAATGCCAGTCCGGTATTGTTACGTAAAAAAGTTTCTGTGTATGTACGATCTAAACTGGCGCGGAAATTCAGTCCGGTTGGCATCGGATTGAAATTGATATCTTTTATAAGTTTCGTCCAGCGGGAACTCAGTACACTTGATTTACTTTTTTCGAAAGGCGCTATTGGCTTTGCTCCACTGTTGAAATTATACCCGACGATTCCCTGATAGGTTTTTCCAAACGAGCGTTCGATGTTGTAATTACGCTGATAGTTTTCTGTGTAGGCATAGGTGAAATTCAAATTTTCCACATCGTAAATATGCGGTTTGGAATTGCTGCCTGTTTTCGTTTTGCGAACGTTGGTAAAGTTGAGACTCTTGCGTTGCGTATAGTCTTTCGCATTTCTGCTGATAGTTTCTTTTAATTCAGGAGTTGCGGCTGCATCAAGAGAGCGATCAAACAACACATCCGGATCTAATGGGTTGTATTGAGGGGTGATGGATGCTTCTGAATAGCCGAAGTACATCGGTATTTTAATTCCTGTTTTTTCAGGAAGGAATTTTCCGAGTTCGATGCTGGTAGAAAAATCGTAGGAGTATTTATTTTCACGGGAACGTTCGCTCACCTTTTTTTCAATGCTTCCCCATCCGGCTGAACTTTGGTTTCCGACGAGAGTCATGGTGCCCAGGTCAGCAAGTTTAGCAGTGACTCTTGCCGTTGAAGCCATTCCTCCATCTTCGTTAAAGTCTGACAAGCGAAGTTCGTTCACCCAAATTTCACCACAAAGTTTAGCCCCCGTACCACTTGCATCTTTTGGATTTCGAATACCAATCATGATGGAACGTACGTTGCTAAGATTGGGTGTTCCTTTCACAGTGATTTTACGATCGCCTGTAGAGGCAATGGTATAAGGCGTTTTCAGTGTTACATTCGGATTCAGTTGCATGGCATTGTTTCTGGCAAGCTTTGCATCAATTAAATCATCCAAGGTGATCTCCATGTTATTTGCTTCCGGCCAGATGTCATTCGGATTGGTTGTGGGAGGAACAGTGATTTTCAGAGGAAGATCATATTCGTAATAGTTGTCGTTAAAATCACTTCCCAGACGAACGAATGCATGTAAGTCGCCATCGTTTAAAGGTGTTTGTCCGGTCGCAGATTCTGCGTGGAGAAACATTTTTAGTTTCTTATACGATCTAAAATCAAATTGTGTATTGCGATATGCCGCACGTGCATCTCCATCTTCGAGATCACAAACTTTTAGCGTTAAGGATTGTTCGTTTACGGTTGTTAGTGAAGGAGCGCTCGGATCTTTTTCTTTTTCAATTCCGGGAGGCAGCACATAAGGTACAGGAGAGCGATTTCCGTTTTCTTCGATGCTCACGGATGCGATGTCGAAGCTCGTTCCTCCAGGAACTTCAGGTGGAGGACTGTATTCTCCATCCTGTAGTAGAGAGAATTGATAGCGTCTCCATTCTCCACGTAAGAATTCGAGTTTGGCGAAACGGCAAATCACCGGTGCCTGGAAATTCTTCATGTACATGCGGACAAATTCTATCGTCGTAAGCTCGGGAGAGCCGACAGTTCTATCCGGGAATTTAATTGGAATTTTAAACTGATACCATTTTACCAGTGTGTTGGTTCCATTATCGAGACGAACAGGAGCTTCAATTTCATCGGTAATGTAATTTTGTCCGACCACTAAATTTCCGGGTTTGAGAACTACTTTATACTGAAAATAATTTTCCCCGATATTCATGTTGTTATCGCGGTTAATATCTTCTGCATCCGGAATAGCACTGGAGATTGTAAGCGTCGATCCGCCGCTGCCGATAGAGTTTCCTTCTTGTCCGTTCCAGCGTTTGTAGCGGTTGAGAGCCGGAACTCCTGGAGGATCATAAGAAGCATCGAGGAAATAAAGAAAGTTATCTGTAGATGGATCGGTGCTTGCAGCTTGATAAGCAGGTGAATTAACACCAAACGAAGTAATTATTTTATTTAAGAAATTGTTTTGGAAATGGTCAACCTCATTTGCATCACTCAATCCATCGAGTCCGACATCCTGTGCAATCCTGCTGGCATTGTCGTTATCAAATGCATTGACAATCGATTGTACATTTGGATAAACTCCCCAGGCAGTCGGGCTCACTGTATAGTTATTCGTCGGAGCTGTTAATCCATTCTCAAATGATTTGTGCTGATCTTTTAAAATGTCTTCAGATAAAGTTCCGATATTGAAATACAAATCACCGCCTGTCGAATCGTTGATGGTATTTGTTGTAAACGGATCCATCATCCAGAATTGTATAAACTCAATATTATTCGATTCGAAATCTGTCGTTTCGATTTTTCTCATGATACCTCCCCAGCGAGACTCGGGAGTTAATAGATTTCCGGAAGCATCGATTCCTTTGGAGAAAGAACCCGGATCGACATCATAATTATAAGGTCCTCGTTCATTCGGGTAAAAACCAACGTTCATACAGGTAATCGTCTGCGGTGTCGATAATCTGACGTTAGGAAAAATTTCTGTTTGTAAAACCTCTCTGACGAAGTTGTTGCTGCGTTGCGTTTCGTCGATGTTATCCGGACTGGCATTCTGTTCTCTCTGGAAAATCGGATCGACGTAATACCAGGCAATGCGAGCTCGGTTTAATCCAGAAGTAACGCTGTCTTCTCCGGATTCAGGAAACATTGTTGTTTCTGTTTGACCTTCGGGTACACTCGATAAATACCAGCTTGCCGGATTCTTCAAATCGAGTGGAGTGATCGCTCCTTCAAAATCATCTACATAGGATATCCCTGATTTTCCAACCGCTTTCGAGTGACCCGGAATAAGTTCGGCTACCTCACCACTGAAGGTGAGTGTTGATACTTCTTTGGTAGAATAAAATGGAAGCTTGTCGAGTATTTTAGTAAGGAACCTGGAATCTCTCCTATAGTTTCCATCGAAACCTAATACTGTATTTGAAATGGGTTCATCACCGACGTTGACTTTCTGGGTTAATGGTTTTTCATACATGTGCATGAATGTTCCACCAACTTGCAAATCTTTGTTGAAGGTATATTCCAGTCGTGTTCCCAACAGCGATTTTGTTTGCAATGCGAAAAGCGAATTACTTTCGAGATTGATTTGTATGGGAGTATTGGACTTCAGGATTCCGTCGTTGATGATTTTAACACGACCAAGTGTATAGTCAACCGTATAATCGACGCCTTCGCGAAGTGTAACACCGCCTGCAGTAACTTTTACAGATCCTTGCGGAATGTTAACTGCATTCAATGGAATATCGGAACCGGAAGAGGACTGGAACGAACCTCGCAGACTGAATTTATTTTTCTCCGGTTGCTGTTGAGCCGCTGTTTTTGTCGAATCGTAAAGAGCATCGTATGCATAAATATCCGCAGTAGTCTGATCACCGCAAAATTTCGTTCGTACATAACTACCGAATGGTTCGCGAACAGGGAAGATGATTCTTCCTGCTTGCGGATTAACGGTTACACCCGAAACGAAATCAAACAATCCATCGGGTTGTGGACTCAGTTGTGTATTGAGATCGTCCAGGTTTAGTAATGTCAACAAGGGTATTCCTTTCACATTATCACAGCCGGTAGGGATGTAGTTGATGTTTCCGCCAATACGATCATCCTGATAAAGTACATCGAGGCGAAATTTTTCTGCTGAGATGCTGTATCCGCCAAGCGAGTATATATTCTTCATCATCAAATCCCACGTGTAAATTTTAGGATTGAAATTGGTTCCGTGGATAAGCTTCACAAACAAAGCCGAATCGCCTGTTACACCGCTACTTCCTGTTAACTCTCCAACGCGGTGCGCCTGACCATTGGCAGTATATTCAAATGCAACGGCCAAAACATCATTCGAGCGAAGTTTGGAATTTAGTGAGATGTATCCCAGACGACTGTTTACGGTGTATTC
The DNA here is from genome assembly GCA_031385005.1 of Bacteroidota bacterium. Taxonomy (GTDB): domain Bacteria; phylum Bacteroidota; class Bacteroidia; order AKYH767-A; family 2013-40CM-41-45; genus JADKIH01. Next base: position 220,040 of record JANNBB010000011.1, read on the forward strand.
GGATGGCTGAAGCAGTCGCGCATTTTCAACAGTTTCATAATTTTTTGTCCGGGTGAAGTTAAACCCATTGGCAGTGTTTGCATTTTCAATTAACGAGGAATTAGAAATTCTACGAAGTGCACTGACTCCACCGGCAACATTGAAATCAAGTAAGCGGAAGAGTTCATTCGAACTATCGGATGGCTGAACGATACCGGCAGCGAAAGGAGGCACGAGAGTCTGAGAAGGATCCGGATTGTATTCACCGAGATCAGAAAATGCAAAGACGTTTCTGTTCTGATTGTTTTGGGAACTGACATAGCTTCTTGAAGTTACCCAGACTTCAATACGGGTAATATTGATGGCCGTGGAAATTCGGTTCAGGTCACGCAGATTTTGATCGTAAGTGTCCGCGAAATAATGCGAGAGGAAAAAGTGTTTATTCTCCTCGTATTGATCTGCTTTAATATCGAATGTAGTTGTTTGTGCACCACCTTGCACGTTCACCGTTTCCGGTTTTCCTTTTTGCTGGGAGAAAACCTGTGTTACCATGAGTCGGCCAAATTGCAGCTGCGCCTTAATACCGAACAAGCTCTGTGAACCTTGTATTAACTGGCTGTTAAGCGGCATCGTAATATTTCCTGCTTCAATTTTTTTGATGATGTCGTCTTCGTAACCCGTGTATTCGATCTTCATTTTATTTTCGAAGTCGAATGTTGCTTCTGTGTTGTAGTTGGTAGTCAGTTTCATTTTATCGCCGATGTTGGCAATAACACTCATCTGAATTTTTTCTTTAAAATCGAAAGTCGTTACTTTTCGCTGCTGCGTAGGAATAGAAGGGTTTTCGCTGTTGGAGACGTTAATGCCGAAGCTGAGTTCAGCCGAACCTTGCGGACGAATGTCAATTGTATTACCACCGAAAATGCGGTCGAAAACAACGCTGTTAACAGTAATCTTTGGAGCGAAGGTTTTTTTATTTAATGCATCATCTTCACCGGCACGTTGTTTCCAGTATTGTTTAGTTGTATTGTTGAATTCATGATCGACAAATTCTTCAAACGATAAGTAGGAAGGATTTCTGTAAAAGAGTCCACCCATGTTTTCATTGATATTATATCGGTTATTATCCGGGTCATATTGAACATCCGTTTTAATGTTTGACGGATCACTCAGATACATAGGACTTTTGCCTCCGGGAGACGAATATGAATCTCCGTAACGGTCGTTAAATGGATATTTTAATTGTGTAGTATCCGAGTCCGAAAGTGATGCATAGCTATCATCATTCGAAAGAAGTCCGGAAGGTTTTCCGATACCCCAAGCGGTAGCAAGGACTGACAAAGCAAACCCTATCCCGAAAAAAAACTGTTTAATGCTTTTCAAGGCCGACAATAATTGAGTGTGGTAAAAAAAGTAGAGTTTATTCGATGAATTAGGGGTTTTAATAAGAGAGGCCTAAATTAACTTTTTTAGGCGTTCATTCAACAAAAATTATAGTGCTTTCAGTGCATTTTTTATGAGGTCTTCAACCTTGGCTGACGGACTGTTTTTGAGGATGTTATCCAATGTTTTTTCGATGGCAAATTTATTAAATCCAAGAGTCATCAAAGCGGCCATTGCCTCGTCTTTGACGCGAAGATGGGAAACTTGCACCAAATGGGACCCGCTTTCCTTTTTCAATTTGCTTTTTAACTCGAGAATTACCCGTTGTGCGGTTTTTTCTCCTATTCCTTTAATTGCCTGGAGTTTTTTTGCCTCTTCGTTGATGATACAGACTTCAATTTCAGTGACATTCATAGAGGAAAGCATCATTCTTGCGGTGTTACAACCGATTCCGGAAACAGTTATCAGCATTCGGAACAACCGTCTTTCGTCTTCATCAGCGAAACCGTATAACGTATGAGCATCCTCTGTTATTTGAAGATGGGTAAAAATCCGGATAAGTTCTGAATCCGTTATCCTGGAAAAAGTGTTCAGAGAAATATTTACATAATACCCGACACCGGCACATTCGATGATGACATAGGTCGGATTTTTTTCAACTAATTTTCCTGAAAGATGATTTATCATGTAGTTTTAACATTCGAAAAAGCCTTTGGCCTTCAAGTTTAGCTTGCAAAGTAACTGATTTTTCAATTAACTGTTGTCAATTAGCTAATTAACGAATCAACCTAGACTGAGCATCAACTACAGCAATCGTAACCATGTTTACGATTTCGCGAACGGAGCTTCCGAGTTGAAGTACGTGAACTGGTTTTTTCATGCCGAGGAGAATAGGGCCGATAGCTTCTGCGGCGCCTATTTCCTGTAATAGTTTGTAAGCGATATTACCTGCCTCGAGGTTAGGGAAAATAAGGGTGTTAGCGCCTTCGTGGGAGAGCTCGCAGAAAGGAAAGTTATCGGCAAGCAGTGAGGGGTTTAAAGCGAAGTTTGCTTGTAATTCGCCGTCGACCATCATGCCGGGATATTTTTTGTGCAGGATGGCAACTGCATCTCTTACCTTTTGTGCTTGAGGTTCGTTGGAAGAACCGAAATTGGAAAAAGAAAGCAATGCGATTCGAGGTCTGACATTAAATTGTTGAACGGCCCAGGCGGTGAGTACTGTAATTTCTGCAAGTTCTTCTGCGGAGGGATCTACGTTCACGGTTGTATCTGCAAAAAAGACAGGACCTTTTTTAGTCACCATGATGTACATTCCGGCAACTTTTTTTACTTCTTCCTGGGTTCCGATAATCTGGAGAGCGGGACGAATAGTATCGCCATATTTACGGGTGAGGCCGGAAATCATGGCATCGGCTTCGCCTGTTTCCACCATCATGGCGCCGTAATAATTACGTTCGTTCATGATTTTTTTGGCTTCATAGAAAGTGAATCCGCGGCGTTTACGTTTTTTGAAAAACAGTTCGCCGAAGAACATTCTTTTTTCTTCTTCCTGACGAGGATCGATGATTGGTGTATCGCCGAGATCGAGGTTGTTGTCGAGAAGAAGTTTGGCGATTTTTTCTTTATTACCCAATAAAATCGGGCGGGCAATACCTTCATCGCGTACGATCTGTGCGGCCTTTAATATTTTATAGTTATCTGCTTCGGTGAAAACAATTCGTTGAGGATTTTGTTTGGCTTTACTGGTTACGACACGGATAAGTTTATTGTCTAGTCCGAGTCGCTTGCGAAGTTCTTCGACATAATTTGGCCAGTTTGTAATATTCGTTTGTGCTACACCCGAATCCATTGCGGCTTTTGCAACAGCAGGAGCAACGGTGCTTATTAGTCGCGGATCAAGAGGTTTAGGGATGATGTAATCGTAACCGAAAGTAATGTTCTTTGCATTGTAGGCGAGGTTGACGATTTCAGGAACGGGTTCTTTGGCCAGATCTGCGATTGCGCGCACGGCCGCCAGTTTCATGGCTTCATTGATTTGTGTGGCGCGCACATCGAGTGCACCGCGGAAGATAAATGGAAAGCCGAGTACGTTGTTCACCTGATTCGGAAAATCCGAACGGCCGGTTGCAATGATGATGTCTTCCCGTGCATCCCGTGCATCGTTATAGGAGATCTCAGGATCGGGATTTGCTAAAGCGAAAACGATCGCTTTTTTAGCCATCGATTTGATCATATCTTTATTGACCAGATTGCCTTTTGAAAGTCCGAGTAAAACATCAGCACCTTTTAAAGCTTCTTCAAGGGTGTGAACTTTTCTTGTTGTTGCAAAAAATATTTTGTTTTCATCGAGGTCATTGCGGTCGACATGCAAAACGCCCGTACTGTCAGTCATCACAATATTTTCCTTTTTTGCGCCCAAAGAAATATAAAGTTTGGCGCAGGAGATGGCAGAAGCGCCTGCGCCACTGACGACAATTTTTACATTTTCAATTTTCTTTCCTGTAAGTTCGAGTGCATTCAATAAAGCAGCACCGGAAATGATAGCTGTTCCGTGCTGGTCATCGTGCATGACAGGAATCTGCAGCTCTTCTTTTAGACGGCGTTCGATTTCAAAACATTCGGGAGCTTTGATGTCTTCGAGGTTAATTCCACCGAAAGTTGGTGAAATGGCTTTAACGGTTTGTACAAATTTCTCTACGTCGTTTTCTGCAATTTCAATATCGAACACATCGATGTCGGCAAATATTTTAAAGAGCAGCCCTTTCCCTTCCATGACGGGCTTGGCGGCTTCCGGACCGATATTTCCGAGGCCGAGAACCGCTGTACCATTTGAGATAACAGCAACGAGGTTTCCTTTAGCTGTGTATTTATAGACGTCTTCTTTATTTTCAGCTATGGCTAAACAAGGTTCGGCAACTCCTGGCGAATAGGCCAGTGAAAGGTCGCGTTGAGAACTATATGGTTTAGTCGGGATGACTTCAATTTTACCGGGACGACCTTGAGAGTGGTAATCCAGCGCTTCTTTATTTAATTTTGACTTACTCATTCTTTATTTAAATTCATTAAGACTAAAAAAGCACCCATGTTGAACAGGTGCTTTGATGAAATTACTTTGAATAATTTAAATATTACAAATCAATGCAATAAGACTTATAAATATTTTAATGAGAAACGATTAGCTTTTTTGAATTGGTTGTTATTCCATCAACGACTAGGGACAATAGATAGATGCCATTATTCAAAGAAGAAACCGGAAGTGAAAGAGAGTTGGATTTAGAATTTATTTTCAACTCATCAACTTTTGATCCGAGCAGGTTAGTGATAACCAGTTTTCCTTCTTTTTGTCCCAATGTTGAAAAACTAACAGTTGTATTGTTTGAAGCAGGGTTTGGCCCTGTTATGAATAAACCATATTTGTTTGCATAATATTCTTTAATGCCGGTAGCATTGAAGTCATAAGTATAGATCAAATAAAGGGTATCGGAATTTCCATTTTGATCATAAAACCGATAAGTAACTTCATCATGACCGGGAGTATTGTCAGTTCCGGCCCATCCTTCGAAATTACTGAATGTTGCACCGGATGCAATAATGATTGGGTCGGGGCTTATGTAGGTAGATGTATCATAGCAAACTGTCCAGCAAAAATATGAGTAATGCCCGGTAGCCATATTAATACCAAATCTTTCACATAAAACTTCGAGAGAGGCAGGTCCATTATTTCTCACATCAAGATGTCCGGTTAATTTAATATTGGCAGGTCCGGAATAGTTAAGTGTAGGGTGAAGAGCTTCTAAAACCTGAGAAAATCCAAGATTTGAGCAAAAAGCAGTTATTAGAATCAGTACGTATAGTCTTTTCATGACATTTCTATTTATATTATACGAACAAATGTATAGTCTTTTACTCTTATTTCAAAAGAAAAATCAAGTAATTGCATTTTTTGAAAAAAATATGTAAAATTGCCACTGATAAGGTTTGCTTGAAGTCTAAACAAATAACTTATCTTACCTAAAAATAATCCTAAAAATTTACTCCAAAAACTTAACCTAAATGAAAAAATTATTTACGCTATCAATTTTAATGTTGATTGCATTTACTTACCAGGTAAATGGCCAATCTACAAGACTGGTACTTGCAGAAGAGTTTACACAGGCATCTTGTCCGCCATGTGCCTCTCAGAACCCTGCTTTCAATACATTGTTGGATGCCAATCCAACAAAGGTTGTTGCCATTAAATACCAGACTAACTGGCCGGGTGTTGATCCAATGAATGTTAATACTCAGCAGTATGTAGGAACAAGAGTTACTTATTATAGTGTAACCGGAGTTCCTCATGCAAATTTGGATGGTACAGCACAAACTGGTTCTTCTTACACCGGTGCCCCTGCTAATTGGACGCAAGCGAAATTGAATGCGCGTGCAGCAATTGCTTCTCCTTTCACAATGGGTGTTTCTCATTATCTTTCTTCGGATGCAGATTCAATTTATATTTCTGTTGATATTTCTGCTTCTTTAGCTGTGAGTGGAAACTTAGTAGCTCATGTTGCAGTTATTGAAAGAGAAATTGATTTTTGCTCTGCACCGGGTTCAAATGGTGAAAAAGATTTTTTAGGTGTTATGCAAATGATGCTTCCAAATGCTTCCGGAACGACATTGGCAAACACTTGGACTGTTAGTCAGTCACAGCAATTAACATTTGCTGTTGCTCTTCCCGGTTATATTTATGACAAAAACAGATTAGCTGTAGTTGCATTTATTCAGGACAATACATCTAAAGAAGTTCACCAGGCAGCTTATAGTGCACCGCAGCCATTGGCAAGTGATGCAAGAGTTACTTGTGATGCATTTGCAGGTCTTCCTGTTGTGTCTTGCGGAGGTTCTTTAACACCGGTTTTAAATGTTGAGAACTCCGGTTCCTCAACACTTACAGCACTTACAGTAAATTACAATCTGGATGGTATTCCGGCAACTCCTGTTAACTGGACAGGCTCACTTGCTTCCGGAGCTACAGCAGCTATCGCTCTCCCAACAATTACAAGTCCAACTGCAGGAACACATAACATTGATGCTACAATTGTGAATCCAAACGGTAGTCCTGATTTGAATATTACTTACGATGCAGGTTCCGCTAATTTTACTGTTACAAGTGCTGTCGGTGCCGCTCTACCGGTTATTCAGGCCTTTGCATCTTCAACTTTCCCTCCAACAAATTGGTTTAAAGTTAATCCGGATAATGGTTATACATGGACGCGTAACTCAACAGCAGGATACAATGGTGCCGGTTGTGCGAAAATAGATTTCTATAATAGTCCGGATGGAGAGATTGACGAACTTTGGGTTCCGAATCAAGATTTCTCAGTTTCAGGAACAACGACTGCTCAACTTGATTTTGACGTTGCCTATACTCCTTATTCTGCTTCTTACAATGATCGCATAGAAGTACTTTATTCAATTGATTGCGGTGCAAATTGGGTATCCGTATTCAACGAAGCAGGTACTACACTTGCTCATGGAAATCCGGTTTCAACTTCTGCCTGGACACCAACTTCAGCTGCAAGCTGGCATCACATAACAGCTAGCTTGAACGGCGCTGTAGGTAATAACAGTGTTTTCGTTAAATTTAAAGCAACAAGTGCTTATGGAAATAACGGCTACATCGATAATATCAATATCAATACAAACCTTACAACATCTGTTGTTCAATTATTCAACGATGCAGATGTAAATGTTTATCCGAATCCATCTACAGGTAATGTAAATGTTCAGATGAACCTGGCAAAATCGCAGGATGTAACAATTGTAGTTACAAATGCACTTGGAGCTGTGGTTAAAACACTTTCATTAACAGATGTTACTTCCGGAATCTTCTCTGTTGATCTAAGTACTGAAGCAAAAGGATCCTATGAAGTTTCGATCCGTACCAACGATCAGGTTGTTACAAAACGAGTTTCAATTACTGAATAAGCAATTCGCCAAACAATATTTGAAAGGGCTTAAGAGATTAAGCCCTTTCAATTTTAATTTAAATTGTCAATTATGAAAAAGATTATTTTTTATTCCTTCCTGTTTATTTCTCTTGTGACAAATGCTCAGGAAAAAACTGAAAAGCGATTACTGCCCAAGGTGAATTTAAAATCAAGTTCAGGCGAAGTTTTTAATAGTGCTGATTTTTCAAACGATGGTAAGCCAATCGTAGTTGATTTCTGGGCAACCTGGTGTAAGCCATGCATCGAAGAGCTCAATGCCATCAATGAAAATTATGAAGAATGGAAAAAAGAAACGGGCGTGAAAGTGATAATTGTTTCTGTTGATGACGCACGTACCATGCAACGTGTGGCACCTTTCGTAAATGCCAGAAACTGGACATTTGAATCTTATCTGGATCTCAACGGCGATTTCAAAAGAGAAATGAATGTCAATATGCCGCCACAAACTTTTGTTCTGAATGGGAATAAAGAAATCATATGGCAGCATGTCGGATTTTCACCCGGCGACGAAGATGAACTTTTAGAAGCAATTAAAGTTGCATCAACTCCTGCAAAATAATTCTACTTTTTAAACAAAATCCTTGTGAGGAAAACAGTTCAGCAAATAATTGCAGGTTTAGCATTTTTATATGCAAACAGCCTGTCTGCTCAGAATTTAGGCGGAGGTTCCATTCACGGTAACTTCCAACTTGATGCACAATATTATATTACCGACTCACTCATCGGAGCACCTGAAGTTCCTGAGAAATTATTGAGTAATGGATTCGCCAACTTCATCTATAACCAGGGAAATTTTTCCGCAGGATTGCGCTATGAGAATTATACAAATCCTTTGCTTGGCTTCGACCCACGTTATAAAGGAAATGGAATTCCATATCGCTTTTTAAGCTATAAAAATAATGAGCTTGAAATTACTGCAGGAAATTTTTATGATCAATTCGGTAGCGGACTGGTCTTCCGCAGTTATGAAGAAAGAGGATTGGGTTACGACAATGCCATGGACGGACTTAGTATCAAATACAATCCGGTAAAAGGCTTGTATGTGAAAGGTATGATTGGTTATCAGCGTGACTTTTTTACCAAAGGAGAAGGTATCGTCCGTGGTGTTGATGCGGAATGGAATCTGAATGAGTCATGCGCTAAAGGTGATAGCATGAAGACAAAGTACATACTCGGAGCAAACTTTGTCAGTAAATACCAGGACGATCAGGATCCTGTTATGATACTTCCTCAAAACGTTGGTGCAGGATCGGGGAGGTTGACAGTCATTCACGGACCTTTGACTGTCTCAGGAGAATTTGCTTACAAAGCCAATGATCCTTCATCGGCCAATAATTTAATTTACAAAGACGGATCTGCGGCATTGTTAACTGCAACGTATACAAAAAAAGGATTTGGCTTCACATTGGCTGCAAAGAGAATCGACAATATGAGTTTTCGTTCTGACAGAAATGCGACGCTCAACAGTTTGATCATAAATTATCTTCCTGCTTTAACGAAAAATCACACGTATATTCTTGCCTCCATTTATCCTTATGCCACACAGCCCATTGGAGAGTTTGGCCTACAAGGCGAAATGTTTTTCAATATAAAGCCCGGAAATTTTCTAGGAGGTCGATACGGTTCTGATGTATCAATCAATTATTCACGTGCGCAGGCAATAGATAAGCAACCTACCGGCAATGACATCGGTTACAAATCCGACTTTCTAAAAACAGGCGACGAAATTTATTTCGAAGATTTTAATGCTGAATTGCATCATAAGTGGAGTAAGAAAGTGCAATCGATTATTTCTTACATCTATTTAAATTACAATAAAGACGTCATCGAAGGAAGACAGGGTTTTGGCCATGTTTACAGCCACATCGGTGTTTTAGAAACAAGTTTTAAAATCAGCAGCAAAAGAAATATTCGCACCGAATTGCAACACCTTTTTTCTGAACAGGATCAGAAAAACTGGGCCTTGTTACTTGTAGAATATTCCGTTTCGCCACATTGGTTTTTTGCTGCCTTCGACCAGTGGAATTACGGAAATGAAGTAAGTGAAAAACGTTTCCATTATTATACAACATCGTTAGGGTATATACGTGGCTCCAACCGCATTCAATTAAGTTATGGCCGTCAGCGTGCAGGAATTTTATGTGTAGGCGGAGTTTGCCGTCAGGTTCCTGCATCGAATGGATTTGCAATGTCAATCACTAGTAGCTTCTAATATCATGAAATTAAAAAATATTATTATTTCTTTCCTTATCGTACTGCTTTATAACGGATGCGATAAAATTGAAGGACCTTACCGCGAAGCCGTTGTCGTAAACGACTTTTGTACGACCGGAATCGAAGATTCTATTCCAAGTAGAAAGGTTCTTGTTGAAGATTACACCGGTCACCTATGCGGAAATTGTCCTGCTGCCGGTGTTTACCTAAACGATACATTGAAAGCTTTATATGGACATTGCCTCGTTGTTATCAGTGTGCATGCAGGTTTTTTCGCCGGCACCTGTCCTACTGCAATTGCTTGCCCGGGTAACCAGCCATCAGGTTCGTTTACAACCGATTTTACCACACCTGCCGGAAATGCATGGAATACTTTTTTCGGCATTACCGGAAATCCAAAGGGAATGATTAACCGGATAGATTATCCGGGAGGTACACATTCAAAAGCATTAACTGCATGGTCATCCGCAGTTGCTTCTGAATTGGCTAAACCCGTTAATGCGAAAGTTGAAATCACTAATACATTTAACGTTGCCTCAAACTCAGTTAGCATTGCTGTAAAGTCTGATTTTCTTGAAGATCTTCCCGGCGATTACAAACTTCAGGTTGTAATTACAGAAGACAATCTCATTGACTGGCAGGTATGGTATTTTCATACCCCTGAATTTGTTCCGGACTATGTGCATCATCATGTCTTACGCGATGTTGTAAATTCTACATGGGGCGAGGATATCGCAACCGGAGGCGTAACGGCTGGTACATCGGTTACAAAAAACTACACGAAGAATCTCAACAGCACATGGATTGCTGATGAATGCAACATTGTAGCTTTCATTTACAAGAGCGATACGTATGAGGTAATTGAGGTGTCGGAGAAGGCGGTGAAGTAATTTAGGGCTTTTACCATCAGAGGTTTTTGGTATTCTATCTATAGGTAAATATCTGAAAAAGTGAAAATTTAGGGATCCCCAATTGTTTTTCTTAAATTGGATAAAATTTAATTTTTTCATAACCTATAAACGATGAATGCCAAACTACTAATTTCCTGTGTTTTTGTATTGAACTTTATCTTATTCAGTAACTGTTTTGCGCAATCTCACGACCCCCATCGAGGAATGACTGTAACAAATTTCCTTACGTTAACTCCTGCTTCGATTAATAATGGTATAGGCAAAGTTTCCATTCCCTTCACTGTTCTTGGAACCCCAAAAGAAGACTCATTACTTACCTATGCCAGAGAGAATCATATTACCCACTTGGAATTATATGGTGTATATAAAATTTTTAGATATGGGAATGATACTGTAAATACTGTTTTACCCGGTGGAATTTCTTTACGCACAGGATTATGTAATTTTATTAATAAAGCCAAAAATCAATATTGTATTACTGAAATTGGTGCTGCAGGCGAAAGCCAAGTATTTTTTGACAGCGTAATCATTAATAACCTTTTTGGGCAATCGGATACTTTTCTTTTGGATTCAGCTGAAACGAGTTTTTTTTCTTCAAATCCTTCCTTATATAATTTGCTAACTACACAATATTTGCAGTCCGATTCTCTTTATTTTTTATCCGAACAAATACGATTTTACTTGCAAATAACACGGTTTAATAATTTCTGCTCAAGTCACTTTGATTTTCTTAGTGTTGTAAATGAAATATGGAATCCTCGGGACTCAATTGAGTTGCATACTGTTTACATTCCTTTATTACATCATCTTGATTCAATAAAACTTTTTTATAACAGTACACATCCAACAACACCAATTAAAATTTCCGCTTATGTGAAAGCAGAAATTAATATGCCCTATGACTTGGTTTATGTACGATTATTGGACGGCTTCGACACCATTGCTCCAATAGCCGACAGATTATTTTCTGTTCATTATGCTTCAAACCCGGTTTCACAATATACCGGTTGGGAAAATGAAGACAACATATTTCACGACAATAGAACTAGTGACAGCACAGATTACCATCCTTATTTTTCTACTGAAACAATATACACGAATTATTACATTAATAATCTCGGATATTGGCTCCGGAATCCATACTACAACAATATTTTTAATGCTGAAAATATTTGGTATCGTTTATGGCGACAAGACGCAGATGTTAATGTTCTACTGCCTTCTGAAAATGCAGTTGAACAGGGAGGGTTTCACTATTTCGATTCCAAATCCATGACCGACTCATTAAAGGATCCGCGTATTTTTACTTCTAATTCACCTATTTGTACCAATGGAAACTCAGGCGATACGGCCAGATTCAATTATACTGGCCCAAGAGAAGATAGCATTGCCTATACTTTTACCATCCGAAATAAAAATAATGTTCAAGTACATTTTTCTACTGGATTTACTCCATCGACAAATGTGTTTCCTGATAGTCTTCATCTTTCAGCTGTTCACCTTGATACCCTTAACAGCCCATATGTTTGTATTTTATCATTATCTTATCGAAGCGGATGCTCGTATTCTTTTTCTGATACTATGTTTTTAAATTCAAGATCATTTATTCAAGCACTTACTCCACGAACATTTTGCGAGGGAAGCAGTGTTTTGCTTCGTTCTAACAATGGCAGCACCTACCAATGGAGAAAAAATGGTATTCAAATCTCAGGAGCAAATAGTAAGGAATATTGGGCTGACACATCCGGTATTTATAGTTGCGTCATTACCGGGGGAGGTTGTCATTTAAATACCATTTCTAATAGTATTGCGGTAAACTCGTTGTTTGACACCCCAATTGAAATTTATATTAATTGTTTAAACGATTCAACTGCAGATTTATCAGTTACCCCTCAACTTCCAATCGGAACATTGTATTATTGGAACACAAACGATACAACGCCTTCAATAATCACAACACTTCGCGATGCTTTCGACTACAAAGTAATTGTCAATTATCCATCCGGATGTTTTGAATCAAACGTTACAAGTCTTAAATTACCTGCCATAACTCCACATCCGGATATTGTTTTTAGAAAAGGATTCTCACAATATTGTTCCGGTCAATTTGATTCTTTGATTTTTAGCCCTTCTGATTATATTCTAAGTTCACTTTATAAATGGAGCTATAACAATTACGATACAACAACAGTAGCGGACTTTTACATTACCCCGCCTCCGTTGAATTCGTTTACCTTATACCTTCAACAAACCAGTCCTTCGGGATGCGATAATACTTTTAATGATACTTTATTAATTTCCGTTTTTAATTGTTGTTCTGCAATGGATTCTACAAATTTTGCTATTGATTCCTCCTCCAACTACCCCGCCGGATTTGTTTCAACCCAAGTCAATGTGCGGGGAGATTTTTACATCGTTGCTGATTTTACAATTCATTCTTCAACCTTAGAAATGGACTCTTCGGCTCATATTTATGTGCTTCCCGGAGTAACACTTAACATTGAAAACAACTCCTTTATTCAAGCTTGTGGAACTCACTGGAAAGGAATTTATCTGGCCGACGGCTCTTTTTTGAATATCTCCGGTTCCACTATCTCGCAAGCCGATACGGCCATTTCTGCCGAGGGAAGTGCTCAGGTTATTCTGCATGACAATGTGTTGAGTAATAATTTTACCGGCTTGTCTTTGCATGATGGAAACTTTAACACCTCTGTAATTGAAGGAAACCGCTTTCAGGGATCTTTGCAAATCGGACAAAAGGGAATTCGATTGTCCAATGTCCCGCAGGTTTCTATCGGTCAAATATCAGGTGATCAGAATATTTTCCGAGCGCTTTATTACGGTATCTATGCGTTAAACAGTGATGCGGAAATATTGGCATGTACGTTTGATTCCATTTTTAGAACCTGTACACCCGGACCGGGTTCTTTTGAAAAAGCCTGTTCTTTCTTTTCTGGCTCTGCTGTTTTGGGATACTCACCGGCAAGTAAAAACGTTATTACCGTTGGCGGATCTCCGGCAAAGGCCTGTTACTTTTACAATTGCCGTAGCGGTATTACACTCATTGGTGATGTGAATTTGACTGCCTCGCACAATCTCTTCGACAATGCCTCCTACCAAAGATCCGAAACATCCTATGCCATTTATGCCATCGAATCTGATTCCAGTGAAAGAACCATTGTCGAAAATCATGTTGATAATTTTAAGAATGGATTTCATCTGTATAATTCTCTGAGCGCTAAAGTGCGCATCTTCAACAATTTCTTTAACCATCATTCGCTTGCCAATTCTCCTGCCGGCAACATTGCTATCAGTTTGGAATCGGTTAATCCCAATGCTGCCGATACGCTTGAAATCGACAATAATTTTATCAGCCATTTCGACAAGGGAATTATTGCCGCCAATCAACAACGACTGTGCATACGCGGAAATCAAATAGCCATTGATTACAGCACCATCCCCGACCGCACTTGGGCCGGGATAAAAGTTTACAGAGGTATAGGAGATACGATTTTTAACAACACCATTACCCGTGCATGGGCTCCTTTAAATGTTTTTGAAAAAAGACTTTTCGGAATCTCGATGGAATCGGGTGAAGATAATGTAGTCAACAACAATACACTCATCAATCTTGGAACCGGAATACGCTTCTTTAACTCAGCAATCCAAAATATAGTTACCTGCAACTCGCTCTCACAAAACCTAAATCAAATCACGCTGGAAGTGGCTCACATCGGTGATCAGGGTGATGCTTCAAGGGCTTCTGATAATTTCTGGACCCGTCTGGATAACGGCCAGCAGCAAACACTGGCCAATATTCTGATCATTGATTCTGTCTTTTTGCCTCCTTTACCTGTTTGGTGGGTACAAAACTTACCGGGATTTCATCCGGATATTAATGGTTTAAATTGTCCGGGTTATATATGTCCTTTTCCTTCTCCAATATCTATATCCTCAGCACCATCTGCAAACTCCTGCAGTTATGGCTGTAACGATCCTGATTGCATACAAGCATTGGTTGCAGATCTGATCAGTTCCCTTTTAGGCAGTACCGATCCGGATAATATGACAGAATATTTAAAAAGAAAATATGCCTTTGATTTAATTAAACAGGACACCTTGCTTATGCATTTAGGAAATGCCAATGACATTAAATTGCAGGATTTCTATGCAGAAATGTCGTTGAGCAATTCATTTTATTTGAATGCTATTTTGGATTTACTCTCCCGCAACGATACGTTGTATGCATCCATTATTAACAGTTTTATCACTCCTGAGAATTTATTTGAGTCCAATATAATTATGCTCAATGAAATTTATCTCGCTACCTGGGCACAGGGAAATTTCTATATCGATAGTATTTCAAGGGCAAAACTTGAATTCATTGCTTTGCAAAATCCAATCAGTGGCGGTGAAGCGGTTTATGGCGCGCGCATTATGTTGGGATTGGACATTGCAGATTACTATTTTGAATTCAATAGCCAAAAGCAAAGGAAAGAAACCATTACCACTGCCAATACACTGGGGCGAATCATTCCAAACCCCAATTCAGGAGAAATGCAATTTGTTTACCGTCTAAAAGAAGAAGACAATGCTTTGCTTGAAATTTTTGATATAAAAGGAGTGCTTTTGCAATCATTCAAACTGGATCCGTTTGTTCAGAGCATACCTATTCACATGGAAGATTTGCCTTGTGGAATTTATCCTTACAGATTAATTATCAATGACACTAAAATCAGCAGTGATAAAATTCTGATTAAAAAATGAAAACACTGTCAATCCTATTAATAGTTTTTTCTTTTTTTGAATGCCTCGCTCAAAAGCAGGACAGAATCTGGCTCTTTGCCGATAGTGCCGGTATTGATTTTAATGACCCTGCAAATCCTGTGGCTATTTATTCCAATTTAACAAGAAGTAATGGAGCTTTAATCCAACCTGCCGCCTCTTTTTCTTCAATTGCAGACAATTCCGGACAATTGCTTTTTTATTCCGCTGGCATTGAAACAAATTTTGACAGAGGCGGTAGAGTCTTTAATAAATACATGCAGGTTATGCCTCATGGAGATAGTATTTTTGCATATCCGTGGATTGGCCAGGGTTGTTTAATTGTTCCCTATGCTGATAGTCAAACAAAGTTTTTTTTGTTCACTTTAAATAGACAAGGAAATGGTTACACTTACTCCTATTACTCCGTAATTGACATGTCATTAGACAGTGGAAGAGGTGATGTAACCATCAAGAACATTCCACTTGTAGTAGACGAAGTAAATGAGAAGATGACCGCTGTAAAACATGCCAATGGGAGAGACTGGTGGGTAATATTGCAGGCTACAAATACAGATGAGTTTATTAAATTTCTTATTACCCCAAATAGTTTATCTGCTCCAATCAGACAAGCTATTGGTTCAATTTACAACCCTGCTAAATTTTTCGGTCAGATGTTTTTTTCCAAAGATGGCGACAAACTCGGACTGGTAGGATCGGGAGGATATGTGGATATTTTTGATTTTGATCGTTGCAGTGGCGATTTATTTAATTACCGCAATGCAGGAGAACAGGTTTTTTCACAACAAAACAGGTATGTAGGTTGTAGTTTTTCTCCCAATGGAAATGTGTTTTATGCTTCTCCCAATTGGTATGAATATAAAAATATCTATCAGTATGATCTCACAGCCTCTAACATCCTTGCCACAAAACAAACTGTTTTCAATTATCCCGATACAGGCATTTTTCAATACCTTCAAATGGGCCAGCATCTGCTTGGACCAGATGGAAATATATATGTAGCAAAAGGAAACGGATATGGCGGTATCAATTCAAATACGTATTATACACATCATATCGATGCCATTACTAATCCCAATCAACTTGGGCCAGGTTGTAATTACCAGCCGGCATTTTTTGATTTAGGAACAGGCAGAACAATACATGGACTTCCTAATATGGTTAACTATAGTTTGGGACAAGTATCAGGAAGCATTTGCGATAGCTTACACCTTGATATAAGCAGGGTGAATGCCGACAAATACTTCACACTTTTTCCCAATCCGGTAAAAGACCATCTGACTATTGAAATTAAAGCGCAGGGTACATTTCATGTGCAGATCACAGATATATTAGGGAACAATCAATTTGAAAAAACAATCAATACCGGTTCCCATGTATTAGATGTTGCTGCCATTTCTCAAGGTGTTTATAAAATAACGTTTAAGGGAGAGGGAGTTGCTCTTTCGAGGAAAGTGATTATCTTGAATTAAACCAACTTTATTTTTTAAATTCGTCGTATTTTAAACTCAACAAATGCGTTCAATTATTATTTTCTTACTCATTTTGTTTTCTGAAATTTTACATGCCCAGAATTTCGATGCAGGAATAAGAATGGGTTTCTGCGGATCGCAGGTAAATGGCGACAACCTCAGTGGATTTGATAAAGTCGGTTTAATCGGCGGCGCTTTTGTAAGAAGGAAATTTTCGGAAAATGTTGCTTTGCAGATGGAAATGGTCTTCATTCAAAAAGGCAGCCGCAAACCAACGGACGACTTCAATAATTTTTACAGACTAAGGGTACATTATATAGAAGTCCCGCTTTTATTACTTTACAATGTTTCGAAAAAAATCACCTTTACCGGCGGTCCTTCTTTTGGGACATTGATATTTTCTGCCGAAGATGACCAATTCGGTTTATACAGGAATTCAATTCCATTTAAGAAATATGAATTGGCCGGTAATGGAGGACTAATTTATAAGTTAAGCGACAACTGGGCATTCGACGCCCGGTATAGTCACTCAATTTCTACAATAAGGCCTTTTCCCGGAGCCAGTCTTACTTTTTTCGATAAAGGACAATACAACGTAGTCATCGAGTTTTCCCTGTTATACGGTTTTTAAATGTCCGAAATGGGTTATTTCACCCTCTGATAATTTTGTATCTTCGTGTTCAGAAAAGGTCAGAAAAGGAAAATGAGAACAGATTATACATATGCTGAAAGCCCGGCCATCGATCAGGTTGGTGTAGAAGAGCGAATAAGCAGATTCGGCAAACGAAGTATTAAGAAAGAATCGAAGATGAGTGCATTGATGCTGGCGATGAGCATGCTTGATCTCACCACTCTCGAGGCAAAGGATACACCGGGCAAGGTTATGCAATTGTGTACAAAAGCCATGTATCCGCATTCGGCAATTCCGGGGATTCCTTCCGTTGCTGCTGTTTGTGTTTATCCAAACCTCGTTCGTGTTGCCAAAGAAGCGCTGAAGAACTCAAAAGTAAAAGTTGCCGCCGTGGCTACTGCTTTTCCAAGTGGTATGTCGAGTAGAAAAGTTAAAATTGAAGAAACCAAATGGGCTGTAGGCGAAGGCGCGGATGAAATTGACATGGTCATTTCCCGGGGGCATTTCCTTGCAGGTGAATATAATTTTGTTTTCGATGAAATAGCGGCTGTAAAAATGGCCTGCGGAAATGCACATCTGAAAGTTATTTTAGAAACAGGTGAACTGAGTACACTCGATAATGTCAGAAAAGCCAGCGACATTGCCATGCATGCAGGTGCTGACTTCATCAAGACATCGACAGGAAAAATTCAGCCGGCTGCTACCTTGCCTGTTACGCTTGTCATGTTGGAAGCAATACGCGACTACTATTATACAACAGGAAAAAAAATAGGAATGAAACCTGCAGGAGGAATTGCCACATCCAAATTGGCGATTCAATACCTGGTGGTACTAAGAGAAACCCTTGGCGAAGATTGGCTCACTCCTGATCTGTTTCGTTTCGGTGCCAGCGCACTTGCCAACGATATTTTAATGCAAGTGCTCAAACAACAAACAGGCGTTTATCAAAGCATCGATTATTTTTCAAAGGATTAAGTTAATCCACAAATGCCCTTGCTAAGAAGGGTTTAATAAAAGGAAAATGAAAAAAACCAAAAAAGAAAATAAATTAAAATTTGATTCCAAATGGACCTATGATCCCGCACCGGAAAGTGTTGATCATATCCGTTTAAAAGATTCGTACGGACTTTTTATCAATGGAGAATTTTCTGAACCGGCATCCGGAAAATATTTTCCTACCATCAATCCGGCTACAGAAAAGAAGATTGCCGACGTGGCTGATGCCAACGAAAAGGATGTCAACCGAGCCGTATCATCTGCACGAAATGCCTACGATAAATACTGGAAAAAAATGCCTGCGAAAGAGCGGGGGAAATATATTTACCGGATTGCCCGTATCATGCAAGAGCGTGCACGTGAACTTGCCGTAATCGAATCACTCGATGGTGGTAAGCCAATCCGTGAATCACGGGATATCGATGTTCCTTTAGCAGCAGCACATTTCTTTTACTATGCGGGATGGGCAGATAAAATTGATTATGCTATTCCAGGTGCGAAGTCGCATTCATTGGGAGTAGCCGGACAAATCATTCCATGGAATTTTCCATTGTTGATGGCTGCATGGAAAATAGCTCCTGCTTTGGCCGCAGGAAATACAGTTGTATTGAAACCGGCTGAAACGACACCACTCACTGCATTGAAACTCGCGGAAATCATCAACGATGCCGGACTTCCTCCGGGTGTCGTGAACATAATCACCGGAGCAGGAAGTACAGGTGCAGCATTGGTTAATCATCCCGATATCGATAAGATTGCTTTTACCGGTTCAACGGAAGTCGGGAAGATCATTCAAAAATCGATTGCGGGCTCGAATAAAAAATATACACTTGAGCTGGGTGGTAAAGCAGCCAATATTATTTTTGAAGACGCAGCCATCGATCAGGCCGTAGAAGGAATTGTCAATGGTATTTTCTTTAACCAGGGCCACGTTTGTTGTGCCGGTTCGCGTTTATTCGTTCAGGAGAGCGTAGCCAAAAAAGTAATACGGAAATTAAAAGACAGAATGGAGACGCTCATCATCGGCGATCCGCTAGATAAGAATACGGATATCGGTGCGATCAATTCGAAAATGCAACTCGATAAAATAAAGCAGTATATAAAAATAGGTATCAACGAAGGCGGAGAATGTTTTCAGACATCCTGCGCAATTCCTTCAAAAGGTTACTGGCACCGTCCAACTTTGTTTACCAATGTATCGCAATCATCACGAATTGTTCAGGAAGAAATATTCGGTCCTGTTTTAAGTGTACAGACATTTCGCACAGTTGAAGAGGTAATCGAAAAAGCGAATAACATTCCTTATGGTTTGAGTGGAGGTGTATGGACGGACAAAGGATCGAAAATTTTCAAGATGACAACAGCACTGAAAGCCGGTGTTGTCTGGGCCAATACCTATAATAAATTTGACCCTACATCTCCTTTCGGCGGTTATAAAGAAAGTGGTGTAGGTCGTGAAGGCGGTTTGCACGGCCTCATGCCTTATCTTCATGTAGAAAATTGATTAATTAGAAAAGATGGATTCGACAGAAAAAAATAAAACCCTGGTTGAGTTGGGTACCAATGGAAAAACGAACGGACAAACAATGAAGTCAGACAGACTCGATGTAATGAAGACGTATAAAATCTACATTGACGGAAAGTTTCCACGCACGGAGTCGGGACGGTATTATCCGCTTAACGATTCCGAAGGAAAGATCATTGCAAATATCTGTTTGTCGTCACGCAAAGATTTTCGTGAAGCAGTAGTTGCTGCACGAAAGGCGCAAAGTGGCTGGGCTTCCAAGAGTGCTTACAACCGTGGGCAGATTTTGTACCGTATTGCCGAAATGCTGGAAGGCAGGAGAGAACAATTTATTCATGAGTTGAAAGAGCAGGGAAGTACATCTGCACAGGCAGAAAAAGAGATTAATCTGTCCATCGACAGAATGTTATATTATGCAGGATGGTGTGATAAATTTCAGCAAGTTTTCAGTGCAGTTAATCCGGTGGAGTCGTCGCATTTCAATTTTTCTGTACCGGAGTCAATGGGTGTAATTTCAATTTTGTCGGCGGAAAATACAGGACTACTTGGTTTGATAACTGCAATCGCACCTGCTATTGCCGGGGGAAATACAGTCGTTATTCTCGCATCAACTTCAAAACCATTGTCAGCAGTTACGTTAGGAGAAGTATTGAATTCTTCTGATGTTCCCGGAGGTGTTGTCAATATTCTTACGGGACAACGCTCAGAATTATTGTCGCATTTTTCTACTCACATGGATGTAAATGCTGTCGTTTATTTTGGAATGAATGGCGATGAAATAAAAAAACTGAAAGAGTCTGCTTCGTTGAATGTAAAACGTGTTTCTATTTACAAAGACGATGAGATGTATGAAGACAAAACACAGAATCCCTATCGTATAATG
Organism: Bacteroidota bacterium; assembly: GCA_031385005.1. Taxonomy (GTDB): domain Bacteria; phylum Bacteroidota; class Bacteroidia; order AKYH767-A; family 2013-40CM-41-45; genus JADKIH01. The sequence goes on from JANNBB010000011.1 coordinate 240,809, forward strand.
GACTTGCAGGAAATTAAGACAACCTGGCATCCAATCGGACAATAATCAGAATATTTATGCTTATTCATCTTCAGGAAGTAATCAGCAGGGAACAACGTATGGCCATCATGCAGCAAAAGCCCCATGTATTATGGTTAACCGGATTAAGTGGTTCAGGAAAAAGTACGCTGGCATCTGCACTTGAAAAGGCATTGATCGAAAAGGGTTTTAAAGTTTATTTACTGGATGGAGACCTTGTTCGGAAAGGACTTAGTAAAGATTTAAGTTTTTCTGCTGAAGACAGGAGTGAAAATATCCGCCGAATTGGTGAAGTGTGCCGGCTTTTCAATGATGCCGGGATAATCGTTATTACTGCCTTCATTTCACCTTTTCGAGCTGACAGAGAAATGGCTCGTTCTTTATTTCCGGCGGAAGAGTTTTCAGAAGTTTTCGTCAATTCCCCTATTGAAACATGCGAAAGGCGTGATGTGAAGGGCCTATATGAGAAGGCAAAGAAAGGGATTATACCTGAATTTACAGGTATTTCTTCACCTTATGAAGTACCAATAAATCCTGAAGTAGTCCTCCAAACGGATAAAGAAACCGTAGCCGAATCCTTGTCGATTTTAATAACTCATATTATTCCCCGCATTAGTTTAACAAAGTGATGTTGTTGATTCTTTTTGAGTACATGTTTCTTCAAAATGCAGCTTTTAGTTATTTTTGTCCGACACAATTGATGGAATGCAATGTTCAGATATAATTTAGATCATCTTAGAGAACTTGAATCGGAAAGCATTTATGTGATTCGGGAAGTAGCAGCGCAGTTTCAGAATCCCGTTTTGCTTTTTAGCGGAGGAAAAGATTCTATTGTCACTTCGCATCTCGCTCAAAAAGCGTTTTATCCCGGAAAAGTTTCATTTCCTCTCATGCATATCGATACCGGACATAATTTTCCGGAGACCATTCGTTTTCGGGATAAGTGGGCTGCAAATCTTGGAATAGAATTATTAGTTCGTTCTGTTCAGGATTCAATTGATAGTGGGAGAGCGGTGGAAGAAAAAGGAGTCCGTGCCAGCAGAAATGCTATACAAACTGTGACTTTGTTAGATTCGATTAAGGAGTTCGGTTTCGATGCCGCCATCGGAGGAGCACGTAGAGATGAAGAAAAATCACGTGCGAAGGAAAGATTCTTTTCGCATAGAGATGAATACGGACAATGGGATCCGCGCAACCAGCGACCTGAATTGTGGAACCTTTTCAATGGAAGAAAAAATCAAGGAGAGCATTTCCGTGTATTTCCATTAAGTAATTGGACAGAGCTCGATATCTGGAATTATATCTATAAAGAGAAAATCGATTTGCCTGAATTATACTTTTCACACAAAAGAAAAGTTTTCCAACGTGACGGAGTAATCTATGCATTTGCCGACTTCATGAAGTTATTAGAGGGAGAAAGAACGGAAGATATGGATGTTCGTTTTCGTACAATTGGCGATATGACTTGCACCGGAGCCGTTCTCAGTAACGCTTCTACCATTGAAGATATTATCAAAGAGATTTATTCTTCAACAATTACAGAAAGAGGATCCCGTATTGATGATAAAAAAACAGAAACCTCCATGGAGGACAGGAAGAAACAAGGTTACTTTTAATTCAGCTTATCCATTGACAAAGTAAGCAATTTGAATTGCTGCTTCGCTAAAACAAAATACTACTGATGCCATTCAGATCTTATATAGAGCTACTACGATTTACTACTTGCGGAAGCGTCGATGACGGAAAGAGCACGCTCATCGGACGATTGTTGCTGGATACAAAAAGTATTCAGGATGATCAAATGGAAGCCATCATGAACTCCAGTAAGAAAAAAGGTTTCGAAGATATTGATTTAGCCATGTTCACCGATGGATTGAAAGCAGAGCGCGAACAAGGAATAACCATAGATGTTGCATACAGGTATTTCACTACGGCAAAAAGAAAATTTATCATAGCCGATACTCCCGGACATATTCAGTACACAAGAAACATGGTGACAGGAGCTTCGACCGCAAACCTGGCATTGATTCTTGTCGATGCCCGCAAAGGTATTGTCGAGCAAACGCGCCGTCATGCTTTTATCGCCAGTTTGTTGAGAATACCACACATGGTTGTGTGCATCAATAAAATGGATTTAGTAAATTTCGATAAGGATGTTTATGAAAAAATCGTGGAAGACTTCCGAATGTTTTCTTCTCGTCTGGATGTAAACGATATTCAGTTTATTCCGATTAGTGCAACAGCGGGAGACAACGTCGTCATTCGATCCGAAAAAATGCCCTGGTATCAAGGCAGTACATTGATATTTCATCTGGAAAACGTTCACATCAGTAGTGATTTAAATCAGATTGATTGTCGATTCCCGGTTCAATATACTATTCGTCCGCAAAGCAACATGGATGATCGCAGCTATGCCGGCCGATTGGCAGGAGGCGTGTTTCGTCCCGGCGACAAAGTTGTTGTACTTCCTTCCGGAAAAAAATCAACCATTAAGTCCATTCAATGTGCAGATAAAGTATTGGAAGAAGCATTTTCACCGATGTCGGTAAGTATGAACCTGGAAGATCAACTCGATATTTCAAGAGGAGATATGATTGTTAGAGAAAATAATATACCACAGATTGGTCAGGAAATAGATATTATGCTCTGTTGGTTGAATGAAAAAGCATTGAACCTGAACACACGATATATTCTCCGCCACACGAATTGTGAGATGCAAACTACTATCGATAAAGTTTTATATAAGATAGATATTTTAAATCTGCGAAGGATGGAGAATGAAACCTCTCTGCAGATGAATGATATCGGAAGAGTACGAATCCGAACAACACGACCGTTGATTTATGACAGTTACCGACGCAACAGGAATACTGGGAGTTTGATTTTGATAGATGAAGGTACCAATGAAACCGTTGGTGCGGGAATGATAATTTAAAACCGGCAAGTGGAAAAAAGTAAATTAAAAGAATTGACAGATCTGGCGCTCAAGGCGGCTTTTGCGGCAGGTGAGAAAATAATGGAAATATACAGCGAGAAGATTTCTGTAGATTTCAAAACAGATGGATCTCCGTTAACTGAAGCGGACAAAGCATCGCATGAAACTATAGTAGAATTCTTGAAGGACACAGGAATTCCAGTACTTAGTGAAGAGGGAAAGGACATCGAATTCGATGAAAGAAGTAAATGGGAGTATTACTGGTTGGTTGATCCACTTGATGGTACAAAAGAGTTCATCAAAAAAAATGGCGAGTTTACAGTGAACATTGCATTGATGAAAAACGGCGTTCCACTTTCCGGAGTTATTTTTCAGCCGACTGCCGGTAAAGCGTTTGCCGGAATTGCCGGTGATGGTCTTTATATGTTTACTATGAGCGATAAGCCAATTATCAGCAATGAACGCAGAATAAAATCTGAGATCGGAAAAGAGTTACACAAAACTCGTGTGATTGCAAGTCGTTCACATATGTCTGAAAACACGGAAAGCTTTATTAACGACCTTCGTAATAAACAAGAAAATGTAGAACTGGTAAATGCCGGTAGTTCCTTGAAGTTTTGTCTATTGGCAGAAGGGAAGGCAGATGTTTATCCCCGCTTTGCTCCGACCATGGAATGGGATACTGCTGCCGGTCATGCTTTACTAAAGGCAGTAGGAAAAAATATTTACTTGTTTCCATCCGGAGAAGAAATGACTTATAATAAACCTAAACTGATTAATGATTGGTTCATTGCCAGATAAGTTGCGCGATGCACTAAGAAAATTCAGGACAGACCGTGATTATGGAGAACTCGTGCGTACGAGTTTCTTCGCATTGTTAGTCAGGGTGTCCGGTGTATTTACAGGTTTTCTTGTTACCCTAATCACTTCCCGTTACTTTGGAGCAGATGCCTTAGGAATCACGGCCATCTGTCTTGCTATCCTCAGCTTTTCATCTGTATTCGGAAAACTGGGCATGGATGTAGCGCTGATGAAATATGTAGCCGGCTATGCACTCAATAAAAATTTTGGCGGAATTAAAAGTGTCTACCTCCGGGCAGTAAAGGTTATTTTGCCTGTTACATTAATTATTTCTGTTGTCTTGTATTTTCTTGCTCCCTGGATGGCAGAATATCTTTTTCATAAGCCATCTTTAACAAGTTTGCTCGAAACAAATGCCTGGTTAGCATTGCCTCTCGTTTTTCTTCTGATCAATTCAGAGTGTATTCGTGGATTAAAACGGATACGTACCTATACTTTTCTGCAAACCGTTTCTGTTTCATTGATTGCAACAATTTTATTGATTGCAGCTTCATTTTATTCAAGTGACAATCAGTGGCCGGCTTACATACAATTTATCAGTATTACAATTGCAGGAGCATTCAGTACATTCCTGTGGATTAAATACAGCAAGCACAGAGAACATAAAGCGAAAGGGGAGGTGACTTCAGGAAAGTTAATTCGGACTTCTTCTTCTATGTTCACGACAACCTTGATGCAGTTAATCATGTCATGGGCTGGAACATTGATTCTTGCTGCATTTGTCAGCGAATCGGAAGTAGGGATTTACAATGCTTTGGTAAGAATTTCTGTGTTTACCAATATTACCATTTTAGCGATTAACAGTCTTTCCATGCCTCGATTTGCTGAAAGTTATGCGGCAAAAGATTTTACTTCCATGAAGAAGCTGGCAGGTGAATCGGCACGACTTATTTTTCTGACCTCACTGCCTATCTTTATTTTACTTGCTGCTTTTCCTCAATGGATATTGTCGGTTTTCGGAAAGGAATTTCCGGGAAACGAAGGAGCTTTGCTAGTACTTTTAGCCGCGCAATTTGTCGTATGTTTCTCAGGATTGCCGTCTCAAATTCTAAATATGTCGGGTCGTCAGGATGTACTTAGGAACATAGCAGTAATTTCCGCTATTGTTAATTTGTCTGCCTGTTTTTTATTGATTCCGAAATTTGGAATTATGGGAGCATGTTATGCTCAATTAGCCGGCACGTTTATATGGAATCTGTTAAGCTCTATCAGTGTCAAGAAACACTTCGGATTTACAGTATTCTTTAATTTTACTTTTAAAGTCAAGTAAGCGTTTTGTTTATTTAATTTAGTCTCGTGGAATCATTGGCAATACATAAAAACAGGAGTCTTCCTCCCCTTATTGCTTATGCTTTTTTGTTTCTCGCTTACATATCTACCTTTCGTGTATTTGCAACACTGCCACTTGAAAATCTGCATCAGATTATTTCAACAACAGCAATAATATTATTGAGTATATATTATATTTTGAGTATGTTGATCAGTATCAACAGAAGCAGGATAACACGACTGGATATTCTGATGTGGATTTTTATTCTGGTAAATTTTCTTGCTGCATATAAAGGTAATGTCGTTTTCGGGCAACCCTATTATTATGGAATAATGGCTCAGCGTTCCGTACTCCTTTCGCTTTCCGGAATTTTAATGATTTCATTCCTCAACAATGGCTACATCACTATCAAACAGGTCGAGCGTTCATTTTTGCTGATCTCCCTTTCGTTACTTGTAATCTGCTATTTTTTCTTTCTATTCATTAACCCGGTTAATTTTAATGATGATGAATTTGTGGCCTATAGTCCGATCAGGGGCTATCGTTACAGGTTTCAATTTGCACTTGTGATCATGTTGCTTTTTTACTCATTGTTTAAGATATCTCATGAAAAGAAGTCAAAATTTTCAATCGTAGTATTTTTAATTCTTTTTTATCTGGTTTATTTTCTTCAGTCACGCACTACACTCGTTGTATTGGTGATCACTTTGTTAATATACTTTTTTAGGAACTATTCGGTCAAAGAAAGAATCAGGAATACGCTGCTATATGGAAGTGTTTTTCTAGTTATAGCCGGAATTTTTATAGTGCTTGGATACACCTCACTCTTTGAAAAATACAAGATGCTATATCACAATGTGCTCGAAGCATTCATGTCAGGTTCAGCAGACGAAGCATCATCTGCAGTGCGATATATGGAATACAGAACAGCTTTGGATTATATAAGCAAAAATCCTTTTTTGGGAAATGGATTCATCAGCAACCAATGGAATGGCGGCTGGCATACTATCTTGGGATACTTTTATCCCGTCGATATTGGATTGTTAGGAAATGTTTTTGTTTATGGAATCGTAGGAACCATTCTCATTTATGTTCCTTATTTTTTCTCTTTATCTATGTCAAGAAAGGTTCATACGAACAATGTATTTTATAAAACGTGCGAGTACATGCTTCTGTTCTATTTTTTGAGCATGTTTATTTCTGCGGTTAATATCCGTGATTCGAGCAGCATCATGTTTCTTGTTTGCCTGATTTATTATTTTCGTTTTTATTATCTTGAGGAGAATAACGAGGCATTACCAGTCATTAAAACTGTGAACACATGAGATTACCGGATTTTTTAGTTGTCGGGGCAGCACGAGCAGGAACAACTGCTTTGCATTATTATTTGCGACAACATCCGGGTTTGTTTTTACCGGCCCAGAAAGAGCCCTGTTTTTTTTGCTTCAATGGAGAAAAATTGAATTACAAAAATGGAAAATTTGCTTTTGCCGTTACGGAGAAAGATGACTATTTCCGATTATTTAAAAATGTCAAGCCGGATCAGCAATGCGGAGAAATTTCAACACCCTATTTGTATTTACATGATCAAACGATAAAAAAAATTCAGAATTATTATCCAAAGAATAAGCTGCCTTCTATAGTTATATTGTTGCGTAATCCGGTTGAACGCGCCTATTCGCAGTATCTTTGGAAATTAAGGGATGGGAGAGAGAAACTATCTTTCGATCTGGCATTGAAAGCTGAAGACACGAGGAAGAAAGAAAATTATAGTTTCGATTATTTTTATGCCGAACGCGGACTATATTTCGATGCCGTTCAAAATTACCTGAACAATTTTCCGGCTATCAAGATTGTTTTGTATGAAGATTTTAGGTCGAATATCGAAAAAAAACTTTCTGAGATATGTCGGTTTTTAGGCGTAGAAGATGAGCATAAATTTTTACTGAAAGACGAGGTCAATTCTTCTTCCATGCCCCGTTTTGCGGCATTGGGAAACATCATGACCGTCGAAAGTAAATTTAAGTTCAAACTTCTCGGGCTGTTGCCGGACAACGTTCGAGCCGGGATTAAAGAGCAATTCAACCGATGGAATTCGACAGGAAATCCTGTTCCGGCCATGTCTAATGAAGCCCAAGATTATCTTAATGATTATTATAAGGAAGACGTCATTAAATTGATTTCGCTAACAGGATTGGATTTATCAAAGTGGATAATATAACAGAAAAAATTCCGATTGGAGTTTCTATCATCGATCCTGTGGGAATAAAAGCGGGGATGGATCAATATGATTTAAACTTGGCATGTTCGCTAGTTAATGCTTCATGTCGAGTAAAAGTATATTCAAATTTTGCTGACGCGAAACACAAATCATTTATTGATGAACATTTCGCTTTTTATTTGAAAAATAATTTTTATCGTGGAATTCGATTGTTAGCTCAATTTATAGGGGCTTTGAAAAAATCTAAAAGAGAGAAACTTGGGATTGTCATATTGCATGTGTTTCATTTTTCATGGTTAAATTACCTGTTTATCATATTAATTAAGAAGTTCGGTTTTAAACTTTGCCTGATTGTACATGACGTAGAAAGTTTAGTTTACTCCGGTAGTAAATCACGGCTAAAAAAATCTGCTGAAATGGCGGATTGTATGGTTGTGCACAATATGACTACTTATAACGAATTGTTAGGCAAAATGAATGTTTTTTCAAAGGAGAAACTACACATCATCCCACATGGAAAATATATTGTTGAATTGGAAAAGGAGAAAAGGGAAGTTGCATTGGAATACTATAATCTTGATTCCACTAAGCACTATTTACTTTTCTTCGGAATGATAAAAAAGGAAAAGTCGCTTGAAGTGTTAATCGATGCCATGGCAAAATTGCCGGAAAACATTCACCTGATTATCGCCGGGAGAATGCGTGGTATTTCATTTGATGTTTATGCCAAACAAATCGAAGAAAGTAAACTAACCAATAGAGTGCACCCTTTTATCCGTTATATTACAAACGAAGAAAGGCATTTATTTTTCGGATTAAGCGACCTTTCTATTCTCCCTTATCGACGCATTTACCAAAGCGGCGTGTTGCTAATGGCCATGAGTTATGGTCTGCCTGTTGTAGCAAGTGACCTGCCGGCAAACAGGGAGGTTATTAACAATTCAAACGGAAGACTTTTTAGGGTGGGTGATGCTTCTGATCTGGCTTTTAAAGTAAATTCGCTGATTGAAAATGTTAATGAACGGGAAGCAATAGCCACCAATGCTATGGTCTATCTAAATCAGAATCACGACTGGGCCGATATTGCCGGCCGATTTTTAAAATTATTAAAGGAAATCAAATGAAAATCTCCATTATAGGGACACACGGAATACCGGCCAGATATGGAGGATTTGAAACGTTTGCTGAACAACTGGCTTTGGCTTGTGCAAAGGAGGGAATAAAAGTACAAGTGGTAAATGAAAAGAGCAATCCTATTGAACAGCTTCATGATAACTTAGAAATAGTCAGTTCTGTTTACAATAAGAGTGAGAATCCAATAAAATTCTATCGCGATTCTTTGCGAATTGCCGAAGCTGACAGCGATATTATTTTATGCTGCGGAGTAGGAGGAGCTTATTATTACCGGGGAATTTTAAAGCGTGGAGTCAAGGTTGTTACCAATGTTGATGGACTTGAGCATTTAAGAAAAAAATACAGTTTAATACAACGACTGGCTATATATTTTCTTCAGATTTTGGCAGCGAAACATAGCAGCAAGATTGTAGCTGACTCACACAGTGTAGAACAATATTGGACTAAACGTTTTCCTAAGTTGAAAGGCAAAATAAAAACCATTGCTTATGGGGCGAGCGATTGTGAGGCTTTCGATGCTTCTGTTTTATCCGGATTCGGACTGGAAAAGGATGGATACTATCTCGCCATTGCCCGTTTAGTTCCTGAAAATAATATTCTGGAAATGGTTGATGCCATGCGCCATTATATTGGGAAAAGAAAATTAATTGTAGTTGGTCGTTTAGAAGAGACTGCCTATGTAAAGACGTTAAAGGATAACAGTGATGATAAGGTAATTTTTCTGGATGCCATATATGACAAGAAGGTGCTCGATACATTGAGGCAAGGTTGCTATCTTTATCTTCACGGCCATAGTGTCGGAGGTACCAATCCTTCCTTACTGGAAGCGATGAAAGCAGGTTGCGCCTGTATCTGCCACGACAATGTTTACAACCGCGAAGTTACCGGTAGCAGTCAACTTTATTTTGATACTTGGGACGATCTTTCTATCATACTTAACTTAATGGAACATAAGGTAAGTGATATCAATATAGAAGAGTTACGAATGCGTTCAACATCGAAAGCTCAAAACTATACCTGGAGTAGAATTTTTTCATCCTATATTGAGTTATTCAACCGCCTGAATAAAAATCAATCGACTTCCCAATAATATTCAAGTATGAGTATACCGGATTTCGACATTCATCCATTCAACGAACCCAATTATCTGAGACTTGCCGAGCTGGCACAAACAACTTATGCCGGAAGAGAAATAGCGAATGCTGATTACCTTGCCTGGGAGTATGCAGGTAACCCGAATGGAATAGCTCAGATTTTCATCGCAGAGACGTCCGGGTCCGTTGCGGCACAATACATCGTTATTCCAATAAAATATACGATCAACGGTAAAGAAGCTTCCGGTTCACTTTCAGTCAATACACTTACTCATCCTTCTTATAAAGGAAATGAATTGTTTCCCCGACTTACAGAAGAAACTTTTAAAAGCTGTTCCGAAAAAAGAATTCACTTTACCATTGGTTTTCCCAATCCTGTATCACTTCCTGTTATCGAGAAAAAGAAATTATTTGAAGTTGTAGGTGCGCTTCCTTTACTGATTAAACCTTTAAACCCTTTTCGTGTTTTTTTTTCCTTGCTTTCTTCATTTAAAAAAAAATCAGGAAAAGAAATAGAACCGATAATTGACAGTAATAATTTAATCGAAGAAGGAATATCATTATTTGAATTAGAAGCAGATGGTCAACTTTATAATGAATTCATCCTTGCTTTTTCAGCATCAAAGGAAAACAGTACAAACCGATCAAAGGAATATCTTCGATGGAGGTATTTGTCGATTCCGATTCGCAAATACCGACTGCTGAAAATTTGTAAGGGAGGCAAGATAATGGCACTCGCTATTTTCAGAGCCAAATATATTTACGGAATCCGTTGTGGAATTTTAGTGGATTTTATTTCATTACCGGACGAAGAACAGGCATTCAAACTGCTGCATGCAATTAAGCAAATTGCCGGTAGAAACTCGCTTGACATACTTATTACTACGCTTCCTGATCACGCACCTGAATTTAAACTCCTCAGACGTTCAGGATTCTTTACTCTGCCTCAAAAATTATTGCCTCAAAAGCTTACAATGATTGTTAAGAAGCATACGAAAGATTGTCCGGCTGAAGTAAGTGATTTCAAAAAGTGGTTTATTACCTTTGGAGACTACGATATTTTTTAAGGATGAATATTCTGACAATAGACCTGGAAGATTGGTTTCATATTCTCGATCACCGCGAAGTGGCTTCGATTTCATCGTGGGATCGAATGGAAAGCAGAATAGAAAAAAATACCGATCGTATTCTAGACTTATTGGAGGAAAAGAATATGAAGGCAACCTGGTTTTGTTTGGGTTGGGTAGCAAAAAAGTATCCATCACTCATTAAAAAGATTGCACATAAGCATGAGCTTGCTTGTCATTCTGTTGATCACAAGTTAGTGTATTTGCAAAAAAGAGAAGAGGTTAAGGAAGATATTAGGATCAACATGCAAACGCTGGAAGATTTAACCGGTAAAAAAATGGTGGCATACCGCGCACCCGGATTTTCCTTCACTCCGGAGACGAAATGGTTGGTGAATGTGTTAGCCGAGTTGGGTATGCTATACGACTGCTCCGTTTTCCCTGCAAAAAGAAATCATGGTGGATACAAGGGATTTCCCTCTTCAGGTCCGTGCAGAATCAATTATGAAGGAAATGAAATAAAGGAATTTCCTATGAATACTGAATTATTTGCAGGAAAGCATTTTGTATTTTCAGGAGGCGGTTATTTTCGATTGTTACCTATTGAATTGATTTTGGAATTAATGAAGAAATCGAATTACGTAATGACCTACTTCCATCCCCGCGATTTCGATCCGGATCAGCCTTTAATGAAGAGCCTTTCTTTAAAGAGAAAGTTTATGTCCTACGTCGGTTTAAAAAAATCTTTTAGCAAGCTGAATCGTTTATTAAATGAACATAAATTTATACCGTTAGGAGAAGCCGCAATGAATATCAATTGGAATGAAACTCCGCTTATCAATCTGGATAATTATTAATCATGAACAAGAAAAAAATTAAATTCTTTATCGCAATTAATTTTGCATTTATTATCACCACGACATTGTATGCTCAAGAATATTTGTATCCGTTAAATCGCGATATGGAATCCCGTATAGCTTCTTTCATAAATGAAGATAGTACCGGTTTTCACACATCCATGAAGCCCTATATCATGGGTGAATTAAAACGAATTGTTCCGGTCGATTCCGTCTGGCATCCAATTGTTGGCGATTCAAAATTTTACAATACATGGGTGGGAAGGAAGCTGAGAAAAGAGCATTTCATCCTGGTCAATGAAGATGACATCATCCTTTCCGTTGATCCGATATTTAATTTGCAAATCGGCCGCGATCAGGAAGCTGAGCGAAATGTTTATATGAGTACACGTGGGGCAATGGTTCAAGGGAATGTAAAAGATAAATTTTTCTTCTATACACAGTTTCATGAAAATCAGGCGAGGTTTGTAAATTATGTAGATGAATTTGTCAACCTGTATCAGGTAGCGCCCGGACAAGGCAGAGTGAAATTTCTGGACAATGAATCTTTTGATTTTAGTCAGGCAACTGGTGGCATAGCTTATACCTTAAACAAACATTTTGATTTTTCACTGGCAAACGACAAGCTTTTCATTGGCGATGGTTACCGTTCGCTTTTGCTTTCCGATAATGCATACAGTTATCCGTTTTTGCGAATGAACATGACGTTTTGGAAGTTCCGTTACAGTGTCATCTATGCTGTGTTGCAGGATTTAAAAACGCCTCACGATTTCGATGTTGGTTTTTATAAAAAGTATTCAACCACACATTATCTCGATATTAACATTGGAAAGAAAAATAAAATATCGGCAGGAATATTTGAGACCGTCATGTTCAAGCCGGCGGCCTCGCGTGGATATGAACTCGCTTACCTGAATCCAATGCTATTCCTTCGACCTGTAGAGAATTCACTCGATTCGCCGGACAATGTGTTATTAGGACTTAATGCCAAATGGAAGATCAATAAACACAACACGGTGTATACACAATTCATGCTCGATGAATTTATTATCGACGAAGTGAAATCGGGTAAAGGATGGTGGGGAAATAAACAAGGCATTCAGTTCGGATTTAAATCGGCCAATTTGTTTAAGATTAAGTCGATGAATTTCCAATCGGAAATCAACGTGGTAAGACCCTATACCTATCAGCACAGAAGCGAGCAGCAGAATTACACCCATCACAACCAGGCGCTGGCACATCCTTTAGGCGCTAACTTTTTAGAATCCGTAACGATGTTGAATTATCGCTGGAGAAATTTCTTCGGAGAAATAAAATATCAATATGCGAAAACAGCGCAGGATACCGGAGTTGATGCATCAGGAAATCCGAATAATTTCGGAAACGACATCTTCAAAAGCTACATTCAACACGGACCGGAATATGGACATTATTTGTTTGATGGTTTAGAAGGAAAGCTGACATCGGTTGAGCTAAGAATAAATTACCTCGTCAATCCCAAAACCAACTTCAACATTGAAATTGGGACAGTCATGCGTAAGTTCAGCAATGCACTTTATGAAAACAATTCACAATTGATTTACTTCGGGATAAGGACTTCATTGGAGAATTATTATTATGATTTTTAGGGGCTACTTTTGCGAAAGGTCGCTCGGAGTAGTCTAAGCGCGAGTACTTCACCTTGATTTAAGGGTAATGAGTCGCGCTTAGACTATTTCTAGCGTTCTACTTCTAGCGTTCTACTTCTAGCGTTTGGTTAACACTTATTAAGACTGCCTTAGCGGTGGTATAATATTCCTTAAAAAGTAATTTTTTCTGTCAATACTTTCCTATTTTCGCTGCTTAGAAAAAGTCCGGTATTGCACTGTTTTCATGCATATATCCTGTAAAAAGGACTAAATCGAAACAATTTTAAATCCAGATGGATTTTTTGAGATAGAAGTAAATTGTTTCTTGAAGAGAAATCCCGGAAAAATCTTAGTATTAACAAAATTATGTCCAGGTTAGCCACCGAAAAAATAAAACAAGAAGGTCTGTTGCAAGAGCTAAAAAAAAGCAATGGACTCAGCCGACCGGTTTGGCAGGCATTGATTTTTCGATTGGCCGGATTGGGATTTATTTTTCTTTTGCAGGTATTGCTTGCCCGGCTGATGGGACCGGCGCATTTCGGGGATTATACCGTTATCATTACAACCATCAACCTGCTCATCGTATTGAGTGTTTTCGGATTTGATTCATCTGTATTGCGGTATCTACCCGCTTATATGGCAAAGGGTGAAATGAAATCCGCCAATGGTTTTGTAAAATTTTCATATCGCATCATTACCATCGCTTCCGTGGCTTGCAGCATCGGATTATTTATTTTTCTGATTATAAAAGCAAAGAAGTTTCATATTTCTTTTTCGGAAGGATTTTTCTGGGGAATTTTTGTGATTCCACTTTTAGCGTTTATCTATCAAGCCAGTGCCATCTTGCGTGCTTTAAATAAAATTAAAACATCATTAGTTTCCGCTTATTTTTTACTTCCTGTGATGATGGGAATTTTTTGTTCCATCTACTACTACGTTTACGGTCGCTTAACCGTTGATGCCGCCATGCTGAATTACCTGGGCGTTGCTATTCTGGTTAGCATATTCATCAACAAGCGGGCAGGAAAAGAATTAAAAGAGAAAACCCAAACAGAAGAAACCGAATTCAGGTATAGACATTGGATAGCCGTATCTTCTGTTTTGTTTCTGACAACGGCCTTCGATTTATTACTCCGCCAATCCGATATCCTGATGGTCAGTTATTTTTTAGGAAACACGAAAGCAGGATATTATGCCGTATCGGCTAAATTGGCGGTGCTTGCCTCACTCGGACTCTCCGTTGCCGATTATATTTTCATGCCAAAGATATCAGCACTCTATGAAAGCAGGCAATTCGAAAAACTTCAGCAGATGATACGCAACTCTTCCTTGCAGATATTGAGTATTACCTTACCAACTGCCTTCATTTTATTCATTGCCGGAAAATGGATTTTGGGCTTATTCGGAAGTTCTTTTGCTACTTCTTATGTCCCTCTGGCAATTCTTCTCTGTGGTCAGGTTATAAATGCAGCTACAGGTATGGTCGGGGGATTAATGATGATGACCGGACATCAAAAAATGTTTTTCACTTTTTATTTACTCGCATTTGCCTTTCAGTTTTTGCTAAACATCGTACTCATCAAAACATTCGGAATCGTTGGCGCTGCATTAGGAACTTCTTTTTCTATGATCGTATTAAATGTATGCGCCTATATTTTTGTGAAGAAGAAATTAAAAATAAAGGCTTCTTTTTTTTAAGGTTTGTGCGGATTGTAAAAGCAAGGGAACACGGATATCCGGGTAAAACAAAGGGTTGTACTAACATCCTTACTTTTTTTAAAGACAATTATTATTGATTTTTTAATTAAAACTAATCACTTTCAAGTTGTACTTAATTTTACTCGGACTACATTGAGCAAGGGAATTAAGAATGAAGCAGCCATAGACGAGTCAGGATCTAATGGATGCCGAAGAAACAAGTCTGAATACCTTTACTCTTTCGATTAGTTAGAAAATCTCCTAAAATTACTATATTCGTCAGTGAGCATTTCTGTAAATATGCCGATAAAACTTGTTGATTCCAGATCGACTTTATTCGATCGGATATTGTTGTTTTTACTGGTATTCAGCATTTATTTTGAAGCCAATCTGCCAAGTCCGGGTGGAGCAAGTACACCTTTTCTGATCTTTGGTTTTACAATGGTTTATTTATCCTTTACCCGGTTCAAAACATTGTTGCGACTTTTTTCAAGTAAGTATTTTATTGCCTCCATGGGATTTGCCGTCCTCTGCATATTTATGGAGACGCTTCATCCTTTTGCTTCTTATGATTTTGTTTTTCGATTTGTAAACATGACGTTGGGAATGTTCGGCATTGCAGCACTTTGCCGGGATAGAAAAGCTTTTGATGTCGCCTTATTTACTTTCATTCTTGCCAGCGCATTGCAGTCATTGATCATTATTACCGGAACAGCTCCGTTACTTCGTTCATTTACTGCTTCCGGATTTTCCGATGCCTCACATGCGCGCTTAATGGCTTTTGAAGAATTTTACCTGCGTGGCAATCTGAACGACATTTCTTATTTCTCTTCTATAGGTGCCATCATCGGTATCATTTGGGCTTACTACGAAGAAGTGAAATGGAAAAAATATTTATTGATTGCACTGACACTCCCTTCTGTCTTAGGCGTTTTTTTCACTGCTTCCCGTACCGGTGCAGTGGTTTTTTTTACGTCATTCCTCATCTTTATTTATAAATCGAAATTGAATTTGAAGAAGTGGATATTTCAAACTCTCATTCTTCTGCTTTTTATTATTGTTGCCGTTCCGGATGTGGTTTGGGTAAGGTTGAGTTCCCTTGTTCGTCTGACCGAATTACGTTCAGAAGACTCCAGGTCTAAAGTTTATATAGCCGTATTAAACAATATCGATCAGTATGCCTTAACCGGAGTCGGTTCGGGAAACTATTGGCAAAGCTGGGCAGTGAAAGCGGGAATAACAAATCGGTATACCACCGATACTGCAATGGCTGCTCACAATGCATTTTTTCAGGTGTGGATTTATTGGGGACTGCCTGCATTATTATTTTTTTTATACCTGTTGTACCTATTCTCACAAGCCATTGATAAGGATGTTAAAGGAGATAGAAGAAAAACCTGTCTGTATGTGTTTATCATGATCATTCCGCTTATCTTTATTTTCTATCATTCGTTTTATCACAAATCTTTTTCCATCGGAGTAGGCATGTTGCTGGGTTCCCGTTTCTGGAATTTTTTAGATAAACCGGAAAACAGTCAGGTCTAATGTCAGCAAAAATGAAAATCACACTTGTTATCGGTTCCCTACGCACAGGTGGTGCGGAAAGGGCTATGGTTAACCTCTCTGCCGGACTCCTCAATAATGGCTGCGATGTAGAGATAGTTGTCGTTGAAAAAACGGGCGACTTTCTTTCGTTGGTTAACGAAAATGTGAATGTTTACGATTTAGGAATGAAGAGAGCGCGAAATTCTGTTGGCGCTTTTCGAAAATACCTGAAGGAAAATTCACCTGATGTAATCATCGCGGCACAAACGCATGTGCAATTGATGGTACTGACGGCCATTAAAATTTCACGATGGAAAGGAAAATTAATCTTAAACGAACAGAGTACATTTTCCGCCAATACCACCAATGGCATTTACAGATTTTTTGTCAAGCAAATGTTTGGACGGGCAGATGCGATTACAGTCGTTTCCCAAGGTGCTGCCGGTGATTTTTCCGAACAATATCCGGAATTTAAAAATAAGGTTCAGGTGATTGCCAATCCTGTTTTTACTGAAAATATTCTTTCCTTGAAAAACGAAAATGTAGTACATCCATTTTTCGAAAATGCAAACTATCCGGTTATTCTTGCTGCAGGAAGACTCTCCAAAGAAAAGAATTTTATTTTTTTATTGCGTGCATTTAGTTTGTTACTAAAAAAAACGAAAGCGAATTTAATTATTATCGGAGAAGGGGAGGAGAGAAGATCGCTCCTAAACGAAGGATTAAAACTTGGTATATTGCCCTACGTTTCTTTGCCGGGAAATGTGAATAATCCTTATGCATATATGAATCGTTGTAGTGTATTTGCACTGACTTCAACCTATGAAGGACTTCCCGGTGTATTAATTGAAGCATTGGCTTGTGGTTGCAATATTGTCAGCGTAGATTGTAAAAACGGTCCTGCTGAAATTTTATCCAATGGTAAATACGGTACATTGGTAACCTCTCCGGATCCCGAAGTTTTTTCAGGTGAATTGTATAAAAGTCTGAATGCAGGAAAGCAAGAAGAATTGAAACTCACCCGAGCCCGTGAATTTGGTATAGATAAAATTGCGAAAGAATATCTGACTTTAATTGATCGATTGAAGTGAAGAAAAAGAAGATTTTATTAATTGGTCCATTTCCGCCACCTTCGGGAGGAGTTTCTGTACACTTGCAAAGACTACTGGAGCGGGCGAAAGGGAATCCGGAAATTTCATTGTCTGTTTTTGATTACAATAAAAAGAAAATTTTTCACAGCACAGGAAAAACTTCAACTATTTTCGGTGCGTTAATATGTTTTTTTAGCGCAGATATACTTCATATTCATATTTCACATCCGGTAAAAGTTTTCCTTGCAAAACTTGGTAAGCTGGCCGGAAAAAAAGTCATTTATACACAACACAACCCGCGGGACATAGAGTGGGAGAGTACGAAGAAGATAATTCGACTGGCTGATCGTGTTGTTTTTGTATTCAATCCGATCTCATTTCCGGAAAACGGTATATTAATTCCGGCATTTATACCACCGGCAAGTAAAAAAGAACTACCGCAATCTGTTCTGGAGATTTTCGGAAAATACGCTGAAACCTTTGTTACAGTTGGTAGCGCTTCGGGAAAATTAATGGATGAAGTAGGCGACCTGTATGGATTCGATATTATTCTGGATGCCATACCTATGGCGGTGGTTGAAAATGCTGCATTCATCTTTGTTGATGTGCAGGGAAAAATGAAAAAAGTTTATTCCGAAAAAATTAAGAAAATCGAAATTGAAACGGGCAAAAAAATAATTTTTATTGAGCAGGAAGTAGATTTTCCGGAGCTTTTGAAACGCTCCACAGCGTTCATACGTGCTACACGTTCAGATGGAGATTCCTTGTCGATTCGGGAGGCATTGAGTTTAGGAATACCGGTAATTGCTTCAGATTGTGTGATACGACCGACAGGATGTAGATTGTTTAAAACCGCTGATGTGAAAGATCTGTCCACGCAAATCGGACAGTTAAAAAATACTTCGAGGAATGCCACCTTACAACCGGATTTTACAGACCAACTTTTCGAACTATATCGGAAGCTTTAAGACGCACAGAGTGATAGATAGGATTTGAAGTCATAGTTAATTCCGGTTGAAAAAAAGAGCTTATCCGGTAATTTTAACAGTATTTTGAGTAATCTGTTAGTAGTTTATTGATTTAGGGGTTGTATTTTAATTATTGATTATTATATTTGTCTTAACCAGCCCTTTTAAAATATGCAGAAAGTATTACGACTTAGCAGGACAGTCAGTCGTTTTAAATCAGCTCAGCTGGGGGAGAAATTCAATTACCAATTCAAGAAGTTTTGTTACGAAAAAAAATTACTAGGAAAAAATAAGGCTCCTCTTATTCATTCTTTTCCTGTTGATTTTCTGCCTGCTTTTTCTACGGTAAGCATGGTAAAAAGGCACAAGTTTTTTCTGCTGAATCGTTCCAAAGATTTTAAGGAGCATGTAAACTGGAATTTTAAGGGATTCGGTTTGTTGTGGAATATCATGCTTAACTCTTTCGATTATCTGAACACAGAAGAGATGAATGCTGATGAAGGAGTGAAGTTAATTCAGTCTTTTATTCACGATTCAAAAGCAAATAAGACAATATACGATTCGCATTGCATTTCATTAAGGATTATAAATGCCATAAAATTTTGTTCGCGGTTTAAAATAAACGAACCGATGATAAATGAGTTTATTCATTTCCAGTGCTTGTACCTGAAGAAGAATCCCGAATTTCATCTTCGAAACAATCATTTATTAGAGAATGGGTTTGCGCTTTTATTCGCAGCATTGTATTTCAAAGATCACTCTCTGTATGAATTTTCAGAACGCTTATTGATCAGTAATATTCCCAAACAGATTTTACCTGATGGAGCGCATTTTGAATTAAGCGGAATGTATCATTTAAGGATACTTCAACGCATGTTGGATTCGCTTTATGTGTTGGAGAAAACAGAATTTCAAACGAGCAGGTTAAGAAAACAAATTAAGTCTCATGCTTCACTGATGCTGGGCTGGATTCAGCAAATGCAAATGACAAACGGCTCGCTTCCTGCTTTCAACGACAGCAACGAAGGGTTTGGTCCTACCTTGCGTTCAATATTTTGCATGGCCGCCAGACTAAAGCTAGATTCATCAGTAGTTTCTCTTAAGGAGTCGGGCTACCGTAAGCTAAAGAATAGGAATTTTGAATTGATTGTAGACGTTAACGGGCTATCTCCAAATGAAGCACCCGGACATTCACATGCAGACGCATTGCATTTTATATTAAATGTATTCGGAGATCCTTTTATTATCGATACGGGTGTTTCTACATATTGTAAAGGCAAGGAAAGGATTTATGAGCGTTCTACTATGGCGCACAATACTGTTGTAGTGGCAAATCAAAGCCAAAGCGAAATTTACGATAGCTTCCGTGTTGGAAGGCGGGCAAATATTGTTCATCTCAAAGAAAGCAATAATGAAATTGAAGCTGCTCATGACGGCTATTCTCATTTAGGCGTTGTTCATACAAGGAAAATCATGTTAAAAAGTGATGGCATAGAAATCATAGACAAAATACAGTCGAAGAAGCCAATAAAATGCAATGCTTTTTTGCATATCGATAAAAAAAGCGGCCTCGTTCAGAAGGGAGATAAATTTGTTTCCCGTTTTACAAGCATAGAATTTCTCAACAGTTCGTCCGTTTCTCTGGGTGAAGGATGGCATTCGCCTTCTTTCGGAATGCGTTCACCCTGTTTTGTTATTAGTACGGTTTTTCAAAATGAATTTATTACGAGAATTAGGTTAAATAAATAGAAATCGTTATTTTACATTGACTTTTTTGCCATATTCGTTGCCACCGATAAATGAAATTCTCCGGTATGGCAATTGGGTAAAAAGGGAAAAAACAAAAAAAGAATCACTCAAAAAAGCAATCTTTTAAAAATTATTTTTTCAGATAAAAAGTGCCGCGTAAATCTGTACATATAATTACCCCGCATTTCGTGCCTGAGGTTACGGCTGCCGCCCATCGTATGGAAGCCGCGGCGAATGCGCTTTCTTCTGCATATAAAGTAAATGTATTTGCACTTGCAGAAAGAGGAAGTTCTGTAAAAGAACACACTGTAAAATGCAACGAACACCTTTCAATTCACTACCTGCCTGTTAAGTCCTATGCCAAATCTAATTTTTTTGTTCGGGCATATTTTGAATGGGTATATGCAATGAAACTAATTCGAAAGTCGAATAGTATTCATGCAGATCTGGCAATCATCACTATTCCTTTTATGTTTCTGCTGCCCGTCGCTGCCATGTTCTGCAAAGCAAAAATAAAGGTTGCAGATATTCGCGATATTGTTTGGGATTATCTTTCTGCATCCACTCCTATTAAGCGATTAGTAAAACAAAGATTGATGGCATGGATGCATCGCTCTCTCACCAAATTTAATGCAGTCGCCGTAACAAATGAGGTTGAAAAAAAATGGCTGCTGTTAAATACTACACTGAAAGAGGATAAGCTTTTTGTAATTCCCAATGGAATCAGCATGGAGAAATTCAGCCGGTTGTCGGAATTGGAATATGCTCCACATCCACAGAAATTTACCATTACTTATATCGGAAATATTGGAACGAGTCAGCATTTTTATACGCTTATCAATTCGGTAAAAGAGATGAGGGATGTCAGGCTCGTCCTTGTAGGTAGCGGCAATGAATGGAGCAACATCAAGAATTATCTTTCCACAAACAGCATTCAAAATGTTTTCCTCCACGAAAAGAAAAAATGGATTCGTACACTACCTTTTTATCAGTCATCCAACTTGCTTTTCGCTTCTTTGAAAGAGGATTTTGATACAGCCATTCCTTCCAAACTTTATGAATACTTATCGACCGGTCTCCCGGTTTTATATCTGGGAAAAGGTGCAGCTGCCGCATTTCTGAAAACATTCAGCAATACATTCGTTGTAGGTATCTATGAAGAAAAATATCTGGAACGAGTTATCTGGAATGTGATGCGTCTTGCTCCTGTGCGTTCAGGAAAAAATATGCTTACGATTAAAAAGAATTTTATTCGCGAAAAATTAAGTAACCGATATGTAGAAATTGCAGCGCGCTTACTTAATTCGAAAGAAATTTCAAATGTCTTCATCGAAGATATTTTATTGAGCACTGAACAATGATATCGTTTTAATGACTTTGTTGTTTTTTTTGAAGAGCATTTTGAAGACTATAAAATTATTTTTGAACTACATTATAAAAAGTTTAAAATCAGCAAGATATGTGTGCTTCATTTCCGCATTTCAATTGGCGAATTCCCATATTTTTTATAAACTTGCCCCCTCGAAACAATGCAGGAAAAATCATTTACACTACCGATTACGGATTCGTTTTCTTCCAAAATTCAAGATTATGTTCAACTGATTAAATTTCGGTTGTCAGGTCTTGTAGTATTCTCAGCAGCAATGGGATACCTAATTGCTACGGGAGTAAATTTCTCCTGGAATTCCTTACTGCTACTTTCTTTGGGCGGTTTTTTGGTTACTGGATCTTCCAATGCATTTAACCAGGTAATCGAAAAGGATACCGACAAATTAATGGATCGCACAGCCGATCGACCTTTGCCGGCCGGAAGAATGGGCGTAGCGGAAGCAACTATTTTTGCAACTTTAATGGGAGCCTTTGGAGTCTATATACTTTGGGTGGCCTTTAATCCATTGTGCGGAATACTCAGCTTGTTTTCGCTTATTCTATATACGCTCGTTTATACACCATCAAAAAAAATTACTTCTTTTTCGGTTCTTATTGGTGCCATTCCCGGAGCATTTCCACCATTGTTGGGTTGGGTTGCTGCAAGGAATGAAATTGGATTGGAAGCACTTGCATTGTATGCTATTCAGTTTATCTGGCAGTTCCCTCATTTCTGGTCCATTGCCTGGGTGTTGCATGATGATTACACAAAGGCCGGCTTTAAAATGCTTCCCGGAAACGGAAGAACAAAAAGTTCAGCGTTTCAAACGTTGGTTTATTCTATCTGTCTGGTGCCGATGGGATTTGTTCCCGAATTGTTTGGTTTTACCAGTACATTAGCGACCATATTTATTGTGTTGACAGGAGTATTCTTCGCTGCACTTGCACAACGACTCTATGCCGATTGCGAAATCAAAACAGCACAAAAGCTCATGTTTGGTTCATTCATATACCTGCCTATTGTCCAGATCATCTGGATGTTAAATAAATTATTCTAATTCATGTTTTTAGCTCGTCCGGCAAATCAACCTTTAGATAGCATTCCTTCAGAAGTTAAGGACAAGGCAATGCGCACACTTTTGTGGTTTGGAATTGTTAGTATCATTATGTTATTCGGCGGACTCACATCTGCATATTTAGTCAGGCAGGGTGAGGGAAAATGGGCAGAGTTTGCATTACCCGGACTTTTTCAAATCAGCAGTATCGTTATCATTCTCAGTAGTGTTGCCATTCAATGGGCGCTTTATTCAGTTAGAAAAAATAATATTGCCAACCTGAAAATCGGTTTATCCTTAGCTCTTTTATTCGGATCCGCATTTGTGGTCTGTCAGTATTTTGCATGGTCGGAGCTTTACAGAAACGGAATCGTTTTTACAGGTCAAATCAGCGACATAAAAACTGATTTTCAATACATTCCTTCCGGAAAAGAAACGGCAATTGATGCCGCTCAAGTAGGTAATGTTGCCGGTTCGTTTTTATATGTGTTAACAGGTTTGCACGTAGCACACTTACTTGCCGGTTTGATTGCATTATTAATTGTATTTTCGCGCGCAATTCTTGGGAAGTATTCTGTAGTAAATTACAATGGGGTGAGGTTGTGTACAATATATTGGCATTTCCTTGGGGGCTTGTGGTTATATTTATTTTTCTTTTTACTTTACATCCGTTAAAAGAAACATAAATAGAATCGTTTCGAATAAATGAACATTGAAATATATACGACTTCATGTCAACTAATACAGCAGTAGCAACAGCTAAATCGAATGTCTGGGGAGGAGGATCTTCACCATTCAAAACCAGATGGGGAAAATTATACATGTGGATATTTCTGGTGTCCGATGCATTTACATTCTCCAGTTTGCTTATCGCATACGGTTCGCTTCGTCATCGTTTCACCCATATCTGGCCGAAACCGAATGAAGTGTTTACACATTTTCCATTCCTTCACGGACACATTCCTCTTGCCTATGTAGGATTGATGACGTTCATCCTCATCATGTCATCGGTGACGATGGTGCTTGCAGTTGATGCCGGCCATTCTTTGAATAAGAAAGCTGTTTTGCGTTGGTTAGGTCTGACAATCATCGGCGGATTCATGTTCCTTGGTTCACAGGCATGGGAGTGGTATCACTTTATCAAAGGATCTGAAAAAGGTGCTTACGTTTTAGCTGACGGCCGTTTTGCGCGAACAGATGATTTGGAACCGGGTGTTCTTAAATTCCACGACGGAACAATGGTTGAAGGCACAGAAGCACAGGCCTTGATCAGTACGGCAACTAAAAATATTGTTGGCGCTAATCTGGAAGAAAACGAATATGGAAACACACCTTTGTTCGCGAATTTCTTCTTCTTCATCACCGGATTTCACGGCTTCCACGTATTTAGTGGGGTGCTAATTAATATTATTGTATTTATTCTAGTCGCTCGTGGATTCTTAGACCGAAAGAAAGATTATGAACTGGTTGAAAAAGTAGGACTTTACTGGCACTTCGTTGACCTTGTTTGGGTCTTTGTATTTACATTCTTCTATCTTGTTTAATTCGAAAAAAATCAATTATGACTGATATTCATCACGAGCACGTCTCTCACGAAAGTGAAGAAAAAGCACACAGCGGACTTAACACGAAAGTTATTTGGAAAGTTTTCTGGATTCTCCTTGGTGTGACCATTTTCGAAGTAAGTATTTCTTTTACATCTCTGTCTAAAGACATTCTATTGTGGACATTCGTTGTTCTTACAATTGTAAAGGCCTATTATATCGTCGGTTATTTCATGCATTTAAAATTTTAAGCGACTCCACTCCAATGGTCACTGCTTTTACCCTTCGTATTAATTGTTTATCTTATTTTCATTGCGATTTATGAAGGCACAGCACTTGGCTTAACACCCTATTAAATCAAATGAATGCTCGTTGGAAGGTTTTTATTCCCTTCATTGTAATATTATTTCCTGTTGTATTCTGGTTGTTGCTTACGCGCGGACACAATGAGTTCAAAAAATTACCTCAAGTAGGACCTTTTGAAATTAACGCCAAAGGTGATACCGTTTATCATACCATTCCTGCTTTTCAGTTTACCGATCAGGAAGGAAAAACTTTTTCCGGTAAAGATTTAGAAGGTAAAATTTACCTGGCCAATTTCTTCTTTGCCACTTGCAAAACCGTTTGTCCTGCCATGAATGAACAAGTTCAGCGTGTACAGGAAGCTTGCAAAGAATTGAAAGATTTTGAAATCATCTCTTTTACGGTAGACCCGGAAAATGATACTGTTGCAGCATTAGCAAATTATGCTCAATTGATGAAAGCCGATAATGCGAGATGGAAATTTCTGACAGGAAATAAAGATTCCATTTATGATCTGGCACGCAATGGCTTTCTCGTTCCTGCTGCAATAGGTTCTGCAGGTGATTTCTTTCATTCGCAGGATCTCATTCTAATTGATAAAGAAAGAAGAATGCGCGGTATTTACGATGGAACCGAAGCGGCAGAAGTAGATACGCTAATCGATGAAATAAAAGTACTTCTGCACGAATATGTAAAATAATTTCGCCCAAGGCTGAATGGCCATTTTGCAAAGTAGTATAGGATTTCGTTTATTTTAAATTCTGCCATTCTGTTATTCTATTTCAAAAAAAATTAAAAATCCATGAAAAATGAATTGGCAGGTTTAAGTGAGGGGTTTTATAAAAAACTAATTTGGGTTCTTTCAATTACCGTTTTCCTACTCGTTTTGGTTTTATCACGTCTCCCCAAAGCCGAAAACATTCCTTCCTGGGCCGCGATTTTACCTGCCATCAATGCTGTTTTGAACGGATGCACCTTTATTGTACTCATGATTTCCTTCTATTTTATTCGACGAAAGAAAATAGCTATTCATAAAAAATTGAATATTATAGCATGTATTTTGTCGACGGTTTTTTTACTTTCCTATGTGACATTCCATTCTTTTGGCGTAGAAACGCGATTCCCTGCCGATAATCCAATGCGTCCATTATACCTCTTTATACTCTCCACACATATTGTATTGGCAGCAATTGTTCTGCCATTGGTTTTATTATCTTTGTATCGTGGTTTAACCATGAAGGTCGAAAGCCACAGGAAAATAGTAAAGTGGTCTTTTCCTGTTTGGATTTACGTAACGCTTTCCGGTGTTATTGTTTACCTGATGATTTCACCTTATTACAAATTCTGAAATGCAAAAAAAAATAATTTCATTCTTGTTTTTCCTGATGTTTTCAATGGTAACTTTTCAGACATTCTCACAATGTGCTATGTGTCGACGCACAGCAGAAACGAATCAAACTGAAAACACTAAATCGGGGCATGGATTAAATAAAGGAATATTGTATTTATTGTCGATACCTTATGTTCTTGGTGGTATCGGACTTTTCGCCTGGTATAGAAACAGGAAGAAAGATTAATTCCTGATACCCAATTTGTATTTTTGACAATCGTTATTTTAGCTAAAGAGTTTTTTTAACTGAATTCTCAGTATAGATTTTTTTGCCACTCTGTTCTCTCCATACCTATGTGTTAAATTTGAACCATGTATTTCGATTTTCATAATTTACCCCAAATTGAGAGTGAAGAAAATCTTAATTTTAGAATATTATAAAAATCAAAATGAAGATTAAACTCATCTTTTCTATAGTGATATTTTCGATCACGTTTGTAATTAAGTCAATGGCTTATATGCCGCATCCTGACCATGTTGTTGTGTTGATTTTAGAAAATACATCTTACAACGAAATCATTGGATCAAGTGCTGCACCCTATATTAACAGTTTGCTCAGTGATAATAAATGTGCTTTGTTTACTCAATCGTATGGATTGACAAGACCCAGCCAGCCCAATTATCTACAATTGTTTTCCGGTTCAACGCAGGGTGTAACGACCAATAACCTGCCGGTAGGAATTCCATTTACCACTCCTAATCTTGGGGCGCAGTTATTGGCTGCCTCAAAAACCTTTATGGGATATTCAGAAACGATGCCTTCTGTGGGATATACAGGAGAAGTATTTGGCGCTTATGCCAGAAAGCACAATCCATGGGTCAATTGGCAGGGAGCTACAACCAATGGTATTCCCTCTGCGTTGAATGAAACTTATTTAGCTTTTCCGTCTGCGGCCAACTACAGTTCATTGCCTCACTTGTCCATCGTAGTACCAAATCAGGATAATGATATGCACAATGGAACGTTGCCAACTCGTGTAACGATAGGAGACACGTGGGTGCAAAACAATATGGCGGCATATATTCAATGGGCGAAATCGCACAACAGTTTATTCATACTCACTTTCGATGAAGACGATTTCATCGATCAACACATCGTTACTTTATTTATCGGTCCGATGGTGCAACCGGGAAGCTATTCTAATTACATCGATCATTATAGTTTATTGGGCTTAATGGAAGACATGTTTTACTTGCCTCGTATTGCAGGTGCTATAGGAGTTCCTGCCATCGATTATTGTTGGTCACCTTGTTATCAGAATTCAATAGTAACTCCAAATGGTTCAACTTCATTATGTCAGGGTGGTAATGTTACGCTGACCGCTTTTGGTGGTGCTTCTTATCTATGGTCAAATGGTTCTACACAACAGTCTATTACTGTAAGCACTGCCGGTAATTACACCGTAGCAGTAAACGATGGCGCCGGATGTACTTCAACTTCTTCTCCCACCAATGTCACAGTGAACACCTTTAACTATTCAGGAAATGTTTTTTCCGAATCAATGGGTACGGTTTCTGCGACGACCTTAATTACGGCACATGAGACGAATAATGGATTCGATAACGATGCACTAACGATGACCGGAACAGGCGATTTAAGGAATAACACCAATTCTTCCGGTTATACCAATGCAAGTGGATTGGCAAATGTGTTTCTTACAAATACGGTCGGAAAAACATTTTCCATCGAGGGCATTAATACAACCGGACTTTCCAACCTGCAATTATCTTTTGGAGTTTACAAGAGCACAACGACATCAACAGGGTCTGATTTACTTGTTCAGTATAGTTCAGATGGTGTCAACTATTTACCTTTTTCATTCACAGCATTAACGGCCGGAAGCGGTACGGCAATCTGGTATTATCGTTTGGCAACAACCGCAAATCCGATTCCCGCTACAACAAATCTCAGGATACGTTTCATGCAAAATGGTACGGCGACACAATACCGAATTGACGATGTCTCGCTTCGGTATACAATAACAAATTCACAGATTACAGCCGGAGGGCCTGTAACTTTTTGTCAAGGTGCAAATGTAACATTGAGTTCTACACTAGCGAATACTTACCTCTGGTCGAATGGAGCGACTATGCAGAATATCAATGTTACCACTAGTGGGAATTACCAGGTTGTTGTTACAGGAAACACCTCCTGTACTGCTTCATCAAATGTAATTACCGTAACCGTTAATCCGGTTCCTGCAATTACAGGATTATCGCCAACCAATGGTTCACCGGGAACATTTGTCACAATTAACGGTAGCAATTTCAGCACAGTAACTTCTGTTAAATTTAATGGAACTTCAACCGCATTCACTATCGTAAACAACAGTCAGATTACTGCCTATGTCCCTTCAGGAGCGACTTCGGGTTTTGTATCGGTAACGAATAATTGTACGACGGTGAACAGTGCCCAAACTTTCACTGTAAATATTGTGCCTTCTGTTTTGCAATTAAAAATGTTTATCGAAGGATATTATTTAGGCGCTAATCAAATGAAAAATGTTTTGGGTGGTTCAAATTGTGATTCTGTGACAGTTGAGTTACGATCACCTAATTCTCCTTATAATCTGGTCTACTCATTCAAGACCGTAATCAATATTTCAGGTATTGGAAATTTCAACTTTCCTTCAGCAGCTAACGGTAATTCTTTTTATATTGTTGCTTATGGACATAATTCATTAAAAACATGGGCAGCGTCGCCCATTATTTTCAGCTCTTCAACAAGCTATGATTTTACTACTTCGGCGAATATGGCTTATGGAAGCAACTTGAAAAACTTAGTAGATGGAAATTTTGCTATGTATAGTGGAGAGATCACATCCGATGGTGTAATTAATCTTTCGGATCATGCCAGTGTTAAAAATTCTGCCATATCTTTTTTTACGGGGTATAATAAAAACGATTTGAACGGTGACTCAATCGTTGAATCTACCGATTTCAGTATTGTTGAGAATAACTTCAATATTGTATCTATCCAACCCTGAATTGGCTGAGGTAGTATTAAGAAGTTGTTTGCTTTTTTCGAATTCAGGGCTGTTTTTTATTTTTGGAATAAATAAAAGATCTGACTTATTTTTTGATTTTTCCTGAAAGATATTTCTTCTGATGATGTTGTTTGGCAATTGCAATCGAATGTGATTCTTCAACAGAAATTTCATTCGCGGCCAGTTCTGAAAGATGGGTATAAAATTTGCGAAGAATCTTCAATTCATCTTCATTGATATCTTCGATAGCAACAAGTCGGTTGCTTGCAAATTCATTAGCAATTATAAGTTCATTCAGTTTTAAATGGAGTGCTATGGAATCCTTATTCTGACTTCTTTGAATAAGAAACACCATTAAAAAAGTGATAATCGTAGTGCCCGTATTAATGACCAGTTGCCAGGTGTCTGAGAAACCGAAAAAGGGTCCGCTTATCAACCAAAGAACAATGATTCCAAGTGCAATTAAGAATGCAGGTGTGCTTCCCGATGCATGCGTAACGGCAGAAGATATTTTTTCGAATTCAGAGGGGCCGCTTTTTTGTTTTTCTTTCATTAAATGGAGTTGCTTAAAATTAAAAATCCCAAAGGAAAAAAGCAAAAACCCAATATGTTGCTGCTATTCGCTTCCGTTTTTATATTGCTGATGGTTTATTTCTTCTTTTGATTTCCGGAAACGCTTGAGGAGATTTTCACCCACGGATTTTATTCCTTCCGGATGATTGGAAACTAAATTGGTTACAGCATATTGCAGAAATGTTCCGATTAGCATTTTTAAGGGATTGTGCGATTTGCCAAATAATAATTTTTTTGTCAAATAGCCCGTTACCATTCCAATAGAGCTGCCCGCAAGATTGTTTTTTATTTCAGGAGAGGAAGTCACTTCGTGAAGCGTATTCTTAATAATGTTTATTGGCTTCAAACTTTCATAGGTAACTTGAAATTGCTCTTTAAGAATGACTAACTGTATCGCTTGTTTACTCCTAAGCTCTTCAATATCTTCTCGTAATTTGTCTTTTTCGGTTTTCATGCTATTCTGATTTTCCTCATTTGTGTTATAATTGAGTTGCTGATCGGGAATTTTATCCATTGATGACGAAAAACATGAAGCATAAGTGCTACAAAAGCGTAGAAGCCGCCAATTAAGAAGAATCCATAATAGGATTTTCCAAGTAATTCACCTGTCCATAACGCAAGTCCAATGCTGATAATTAAGACAAACAATGCAACGGCTATGAATACTGCTAATTTTGAAACCAGGGAAGAGACGACATCTGCCGATTTATCTATTGCATGCAATTTAAATAGATCGACACTTGTTTTACTATATTCCTCGGCTCTTTCAAAGAGTGCTTCAAGCGGTGTTACATTGTCTGTCATAATAAATAAATAATCAACATAAAAAAATTAACTAAATGTAATAGGTACTAAATAACTCTAAATAACTGTTCAATTACATCGAAGCATTTCTTACATCAGATGTAGCATTCTTGTATTCTTTTTTTACTTCTTCAAATTTTGATTTTCCTTTTTCGGATAAATCTTTAGCTGTTTTTTTAGCTCCTTCAAATTTTTCCGTCATTGACGCATAAAGTTTGTCGAATTTTGCTTTTAATTCATCTGCATAATCATCGCCTTTGTCAACGATCATCTTTCTTGTTTTGGAACCTTTATCCGGGGCGAATAAAATTCCAATCAATGCTCCTGCGGCAACTCCTGCCAATACGCCTAATAATACTTTTCCTGAATTCATAATTGTTTTATTTTAATGGTTAAACTGACTTTATTTTTGAGTGTAGTAATTTTTTTCTATTTAGTGGTTACAATTAAAATGTCTAAATATTATGTGTTCGAACATTACTAGTATTTTTTATTGAAAATTTAAAAACTTATTTTATATATGGTTTATCAGTATTTTCTATATTGAATAAGTCGCCCTTCATATTTATGTATTCTCCTTCATTCATCTTTTTCGATATGCCGGTTTTATTATGCATCGATCCATCACTGCTTACTCTAGTTCCGTTTTCCATGGTGATATCATGATCCATCAGCGTGGATTCTCCATTTTTGATAATGATCATATTGCCTTTATAAAGCATTACACAGTCAGTCTTTGGTAAGTTTTTAACTGTATTACTATTTACTTCTTTTTTCTTTTGCTTCATTTCGGGATCTTGATTCATTCCATCCGGGAAGTTATCGTTATGATCAACATTTTTCTGATTATCTTTTATTTCTTGCTTATTCGTTTTGTTTCCTAATGAATCAACTTGAGTAAAAGAATGGAAAGAACTAAAAAGTAAAACCGTAATTATAAGGTAATGCTTCATTTCATCTATTTATAAATCCTTCACAAAATTGCAATTGTTTGCAGCATTATTTATTATACAATTTTGGATTATTGTTGCATCATTAATGTATTTAATAATTATACTTGTTAAAATTCAGCCCCTCTCAACAGGAAAATTGCATGTTTTCCTGTAATATTTTTATATTTGCATTCCGAATGACTTTATACAATAAATACGATAAGCAAAAGCTGAAAAAAGAGCTTTTTGAGGAAAAATTCAAGAGAATTACCCTGTCTTTTTACAGGTATGTTATTCTTGAAGACGTTTCTGCCTTTAGGGATGAATTGTATCTGAAGTTGAATGAAATTAATGTATTCGGAAGAATCTACCTGGCTCACGAAGGAATCAACGCACAGATTTCTATTCCCGAACAAAATTGGGAAGCTTTTACTTCTCTACTTGAAACTATTCCACAGTTAAAAGGCGTTGACCTGAAAATTGCCATTGAAGATGATGGAAAATCTTTTTATAAACTCATTGTCAGAATAAGAAATAAAATTGTTGCTGACGGACTCGAAGATTCTGCCTTCGATGTTACCAATGTAGGAAAGCATCTTACCGCAAAAGAGTTTAACGAAGCATTGAAGCAAGAAGGAACCATCGTTGTCGATATGCGCAATCATTATGAAAGTGAAGTCGGTCGTTTTAAAGGCGCTGTGTGTCCCGATGCAGATACCTTTCGTCAGGAACTTCCATTGGTGCTCGACTTGTTAAAAGATAAAAAAGAAAATAAAATTTTACTCTATTGTACCGGTGGTATCCGTTGCGAAAAAGCAAGCGCTTTTTTGCGACACAACGGTTTTGAAGATGTCAATCAGCTAAACGGTGGCATCATTCATTATGCCCGTCAAATTAAAAGTGAAGGACTCGAATCGGAATTTATCGGGAAGAATTTTGTTTTTGATGAACGAATGGGCGAAAGAATTACGGATGATGTCATTAGTACCTGTCATCAATGTGGTAAACCAAGCGATCATCATGTTAATTGCGCCAACGACGATTGCCATTTACTATTCATTCAATGTGAAGAGTGCTCCCAAAAAATGAACGGCTGCTGCACCGAAAATTGCAAAACAATTGCCGCCTTACCATTGGAAGAACAAATAACATTACGTAAGGGAAAGAAAAAAGACGACGCACATTCTGTTTATAAAAGCAGGTTGCGTCCAAACCTTCGCGAATATCTGCAAAGTCAGGAATTGAATGCTCAAAAACTATCTCATGATAAAAACACTACTCAGTAAAATTGCAATTCTGGTTTTAGTAATTGCCCCAACTTTTTCCCATTCACAAGTCTTACTAACAGAAAATTTTTCTACCGGAGCGTTACCTGCAGGATGGACAAATGATAGTCTCGGATTTTCTGCAACCCACCTCTGGGAATTCAACAATCCTTATTCCCGTTTCATTATCGGTTCAGCTTTCGATGCTGACTTTGCAATCTTCGATGCCGATCAGGGTTCCTTTGACGACGGTTATGATGAAAACAGTTCGCTCACTACACCGTCAATCAGTCTGGCTACTGCTTCCGTTTCCCTCTTCCTCGAGTTCGATGAACAGTTTCGCGCAATTTCTGCCGGCAATGGAGCAACGCGATTGATTAAACTGAGTACCGATGGAGGTCTCAACTGGACTACGGTCGATAGCACAATTAGTAATATTGGCTATCCAAATCCTGCCATTCATTCGATTTACGATATTTCTTCTACCTTATCCGGATCATCTCTGCTTGTCCGTTTTCAATATATCGGAACATGGGATTGGTGGTGGGCAATCGACAATGTCAGAATCGTCAGTCGTCAACCTTGCACTGCACCTCCTAATGCCGGCACTTCCATTTCTAATTTTAGTTCTGTTTGTAGCATAGATACTTTTTCTTTGTCACTTACCGGAGCAGATGTAGGTATTAGTCTTTCTTACCAATGGCAGATTTCTTCTGATAGTTTAAATTGGACAGACCTGGCAGGTGACACTACAGAGTCGGTTTTTGCTAATCAATCATCGGAAATGTATTACCGTTGTGGTTTGACTTGCAGCGGACAAACTTCTTACTCTATTCCTGTCTTTGTTCCGATGAGTATTCCAACTTCTTGCTATTGCATAGGCATCTTTGATACAGGTTGTGATGCCATCGATAAAGTTGAATTCAACACACTTTCTAATATCGGTACAGATTGCAATTCGAATATTAATAATTACATTAATTATCCTGCTACCGGCAATACAACTACCGTTGTCTGGGCCGATAGTACATACGATCTAACTTTTGCATCCGGACTCGGATCCGGAAATCATGGCGCTGCTGCTTGGTTCGATTTCAACCAGAACGGTGATTTTCAGGATGCAGGAGAGTTTTTCCACATTTCTGATTCCATTCCGGAATCCTCTACCGATTTCATCACGTCGATTACAATTCCGACTATGGCTTTGGGTAATACCAGAATGAGAATTCGTTATGTGTATAATAATACTGTTGTTCAATCAAGCGACTGCGACTTGTATGGTTATGGCGAAACAGAAGATTATACAATTGAAATCAGAAACATTTTAATCGGATTACCCGAATTGACGGAAAAGAATTTTTATGTTTATCCTTCTCCGGCTAATAGTTATTTCACTGCAGGCGCAATTGGCTATAAGGGTACGGTTCATTATACATTACTCGATCAAACAGGACAGACCATTATCAAGCGAAGCAGCGCCCTTTCTGAGGAAATTTTCAATGTCAGTACGTTAAGTTCCGGAATTTATTTTCTGCGGATTGAAACAACAAAAGGAAGTACTTGTAAAAAGATAGTAATTCAGTAAAAACACCAATAAAAGGTCTGTTAACAAACCTTCAAAAAGCAGTTTGTTAACCGCTTCAAATTTCATATATTTGCAACTCGTTCTTTAATAACCCCGCTAACCTGCGGGAACACTTATCAGGAAAGGTGGAGGGAATGCGCCCTATGAAACCTTGGCAACCCATTGTTCGGAATTTGAATGATGAAGGTGCCAATTCGCTCTTCCGGAAACGGAGGTAAGATAAGTCAGAATATTTTCGAACTAAAAGAAATTGAAAATCTCTTCTGACATCAGAAGAGATTTTTTTTTAATACTATATGAGAAACAACAACACAATTGAAGCCGCCGAAAGAATGAGTCATTCACGATTAATCCGGATAGAATTAGAAAAACGAGTGCTGGTAATTGACGGTGCTATGGGCACCATGATTCAGCAATATAAACTGGATGAAAATGGTTACCGCGGCGAACGATTCAAAGACTTTTCTGTTTTCTTAAAAGGGAACAACGATCTTCTTTCACTCACACGTCCGGATATAATCGAAAACATACACCTTCAATATCTAAATGCCGGAGCAGATATTATCGAAACAAATACGTTTAATGCGCAGCGCATATCGCTCGCCGATTATCAAATGGAAGATCTCGCATATGAGATGAATTTCGAATCGGCTAAAATTGCGAAGCGAGCGATTGAAAAATTTCAGGAAACTGCCGGAACGGGAATCCACAAATGGGTGGCTGGCGCATTAGGGCCAACAAACAGAACCTTGTCTCTTTCTCCCAATGTCAACGATCCTGCCTTCCGTGCTTTGTTATACGATGAATTAGTTCATGCTTATGAGGAGCAAGTACGTGGATTAATAGACGGTGGTGTAGACTTGCTCTTAGTCGAAACGATTTTCGATACGTTGAATGCCAAAGCCGCCATCTTCGCAATTCTTAATGTGTTCGAAGAAAAGAAACTGCAGTTGCCGTTGATGATATCCGGAACTATTACAGACGCAAGCGGAAGAACCTTATCCGGACAAACCGTCGAAGCATTTTTAAATTCTGTGTCTCATGTTGATTTATTAAGTGTGGGATTGAATTGCGCTCTCGGAGCAAAGGAGATGAGACCTTATATTGAAGAACTTTCAGAGAAGGCGCCATTCTTCATCAGTGCATATCCAAATGCAGGTTTGCCGAATCAATTTGGTGAATACGATGAAACTCCAACGGAGATGTGTCATCATCTCGGCGATTTTATGCAAAGCGGTTTTCTGAATATCGTTGGAGGATGCTGCGGAACAACACCTGATCACATTAAAAAAATCGCTGAAGTAGCTTGTACAATTACTCCTCGTAAAATTCCACATATCGAACCCTACCTGCGAATCAGCGGACTGGAAGCCGTTACGCTTCGACCTGATTCTAACTTTATGAATATCGGAGAACGAACCAATGTAACCGGCTCAAAGAAGTTTTTACGACTGATTAAAGAAAGCCAATTTGAAGAGGCCTTGTCTGTCGCACGCGATCAGGTCGAAGGCGGTGCACAAGCCATCGACGTGAATATGGACGAAGGGATGCTCGACGCACATGCTGCCATGCGTACATACCTGAATTACATTGCCTCCGAACCGGATATAGCAAAGCTTCCGTTGATGATTGACTCTTCCAAGTTTTCTGTCATCGAAACCGGACTCAAATGCACACAAGGCAAGCCCATCGTTAATTCTATTTCGATGAAAGAAGGCGAAGCCGAATTTATTCGCCAGGCCTCGTTAGTGAAAAAATACGGAGCTGCAGTTATTATCATGGCATTCGATGAAAAAGGTCAGGCCGATTCACTCGAACGTCGTATTGAAATATGTTCGCGCGCTTATAAAATACTTACACAGGAAGTGGATTTTCCGCCACAGGACATCATCTTCGATCCGAATATTTTCCCTGTTGCGACAGGAATGGAAGAACACCGCCGCAATGCCATCGATTATTTTGAAGCGACCAGATGGATCAAAGGAAATCTTCCGTTGGCCAAGGTGAGTGGAGGAGTGAGCAACGTTTCATTTTCATTCCGCGGAAATGATTTGGTGAGGGAAGCCATTCATTCATCATTCTTATACCATGGCATAAAAGCCGGCATGGACATGGGTATTGTTAATCCTAGTCAGTTACAGGTTTATGATGAAATTTCTCCTGAACTGTTGGAAGCCGTTGAAGATGTTTTACTCGACAGGAAGGACGATGCAACAGAACGTTTGCTGAATCTGGCAGCCGGAATTAAAGGTCCGGGTATGCAGCGCGAAGAAAAGGACGAAGTGTGGAGGAAAGAAGAAGTGGAAAAACGCCTGGCTCATGCTTTGGTAAAAGGCATTACCGATTATATTGAAACCGATATTGATGAAGCGGTCAAGAAATTTCCCAAAGCATTAAATATTATTGAAGGTCCGCTGATGGATGGAATGAACATTGTTGGCGATCTTTTCGGAGCGGGAAAAATGTTTCTCCCACAAGTCGTAAAGAGTGCGCGTGTCATGAAGAAAGCTGTTGCTTACTTGACGCCCTTGCTCGAAGCAGAGAAGACAGAAGCGAAAAGTAAAGCAGGTAAAATAATTTTAGCAACTGTTAAAGGCGATGTTCACGATATCGGAAAAAATATTGTGGGTGTTGTATTGGCATGTAACAACTATGATATCGTCGACCTCGGTGTGATGGTTCCGGCGGAGAAAATTCTCGAAGCAGCGCGTAGAGAAAAAGCCGACATCATCGGACTCAGCGGATTGATTACTCCTTCCCTTGATGAAATGGTACACGTTGCCAATGAGATGAAGCGTGAGGGTTTTGATATTCCATTGCTGATTGGTGGCGCTACTACTTCGAAAGTGCATACCGCTGTAAAGATCGAACCCAATTATGCAAGTCCGGTTGTTCATGTAAACGATGCTTCGCGAAGTGTGACCGTTGTCAGCAGTTTGCTTTCCGTGGATAACAGAAAAGAGTTTATAGAAAAAACACGTGATGAGAATGCCCGTCTTCGTGAGTATCATAAAAATGCACGGGCAGCATCGAGCATCATTCCGCTTTTAAAGGCAAGGGAAAATCGAATGAAGATCGACTGGAATAAATCGACCATCTATAAACCGGGTTTCACAGGAAGAAAAGTATTTAATGATTATTCGCTGGAGGAGATTTCTAAATTCATCGATTGGACTCCATTCTTTATCAGTTGGGAGATGAAGGGAAGTTATCCAAAAATCCTGAAGGATCCCATTCGTGGACAAGAAGCCCAAAAGCTATTTGACGAAGCGCAGCAAATGTTGAAAAAGATCATCGACGAAAAGTGGATGACTGCCAACGCTGTTATTGGAATTTTTCCCGCTTTGTCTATCGATGACGATATTGAAGTGTACGACGAGAAAGGAAATGTAAACGCTGTTTTTCATACACTGCGTCAGCAATCCGCAAAACCGGAAGGGCAGTCGAATGTGGCTCTGGCTGATTTTATACGTCCCAAAAACATGTTGAATGGAAAAAAAACCGGAAAGGAATTGAATGGTCAGGTCAATATGAAAACGGATTACATCGGAGCGTTTGCATTGACGACAGGAATTGGAATTGAAAAACATATTGAAGAATTCGAAAAGAATCACGACGATTATTCAGCCATCATGTTGAAAGCACTTGCCGATCGTCTTGCCGAAGCATTTGCAGAGCTCATGCATGCAAAAATCCGACGTGAGCTGTGGGGTTACTCACAAAATGAAAACCTGGAAGTGAATCAATTGATCAAAGAAGAATATCAGGGAATACGTCCGGCCCCGGGTTATCCCGCACAACCCGATCATACAGAGAAACAAACACTCTGGAAATTACTCGATGTGGATAATCTTGCCGGTATTACTTTAACAGATAGTCTGGCCATGTATCCTGCATCATCAGTAAGCGGTTTGTATTTCGCTCATCCATCTGCGCACTATTTCGGTCTCGGGAAAATTGAGAAAGACCAGCTGGAAGATTATGCTAAAAGAAAGAATATTCCGGTTGAGGTAATGGCCAAGTGGCTGGGGCCGGCTTTGCATTAATTTATTTCTGTGAACTCTCTCTTCAGACCTCTGCTATTTCTGCAGTAAAATCCTACCCCCGTTCTTTACCACAAAAGACCCGGAAATAAACGGAAAGTTGTGAATGCAATTGCTTTTTCAGGAAATAAGTCTGTTTATATTTTGAATCTGTTCCCTTAAAACCAACCCACAATTTCATTAATTTTCAACCTGGAAAAATACTATCAGAGCCACGTGAACAGCATCTCCAAAAAGAAAATTAATTACCGTATCAGCGAAGAACTCTTCATTTACCTGGAAGAATTTGGCAGATCATCTGATCTCCCCTTTTATTATCACGATCTGTTGCGATACAATTATTCAATTCCCTTAACCAATAAGGCCGGGGAAGATACGCTCTGGGAATCTGTTTTTTTTCAACCCGGAGAAACGGAAGACCTCAACCAGAAACTTATTCAGACCTATGCTATGATGAAGGTAGAGGGGAATATGTCTTTCATGGAGCATTTGTATGTGGACAGAATCGATTATTGTCCGTTTGGAAATTCACGCCCCTTCAGAATCAGAATAAAGAATCAGTACAACGACAACTACGATTACTTTTATGTAAAACTCGCCGATGCTTCACGTGTGTATGGACTCGAACTGGAAGACATTCTTTCACCAAACAGGATCAACTACATGGTCAATGCCGATACATTGATCGAAGAACATATCATAGGAATTCCCGGCGACCAGTTTATCCGTTATAACCTGAAGGACATTGAAGTCAACGAAACCCGGTTGGCAAAGGAGTTTATCAAATTCAACGAGCGCTGTTTTGTTCGTTTGTTGGGCGACATGCGTTCCTACAATTTCATCATCGACATGACAGCCGATTTTGATGATACGCAATTTCGTTTTCGGGCAATTGACTTCGATCAGCAGTGTTATGAAGGGAAGAAGACGCTTTACCTTCCTCAATACTTCAAGGAGAATAATCCCTATGTGGAAATGTGTGTGAAATACATCAACAAAGAAACGGTGAAGCAGTATCAGTTAGAGGAGCGTTCATTAATGTCGAGGCGGGTTAAGACGGCGCGTTTCCGTTTGGCATCTTTGCTGGAAGTAATGGAAAACGATAACATTTCGCAAAAAGAGAAAATAATCCAGCTACGTACCGAGCTTGCCGAACACTATAAACGCGATGCTTTTTTGAAATGCAAAACAATGGGTAGTATATTGAAATTGAGTTTGGAGATGTTGGTGGATAATTGATTTATTAAGTATTTTCCAGAATTTTTTTTTTGGACAGAATAGGGTATATTTCTTAAACTTATTAATCAAATTGAATTTTAGCTTCATGTATTAGCTGATTCACATCCAAATTTCTTGAATTCGCAAAATAATGAATATTCTTTTTAAGTGTAATTGCGATTTCCATATATTTGATACAGGTTATTTTCTAAATCTTATCTGAGCAGTTAATATTTCTTAAAAATGAAAGCAAACATTATTTTCTTTTTTTTATTATTTTATTCTTTGAAAATGTTTTCCCAATGCGACTCTGTCAGGGTTGAAATGCGGCATGTTTATGGTGATGGAACAAATGAAGTAATAGATAAAACAGTTTTGCATTACAGTTCAACAGGAAAAGTACTTTCATCAACAAAATACGGAAAAAATCTTACAACTAATTTATGGAGTCTTTATCATCAAACGTTATATACTTATGACGTGAATGACAGTTTGATTAACTCCTTGACGCAAACGTGGAATGGCACAACCTGGATAAATGTTCAACAACTTTTATATGAATACAATTCTTTTGGTAGTGTCACAGTATATATGCAGCAACAGTGGGTGAATAATGCCTGGCAGACGAATCAGGCCGATTCAATTGTATATGATATTCAGAATAGGATTGTAAGCAATTCATCCTACGATCCAGACCCGGTTAGTAGAACTTTATATACCTATACAAATTCTGATTCAACAATAATCAGACAGGTTGGAGATTCTACTTTTACCTGGACAAATGAAACCAGAACAGATCTTTTTTACAATGTTATTCCTGATAAGATACTTGAAATCAATTTCAGTTGGAACGTAAACGTTTGGGATACTCTAAACCGGTCAACCTATTCTTATAATGGCTCATTACTGGATAGTTTAATTGTTGAACGACTGGATACTGTTTGGAAATTTATGGATTTATATACCTATCAATATGATGTTCAAAATAGATTAATACAAAAGTATAATCAGAGCTGGACAGGAACATTTTGGGCAAATGACTCTTCTCAAATGTATGACTACGGTTTTCTTAATCACATTATTCATACATATTATCTGACTTGGAACGGGACGGCTTGGATCTACAATCAGAAGTTAGTCAATGAAGTTGATTCAAACGGTTATCCAAGTTACCATGATCAACTTTTTGCTTCTTACGATATGAGTGGAAATTTAACGTGGGTAACTTTATTTGGTGATGTATATTATTATTATTCTGTTGATGGTGTTTTCTTAGGTTATGCAGGAGAGAATCAACCGGGAGGACCTTATGCTGGCAACTATATTTATAGTAATAATATTTTGTATGAATTTCATAGCTATTATGAAACAATGGGTGGGTTATTGACCTTTGAAGATAGATATTATTTTTATTCTGAGATTTATGGAGATAGTATAGCATGCACAGGCCAAACAGTAGTATTGTCTCTTGACAGTTGTCCAGGAAATAGTTATTTATGGTCAACAGGAGAAACAACATCATCTATAAGCGTTACCGCTCCCGGAACGTATTCTGCTACCATCATGCATGCATCCGGATTCAGTTCGTCAACTTCCCAAATAAATGTAACATTTGTTCCGGGTATACCTTATTTACCATCGGGAATCGATAGTGCTTTTAATGTTTGCGGAAATTCATCGGTAACCTTAAGTGTGTCGCAACAATTTGGTGCAAGTTATCAATGGTATAAAAATGATACGGCTTTAGCCAATCAAAATAATGCTTCTCTTAGCTTCAATAGCACGACACTCGCTGAGGGGGAATATTACCTTATTGCTTGCAACGCCTGTGGTTGTGATACTTCTGCAAGGACAACAATTAATATTTTACCATTTCCGGGGATACCTGTTATTACTCCTTCAGGTCCATTATCTTTTTGTATTGGCGATACGTTAACACTAACATCTAGTCTCGCATTTCAATACTTGTGGAAACCCGGAAATGAAACATCGCAATCCATTCAGGTGGTCAGTTCAGGTAATTATTATGTTTATGCATTCAATGATTCCGGTTGCTTTACCCGATCTGCTATACGAAATGTGATTGCCCGGCCTTATCCACCACCACTTTTTGTTCAGATCGTAGGAGGAAGTCTTAGTTGTAATTACAATGGTACGTCACAATGGTTTCTGAATGGTGATACAATTTTGGGCGCAACATCTTCAAGTTTTCTTCCGATAATTGCAGGTTATTATAGTATGGCATCCTATATATATCCGCAATGCATTACGTTTTCAGATTCTATTTATTTTGATCCTTCCAATCTTTACCTGAATGTTTTATCTACTAAAATTATTTGTGAAAACGGTGGCGGCACCATCGGAGCTAATAACCCTGTAATTGGAGGTGTACCGCCTTATCAATATCAATGGTCGCCAACTACCAATCTCGTTAATCAGGGAAATGGTTCCGCTTTTTTATCAAATATGACTAACGATATTGTCTATTATTTAACCGTAACAGATTCACTTGGAAATTCCGCTACAGATAGTGTGCAGGTGTTTGTCGATCATCCTGTCATACCACAACTGGTAGTTGATTCTCAGTATTCTTTGTGTGCGAATGAAAACAACTATGTTTCAATTCTTAATTACCCGTTAAATAGTTATACGGTTTTGAATTGGATTGTTAACGGTGATTCTATCGGTTCGACAACAAAAAAATATTTAGCATCCGCATCGGGAGTTTTTCAGATTAAAATTTTAGATCAACAAGGTTGCACTGCTACTTCTAGTCCATATGCCGTAAACCTTCTTACTGTTCCAGTTTTTCCACTTATTCATGCAACACTTGATTCAAGTGCATGTGTAAGTGGTAATGCCACATTGTGGATTGACTCACATCCTTTTGAGAGTTATGAATGGTACAGAGTTTCCGGAAGCATCTTGTTAAGCACGGATACTCTTTTGCAAACAGCAGCTCCCGAAAATTATCAGATAATTGTTACGGATTCCAATGGATGTTCAGCGTCATCAAATTTTGTTTTTAATTTGAGTTCACTTACGATTAATCTGACCATTATGTCAGATGGAAACACTCTCTGTGGAAGCGATACCAGTATTTTGACAGCAAATTACCTTTCTGGATGGAATTATGAATGGACAAACAATATTGATACATTGGTTATAACAGGTAACCCGATTTCGGTAACCCGAGCAGCATCTTATTATTGTTTAGCGACATCTCCTACGGGTTGTACTGCAACCGGAAGCTATTCTATTTATCAGGCATTAAATACTCCTATTGCCACTTTACAATTAACAAATGGTGTGTTTTATGCTAGTAGTTCAAATCATCCGGCAACTTATGAATGGTATAAGGATGGAGTTTTAATACCCGGAGCACTTACAAACTCATTTACTCCGGTTGATACGGGCTATTATTTTGTAAGAGTAAAAAGATTTCCCGGCAACGGCTGGCAATGCTTTGGCTATTCAAATACCGTTTATTTTGGTAACTGCACGCTGTCAATTATTCCGGTCGATTCAATTGCATGTTTAAATCAATGTACTGGAGTTTTGAATGGTATCGGAAATGGTATTGGAACAATTACCTATATGTGGGCAGATAGTACTACAAGTCCTACGCTTTCTAATTTCTGCGGCGGACCAATGAGTTTAACCATTACAGATAGTCTGGGTTGCGTCTCAAAGGATTCAATATTTATTGATATTGATTCGCTAGCTGTTCAGTTGTTATCAACAAATGCGACTTGCTTAGGTTGTTCCGATGGCAGAATAGTCGTTAATTCAATAGCAGG
The DNA here is from genome assembly GCA_031385005.1 of Bacteroidota bacterium. Lineage (GTDB taxonomy): Bacteria > Bacteroidota > Bacteroidia > AKYH767-A > 2013-40CM-41-45 > JADKIH01. The sequence goes on from JANNBB010000011.1 coordinate 283,812, forward strand.
TAATCCGCCGTTTATAATTTCCTGGTTACCGGCAAATGGATTTTTAAATGGAAGCAGTATCGATAGTTTGGAAGCAGGAATATATCAGGTTTGTGTTTCAGATTCATTTTGTACTGTTTGTGTAACGGATACAATATTGGACAATACTGTTTTCATTGATCCTTTGCGCGTTGAAGACATTAATTATTTTCCAAATCCTGTTATCAATTGGCTAACAATTAAGGGATGGCCAATGAATGCATCCAAAACCCTTGATGTAAAAATTTATAATTCTGTCGGTGTGGTTGTAAAATCCTTTTACACTTCCAATAACAGATTCAATGTTGGCGAACTGGCTTCAGGAATTTACAAGGTGATAATTTTTGCGAACGATAATTATTATGGGTTTAATTTTATCAAACAATAGAATTTCTATCAATAATTAATAATTACTAATTAATTGTTTCGCTGAAAGTAACCTTACTTAAAGATGATTTTTTTACATACATAAGTGCGTTCTTTTATCCGGAATCACTTTTATTGATTTTCTTTTGAAAAATTTAACATTTTCCTGCATTTTTTGATAAAAATCAGAACATTGGGCTAACGTCTATTGACCAAATTGATTAGATTTGCGCACTGATTTTCAGGCAAAACTAAACTTCTGTTCACTGTATGTTTTTGTTCCGTCGACTAATTCTATTAACGGTTTTAATCATTACTGTTCCTGTGCTGATTTGTGCGCAACAACCATGGACTTTACAACAATGTATCGATCGCGCTTTACAATACAACATTCAGATAAAACAGTCGTCACTCAATAACGACCTGAACAAAATTCAGGTGACACAAAGCGCGGCTTCCATGTTTCCGAGTTTAAATGCAAATGCTTCGCAGAATTACTACTATGGAAGAAGTATCGATCCATATACAAATGCTTTCACTACTCAACAAGTGAAGTCGAATTCATTTTCTCTTAGCAGTGGTATTACTTTGTTTGAAGGGTTACAACTGCAGAACTCACTGAAACAAAGTAAACTCAACTACCTCTCGAGCCAGAATGAATTAAAAAAGATTCAGAACGATATCAGCTTAAATGTTGTCAGCTCCTACTTGCAGGTTTTATACAACGATGAATTGATGAAGAATGCGAATGACAGAATGAGTGCGTCAACAGTTCAGCGAGACAGAATGAAAAGAATGTATGAAGTCGGTTCTGTAGGCAAAGGGAATTATTTAGATCTCGAATCTCAACTGGCAGCCGATGAAGTTAGCTATGTACAGGCCAAGTCACAGTATGAACAGGCCATGCTTACTCTCACTCAATTACTTGAACTCGATTCAGTCGTCGGATTTTCAATTGCAAGTCCGGATGTAAACATACCCCAAACAGACAGCACACAAATGTTGGTAGAAGTTGTATATGCTTCTGCATTGAATACGCAACCTGATATCAAAAGCGCCGAATACAAGGTGCTGAGCGCCGAAAAAGGACTGGCCGCTGCGAAAGGCGGACTCTATCCGCGGTTGTACATGAATGGATCCGTTAGTACGAACTATTCTAATTCGAGTAAGGATGTTACCTATGTCGAACTGCCTCCATCCAGTGCAATTACCGGTTTTACTTCTTCCGGAGATACGGTCTATTCATTTATTCCTAATTCGCGTGCTGTCATTAGTGACAAGCCGTTTAAAGATCAAATCGATAACAACCTCGGAAAATCAATTGGCTTCTCTCTTCAGATACCGATTTTCAATGCATGGGCTACACGCTCCAATATTTCACGTTCGCGTATTAATCTGGAGCAAAGTCGTCTCAACAATGAATTGACAAAAAAGAATCTTTATAAAAGCGTGCAGCAAGCTGTAGCGGATGCAGCTGCCTCCAGACGAAAATACGAAGCAGGAATGCGAAGCTTAGATGCTATGCAAGAATCTTTCAATTATAATAGCAAAAGACTCGAAGTCGGATTGGCGAATACATACGATTTTTTATTGGCGAAAAATAATTTAGCCAATGCTCAAACCAATTTGCTTCAGGCAAAATATGATTACATTTTCCGGATAAAAATTATTGATTTTTATCTGGGCAAACCATTGACATTTTAATTTATGAAAAAGAAGAACAACATTCTCAAGTGGATGCTAATTGCTGTAGGTGTGCTTATTGTTTTCGCCATAGTCGGAAAACAGGCAGGCTGGATAGGCGGCGAAGAGAAGAAAAAAGTTAACACCGAAAAAGCCAAGAAACGTGACATCATTGAAATTGTTTCCGCCAGCGGAAAAATTCAGCCGGAGGTTGAGGTTAAAATCAGTCCGGATGTTTCAGGTGAAATCGTCGAGTTGAATATTAAAGAAGGCGACCGCGTTACTAAAGGTCAGTTGTTGATTCGTATTCTTCCGGATATTTACCAATCGTATGTCGATAGAACTTTTGCTGCATTGAATTCATCGAAAGCGAATTTAGAAAATGCCAAGTCCAGACGAATACAAGCCGTATCTCAATTTGAAAAATCCAGGTTGAATTTCGAACGCACAAGAAAGTTATATGATGAAAAACTAATTTCTGCTTCCGATTGGGAAACGGTTAAATCTTCTCATGAAGTCGCGGAGGCGGAAGTAGAAGCCGGAAAGCAAAGTGTGGACGCAGCAGAATTCGGTGTTCGAAGTGCTGAGGCCTCGTTGAAGGAAGCGCAGGATAATCTTCGGAAGACATCTATATTTGCTCCTGTGACCGGTACCATTTCAAAATTAAATGTTGAAAAAGGAGAAAGGGTAGTGGGAACGTCGCAGATGGCCGGAACGGAACTTTTGGTCATTGCCAATTTAAATGAAATGGAAGTAAATGTAGATGTGAATGAAAACGATATTGTCCGTGTTCATGTCGGCGATACGGCAACAATCGAAGTAGATGCCTACCTCGGAAAAAAATTCAAAGGTGTAGTGACGGAAGTCGCCAAGTCGGCAAACGTGCAGGGAATTTCAGTCGATCAGGTTACAAATTTCACGGTCAAGGTTCGTATTCTTCGCGAGTCATACGAAGAAATGGCCGATTCGGAACATCCGGATGATGGAGTGTTTCATCCGGGCATGTCTGCAACAGTTGATATTCGCACACGAAAAACATCGGATGCTTTATCTGTCCCGATACAAGCCGTTACCACAAGAGATACAACCGGAAAATCAGATATGAAACAAAACGAAATGGATTCAGGAATGGATGAAGATGCTGTTAAAGTAACTGACGATAAAGAAAAAACTGCTCCGGAAGAGAAGAAAGATATCGAATGTGTATTTGTAGTGGAAAGCGGAAAAGTAAAATTAACTGCTGTAACAACCGGCATTCAAGACAATAATTATATTCATGTGAAGTCCGGTTTGAAGGAAGGACAGGAAGTAGTTTCCGCTCCTTACAATCTGATTGCACGTCAACTAAAGGATGGCGATCAAATTGAGAAAGTAAAAAAGGACGAACTCTACGGAGGTAAGAAATAATTTCTATTTATTTTTTTTGATGAAATAATTTAAGAAGTATTTATTTATAGGATAGAAATTATTTTTTTGAATTACTCGAAATTTTCAAATTAAATCAGCGTGCTGCTTAATCTAGAAACCTCAACAACCGTTTGTTCAGTCGCTGTTTCTGATGGCGAATCGATCATAGCTTTTCGCGAAACCAATGAGGGTTTTAGTCATGCAGAAAAGCTTACTGTTTTTATCGAGGAAGTAATAGAGGAATCTAAAATAAAAATCAAAGACCTGGATGCAGTGGCAGTTAGCAGTGGCCCGGGTTCGTACACAGGTTTAAGAATTGGCGTTAGTGTAGCGAAAGGTTTGTGTTTTGCCGGAGACAAACCGCTCATTAGTATTCCAACACTGGAGGCAATGGCGGCAGGAGCATTGGAGAAGTTGGAAAAAGTTGATCCGAATATATTGCTTTGTCCGATGATAGATGCACGTAGGATGGAAGTCTACTGTGCCTTGTACGACAAGAATTTGAAATGCCATCAACCTGCAACTGCAAAAATAATTACGTCCGAATTATTTTCTGAAATCAGTGAATTCAAAAAAATATATTTCTTTGGTGATGGCGCAGAAAAATGCCGGCCTGTTTTAAATCCCTTGTTTGAATTTTTCCCCGATGTTTTTCCTTCTGCAAAAAATTTAGCCAAACTCGCGAACAATAAATGGAAAGCAGGACAATTTGAAAACCTTGCATTGTTCGAGCCTTTTTATCTGAAAGAGTATAAGGCGGGGAAAAGGGCTGAAGGATAAAATTGCATTACTAATAGACTCTGTACTTGTTTATTATTTCTTGAAAAAACAAAGTTTCGTAGAAAACAACGTTTTAAAAACTTGAAAAAATAATTTATTTGTTCGTTTCAAAGTAAATATTTAGCTTAGTGAGATAGTTCGAAGCATTTAAGTTTATAAAAGGTACTTTTGTTAATGCTCATTTTATGAAATCAAATATTTATTTTTTATTAATTTATTTAATGTTTGACAGTAATTATCTTTTTTCTCAATCGTACGTACCGTTTCCGAGTGATAATGCTATTTGGAGAATTGAAGATATTGACTATATAGCTACACCTTGTTATAGTCATCGTACTTATTATATCCACATGATTGGAGACACTGTAATAAATAATATTCAGTATAAAAAACTTTATGAAAAAACCACACATTTAACTTGTACTTATGTCAATTATGGTAGAAGTTATTTTGGAGCGATTCGACAGGATACCCTACTCAAGAAGGTTTTTTACCACAATTTTTTAAACGGAACAGAATCGGTTTTATATGATTTTGATCTTCAGCTAAACGATACGCTTCCAAATGGCATTATTAATCAAGAAACCACTCCTCAGATTATTGATGTAATTGATTCGATTCAATTGCTTGATGGCAGTTATCGTAAAACATATCATGTTTCTCCGGGAAGATGGTGTGGTTCAAATTTATTAATTGAAGGTATTGGCTCTAGTTGGGGTTTACTTACAGCAATGTATTGTGGCATTGGAGTTTTTACTAATACCTCATGTTTTTTTGTTGATAGTACACTTCTTTTAGAAATTTTCCCCACTTCTAATACGTGTTTATTACCTACTTCTAATGAATTGAATCCGTTTTACGAATTTGATACAAACATTTTTCCAAATCCTTGTAACGAATATGTCGAAATTACTTCAATTAAAAATATCATAAAAGTAAATTTATATTCGAATTTAAAAACTTTGTTATTCTCATTTGAGGCGGCTAAAAATAAAAAATTAAAAATTGATTTATCAAAACTATCTGTTGGAGTGTTTTTCTGTGAAATTGTTTATGAGAATTATAAGAGTTATCATAAAATTATTAAACTTTAAAAATCTTAATAAAATGAGAAAAATCTGTATTTTATTTTTGCTATTAGGCATGAATGTAGTTGCGCAATATCCACCTGACTATAGTCTAAAGACAGGTGATCCTGGAGCTAATTATTTTAACTTAAAGGATTCTATTTTTAATTATATTGAATCAATGCCTGATGGCACTGAAAAGGAAAAATATTCACGTGGTTTCAATAGATGGAACTTTTGGTGGAGAGATAAAATTGCAACAAATGGTGATTCAACAAGTTTTGGAAAATTTTCAAATGGATATAATTTTTACAATCAGTTATTTACAAGTGCAATATGTGATGGTTCTACTAATTACCTTTCAAATTGGACAGTATTTGGTCCTATACAGTATCATGAGGCAAACATGGGTATTGTTGTTGCAGTTCAAAATCATCCAAATCAATTAAGTTTTCCTAACAAGATGTATATCGGAACTACAAATTCAGGAATATGGCGAACTAACGATATAACCGCTGCAAATCCTATATGGGTGAATTTAACAAATTCTTCCAATTTACCTGGTATAGGAGTAAATTCAATTTTGATTGATCCTTTACCAAATGGTTCACCACAACAATACCATGATATTTATATTGCAACAGGATTAACAAGAGGAGAGGGGAAATTTGGAATCGGCATATTAAAATCCTCTAATGATGGAGATACATGGTATCAAACAGGGTTAAGTCCAGCACCTAACACACTTGAAAGTTTTGAAAAAATAATTGCGATGCCGCGTGTAATTCCTACAGATCCTCTTACATTGTTTGCGATAAGTAATAAATCTTGTTATAGCTCAACCGATGCAGGAGCAACTTGGACTGATTTGAATATGCCTCAATTAGGCCATCATCCTGATTATCCAGAATTTAAGGCCATTGATATTGAATATGATCCTCAGGATCCGAATACTATTTATGTAAGCGGACGTTATTTATTAAAATATGATATTCTTACTAACATTTGGACCGACAAGACTTTTTCCACTTCCTTGTTTTTAACACATGGTGTCGCAAACGAACCATGGTTCGGAATTGAGCTTTGTCAATCTGCTGGGAACTTATATGCTATGTATGGCGAGATAGATATTCTTCCACAATTTCCGAGAACTGTTTATTTAGATAAGCTCGATAACGGTAGTTGGACAAATACAAGAACCTATACAGGAACACATGAATCATTTTCACCTTTTTATTTAGGTTTTTTTGAAATGTCCCCTGTAGACCCAAACATTATTTATGTTGAAGGTTTTGATGAAATTTGGACTAATCATTATCATACATGCAATACAAATTATCGGGTTGTCATAAAATCAATAGATGGTGGTACAAGTTTTTTTCGAGCTGGGTATTACTGGGCCTATGATTTCTATAATGGTACATCTATGCATGGAGACATAAGGTGTATGAAAATTATTAGCTCAACTGTGGGTAATAATGGACTTACTGATAGACTGATAATTGGAGGTGATGGTGGGGTTCACTATGCAAATGGTGCTATTGTCAATGGTTCGGGATGTACAAGTGGATCAAACTATCAAACTCTAAATTGGAAAAATGCCAATGGTACGGGATTATCGATCGCCCAGTTTTTTGGAATTGCAGGAATAAAAAATATGCCTAATTTTATTATTGGGGGAACACAAGATAATGGTGCATGGGCTAAGAATAATGATTGGAACATTGCTTGTGGTAACGGAACTGGTTTTGGAGATGCATATCTGGCGGTTACTGATCATTCTGTTCCAACAAAATGTTATGTTGGATATGGTTCGGGAATGCGTATTTCCACAGATTATGGTCAAACATATCCTAATTCAATTCCTTATCCAATTCCCTTCAATTCATTATCAACTTCTCCCTTTGAAATCGACATCAATAATCAAATCTATTGTGCTACAAAAAACGTTTATAAGCGAATTGCTAATAATTGGAGCAATCCAATTTCTTCATTTTCTAATGGTAAAAATATTCGTGTATTGAAAATTTCTGAAAGTAACCCCAATGCGGCATTTTTATCATTTGATGGTGATTTGATAAGTTATTCGAATTGTTTAGATAAACTGTATTTTACTAACAATTTAAACTCAGGATCACCTACTTGGATTGATGTGGGTCAACACATATCTTCTAGTTCTAGTATGTCATCCCTAAACGGATGTCAAATTTCAGATATTCTTATAGATCCATATAATGAAAATAGAATTTGGATTAGTATGAGTCAATTCAGTACTAATGGTAATTATAGAGTAATATATTATGATAATTCAACACAAACATTTACTGATTATTCTGATGGTTTACCTGAATATCCAACTTACTCATTAGCTTTTCAAAAAGGAATAATAAAAGATGCCATATATGTTGGCACTGACGTAGGAGTATACTATAGAAATTGGCAAATGTTTTTAAATTCTGAACCTTGGGAATGTTTCAATAAGAATTTACCTAAATCGCAAATTACTGATTTAGTAATAAATGAATGTGCTGGAAAAATTAGAGCTTCTACATATGGTTATTCTATTTGGGAATCTTCTTTACATAATCCAAATATTGCTATAAATAGTAATACTAATTGGACATCACCAGAAGTAGTAACTGCAGATGTTACAATAACAAATAATTGCAAGTTAACAATTTCAACCATTGTTTACATAAACGCTGGAAAGAAAATTGTTGTTACACCAGGTTGCACTCTAGAAGTAAATTTAGGACATTTAACAAGTAATTGTAACGAAATGTGGAGTGGGATTTATGTAATGCCCGGAGGAACAGTAGAAATAATAAATAATTCTATTATAGAAAATGCAGAATACGGAATTTATGCGCATCATACTTCTGCAATACAAAGTAAAATACGTGTAGTAAATTCAGAATTGAGAAGTAATTATATTGGCATATATATTGAACCTAATTCCACTTCTTTAAATAATATAAAAATTCTGGTTAATAATTCTCATTTAACGTGCCCACATCCATTAATTAATTCAATTAATATAAATCCAATTGGACAACAAACTTTTGCGGGAATTGTGCTTAACGATATTACATCTACAATTGGTAATATTGTAAATACCCAGAATGAATTCACAGATCTGAATAATGGAATTGTTTGCCACAGAAGCATAACAACGGTGAAGAATTCCAAATTTAAAAACATTCAACCCGACCTTGCTTACAGTAATACACATTATTCAGGAACTGCTGTTTATGCGGATGGGCATGCTTCTACATACTTATTAAATGTAGATTGCTCTAATATTCCATCGTTTCTAGATTGTAAAATTGGAATTCAATCAGATGGAGTCCCTGTTATGATTTTCAGAAATCATATGGTGAATGTTTCTCATGGGATTCTTTTATACTATCTACCAAGGGGATCAGTTTCTCAGGTGGACTTAAATTCTATTGAATGTTACGAAAGCGGAATAGAAAATTATTGGCCGGAAGATGTTCAACTTTTAGAAATTTATCAGAATAATATAATTGTTAATAACCCTTTAACAACCAGTGGAATTGGAATAGGGGATTATGATATCCGAAATATAAGAAATATCAATATAGTTGATAATGATATTAGTGTGATTTCCGGTAACTCCGGAATTCAAATGTATGGAACCTCGGGACATAATGTAAAGGAGAATAATCTGGATTTAACTAATGCTGTATCAGATTTTTATTCAGGTATTAACGTTGGCGCTTGCAGTGAGAATGCAGTGTCTTGCAATCATGTAAATGGAAATACACCAACAGACAATATTAGACAATATGGCTTTATCTTCAGTTTAAGCCCATTAAATTACGTTGAATGTAATCAGTCATTTAACATTTCGCGTGCTTTTGAATTTAATGGAGATTGCAATATGAAAGATAAATTTTCAGGGAATGAAATAGGGTATAATTTTATTGGACTTGAGTGTGCATATTCGCCGGTTATGGATGCTCAAAATTTTAGGGGTAACGCTTGGTTGAATGGCACATTTGCAAATAATGACGCTGCAGTATTATTTGGGAATCCGGCTAATTCAATATTTTGGGTCGATCCTTCTCCCAATACGAATTTCCTTCCCGCATCAGTCTTTCCTAATTCAGGCTGGTTTTTTTCATCTATTGGAGTGACTTTCGATTGTATAATGAGTAATTCTTGTCCCGATATAGGTGGTGGAGGTACTCAAGGACTTACTGCCAGCAATTTCAAAGTTTCTGTCGCAAGTGATACATATAGTCCTGATGAGTTTATAGAAGAATCAAAATACATTTCAAAACGTGGTTTATACAAATCTATTATTGAGTTTCCTTTTTTAACTTCAGATTCCTTAATTTCAGATTTTTATGATACTTATCAGGATAGTACGGTTGGTAAATTTTCAAATATTGAAGACGAGATGAATAATATTGAAACAACCGTGCAAAATGATTCAATAATTATTTCCAATGGTGATAGTTCGATTAAGCAATTCGTGAATGAATTGGAAATAAACGACAGTTTATATACGCTTGGATTTTTAAATGAAACTGTTTATTTAGCAAATGAGGGGAATATTAAAGATCAAATTAATATTGTTTCAAATACCGTAAAAAATCTAACAGCAAATCTGCAAATTGAAAAAGAACAAAATGCTGACGAAGTGAAAATTTTGAATGACAATATCGAAATAAATAAGTAGTTCGAAGAAAATGAAAAAAAAATAAATGATATTTATCTTTCAACTATCTCCAGACAAAATCATGTTTTTTCAGTTGATCAAAAAATTACACTTGAATCAATTATTTATCAGTGTCCTTTTGCAGGAGGGAGTGCTGTTTATTTGGCTCGGGCAATGTATAGGATGATAAATCCAACTGTAGTATATGAGGACAATTCGACATGTTCTCAACTGGGATTGTTTCGAAAGAAGCAGCAGGTTATAAACAAAATCAACGATTCATATGTCTATCCTTCGCCAACAGATAAGTATATAATATTAGTTTATTCCATTTTTAATGAAAAGAAAACCGAAATTGATATTTATAATTCGAAAATGGAATTTGTAAAAAGGGAATACCTTGAATTTAACGAAGGGCAGAAGTTCATAAATGTTGAGACGCTAACTTCGGGTATTTATATTTACACTATAATACAAGATAATCAAGTTCTATCCGGTGGAAAATTTAATGTTGTCCGTTAGAAAAATTTTCCTAATTACTATTCTTTTAATTCCCTTTAATTGTTTTAGTCAGGGGATTAGTAATAATTGGTTGTTGGGGTATGGTGAAAATTTTCCCTATGGACCGTTTGGTGGGACAACAATAGATTTTTATTCCGGCTATGCGGATACTATGCGAACACATAGATTAATGAATATTTTTGATGTCAATGCAAGTATTTCTGATTCCGCGGGTAACTTATTGTTTTATACGAATGGGCTTTACATCGCTAATGCCAACAACGATACGATGTTGAATGGAAGTGGTCTGAATCCGTCTGCTTATGCGAATAGTAGCTCTCCTTATGGTTTGCGAATTCCTCAGGGAGCATTAATACTGCAAAAACCCGGTTCTCCTAATTTATATTATATCTTTCATGAGACGCTTTATTATCTTCCTCAATTATACGTTTATTATGAACCACTGGAAATCTACTATACAATTGTAGATATGAATCTGGATGGTGGTCTGGGAGGTGTTATTTTTAAAAATGTTACCATGTTAGCGGACACGCTGAACTCCGGTGGCATTACCGCCTGTAAACATGCAAATGGCCGAGATTGGTGGATAATTTTCCATCGTTATAATGCTACAATGTATTATAAGTACTTATTTAAAGCAGCAGGGTCTGTCATTCAGGGGCCTTTTACCCAAAATATAGGATCTTCAATTAATTCGAATTGGATATGGCAAAGTTGTTTTTCACCGGATGGAAAAAAGTTTGCTACGATAACAGGCAGAGACACCCTCGATGTATTTTCATTCGACCGGTGTACCGGCATGCTTTACCTGCTTGAATCCATTTCTATTCCCGATAATCCCTTTGCACGCGGTTTGGCTTTTTCGCCGAATTCGAAATATTTATACGTTTCATCCACTTCCTTTGTTTATCAATTTAATACAGATACAGTAAATATTAACGCGAGTAAGATAATAGTAGGATTATACGATGGATATGCGGATCCAAGTATCCCTTTCAATTCGGGATTCTACTTGGCTCAGTTGGCAAATGATGGGAAGATATACTTATGTACTACAGGTAGTTGTAATTGGATGCATGTAATAAATCATCCTAATGATGCGGGTTTGAGCTGCGGTTTCGCTCAGCATAATTTTTTACTGCCAACCACAAACGCTTCTTCTGTTCCCAATTTTCCAAATTATTTTTTAGGAGCCGAGAGCGGTTCAATTTGTGACTCTTTAATTACTAATATTAAGCCCCATGTTGAATATAATATGAGGGTATATCCCAATCCGGCTGATAATGTCGTCTATTTAAAAATGAATAGTTCCTGTGAACTAACAAATATATCGCTTTTTAATATCATCGGTCAGGAGTTCAACCCTGGTTGCACAAGAATCGATGATTCCTTGATTCGCATTAATACCACTTCCATGTCGAATGGTATTTACTTGCTTAGAGTAAAAACTTCTGATGGAATTCGGTCATTCAAAATACAAATTAATCGGAATTGAAAAATGAAAATAATATTTTATTTGACATTGTTTTTTTCTGTACAGTTTGCTCAGGGTCAATATTTGTATTGTATAAAGAATACAGTGGTAAACCCAAGCACCATACTTTTCGAGTTTGCCCGCATGGATGTTACCAACGACAGTATTGTGCCTCTTTCATTATTGCCTTTTAACTATTATTCTTCCGATTTCAGCAGTTGCTTCGATTACCAATCAAGTATCTATTATTATTCCGGTCCATATACGATCCATAAAATCGATGCTGCCAACGGAAATTTTCTCAGAGTTGATTCGTTTCATATACCCATGGCTGAAAGGTTTCGGCATATAGCGTTTAATCCAAGAGATAGCTGTGTTTATGGTATAATCCATAATCTCCAAAATTACATGCAATGGTTTGCCCGTTACTCTCCCAATACAGGAGTACTCAGCAAATTATTTTCGATAACTCCAATTATTAATATTGGTTACTATTGTAAGAGTTATATAAACCCCTTCACCGGTCAATACATCATTCAATCAACGAATTTAACGGCAATTGATATTGCATCAGGAAGTATACAATATGATTATCCGATTCAAAATGTAATGGGAGAGGTTTTTAATCAAATTGCATTTTCATGCGCAGAGCAGAAACTAATCGGATTAAGTAGTAACCCGCAAACGGAGGAGAAATACCTATCTTCGGTTGATACCATTACGGCCAATGTTGCGCACATAAATAGCGCTCCATTGTCAGTCTCTTATTATACTCATTATTTGGGCGGTAGTACAATAGATAATAACACAGGTATTTTCTATTATCCGGCGATAAATGGATATTTGTATGGGTTGGATATTAATACAGGAAGTATTGTTTACTCTTATAATTTTGGTCTCGGTACAGAGCTATTGTTTTTAGAGTCAGGTTCGGTTTTTTATTGTCCACTGACCGGCATCGAAGAGCATGTTGAATCCGGACTAAATATATTTCCGAATCCCGGATCCGGTAAATATTATTTTAGTTTTGACGAATCCGATTTGCCCGGTGAAATGAAAATTTATGACTTAAAAGGTAGATGTTTAAAGAAAGTTATTGTCGCGTCAAATAATTTCACACTGGATATTTCTAACTTTCCGGATGGAATTTATTTGAACTCATTCAAAAACAAGGAGAAGGTAGTAAATGGCAAACTTATTTTGAGTCATTAACGATAACCCCGCTCAGTGTAGGCTAAGCGCAACTACTATCCAAAATAAAGTAAAGTAATTACCAGATCGCCGGAATCTTTGAGCGCGAGCCTGTGCAATAGTGGATTCGCCGTGCAAGAGAGCTGGCGCAGTTAAAGCAATTTTACAGACACAAAAAAAAGGAAAAGATATCTCTTTTCCTTTTTTAATAAAATCAATAATAATTATTTAGATAAACTAGGTATGCTATGAAAAATTGCATCCTTGTGATAAGAGAAATAACCATTCATCTTTTTCATAAAATCCATACGTTGTTTAGCATCCGGCCATGCTTGTCTCTCCAGTTCTGAATCACGGTCAAACGCTTTTTCCATATCGCCCATACTTGCATATTCCGTAACAACCACATATTCACGACTGTCATCAGTGAAGAAATGCGTCATGCTCGAAGTATGAAGTACAAATTCATTCTTCATGGTTACTTTGGTGTGATACTCTTTAAGAATTGCATCGCGTTCGGCCTTAACGATACTGTCTTGTCCGGGAATCATATACCATGTATTTATATGAAAGATGTGATTCGATGGTGCCTGTGCAATAGACTTTGTTGTGCTCGCCAGACTAAAGAGCATAATTCCAATAAAAGTTAATAATAGTTGTTTGATTTTGTTCATGTTTGTGTGGTTTAAAATTGTTTAATTTATCCTGCATAGTTAACAAAATAATTTTACACAACACTAATAAAACACGATTTCAATCGTTTTATTCAAAAAATTTCTACCACCAAATCATCAGTCTCTACCATCGATGCTTCCGGCAAGGCAATTCGGGAAACCTTCATATCGCGCGAAGCAGTAATTGTTGTTTCCATCTTCATCGCTTCAACAACAAAAAGCGGTGCGTTTTTTTTCACCGTATCGCCTGACTTAACAAAAACCTTTGCAAGCCGTCCCTGCAAAGGGGAACCGATATGCTTTTCGCCACTAACTTTCTGATTCGATATTTTTTTAATTGTTGCATTTCGGTCTTTCACTTCTACGGAACGTGTCTGTCCGTTGAGACGGAAGAAAACAGTTCGGTTACCGGATTCATCTGCATGATCAGAAACATAAAGCAAACGTATCAACAGCGTCTTTCCTGTACCGATATTGACCATGATTTCTTCATTGCTCTTCATTCCATAAAAGAATGCCGGAGTTGGAAGAGAACTGACATCACTGAATTGTTTTACAAATGCATAATACTCTTCAAATACTTTCGGATAAAATTTCCACGAAAGAAAATCAAGAAAACTCTGGTAGTGATCAAATTTTTTATGAAACTCTTCAAATTCAATTTCAAAATCAACGGGCTTGAGATGTGCGTTGGGCAGATCAGTATAAGGAGTTTCATCCTTCAAAATAAGTTTCTGTAATTCTTTCGGCCATCCCCCAAATGGTTGTCCGAGGTCGCCGCGGAACATGCTCTTCACCGATTCCGGAAAAGACAACGTGTCTCCGCGCGTTAAAACGTCAGCAGTCTGAATGTTATTGGTCACAAGATACATGGCCATATCACCAACAACTTTGGAAGAAGGAGTAACCTTGACAATATCGCCAAACAATAAATTCACATCTTCATATGCCTGTTTGATATCGTCCATACGGGAAGCCAATCCAAGCGATATGGCTTGTGGTTTCAGATTGGAATATTGTCCGCCGGGAATTTCATGTTTATACACTTCCGCAGTCCCTGCCATCAATCCCGATTCGAAAGGATAGTAATATTCACGAACAGTTTCCCAATAGTTGGAAAATTCATTCAGTGAATTTACATCCGTTTTTACTTCATAAGGAGTATTCTTAAGTGTTTCGACGAGCACATTAAAATTAGGTTGTGAAGTGAGTCCTGACAAGGAACTGAGCGCCACATCGACAACATCCACTCCGGCTTCGATTGCCTTCAGATAGGATGCATTTTGAATTGAGGAAGTATCATGCGTATGCAAATGAATGGGAATGTCAATTACTTTTTTCAATTCACTGACGAGCATTCCTGCAGCATAAGGTTTGAGTAAACCGGCCATGTCTTTTATTGCGAGAATATGAGCGCCGGAGTCTTCGAGTTTTTGGGCGAGGTCGAGGTAATATTGAAGAGAGAATTTCTGCCTTTTCGGATTCATGATATCGCCGGTATAACAGATGCATGCTTCCGCGATTCCGCCTGTACGTTCGCGAACAGCGTTGATGCTTATTTTCATACTGTCTATCCAGTTCAATGAATCGAAAATTCTGAATACATCGACACCGTTTTCCCAACTCTTTTCGATGAACTTTTCGACCAGGTTATCCGGATAAGAAGCATAGCCGACTGCATTCGATCCGCGAATGAGCATCTGCAACAAAATGTTTGGAATGGCGGAACGGAATGCTTGCAAACGTTTCCATGGACATTCATGCAAGAAGCGAAGAGCCACATCGAATGTAGCACCGCCCCATACTTCCATAGAAAAAAGTTCGGGATGACGTTGAGCGAAACTTTCTGCGACTTTCATCATATCGTGTGTACGCACACGTGTAGCGAGAAGTGACTGATGAGCATCGCGGAATGAAGTATCAGTGAACTGAACTTGCTTTTGTTCTTTCAGCCACTTCGAAAATTTTTCAGGACCCAACGTATCCAGTAGTTGCTTGCTTCCGTTTGGAATAATTTTCGTGCGATCTAATGTAGGTGCTTGTGCATTCGTAAAAATCCGTGAGGTGTCTGTTTTTGAAACGTCGGGATTTCCATTCACCATTACATCGGCGAGGTAACGCAGAATTTTTGTGCCCCGATCCTGTTTGGCAGCGAAACGAAAAAGATCGGGATGCTTATCGATAAAACGTACGGTAGCTTTTCCATTTTCAAATTCAGGATGCATGAGTACATTTTCAAGAAAGGAAATATTTGTCTTCACACCACGAATCCGGAATTCACCGAGCGCGCGAAGTAAGCGACGTTGTGCGCCTTTCAATGTTCTTCCTTTGGCGGTAATTTTTACTAGCATGGAATCGAAAAAGGGAGAGACTTTTACACCTTGATAAGAACTTCCTTCATCCAGGCGAATTCCATATCCGCCGGCATGACGGTAAGCGACGATGGTACCATAATCCGGTTTGAATTCATTTTGTGGATCTTCGGTAGTTATCCTGCATTGAATAGCATAGCCATTGCATTTCAATGATGCCTGATCAGGGATGTCGATTCCGGGGGAGTTGAGGGGAAAGTCATCGGCAATAAGAATCTGACTTCTAACGATGTCAATGCCGGTTACTTCTTCGGTTACGGTATGCTCTACTTGAATGCGGGGGTTGACTTCAATGAAAAAAATATTTTCATCCGCATCTACTAAAAACTCAACTGTTCCTGCATTGTTATATCCGACATGTTTAGCGAGTGCGAGTGCATAGTTATAGAGTTTTTCTTTCGTTTCTTTTTTTAACGAAGGCGCGGGTGCAATCTCTACTACTTTCTGAAAGCGGCGTTGAATACTGCAGTCGCGTTCGAAGAGGTGAACGATGTTGCCTTTGTTATCGCCTAAAATCTGTACTTCGATGTGCTTGGGATTATCGACATACTTCTCGATAAATATTGTATCATCTCCGAAGGCATTGCCGGCTTCCCGTTGAGCTTCTAAAAAAGTTTTTTCTAACAGCTCTTCCTGATGAATGACGCGCATGCCTCGTCCGCCGCCACCCGCACTCGCTTTAAAGATGATCGGAAAACCGATTCTGCGGGCTTCCTGTAAAGCGATTGCAGGAGAGGAAAGTTTAATTTTATTGTCTTCGATTACGGGAACGCCGCAAGCCCGTGCTACTTCCTTCGACCTGACTTTATCGCCGAGTTGCTCCATTACTTCCGGCTTAGGTCCAACGAAGATCAATCCTTCTTCGGCACAGCGTTTTGCAAACTGAACATTCTCTGAAAGAAAACCATATCCGGGATGGATGGCTTGCACCTTGTTTTGTTTGGCGATTCGAATAATTTCTTCGATGTTGAGATAGGGCTTTAACGGATCTTCATCAGCACCTATCTGGTAAGCTTCATCTGCTTTGAAACGATGAAGTGAATATCTGTCTTCATAGGTAAATACGGCAACTGTTTTAATTCCCAGTTCCGAAGTTGCACGCAATACACGGATAGCGATTTCTCCACGATTAGCAACAAGTAGTTTTTGAATTCTTTCCATTTTTGATTTGAATAGATGCTTCGAATAAGAAGTAAATAGCAGTAACAAAAATAACTCGTAATTGTGGTCGTTTTTCCTCGTAGCGTGATGAATAATCAACAATTAGAATTTATTTTCAAATGCCCTACGTATTGAGTTTTCATTGCTTAATTGGGAAAGAGCCATTCTCAGAGTTGGGTAGCTATTTTTTTAAAACATGCAGGCACGGAGGGCACGAAGACACACTGAGAATTGCTTTTCGCCTCCGTGAAACTCCATGTTCTCCGTGCCCATGGTCAAAAACACCTTCACGAATTTTCATGGAGTTTTCGATAACATTTGCATCTGCCGTGACGCTTAGCTTTTTTAAAAATTACCATGGAGGCACGGAGAGCACGAAGACTCACGGAGAAATTCAATTAATCTACATGCCTTGAGCTAAAATGCCTTTCGTCTTATTTTAATAAATTAAATTGCAGAAAATGTTACCTGGCTTTCAATAATAAAATTGCATCAGAGCTGCTCTCAACCGGCAATCTGCAAGTCCTATTCCTACATAAATAGATGAGCGTCTTTCCGGCAACAAATCGATTTTCTAAAAGAGGAAGATTGCTTTTTGCGGTTACACTTCCGCAGAAAATTGCATTGGGTAGATAATGTGAACTGACCTGTTTTCTTTCTGCCTCTGATTTTTCTCCCACAAATACAACTTCATCTGTAGGATGAACTTTGCTCATATATAGATTCAGCCAATTGGAATAAGAAGACGGATAACGAGTGAGATTCTCTACTGTTGCACTTAACATGCGTGTTGAGATTTCATTCAACCGCTCGTCATCATACAATACATTAAGCTTGTAAAGCGCATGTGCCATTTCTGAATTGGAGGAAGGAATTACATTATCCGATATTTCTTTTTTACGTGCGATTAACTTTGAGCCGTTTTTAGAAGTAAACCAAAAAAGTCCGTCGCTTTTATCATAAAAATTGGAGATCGCATATTCAGAAAACGTTTTTGCTTTATCTAACCAACTCTCATCAAAAGTAATTTCATAGAGTCTGATTAAAGCTGAAATAGTAAAAGAATAGTCTTCGAGGTACCCAATTGCATTGGTCGATTTTTTTGAAACCGTATGAACAATTACTCCTTCGCTATTGGTGCTTTCCCTTAGTAAACGGTTTGCGCAAACAATTGCTTCGTCTTTATAGCTCACATTCCCAAATGCTTCATAGGCCTCACACAAAGCAGTAATCTGAAGTGCATTCCAGGAAGTCACTACTTTTTTATCTGTAACCGGACGAATACGTTCTTCTCTTTTCTTTAGCAAAATATTTTTTGCTTCTGAAATGAATTGCTCAAGTTCTATTAAGCTTACCTGAAACTTTTCAGCAATTTCTTCATTGGTTTTTTTTCGAAGTAGAATATAGTTCTTCTTCTCCCAATAACCGGTATCGTTAATATTGTAGAATTCCTTTAATAATTCCAAAGAATTCGCTTTACCACAAACCGGAAGTTTCAAAGTTGAAATCTCTTCTTTAGTCCACACATAATATTTTCCTTCTTCTCCTTCGGAGTCGGCATCGATAGCTGAGTAGTAGGAACCATTACCATCAGACATATCTTTTTTCAGAAACAAAATAGTTTCTTCCGCAATTTGTTTGTATTCCGGATTTTGAGTGAGTTTATATGCAGAGGAATAAAGTGAAATGAGTTGTGCATTATCATAAAGCATTTTCTCGAAATGCGGAACTTTCCACATACTGTCAGTAGAATACCTGCAAAAGCCACCGGCCAGTTGATCGTAAATCCCGCCGTAAGCCATCTTCTTAAGAGTAAGGTTTATGTGGTCAAGCAGATAAGAATCCGAATTCGTCGAGGCATACCGAAGTAAGAAACGGTAATTGTCAGGTAGCGGAAATTTAGGAGCACGAGCCGGACCACCTTCAGTATTGTCGAGGTATTTTTTCCATGTTGCAACAGATAAATTTAATGTGTCATGAGAAAAATCGCCGGATTTTTTTTCTGTAGAAATTATTTCCGGTTGATTAATCCCACTGGCCAATTCTTCAGCATAAGCAATTGCTTTATCAGGATTCTGAGAATAAAAATCTTTTAGTTTGATAAGGACTTCATCCCAGTTGTTGCGGGGAAAATAAGTTCCGCCATAGAGTGGTTTTCCATCCGGAAGCGTAAAACAATTCAACGGCCAGCCGCCGCTGCCTGTCATCAGTTGTACTGCCGACATATAAACCTGATCAATATCCGGTCTTTCTTCTCTGTCAACCTTTATGCAAACAAAAAACTCATTCATAATCTTCGCAGTTTTTTCGTCCATGAAGGTTTCATGTTCCATTACATGACACCAATGGCAGGACGAATATCCGATCGAAACTAAAACAAGCTTGTTTTCCTTTTTTGCTTTGTCCCATGCTTCATCCGACCATGGATACCAATCTACCGGATTGTTGGCATGCTGTTGAAGGTATAAACTGGGTTCACCGGCGAGGTGGTTTTTATATGTATCAGATTTCATAGTACAGGAAATGGTAAAGATCAGTAAACAGTAAGTATAAAAAAGCTTCACCACGATTTTCTTTGATCGGAATTTGAAAGGGTAAGAAAACTGTTTTTCAATGTGGAGCAAGGACTTAATTTTTGTGATAAATTTTGGAGTGTTAAAGGCAAAGTCGAAAATCAGGTTTTTGCCTCAAAATGCCACCAAACCTAATACGAAATACCTTCAAAAAAACCTTAAAAAACCCTTTTGAATAAAGAATATTAATGTTACATTTGCGTCCCTCAAAATGGAGGAATAAGAATATAAAATCATGTATGTAATCGTAAACATAGCGGGCCAACAATTTAAGGTTCAAAAAGACCAGCAGGTGATTGTACATCGTCTGTCAGGCGACGTCGGTAAATCATTAGAATTCAATGATTTAGTATTAGCAGAAAACGATGGTAAACTTAAAGTTGGAACATCAGCTTTAAAAGGTGCAAGCGTAAAAGCGAAGATACTTGGTCACGAAAGAGGTGATAAGATACTTGTTTTTAAGAAGAAACGCCGTAAGGGTTACCAAAAGCAAACCGGTCACCGTCAGGATTTGACAAGAATCCAGATTGAGAGCATTTCAGGAATATAATTTACTAATCGATAAAAAATTAAGTAGTCATGGCACATAAAAAAGGAGTCGGTAGTTCGAGGAACGGACGTGAATCACACAGTAAGCGTCTTGGAATTAAAATGTTTGGTGGACAGCATGTAATTGCCGGTAACATCATTGTACGTCAGCGTGGAACCCGTCATTTTCCGGGTGATAACGTAGGCATTGGAAAAGATCATACATTATATGCATTAACAGAGGGGAAAGTTGTTTTCCGTAAAAAGGCAAACGAAAAAAGTTTCGTTTCAGTTCTCCCTGTAGCTCAGGCATAATTAAATTCATTCATTATCAAAATTGGAAATCGGAAAATACCGGTTTCCAATTTTTTTTTGGAGGCAATTCAGGTCGATAATTGCTATTGAAAATAAGGATGAAGTGAAACCCGGCATTAATCCATTGCCGTGTTTAAAAAAGCGATGAAGGGTTTCATGAGTTTACATTCTTTTGAAATCTGTTTAACAAAATCTTTTTTCAAAACATCTTTATCAGAAAGTTTGTGCCATACGATATAGCTGTTATACCGGAGCAATTCGATGTTGGGATGGTTTTTATCATATCCCTTCGGTGTAGTCTTTAATTTATAGGTACCATCTAATTCTCCGAATAGCTTTTTAAATTCTTTTTGTGAGAGAATTTTATTGATTTCTTTCCCGTTATAATCGATTTCCTGTCTGATTTTTTTCAATGCATCACCTTGCGGCATCCAGATACCACCGGCTAGAAAAGAACCACCGGGTTCAATATGTAAATAGTAGCCGGCATTCATCACTTTTTTACCACCGGCATTGATGCTGGCGCCCATATTGGTTTTGTATGGCTTCTTGTCTTTTGAAAAACGAACGTCGCGGTATATTCTGAATAAACAGTCTTTGGATGTTAGTCCGGTTAGTTTTTTATCGACACGAACAAGTTCCTGCAGCAATTCATCGACTAATACTGCCATATTTTCTTTTGCGACCAGATAACGTTCTTTATTTTTTTCAAACCAATCTCTGTTATTATTCTTTTTGAGATCAATCAGGAATTTGAGGGTGTTTGAATGGAGCATTGGATTGTTAGTTTAATAGTAGCTTTTGTAGTTCCCAAATTTACTAATTGTTGGGTAAAGTAGTTTATTGAGATGAAAATTTAAACAAAGGCACACGGAGAATTGCATTTCGACTCCGTGAAACTCCATGTCCTCCGTGTCTCCATGTTTTAAAAAATATGTGCACGAGGCTTCACATAGTTTTCGATAAAATTTGCATTTGCCGTGACGCTAAGCTTTTTTAAAAATTACTATGGAGGCACAGAGGTCACGAAGACACACGGAGAATTGCATTTCGACTCCGTGAAACTCCAGGTCTTCGTTTTTTTAAAAAAAATTAGCACAAAAAAAGCCACCCACCTTTCGGCGAATGGCTCTTCACACTTATACTATGAAAACTTAATTTACCTGGAATTTCCCTCTTGCTACATTTGTATTACCATCTTCGATTGAATAAATATACAAACCTTGAGAAAGAATTTCTTTAGAGATAGTGAAATCACCATTACCTAAAGATTTAGAAAAAGAAACCTGTCCACTCAAATTGTAAACACGTAAAGTAACATTACCGGAAGTGTTTTCGATATGGATGGTTGAAGATTCTATCATTGGATTCGGGTATACAGAAACGATTGCATTGCCTGTTGAACTTTCGTTAACATCGCTTGATAATTTGAAAGGGTGGTGTGGATGACCATGACCATGAGGAGGCATATTTGTATTAACGCTATCGCACCATGTGTCTGTACAAGTACCACCTGCATTCGAATTGGAAACTGTTAAGCAAACATAATATGTTCCTGCGGCAGCATAAGTATAAGTTGGATTTGGATCTGTAGATGTTGAACCATCACCAAAATCCCATGCATATGTTGTACCGAAAGAATTATTTCCTGAATGGAAACGAACTCCGTTGGCAACAGTATCTCTCCATGCACCGAAATGTGCATTACAATGTGGCGCTGGAGTAAAGACACGAACGCTGTCACACCATGTACTTGTGCAAGTACCACCTGCATTTGTATTCGATACAGTTAAACAAACATAATACGTTCCTGCAGCAGCGTAAACATAGTTAGGGTTGGCTGAAGTAGAAGTACTTCCATCACCGAAATCCCATGCATACGTTGCACCGGCAGAGCCGCCGAATGAACGGTAACGAATTCCATTTGTAATAGTATCACGCATGTGCATGAAATGCGCATTGCAATGAGGTGCAGGTGTGAAAACACGTACACTATCACACCATGTATTTGAACAACCTCCACCAACTGTGTCAGTCACTGTTAAACATACATAGTATGTACCGGCCGCAGCATAAACATGAGCCGGACTCGAAGAGGTAGATGTAGAACCATCACCGAAATCCCAAGCAAAAGTAGCAGCTCCTGAACCCGGGGCATTCATAAATACAATGCCATTTACAATTGAATCACGATGACTCATAAAATGAGCATTGCAAGGCATGTGATGCGGATGTGTATTAGGGTTCGGGTTTGGATTAGGATTAGGATTAGGATTAGGGTTTGGGTTTGGGTTTGGGTTTGGATTACCTCCACCCGGGTGACCCGGCCAAGGATTAGAAGGAGGATTTCCACCGCCATGTCCGTGACCACCCGGCATCTGGGCAAGCGCCGGTAAAGACATGACAACTAAAATGGCAAGTGCCATAATTTTTTGCAACCATGCATTGTTGCTTGTAATTTGTTTTTTCATTTTTGGTTAGATTAAATTAGACTAATTAGATTTAATATTATTTTTTTGTAAGTAGGTTATCTGATAGTGTAGAGTAGTAAAAAAATTAAAAGGTTGGGTAGGTTTTTTTTTAAATATTATTACTCTAAGATAATTTTTCTATTAAAAGGTTTAATAGGTTATTTTTTTTGATATAACTTCATCAGAATTGCAAAATTGTAAGTAAAATAAACGAAGTGTTAAAAATGAATTGAAAATCCGGCTCCAATTCCAATGTAATATGGATAAGAGTAAATTGGATTATTTTGATTCATTGGAGTTATCGTATATCTAAACGATGGTTGAATAAACGTACTTAATCCTTTGTAAAAATTATATTGAATACCTGTTCCCAAAAGTAAACTGTAATTGAATTGTTTCAGACCATCCAAATTGTTTGTTTCCTGAAATGCATCATTTACATATACATTGATTTTGTCTTTAGAAACTATATTCATTGCTCCGCCACCTTCAACAAAGTAGGACAATTTATTTTTACCGAAATGATAACGAACCAGCAACGGAACGTAAATGAATTGAATCGTCTGAGAAATTTCTGTCTTAATGTTTAGTGCATCTCCATTTTGTGGCTCCGGGCATCCAAAATCACGAGGCGGCTCATTGTGCAAATCGATATCACCGTGAGGAGTATGAATCACATAATGGTGATCGTTGTTGCTATTTGGTGGTTCATGGTTATGACCTCCTCCATTATGACCTCCTCCATTTCCGTGACCGTGGTCAACATGCTCTTCCTTATATATTGAATCTGAAATAACGGATATGGTATTATAAATTGCATTTTGAGAATAAGAAGAGTAAGAAATTCCGGAAACCACACTCCAATTTTTGCCTATATCATAACCTAGACGAAGTCCGGTAGAGTATGAAAATTCCGGTTTTTGATCCGAATAATCATCGGGATTCTTTGAAGCACTTCCTGTATAAGTATAGTTTGTCTTATAGCGGTTGTTTACGTAGTCAGGTGAAAAATACATTTCAGCGGAAAGATGTGATAGCATTTTTTTCATTAATGAAGGCGATGCACTTGTAGGTGCAATTTCAGCCGCTGTCGAAGTGTTTTCGGGCTGCTTATTTTCTGCTAGTGTTGTCGCAGAATCAGCATTTTCTTGTTTGATTACCGTATTTTCAACAACTGTATTTTCAGAC
Organism: Bacteroidota bacterium; assembly: GCA_031385005.1. Taxonomy (GTDB): domain Bacteria; phylum Bacteroidota; class Bacteroidia; order AKYH767-A; family 2013-40CM-41-45; genus JADKIH01. The sequence continues at coordinate 308,289 of JANNBB010000011.1, forward strand.
TGAATCGGATTTGAATTCGTTATATCAGATTTATTTAGATTTTCCTTTGGAATATTATTTTCTGAAATGCTTTCCTTGATTGAATTGTTTTCTGAAACAACTCCGAAAGAATTTACAGTCGGTGTTGAACTTCTTTTCTCTTCCACAGATGATGAAAGCAGAGTTGTCGAAACCTCTGTCACATTATTTTCTGCCTGAATTTCCCGGTTTTGATTTTCTAACGTGCTTTCTGTTTTTTCATTATGCAACACCTCTCCATCACTTGGCTGTTCGGAATGAATATCAGGAGTCACTTTTTGTGTAGAAGCCGGATTAGCTTGTTGTTTAATTCTGTTAAATTCGGCATTCACCGGTTGATTATTCTCCGTTATAGGTATGACAACAGCTTCATCAGAGTAAGTTTCTTTTGAAGTGCTAATTACTTTTGATAATTTATCACCTTGTTTTTTCGAAGTTGAAAATGACTTGTTTATATTTTCAATAGCTAATGAAGTGGAAGCAGAATTGTCACCAGCTTTTTTATCATCCAAAGTTGCAGTTGGTTTTTGTGTTAATTTATTGCCCTGTATATTGGATCTTGAAGGAAGTTGAGAAACTTTCGAAGTGGTCGTAGCAGCAATACCTGGTTGAAAATCATTTTTTGGTGGAGTTGCCAACGAGGGTTTGTTTTCTGAATTATTTACTGTAATGGAATTTGCTTCATCAGAAGCAGCTGTATTTGTTGGTGTATCTTTTGAATGTAAAACAACAGTATTTTTTACAGATGAATTGCTCGTTGTATTATTAGGAATTGCAGGCTTCGCTTCATCGCCGGAAACAACAGAACTTATTGGTTCATTTATATTCGTTGAAAATTCAACAGGAGCACTTTTCTTTGAAGAAGAAGATTTAAAATAGCGATAGCCGGTAAAGCCGACAAATAATAAAATAATTGAGATAGAGAAGAACCCTAAACCTCTTTTGAAATTTCCGGCCTTACGCTTTTTACTCAATTCGGTAAAAAGCTTCTCTTTGCCTTTTGGAGATGGTTTCATCTCAAAAGATTCAATAGCTGATCTGAATAAGTCGTCTATGTTATTATTTTCTTCCATTTTCCAACGATGCTGCCATCGGAGTTTTTAATGTCTTATTAATTTCTCTTTGTAATATAGCTCTTGCATCCGAGAGATTTGATTTGGACGTCCCCTCCGTAACACCAAGCTTTTCCGCAATTTCTCTGTGTTTTAACCCTTCGAATACATACAGATTGAAAACAATCTGATATTTAGGCGGAAGATTTTGAATGAGCTGTATTAATTCTTTCACACCAATCTGGCTAAGAATATCTGATGAACTGTGGTGCGATAAATTCAAATGATTATGATCGATGCTAATTGTGTTTTCAACTTCCTTCCTGCTACGAAATTTTTGTATGGCCGTATGATACATGATTTTCCGTATCCATCCTTCCAGTGATCCTTCGCTTCTGAACTTATGTATGTTTTCAAAAACCTTCATAAACCCTTCGTGTAAAATATCTTCTGCTTCTTCTTTGTTTCTTGAATACCGGAAACAAACCGCTAACATTTTTGAGGCAAATTTATCATAGAGTCTATTCTGGGCAGATGAATCCCATTCAATACACTTTTTAATAAGTATATCTTCGCTCTCTATCACAGTATTTGGTCGTCCTTAAACATTAGATATTAAAATTAACAATTAGGTTGGGTAGTAAAATGAATTAATGAAAGTAAAAAAAGGATTCTCAAAAAACCTCTGACTGAAAACGCAAAATAGCAGTCGTGAAATTGATTATTTGACACAGTTTTGTAAATAGTTTTTTAAAGAGAATATCCAGGAATTATTTATGTAGCTAGTATTCAGTAATTTATACGATAACTTCTGCGAAAATTAACCTATTTTCCTCAACATTGAATATGTATTTTTGTCTCCTTAAATTTAAAGTATGATTCAACTAAGTGTTTTAAGAGAAAAAAGCGATTTCATTATAGAGCGCCTATCTGTCAAAAATTTTGATGCTAAAAGCATTGTTGCAGATGTATTAAATATTGACGAAAATCGAAGAAAAACTCAGAATGAGCTGGATCAACTCTTAAACAAACAAAACATGTTGGCCAAACAGATTGGCGAACTATATAAAACGGGAAAAAAGGATGAAGCCGATATGCTCAAAAATCAAAGTGGAGCATTGAAGGAAAGCTCTTCAAAAATCCAGGAAGAACTTGAAATTCTCGAGCAGAAATTGAATGCCGAACTCGTAAAACTTCCCAATATTCCTTCTGCTACCGTCCCGAAAGGTAAAACACCCGAACAAAATGAAGTGGTAAGTCAGGAAGGCAGTATTCCCGAATTAGGTCCCGCAGCGATTCCGCATTGGGAATTAGCAGATAAATACGATATTATCGATTTCGAATTGGGAGTAAAATTAACAGGAGCCGGATTTCCGGTATATAAAGGAAAAGGAGCAAAACTGCAGCGAGCGCTGATTAATTTTTTCCTCGATAAGGCACATGAGGCAGGTTATAAAGAAATTCAACCACCGATATTGGTTAACAGAGATTCGGGTTATGGAACCGGTCAACTTCCCGATAAAGATTCTCAGATGTACCATGTACAACTTGACGATTATTATCTTATTCCTACTGCTGAAGTTCCGGTTACCAATATTTACCGCGATGTAATTGTGAAGACGGAAGAGTTGCCAATAAAATTATGTGCTTATACTCCTTGTTTCAGAAGAGAAGCGGGGAGTTATGGCAAGGATGTTCGCGGATTAAATCGCTTGCATCAATTCGATAAAGTGGAAATCGTTCACATCGAACATCCGGATAAATCGTATGAGACGCTTGAAAAAATGGTTGCCTATGTATCTTCTTTATTAAGATCCTTGCAACTTCCTTTTCGTGTCCTTCGCCTCTGTGGCGGCGACATGAGTTTTGCCAGTGCACTTACCTATGATTTCGAAGTATTTTCAGCTGCTCAGAAAAAATGGCTGGAAGTTAGTTCCGTATCTAATTTCGAATCGTTTCAATCAAACCGTATGAAACTCCGTTTCAGAAGCGGAAGTGATAAACCTCAGTTGGCACATACATTAAACGGCAGCGCGCTTGCACTTCCTCGAATCGTCGCTGCTTTATTGGAAAATAATCAGACCGAGAATGGCGTTGTTATACCCGATGCCATCCGATCTTATACCGGTTTCGATAGAATTTCGTAAATTGTAAGTGAAAATAAAATTTCAATAAGGATCAATTAAGCATACTCGCTAATGGTACTTTTCTTAAAAATTTAAAAACCGTAATTTGAAAAAACTGTTTGTAGTATTTTTTTTATTTTTTTCATTCAACATCTTCGCTCAAACTCCGGGCGACAGACAATTAGCTGATCAGTATCTCAACAATTCGGAATATGCGAAAGCAGCCGAATTGTACGACCGGTTAATGAGTTCTGATCCTTATGGAACTTATCCGCAATACCTGAGATGTTTGTTGGCCATGAAGAATTATGATGATGCTGAAAAACTGGCAAAAAAAGTAATTAAAAAAATGCCTGATTATCCCGCTTATGTTGTCGATCTCGGTTTTGTCTATCATTCGAAAGGCGAAGAAGATAAAGCCAAACAGCAGTATGAAAAAGCTATCAAGTTAATGAAGCCCGATCAAGGGGTAATCATTACAGTGGCCAACTCTTTTCTGTTAAGGCAGGAGCTTGATTATGCTCTTCAGGTATATCTCGAAGGAAAAAAATTGCTGCGCGGTACTTACTCTTTCAGTTTTGAAACGGCAGATGTTTACTTTCAAAAAGGAGAGTTTGCAAAAATGACGGATGAATATTTGGATGCCGTTGTAGAAAACCCCATGCTTCAACAAAATATCATGAACATTCTTCAATCGCGTGTCGGTTACGATCCTGATAATACACGCAATGATATTTTACGTACATCTTTACTCCGTAGAATTCAGCGAAACCCCGATCAGATTGAATATTCGGAAATGTTGATCTGGTTGTTCATTCAACAAAAAGATTTTGAATCGGCTTTTATCCAAGCCAAAGCAATTGATAAACGTCACAATGAAGATGGTGGTCGTGTTTTTAATATTGCTACAATGGCCGAATCAAATTTAAATTATGATGCCGCTGTTAAATGCTATCAGTTTGTCGTCGACAAGGGTTCGTTAAACGGTAATTATGTAGCAGCCCGAATCGGACTTCTCAACACTTTAAATAAAAAAGTTACCGAAAGTAACACATATACAGCAGACGATCTGAATAAACTGAACAAAGATTATAAATCGACGTTGGTTGAACTTGGAAAAAATCCGCGCACCGCTACATTAATTCGTGGACTCGCTCACCTGAATGCTTTTTATTTAGATCAGATTGATACTGCAATCGCGGAGCTGGAAGAAACAATCGATATGCCGGGTATAAGCAAGGTTAATCAGGCAGAGTGTAAATTGGAATTGGCAGATATTTATTTATTTACCGGAAATGTATGGGACTCCGATTTGCTTTATAAGCAAGTTGATAAGGATTTTAAAAATGATCCACTCGGACAAGAAGCAAAATTTCGTGCAGCACGTCTTGATTATTTTCGAGGTGATTTTATGTGGGCCCAGGCGCAACTTGATGTATTAAAATCAGCTACGTCTCAGCTAATCGCCAATGATGCTTTATCGCTTTCTTTATTAATCAGCGACAATATGGGTCTCGATTCTACCATGGATGCTCTCATGTTGTATTCCCGTGCCGATTTGCTCACATATAGAAACAGAAACGATGAAGCCATGAATGTATTGGATTCATTACTTATACAATTTCCCGGTCATTCACTTGTCGATGATGCTTGGTTTAAGCAAGCTCAAATCATGGATAAAAAAAGAAACTGGACTGACGAAGATTCCTTATATGCTAAAATTATTTCCAATGATAGTGCAAGCGTAATTGCCGACGATGCCTTGTACAACAGAGCGCTTCTGCAGGAAGATAAAATAAAAAATAAAGCGAAGGCGATGGAGCTTTACCAGCAATTACTTACAAATTATCCGGGAAGCTTATTCGCCGTCGAAGCAAGAAAACGGTATCGTGCATTACGAGGTGATATCATTAATTGAAGTCTGCATTTTAACTACATTTTCCTAAAAGAAATTTATTTTATCATTCACCAATAATATTATTTTTGCATTCACAATTGACTTTAACTATATGATTATTTACAACGTAACCATAAATATTGAATTGTCAGTAAAAGACGAATGGCTTCGCTGGATGAAGCAAGAACATATTCCTGATGTGATGAAAACGGGCATGTTTAAAAGCTATATACTGTTACATTTAATCGGCGATGAAGATTCCGGTGGTGTAACTTACTGCGTCCAGTATTTATGTGAAAGCATGGAGAAATATCAGCAATATCAGGACATTTATGCTCCCGCTTTGAGAGGTGAATTGAATGTAAAATTCAAAGATAAATTTGTCGCTTTTCGAACACTCCTCGAAACAGTTGAATGAGAAAAATAACGGTCGCTTTTTTGTTTTTTTATTCCTTCCCTGCTCTTGGTCAGGATTTAGCAGTCAAACGTGTTTTTGAAAAAATGTTATCCGCCGCTTCTTCAGTTCAGACTGCCAAATTTATTTTATTTACTGAAGAGCGTTTATTGAATGGCAAATATACCCTTGCTGAAAGAATTGTAAAGATTCAATCCAAGCCCCTGAACATTTATTTTTTTGCCGTAAAGCCAGATCCCGGAATGGAAGTTTTAAGAAAGGAAGGATGGAATGAAAATAAAATGATGATTAGTCCGGGTGGATTCCCTTACTTAACTTTCTCCCTCAAAACCAATGGCGCATTAGCGCGAAAAGATTCTCATCATCCCATTGAGCATATTGGATTTGATTACCTAGTTGGTTTAATGAAATTCTATCAGGATAAATTTAAAAATCATTTTTACGATTATGCATCAATTACAGATACAACTTTATTTGATAACAGATCATGTATTGTACTTACATTTGATTTTAAAGATTACAAAGAAGTGAGTTACACCATGAAACCCGGTGAAAACATAACCAGCGTTTCCGAACGTCTGCATATCAACGACTATTCTCTCTTAATTTTGAATCCTTTTCTGGATGGATTTGAAGAAGTACGACAAAGCCAAACCATAAAAGTGCCAAACTTTTATAACAGAAAATTTACCTTTTACATAGACAAGAATAATTGGCTTCCAATCAAACAATTGATTTATGATGAAAACGGTTTATATGAAAATTATGAGATGAAAAGTTTTCTCTTAAATCCTGTTTTTGAAAAAAATGAATTCGACGAAAAGAATCCGGCATATTCTTTTTAATGAAATACAAGTAACAGTTTACAATATGTGATTTGTTAACTAACAATGAAAATTAGCAAGTAGTTATTAAGTTTTAATTAAAAATTGTTTTGAAAAAAGTAAATCCAAAAAAGAGTCTCGGTCAGCATTTTCTAAAAGATCCCCTGTTAGCTAAGCAAATCGTGGATTCTCTCACGCTACCTTTAAACTGCAAGCAGGTGCTTGAAGTAGGGCCGGGCATGGGTGTATTGACAGATTTCCTTTTTCAGACGAAAGCTTATAAAACCAAAATCATCGACATCGACAAGGAGTCGATCCGATATCTGGAGGAGAAATATCCGGAGCATAAGCCAAGCATTTACTATGGTGATTTTCTTCAATTGAATCCGGAAGAATTATTTAAAGGCGAGTTTTGTGTAATCGGAAATTTTCCTTACAATATTTCTACTCAGATATTATTTAAAGTGCTTGATTTCAGGAACAGTATTCCGGAAGTTGTCGGGATGTTTCAGAAAGAAGTGGCAGAGCGAATAGCCGGAACACCGGGAGGACGAGAATATGGAATTCTGAGTGTGTTCATGCAAACGTGGTATGATGTGAAGCTGATCATGCAATTGAATGAAGACGATTTTCATCCACCACCAAAAGTAAAATCGGCTGTGTTGCATTTTATCAGAAAAGAAAATTTTAAATTAGCATGTGACGAAGTTGCTTTTCGCAGAGTTGTAAAAGCTGCTTTCAGCCAACGCCGAAAAACTTTACGAAATGCATTGTCAGCTTTGGTTTCGAAAGAAACAGCAGAAAAGCTTCCCTTTCATACCTTGCGTGCGGAAACATTAAGTTGGGAGAAGTTTGTTGAATTGACACTTGCCGTAGAAAAATTGAAAAGTTGAACATGAAAATATTATTTATCGATACCGCTCATCAATTTCTGATTGATTCTCTCCGTCGGGATGGACATGAATGTGTAGAAGGATATGATTTTCCAACGGATAAAATTGAAAGTACTATTTCCGAATATCAAGGTGTTGTGATTCGCAGTAGAATCAAATTAGACGCACGGTTTTTGGAAAAGGCGAAGAACCTTATTTTTATTGCAAGGGCAGGCGCGGGAATGGAGAGCATCGACGTAGATTATGCCCAAAGCAGAAATATTCATTGCCTGAATTCTCCTGAGGGAAACCGAGATGCTGTTGGCGAACATGCACTGGGAATGTTGTTGGCACTCATGAATAACCTCAATAGAGCGGACAGGCAAATTCGTGCAGGAGAGTGGAAACGCGAAGAAAATCGCGGACATGAAATCGATGGAAAGACAGTAGGCATTATCGGTTACGGAAACATGGGAAGTTCCTTTGCAGCCAAATTGCGTGGACTTGGTTGTAAAGTACTGGCATTCGATAAGTATAAAAAAGGATTTGGCAGTGAATGGGTGACAGAATCCGACCTGGAAGAATTACAAAAGTCAGCGGATATTGTTAGTCTGCATGTCCCGCTCTCCACTGAAACAACTTATCTTGTGGACGATGAATTCATACAGAAATTTCAGAAAAATATATATATCATCAATACAGCCAGAGGGAAATGTCTGCATACGGAGGATCTGGTAAAAAACCTGAAATCGGGAAAAGTATTAGGTGCATGTCTGGATGTTAACGAATACGAAGATTCATCCTTCGAAAAATTTTCTCCGGGAGGACTTTCCGGAAATCCGAGCTGGCAATTTCTTGTTCAAAGCGATAAGGTAATGCTTTCACCGCATATCGGTGGGTGGACGTTTGAATCGTATGAAAAGATTTCCGTTGTGTTGTATGAGAAGATTTGTGGGTTGAAGAAGTAACCGGAAAGGGTATTTTCGGATAAGTAAATTTGGGATTCAAAACATAAAATTCAAAAATTTCTTTTTTCGCTTCATCGTAATTGATTTCGTAAGTAATATTTTCATTCAGCTTATCAGAGTTCAAGCTGCTGCTATCGTATTGGTTTAACAGTATAAAACTCTGTGAATAATTATTTATTATGTAAACTGATATTTTGTTTTGTCTGCATGAAAAGTGAAGCCATCTGCTGCTGTGAAAACCAAATAGTGTCTCCCTCAAACCTTACTTCCAAATGGGTTTGGTTGTCCTTCGTCCTGTATATCTCTAACAGATTATTTTTCATTCGGTCCGTTGTTATTTACTAAAATCAATTATCGGCAACCCCTCCACAATCTCCACTGTTTTCACACTAACATTAATAATATTCAATAGCAAATCCATAGTATAAGCCGGCTTACCTGCTTCCTTCTCCCAGTCATTCGGATCATTCGTAATGCCACTTTCTTTATACGTAGTTACCTGTTAGCGTTCCATGATCCTTTCGATCGCACTTTTACCAGATCATATTACAGATAACCTTTTTTCTTTATCGAAAAGATTTTTTCATTTTAATTTAGTAACGCAGTAGCATGATGCCAAAAGCCCCTCTTCAGAAATAGAAATTGATTCGAAGAACTGCATTAAAATCCGGCTAAACGGTAATTCTGAAATTAATATTAATTTATTCTTTTTGTTCATTCGCTTCTTTCATAAAACCAATTTTCTTTCTTGGAGGATTTGGTGGCAGCATTAGTTGACGAATAGCCTCAAAGATTCTATTAATTGCCTCATCATTTTTATCTAATCGACTTTCTAATTTTTTAAGTTGTATCGCAAGTTCCTTATTTGTTTCTAAGTATTTTCTCATCTGCACAAAAGCACGCATAATTGCAATGTTCACTTCTCTTGCCTGCTTGCTTTTTAAAATTCCGGATAACATTGCAACACCTTGTTCAGTAAAAGCCATGGGTGCATACCTTGTTCCGCCTCAACTTGAGGTCGCAAATTGCGACCTCAAGTTTTCAAATTCCACAACTGTCAGCACAAACATAAAATCATCCGGAAAATTTACGATGTTTCTTCTCACTGCTTCTTTAAAGTGTTTTGTTTCTACATTATAAAGTTGAGCCAAGTTAAAATCGAGAATTACTTTTTCACCACGGATAAAATAGATCTGCTGCGCAATATTTTCTTCCTTTAAAAATTTCCTTTTTGACATATAAAATACAATTAATATCTGCAAGTTCGGTATAATGTATCAATTTATATATCTACATAATATGGATAATAAATTAGAATTACCAAATCAGCTAAATCAATATACAGACGTTTTTTACTCAAACTTCACCTTCGGCAACCCCTCAACAATCTCCACCGTCTTAACACTTACATTAATAATACTCAGCAGCAAATCCAAAATATAGCTCGGCTTACCAACTTCCTTAGCCCAATCATTAGGATCATTGGTAATGCCACTCTCTTTATGCGTAGTAACCTGATAACGTTCCATGATCCATTCGATAGCACTTTTTCCATTTACAACATACTCATACGCCTTCGCCGGAATGTTCTCGATGGTAATCTTGCTGTTATAAAAAATAGTATCCTTCTGATCTTTCTTCGGGAAACGCATTTTCTCTACCGTGTAGAATCCCTTATCCGTGGCTGAGCCCGTCGAAGCCACTTTTACTCCTTTATATGGAGGGACAGTTTCGTAATTAATATGTAACCCTGCCAATTCTCTACCTGCTTTGCTGAACTTCCAGAAATCTTTTACATCTTCTATTAATGGTAAGCGTGGTAGCATTTTCTTTAAGTCGTTTGCAAACATTTCTCTGTATTCTTGGCTATCTAAAAAGCCGTAGACGGAATAAGAAATATCTTCTTTGGTTACGTTTTTACCAAACTTAACTTTGGCCTGACCTAAAATAAAATTAGATTTGGCGTCGTTTCGGATGTACCTTCTTTTGTTTACAATTAAGTTTCAGTTATCAAAAGTGCTGTATTTACAGGGATTAAAGCGTTCTTGACAAAATTTGTTTAAAACTTTCACTTGCAAATGTGAAATTATCATCAGTTGTAAAAAGCTAAGTTATTTATAAAAAAGAAGGTTTCGAGTTTAAACTAAAGTCAACCTATAGGTCAAATAATTATTGAGAAATGTTTTTTTTTACTTCAATATTTGAGAATTTGTATTTAAATATAGGTATAATTTATTTCAAATTATTTAATTATGCCTATCAAAATCATTTTCTAAACAATAACTTTATTTTAGTTGACTAATTATTTTTATTCCTTTATCACCACCTGAGCCGTCAGCCTGCTTCTTTGCTCGAGAATTACATTAGAAGTTTTTAGAATCTGTTCGATAGTAGACGGATAATAGTGTCTGACAGTAATCAGCTTCAATCCTTCGTTGTAAAGCACGTGAAAGTTTTTTGCCAGATCTTCACGGAGGGCAGGTGTCGTATGCGGGTCGTTATCGATGCATACTGAAAAACTTAATGCCGAATTTTGCATCAGGTTAATTTTGATATGGTGTTTGGCAAAAATTCCAAAAATTTTGCTCATGCTTTCTTCTGCTATGAAAGAAAAATCTTTTGATGAAATGGAAAAAAGTATCTGATTGAATTTGTATATAAAACAAGGAACTAATGGTTTTGTTCCTTTGAAGTTTCCGATGAGTGTTCCTTTTTCTGCCGGCATTTTAAATGAACATACTCTTAACGGAATGTTTTTATTTTCTATGGGTTTAATAGTCTTCGGGTGAATAACAGTTGCTCCATAGTAAGTAAGTTCGATTGCATCGTGGTAACTGACTTGCTCCAGTTTGATAGCTTCCTGAGAAAATTTCGGGTCTGCACTGAGTACTCCCGGAACATCTTTCCAGACAATCATTTCTTCTGCATTCAGGCAATAAGATAAAATGGCCGCTGTATAATCGGATCCTTCACGACCTAATGTTGTCGTGAAATTTTCTGAAGTACAGCCGATAAATCCTTGTGTAATGACAACAGAATTATTTTTAAGCAATGTAGGAATACGCATGTTGACTAACTTTTCTGTTAAGTCCCAATTGATATTCGCTTCTCTGTAAAAATTATCCGTTTGTAATACATCGCGAATATCCAACCAATGCCCTTTAATGCCATTTGCAATCAGGTAAGCATGAACAATGCGTGTAGAAATAATTTCACCTTGTGAAACAACCTGGTCATAAATAAAAGAATATCCTTTATCGGGCTCGTCTTCCAGTGTCCATTCTATTTCAACGAATGAATTACCCACTTCTTCCCGCAAAGGATGGTCGGCAGCAAAACCTAAATCGTCAATAATCTTGAAATGAAAATCTTTGACAAGATTTAACTGTTCTGCAATTTCATTGTTGTCACTGAAACGGGCATTGACTACTTTCTCCAGATTATTCGTAGTTTTTCCCATAGCCGAAATGACCACTACGATTTCTTCATTCTTTAATTTAGAAAGTATCTGAGCTACGTTTTTTACCGCTTCAGCGTCTTTAACAGAAGCACCCCCGAATTTTAATACCTTCATTTTATTTTATATGCTAGAGAGAATTAATTTTTTGTTTGATTATTAATGTGGCTTTTATAAGCTGAAATAATTTACACGACGGGCTGAGAGTTAATTTGTGATTCTTTGAGTTTGCAATCCAGCCACTCCGCTTCTATAGTTGCTCCATACTGCTCGTAAAATTTGATTGCAGGTTCATTCCAGTCCAATACCTGCCAATGCATTTGTTTGGCATTGATTTTTTTTGCCTCCAGAATAATGGTATCTAAAAGTTTTTTACCGATTCCCTTCCCTCTGTGTTTCTCCGTAACGATGAGATCATCCAGATAAATTCCTTTTCCTTTCCAAGTAGAGTATTTTATAAAGTACAATGCAAGTCCGGCAATTTCATTTTCAATTTCTGCGACATAAAATTCGAAAGCAGGCCTTTCTCCAAAACCATCGATTTCCATGTCTTCAACTGTATTGGTAACTTCATCCGGGGCTTTTTCAAAAAGTGCGAGTTCGCGAATGAGTGCTAATACAGCCGGTAAATCACTTTTTTCTCCTTTGCGGATGCGTATAGATGAAGATTGCATGTTCGGTTAAGTTAATTCGAAATAGGTTAATTTTATTCAAGATATTGAATGAAACTAATTTAGTTTAGTAAAGATTTCTCACGCGGATAGTGTTCTTTACTTTTTTCAATTCTTCCAATACAGATGAAGAAGTGTTTTTATCAATATCAAGTACAACATAACCAATTTGCGGATTGGTCTTTAGATACTGACCGAGAATGTTCACATTCATTTGCGAAAGTAATCCGTTAATTTCACTCAATACTCCGGGAACATTTTTGTGAATGTGTAATAAGCGATGCGTATCCTGTTGTACGGGCAGACTCAAAGCAGGAACGGAAAGCGAACCTGTACTCGAGCCCGTTTCCAGGAAACTGATGAGTTTTGTTGCAACATCCATTCCGATGTTCTCCTGTGCTTCTTGTGTCGATCCGCCGATGTGTGGCGTAAGGATAACATTGGGAAGACCTTGAATGGGAGCTGTAAATATTTCTTTATTGCTTTCCGGTTCTTCCGGAAAAACATCGACGGCAAAACCGTGCAGGTGTTTTTCTTCAATCGATAATTTTATGGCATTCAAATCGACTACATCACCTCTACTATAATTGATCAGGAAGGCGCCCTTTTTCATTTTCTTCAAACAAGTACCGTTGATTAAATTTTTAGTAGTGGCATGTCCGGGTACGTGAATAGTAACAACATCGGAAGAAGCAAGTAAGTCATCGAGTGTTTTAACCTGATTGGCATTTCCCAATGTAAGTTTAGGTTCGATGTCGTAAAAAATAACCTTCATTCCCATGTTTTCAGCTAGTACAGAAACCTGAGACCCGATATGTCCATAGCCGATTATTCCTAATGTCTTACCGCGTATTTCATAACTGTCGGTGCTGTCTTTCATCCAAATTCCTTTATGTGCGGCATCATTTTTTTCTATAACACGGCGCATAAGGTTAATACAATGTGCAATGACAAGTTCGGCAACAGATCGTGTGTTCGAGAAAGGCGAATTGAAAACAGCAATTCCATTTTCAATGGCGGCATTCATATCGACCTGATTGGTGCCAATACAAAATGCCCCAATACCGATGAGTTTGTGAGCAGCATTTAATACTTTTTCTGTCAACTGAGTTTTGGAACGAATGCCTAAGAGATGAACGTCCTGAATTTTTTCAAGTAATTCACTCTCACTCATGGCCGATTTTAGTAATTCGATTTCACCATAACCACTATCTTTAAAAAGCCGGATTGCAGAAGGATGGATACCCTCCAACATCAATAATCTGATTTTTTCTTTCGGAAAAGACGTCGTTTTTTGCATGTATAGTTTCTTGTGGCGAATATACAAATGTTAGTCGGGAGTGAAAGAGTGGCGCTGGTTTATTGGTCTTTTTCAAATCGGCAACAGAAACGATGACATTAATTTGATAGTCAGTTTCTTTGCCAAAAGGCAATAAAAGTCTCGATATTTCTTTAAATTTAGTGAATTTAGAGCCAATACATATTGGCTAATCGGCGAATTAACTTTAGCTTTGCAAGAAACCAGTAGACATGAACAAAGTAGTAACACTCGGACAGTTTATCATTGAGCGTCAGTCGGATTTTCCTTATGCAAAAGGTGAATTATCGCGTCTATTAAGAGACATCGGTATTGCCGCGAAAATTGTAAACCGTGAAGTAAATAAGGCCGGACTTGCCGATATTTTGGGTGAATACGGAACGATTAATATTCAAGGGGAGAGTGTAAAAAAACTGGATGTCTTCGCGAACGAACAATTCATTGCTGCATTAAGCGCCGGTGGCGAAACCTGTGCAGTTGCATCAGAGGAAAACGATGGACTGGTTCAAATTGATTCTGCCGTTTCAAAAAACGCAAAATATGTTGTTTGTGTCGATCCGCTGGATGGTTCATCAAACATCGATGTGAATGTAGCTATCGGAACAATTTTTTCCATTTACCGCCGAATTACTTTCAGCGGAGAAGTCGATGAATCCGATTACCTTCAAAGAGGTACCGAACAGGTTGCCGCAGGATATGTCATTTACGGATCTTCTACAATGATGGTTTATACAACAGGAAAAGGCGTGAATGGTTTTACGCTGGATCCGAGTATTGGAGAATTTTGTCTCTCGCATACGGATATGGTTTGTCCTCCTCAAGGGAAAATTTATTCGATCAACGAAGGAAATTATGTTCACTTTCCGGATGGCGTAAAGCAATACATTAAATATTGTCAGGTTGAAGAAGCTAAAACAAACAGACCCTATTCTTCACGATATATTGGTTCATTGGTTGCTGACTTCCATCGGAATCTATTAAAGGGAGGAATCTTCATTTACCCTTCTACGTTGAAATCGCCCAACGGTAAACTCCGCTTGTTATATGAATGTAATCCACTTGCCTTTATCATCGAGCAGTCGGGCGGAAAAGCATCTAACGGTTTTGAACGCATCTTGAACGTACAGCCAACCGCTTTGCATCAGCGCACCCCGCTTTTTATTGGATCTACAGATATGGTAACAATGGCGGAGGATCTCATGTTGAAATATTCGCAGGTTGAAGCGAAATAAATACAGTTGTGCGAAAATAATTAGTGAAAAAATAATTGCCTAAAAGAAAATCTTTTAAAAATTCATTTTTTGTTTTCTTTCGGTTATTCGGTTTTGGCATTTGACTGACCACCGGTTAACAACCAATAACTAAAAATTATCAGAAATTATTTAGATGGATCGTCAACAGTTAATTGAATTTTATACTTCGCGTCCGTCAGTAAAAAAGATTTCAGCACGACTTAACGATTCTTCAAACAACGACAGGATTCATCTGAAAGGACTCATTGGTTCTTCAAAAGGAATTCTAATGGCCGCTTTATCTTCGCTGACGAATCATTCCCACATTGTTGTTTTACCTGATAACGAAGAAGCCGCTTATTTTCTAAACGATCTTGAAAATATTTTTTTCGACAATCAGGTACTTTTTTTTCCTTCATCCAATAAAAGATCTTTTCAGTCAGACGATCCTGACAATTCAAATATTCTAATGCGTGCCGAAGTACTGAGCCGATTAAACAGAAACAGTAAAACAATTGTTGTTACTTATCCGGAAGCCATCGCCGAAAAGGTAGTGACAAGGAAAAACCTGGAGCTGAATTCAATTGCTATGCGTGTTGGAGAAGATATTTCAATAGGATTCATCAATGAATTTCTCTTGCATCATGATTTCGAATACGTAGATTTTGTGCAACAAGCAGGCGAATTTTCCATTCGTGGAGGAATTGTCGATATTTATTCATTCGCCAACGAACTTCCTTACAGGATTGAGTTTTTTGGGGATACTGTAGAAAGTATCCGGAGCTTCGATCCATCTACTCAATTATCGGTGCAACCGATGAATCATGTAGCTATCATGCCGAATGTGCAGAAAAAACTGATGGAAGAGGAGCGTTCTTCTTTTTTCGAATTCATTCCGGCGCAAACAACCATTTGGTTTAATGATCTCACTACCAATTTGGACTTTCTGAATCTGAATCTAATCGATGAATCGACAGGTAAGCTTAAAGAAATTTTCCAAAATCATTACGATACTCCGGATGAGTTTTTGGAGAACCTGCAAAAGAAAACAATTATTGAATTCGGTAATAAATGTTATTTCAAGAGCGACTTACAGGAGGTTTTTTCCATTTCGCCACAGCCGTCTTTTAACAAGAATTTTTCTTTATTGATTTCAAACCTGCAGAAAAATCAACAGGAAAAAATTAAGAACATAATTTTCGCAGACTCTGCCAAACAGATCGAGCGTATTTATGCCATCTTCGAAGACCTCGAAAAAAAGCATGCCATTGAGAACAAGGTTGAATTTACTTCCCTTTTGTTGTCCTTGCATGAAGGATTTATTGATAACGACCTGAAGCTTGCTTGTTACACCGATCATCAGATTTTTGACCGTTATCACCGGTTTCGACTGAAGAAAAAACATTCTCGTAACGATGCATTAACGATAAAGGAACTGTCGTCTCTAAAGCCCGGAGATTATGTAACGCATATCGATCATGGTGTTGGAAGGTTTGCCGGACTGGAAGCCATTGTGGTGAACGGCAAGCCACAGGAAGCTGTTCGGTTAATTTATAAGGATAATGACATTTTATATGTCAGCATACATTCGCTTCATCGTATTGCTAAATATTCGGGTAAGGAAGGAACCATTCCTTCATTGCATAAACTTGGTTCGGGAGCATGGGCTACGCTAAAACAAAAAACAAAAAAACGTGTTAAGGATATTGCCAAAGAACTCATCGGATTATATGCGAAGAGAAAAGCAGCTCAAGGATTTGCTTTTAGTCCTGATTCTTATCTCCAAAACGAATTAGAGGCAAGCTTTATTTATGAAGATACTCCGGATCAGGTAAAGGCAACACGTGATGTGAAAAAGGATATGGAAAAAGCCTATCCGATGGACAGACTCATTTGCGGCGATGTAGGTTTTGGAAAAACAGAAATTGCCGTTCGTGCGGCCTTCAAAGCGGTGGCGGATAGCAAGCAGGTTGCTATTTTGGTTCCAACAACTATTCTTGCTCTGCAGCACTACAATACTTTTCGCGATCGCTTAAAAGATTTTCCTTGTAAAGTCGATTATATCAACCGCTTTAAATCTGCTGCGAAACAGAAGGAAACCCTTCAGTCATTGGCAGAAGGTAAAATCGATATTATAATCGGCACCCATAGATTACTTGGAAAAGATGTTAAGTTCAAAGATCTTGGGTTAATGACCATCGATGAAGAACAAAAATTTGGTGTTGCTGCCAAGGAAAAACTGAAAGCATTAAGAGTAAATGTCGACACACTTACACTTACAGCAACGCCTATTCCACGAACTTTACAATTTTCTTTAATGGGAGCTCGTGATTTAAGCATCATAAATACGCCTCCGCCAAATCGTTATCCTGTCACCACAGAGCTGCAAGTTTTCAACGAAAAAATGATTCGCGATGCAATAAATTATGAATTGGCAAGGGGCGGACAAGTTTTCTTTGTTCATAATCGGGTGCAGGATATTCACGATATGTCAGCACTAATCCATAGACTTTGTCCGCAGGCGACTATTGCAGTTGCTCACGGCCAAATGGATGGAGATAAACTGGAAGAAACACTGATGACATTTATAGAAGGTCAGTCTGACGTGCTAGTGTCAACTACCATAATAGAATCGGGTATCGATATTCCAAATGCAAATACCATCATCATAAATCAGGCACAGAATTTTGGATTAAGTGATTTACATCAAATGCGCGGCAGAGTAGGGCGGTCTAACAAGAAAGCATTTTGTTATTTATTAGCACCGCCAATAACGGTGTTGACCAATGAGGCCAAACAAAGACTTAAAGCGATTGAAGAGTTTTCAGATCTCGGTTCCGGTTTCAATGTGGCCATGCGTGATTTGGATATTCGTGGTGCGGGAAATTTATTGGGTGGTGAGCAAAGCGGATTTATTTCTGAGATTGGATTTGAGATGTATCATAAGATTTTAGATGAAGCCATTCTTGAATTGAAGGAAACAGAATTTGCCGATCTCTTTGTTCAGGAAAAAGAGGAAAGAAAATTTGTTTCGGATTGTCAGATTGATACTGACATGGAAATTCTCATGCCGTCAGATTATGTGAATAGTGTTTCGGAGCGATTACTTTTATACAAAGAACTGGACAGTTTGCAAACGGAAGAAAAACTTGTTGAATTTGAAAATAAATTGCGCGATCGTTTCGGAAATCTACCTCGTCCTGCCAGGGAATTACTGGCAACCATTCGCCTGAGATGGCTGGCGGAGAAATTGGGCTTTGAAAAAATTCTGATGAAGAATAACCGGCTTATCGGGTATTTTGTAAGCAATCCGAATTCATTGTTTTATCAAACAGAAGTATTTTCCCGAATCCTAAAGTATGTTCAGAAGAATACCCAGAAGTGCCGCTTGAAAGAAGATAAATCGAAATTATCACTAACGATTAAAGATATCGAATCCGTTGAAGATGCCAATGCAGCTTTGTTGGAAATTCTCTGACGCAGTAAATTTATTTCGATTAATTTTGGTAGTTGATTTTTTTGAAAAGATTTTACTGAAAAACTAATTATCAAGTGTAATCTTTATCAACCCTTCTGCAAGTTCAAAAATAATAAGCTTGCCGTCTACAGAATATTTTCCGCCTCCTTCAACATCGATAGGTGTAGAGCGAAGTGGTAACATTATAGCGAGACCTTCCATGCGCTTTGGAACAGATATGCTCACCACCCGGCGGGCATCTGTATAAAAAACATCAAGGGTAACTTCATTGCGGGCCGCCCACCACAAACCAAAATCATTGATCGTTCCAAACCATGCTTCGTCGCGGAGTGCTTTTACAAATTCTCTTTCGACCTGCAAGCCATAAGCATTCGGATGAACTTGCCCGATGAAACATCCTCCGTAGTTGGCAATTTTTTTCGCAAGTGCAATCGATGACTGTGCTCTGGAGGTGTTGAATGGAGGATATTCATCATCATCAGTTACCGGAAACTCAAACGCCTGCAATTCACTGTCGTATTCCCTGTTATAATTCATCTGAAAAGGGAGATGTGTAAGTGCAGCATTTGCTAAAACAGAGGAACTGAAACGATACCCACTTGCTAATAAATTTTGAGGATAAGTGAATGGAGTATACAAGTGATGAGAGCGGAATGCACTGGTTTTGTTTGTTGGGACGTAGTGATCTATAAGGAACCTACTGACTCGCATTTCGCCGTAAATGGATCCATTGTAGGTTTTTTCCCAAGCGAGTACATAAGGTTTGTAGCTGGTGTATACTTCAGTACCTGTTCCTTGTTCAAACTGATCGAACATGGGTGAACCGGAAACCGAGTTGCTTTGAATATCCATTCCGGTTTGGGCAATTTTTTTTAGACTTTCAAAATCTTCAGCGGAATTAAACATTCGAGTGCGGCTGTCTCTTACATACCGGGTTTGAATAAAATAGGTTGAGTGAATATTCATTTTTCTCTCTTCCTCCGCAAAAACAGCGGCATTCTCCAATGCTTTTCTGAAGTTAATGTTATGCGTGATGCAAACAGAAAGACTTTTATTATAGGGAACTGTACATATATAGGATGCATTCCGATCGCTTTGCAAGTAAATATTTTTAATTAGACGAAGTATTACGTCAATAGTGGGCTCGAAATTATTGGCAGGCGATCGGTTAAAATCCTGATGACGGATATTATGTCCCTTCAGAATTAAAAAGCCAATATCAAAACCAAATGCATAAGCATTGCCGTTGCCATAGAACTTTTGTGTGATGGCAGCGGACTTATCTTCATAGGTAGCCAAAGGTGGAAATTGGGGTTTCGAATAACTATAGGTTCCCATGGTTTCTTTATAGCGTTCTTTATTGCCCAGCGATATTTCAAATTCTTTTGAGTCTTTGAATTCGCCAACGATTGGTGATAGTGAGTCACGCGGAATGATAATCTCAAAACGTTGCTTACTGGGTATCGGTTCTTCAAAGCCAAATATTTCATTCAATCCACCCAAGACTTGAATGCCAATTAACGTCCCGCCGTTTCGAGGAAAGGCCGCCAATGCTTGCAATGCATCCGGAGATAATACGGCACCCGATACTATAGGATAAACGATAACGACTTTGTGATCTAAAGCTTTTCTGTAGTCTGTCGTGATGATAAATGGAATGCCAATTGACTTAAGTCCATGAGCGAGACCCAGCCAGGATGTATTCGTATCTGTAAGCAGAATAGCTAAACGACTTAATGAGCCGGAACTGTAATTTGTCCAGGATGTAGCGATTTTTCCGGGTGTTTCGGATTTATCTTCCGGACCATTTATTTTGTTGGCAAGGAAAACTTCATTGTTCCTCACTTCATAAGACTCGGGATACTCGTTTGGCTTAATGGTACCGATTTCGTCTCCTTGTTTGTCGGAGCCGCACGAAGCGAAAAATAATCCCAGTAAAAAAACATAAAACCTGATACCCGTAATCTTTCTTACTATAGCCATACAACTTTTCCGGATTAATTAATAACGACAAACATATTAAAAAAAATATTTCATATGAATGAAAAATATTTTTTTAGCTAGGATAAAATTAACAATTTGAAGGTCTGAAAATGGGAAGATTCAGAATAGAAATGAACAGGATTCGTAAAATGTACTTTCCAAAATTTTATTGCTTTGGCCTGATTTCGTTTACTTTACCAAGCGACAACTTGTATTATAAGTTCTTAGCGTTTCAAGAAAGAGATTACGGCATAATATCTTTTTAGTAGAAGTTCATTTAATTTGCCCGAATCGCATCTACCGGATTCATTTGTGATGCTTGATGAGCAGGTTTAAAGCCAGAAAGGATTCCTATTGTCGCTGAAATGACAATGCCTAAAAGGACATTTCCAAAGGTCAAAGCAAGGTCAAATCCGGTTGCATTGGAAGCCGCTATGGAAAGCAGGAAAACTAAAAATAAACCGATGACCCCACCTATTATACATAAAACAACGGCCTCCACTAAAAACTGAAGCAGAATAAAATAATTTTTTGATCCAAGAGATTTTTGAATACCGATAATGTGCGTTCTTTCTTTGACGGAGACAAACATAATGTTAGCAATTCCAAAACCACCGACGAGAATAGAAAAACCACCGATAATCCATCCGGCAATACCCAATGTGCTAAATAGTTGATCGAGTCCATTAGCCAATAAACTTGTTTCGTTCAAAGCAAAATCGTCTGTCTCCCGCGGACTTAATTTCCTGATCGTACGCATTAACCCACGAATCTCATCTTTCATTTCAGGAAGTGGTACTTTGTCTTTCGCTTTGATGATAATAAAAGGATCGATGTCATTGGAGCGCAAGTTTATGAGACTTCTGGCATAGTTAACAGGAATGAGCACACAGTTGTCAGATGAATTGTCGACCAGACTGCTTCCTTCTTTTTTCATTACACCAATGACTGTCAGTTTGGATCCGCGAACGACGAATGATTTACCAATGGCATCCCCTTTCGGAAAAAGAGCATTGTTGATATCTGAACCGATAAGTGCAATCGGTCGTCCGGCATTGGATTCGCCCTCGGTAAAATATCTGCCGTCTTCGATTTCAAAATTTTTAACCTTATCGTAGTTGTGGGATGCACAGATGATCTGGCAATTTTCTGCAGAACTGCTTTTATACTTAATTGTTTGTCCTCCGAGATAGGCCACATAGGCCATAGCGCTACCTGTGGAAGAATTTTTTTCCAGCTCGGCCATTTCTTTAATTCCCGGTAAAGGTCGACCCATGTATTTCCACCAGGGATATTCATCGCCCCCTTCCGGTACCCATGGCCATTTCTGTACATAAATTACATTGTTTCCCAAAGATTCGACATCTTTTCTAATCTTTCTCTCGAGAGAGTCGGTTACTGTAAAAACGGAAATGATGGCGAAAATGCCAATGGTAATTCCAAGAAGCGATAAAAAAGTGCGTAATTTATTTACGCGCAATGCCTCAAAAGCAAAGAGAAAACTCTCCTTGAAAAGTCGAAAAAATAAGTCAGTGTTGCTGATCATTGAAGCAAAAGTACGATGTTCGGGCAGATAGGAAATAGTAAACAGTTATTTTCTGCTATTTATTTAAAAAAAATATCACATTTATTAAACTTTTCCTCGGGGCAGAAAGAAAGAATGGCTGATAAAACGCTCTCAAAGTGAGATTTGTCGATGGAAGAATTTGCTGGCAATTTATTTTCGGTAAAGTGTATCAGACCCCTCATATTTTCATAAAATTACGCTTTAATTGAAGAAAATGGAATCAATAAAAAAGATCAAAAGTGCGCTGATTTCTGTCTATCACAAAGATAATCTGGAAGAAATAATCATTGGACTCCACAAACTTAACATTACACTGTATGCGACCGGAGGAACACAGGAATTTATAGAAGCATTGAAGATTCCTGTTATTCCTGTTGAAAGTATTACTGATTTTCCATCCATTCTGGGTGGGAGAGTTAAAACCCTACATCCAAGAGTCTTTGGTGGAATATTAGGGAGACGAGCAAACAGTGAGGACGTTTCGGAGATGGAGGAATATAAAATTCCGGACATTGATTTGGTCATCGTCGATTTGTATCCTTTTGAACAAACGGTAGCAGCAGGAAGTAGCGAAGAAGCAATCATTGAAAAAATAGACATTGGAGGAGTTTCTTTGATTCGGGCAGCAGCAAAGAATTTCAAGGACGTGTTAATTATTCCTTCTGTCAGTCAGTATGCCTCATTGTTGGAAATTATTAAAGAATCAAACGGAAGCTCATCTTTCGATCAAAGAAAAAAAATGGCGGCTTATGCATTTGATATTACCTCGCATTACGACACAGCTATTTTCAATTACTTTAATAAGAAGGCAGAAATTCCCCGTTTTAAACAAAGCTTTGCAGAGGTGAAAAATCTCAGGTATGGAGAAAATCCCCATCAACAAGCTATGTTCTTCGGAAAGTTTGATGAGTTTTTTGATCAACTCAATGGCAAAGAAATTTCTTTCAACAATCTGCTCGATATCGATGCGGCAGCAGGACTTATCGCTGAGTTTTCAGAACCTACTGTTCTAATCGTAAAACATAATAATTCATGCGGAATTGCTTCTGCAGATAATGCTGCCAACGCCTGGAAAAAAGCACTCGAAGGAGATCCTGTTTCCGCTTTTGGAGGAGTTATTTGTTCGAATCGTAAGATAGACGCATTGCTGGCCTCTGAAATCAATAAAATATTTTTTGAAGTTATCATTGCTCCTGAGTTTGATGATGCTGCCAGAGATTTACTCTCCTTGAAAAAAAATCGAATCCTCTTACGTCAAAAAAAATATGATCTTCCCGAAAAAATTTACCGGACTGTTTTAAATGGTGTCGCTTATCAAGATAGAGACATGCATACAGAGACTAAATCGGATATGAAAACGGTCACAAAAAAGAATCCGGAAGAAAGTCAATTTGATGATCTCGAATTTGCCAATAAAATCGTCAAACATCTTAAATCGAATACAATCGTTATTGCTAAAAATAAGCAGCTATTAGGAAGCGGGACCGGCCAAACATCAAGAGTTGATGCTTTGCAACAGGCAATATCAAAAGCAAAGCATTTTGGTTTCGATTTGAAGGATGCCGTAATGGCTAGCGATGCTTTTTTTCCATTTCCTGATTGTGTGGAAATTGCCGGTAAAGCAGGTATTACTGCAATCATTCAACCTGGAGGATCAATTAAAGATCAGGAATCAATTGACTATTGCAACATGCATAATCTGGCCATGGTGACTACAGGATTCAGGCATTTTAAACATTAATGAATTTATATTTTCAGAAGCTGAAAATGGTTTTAGCCGAGAGAATTAAACTATTTGAAATGAATTTTCATAAGTATTCGTTTGATCTTGATTATGAATGTGTTAAGATAGTTCCACTTAAAGATTGTGGATTGAAAATGAATAAGTAATAAGTTATTGTTTTAATAATTCATTTCCGTTAAAGATTCGATAATCCTGACTAATTTTGCTCCGAAAGGGAGATTAAAAAGCGTGGGAATTTTCATTGTTCTTTCTGATTTTTAGATCTTATATATTCAACAGAATGGAGTGAACTTTCAACAAATTCTTCTTGGTAGAAAGTACTTCAGACAATTTTCAATAAACAAAACCCTCCTTGTATATTTTGCGTAGAAGGAAGTCATATTTCCCCTAAAATATAATGCCGATATGGGATTCTTTGATTTTTTAACACAGGAAATTGCGATTGACCTGGGTACAGCCAATACATTGATCATACATAATGACAAGGTAGTGGTTGACGAGCCATCTATTGTCGCAATCGACCGTACTACCGGAAAAGTTATAGCAGTTGGTAAGCAGGCGATGATGATGCATGGAAAAACGCATGAAAACATCAAGACTGTTCGTCCGTTGAAAGATGGTGTAATTGCCGATTTTGATGCTGCAGAGCACATGATTCGTGGAATGATTAAAATGATTACTCCAAAAGGGAGCTTATTTACCCCGTCGTTGAAGATGGTCATTTGTATACCCTCAGGAATTACAGAAGTTGAAAAAAGAGCGGTTCGCGACTCTGCAGAGCATGCCGGTGCCAAAGAGGTTTATCTTATACACGAGCCGATGGCGGCTGCAATTGGAATTGGAATAGATGTAGAAGAGCCCATGGGCAATATGATTATTGATATTGGTGGAGGAACGAGTGAGATTGCCGTTATTGCTTTGGGAGGAATTGTTTGTGACCAATCCATTCGCGTTGCCGGAGACGGTTTCACGAATGATATTTGGGATTACATGAGACGTCAGCATAATATCTTGATCGGCGAACGTTCTGCCGAGAGAATTAAAATAGAAGTAGGTTCAGCCTTACCGGAATTAGAAAACCCGCCACCTGATTTTGCTGTCCATGGTCGTGATCTGATGACAGGGATTCCCAAAGAAATCACCGTAAGTTATTCTGAGATCTCACATGCGCTGGATAAATCAATTTCAAAAGTTGAAGAAGCTATTCTGAAAGCGCTTGAGATGACACCACCTGAATTATCGGCAGATATTTACCGTACGGGAATTTATCTGACCGGTGGGGGAGCCTTGTTGCGTGGTTTGGATCAGCGTATATCGGCGAAAATTAAATTACCTGTTCACGTTGCTGAAGATCCCTTAAGAGCAGTTGTTCGCGGTACAGGTATTGCGCTTAAAAATATCTCCAGGTTTAAGTTCCTCATCCCATAACCGATGGGCGTTGAGTCATGAACGGTTAAGGTACCGGTAAACAGAATTCATCTCAATGAGAAACCTCTTTCTCTTCTTATGGAAGTATAATTTTTTTATTTTTTTTCTGCTGCTGGAAGTTTTCTGCGGCTACCTGATTTTTCAGAATAACAATTTCCAACGCTCCAGTTTTATTAATTCAACAAATGCTGTTTCAGCTAAGGTGAATTCTGCCATCAGCGGCGTTACGGATTATATTGATTTAAGGACTACAAATGAGGCGCTATCGAGAGAAAATGCTGCATTAAAAGCCCTGTTACCCGATGCTTTTTATATTGATAGTGCGCTGGATCGTGTTTCAACAGATACATTGCTGAAGCAACAATACAGTTTCATGACTGCCAAAGTGATCAACAATTCTGTGAACAGAAGAAATAATTACCTGACTTTAAACAAAGGAAGTTTGTTGGGAGTGAAGCCGGAGATGGGAGTAATTAGTAGCGATGGAATTGTTGGAATCGTTAAAGATGTATCAGAACATTATTGTTCGGTGATGTCGTTTTTACATAAAGATTCCAGAATCAGCGCAAGGATTAAAAAAAGCGGATTCATAGGATCTATGGTTTGGGATGGTTTCGATGAGACGCATGCTTCATTGAAAGATATCGCTAAACACGTAAAAGTTGCTAAAGGTGATACCATTATTACCAGCTCATACTCTTCCATTTTTCCTGAAGGCATAATGATTGGCCTGGTAGAAGAAGTGGTTGACGGCGGAGGAACAAATTTTCAGGAGATTTCAGTGAAACTTTCCACACCGTTTGGTAAGCTTACCTATGTTTACATAATCAACAATGTTTTCAAAGATGAACAACGGGCGCTGGAGGAGCCATTAAAAAATGATCGTTAAAATCCTTAGACAGGTTCTGCGTTTTTTATTTTTGGTTGGATTGCAGATTGCATTGTTCAACCACATTCAGTGGTCGGGTTATGTGAATCCTTATGTGTACATCGTATTCATTTTGTTATTGCCGGTAGAAACGCCTAAATGGTTATTACTCATAATTGCCTTGATTACCGGATTAACAATTGACATGTTTGGCAGTTCGGGTGGAATGCATGCTGCTGCTACTGTTTGCATGGCATTTGCGCGACCTTCAATTTTGAAATTGATTTCACCCCGGGATGGTTATGAAGCGGATACCAGACTTTCTCCTCAGGTAATGGGTTTTAAATGGTTTATAACATATTTAACTTTCATGGTAATTATCCACCATGTTCTGTACTTTTATGTTGAAGTTTTCCGATTCAACGAATTCTTTATTACGTTGTTTAAGGCATTATTGAATTCAGCAATTACAATTGCCATCATCATCATCGGAGAATATCTATTCGGACAATCGAAGGGAAATGCGCGTTTCATCAGATAGGCAGACAGTCATTTATTTTATTTTTTTTTCGGTGGTACTTATCTACCTGCTGCGCTTATTTTATATTCAGGTAGTTGATGACCGGTATAAACTCTCAGCCAATAACAATGTAATTCGTCCGATAACTGATTATCCGTCGCGTGGTCTAATTTACGACAGGAATGGAAAGTTGTTGGTTTATAACGAACCGGTATATGATCTGATGATTATTCCCAAGCAGGCCAAGCATACCGATAGTACAGAACTCTGTCGTCTTATTGGTATTACTGCAAAAGAATATTCTGAAAAATTTCAGAAAGCCAAATCTTTTTCCAATGTAAAAGCTTCGATTTTTGAGAAGCAGCTTTCTGTAGAAACGTATGCGGCATTTCAGGAGAAGCTCTACCGGTTTACCGGTTTCTTTGTGCAAATCAGAACCATCCGTAAATATCCGGATCCGATGGCGGCCCATCTCTTTGGTTATATCGGTGAAGTTGACTCTACTATCACTCGCAAGGACGGTTATTATAAAGACGGTGACTATATCGGAAAAAGCGGAATTGAACAGTCGTATGAAAAAGTGCTCCGTGGCAGCAGAGGTGTGCGGCGAATTATGGTTGATGTGTTCAACCGGGAAAAAGGTAGTTTTCAGAACGGTCGCTACGATACAGCTTCTGTTGCCGGTGATAACCTGATTTTATCTCTGGATGCAAAGCTGCAGAAATACGGAGAACAACTCATGCAAAACAAAGTTGGAGCTGTAGTGGCAATCGAACCTTCTACCGGAGAAATTCTTGCATGTGTTAGCGCGCCTTCTTACGACCCGAATCTGCTTGTTGGAAGGGCACGAACAAAAAATTATGCGCAGTTACTTTTCAATCCTTCCAAACCACTTTTCAATCGGGCGTTAATGGCTTATTATCCTCCCGGCTCAACGTTCAAGCTGATTAACGATCTTATTGCCGAACAAGAAGGTGTATTGAATCCCATGACTAGTTATTATTGCGACGGAGGTTATCACATGGGTTCTCAAACAGTGAAGTGTGATGCACGTCATGGTTTCCTTTACCTCGAAGCGGCTATTGCGCATTCATGTAATACCTACCATTGCTATGTCTTTCGAAGTGTTGTTGATCAACGAAAATTTAAGTCTACGGAAGAAGGTTATACAGTGTGGAGGAATCATGTGTTAACATTCGGAATCGGCAAAAGACTCTTTAGCGATTTACCTCAGGAATTGAAAGGAAATGTTCCAACAGTTGAATATTACGATAAATATTTTGGAAAAGGACGATGGAAATCATCCACGGTAGTTTCACTTTCTATCGGTCAAGGTGAGCTTGGTATTACGCCTTTACAAATGGCCAATACCATGTGCATTATTGCAAACAAAGGATTTTTTTATATTCCTCATATCGGAAAGAAAGTCGGTAGAGAGCCAAAGGACGAAAAATTTACGAAAAGGAATTACACCAGTGTTGAGGCAAATTATTACGACATAGTTATCAAAGGTATGGAAGGGGTACTCGAATCAGGAACTGCAGCCGGATCTAAAATTAAAGGAATAAGAGTCTGTGGAAAAACAGGAACTGCGCAAAATCCACATGGCCGCGACCATTCCTTGTTTGTCGGATTTGCTCCATTGGAAAACCCTAAAATTGCTATCGGTATAATGGTAGAAAATGGCGGCTGGGGATCGGATTGGGGAGCACCTATAGCTACATTGATGATAGAAAAGTATCTTGCCGATTCTATTTCACGCCCTCAATTGGAAAAACGAATGTTGGAAGGCGTAGTAGCACCCAAAATTTATCAGGAGAAAAAACCGGAACCTCCTGTTAAAAAAGCGGATTCAGTAAAAGTGATAGCGAAAATTACTCAGCCAATAAAAAAATGAGAGGACAAAAAGGCATATTACAAAATACGGATTGGATGCTTGTCACCCTCTTCTTTGTAATGGTCATAATCGGCTGGTTTAATATTTATGCTGCTGTTTATAACGAAGAGCATTCAAGTATTTTTGACTTCACCCAAAGTTACGGAAAACAAACTTTCTGGATTGCCGGCGCATTTTTTATTGCGATGATGATTCTCGTCATCGATGGGAAATTTTATGCTGCATTTTCATATCCTATATACGGATTAACAATTCTATTATGTCTATCCACCTTTTTGTTTTCAAGAGATGTAAAAGGATCGTTCGGTTGGATAGATATCGGATCTTTTAAACTGCAGCCGGCAGAATTTGCCAAATTCGCCACCAACATGGCACTGGCTAAATACCTGAGTACATTGGGTAGGCGGCTGCAGGATACAAAAACAAAAATGTTCTCTGTAATGATCATTGGTCTGCCTACAATTATTATTTTATTACAAAACGATACCGGTTCAGCTCTCGTATTCCTTTCATTTATTTTCGTTTTATACCGTGAAGGACTTTCAGGAAATTTTTTATTACTCGGACTTGTATCCATGGCACTTTTTATATTGACTTTATTGGTACGCAATACAATCTTGTTTACAATAATAGGTAGTGTGGCGTTGGTGTTTTATTTTTTGGTTAGAAAGTCGAAAAGAAATATTATGATTATTCTCGCCGGTGTTGTTGTTGCGGCTAGTCTGGTGTTTTCTGTTGACTATGTTTATCATAACATTCTTCAGGAACATCAAAGAGTCAGAATTGATGTACTTCTTGGAAAGGAAGTTGACTTGAAGGGTGCAGGATACAACGTCAACCAAAGTAAGATTGCCATTGGATCAGGAGGACTTTTTGGAAAAGGATTTTTACAGGGCACACAAACAAAATTCGATTTCGTACCCGAACAAAGCACCGATTTTATTTTCTGCACGGTAGGAGAGGAGTGGGGTTTTCTGGGAAGTTTTGTTGTTTTAGGATTGTTTTCCGTTTTACTTGCACGAATTATTTACATAGCGGAACGACAGCGATCACCGTATTCAAGAATCTATGGTTATGGTGTCGCTTCCATTATTTTCTTTCACCTGATGGTTAATATTGGGATGACAATCGGTTTGGCACCGGTAATCGGAATTCCGCTTCCATTTTTTAGTTATGGAGGTTCTTCTTTATGGTCATTTACCATCTTATTGTTCATTTTTATAAAACTGGACGCCTACCGTTTGCAAATTCTGAGGTGATTCACCCACTTCTTCATCTGTTTGACCAACAGTGACAATTTCAAGACACTTCTTCCTGAGTTTTGATATACATTTAAATTACTAAAAACTCAGACCTCATGAAAAAGTATTTACTATTATTTATTGTTGCCGGATTGGCAATAACATCTTGTACCAAAGAAGCAGAGAATAGTGCAAGTATTTCTGATGTTACATTGGCATCATTAGCAACTTCAGGCGATTTCCAATTTCAACGAACCGTAAATCGGAACGAAAACGCCCGGTGGAAAATTCAGATGAATGACGTTGCTTCAAAAGTTTATGCCGAGGGCAAGAGTGATTATCCTGCAAACTCAATGATTGTAAAAGAAAAATACGATGCTTCCGGAGTAGTTTCCGGCTACGATATTATGTATAATGCACCGGGCGATCCCAATTCAGATGGAGAATGGTTGTATTCTTCTGTTGATGTTCATGGAGGGATTATAATTGGTGTTAACAATAAAGGAACAAGCTGCAAAAACTGTCACTCCGGAGTTTCAAATAAATCTCTTCAATAATTTGTTTTCATATGTGTATTAAAATCCGGTAGCATTTGCTTCCGGATTTTTTTTTAAAATATTAGGAGATTTTTCATACCTTCATATATCTATGAAAAAAATGAAAATTCTTGTATGTTCAATTTTTATTGTCTTTTCATCCTGTGTTTCGGATAAGAAAGAAGGCCCTATTATTTCCGATTCTACTTTATATGGATTGGCGCAATCTACTACTTCATTTTCCTACTATAAAAATAACCCGGATACGCTTGATTCAGACCCGGCTAGTCCGCATTTTCCATATGTGCGTATCCGGTTTAATCCCCGTGCTTTATCAGTAATGAATGCTTCTCTAAGTGGATTGTCTGGAACATCTTTTCCTGACGAGTCGATGATTGTAAAAGAAGTTTACGATGTTAAGGGTGGCTCTCTGCAAACCTTTGCAGTCATGTATAAATCTCATAGCGCAGGCAATAACGGCAGTGGTTGGGTATGGAATGAAATGCGTGCCGATGGTAGTGTTATTTATTCCTCTGCCCGTAAAGGTGATCAGTGTGTAAGTTGTCACCATTCAGGAACGTCAGTGGATTTGGTTAGAACTTTTGGGTTGCATTAAGAATCAGATATAAGACCGTTTCATTTTTCAAATCGAATTGATTCTTCATAACTCCAATTTCGGAATAAAAGAAGTTCTTAATAGTTCCGATAATTCATTTGCTCCAAACGTCTTCAAAAAAAATTGCAAACTAAAAATCGATTTTACTCGATTTTTAGTTTGCAATTATCAAACTTTAATATCTGCGAATTAATTAAACTTGCCTCTGTTGTCTTCTATGTTAGCTTTTTCTTTCAGTGCATTGAAAACTTCATAGTCGCTGCGTGATTTACGCTGATCGGCGATTTGTTTTAAATTATTCGAATAGTCTTTTGTCGGTTGCGGCTCGACGAAACTTTTCACAAAAACTACAGCCACTCCATTATCTCCTTTTACCGGTTTAGTAAGTTGATTAGCTTTCGTAGCGAATATGACACCTACTAGGGATGGCTCGTTACCAATGCCCGCAATATAGTTATTAGACATAGAGACATTGTCAGCATCAGCTGCAGTAACATTTAGTTTCTGAGCAATTGCGTCGATAGAAGAAGCACCGGCACCATTGAATTTTTCAATTAACATTTCCGCTTTCTTTTGTTTGCGGACTTCTGCTGTTACAATGTCTTTTACATCTTCTAATGGTAAAATTCCTTTTTCCTTAATTCCGGTTAAGTGAGCAATTACGTATTTGTTGCCAAAAGTAAACACTTTAGAGATGTCGCCTTTTTTTGCAGTATAAGCCCAACGAACCATTTCACGTGGCTGCTCAAGTCCGGGAATGTTTTTATCATTTTCGCGGAGGTTATCGGCAATGCGTTTGTTCAATCCTTTCTTTACGATAGCGCTATCAAAACTTTCGGGATTATTATTTTGAGCTGCAAATTCACTCGCTTTATTGTATTCGGTGTCATACGTTTTTTGAGAGGGCTCGATCTTTCTTTCCAACACCGCAACTTGAATCTGTCTGGTCGAAGGACCTTTGCCCATTACTTCAATTAAGTGAACTCCGAATTGAGAAACAACGATTGGCATATCGCCTACTTTTCCGTTGAAGCAAGCATCATTAAATTCTTTAACCATCATTCCTTCTCTGAACCATCCGAGGTCACCACCTTTAGAGCCGGAGCCGGGATCTGCAGAATTCATCATGGCTAGCAATTCGAATTTAGTTCCTTTTTTAATCAGGTTCTTCAGACTGTCTGCTTTGTTTCTAGCTGTTGTCGTGTCGTTGTTTTCTATTTTAATTAGAATATGACGGGCTTTTACCGAGTCAGAAACCATTTTCTCACCAACAAGCTTGGCCATCTTTAAGCTTCCTCCGTCTTCGAAAGGTCCAACAGTAGCTCCAATAGTTGCATTGAAAAACACGGTATCCATTGCCGGATTTAAGGAACCTTTAGCATGATAAGTCGAATCAAAAGCTACATCGCTATTTTGATTAACATACATTTTTCCGTCAGCAGCAGTTTCAAATTCAGGTTTTTTACTGTAGACCCAAGTAATAACTTTTTCACGATCTTCCAACGACGGTGTTACATCAAAAGCCACGTATTCTGCTTTACGAATAGTCTCAGCTTGTTTGTATTTGTTTTTATTCTTGTTGTAATAATCGTTCAAATCGCTTTCCTCAATTTTCACAGTGGTGTCAGCAATTGTATTGTAATCCAAACGAACAAAGCGTATGGCAGCGAAACGCCCCATCTCTTCATAATTTCTTTTTGCTTCTTCTGTTGAAGCAAAGAGTCCGCCTTTAATAAGTGTCTTATATTTTTCCGCAATACGCTCTTCTCTGATGGCATCTTCAAAAGTTCTCCACTGACGCTGAAGCGCTTCATCGCGATTCGGGAGGTCTTTCAGAAAACGTACGACTGCAGCAGGGTCAAACTGATTTGACTTAGGATCAGTAAATGCCTGCTTCACCTGTGGATGTGGATTAGGGCCTGTACACATGTCATACAATTCCTCTGCGCTACATGTTATACCCAGTTTTTCATATTCTTTATTCAAAACGTTTTCATTCACGAACATTCCCCATGCCTGCTCACGCAATCCATCTTGAGTATTCTGGTCGATATTTTCATTTTTTGTATTCGTCTTGTAGTTTTCCGTCAGTGTTTCAATTCGTTTTTCATATTCCTGATAATGAATTTTTTCACCTCCAATTACTCCAACTACATCGGAATTGCGATTCATGAGTCCGGTATTTGAAGTTACCAGATCACCTAAAATGAATAATACCATTGAAACTCCAACAAATCCAATGAGTAGTCCTACACGTTTTCTTATTCTGCCAATTAAAGCCATAAATGAATGATTTTAAATTTTTTGAGGGTGCGAAGATAGGATTTTATATCGAGAAATCCTGTTTTTAAATTAGCTAATTCGTGGATTCGTTAATTCGCTAATGGCGTTGATTCGAGTAATTTTCTATTAATCAGGTAATTATGACTCAGCAATCGAAAAAATTTTGCTAATTGACTGTAAATTATATAATTAGCTAATCAACGAATTAACGAATCAGTAAATTAGAAAAGAAAATGGTTACTCCTCAATAACTTTCAGCTTTACCAGTTCCACTCTGTTATGCTTAACCTTTTGGATAATGATCTTAAAAGGAGGAATAACTACTTCCTCATTGGGTTCAGGAATGTTTTCGTGGTGGTGAAAAATAAAGCCACCAAGGGTTTCATAGGCCTCATGTTCGGGAATATGGAGGTCGTATTTTTTATTGAGGTAATCTATTTCGAGACGACCTGAAAGTAGGAATTCGGTATCATTGATTTTTTTCTCTGTTTCTTCCGGAGAGTCGTGTTCATCCTGAATTTCACCAAAAATTTCTTCGATGACATCTTCGACAGTTACCATTCCTGCTGTTCCTCCAAATTCGTCAACAATAACAGCGACACTCCTATGCATGTCGGTTAATTGCTTCAATACTTCTTTCGCATTCATGACTTCCGGAACAATCGTAACAGGAAGTAAAACGTGTGTTATCTCTTTTGGATCTTTAAACATTTCAGAAGAATGTACAAAGCCAATAATGTTATCAATGTTTTCGCGATAAACCAGAATTTTTGAAAGTTTCGTTTCGTTAAAAAGGGTGATCAGGTCGCTTACTTGTTTGTTCACATCAATAGAAACGATTTCATTTCTTGGAATCATGCACTCTTTTACTTTCACTTCTTTGAAGTCGAGTGCATTTTGAAAAATCCGTATCTCCGTATCCATTTCTTCTACCTGATTGTTTTTGGAAGTAAGTTCACGGATATATAAATCGAGATCGATGCGTCCGAAAACCGGTCTTTCTTCAGTAAGATGAATTCCAAATAACGTTTTCATCAGAAAACGCGATAGTCCCATGATAACCCATACGACAGGATATAAAATAAGATAAAGCAGACGAATGGGAATGGCAAGCAAGCTTAATGTGCCATTTGGGTTGATTCGAAAAATTGCCTTTGGTATAAATTCGGCGGCAACAAGAATGATGATTGTACTTAAAAATGTTTGAATGACCAGTAGCATTCCTTTACCATGCAATTGATGAGGTAAATAGTTTTTCAACCATTCATGTGTCATCAGATCTTCAGCCATGACTATACCATAAATTACAAGTGCAATGTTGTTTGCAATCAGCATGGTCGCGATAAAATGCGAAGGAGACTTTACAAAGTTCCAAAGTATGCGGGCTGAAAAAACACCCTGACTTCTATCCAGTTCAATACGTAATTTGTTGGCAGATAAAAACGCAATTTCAGTACCGGAAGAAAATGCAGAAACAAGTAAGGTTAATAGGATGATGGTGAGTGGCCAGTCGGGCATGGATTATTTGAAAATGTTTTTTGAAAAATTATTTTGAAATATAAGTGTAGTCCTTAATCATACCATAATTAAAAAGCAAGATCCGAAATTATCAGTGATACAGTTCTTTTTCGTCTTTGCTATCGTATTTAATCCGTTGCTTTTTGCGGATCGTATACATCAGGAAAGCAACCAAAGTTACGAATAACATCCACAAAGCAGATTCCCATCCTTCCCTGAAAAACTGAAATACAGCGATGCCAATACTTAAGATAGTAATGCAAAGCCAGGCAATTTCAAGAGTCCTTAGCATGAATATCGTTGTTTAAGGAAATAGTTCCTTTTATGTTGAAAATCTTGTATTTTGAAAAATCCTGATTGGCCTCAAATCCGTTACCGAAAATTATTTCATCCTTGGTGGTTATTTTTACAAACTCATCACTATACAGTTTCTCTTTACTTTCATCCCAAATGAGGTGCTCAGTATTGAGCGTTTCCCCCTTTTGATTGACAACGACTACGTTTTTTTTTGCTTCCATTTTCATTTCATTAATGTAACGGACTCCATAATCAGCTTTTAGTCGGCTTTTAACTTCCAGTTTATCATCATAAAAAATTGCAAGCAAACCTTTTGGCATTTCGATGTAAGGGTTTTCAGTTTCAAAATGATTGAATACAGGTGCTGTTAATTCAACCTGAACTTTCGCAGAATCACTATAAAGAATCTTAATGTTTTTGGCAGATTCTGTTGGTGTAATTTTGCCTTTACTGTAAAGTTTAACTTTATCCAGGTCGTTTTCACAAGATATAAAGCTCATGCAAACGAAAAGTATAAAAAATGCCCTGATTGTGGTCATCTTACAAATTTAGCAAACTTTTTCTCATTTGAAATCGGTATAGGCATTAAGTCGAACAAGTTCGTTAAGTTGAATATATGCAAATCATTTAAAACAGCATGAAAATGAAGGTTAAAGTGGTAAGCATAAAGGTGTTTCAGTTCTATATTCGGACATTTATAATTTGATTTTTTTACTTTAATCACTTAATATTTTTTAATCATTAACGTCGGTTCTTCAATCGGATTTCACGGAATTGTTCTTCATTGAATCGCTTTGAACTCAAATAAGAAAATGACTGTTAATAAAGGTTAATCTTCCTAAAAGCCGGTCAAAATCTTCTATTTTTGCGAGATCATAAAAAAACAATTCGATATCAATGAAAAAATCAAGTATTGTACTTGCAATATCAGCATTTGCTGTATCTGCAGGTTTTTATAGCTGTATGAAAACGGAAGCTAAAAAAGGTGTAGGAATTAATCCTGAAAATTTTGATACAACAATAAGCGCTAATAGTGACTTCTTTCACTATGCAAATGGAAACTGGATAAAGAAAAATCCGATACCATCCGACCAGGTTCGTTGGGGAACTTTTAGCATCCTCGCTGAAAACAATAAACAAAATCTTCATTTGCTGGTTGACGAAGCTTCGGCTAAGTCCGGTGCGGCAAAAGGTTCACCGGAGCAGTTAGTTGGTGATTTTTATTTCAGTGCCATGGATACGAACATGATTGAAAAACTTGGCGCAACTCCGATCAAAGGAGAAATGGAAGCAATCGATAAACTTGCCGACATGAACACCCTTCTTGCCTATGTTGCCAAACTACAGATGTGGAATGCAAGTCCGATGTTTACTTTTTATGCTTATCAGGATCCTAAAAATAGCGAAGTAAACGTTCCGCAAATTATGCAAGGTGGATTGTCGCTTCCTGATCGTGATTACTATTTCAAAAAAGATCCTCGTTCTTCAAACATCCGTGAAGAGTTTTTGAAACACGTGACAAAGATGTTTACACTCTACGGAATGGATGAAAAAACTGCCAGTCAACACGCTTCTGTTGTTATGCGTATCGAAACTGCTCTCGCCGGTTCATCCATGACGCGTGAAGAATTACGTGATCCTTTTAAAACTTACAACAAAGTGACTATTGCCGATTTAGATGCACTCACACCATCTATTAAATGGGCTGACATGATGAAGAACATGAATGTAAACGGTAAATACGATTACCTTGTGTTAGGTCAGCCGGAATTTCTGAAAGAACTTCAAAAGCAAGTAACAGCAAACTCTCTCAACGATTGGAAGACATATCTGAAATGGAACCTGCTCAATCTCGCAGGAAATGTATTGAGTTCTGATTTCGTAAACGAAGATTTTTATTTCAACAATCAAATTCTCGGTGGACAAAAGCAAATTCAGGCACGTTGGAAAAGAATGGTGCAGTTAACTGATGGTTTTGTCGGCGATGCGCTTGGACAGTTATATGCCGCAAAATATTTTCCACCTGAAGCAAAGAAAAGAGCAGACGAACTTGTTTCCAACCTGATTGCAGTTTACAACGAGCGTATTGAAAAACTCGATTGGATGAGTGCCGAAACAAAAGTGAAAGCAAAAGAAAAACTGAATTCCATTACACGCAAAATCGGTTATCCTGATAAGTGGAAAGATTACAAAGGACTTGAAATTTCACGGGAGTCGTTTTTCCAAAATCTGATGAATGCTACAAAATGGAATTATGAATATATGGTTAATCAGGTTGGTAAGCCAGTTGATCGTACACAGTGGGGAATGACACCTCCAACAGTTAACGCTTATTACAATCCATCCAACAATGAAATCGTTTTCCCTGCAGGAATATTACAGCCGCCATTCTTCAATGCGCAGGCAGATGATGCAGTAAATTACGGAGCTATCGGTGCCGTAATCGGACATGAATTAACGCATGGTTTCGATGACGAAGGCCGCAACTTCGATGCGAAAGGAAACCTGAATAGCTGGTGGACAAGTGAAGATTCAGCTAAGTTTGTTCAGAAAGCCGACATGATCGTTGAGCAGTTTAATAATTTCACTGTATTGGATACGGTTCATGTAAATGGTCGTCTTACTCTCGGTGAAAATATTGCTGACTTAGGTGGAATAACAATTGCCTACCATGCATTTAAACTTACGAAACAAGGTAAGGGCGATGAAAAGATTGATGGACTTACACCTGATCAGCGTTTCTTTTTAGGTTTCGCTACCATCTGGGCCGGTGAAATTCGTCCGGAAACTCAATTACAACGAATCATCACAGATCCACATTCTCCGGGTATTCACCGTGTAAACGGACCATTAAGCAACCTGGAAGAGTTTTACGGTGCTTTTGGAATAAAAGAAGGAGACAAAATGTTCAGACCAAGTGCTGAACGTGCCAAAATCTGGTAATTAAAATAAATTCGCGCAAATGCGCAAAGAAGTCAAAGAACGCAAGGAGATTTAATTTTCCTTTGCGTTCTTTGCATTATTACCGTTACCAATAACTACATTTCTTTTAAAAATCATTTTTATGTCTGTATCCTTTTCCGATTTCAAACTCAACAAGCAATTGTGGAATGCAATTGCCGATGCAGGATATACGGAGCCGACGCAAATTCAGCAGAGGGCTATTCCTCTTATTCTTCAAGGACACGATGTCTTGGGAGTGGCACAAACGGGTACCGGAAAAACTGCAGCATATCTTATCCCTATCATCTATAAAATAAAATACGCGCAAGGCGACGATCCACGACTGCTAATTGTTGTACCTACACACGAACTCGCTTTGCAGGTAAATGAGCATTTCAAGATGCTTGCAAAGTACACCGACTTGCGATCTGTCGCATTAGTAGGAGGGACGGGCATGAAGTCGCAGAAGGATACACTGGCAAAAGGAGTGGATGCTGTAATTGCGACTCCCGGTCGGCTGATGGATTTGTATTTATCCGCTCATTTGAATTTGAAATGCATATCCGTTTTTGTAATGGATGAGGCCGAGCGATTGTTAGATATGGGATTCAAAAACCAGATTGGACGAATATTGGAAGTGATGCCACGTAAAAGACTGAACCTGCTTTTTTCAGCTACCTGGGGAGAAAAAGTAAAAAGGATTTCGGAAGATTTTCTGGTTGGTCCGGTTGAAATCAGAGTAGAGCCGGATGTAAAAACGGTGAAATCTGTTTCTCAAAAGTTGTATTATGTTCCCAACCTGAAAACAAAATTGAATTTGTTGGATTATTTAATCAGCGATAAGGCATATAATAAGGTCATTATTTTTTGCAAGACAAAAACCACGGCAACCAATATTGCTAAATACATTGCCAGAAAATACGGCGAAGAAAAAGTAAAACTCATTCACGGTAACAAAGATCAGAATACGCGATTGAATGCAATGAAGATGTTTAGTGAAGAAAAGATTCCATACCTGGTAACGACAGACGTAGCTGCACGGGGAATCGATATCAAAGAAGTTTCGCACGTGTTTAACTTCGATGTTCCATTAATATACGAAGATTACATACACCGCATCGGCAGAACAGGCCGGGCATTGCATGTCGGAGATTCAATTACTTTCTGTGCACCGAATGACGAATATCACCTGAAGAAAATTCAAAAACTTATCGGACAGAAAATTCCTGTCGAAAAAATTCCCGAAGAAGTGGAAATCGTCGATACCCCTTACGAAGAATTGCAAGTCATCCTGAAAGAAATCGATTTTCAAAAGAAGAAAGAAGATCCGGATTATCAGGGAGCTTTTCATGAGAAGAAAGTACGCCGGTAGTTTAATTCGTTAATTAGCTAATTCGTTAATTAGCTAATTGGATTTGGGGATGATTTTAATTATTCAGGTAAACTACTTCTATAACGTGAATTTTATAAGACTTGTTTTTTAAAAAAAATATTGAAATAACAAATAGCTCAATTAGCTAATCAACGAATTAACGAATCAGCGAATTTTAAAATGGTAGCAGAGAATAAAAACAAATCCTATATGCTGATTGCTGTATTAGCAGTAATCTGGGGGAGTTCATTTATTCTGATGAAGAGAGCTTTGTTGGTTTATACTCCTTATCAAGTTGGATCACTGCGATTGTTTTTTGCATTTCTGTTTATGCTACCTTTTATCGTCAGGCATTTTGGAGTAATTGAAAAATCAAAAATAAAGTATCTGGTCGCAACCGGATTTTTAGGAAACGGAATTCCTTCCATACTTTTTCCATTGGCACAAACACGTATTAGCAGCGGACTTGCAGGAATGATCAATACGCTCACACCCATATTTACTTTGATAGTCGGGATGTTGATTTTCGGAATGAAGGTAGGCAGGCAAAGATTAATCGGATTGTTCATCGGATTGTTCGGTGCTATTTTGCTTATCTTTTTTAAAACCGGCGGAATAGGACTCGATTCGACAAGTGCTTATGCTTTGTTTGTTGTACTTGCCACTGTTTGTTATGCTTTCAGTGTAAACATTCTGAGATACAAATTAACAAACATGGATGCTTTGCGAATTACAGGTTTTGCCATATTTTTTACGGGAATTCCGATGGGGATTTACGCTTTCTCGACAGATATTATTCCACGCACAATCCATACGGAAGGAGCCGCTTTCAGTTTGCTTTGTATCGTTGCATTGGGTGTTTTCAGTACGGCTTTATCGACTGTCTTTTTTAATCAGCTGATCAAGTTATCCGGTGCTCTTTCTGCAGCAAGCGTTACCTATCTCATTCCGATTGTTGCTGTAATCTGGGGATTTCTGGATCATGAACAACTGGGTGTTTTTCATTTTATCGGAATGGCTGCAATACTTTTTGGTGTATATGTTGTAAACAGACAGAAATAAATTCGCAGAAAAAATTATTTTTCCGGTTCCTTCTTGTCTACTTTGAAAAATTTCAAATTATATGTAAACGTTAACATGAAGTAGCGTTGCAATTGATTGGATTGAATATCTTCATAGTAAGTATCCGTCGTATTTCGGGTGATGTTGGTATTTTTTTCAAGGATATCGAACACGGTAAGTCTTAGTTCAGCCACTCTGTTTTTCAAAAATTTATAACCGATTCCTCCATTCCATAATAGATAATTTTGATTGTAACTTCCTGATAAACCGGTATTGTATTGATAAGATAAATCGGTTTGCAGCACAAGTCCTTTCCAGGGAATGAACTGAATCTTAAAACGGGAATTTAAATTAAAAT
Organism: Bacteroidota bacterium; assembly: GCA_031385005.1. Lineage (GTDB taxonomy): Bacteria > Bacteroidota > Bacteroidia > AKYH767-A > 2013-40CM-41-45 > JADKIH01. The sequence continues at coordinate 348,850 of JANNBB010000011.1, forward strand.
AATCGTTATTGGAAGTAGTTTGATTTGTGTTTCTGACGCTGCTCAACGATCCATTCGAAGAAACTGTAAAATCCAGTTTATCACTTATGTTGCTGCTTAAAGAGAATCCCATTCCGCCGTTGATTGTTTTGGATTCATTTTTTACCAGATTAATAATGGAAGGAGTATTGGAGTAATTTCCATTCGCATTGAGATTTAAAGTCGATTTTATTTTCTTCAACGGGAAGCTATAGTTCCCAAATAAACGGATACTGAAATATCCTTCAAGGTTTACAGGTTTGCTTAATTGTGTACCGTTCGTGAGAACAATTCCATCAACAATGGATGTGTCGTTCGAAGAAATAAAAGTAGAGTTGCCGATATAGTCTTTCGTAATTGTAGCACCTGTATAAATAAAGAAAGATGTATTCTTTGCGGTATTCACAGAAGAGAATCGAATGTTAATGTTGTTTTGCCAGTCTTGTTTTAAAGCCGGATTTCCTTTTGAAAGCTGAAGTGGGTTGTTGTTATTGATTACCTCTTGTAATTGACTTACGGAAGGAGAATTGTTACTGGTCCTATAGAAAATCCGCAGGTTTTTAATTGATGTAAATTTGTATTGAAACATAGCATTTGGTAAAATGCTTCGGAATTCTTTAGCTATTTTGTTTTCCAGAGGGAAAAACTGTTCATTTGATAGTTTGGCTAATTGATAAGCAAAACCTGCCATCGCATTCCATTTTGTTTTTTGATAACGATAACTTGTTCCTGCAGATTGCGAAAAATATGTGCTGTTGAATTTATTCGATGTCGATGAATCGATTTGATTGTAAATTTCATCTGTAGGGGAGAAGGTGAAAGTCCGTTTATCGGAATTTCCATAGTTGTAATAATTTTTATAAGTGAAAGAAATCTGACCTTCTTCACTTACAGGTTCTGTATAAACTACTTCAGATGATAATGTTTTTCCGGAAGCATCAATTTCGGAGACCTGATCGGCAATAACTGAATCAGCTGCAAAAATTGTTGTAGTGGTAGAAATAAGTCCACTACTGTTTTCAGTATTCGAATATCCCGGTGTCAGGTTGAGCGATAAAGTTCTTCCTTTTTTGATAAACGATCTTCTATAGAGAATTGGAGAAGAGAAGTTAATTCCGTCGCCTGAAGATGTGTATCCGTTTGAGATACGGCTTAGTATACCTGTATTGTTTGAGTTAACTCCATAGTTGTTGCTTGAGCCATTACTCTTCTGAAAGGTAATTCGAGGTTGGAGTAAAACGGAATTTAAAGAGTCGATCTTGTAGTCTAAGCTCAAATTCGCGCGGTGATTCGTACTTGTTGTCTTAGCCGAATTATTTTCAACATAATTTAATCCTTCGGTATTAGAAAAATACTGGCGGAATAAATTAGTCGTTGCATTGTTTTCAGAGCGGTTGTAAAAATAGCTGAATGAAAACCCAAATTTTTTCCATTGATTGGCATAATTTATTCCGGTAGAATAAGTAGTAGCTATTCCGTTTTTTGCATCTACTAAAAATGCGCCGGCATCATTGTTTTGCATCGGTCGCCCACCACCTGAACCACCACCACGACCTCCATATCCACCATGAGAACCTTGCTGACGATTTCCCGCATTGGTGCCAATAACTCCCAACAAGTCATCCGTAGAAAAATTCTGTTCATTTATTTTATTGGCATTACCTAAAATAGTGAGCTTTCTTTTGTCCTTGAAAAAATTGATGTTCATGCCGTTTTTCCAAAGTTCTTCTGTACCATAACCCGAATAAACCCTGCCGAACGTTCCGTTACGGAATTGCGGTCTGGTAATAATGTTGAGCGTTTTACTTGAATTGCCGTCATCAAATCCTGTGAATGCACTCTGATCACTCTTTCTGTCATAAACCTGAATTTTATCGATCATTTCTGCAGGAAGATTTTTTAATGCCGCATTCGGATCATCTCCCAAATATGGTTTACCATCAACTAAAACACGTTTTACATCTTCGCCCTGAGCCTGAACTTTTCCATCCTGAAGAGTAATACCCGGCATTTTAGTAGCAAGATCTTCTGCCGTCGCGTCCTTGTTTACTTTATAGGCATCGGCATTGTATTGTGTAGTATCGCCTTTTTGTTGGGCGTGTAAAACTTCAGCATCCACATTTATTGCTTTCAACGATGTTGACTTCACTTGCATCACCACGGAGCCAAGGTAGACCGGTTTATCACTCATTTCTATTACCCGATAGAAATCCGAAAAGCTGATAAAGGAAAATTTAAGAAAATAATTCCCCGGACTCAAAGTAAATTTGAAAACACCGGATGAATCTGTAACCGAAGAAGCGACCAGAGAAGAATCAGTTTCTGAATATGCCGTCACGCCGGCACCAGGTAATGATTGTCCTGAAGGATCTTTAACAATGCCCGACAAAGGTGCAACCTGTGCCCACACATTCGGAAGGCCCTGAAAAAAAATGATGAAAAGAATTCCTAAAAAAATTCTTCGCGGAGAATGAGGCATTATTGAGTCGGAAATGAATTACAGAATATAGCACAAGGTACAGAGTTTTTGTGATAGCTAATACCCTTTCCGGTGAACAAATAAAATTGTTGGCAAAAACTACCCTACTTATTTTATTTGCTCATTTCTGTAAAATACTTAAAGAAAAGCGGTATTGTTTCAATTCCCTTCATGTAATTAAATATTCCGTAATGTTCATTTGGTGAGTGTATCAAATCACTATCAAGTCCAAAGCCCATGAGTACGGATTTCAGTCCAAGTTCTTTTTCAAACAATGCAACGATTGGGATACTTCCTCCTCCACGAGTTGGAATGGGTTTTTTACCAAACGTTTGTTCCATCGCTTTGCTCGCTGCTTTATATGCGACAGAGTCTGTCGGTGTAACGACAGGTTCTCCTCCATGATGCGGAGTGACTTTTACTTTAACTGAAGCCGGCGCGAGTTTGGTGAAATAATCCGAAAATAGTTTGGTGACTTTTTCTGAACCCTGATTGGGAACCAAACGCATACTGATTTTAGCATTGGCTTTGGAGGGAAGAACAGTCTTTGCTCCTTCGCCTGTATATCCTCCCCATATTCCGTTTAATTCAAGCGTTGGCCGGATGCCTGTTCGTTCCAGTGAAGTATAACCTGTTTCGCCTGTTACATCGTTCACTCCTAAATCTTTTTTATATTCTTCCAGAGCGAAGGGTGTTTTGTTTAATTCTATACGTTCTTCTTTGCTTAACTCAATTACGTCGTCGTAAAATCCGGGAATTGTAATGTGATTGTCTTTGTCTTTTAAGCTTGTAATCATCTGACAAAGTATTTGAATCGGATTCCCTACTGCTCCTCCATATACGCCTGAATGCAGATCGCGGTTTGGTCCTTGTACTTCAACTTCAATGTAACTGAGTCCGCGCAATCCTGATTCTATGGACGGTACATCGTTGGCAATAATCGATGTGTCGGAAATTAAAATGACATCACCTTTGAGGCGGTTTTTATTTTCTTTTACCCAAGGACCGAGATTGGAGGAGCCAACTTCTTCTTCGCCTTCTATCATAAAGCGTACATTACAAGGCAGTGAATTTGTTTTTATCATTCCCTCGAAAGCTTTAATGTGCATGTACACCTGACCTTTATCATCACATGCTCCTCGGGCATAAATTTTATCGTTTTTGATAACCGGTTCAAAAGGTGGTGAATCCCATAAATTCAACGGATCAACCGGCTGTACATCGTAATGCCCGTAAACAATTACTGTAGGAAGTTTGGGGTCAATTATTTTTTCTCCATAAACAATTGGGTGACCTTTCGTAGGGCAAATCTCTACTTTGTCAGCGCCTGCATTTTCCAGTTTAGTTTTGATATATTCAGCGGCTCTCGCTACATCTTTCGAGTATTTGCTGTCTGCACTGATTGAAGGAATACGCAACAAGTCCAGTAACTCATCAATAAACCTTTTTTCATTTGTCTTTATAAATTCAGATATCGTTTCCATAGAATAATTTTAGGACGAAGATAGTTATTTCCTCTGTTTGTTGATTCATTCATTTTCTGCTTTTTGAAATTGAATTTACGTTCCTAATAAGTAGTTCATTACTAAAAATTTGTTAAAATGAAATCAAATACAGAAATAAGAAATGATTTGTACTTTAAAATTCTTCAATTCAACGGTAGATGAGCTTGCATAAAGTTGATAAAGTGGCAACCTGTCGGTTTTTAACACGATCACATCTTTATGTAACATCACTTCGCAGCCAATACTTTTCCCATCATTTCTTTAGGAATAGGAATCCCCATTAACGTTAACACAGTAGGAGCGAGGTCACACAAACGTCCCGGTTGGATTTTTTTAAATGCATCATCAATGAGAAAAAGCGGAACAGGATTTGTAGTGTGGGCAGTATTCGGAGAGCCGTCTTCGTTAATCATGTAATCAGCATTACCGTGATCGGCAGTGATCAAAAATGAATAACCTTTTTTAATTCCTGTTTCAACAATGCGTTTGATACAAGCATCCACCGTTTCAACAGCTTTTACTACTGCCTCAAATACTCCGGTATGACCGACCATATCGGCATTGGCGAAATTCAGACAAACAAAGTCTGTTTGGGCTTCATTTAATCTTTCACAAATAGCATCCGTTACTTCAGCGGCACTCATTTCCGGTTGCAAATCGTATGTGGCAACTTTTGGTGATTGAATTAATATTCTGTCTTCTCCTTGAAAAGGTAGTTCCCTACCACCGCTAAAAAAGAAAGTTACGTGCGGATATTTTTCGGTTTCGGCTATCCTAATCTGTGTTTTTCCATTGGCAGAAATTATTTCGCCAAGCGTATTTTGCAAATTATCTTTTTCATATACAACGCTGACATTGGAAAATGTAGCATCGTAATTCGTCATCGTCACATAGTGAAGATTAAGTTTATGCATGTTTTGCTCATGGAAATCTACTTGGGTAAGTGCCATGGTAATTTCCCGGCAGCGGTCAGTCCGGAAATTGAAACAGATAACTGCATCTCCATCTTCGATAACAGCTTTAGGTTTTCCGGTAGTATCTGTAATGACAACCGGTAAAATAAATTCGTCTGAAACTCCTGCAGCATAAGATGCTTCAATTGCTTTTATTGGATCTGTATGTTTGACACCATCGGCATGAACCAGCAAATCATAAGCTTTTTTTACTCGCTCCCATCGCTTGTCGCGGTCCATTGCATAATACCTGCCAACCAGTGAAGCAATGTGTCCGCCCGAATTTTTCAAATGACTTTCTAACTGCTTAATGTATCCGAGTCCGCCATTGGGATCTGTATCCCTGCCATCTGTAAAGGCATGGATAAATGTTTTTTCAATTTTAAAATCTTTGGCGAGATCGCACAAAGCCATCAGATGATTGATGTGTGAATGAACACCTCCATCGGAAACGAGTCCGATTAAATGCAGTTTTTTTCCGGACGACTTTACATACTTCATGGTCTCGATCAGTACAGGATTGCTGAAAAAAGAGTTGTCTTTGACTGCAAGGTTGACTTTTACTAAATCCTGATAAACTATTCTTCCCGCGCCGATATTCAAGTGACCGACTTCCGAATTTCCCATCTGCCCTTCCGGTAAACCAACATCTTCTCCGCTGGTTTTTAACTCTGTGTTTGGATAGGAATAAAGGGAATCTACAAAAGGAGTTTTAGCCATATAGATGGCATTCGAACCATTTTTTGGTCCGTGTCCCCATCCATCCATTACAATTAATACAACTTTCTTGTTTGCCATTTAAATCGCTGCAAATTTACACAATTAATCAGAGTTTTGATGTCGATACAGGGAATTCTATATGAATAATAGTACCTGTTGGCTGATTGTCGCTGATATTTATTTTTGCTTCATGTTCATCGATAATAAATTTGCAAATAAAAAGTCCAAGTCCGGTTCCTTTTGTCTGCCTCGTTTCTTCATTACCAATCCGGTAAAATTTCTCGAAGACCATTGATTTTTCTTTGTCAGGTATTCCTATTCCTTTATCTCCGATTTCCAATACAACTAGATTTTTTTTACTATAGACATTCACTGTTAATTCTTTGTTTTCTTTGGAGTACTTCCAGGCATTTTCTAAAAGGTTATTGACCAGAATATTCATTGCATTCTTGTCTGCCATTATATATTGGCCTTCTTCTATAGATGAGATTACATTGTTATGACCCGGCATCTGTTGAAATTTTTGCGTCATCAAACGGATGAAAGCGGAGAAATTAAGATCTTCTTTATGAAATGAATAACCTTTGTGATCGATTAAATTTGCCAACAGGGCATTCTCAACTAAATTATTTAGCCGGTCCGTATCGTTAATGGCGCTGTTGATAAATGAAATTTCTTTTTCCTTATCCAGGTCATGACGAAGCAGTGTCTGCAGGTAAAGTTTTATAGCAGCAACGGGCGATTTAAATTCATGCGTAATGGAAAGAAGAAAATTCTTTTGTAAACGGGAAAGGAGCATTTCTTTTCTATAGGCGCCAATCATCACAAATGTTCCCCAGATTAATAATGCCATAAATACCGATCCTTCTCCAATTACCATCCAACGACGCTGACTGATTTTCTTATTTAAAAATTCTATTTCCTGATTACGCTCATCGTTGCTAAGGGACTGAAGAGATACGTTTTCAATTTTATGTGTGTAAACTTCTTCGTTGAGATCAACCAAAAGATAGGCCCACCAGATGAATTGAAAAACGACATAAAATGCCAGCAAACAGAAAATTAAAACGGGTCTTCTCACGTGGGGAAGGTAGAAAAAAAACGCCGATAAAAAATAGTATACCTAAATTCTGACGCAACTGTGTATTAAACAGAGTAAGCGGTTTTCGTAAATTTCAGATTCTCAATGCCGCTGAATTTTTCTTCGTTTTGATTTCTACCTGATATGTTATCAGTGTATCATTTTCACCACTTATCCATTTATGCATCACGGCTTTTATAACTTTGAAGTGGGGAAATTTAAAGAAAGCTTCGTAAATAAGACGGCTGAGTATCAGAAGAGTCATTGTCGGAATTTAATGATGAGAAAAAGTTATTTATTCCTGATGATCATATTCATATATATTTCCATCTACTTGTCGGAGTATTTGCCAATGGCCGGTGTCGTCAAGTTTTTCAAGAATATAATATTCAACGCCATTTTCCCATCCATTATAAGGAGACCATGTAAGATGAACTTGTCTTCCTTCATTCATTTCGCCTGTCAATAATATTGTTGAAGTATTTCCACTCAACCCCGCATCAATATTGCAATCGTTTACAACCAGTACCCTGTAATAGTATTTGCTGGTTTGAACATCGACATCGTAATCCATGTAATCTGTTTGAATAGATGGTACACTCGTTAAATAACTGTAATTGGAATTATCGGTTGAGCGATAAATTTCATATTGCATCACCTTTTCAGGATGTACTGCCGGAGCAACCCATTCCGTCAACACAGTGGTATTTTCAAAAACGGTTGACCGGACAATATCTACAAGTTGTCCTTCATATTTATTAACCGGAATGGTAACAGAGGTGTCGCTATAAGAAGTATAAACATTTCCGCACAAATCTGTTGCCATAATTTTATAAGAGAAAGGAATCGGACACGAACAAGTTGTATCCAGATAAGTATATGTGTCGGGAGGAAGAGAGGTAATATAAGTAAAAGGCATTCCCGGCTCTGCCCGGAAAAGTTGGTAACTGCTAACCGGACATCCGCTATATGGCGTCCAGTCAACCTGAATTTCTTCTCCTGCTTGCTGCGATGAAACGTTTATCGTAGTATGAGCCGTAAGCAAATCCAATGGAATTGTATTTCCACACAGATCGATTGCCTGAACCTTATAGGTATAAGTATTCTGCAAAGTATTTAATGCCGTATCTATATATTCAGAGGTAAGCGCGAAGTTGGTGTTTTGAACATCTGTTTCTGTATAGATTTGTCTATAGATATTCACTTGCGGATCGTGTCTGTAAATAATATAGGCCGCAAGGTCGATGGCCGGATTGTTTTCCCATATAATTTTGACTGAGGTATTATCCTCAACGGAAACACTCATTATTTTTGTTTCATTCGGTGGTGTGTTGTCTACTGCCTGAACCATGGAGAAATATGTGACATGTGACGAACAACCATAGGTATTGGTAAGCGTGAGTGTAATGTCGTAGGCACCGGGTATGGTAAAGAATATGGAAGGATTTGGATCCGTAGAAGTTTGTCCGTTACCGAAATCCCATAAATACTGCGGTCCTTCCAGGTTTGTCGATTGATCGATAAACGTCACATGAAATGGAGCGCATCCAATAGTATCAAATGTTGTAAATGCAGGCGTAGGAAAAGGCACAACATCAACCGGCTGACTCAAGCGCGCTGTATCTGAACATCCCAAGGAGTTGAATGCTATTAATTGTACATCGTAGTCTCCTGCAACAGTAAATTGATGCGATGGATTCTGTTGCGTAGAAGTTGTGCCATCTGCAAAATTCCATTGAAGTGTGCTAAATCCTGTAGTCGTATTTGTAAACGCTGCAGTAAAAGGGACACAGCCACCCGGACTATCAATGGTAAAACTCGTATTAGGTGCAGGAAGCACAACCACCGGCTGTGGCATTTCTTTGAATGAAGTACATCCGGAAGTATCTTGTGTAACAAGTGAAACAGTAAATGAGCCCGAGTCGAGGAAAGTATGTACAGGATCTTTTGAAGTATCCGAATAGCCATCACCGAAATTCCAACTGTAGCTTACAGCATTTGTCGACTGATCAATGAATGTAACATGCAAAGGGGAACACCCCTGAAGATTGGTGGCTGTAAAATTTGTAATCGGTCCTAACACTTTGATGTAATGATGCTTCGTGACCGAATCAGAGCAACCCAGACTGTTTATCGCTGTAAGTGTTACATCGAATATTCCGGGAGTATTATAAATGTGTGCAGGATTTTGATTGGTAGAAGTACTGCCATCTCCGAAGTTCCAAAGGTATCGGTCAGCATCGCTCGACAAACTCGTAAAATTAACCAGAGAAGGTGCACAAGCCGGAAGATCAGAGCTTATAAAGTCAGCATGCGGTGCACGGATTATAATTTTAGCCGGCATAATCATAGTGTCCGGACAATTTACATTGACAGAAGTAATCACTAACATGACATCGTAAACGCCCGGTTGAGTATAAGTGTGAGAAGGATTTGGTAACGTTGAAGTTGTTCCGTCTCCAAAATCCCAATACCATGAATCGGCCATCGGCGAAGACCGGTTGGTAAATTGAATTGTAGTAGGATAACATCCGGAATCTGCAGACGTAGTAAACACCGCTTTGAAGACTGGAAAGCCGGGCGCTGTAGCAGTATCTACACATCCATGATTATCTGTGATAATAATAAACGGAAAGCAACATGGACTGTTCACATATTGATGAGTGGGATTTTGAATGTTGGAAGTATCTCCATCGCCAAACGACCATCTCCATGAAACCGGATTGATACTGTGATCAGTAAAATTTGTAGTTATTGGAAGACAAACTTTGTCGGACACAAAAGTGAATGCTGCATGAGCGGTGTCAACACGAATGTATTGAGGGTAATTAACGACACTCGTGCACGAGCCACGATACACTGTTAACGATACATTGTAGCTTCCTGCCTGCAAATAATTATGGCTAGGACTAATCTGAGAAGTTGTATTCCCGTCTCCGAAATTCCATAAATAGCTATCAGCATTAATGGAATTGTTAACGAAAAAAACATTGAGGAAATCACAACCTTGTCGCGGACCGGTTGTAGTAAACGCTGCTTCCGGCATATTCACCCTAATCGCAGGGTTGATGTAATAAGTGTGGATACAACCTAGATTATCAAAAACAGTCAGACTAACATTGAATGTGCCTTCTGTTAAATAAAGATGTGCCGGATTAATTTGCGTAGAAGTTTGACCGTCTCCAAAGTCCCAAAGATAGGATGCATAATTTTGAAGACTGGTATAGAAGTACACGGTATCCATTCCGCAAACTTCGTTTTCGCTGGCAACCAACGGACTCGACATTCCCGAAAAAAGATTGGAAGAAATACTGGCACTGCATCCGGCTGTGTCGGTAACGGTTTGTGTAATGATGTAATTCGGCTGACTGTTACTATAGACGTGAACAGGATTTTGAAGCGTATCTGTTGTTCCATCGCCGAGATCCCAAAACCAGCTATTGGCATATTTCGAAGTATCGCTAACGTTAACCTGTGTATTTGTGCAACTGGCAGTTTGTGTAATTATAAATCCGGGAATAGGTCCTGAAACTCTGACCAGACTATCGAATTGCAAAGTTTGTACGAAACCTAATGTGTCAACAGTAGTGAGAGAGACATTGTAAATTCCCTGAAGAGCGTAGATGTGTGTAGGAAATTCAATGTGCGAAGTATCACCATCGCCGAAGTCCCATAACCAGGAAACGGCTCCCATTACTTTTTTAGTGAACAAGACATTCATCGGTGCACATCCTTTCTGCACCAATAACATATCGCCTCTTCCTGTATCGATAGGAAGCGAGTCGGGAGGACCGAAAAAATAAGGGGGAGGACTATATGTAGCAGTGCAAGTTCCGTTTGAAATCGTTAACACAACATTGTAAGGAGAGAAACTCTGATAGATGTGTAATGGATCTTCGAGGGTGGAAGTAGAGCCATCTCCGAAATCCCACGACCAGGCTGTTGCACCGACTGAATTCGCATGGAATTGAACCCTTGCCGGGAAAATTGTATCGAGTGGAATACCATAAAAATTCGCCCCGAAAGGAGGAAAGTAAATTCCATTGCTTTGCATGGTTGAATACGTACAGCCGCCTGTTGTTGTAATGGTTAACGAAGCGCTGTGGTATCCGGGAGCTGCAAAATTATGTGCGGGGTTTTGTAGTGTGCTTGTTGTACCATCATCAAATTCCCATAACCAGCTAATTGCATTTAAAGAAGTATCGTTAAAATTTACAACATAAGGCGGACAAGTTGTCTGTGTAAAATCAAATCCTGCATACCCTCCGTTTACTTGAAAGGAACTGAAGTTGCTAATTGATTGTGTACATCCACCGCCGGCTGAAACTGTATTTAAAGACACAGTGAAAAACCCGGGAGTTGTATAAGTATGAGTAGGATTCTGTAGTGTGGATGTTGTACCGTCACCGAAATTCCAGAGCCATGCAATGGAACCCGATGTTGCATCGGTAAATTGAGCTGTAAGAGGCGCACAACCGGAAGTAGTTGGAGGAGGAATGTAATTGGCCGCAGCATTGATGGTTTGAATGTAACCGACTTTCCTAATGGTGTCTTTGCAGCCACCGGCGTCTGTGATGATCAGCGAAACGTCGAAGCTTCCTGAAGAAGAATAGGTGTGAACAGGATTCTGTTGTGTAGAAGTGCTTCCATCTCCGAAAATCCAGAAATAGGAAACACCCGAATTGGGTGACCAGGATGTAAATGAGGTTTGCAAAGGAGGGCAACCGACACGTGGTGATCCGGTGAATACGCCATCGGGTTTAGTGACGGTAATAATGTTTTGCTGTAATTTACTGGCTGAACATCCGGTTGAACCCTGACATTGCAAGGTTACGCTATATATTCCGCTGTTTGTATAGACATGTGTCGGGTTTACGGCCGTTGATGATGTTCCGTCGCCAAAATACCAGATACATGAATTGAAATTGGTTGATGTGTTCGTGAATTGAGCGGCATGAGGCGCGCAGCCGGAAGAAGGTGAAAATTGAAATCCTGCAGTTGGACGAGTGCCGGTATGGATAAGATTGTTTTTTACAACGGTATCGACACAGCCGGAAAGTGTTGTAACGATTAACGATACAGAAAAATTTCCGCCTGTTGTATAAGTATGAGGTGTTGAATTCAACATACCTACAGATCCGTCTCCGAAGTCCCACAGACTTGTTGCAACATTCGAGTTCGTGTTGGTGAATTGGACAGTTAAAGGAGTACAGCCGCTATCTACATCGATAGTGAAATCAGCAAAATTATTGAAACCGACTCGAATGAGTACAGGATTGTCAGATGTGTCTTTACAGCCGAATGTATTGGTGACGATGAGAGAAACATAATAAGTGCCCTGGCCGGAATAAATATGCGAGGGGTTTTGAAGAGAAGATGTTTGTTGGTCGCCGAATGACCATTGCCAGTTCATTCCGTTTTGCGCACTATTGGAGAATTGAAAACTCGAAGCCGGATCGCAAGTCGTTGAATCGGTCGCGATGATTGTTGCATCCGGCTTGGGATGAACGGTTATATATTGATTGATGATTTTAATATCCTGACAGCCGTAAGTACCCGTAGCAACTAATGTGACGGTGAAAACTCCTGCATATGTGAAGGAGTGTGTCGGATTTACAAGAGTAGAAGTTGTACCGTCTCCGAAATCCCACAAATAAGTTGCGGCACCTGTAGATGTATTCGTGAATGAGAATACATTGTTGTCGGGACAGGAAGTGGTAATGTTTGAATGAAAGGAGGCGCTGGGTTTTGGGACAACTGTTATAAAATTCACATAAAGAGCTGTGTCAGCATTTCCGGAAGCGTCATAGGCCACCAATTTTACTGTATAATTTCCGGGTGTTGTATAAAGGTTGGAAGGATTTGCAAGCGTGGATGAATTTCCGTTTCCAAGATCCCAATAATAGGAAACAGCATTCGATGAAGTACTGGTAAATTGCACATTGAGAGGTGCGCATCCCGTTGTTTGATTGGCTGTGAAAGACGCGGATGGAGATGCTTGTATTGCATCGCAAAAGGCGCAAGAAAGCAGGAGTATAAATACCCACGCTAAGGTCTTACCTAAATTCCTATCCAGCATTATGATAAAATTAAATTACATGAATCTGCAGTATCTTTTTTTAAATGTTTAGTACTGTCAGAAAATGGGTTCAGGTTTACTTAACCTGAACCATTCTGTTGTTTTTGTCTATTAATAAAGGATTCACTTCAGGTGCATCAACAGATTTCGGATCTGCCTGAGCGACTAATTTGCCTTCATTGTCGATTTGTTTGATGCGGTATTGAGAAGTTCCGCTTACCGGCTTCGTGTCAACCCAGCTATATAACAATTCGAGTTGTGAACCAATTCCTTCTTTTAAACCGACAGGTTCGAATTCGTTTCCGTCAACCGAACGTTCAATTACATAAATGCAATCGTTTGAATTGCCTTTCGCTACCCAGTTCAGATATACTCTGCCTGTATTGAAGACAATGTTCTGTTTAACAAATTCAAGTTTACCCGGTTGTTTGATAGCGACGGCAGGCTCTTGTGCCACAACACTCATTGCTGCAAATACCAGTACATAGAGTAATACCAGTTCTAATGCATACATTAAAAGTTTATTCGATGAAGCCTTCGAACGAATGATTCTTAACGTTCCTGAAGTTTGCATGTCACCGATTGATTTGGAGATAAATGTTTTCATCTTATTTTATTTTGACTTTTGTTACAATATATACTTAAGACACCCCTACCGGTTTTTTGATTTAACCCTATTTCTTACAACTGTAAGGTTTAGACAATTTTTAATAAAAGATTTGAAGTTCTCCTGTAAATTAGATGGGAAAAGGCCTGTACAAAAGGGTTACATCAAATCAAAAATTATTTTTATTGAATTAACAAGCAATTAATACTTATAATATACTGTTTTGATTTTTTTTGCTGAAAGCCGAAAAAAAAATTAAACGGAATGTATCAAAATCAAAATACTGTCGTTATACCACTTTATAAATCTGATAACTCCAAAAAGGAAAAATGGAAGCATTAAACAAAACAATTAAGAAATTAAGCGAAGGCGAATATCAGGAATTGTTAGCGGCTGTTGCAGGTCGTAAAAACAATAAGCCCTATCTGGTTTTGGAAGCTGCCCGTAAAAGCAGTTTAGATGAGAATAAGATGATGGAAGTTCTTGGAGTTAATCCCAGCACTTATTATACATTAAAGTCGCGACTCAACGAAAGAATCGCTCAATACCTTTCTCAAAATGTCAAAAATCCGATCAGTGCACTGAAAGATAAAGTTGCCCTTGTACCTGCAATGGTATTCAGTAACGATCGTGAAGTAGCTGTTCGTGCTCTCAAAAATCTCGAGAAACAACTTATCGAATATGATTTATCGAATGAGTTGATTGTCGTTTATAAAGCACTCGCTCGCTTAAGTATGTATAATACCGATTTCGATTATTATGAAAAGGAATACAACCGCCATGTAGCATATTCTCTTTCTGTAGTAAAAGCAGAAGATATTTTCTACGATTTCGTTAAACGTACCGGTAATTTTATGCTTTCCCGCGACGAGCGCGATAAAGAAGCCGTAAAAGCTTCCCTCCGTGAACTCACCAATATATCCGAGCTTTACCAAGGACATCGCTTATTTGTCATGTTCAACATCGTTCGAATTTATTACCTATGCATTTTCACAAAACCTGAAAATCTGAAGTCTCTTGAAATCGAAGTCGACACAATTTTACAACAAGTTAAAAAGCACTTCGACAAATACGAGCTTGACACTTTCTATCAAAGCATTAAATTCCTGGTCGATTACCTATACTTTGAATACTACCAGAAAACCGGAAATGCTGTAAGAGCCGATCATTATTACAACATCATCAATAATGGTGTTCCTGAAGTTGCCTTTAAGCCGGTTTTTAGTTTTTATGTGACTCAATTCCTCAACTCTAAGATTGAACGCTTTCTGGTTAACGGAAATGTTCAGGAACTGACCAACATCAATAGCGAACTCGAAGGAAATTTTGAAACAGATATTTCCGAACCATATCCTTGCGTTTCTTTCCGTCGCTTCCTTGCTATCGGAAAGTTTTATGAAGGAGATTATTCTGCTTCCGCACGAATTATGAATAATCTGAGAAACGAAGTATCCATGAAAAAGTATTTATTCAGTGATGTGGAATACAAATTATTCCAGGCCATGCAATATTGCTTCCTCGGCGAAGACGGACTTTGCAGTCAGCTTTTACATAGCGTAAAACGCCAGATCACTGAAGACGAAAAATTATTTGATTCCGCAGCGATCTTCATTAAATTATTAAAGGCAGCTATCAAACCGGAAGAGTTCCGCAAAAAAGTAAAGCGCCTGACGGAAATATATGAATCATTTAAAGCAGCCAATACCGGAAGCAATAGCATACTCTGGTTCGTGAAAATGGATGATGCAATGATTCGTAAACTTGCCAATCCGATAAAAGACTAAACACATGCAAAAAAAAGCCGCTCTTGAGCGGCTTTTTTGTTAGAAGTTTATTGCGTCGAGATACTTTTCGTTCAAAGGCTTGTTGACATATTTTACTACCAGCGGATTTGTGGAAGCACGGTTTATATCTTCCGGACTGATAGACGATGAAAGTACAATCACTTTGCTGTATGCTAGAATGTTTGCCGGAAGTTTTTCAAATTCTTCCAGAAAACCAAAGCCATCCATGATCGGCATATTCAAATCAAGAAATATTACCTGAGGCAAATTGTCAATGGAGTCTGCATGCTCTCTCAGATATTGCAATGCCAATTCACCGGAGTTTTTAACCACTACCCGCGTTGAAAAATGGTTGGTAGTAATCATTCGCTCGTTGATAAAGTTATCAATATCGTTGTCGTCGATGAGGAGAACAATGTTGAACTTGTTTTTTTTATCTTCTGTTTTCATTGCATTTATTATGAGCGAAAAGTGGTGATGAGTGGAATCGAACCACCGACACAAGGATTTTCAGTCCTTTGCTCTACCAACTGAGCTACATCACCGTCTTGCGGCAAAAGTATGAAAAAAACAAATCTTCCAAAATATTTTTAATCCCTTCTTCAGAATAGTTTTCGTCTTTTGGTCTAAGAAAGTGCTTTTAATAGGCGCGGACACTGTATTCTTGCTTTTATTCAGGATGAAAAAGATATTTTTATTTTTTTCCTGATTTCATATGATCAAGTTGATTTATTATTCATCGTATTGAGTATTTTTGACAAGAAAAATTTCACAAGTAATTGATAATAAGAAGACCACGATTAATCTAGCCGATGAACCTCACCATTGACATTGGAAATACAGCAACAAAAATTATCGTGTTTGACGATACGGTTCCTGTATATAGAAAGGTCGTCAAAGTGCTCTCACCCTTAATCATAAAAAGTCTCCTCAAACGACTTCCCGTCGAATATTGCCTGCTCTCTTCCGTTGTAAAAGTGAAACAACCTGTCTTGAATACTTTGACCAGCATAAAGCACTTCCAAAGGTTGAAGCCATCCACACTTTTGCCGCTAAAAAACCGCTACAAGACTCCTTCAACACTCGGTAACGACAGGTTGGCGAATGCCATTGCCGGAGCTTTTTTATTCCCGGGTAAAAACGTTTTAGTAATAGACGCAGGTACATGTATTAAGTATGACTTCATTAACAGCAAAGGTGAATACATGGGAGGAAGCATTTCACCGGGGATGGAAATGAGGTTTAAATCTATGCATCAGTTTACCGGAAAGCTTCCATTAGTTAAAGACGAAAAAACTAAAAAATTAACAGGTCAATCTACCCGGGAAGCTTTGCAAACAGGTGTAATCGTTGGAATTACGGAAGAGATCAAAGGGTTTATTTCCAGATATAAGCAAAAACATAAATCGTTAAGTGTCATTTTAACGGGTGGCGATTCCAAACGCTTTGCAGAAGAGCTAAAAATGAGCATCTTTGCGGCCGCAGATATGGTAAATCTCGGCTTGAATGAGATAATTAGGCATCAAAATCAGAAAAAGAAAACCTGATATACCATCTGACTCAAAGCATTTCATCCATTGAAATACTTTTATTCATCAATCTTTAATTTTAATAAATGCATTTAACAAAGAATATAAAATCAAGAGATATACAGAAACAAATATTTTATTGCCTGATCTCTTTTTTCTTTCTGATAGCCGGTGTTTTTACTTCTTCTGCACAGAATATAACGAACTCTCCTTATTCCAGATTTGGTTTAGGCGACTTCAGTTCTATAACCTTTGCAAGAAATCTGGCTCTCGGTGGTTCTGAGGTCGGATTAAATCCACCTTCTTTCATTAATTATGGAAATCCAGCTGCATATTCTTCGCTGTGGTTTACAACTTATGAGGCAGGTGCGGATTTCAAACAATACGAGCTGAAGCAAAATAATTCTATTCATAAAACGCATACCTCTTCTTTATCCTATTTCGATTTTGCTTTCCCTATCAAGGCACAGAAATGGGCACTTGGATTTGGTTTGCTTCCCTATAGTAAAGTGGGCTATTCAATTTCAGAATCTACATTGCTTTCATCCGGAGAAACAGAGACGCGTAAGTTTGAAGGATCAGGCGGACTCAATAATTTTCATATTGGCACAGGATTTAAAGCAGGAAAAAAAGCATCATTCGGATTAAACATCGAATATCTCTTCGGCTCTATCAATAACAACAGACTAATCGTTTATAACAGTCCTTACTTTTTTAATACTGAAGTGACCAATAGTACTTCTATCGGCTGGTTTCATTTTAAAGGCGGCTTTCAATACAAGCTCGACAGCCTTCCTTTTGCTAAAAGCGATTCTGTTATCATGATGGAAAAGCAACTTGCCCTTTTGCAAGACTCCTTATCAAACATTATCTCTAAAAGCTCAGCCGATACTTCAGCCGAAAATTATGCATTGAAAAATCAACTCGCTCAGGAAATCGCCACTGTTAAAATCAACAAAAATAATATCGTAGTGAAAAAAGCTAAAAGCGACTGGCACCTCGTTTTGGGTATTGTCGCTTCTCCTACTTCCGATCTGCATGCAACGAATTCTATTCTCAGTCGTTCTTTCCGGTATTACTCTTATGCAAATCCCGATAATGGCATCATATACAGGGATACAATTGAAAATAAGACAGGTTCTGGCGATAGAGTGCGATTACCTTTAAGTGCCGGCATAGGGTTCTCTCTTTTAAAAGGAAATCGCTGGTTATTCTGCGCCGATTATTCTTTGCAACAATGGAGCGACTTCTCTTTCCTGGGCGCTAAGGATTCACTTCAAGACAGTTGGAAGGTTACTGCAGGTATTCAATTCACTCCCAACGATCGTGCGATCAAATCATATTATAAACTCATTCAGTATCGTATCGGTTTTCATTACGAACAAGGTTTCCTGAAATTAAACGGACAAAATATTAATGATATGGGTGTGACTGCCGGATTCGGTTTGCCAATTCGCAAAGCCGGAACTATACTCCATCTTTCTCTTGACGCCGGAAAACGCGGCACGACTCTCGAAAACCTTATACAAGAACGCTACCTTAAATTCACTATCGGCTTTACTATTAACGATCGTTGGTTTGTTAAACCGAAGTATGATTAATTAGCTAATTACAAAATAAGTGAATAATTCCGGTACACGTCCAGTTATCATTTGGCTTTTATGCGGGTGTTTTATGATTTTTTGTATGGTTGTTATCGGTGGCATTACGCGATTAACCGGTTCCGGTTTATCGATTACCGAATGGAAGCCAATCATGGGTACACTTCCCCCACTCAATGAAGCCGATTGGCAAATTGCTTTTCAAAAGTATAAGGAGATTCCGCAATTTCAGAAAATCAACTACGACTTTAACTTGTCGGATTTCAAATCCATATTTTGGTGGGAATATATTCATCGTCTGTTCGGACGACTTATCGGAATTGTTTTTATTGTACCCTTCATTTGGTTTTTTGCAAAAGGAAGATTCGAAAAGAGCACACTCAGAAAAGTTCTTTTTCTGTTTCTTCTCGGAGGGTTGCAGGGATTTCTTGGATGGTTCATGGTAAAAAGCGGATTGGCCGAACGCACCAGCGTAAGCCATATTCGTCTGGCCATTCATTTGATAACTGCATTTATCACCTTTGGCTTCACCCTTTATTTTGCACTTGAACTGGCGGATAAATCAAAACCGATGTACTCCAGCCGGCTTAATAAATTGGTTAAAACACTTTTCTTTTTTGTCATTATTCAAATCATCTATGGCGCTTTCGTCGCCGGAATGCATGCGGGAAAGATCTACAACACTTTTCCTTTGATGAATGGAAAGCTGATTCCTGATGGTGTCGTAAACATGAGTCCTGCCTGGCTTAACTTCTTCGAAAACCAGGGAACTGTTCAGTTTATGCATAGAACCTTTGCTTACCTTATCGTATTGCTGACTATTACATTGTTCGTATTAGCAAGCAAAGTGCAGGTAGACAGCAAACAATCATTAGCCATCCGAATTCTCTTGGTCGCCGTCTCTGTTCAGTTTCTACTCGGTGTCTTTACACTTTTAACTGGCGTTAATTTTCTGTTGGCAATTATTCATCAAGCTGCTGCATTTTTTCTATTTAGCGCAATGGTGTACTTGGTTTTTATTTTCAGAAAAACCCATCGTTCGGGAATGGAAATACGGGAAGCGTAATTAATTGTATGGAATAAAATAGCGGGAATTTGATAATTATTTCCAATGAAATGTTTCCATCAGATGAATAACATCTGCCGAAACAAATTTCAAAACCGGTGCTATCGAATCGGGATTCGGAACAGCATAAAAATATAAAGCACCACGGATAAAATGTGATGTGCTGTCTGTCAGATAAAACTGAATCGGCGAAGCTGCATTTCCTTTGAAATGATATATAGTACCAAAAACTCTTTTCTCCGGATAGGAAATCGCTTCCTCATCTAATCCGGATGCCCGGGAAATATGTTTCATCGATAGCGTTCGGCTGTCTTCAACATATTTCTTCAGATCGTTGTTGACGGACTTATAACTTAAATACAACGTTCCTTTGAATTCCGGGAATTCAATATTGTACCAGCATTTCTCCGCTTCTTTTTCCGTATCGGCTATGGCTAATGAATAAGTTGGCATTTCAAAACCATATGGACAATCAACAGGATTTATTTCCTGATATTTTTTTTCCGGAAAAGAAATCCGGAAGTAAGCGCGTTGTTTCGGAATGTAATTTTTTTCGCACCCTGAAAATAAAAATGAAAAGCCCATCAAAATAATAATCACCAATGGAGACATACCCGAAAAATTGGGCGTTGAAGTTTCATTGTCTCCTCTTTTATCTGGCAGTGTAATTTTAACACGCTTAATTTTTTTTCTGTCGGCCGATTCAATCGTAAACGTAACATCATTGTGTTTAAATACATCAAAGCGCTGAGGAATACTTCCCTTCAACGATAGAAGAAGTCCGGCCAATGTATCAGCATTATTATCGTCGTCAGCTTCGAAAAGATGCCGTTCAACTTCCATAATTCGTGCAATGTCGATTAATTTTGTTTTCCCTTCGAAGACGAAATTTTTCGAGTCCAATCGGGAATAAAACATTTCTTCTTCATCGAATTCATCGTTGATCTCACCAACAATTTCCTCCAAAACATCTTCCAACGTTACAATTCCCGACGACCCTCCATATTCATCAATGACAATGGCTAAATGATTTTTCAAATCCTGAAATTCCTGTAACAGGTCATTGATTTTTTTACTCTCCGGAACAAAATATGCCGGCCGAATTAATGGCAGCCAATCAAAATCCGGATCGTTTTTTTTATCCAGAAATGGAAGCAAATCCTTGATGCACAATACGCCAATTACCCGGTCAAATGATCCTTCATAAACCGGAACGCGCGAATAACGGTTTTCAACTATCAGCGGAAACAGCTCACTAAATTTCAATGTCTTGTCGAATGATACTACATCCATTCGCGGCTTCATTATCTGTTTGGCATCGATGTTACCAAAACGCGCTATGCCTTTCAAAATCTTTTTTTCGTCTTCCGGTGTGCTTTTGTCGCTCGTCACATCAATAGCATGCGTAAGTTCATCCATCGAAACATCATATCCTTTTTGCCCCATGCGCTTATCTACTAGGGAAGTGGATAAGACCAAAAGAGAACTCAACGGATTCAGAATTTTATTCAGTACGAAAACAGGGTAAGCGCTTTTCAATGACGACCTCATTGGATTTTGTGTCGCATATACTTTAGGCATCACTTCGCAAAAAAGAACAATGATAAAAGTGACAGCAACAACCTGAATTAAAAATCCAAGCAATTCATGTTCAGAGAAGTTAAAGATTTCATCGAGGATTAATGATGAAAGCACAACGATGGCAATATTGACAAAGTTTATGGCAATCAAGAGCGTTGCCAAAAGATGTTTTGGTTTTTCGAGCAGCCTGTAAACAACTTTCTGTCGACCTTCTTCTGCGTCTTTCAGTTCAAAGAATTGCGCGGGAGAAATCGCAAAAAAAGCAGTCTCCGTTCCTGAAACAAATCCGGAAGCAAACAACAGAAGAATAAGTACAACAAGTTCGATAATCAGTCCCACCGAAAACGTAAACTCCGGTTGAATGATGGAAGCAGATGCCTGCAAAAGAATGTTTAGAAAATAACCGTCAGGGTCCAAGTGGGGAAATTATTTGTGTGCTAAAATAAAAAACAGGCGCAAAGCTACGAAATTGATTGCGCCTGTTTTGAAAACGTTTTATTAAGGTGATAAAATGAAATCCTGCTAAATCCGGAACCTGGAAACTGCTCATATTGGCTAGTAATCAATGGATTCCGAAAAAAATATGACCGGTTATTCCTCCCGATTTTCCGGGATTCGGTTTTTTTGAAATCAGACAGGCAGATTTCCCAAACCGTTTTCACCCAAATCGGCCGGGACATTCGATTGCTCATTTTTAAATGAACTTGTGTCTTCAACCCGGGGACCGCCAAGCATGGTCATGTTGTCACCGATAATTTCCGTGATGTACTTTTTATTGTTTTCATCACCGTAGCTGCGTGAACGGATTTTGCCTTCAATATAAAGCAACTTTCCCTTACGAATGAACTTCTCAGCAATTTCAGCAAGTCCGCGCCACAAAACGATGTTGTGCCACTCCGTTTGATCGACTTTCTGACCTTCTTTGTTTTTGTACGATTCTGTAGTTGCCAACGAAAAACGTGCAACTGCTACACCTCCATCGAGGTAGCGGACTTCCGGATCTTTGCCTACATGTCCGATTAAAATAACTTTGTTTACTCCACTCATTGTATTAAATTTTAAATGTGAATTTTAATCAAAGATAACCATAGAGGCACCATTTATAAAACTGTAAATGAGGGATATTAAAAGGTGGTTAAGAAAGTAAATTAATTGCTTTCGACGATATTTCGTTTTTCAGGCAAATTGACAGAAAATTGATCAAAAATAAATTGAAACAATTCCGAAATATTAATTCACTAAAACGGATTTAATGCTTCCTGTGATTCTTTTTGTTCCTGATATAATTGAAAATCAACTCCGCACTGCTCTTTATTGTCTCATTAGGAGTAAAAATCGTAATTTCCCGGTTGTGCGATTCTTCATAAGGCGATGAAATTCCGGTAAAGTTTTCAATTTCTCCCGACCGGGCTTTTTTGTATAACCCTTTCACATCTCTTTTTTCACATTCTTCTAAAGGAGTATCAACAAACACTTCAATAAAATTTTTACAAATCGCTCTGCATTCATTTCTTACATCGCGATAAGGAGAGATTAAAGTTACAATAACCACATTCCCCTGTTTTTCCAGTAAAGATGCAATGTAGGCCACGTTGAGGTTATGTTTACGTCTCGAAAAGTAATCGTATCCGGTTTCTTTAATTACTCTTCTAATCTGATCTCCATCCAGCAATACATAAGGAATCGAATTTTGTTCAAAATTTCTTATGAGCTCATTGGCAATCGTCGATTTTCCGGCTCCGCTTAATCCTGTAAGCCAGATCACACAAGGTTTAATCCTCTTTTGAAAAATGGTTTCCCATATAGTATCAAACGTGTAGTAATTGATTATCTTGAAGATTAAGTCGAGAAGTCCGATACTTAATCCGAATTTTAAACTCTTCGTTACGCTATATGATATCAGTACAGTAATTAAAGACGATATAAAACGATAAATAATCGACTTCCCTAATTTGTTATAGTTAATTCGAAATCTCATTATTTTGAATCGGGTAATTTAAATTTATCAAAGCAAATAAATGCCAAAGAGTGTCAATTTACAAATAATTTTTGATGTTCTTTCAGATACTTATCTACCAGCCGCGGTATTGCATACTTCTTTAAAGAATCATTTGTTACCTTAATCAATCCTGTTTTCATGTCGTCGAAATCTTTTTGATTGACAACGACTTCGTAAAAGAAAGCATAGATTGTCTGGTGACTTAAAATGTGCTTGTATTCGTTACTCACATGATTTGGTTTTACTTTTTTCTTATCGAAAAAATTCTTCCATGCAGCAGAATTCATCAGTTTATTTTCCGATACCTTGGTCGTCGTTTCAATCAATGGAAAATCGTGCAGCCCTTGCCAAATATCCTTTTCTGTTCTTTTCTTGATAAAGCATGAATGACCTTTTCTAACTACGATGTAATTAAAAAAACGGTCTCTCGACTTAGTCTTGTTTTTCTTTACCGGGAAATTTTTGACTGACTTTTTTGAAAATGCAAAACAGGAAATATTCAGCGGACAACCCGAACAATCGGGATTTGCCGGTTTACATTGCCGCGCACCAAACTCCATGATTGCCTGATTGTAAATTGAAGGGGTAAAGCCATTTAATAATTCGAATGCCAGTTTTGAAAATTCTTTTTTCCCTTCGGAAGTATCAATAGGTGTTTTAATTCCAAAATACCTGCTAAGAAGACGGTAAACATTTCCATCCACAACCGGATAGGGCAGGTTGAAGGAGAAGGAGGTAATCGCTGCGGCCGTATAATCACCGATTCCTTTTAAAGCACGGATTGATGGATAATCTTCCGGAAACTTCCCGCTAAAATCCTTATGGATGATTCTTGCTGTTGCATGAAGGTTTTTTGCTCGTGAATAATAGCCGAGTCCCTGCCATAATTTCAAAACGTCGCTTTCTCTGGCACGAGCAAGAGAATTAACATCGGGGTAATTTTCGGCAAATTTATAGTAATAGGCGAGGCCCTGTTCAATGCGTGTCTGTTGAAGGATGATTTCCGATAACCAGATCAGGTAAGGATCCTTGGTTTTCCGCCAGGGTAGATCTCTTTGGTGGATTTCATACCACTTAATAATTATTGCTCCGAATGACATATCAGGCACAAACTTATGTAATCGGATTTAAAAATACGGCGTTAAGAAGGAACTTGATTTTAAATTTATAATTTGCGAATCATTACCCACTTTTGCATTATGAGCAATCAAGGACTCTATATTATTATTACCTGCTACAACGAAGGATCGGCCATCATTAAATTGTTGGATGAAATCGGTAAAATACTAAAGGACAATACCGAAGAAATTTCTATCGTTGTTGTCGACGATGGTTCTGTTGATGAAACTCCCCGATTGTTAAATAACTTCAGGTTTGAATCCGATTTACTTCACCTGAGAATTCTCTGGTTGGAGTTTAACGTCGGTCATCAGGCAGCTATAGAGCAAGGCATCCTTTTCGCCGGTTCTTGCAATGCAAAACATGCAATAATTATGGATGGTGATGGCGAAGATGATCCGGCCGCCATAAAAGAGTTGATAAAACTACGGTCTTTCGATATCGTTCATGTTCAAAGGGGAAAGAGGGAAGAGGGTTTCGGATTTCAGTTTGCCTATTCCATATATAAGAGCATATTCTATTACATCTCCAAAAGACAAATGGATTTCGGTAACTATTGCATGATTAACGATAAGGTTATGAAAATAATACGATCGCGGTCATTCATTCACCTGGCCGCCTTCTTAACGAAACTCAAATTAAGTTCAACTTCACTTACCTTTAATCGCCGGCCTCGTCTTTTCGGAAAATCTAAAATGAGTATATCCGATTTGATTCATCATGCCTTCCGTTCTTTCATTGAATATGCGGAAGAAATGGTGATGATTTTTCTGCGCTTTTCTCTTATTCTTTTTCTGTTATTCGTTCTTACGATTGGCTATATATTATATCTGAAGTTTTTTACGGATGAAGCAATACTGGGTTGGACGAGCACCTTGGGCATCGGACTTCTTACATCAGCATTGTTATGCCTCGGGTTTTTTACAACAGGTGTATTGTTGTTAAATCAATCACATCTTCGCTCGCGTCAGACTACTACCATCCTCTATACGATTGTTAAATAATTTTACAATGGAATGGGCTAACTTCAACATACAAACCGGCATTTAATTAATCATGAAACAAATTTATGCCGGCGATAAGATCCTGAATCTCTTTTCGACCTATGCCATCAACAGGAACAATTCAATAGAAAGACTTATTCGAAAATGTCAGGTCTTGAATAAAACAGGCAATATTCGTCTGCTGGAATTTGGTGCAGGAAAAGGAGAGTTTATCAATCGTTTCAAGGAAGAAAAAAATATTAAAACCATTGCTGTTGAGCAGGACCCTACTTATCGCATATTGCTGAGTGAGAATCATGAGGTTTATGAAAAGATCGACGATGTTCAAGGTGAAATTGACTTGATCTTTCTGATAGATGTATTGGAGCATCTAAATGATGATGAGGCATATTTAAAAATCTTCCATGATAAAATTAAAAAAGGCGGAACCTTATTTATTTATGTACCCGCAAGAATGGAGTTGTATTCTGATTTCGATAAAGCAATCGGACATTTCAGGCGCTATAGTAAAAAGGAGTTGGTCGAAAAACTAATGAAAGCGGGTTTTCAGATAGAGGAATGCCGTTATCATGAATTGTTAGGGTATGTCGCTTCAGCCATTCATAATAAATGGATGAGTCAAAAAGAGCCGACTGCAACATCGGTTCAGATTTATGATAAAGTATTGGTTCCTCTGACAAATTTTATCGAAAAGTGGATAAATCCACCAATTGGTAAAAGTCTTTATTTATTTGCCCGTGTTTAAGTCTATTCCGGGCTTTGGAAGTATCTTTTTATCAACATACTATACAATATTTTCATTATTTTAGTGATTCTGAACACTTTTATTAAAAAGTTGGTTATTAAGTTTTTCTATTTAATTCAATATATTATCTTTGCCGCCCGCTAATTAACAAAACATTAATACTCAACAATATGACTAAAGCAGAACTAGTAGCTGAAATCAGTACGAAAACAGGAATCGAGAAGACTGTAGCATTGCAAGCCGTTGAAGCAGCTATGAAAGTGATTAAAACAACCATGTCAGATGGTGAAAACGTATATTTACGTGGTTTTGGTTCTTTTATTGTAAAAAAGAGAGCTCAGAAGCTTGGAAGAATCATTTCAAAAAACACAACAATTATTATCCCAGAACACAATATACCGGCATTTAAACCGGCAAAGACCTTCGCAAACAAGGTAAAGAATGCGAAGATTAAGAAGAATCAGACTACAGAAGCAATCGACTAGTTGAAATGCAAGCAGGCAGCAAACAACTCTTGCTGATTGCAGGTGCGGTCTTAGTAACTGCGGCTCTTTATTTTGCGCCACAGAAAATTAAGAAGGAAGAGCATACTGAAACTTCCGGCGCCGGTTTTTCTTTTGAAGCTGTTCTTTCCGAAGCGAAAGGACAATTAAAGCGACAAGAGGTAGATCAGATCAACAAGGTTGAAGAATCACTTAAGAGCCATTCAGGGTCTGCAGTGCTTCTCGATTCTTTAGGAAAGATGTGGGACAAGCAAAATGCTCCACAGGTTTCGGCAGTATATTTTGAACAAATTGCCGAAGCGAATCCTACAGAAAAAAACTGGTTAAATGCTGCTTTTCGATATTACGATGCTTTCAGATTGATAAGCGATTCCGCTTATCGAAAGATGTATGTCGATAAAGCGATTTCTTCCTATAAAAAGGTGTTGGCTATAAATTCCAATAACCTCGATGCCAAAACAGACCTCGGAATATGTTATGCAGAGGGTACTTCATCTCCAATGGAAGGTATCATGATGCTGAGAGAGGTGGTTAAAGAAAATCCTAACCACGAAATGGCTCAATATAATCTGGGGATTTTGTCGGTAAAATCGTCGCAATACGAAAAAGCCGTCGAAAGATTTGAAAAAGTGCTGGAAATCAACCCAACAAATAAAGAAGCCCGCTTCTTACTCGGAAGAACTTTCTTGATGATGGGAAAAAAAGATTTAGCTTTGAAAAATCTAGAAATGATCAGGGAAACGGAAAATTCCCGGTTAAACCAAGAAGTGAACAACCTAATTAATCAGATAAATAACAATTAAACCTTCAGTACATGCCAAGCGGTAAAAAAAGAAAAAGACATAAGATGGCAACGCATAAGCGTAAGAAGCGTCTTAGAAAGAACAGACATAAGAAAAAGAGCCGGTAAACCCGCCTGACGTTTGCCGTTTTCAGGTAACTATTTCGTTACGAATGGTTCACCGAAAACGGCAAGCGGTTTTATGCCCATCAGCTTTTCGGAAAAATATTTTTAGTATACGATGCGTCGTATATATCTCTCTAATCCCGATGTGGCATTTTAAATTTATGTCCAAAAAATTGTTCAGTTGTTTTCTCCATGCTGCCTGTCAATTCTGTAGAGTTTGTAAAAAATTTTTAATTGAACAGCGAACTAGTAATTAGCTCAACCCCTGACGAAGTAACCATTGCCCTGCTTGAAGACAAATATCTTGTTGAGTTAAACAGTGAAAAAAAAGATCAGCGCTTTCAGGTCGGCGATATTTACCTCGGCCGTGTAAAGAAACTCATTCAGGGACTTAATGCCGCGTTTGTTGACGTTGGCCATGAGAAAGATGCGTTTTTGCATTACCTCGATCTCGGTCCACAAGTGCAATCTCTTCTCAAACTTATCCGTCTTACTACCAGTAGTAAAAGCCCGGATCCGATGCTGACCTCTTTTCAGCTCGATAAGGACATCGATAAGGGCGGAAAAATAACGAACGTACTTTCACCGAATCAGTGGGTGCTTGTTCAGGTAGCCAAGGAGCCCATTTCATCAAAAGGTCCCCGTATTACATCAGAGATTTCACTTGCCGGTCGTTTTGTGGTAATGGTTCCATTCACCGACCACGTATCGATTTCTCAAAAAATCAAAAGCGCCGAAGAGCGACAGCGTTTGAAACGTCTTGCCATGAGTATTAAACCGAAAGGATTTGGTCTCATCGTGCGTACCGTAGCCGAAGGAAAAAAAGTTGCAGAACTCGATAAGGATATCCAGGATCTCGTTTCTAAATGGAAATCCGCTTTTCAGATGTTGCTTACTGCAAAGCCCCCTCAAAAAATATTGGGGGAGATGAACCGGACATCTACCATCCTTCGTGATCTATTGAATGCTAATTTCAATGCCATTCACGTAAACGATCCTGCACTTGCTGAAGAAATAAAAAGCTACATCAGCGGTATAGCTCCCGAGCAAACAGAAATTGTCAAGTTATATAAAGGCAAGCAACCCATATTCGAACATTTTGGAGTAGAGAAGCAGATTAAAGCAAGCTTCGGAAAAACAGTTACCATGTCGAATGGATCTTACTTAATCGTTGAACATACGGAAGCCATGCATGTGATTGACGTTAACAGCGGAGGCAGAGTAAAAGGCGACAATGAATCTACACAGGAGGCGAATGCCTTGCAGGTTAACCTGGATTCTGCCGTAGAAGTTGCGCGCCAGCTACGCATGCGTGATATGGGAGGGATTATTGTTGTTGACTTTATCGACATGCACAATCCCCAAAACCGTAAAACACTTTTCGAGAAACTCAAAAATGAGATGAAGCGCGACAGGGCCAAGCATACGATTCTGCCGCCAAGTAAATTCGGACTCATTCAGATTACCCGTCAGCGTGTTCGTCCGGAAACCAATATAACGACTGTTGAAAAATGTCCTTCTTGCGACGGCACAGGCGAAATTAAAGCGAGTGTATTAATTGTAGATGATATCGAAAACAACCTTCGATATTTTGTCAGTGAACAAAATGAGAAACATTTGGTGCTTTCCGTACATCCTTATCTCGAAGCATTTATTAATAAAGGAACGATTTTCAAGGCATCTATTGCAGAGAAATGGAGAAAGAAATTCAAGGTTAAATTCAAGGTTGTTCCCAACAATAATTACCATATGCTGGAGTATCACTTCTTCAACAAAGCGGAAGAAGAAATTAAAATTTGATATATCTTCGTTTCAAAACTGATTTCAAAATTTAATATCACTTTAATATGAAAATTCTTAAAAAAATTCTGTTTATTCTCGGAATGATTATTTTAATTGTTGCGGCAATCGGATTTTTATTTTTTCCATCACACATTCATGTCGATAGAAGCACAACTGTGAATCAGCCAACATCTATTGTTTTTAATTACATGAATGGTTTCGAAAACTGGAATAAATGGTCGCCTTGGTATGAGTTAGATCCAAATGCGAAGTATTCTTTTGAAGGTCCTAAGTCAGGAGCCGGTTCTGTTTTCGTATGGGAAAGTACCGTAGAAAATGTAGGCAAAGGAAAGATGACGATTACCGATGCGAAGCCCGATTCTGTTATTCGAATAAATCTCAACTTCATGGAAAACGGAGAAGCGAAATCTTCTTTTACATTCAATCCTGAAGGTGGAAGTACAAAGATCACCTGGAATTTTGATGTTGAAGCCGGCGTAAATCCATTGATGAGAATTTTCGGAAGTTTCATGGATGGCATGATTGGCAAAGAATATGAAAAGGGCTTGAGTAATCTTAAAACAAAACTGGAAGCTATTCAGCCACCTGCCGAAATCATAGCACAATAACAAATAAATAAATGCCTAAAATTATACCCACGCCGGAAAAGGCATTAAAGAAAGCGGAGAATTATTGCGTCTTTCAGGAAAGAAGTCAGCAGGAAGTAAGAGATAAAATCTATTCCTGGGGACTCCATCGTAAGGAGGTAGAAGAAATAATATCTACCCTGATCTCAACCGATTTTTTAAAGGAAGAACGGTTTGCTTTAGCTTTCGCCGGAGGTAAATTCAGAATTAAAAAATGGGGCAGACATAAAATCCGGAAAGCACTTCAGGATAAAAAAGTTTCAGAACCGTTGATCAACAAAGCACTTTCTCAAATCGACGAAGTGGAATATAAAAAAACATTGCAACGACTGATTACCGAAAGAACAAAACTTGTTAAAGAAGCTAATTCATTTAAAAAGAAAAATAAGATTGCAACCTATGCCATCTCCCGCGGTTTCGAACCGGAAATGGTTTGGGAGATTATCGGCCAACCTTCTTCAATTAGCTAATTAACGAATTAACAAGTTGACGAATTAAACAAATTGAATCATCCCATTAGCTAATTAACGAATTAGCTAATTAACTAATTATAAAAGTATGACATCAGATCAGGTAAAAGACATTAAAGAGCGCACGGAAGCGTTGAGGGGGTACCTTTGACATCGATAGTAAACTCAGAGCGATAGAGGAAGAAGAGTTCCTGACGCATGCTCCTGATTTCTGGAATGACCCTAAGAAGGCAGAGCATGTTTTAAAAGACATCAGCTTAAAGAAAAAGTGGACATTACCCTATAGCCAACTCGTATCGGCTGTTGAAGATAATATTGTATTGTTTGATTTTTATAAAGAGGGATCGGCTACAGAAGCAGAAGTTGATGCGCAGTATAAGTTAGTGTTAAAGAAGTTGGAGGACATGGAGTTTAAGCGCATGTTGGGAGCTGAAGAAGATCAACTCGATTCTTTTTTAAATATCAATTCCGGTGCAGGTGGAACAGAGAGTCAGGATTGGGCAGAGATGCTTATGCGCATGTACATTATGTGGGGCGAGAAGAATGGATATAAGGTAACGGAAGTGGATATTCAACCCGGAGACGGTGCAGGAATAAAATCAGCCACACTTCAATTCGAAGGCGACTTTGCCTATGGATTTTTGAAGGCCGAAAGCGGTGTACACAGACTAGTTCGTATTTCTCCTTTCGACAGCAATGCCAAAAGACATACTTCTTTTGCTTCTATTTTTGCTTACCCTGTAGTTGATGATTCCATCGACATTGAAATTAAAGACGCAGATATTGAAATACAAACTTCACGCTCGGGTGGAGCAGGGGGACAGAATGTCAACAAGGTTGAAACCAAGGTTCAGCTTACACACGTGCCGACAGGAATAGTAGTGGTATGTCAGGTGGAACGCTCGCAAGGCGGAAACAAAGACCGCGCAATGAAGATGCTAAAGTCACTTCTCTATGAGCGCGAATTGCGTAAACGGACAGAAGCCAAAGCTGCACAAGAAGCCACGAAGAAAAAAATTGAATGGGGATCTCAAATCCGTTCCTATGTATTTCATCCTTACAAACTCGTAAAAGACAACCGCACCGATTATGAAACATCCGACGTCCAGGGTGTAATGGATGGCGGCCTGAGCGAATTTATGAAAGCGTATTTGATGGAATACAGCGGCAGAATCAGCTAATTAGCTGATTCGTTAATTCGTTAATTCGTTAATTAGTTAATCACTGTTGTCCGGTTAAAATTAAGAACAACCTGTAAAGGATTAATTTTTATTAAAAAGTCAATAAAAATTATAATTAAAAAAGTAAGCCCCAAGTTTGAACAGTAAAATGAAACGAAAACAATAATCGAAGAGGTGCGAGGGCCGTCCACGCACTGCGCGGCGATGGCATCGTCAGAAGCCACAAAGCGCGAGTATAAATCGCGCTGATGCCGGAGCTGTGCGTGGGGTCTTTTTTCTTTTGCTTACTTTTCTTTTTGGACAAGCAAAAAGAAAAGTAAGGATGTTAGTACCGGTCTTTGTTTTATCCGGGCAACAGTGATTAACGAATTAGCTAATTATAAAAGCGCGATGATAAAAATATTTTTCAAATCAACCTGCTCCACTTGTAGAACAGCATTATCGCTGATTAAAGAAAATACAAAAGAAGAGTATGAGTTAATTGAATATACAGTCGATGTGCCGAGTGAAAAAGAAATCAAAGAAGTGTTGAAGATGTTGGGTATGAAAGCCGAACAATTGGTTCGAAAAAAGGAAAGGCTATACAAAGAAAAGTACGATGGCAAAAAAATACCCAATGCTGAATGGATAAAAATTCTTCACAAGCACCCCATCCTTATCGAGCGCCCCATCGTAATTAAAGATGGAAAAGCGATTATCGGAAGACCGGTGGAGAGGGTTTTGGAAGTTATTTAGTTTTTAATGACCCACAAGACGTCGTAATAAAAATTATTTAATAGACTTTTTAACACTAACTTTTTAATTTCTTATTATTTAAATGATTTTTTAAGTGTATT
>JANNBB010000052.1:0-139407 GCA_031385005.1 Bacteroidota bacterium
ACTGAAGAAATTCACGTCAACAAAGCGCTCACCGAAAACGGAATTGAATCGATAGAAACGGATCTGGGAGAATTTATTGTACAACTCAGAAACGAACATCCATACCATATCGTCACTCCGGCCATGCACTTGTCGAAGGAAGATGTTGCAAAAACTTTCAACGAAATTTACAATCTTCCAATAGAAAGTACACCGAAAGAAATCACCGCTTTTGTTCGGGAAAAATTACGCGCCAAGTATCAGTCGGCCGATGTCGGAATCACGGGAGCCAATTTTCTCATTGCCGATACAGGTGGTGTAGCTGTAACGGAGAATGAAGGGAATGCATTGATGTCTGTCTCTTTTCCAAAAGTTCAAATCGCTATTGCCGGCATTGAAAAATTAATTCCTTCACTAACGGATCTGGATATTTTCTGGCCTTTACTTGCCACACATGGAACCGGACAAAACATTACTGTCTATAATTCCATCAGTTCAGGACCGCGACAAGAAGGTGAAATCGATGGGCCAACAGAGATGTATGTCATTCTACTTGATAATGGTCGTACGGAATTACTTTCGAATCCCGATCAACGTCAGGCATTATCGTGTATTCGTTGTGGCGCCTGTTTAAATGCTTGTCCGATTTATAAAGGCGTTGGTGGACATAGTTACGGTTCCACGTATTCAGGACCAATCGGATCTGTGATTACTCCACATTATGAGGGGATGGAACAATTCAAGCACCTGAGTTTCGCCTCTTCTTTATGCGGAAGATGTACAGAAGTTTGTCCCGTAAAAATTGATTTGCATAAACTCTTACTTTATAATCGTCGCGATTCGGTTGAACAGCATCTGAATACTAAAACCGAAAAATTCATGTTCATGGTTTGGAAAAAAGCAATGCTGAATAGAAAGCTGATGAATAAAGGAGGATCCGGACTGAAAAATTTTGTGATGAAAAACTTTTTTAAATCAAGCTGGGGCGATAGGAGGGAGCTTCCTGTTATCGCGAAAAAATCTTTTAATGAGCAGTGGACTGAAGGAAAAGGTAACGATTGAAAACTGAAAAACAATTTTCAATCGTCACCTAATTCAATTGCGTGAATTAGCTCGTTGTTTTGTTTCAAGGATCAGTTCCATGATCATCTTGTAATCGGCAAGACTAACCGGACGGATATTGATAACATCATCGCAGGTAATCGGCATACTTAATTTCATACAAGTTTCTTTGTCAAATTTTAAAAATGCTCCCTTGTATGCTTGCATGTTGTTTTGAGGAATGAAAAAATATTCAAGCTTCCCTTTAGGTATATTGTATTTGTTAATGCAAATACCCGGCTCTCTTTTCCCGTCTCTAAATGAAAACATCGAGTAAACGTGAATGTGATTTTGTAATTCTTGAGTTGTCATATTTTTTTGAATGAATACCCAATCTACTCTGTTGCCAGAGGAAGGTCAATCAAATTTGGTGAACGTAGTCCCGGGATATATGAATGAACCTTCTGATCGGATGATTCGATTTGGTTTTTGCTGAAAAAACGAGAAAAATTCAGCAAAAGGCCTTATAGGAGTAGTTTTAGAACCATTGAATTTGATAAATAAACGCCAATTTCCCCTTAACTTTTAGAGAAGGGCAATTATTAGAAATATGATAATTTATGACTTTTACTGCTTTACGATTTTTTTAATTATTCGATTACTATCAGTTGTTATTTCCAAAAAATAAATTCCTGCCGGTAATTTTTCCGGGAAAATGAATTCAAAAGTATTTTCATTAGCAGGTTTTGAATGTTTTTTTAAATGAAAAATCTGACCTGTCATATTAAAGATGTTGAAAGTAACATTTGAATTATCTGTATTATTGAAATTGACGAGAAAACTATCTTTAAAAGGATTAGGAAAAATATCTATACGGAAAGTTTGATTCACATCTGTGATTGCTGATGGATTACAACCAATGCAATTTGTAAAAAACGTAATAACTGTATCAGCATGCAATGTAGAATCGAATTGAAGTGCAGAAACACAATCATTTTTCAGATAATAGTTTAGCCAGGGAATAAGCAATTTATTAATTGTTGCATGTTGTTCCGGCCGGGTAATAGTTGGTTGAGGCGAGCAGCTTGCTTCACCTATACTACATAAGGTATTGTTATCTGCCATCTGACAATGACTTCCACCCAGAATGTTGATGAGTGACTTACAATTACTATTCAGTGAATCATACATAGGAATCTGGTGAACGGCAGGAGGTGTAACGCAATCATTTTCTCCATCAAAGATCAGCGACGGTATAGTAATCTGAGTGGCTGCTTGAATGGCGGAAGGATTCGTTTCGGCAGGAGCAAATGTGGCCAATGTTTTTATTGTGGAGTTTAATTGTGCAGCAAGAAAAGCTGATCCGCCACCCATACTATGTCCCATAACACAATTCATAGAATCGACTCTGTTATAAAACAAGGAAGTATTGTCACGTCCCAAACGGTTCATTTCTGTTATTACAAATCCAAGATCTTTTCCGAATTCAATGTGAGAAGGTGAGAATGAACCTTCGGTTTTAGGAAAGGCGATTATATATCCTTCGGGAACTACAGCGGTACGGATATTTTCATAAGCATCCCATGTCATCACGAACCCATGACCAAAACTTAACATTGGAAATTTATCCGACGTAGTTGAAGTAAAAGGAATATTGTCTCCTGTGGAATCGGCAGGGTAATATATTTCTGTGAGAATGGCTCTGTTGCTACGCGATGAATCAATAAAAGTTATCGTCGTATGCCCAATATTGAAAGCCTGCGCTTGCAACACCGTTTGAGAAAGAAATACAATAAATAAAACATAGTACCTACTCCTGATATTCCAATTTATTTTCATAGAAAGTTAGCGAAATAATTAGTGATTGATTAACAAATCTAATACTAAAATTTTGATTTCCTTGTGGATTGATTTTTTAAAATCAATTAAAATTATTTAGTGATTCATCAGACCTGGTAAGAATTCTTGTATCTTGCATCGAATAAGTTTTTCCCTCCCACTAATGACAAATGAAAGCCAATCTCCTGCAGAAATGCAGCAGGATAATTATATTCCCGGCACCTGCAACCTGGGTGTTGATGAAGTTGAAAAAAGAAGACGCAATATTAAGATTGGATTATTGGTGACTATTTTAGGAATAATTTGCATTCAGTATTTCAATTTATCCCGGGAGTGGAGATTGATGGTTTTTATTCCACTTTTCTATTCTGCAATATGTTATTTTCAGGCAAGACAAAAATTTTGTGTAGTTTATGGAGTGCTTGGAATATTTAATTTCGGAAAACTCGGTAATTATAAAAAAGTAGTCGACGATGAATACAAGAAGCAGGACAAGAAAAGAGCGCTGCAAATTTTATTTATTAGTTTCTCCTCGTCACTAATTGCTACGGCAGTATATTATCTTTTGCCTTTTTAAAGAAAAGCCGGTTTATTTTTTTGAACCAGCAGCATTAACCTGATCCGGGTCACCCATTTTTCCTGCATTGTAATCACGAATGCAGCGATTGATTTCTTCTTCGGTATTCATTACGAAAGGGCCGTAAGCATAAACAGGTTCATTGAGTGGTTGTCCGCCTTGTACTAATAGCTCGGATCCTTCTTTGGAAAAGAGTGTAAGTACTTCATCACCTCTTTCATATAAAGCGACTTGATTTTTCTTTAATTCTTTTCTGCCTTCCAATTCGAGATTTCCATCAATTAAATAAACAAAAGCATTGTGATTTGGATTCGTAGGAATTTCGAGTTTGCAATTGGCTTTCATTTTTATATGAAAGTAAAATGCAGGCGATAACATTTCAATAGAAGACTTTACACCAAACAATTCTCCTAAAACTACTTTAGCAGAATAATTTTCTTTTTCAATTACACCCATTTTATTTTCATGGTAAACATTCGTTGCCGGATTAATGAATTTATATTTAGCCGGCATGTTCAGCCAAATCTGAAAACCATGATACAATCCGCCATCGTCATATAACTTCTGTCCGGTTTCTTCCATGTGAATAGCGCCTTTGCCCGAAGTAAACATCATAAAATCTCCTTTTCCGATTTGAAAATCGTAATTCAGACTATCTTTATGATGACCGTTACCTGAAAGAAAATAAGTAGTAGGAATAATTCCCGCATGAGGATGTGCATCTACACGCAACGGCTTATTTTTAGGAGTGAGATTTACAGGACCGAACTCATCGAAAAATACGTAAGGCGAAACATAATCAGTATGATCGCCGGCGAATGCGCGAAGCACCGGCAGCGTGCCCACCATTGTTTTTTTTGTATCGAGTATCCGGTAAACTTTTCTTTCGCTTCTTGAATTAAAGAGTCCGGATTCTCCTTTTAAAAAATTTGGAATGGAAAGCGATGCGCCGATTATGGCAGATCCACGAATAAATTCCCTGCGTTTCATATTTATTTTTTTATACAAACAGATGTTGTTATAGGCATAAAGTTACAAAATAGACTTCAATACCCGCAAATCCGGATGTAAAAAATCAGTTTTTCGTGAAATGTAGCTCTTCATTGTGAGTTGCATTATCGTCTCTTAATACAATTTCTGTGCTTGTTTTGGAAATTACCGTCCAGCCATGACTTAGATCTTTTAATGGAGCTATGTTACCTAAATCAATATGAAACTCATTATTGCTATCGTCCATACTCCAAGTACCATTGGTAGTGGAGCCCGAAACGACTGCCGACAGGGTGCTATTACTGTTAAATTGAAATATATATCCCGTGAAATTAGAAGTATGATCATCAGAGCATTCATGAAAATAACTTACTCGCCACGAACCGGACGTAATTAAAGTGGACAAAGTTGGATTGTTTGAACTACTCGGCGATGTATTGTCATCTTTTTTACAAGATGAAAAAAACAAGGTTCCTGCAATTAACATCAATAGCAAAGTGGTTTTAGTTTTCATAATTTTCAGTTTTAGTTGTTAGGTTTTGAATTTTTGGATTGTGGAACTCCGATAGAATTATTTTCAGTATATAAAAATACTGCCTTCGGTAACATTTATTCGACTAATAGGTTCTGAACGGGAAAAAATGAGTTATCAAAGGGATGCTTTTGGGTATTGAGATAGTTATCTCAGGGTTATTTACAGGATAAACTGATAAAATTTATTGAAAGCAGGTTTCTGAAGCTTCTATAACGGAATTGTTCCTTTCTCCCCAATAAAATTCAAACTACTTCAGATATTCAATCTTTAAAGGGGCCGGAATTTTCGTTTAATATTGATTAAATGCCCCAACACGGCGGAGATCGGCAAACGTAATCATCCAAGAAAAGATATAATCATGAAACAACTTTCACAAATTATGTAAGGATTATTTGCACAAACTATTTGACATTTGAATCATTTTGAAAATGTATTCACATGGTAAATTTTGGATTAAAGGAAAATACATATTAAATAGTTTTCAGAATTTTACGACAAAAATTGTTGTTGTTTTATTTCCTCACTTCGGAAAATTTGAAAAATCTGTTTTTAAAAATTACCATTCAAATAAATAACATAAATGGAACAACATATTGTAAAAATAAAATCAATTAAAAAAATCACTCATGATGTGTTGACTATTGTTACGGAGAAGCCACTACAATTTAATTTCATACCCGGACAAGCCACTGAAATTGCTGTAAATAAAGAGGGATGGAAGGATAAAAAGAATCCTTTCACTTTTACATGCTTGCCTGAATATGATTATCTTGAATTTACTATTAAAACATATCCACTTCACAAAGGTGTTACAAACGAATTGTTACAACTCGTAAAGGATGATGAATTGATATTACATGAAGTGTTTGGAGATATTGCATACAAAGGTGAAGGTGTGTTTATTGCCGGAGGGGCCGGAGTTACGCCGTTTATTTCCATCTTCAGAAATCTTCAGTCGAAAAATGAAATGGGGAATAATAAACTAATCTTTGCTAATAAAACAAAAGACGACATCATTCTTGAAACGGAATTTAAAGAAATGTTAGGCACAAATTTCATTAACATTTTATCTGATGAAAAAGTAAACGGATATGCAAATGGACAAATCACAGGAGAATTTATTAAAGCAAACAGTGATGGATTAAATAAAGTATTTTACATATGTGGTCCTCCTCCAATGATGAAAGCTATAGAAAACGAGTTAAAGGATTTAAAAGTAAATAAAGATTTAATCGTCAAGGAATCATTTTAAAAACAAACATAATTGAAAAAGGAAATAAGTACAAACAGGTTATCAAAGTCGCTTACAGCTGCATTGAATAACCAAATGACAAACGAAGCGCATGCTTCGCAAATTTATTTAGCATATGGAGCATGGGCCGCAAGGGAGCGCTTTGGTGGCATATCTAATTTTCTGTTCAGGCATGCGCAAGAGGAGCGCAACCACATGATGAAAATATTGGAGTACATTTTAAGAAGAGGCGCTGAAGTTCAGGTAAAAGCCATTCCTGCTCCTCCTAATAACCCAATAAGTATTTATGATTGTTTTCAAAAAATATTTAGTCATGAAGTAGAAAATACAAAATCAATTTACAAATTGGTAAAAATGAGTCTGGTAGAAGAAGACTGGGCAACGTGGAATTTTATGCAATGGTTTGTGAAAGAACAAATAGAAGAAGAATCTCTTGCCTTAAACTTATTAGACAAGATTAAAATAGCGGGTGGTGAAAAAGCTACCGGTAATGCTTTATATTCATTCGATAGAGATATGGAAAATACCCCCGATGAAGTTAAATCAGCAATGGAAGTAACTGCAGTTAATCCATAAATTACAATTGTCTTCGGATCAAATCTATACCGTAACCTAATAGCTAACCTAAAAGACCTTCTACTGCAACAATAAAACCCCTTTAGAAATTATCAACTCCGATTCTACAATCGTATAATGGTAAATTCCTGGAGAAAGATTCCCTCTGTAAATTGTTGTTTTCGAATCAATCTCAACTTCTGCAACAACACGATTTAGTATATCTCTGATCACTAAAACAAGTCCTTTGTTCACCGAATTATTTGAAATCTTTAAATGGGTTTCCGAAGAAAACGGATTCGGATAAAAATAAAATTCATCTTCTATAATTGTCGGGCCGGAATTGACTGAACCATCTCTAACTGTATCCGAAAAAGTAAGCTCACATCCTCCCACATCCGTTAACGTAATTTGGTAAATACCGGCAGGTAATGAAAGAATGGTATCGCCCGATAACTGTCCAACAGATGGAGACCAGCTTATTACATATGGCTGTGTTGCAGAAATTATTTGAATCCGGATCTTTCCGTCCGAACAACCAATACAACCTGCATCTGTGGAAATTGTTGTTGCCTGAAGAATTACCGGTTCAGAATACGTTATAGAATCGGTTGCAATGCATCCTAATGAATCCATAACGGTTAAAGGGTAATTACCCGAACAAACTCCACTTATGTATGACGTATTCGCTCCCGTATTCCAGAAATAATTTACCGTACCAATAGCCCCGATTATCCGCGCATACAAAGTATCATCACATTGTCCGGTGCAATTAACAGCCGCTTCAATGGAATCAATATTAATCAAGGAAATACTTTGCAAAGTATCGTGCACTGTTTGAATGCAACCCATACTATCCCTAACTTGTATGATATAAATTCCAGCAGTTAATTGTGATCGAATCAATGCTGTTTCTCCGCTAGACCATAATATTTGAAAAGGTGGAGTCCCCAGTGGCTGAATACTCACGGTTCCTGTTGAATCGTATCTGCAAACCGGTCTCGTATTCGTATAGGCAACAGAACAAGGAATGAAAACATAAACCGGAAGTACTGTCGTACATCCGGTATTACTATTAAAAATCTGAACCTGTAATTGCTGATTCGCCGTCGGTATGAAATAATTACCCATGCCTAAATAATTTTGATTCGTTGCATTGTACCAGAAAGCATTGTAATAAGGATAATCAGCCGACTGGCTTTCTATAAACAATGTATCGTTTCGTGAAACAATTGTTGCAGTAGCCGGCGGAAAAATATTGGCCTGTACCGGCTGACTCATACCGGTGCAGCCGGAAGGACTTGTTACTACTACTCTGTAGCTTCCCAAAGTAGATACTACATATTCATAATTGGTTGCTCCTGCTATATCATTTGTATTTAATTGCCATTGCCAGGTATATCCCGGAATAAAATTGGTGATTAAATAAATACTATCATCCGGACAAGCTATAACTGTTGGCGATGGCGAAACAGAAATATGCAAAACCGAATCCATCTGAACATAGCTTGTTGCGCTTGCCGTACAACCTTCATTACTTGTAGCAATTACTTTATATATACCATTCCTGTTTCCATAGACTGATGTATCATTCGGAGATAAAATAAGTGTATCATTCAAATACCATAAATAAGTCAAAGATGTATCCGGTTGAAAATGTAAAAGAATACTGTCGCCATAACAAACCGGTATCCATCCACCCGGCTGAATTACCGGAACAGTTACTTCCGGAAAAAACGAAATGGTATCCGGAGATGAAGTGCCGCTGCAACCAATACTGTTTGTGACTTTCACCTGATAAATTCCCGCAAAAGCAGCACGTATCTGGTTATAGGTTGTATTGAAAAAGGGAACTGAATTCCTTGTCCATTCATAATAACCCTGGCCGGAAGGATTCACCGTTAACATAAAATTACCGTCGTTACAAGTAGGTACAGAATCGTGTGTTACCGTAGGAACAGGTGACGGATTTACATGAACTAATACAGAGTCGCTGGAAGAATTACCAACCGAATCTGTAACCACAACAAAATATTTTCTAGTTGTATCCGAAAAACATCCCGGATTAGGAATTGTATCGTTGCTGAGTCCGATTGAGGGACTCCACTGATAATGGTATGGAGGAATGCCTCCAAAAGCAGTATAATTTCCACCGATAATAACAGTATCATTCTGACAAATCACCTGATCAGCACCTGCTTGTGTGAACAACGCATTCATGTCGAAGTAAAGGCTGTCTGACCGGGATGAACACCCGAAAGAATTCATTGCTTCTACATAATAATATCCACTCTGCGAAGGCGAATAATTCAGGTAATTCCCCGGAATTGAATTACCGTTTACATACCAATGTGTGTTTGTTGAATCGTTTAGAATAATATCGGGACCATCGCGGTAAATTAATGGTGTACCCGGTGTGGCAAAACTGGTAATCGTAACCAGGTTGCTTTTCATACATCCTGTTGTATCCGTAACATTAAGAAAATAATATCCGCCGGTATGTATAACCAGAGATTGAGTACTGTCATTTCCGGGATACCATTGATAACGATAACCGGACATTGCGCTTAGTGTTACGCTGTCTCCATCACAAAAAGGAACAGTGCCAATTACAGCAATACTGTCATTGGGCAGACCAACATCAATAATAGTAGAGATTCCAGAAGTATCGCTGCCACAAGTGTTGGTTGCAACGAGAAAATATTCACCTTGTGTCGGATGGGAATACCAATACGATCCCTGGAATTGTGAATTCGTCATTCCCGGAATCAGGGAATCATTTTTATACCACTGATAACTTGTATATGCATTCCCTGGAAGATTCAGCGTGGGATAACTGGTTCCGCATCGGTAAAGGATAGAATCTGTGGTGGAAGAAAAAATTACCGGCGATTGTCCCTGCACAAAAAGCGGGACTATGTAAGTTTGATATCCATTTGGATAGGTAATCTGTACAGAAAAAGTATCGGTTGTGTTTACATTTATAGAGGCAGTGGTAGCGCCGGTTGACCAAAGGTAACTAGCACCAGGACAACTATCGACGAAAAGTGTGGTTGTTCCCGGACTGCAGAAAATATTGAGGCCATTAATATTTCCATAATAAATTTCGTTTATCCAACTGCCTGATTCGCCCGTGTATGGATTTGCATGCCAACCGTTCGATCCTATATAGATTCCATTCGAATCAAGTAAGTAATAGGATTCACCCTCTGAATGTGAACCCTGCGAATCGCCGTTTCCTCCTATTAAATGACCGTGAATATCATAAACATAATCGTGGTAATAGATAAATTCCCAGTCTGTTCCATTGTAGTAATCAAGTCGCTCATGCATTAATAGCAACCCATTGTAAGTATAGGTATTTCGGTTTGATTCTATCCAGAAATATCCATTCCAACTATAACTGGTAGAAACAATGACGTGATTGTATTGATCATATTCGCTAACTGAAAATGAACTATTATACCAGGTCTGTGTAGCAGGAGTCCAATATTTACCAATGACTGTGTCTGTTCGAAAAGAGTTTCCTACGTAAGAATAAAAGGTCTGGTTCGTTTTCGTCCAAAAAGTTCCATTGTTCCATATCCATTGTTCTCTGAATACAATACGGTGCAAGCCATCGCTGCTCATCCGGTTGTAAGAATAATTATACCAGGTTGTATCATTCGCATTTCTATTTTTAACGATAATCAACGTATCATCCGTTCCATCGGAATAGTACATGTATTTTTTTCCGTTAGAAATGGAACCAAGCGAATAATTGAAATAAGTTGAGTCAATTAAATTTCCCGTTCCACCATAAACATTTATGCTCCTTGTTTTGTCTACCCACTGAGCTCCGGCAAATACTTGACTCACTTTTTCCAACAACTGAAAGGATCCATTATAGGTGTAAGCAGTCCTCAACGAATCTGCCCACGAAGAACCTGTCCAGTATTGCAATATATAAGTATCAGGCAAGGTTGTATTCACATAAGTCCAGCTCTCCAATATTTTTGGCTGCCATTGATTGTTTGCCCAAATAAAACTTTCGTGGCTTAACAAGAGCGTGTCAAACAAAAAAGAAAAAGTGTCTTTACTCGACGGTTGCCAGTTGGTTCCAAGCCATGAGTAAGAAATACTAAGTGTTTGTCTTTCGGCCTGGTTTAAATGCAAAACATTTTTACTCGTATAGGCCATCGGCTCATTATCCTGCTGACCTTGGTTGATAATAACCATCGTTGAGTCGGTGCATTGAGAAAAAACGGGATTGTTAAGTAAAATGATAAAAAGGATCAATTTCAGATAAAATGTTTTCATTACGGTCAATTTTAAAATAGAATTTTAAATGTAGCAATTATAGTTAGAATATTTCAATCACTTATTAATAATTTCAAATAACGATTTTCTATAAACAAATAATAAATCCCCGGTTGAAAATTTTGCAGAGATATATAATTTAGCTGTCCATTTAATTTTCCAGAACTAATCTTTCTTCCGGAAGGGTCAATAATTGAATAACTCTCTGAAACGAAATCTTGTTTTGACTCAACGAGCAGTTTTTCAGAAGCAGGAATTGGATATGCACGAATAGATTCATTGAAATTACTTTCAGGAAGATCTGTTGTATTTATTACTGATAAGATTGCTGTATTAGATGTATCTGTGCAAGTTCCAATGGATACAATACATCGAAATGAATCATTGTTATTAGAGAAATTGATATTTGTTAGAAGTAAATTATTTGTGCTCGCACCGCTAAAGATTCCTGTATCAAGTATATCTTGAAAAGTTGCTCCGGCCATTAACTGCCATTGAAAATGTGCATTCGAATCGGATGAGGCAATAGTAATCGTTGCATTACTTCCGGAATTGACTGTCTGATTGATGGGTTGCAAATTTATTCTGCTTAAATTAAGAGAAGCTAAATAACTTATTGCATTATTGGAAACCG
Source organism: Bacteroidota bacterium (assembly GCA_031385005.1). GTDB lineage: Bacteria > Bacteroidota > Bacteroidia > AKYH767-A > 2013-40CM-41-45 > JADKIH01. The sequence goes on from JANNBB010000052.1 coordinate 11,702, forward strand.
GCCATTTCCAGGATTGAAATAGAGTAGTAAGATTTGTGTTTGCTGCCTGAGAACTTGCAATGATAAAGTTGTCTACTGCCTCCTGAGTATTTACAGCATTCGGTAGTAAGCCCGCATATTTCCACACATGTTCAACCCAGTTACTGCCGCAATAATTATCATGTAAGTAAAAACAAAAGGAAGCAAATAAGTCTGTTGCACCTAAAGATGAATTCGGAATTCCCTGACCACTTCCCAGTGTATTTGTCCAGTTTAAAGAAGTGTCTGACATATATAATGGAAGCAAATTTTTAACACTGTCTTTAAATTGATCAAATGTCCAGAGATTGAAGGGTGCTCCTTCTACTCCAGCAGCTTCCATAGACATAAAACGCATAAATACTGCATAACCGGTAACAATCGGGTCATTTATTTGATAGTTAAGTTTATTATCATAAAACCAAAAATTTCTTCCTAATTCATAAAAGGCAATTTGATCATACTTATTTTGAGTCTGAATTTTTGTGTACATATTCATGAAATAATTATCCAACAATTCAATACCTGTTGTCCCCAAATATCCACAACCGGCACCGCATGTAGCATATACTTGTGCAATAGTTGAACGGTTATTTAAATACGTTCCTCCTGTATTGAAGTTTGGCTCTCGTCCGGTACATAATGAATAGTAATTGTAAGCTGTATCCATTTCAAGAACCCAATTGTTCATTGTCAAAGAATCAAGCGTATCTGAAACCGAAAGCAACATAATCTTATTTCCTTCCCAGGCATATAACGATAAAGGCGCTCCCTGGAAAGTTGTATAATTCTGTGGAGTTTGTGTATATCCGACGACCGACAAATTTATCAGGGTGGTAAGGGTAATTAAAAATTTCATTTTAGAGTATTTAGAAAAGAACAAATTATCACACTTCAAGAGTTGAAGTGCGTATCAATAAAGAAGAGAAGAATTGGAAAAAGAAAAATTAATTCCTTAACAAGGTAGTCGAATGTTTTAAATAAAAGTGAAAATGAAAAAATTAATATTAAACTGAGAAAAATATTTCCTACTTCACCCGACCTAACTTTATCATATTTGTTCTGCCCTGTTCGCCCAAAGGGACGCTTGCCAGATTTATAATTAGATCGTTGGTTTTTAAATATCCGCTTTCTTTAAGTATTTCATGCAGTTCGGTAATTGTTTCATCTGTGGAAGTTGTACGCGAATAATAAAATGCGCGAACACCCCAAACCAAACTCAGTACATTTAGCATAGCAGGCATATCAGTAAATATGAGAATATCTGCATTCGGTCTTTGAGCCGAAACTTTAAAGGCCGTATAACCGGAACGGGTTATTCCAACAATTGCTTTGGCGCCAACTTGTGCCGACATTAAACAAGCATTGTGGCAAACGGAGTCGGAGATGTAACTGTCGCTTTTAATATCCGGAATGTGAAAACGATTGTAATTGTAACCGGATGATTCAATTTTGGTAATGATCATTCGCATTTGTTCAACGACTCGAACGGGAAACTGGCCCACAGATGTTTCTCCACTCAACATAACAGCATCTGCTCCATCGATCACAGAGTTTGCTACGTCGTTAACTTCCGCCCGGGTAGGGGAGTAGTTATTGATCATGCTTTCCATCATCTGCGTGGCAATAATTACCGGCTTCGATGCATGGATGCATTTATTCACAAGCATTTTTTGAATCAGGGGAACTTCTTCCATTGGCAGTTCAACTCCTAAATCGCCACGGGCTACCATCAAGGCATCTGTCTCATGAATGATGCTGTCGATTTCTTCAAGCGCTTCCGGTTTTTCAATCTTTGCAATCACTCTGCAATTTTTACCGGCATCGGCAATTCGTTTTCGCAAATCGATTATATCGGATGCTCGTCTTACAAATGATAGCCCAATCCAATTGACATTCTGCTCGAGGGCAAACTCCAGGTCGCGCAAATCTTTTTCTGTCAGACTCGGCAAGGATAATTTGGTGTTCGGAAGATTCACTCCTTTTCGGGACGACAAGGTACCACCACTATCGGCTGTCGCAATTACTTCATCTTTTTTATTGGTGCTTTTTACCGTCAATACAAATTTTCCATCGTCAATCAATACCTTATCACCAGCAACTACATCTTTGGCGAAATCAACATAATTAATGAATAATCGTTTGGCATTACCTACCGATTCTGTCGTACTAAGTATAACTTCTGAACCTTTGGCAATCTGAATGCTATTATTTTCAACTTCTCCAATCCGAATTTTCGGTCCCTGTAAATCGACCAATATGGAAACCGTTGTATTGAGTTCCGCATTGATAGTACGGATGGTATTCATTATGTTTTTATGCAGACTGTATTCCCCATGCGATAAATTCAATCGGCAAACATCAACACCTGCAAGTATCATGTTTTTCAAAACCTCATAAGAAGAAGAAGCCGGACCGATTGTCGCTACTATTTTTGTTTTATTGTAAATCATTCTTTTTTTACTGTTTTCTTTTTTAAAAGTATTATTGAAGTCAATTGTACATAATAATTCAGAAATCTATTTATTTTACAAATAACCGATTTATTTTATATCTGCCCTAAAAACTGAATAGGAAAAAATTGCATCTGGTAATTATGGCGATGCAATATAGGCACTTAAATTATCAAACAAGAATTTTGTCTTCTTCATCGATTCACTCCATAATATGTCGATATGCATTTCGCCGTCGAATTTCAAACGCGGAGACGCAGCGAAACGCTGCGTACCGCTGCGCCGTTGCGTTTAAATCCGCCGCTGGAATTATTTCCGACACCTAAACAGCAGCACCAGGACTTGCAATCAAACAATATTTTTTCAGAAAACATTTAACGTATCAACAACGTCAATAACCTAAAAAACCAAATTCTCCCGCGATTTCAATTTGCCAATATCCAGTTTATAGGCGCCCAATACTATGGAAATTTCTTTAATGGCCTTTATTACTTTTCTATCTTCCAGTCGCATGCGCTCCAGATACATTACAAACAAGTAGTCGATCTGGTTTTGTTCCGGAAGTAAAAACCCTTTCAGACTTTTATTCGATATTAAATTAAAACGATCTCCATCTTCCGTTACATATTCGTAGAAAGAAAAAAGCTGATCCTCCATGCGCTTATTGTTAAAAACAACATATTCCTCTTGCTTGTGTAAATTCAATTCAAGTTTGCTGTTAAGTTCTTTGCAAATTCTGTAATCCCGTTGCTGACAAATAATACCGAAGAGAGAAAAATCAAATTTCTCATCTTCGCTCAGTTTTAATTTCTGAATTGTTTTTGCCATTTTGTTCTAAAAAAAGTATTGCAAAAAATTTAGCGCTGAATAAGTAAGCGTTGCGAAATTCGAGTTGACTTATTCATGAGCTCTACCATATAAATACCCGGAAGTAAGTCGTTTATCGAAAGTATATTTTTTCCTATCAACAAATTGCCTTTAAGCACAGAGACTCCGGAGTTGTTATAAATTGTCAGACCGGCCTCTCCGAATTCGTCCGGAACAATTATCGTAACAACATCATCAGCCGGATTAGGTAACATCGTAAACGATTTTACTTTTTGCAATTCTCCTGTGGACGGATTTAAATCACATAGCAAGGTATCGTTCCCGTTAGCCGCTATTCCTAAAACAACAGGAGAGATTAATGGTGTCGATTGATTGATACCTTGCCAATTGACGCTGCTGATGTTCGGAAATATGTCCGATAGAGTAGAGGTGCGTGTAAAATGATTACAAGTCGTGTCTCCGGGATAATATTTGTTTAAGTAAACAGAAGGAAACAGGGCTCCGCTTTTTGTGTAATTTCCCGCCAACTGCATAGTGTCGTTTTGTACGAAGAACGATTTAAATAAACAGCCGGTTGAATCTCCAAAATAATTTTCATTGAGAATGTTTCCCGAATGATCCAGTTCCATCAAAAAAGCATTTTCACGAAAAACATTTTTCATCGAAGCTCCTGCAATGCGAATTCCGTTTGATGAAAGTTGTAGCTTGTATGGAATAGAATATTCTTCATTAATTTCTTTACACCAAATACCTGAACCCGAAGAATTGATTTTAAGGATTAGTGCTTTGGGATAGTTGAGGGCCGAATCATTGGTTGCGGCAATCAGTAAATCGCCCGATGCTCCTTCAATTAAATCATACATTCGCTGATTTCCCGGAATGTTAATCTGCAAGGTGTTTAAAATGTTTAATGCCGAATCGAGATAAAGTAAAAACAAATCATTGTCACTTCCTGTAAACCCAAAACCGCCGGCTACAAAACCATTCTGGTAGGTAATAATCTTCGTGCAGCGTTCGTCATAAGTGTTGCCGAATGACTTCAATTGAGGATTGTTACCAAGTGAATCCGTTTTTATCAAAAGAAAATCTTCTCCTCCCGGACCCATAGCAGTTGTATGTCCAGCAAGTAGAATGCTACCATTGAACAGTATCATGCTTGTCAATTCATCGTCATCGAAAGGATTCCCAAATTCACGAACCCAAAGCAAATTACCGGCATTATCGCATTTCAAAAGTGTAAACTCTTCGTTACTGATGGTGTCATGAAACATCACACCTCCACATAAATATCCATCCTGCGGTACTTCAATTACTTTTACTCCATAGCTATAAAATTCCAGCAAGTCAGCGTATGAATTCAGCCAGCTTACTTGTCCGGCGGAATCAAATTTCATCAGGTAACACTTATCATTTGAATTGGTTTTCATCACTCCCGTGAGAATAAATCCGCCATCTTGTGTTGCTTGTATGTCGTTGACTTGTCCGTTTTGATAGGCCTTTTGTACAACTTGTGCAGAAGAAAAATTTCCGAAAAAAAGCAGCGGGAGCAGGAGGAGTAATCTCATAGAAAACAAATGTAAGAGTTCGTGCGGAACTTTATTAGGGAGAAAAGAAAATGAATCAAAAAATTATCAGATTCCCAATTGAATGCAGGCTTTTTCAGCGGCTATTTGCTCTGCCCGTTTTTTTGAGAAATCTTCGCCTCGGGCCATTTCAACGCCATCGAGTAGAATTCTCACACGCAGCAGACGCTTTCCGCCATTATCAACTTCCTCTAAAAATTCGAATTCTATATTTTTGCGTTCCCGCTGTGCCCAGTTTATCACACGACTTTTAAAGTTGGTATCCTGGTTTTCTATGCTTTCGAGATCCACATGGTGGCGGACGAATCTGTTGATGATTAAATTTCGGGTTACGTCAAAACCTTTATCGATGTAGACGGCGCCAACCAGTGCTTCAAAAGCATCGCCATAAGCGGAACGGTTTTTCGCCGCAGGGTCGATGTAGTTATTCATGAAATGATCGATACCCAATTTCATGGCGAGTTTATTGAGGTGCTCACGATTAACGATTTTGCTTCGCATCTCGGTGAGAAAGCCCTCTTCTCTGTAAGGAAATTTTTTGAAAAGCAATTCTGCAATGACAGCACCTAAGATGGCATCACCAAGATATTCGAGACGTTCGTTACTGAGTTTAACGCCACTTGGATGTTCTTCAGCAGTTGAACGATGCCGAAAAGCCAAATGATAGACAGCAATATTTCCGGGAGTAAAGCCAACCAGATTTCTTACGGAAGCAATGAATTTTCTATCCTTCGAAAACAGACTACGTATATGAGAGAAATAACTCAAGCAGTATAAATTTATTATTTGCCGAAGTTAATGGAATCAGGCGTATTTACTGAAGATGATGGATGCATTGTGTCCTCCGAATCCAAATGTATTGCTGAGCGCCCTACGAACTTCGCGTTTCTGGGCCTTGTGAAATGTAAGATTTAACTTTGGATTAAAAACCGGATCATCCGTAAAATGATTGATAGTTGGAGGGACAATACCATTTACTACTGCTAAAATACTCGCAATGGCTTCAATTGCTCCTGCAGCACCAAGCAAATGTCCTGTCATCGATTTTGTTGAACTGATGTTCATACGATAAGCATCTTCTCCGAAAAAAGTTTCAATGGCTTTAATTTCTTGTGGATCTCCGATAGGCGTGGAAGTACCATGTACATTGATGTAATCAATATCACCCGGTTTTAATCCCGCATCATCCATGGCCGCACGCATAACATTCGCTGCTCCCAATCCTTCTGGATGAGGCGCTGTCATGTGATAAGCATCGGCAGACATACCTCCGCCAACAACCTCTGCATATATTTTCGCACCGCGTGCACGGGCATGTTCGAGTTCTTCTAATATTAAACAACCTCCGCCTTCACCCATTACAAATCCGTCGCGGTTCAAATCGAAAGGTCGTGATGCTGTTAATGGATCATCGTTACGAAGCGACAATGCTTGCAATGCATTAAATCCGCCGACACACGTTTCATTGACTGTCGATTCCGATCCTCCCGAAACAATCACATTGGCTTTGCCCATACGGATGTAGGTAAAAGCATCAATGAGTGCATTGGTAGAAGAAGCACAAGCTGAAACAGTAGTGAAATTAGGTCCTCTGAATCCATAGCGGATAGAGATATGCCCGGAAGCGATATCTGCAATCATCTTGGGAATGAAAAATGGATTGAAACGCGGAGTACCATCACCTTTCGCAAAAGCTGAAACTTCGTCCTGGAAGGTTTTTAAACCACCAATTCCTGAACCCCAGATTACGCCGACTCTGTCGTGATCCACTTTTTCCAGATCCAATCCTGAATCTTTTATTGCCTGATCAGCGACTACTAATGCATATTGAGAAAAGCCGTCGAGTTTTCTGCCTTCTTTTCTTTCGAAATAATCGTTCGGATCAAAACCCTTTACTTCACAGGCAAAGCGTGTCTTAAATTTCGAAGCATCGAATTTGGTGATCATACCGGCGCCGCTGACTCCATTAATCAACCCATTCCAGAATTCCTGAACGGAATTACCGAGAGGTGTCAGGGCTCCGAGACCGGTTACTACGACTCTTTTAAGTTGCATACCTGTTTCGGAGTTTTATAAAGTGATTTAAACCGGGCTGGATAAGCCTGCAATTTGCAACACGAATTTGAACATCGTGCCGGAATTCTAAAAGATTATTTTACGTTTTTCTCGATATAATCGATAGCCTGACCAACAGTAGCAATTTTTTCTGCTTGATCATCCGGTATTGCGATATTGAATTCTTTTTCAAATTCCATTATCAATTCAACCGTATCTAATGAATCTGCTCCAAGGTCGTTTGTAAAGCTTGCTTCTTGTGTTACTTCTTTTTCATCTACACCTAATTTGTCGATGATTATGGCTTTCACTTTTGATGCAATGTCTGACATTTTTTTTGCGTTTTTTTAATTGAGGGTGCAAAGTAAAATTTATTCGCGCTAAAATCAAAATTGTATGAAGGTTCTCTCAATAAAATAGAATAAAAATCGGGAATAGTCGATTATTTTGATTTTCCGCTCATTTTCGCGGTTTAGAATTTGACTTATTTTCCGATTTATTTTCTAAGCAACAAATAACCGGACAAAGTAGAAAATCAAAGCTGCCAGTACTGCTGAAACAGGAATGGTTAATACCCAAGCCCAGATCAACTCAAGCGTAACTCCCCAGCGTACGGCACTCACTCTCTTTGTTACTCCTACACCGATAATTGATCCGGTAATTGTATGAGTTGTACTCACCGGAATTTTATAATGCTGACTCCCAAACAAGGTTATTGCACCGGCTGTTTCGGCACTAAAACCCTCAAATGGAGTTAATTTCGTAATTTTTTGACCCATGGTCTTCACAATTCGCCAGCCCCCGAAAAGTGTTCCCAATGCAATAACCGTATAACAAGAAAAAGGCACCCATTCAGGCAGGTGTTTAGTGTCGGCTATCATTCCCTGTGACATCATTGCCGCAGCAATAATTCCCATAACTTTTTGTGCATCGTTTCCGCCATGACCCAGACTATATGCCGCCGAAGAAACCAATTGCAATCGCCGGAAAGTTCGATCTATTTTGGATGGATTGGATCTTTTGGCCAAGTGAATGGTGATGACAGATATAATATAAGCCAGTATCATTCCGACTATTGGTGCAAGAAAAATAAAATAAATAGTAGGCATTACTTTGTCCATCTGCACAGCATGCAAGTGTCCGGCATTCGCCATTCCGGCACCGGCAAAACTTCCTATCAAGGTATGTGATGAACTGGATGGAATACCCGACCACCAGGTAAACAGATTCCAGATGATAGCTGCGATTAATCCTGAAAATACAACAAGCAGTGTAATGTATTCGGGCTTAACGGTTTTGGCAACGGTATCGGCAACTTTCAACTGAAATATCCAATAGGCAATAAAATTAAAAGCAGCCGCCCAGATGACAGCACTTAAAGGTGAAAGTACTTTCGTTGATACAACCGTTGCAATTGAATTGGCCGCATCGTGAAACCCGTTAATGAAATCAAACAATAATGCCAGGACAATTATCACATAGAAAAATTCCATAAGTCCGGGATTAAGAATGTTTAATGATTACCGACTCCAATACATTGGCAACATCTTCGCATTTGTCTGTCGCCGTTTCCAATGCCGAAAGAATTTCTTTTATCTTGATAATTTGAATGGCATCTTTTTCGTCTTCAAACAATCTTGCAACAGCATTGTCAAAAATATCGTCAGCATGATTCTCAATGCTGTTAACGCGCACAAGTGACTCTTTTACTTTCGTCAGGTTTTTCATGCTTCTTAACGAAGAAATAGCTGAGTGAAGTTCTACAGCACATTGAAGAATAAGTTCGGATAGCTTGATCATCGCAGGATGAATGGGCTCCATCTTATACAATTCAATTCTCTTCGCCGAACCATGAATGTAATCAATAACATCATCCAATACAGAAGCTAGTCGCTGAATATCTTCCCTGTCGAAAGGAGTGATAAATGTCGTACTCACCTCCTGAAAAATCGTATGGGTAATTTCATCTCCCACATGTTCGAGTTTTTCTATTTGCCTGACTAAAGGCATTCTCTTTTCGGCTGTAGGCGCAACCATGAGTTCAACAAGAACATTACTAATGGCCAATAAATTAGAAGATGCTTGTTCAAATAATGGATAAAATTTTCGATCCTTAGGAACGAAATATTGTAAGATCGGATTAAGTGACATAATTAGTTTTTGAATTTTTGTTCTTTCGTGTGGGTAAAGTAAGGAAAAAACATTCGTACTATTAAACAAAATAATAGAATTCCCTTCTTTCATTTTTTCATGAAGAATAATTGATTTGTACTTTCAAACCACCTTTCTCGGGGTTTTAATTTTCACTTAATCTGATATTTAAGCTATTTTTGCCATTATGATAAACATTGCTATTCTTGCTTCAGGTTCGGGGTCCAATGCGGAGAATATCGCCTCCTATTTTCGAAACAACAAAGTGGCTCATGTGAAACTTATACTCACCAACAACCCGAATGCCGGAGTTGTCGACCGTGCAAGAAAATTGAACATACACTGTGAGGTTATTGAAAAGAACAGGTTTAAAGACGGAAAATCGGTTTCAGAGCTCCTGAAAAAAGAAAACATTGATTTCCTCGTCCTCGCCGGTTTCCTGCTTTTAGTACCACCGTCCATCATCGCTAACTTTAAAGGCAGGATCATCAACATTCATCCGGCTTTGCTTCCCAATCATGGAGGAAAAGGATTTTATGGAAACAACGTGCATAAGTCCGTCATCGACTCAGGCGCTTTCATGTCTGGGATTACCATTCATCACGTCAATGAAAAATTTGATGACGGCGAAATAATATTTCAGGCGGCTTGTCATGTCAGCAAAATAGAAACTCCGGAATCACTTGCTCGGAAAATCCATGCACTCGAATATGCTTACTTTCCCGTCGTCATTGAAAAACTTTTGAATCAACAGCATACACATTCCTAATTCATTCAACTTTCTTTCTCAGAAAAACTTCTATTGAAACACCTCACCGATAATCCCTTCAAATCAGCTACTGTCGCTTTACTGCTGGCCGTACTCATGGCGATTATTCTCTATGTTGTTCCTGGAAAAGAAAACGAGAATACTTCTTTAAGAATTATTAATGCCGAAAAAAAACTCGTTGAGTTAAAAGAGAAAGTCGCTCTTACTCTTGCTGAATTATCAAAAATATCCAATGAAAAGGAAACCGACAAGTTCTTTTTAAATCAAGCTGCAAGCCAACGCGGGATTAGCTATTATCAATTAAAAGATAATGCCCTTGTCAACTGGTCGGATAACGAGCCGGCAACCGATGCACAAACTTTGTCGAATGTCAAGGATGGCGAACTGATGAAGTTGCACAATGGCGATTTTTTAGCCGGTGTACTTATTCAAAATAATTTTCGTTACGTCGGACTAATTCTGCTCAAGCATGAATATGTCTATGAAAATAAATACCTCGTCAATAATTTTAATCCGGCTCTTGGCTTAGGCACCGATTTCAATGTTGCTCAATCAGGTGATACACTCCATTTGCCAGGCAATAAACCGGCTTACATGTTAAAGCGCGATACTTCCGTTTCTATTCCTCCTTCAGGAATAATAGTTGCATTCTGCTTTTTGATTGCCATTATTGTGATGATCGCCTTCTATTTTTTCCTTCGGTTCTTTTCGGTATCGCTTTTAAAGACTTCAATATTTATACTGCTGGTTTTTGGATTGAGAACACTGATGATCTATTTCAAAATTCCTTCCGGATTTTATGATCATGGGATTTTTAGTCCGGCTCATTATGCTTCTTCCTTCTATTTCAACTCACTCGGCGACTTGTTGCTCAATGCCGGATTACTTCTTGTTCTAATAATCAGTTTGTTTGAGCAGATGCGCACTTTTAAAGGTGATCGGTTTGTCGTTTTTATTCTTTGGGTAAGTGCTGCTTATGCCATACATCTGCTCATACGTGGACTCGTAATTAATTCTGATATCTCTTTTGCATTTAGCCGGCCGGGCGACCTAAACCTTTACAGCATTTTGGCTTTCACTGCAATTTCATTGTTGCTTTTATGTCTGCTTTACATCACCTCTCTCGTACTAAAAACATTTACAAAATTTGAAATCACAGCCAAGAACACTTTACTCGGTATTTCCATTTGTGCCATCTATGCTACTTTTTCATTGTATAAGCTGAATGCCGAAAAGGAAAACGAAACTCGAAAATTAATCGCTCAAAAGATTGAAGTCAGACAAGACCATATTGCCGAATACCTTTTTTTGGAAATGGAAGAAAAAATTGCCTCAGATAGTAGCATCTCATCTATTTTCAGGTCAGCAAATAATCCCGAAGACGAATTGAGTTCTTACCTGAGCCAGGATTTTTTTAACGGCTATCTCTCAAAGTTTGAAGTCAAAGCAATCTTATACGATGAGACAAATGAAGAAAGTGCGGAACTCGTCAATTACCGTAAAATTGCCGCTACAGGAAAAGCAACTTCAAGTAAACAATTGTTTTACCTGAGCAGTGAAACAGGAGGATCTTCTTATCTCGCAATTATTCCGATGAAGAATGGTTTCTATAAACAAACTCTTGCCATAACCTTAAATGCACGCTTCCTTAAATCTGAAAAAGGATTTCCGGAACTCCTCATGAGCGGGACACAAGAACCACCACTTTCGGATGAATATTCAATCGCCCGTTATTCTTACCAATCGCTCGTATATGAATTCGGAAATTATATTTATCCACTTACCGGTAAATCATTTCAGCAACCACAGGAAGAATTTTCTTTCAGCATATCCAATGGGTACAGTCATATGGTCAGGAAGTTAAATGATCATTCTTTCGTTATCATCAGCAAACCGGTCGACACAACACTTGAACTCCTTACGTTGTTTTCCTGGATGTTTACATTTATGAGTGTCATCGCCTTTGTTGTCTTTATTTTTTCAGTGATCCTCGGAGTCGATTCGCGCTGGTACTGGAGCTTAACCCGTCGCGTACAGGCGGCGGTAATTTTCCTCGTCATACTTACTTTTGTTCTCGTTGGCATTGGAACGGTTTCTTATATAAACACCAAATACCTCAACGATCAGCGCAAAAGCATCAGCGACCAGGTCAACGCTTTGTGGTTCATGGTCAGCGAAAATCTAAACTCCTCAAAAGAAATCGAATCGCGCTACATCGGTGAAAACCGGATTCAACTCGACCGGCTTGTAAATAACACAAATATCGATTGCAATATTTATAATGAAGCCGGCGGAATTGAATATTCTTCCAACCCTAAAATATTTGTCAAGGGCATTGTTTCGAGCCGCATGAATCCGATTGCATATCTACGGATTAAAGAGGAGGGATTAACACAGTTCATTCATCCCGAAAATGCCGGTCGACTCAAATACATTTCTGCTTATGCTCCCATTACGGGACCAGCAGGAAATATTATCGCTTTTCTAAATCTCCCTTATTTTGAAAAACAGAATGAACTTAACAACGAAGTTTCTGTTTTCCTTTCCGCTTTAGTCAATATATATGTTTTGCTTTTTGCCATTACTGTTCTCGTTACCATTTTCATTTCCTCGCTTATTACCAAGCCGCTGTTATTACTGCAAGAGAAAATGTCGGGTGTTCGATTAGGTGTTATTAACGAAAAGATAGCATATAGAGAAAAGGACGAAATCGGACAATTGGTTCAGGAGTATAACAGGATGATAGACGAACTGGCGGATAGCGCAGAGAAATTATCCAGAAGCGAACGCGAATCTGCCTGGAGAGAAATGGCCAAGCAGGTAGCCCATGAAATCAAAAATCCGCTTACGCCTATGAAGCTTTCTGTTCAGCATTTGCTGCGTACGTTCAAAGAAAACAAACAAGACCTCGCACTCGTCGAAAGAATATCCAACACACTCATTCAACAGATTGACACGCTCTCTAATATCGCTAACGCATTTTCCAATTTCGCAAAAATGCCGCAGGCCGTTCCGGTAAGGGTGAATGTGGAGGAAATCATGCAACAGGTAATTCAACTCTACAATACCGGTGTCGAAATAGAAATGAATTCTGTGGAAGGGGCTTTCGTCATGGCAGATAAAGATCAATTCATAGGTATTTTTTCGAACCTGCTGAAGAACGCCGTTCAATCAATTCCTGCAGAAAAGCAAGGGAAAATCGGCATTCAAATCAGCCGTTCCGAAGATCGTATTGTAATCGAAATATCAGATAATGGTATTGGAATTCCTGAAAATCAAAGGGATAAAATTTTCGTCCCCAACTTCACAACAAAATCGAGCGGAATGGGGCTTGGACTTGCAATTGTCAGGAATATCGTTGAGGAAACAAATGGAAAAATTTGGTTTACAAGCACTTACGGAGAAGGTTCTAATTTTTTTGTCAGTCTCCCGGCAGCAGTTTAAGAAGATTTGACTTCGTATATTTGTATAAACAGGTGAATTTATTGGCAATTCCCGGAGTTCAGGGTCTTCAAAACGCAAGGATATTTTAAAAACCATATTTAAATAATCATTTGTTAAGTTTTAATTGTCAAAATTTGCAAACGATAATTAATGATAATCAATTATGAATCGACCAGTTCGAATTTTGATAGCAAAAGTTGGCCTTGATGGCCACGACAGAGGTGCCAGAGTCATTGCTTCATTTCTACGCGATGCAGGTATGGAAGTCATTTATACCGGGCTTCGTCAAACTCCCGACATGGTCGTGAATGCAGCCATACAGGAAGACGTAGATGCAATTGGGGTAAGTATATTATCCGGAGCGCACATGACGGTTTTCCCGAAAATCATTAAGCTTATGAATGAAAAGGATATGGGTGATGTATTGTTAACCGGTGGCGGAATTATTCCGGACGGTGACATGAAAAAGTTAGGTGAACTGGGAGTAGGCAAACTATTTCCGCCCGGAACAGATACAGGAGAAATCGTAAACTATATAAAAGAAGAAGTAGAAAAGCGGAGACGCGTAAAATAATAAATATTATGACGAATATCTTAACAGCAATAGAAAACGGTATCTGTACCATAACAGTGAATCGCCCGGATAAACTGAATGCTTTGAATTACGAAACCATTCAGGATATTGGAAAAGTGGTGGCAGATGCAGAAAAGAATCCTTCCGTCAAAGGCATCATCCTGACGGGAAGCGGAGAAAAAGCTTTCGTTGCCGGAGCCGACATTTCTGAATTTTCAGAATTCTCTTCTGAAGAGGGAAAGAAACTCAGTGCCGACGGACATAAGGTTTTTAACTCGATAGAAAACTGTTCCAAGCCTGTGATTGCTGCGGTCAATGGTTTCGCACTGGGCGGAGGTTGCGAATTAGCGATGAGCTGTCATATGCGTGTCGCCTCTGCCAATGCCAAATTCGGACAACCCGAAGTGAAACTGGGACTAATACCCGGTTATGCAGGAACACAGCGCCTGGTCCAGTTAATCGGCAAAGGCAAAGCGCTCGAACTGCTGATGACGGCCGATATGATTAATGCGGAAGAAGCACTTCACTACGGTCTGGTGAATTACGTTACAACCCAAGATCAGCTTATGGAAAAATGCAGAGAATTGCTGACGAAAATTTCCGGCCAATCGCCCAAAGCAATTCGATCTGTCATTCGTTGTGTAAATGCTTATCACAAAGACGGTGTCGATGGCTTCCAATTCGAAATCGATGAGTTTGGAAGATGTTTTAGTACAAACGATTTTAAAGAAGGCGTAAAAGCATTCATGGAAAAACGCAAACCGGAGTTTGTATCTTGAACAGCAATGTAAGTTCTGTAACCTTAAAATATTTGTAGTTAAATCCCCTCAATAGATTTAACACAAAAAAGTTCAAGCACACAGTAAAAGAATGAATCAGTTAATTAATAATTTTAAAAAAGAAAGAATGGTGTGCGATGCGTATAGCGAAAGATTTCACAAAACATGTATTTTGTCTTGAAGGAGATTGGGAAAACGATCTCCGGAAAAAATCGAGTGTAAGTGCGGCCCTCGAATTCCTCCGTGCCAATTGTAATATCAATTACATCCATAAAAATTGCGGCACAAAAGAAAACCTGATTTACTACCTTTCCATGTGGAAGCAACGCAGGTACAAAGATTATTCGATTTGTTACCTGGCCTTTCATGGTCATCCGGAGAACATAGAAATTGGTGAAGAAAATCTCGAGTTAACCGAATTGGCAGAGATTCTCAATGGTTCCTGTGTCAATAAAATTATCCATTTTGGAAGTTGCAATACACTGGCAACGGAAGAAAGAAAGGTCAGACAGTTTTTGGAAACAACACAAGCGCTCTGTGTCTGTGGTTTCCGAACCGACATCGACTTTTTAGAAAGTTCCGTATTTGATATGCTGCTTATGCAGAAATTTCAGGAATACAAAGACATCAAAGCCGTTGATCGTGATTTGAAAAAAAATTACAGAAAGCTAATCAGCAAACTCGATTTTAAATTGATTTATAATTGATTTACTGAAAGGGAGCTAAAGGACTGTTTTCGGGTTTTCTTCATTTTTTCCAATTAAAACTTTTAAAACCAAGATTTAACAATTATTTACAATATGTTTAAGGGTATAACCTTAAAATAAATTTGCACGTTTAAGGTTATATCCTTAAATTTATAAGTATATTTTATAGCTATACTCTGATGAAAATACAGCAACAAAAATTACTAATCGAACAGATTGATCGTCGTATCAAAGAAGTGAAATCAATAGGTGACTTAAACCCGCCAATAAAAGGGTGGATTCATTCAATTAGAATAGCGTTGAAAATGTCGTTGCGGCAACTTGGTCTTAAGTTAAAAATCTCTGCACAAAGTGTAAAAGAAATTGAGCAAAGAGAAATGAATGGATCAATCACACTGAAATCACTCAACGAGGTAGCAAATGCACTTAATATGAAATTAGTGTATGCTGTTGTTCCTCAAAACGAGAATATCGAAAAGATGATTGAGAAAAGAGCTATTGAAATTGCGCGTGAAATTGTTTTGAGAACATCCAATACAATGCGACTTGAAGATCAGGAGAACTCAACAGAAAGAATTGAAAGAGCGATCCGGGAAAAAGCAAGAGAAATAATAAATACAATGCCTAAATATTTATGGGATTAAATATAGAATGTATGGCAATGTGTGGAAATGGGCTGGAGAGTTTAGGACGACCGAAAAAAATATCGGTGTTGATCCGGTAAAAATCAATGTTTCTCTGAAGCAGCTTAATGAGGATGGTTTATTTTGGATATCCAATAACACTTATACTGCAGATGAAATGGCGATACGCTATAAACATGCAATAGTTAATATACATTGCTTTGTAAATGGAAATGGCCGTCATTCACGCCTGATCGCTGATTTAATAATAAACAAAATTTATTCTAAGCCCGTTTTCAGTTGGGGACGATTGAACCCTGGCAATAAGAATATAGCAAGAGGTAATTACTTACAAGCCCTCAAAGAAGCGGATAAAGGGAGAATAAAGTCACTGATTGATTTTGCAAAATCGTAATGTTAACAAATGGAGTACGGGTAATCCTGCACAGCGTGATAAAAAAGATTAGCGATTATTGAACTACAATTTTTTTATTAATAATAGTTTCGCCATTATTAAATTCCAGAAAATAAGTGCCTTTAAAAACACTACTTAATTCAATATCTGATTTCGAATTTAAAATAACAGACTGATAAATTAATTTCCCTTGTAAATTGCGAACCTCTAATTTACAATTTTTGGTAATTAGTGAATTATCAATTTCAAATTGAAATTTTCCACAGGAAGGGTTTGGATAAACAGAAGAAAAATTAATAAGTGATGTATTGTTAAGTAATCCGGTAACTGCAGAAACAATTATGCTTCCTGTTTCGCCATGCGGGGAAGCAGGATGGCAATCGTAATTGTAGGTTCCGGGAACATTTACTACATATTCAAACGATTGATTGTTTACATCAATAGGAGCATTGAACAGGGGAGCCCCATTGGGTATATAAGTGGAATTAATTGGTCCGACAATGTGATTTCCTGCTACCCACGTCCAACGAATTGTATCCCCAACTACACAATTAAATGTCTCCGGTAAAAAATGTAAAGGAGTATTCTGGCAAGTAACAATATGAACGTTAGCCTTAGCTGTATTGATTATTATTGCTAATGAAATAAATGAAATTAAATGCTTCATGATTTATCAATTATGTTTTTAAATAAAATGTTTGAACTTTTCCTTGTGTTTTTTTTAAATAATAGAATTCTCCCCGATTCTGCATTCCATATGTAATTGTAATGCTTTTTTAGGTATTATCATACTATTATGATTTAAATGTTTAGATTTGAATTACTTTTAAAAGTAATTTTAACATGAAATTTATTTTCTTTACTTATTTCTCTCTTTTATTTTCATGCTATCCTTCCTTTTCACAGGTAATTAACTGGCAGCTTACAATCGGAGGAAGTGGAAGTGAATATCCCGGAAAAATAATTCAAACCAACGATGGTGGATTTTTAATCGGCGGCACATCGGATTCCAATATCTCCGGAGACAAGACAGAAAACAGTAAGGGCTCTACCGACTATTGGATTATCAAAACCGATATTTCTAGAAACATACAATGGCAGAAAACCATAGGAGGTGATTACGGCGAAATTCTAAATGATGTTAAACAAACCAACGATGGCGGATTTATTCTTGCCGGGATTTCTTACTCAAACATTTCCGGTGATAAAACTGAAAACTGTCTTGGACAACGCGATTTCTGGATTGTAAAAACCGATTCTCTGGGAAATATTCTTTGGCAAAACACAATCGGGGGAAATTATACGGATGAGGTAAAATCTGTTCTGCAAACTTCGGACGGCGGTTACATATTCGGAGGGTATTCCGATTCAAATATTTCCGGTGATAAATCAGAAAACTGCATAGGTTTTTACGATTACTGGATTGTAAAAACAGATTCCAACGGAAATATTGTTTGGCAAAATACTATTGGAGGAGATCAATATGATAATTTGTCTTCAGTTTGTCAGACAATGGATGGAGGTTATTTGCTCGGAGGATCATCCGAATCTCACATAACCGGTGACAAAACAGAAAACAACAAAGGAGGCTCGGATTACTGGATACTGAAAATTGATTCGTCCGGAAATATTCTCTGGCAAAATACCATTGGAGGAACCGGTTATGATTACCTGACTTCCTTTTTTCAAACAATGGATGGTGGCTTTATTCTTGGCGGTTATTCTGAATCAAACATTTCATTTGATAAATCAGAAAACAGTCAGGGAAATTACGACTACTGGATTGTCAAAACAGATTCTCTGGGAAATACATTATGGCAGAATACAATCGGAGGAGATCAGGACGATGAACTTATATCACTTCAGCCAACAGGGGATGGTGGTTTTTTTCTTGGTGGATATTCTCTTTCTGGTGTACTGGGCGATAAAAATAATAATTCCCGTGGCGGCGTGGATTTCTGGGTTTTAAAAACGGACTCTGTAGGCAATATTGCATGGCAAAATTCTTTTGGCGGAAGTAATTTCGATTACCTGAATTCGGCAATACAAACCAACAACGGGGAATTTATTTTATGCGGAAGCTCTTTATCGCCTGTCTCAGGAGACAAATCTGCTATTAGTAAAGGAAATTATGATTTTTGGATAGTAAATATTACGGAAAAATTTAATCGGATAACAGGAAAATTATTTATTGATTTAAACAGCAACCAGGTTCATGACAACAACGAACATTATCTGATTAATCACCCGGTGTATGACTCCAATTCAGGAAGACACGATTTTTCGCAATCCGGAGGTATTTATTCCGTGTCAACTCTTGATTCGGGAACATTTAATGCACACCCGGGTTCACTGGCTCATTTTTCACCTTCTCCGGCGCAATTCATTGATTTTATTTCCGGGTTCAATGAAACGGATTCGCTGAATGACTTTGCATTTCAACCCACAGGTATTAACAATGATTTACAAATTACAATCACTCCTGTCTCAGCGTTTCGACCGGGCTTTAACGCTTCATACAAAATCCATTACAGAAATATAGGAACGACGGTGCTTACAGGAACTATTATATTTTATCCCGATAGCGGACTTACTTATATTAATTCAACAGTAATCCCGAACAGCATTTCTGTTGATTCCATTGTATGGCTAACAGCTGTTTTAAATCCTTTTGATGAAGGAGACATTTTAGTAACCCTAAATATTAATCAAGGTATATTAATCGGATCGACATTAAATTCATTAGTGAAAATTCAACCTGTAACCGGTGATGCTACTCCTGGGAATAACTTTGCATCCTGGGAAGTACCAGTGACCGGATCATTCGACCCCAATGATATTTTAGTCAATCGATCTTCTATAGAAACAACAGAATTACTTTCGCCACCCTTCCTGGATTACATTATTCGTTTTCAGAATACCGGCAACGATACTGCTTTTACAGTTATCGTCAATAATCCCCTGCCCGATAAAGCCGACCTTTTAACTTTTGAGTTTGTCGAATCCTCACATCCTGTTTCGATTAATTTCCCGAATCAAAATAATCTCCTGTGGTTTACATTTAATAATATCCTTCTTCCCGATTCCTCCACCGATGAACTTAACAGTCATGGTTATCTAAGATACAGAATTAAACCTATTTCATCCTTGGTTGCCGGTGATTCAATATTAAATAATGCAAATATTTATTTTGATTTTAATAATCCTGTCGTGACGAATACAGCATTTACAAATATCATACTTCCAGTATCGCTTTTTGAAGCAAAAAGTGAATTTGAATTTACCATTTCGCCCAATCCTGCAACAACGGAAAGCACTCTGTCATTCCACCTTACTCATTCAAAAAGAATATTCGTTGAGCTTTTTAATTCCCTTGGGATGAAAGTTCTGACAATTGGAACCAATGTTCTGCCTCCGGGAATAAACGAAATAAAGTTACCATTAACCGACCTTCAGGAAGGGATCTATCAACTTAGGATTTCTTCCGAGAAACAAGCGTGCTCCGGAATACTGGTAAAGCTGAAGTATTGAAATTACGTTTCTTTTACTGCATGTATATTCTCTTAATGCAAGATTTTCTTATCAGTAACCTAAAATAAAGTTTATTTCTAATGCACTTCGCGCTGTGCAGGAGTGTATCCTGACGTATCTTTTGTTGTATAAAAGATAATTCAGGACACCCTCCTTCTAAGCAATATCTGTGCTTTATTTGTTAATGATAAGGAATTCCCTCACAGCGGGTTTCCGGAGAAATGACGTTGTAATAGGAAGGGAAAAGGCATCGGCTAAAAGCTACTTGCAGCAAGACTGCCAACCGACTTTCATTTATTTAAACATTATTTACTGTTTGCTCTTATCAAAAGCTCTGTTGATTTTTGTATTTATAAATATTTACATTCCAACTAATTCACAAAAAACGACTTTCTACACCGACGCTACAACTAATTTTATCTATGACACTGTCACAAATTGGAACCTATGCAAATCCAAAAAATTGAAACCAAGATATTTGAGATAAGAAGGCAAAAGGTAATGCTAGACTTTGATCTTTCTGAAATGTATGAAGTTGAAAACAGGTCACTCAAGCAGTCAGAAAAAAGAACATTGACCGATTCCCGAATGACTTCATGTTTCAGCTTACAAAAAATGAATGGCAGGAGGTTATCACAAATTGTGATAACCTCCTGCCCCAAGGAGTGAAGTTTAGTCCCGCAACACCATTTGCATTTACTGAACAAGGAGTTTCAATGCTATCAAGTGTTTTGAAAAGTAAAAAAGCAATACAGGTGAATATTGCCATAATGAGAGCTTTCGTTCTAATACGGCAGTACGCTTTGAGCCATAAAGATTTATCAGAAAAATTGAAAGAGTTGGAAACAAGGTATAACAAGCAGTTCAAAGATGTTTACGAGGCAATAAATTATTTGCTCCAAAAGGATAAAAAAGCATCGGATCAAAAAGACAGGAAACGGATAGGGTACAAATAACTAAATTCGCACCGGTAGTAAATAGTCTTCAAAAAACGGGTTTCTACACCGGTGCCACTGCTAATTTTATCTATGACACCGTCACAAATTGAAACCTATGCATATCACAAAAATTAAAACGAAGATTTATGAAATCAGAGGGCTGAAAATTATGCTTGATTTCGACCTGGCCGACCTCTATGAAACGGAAACAAAAAGATTAAAGGAGGCGGTAAGGACTAACATTAAAAGGTTTCCACCGGACTTTATGTTTGAACTTACTCTGAAAGAGTTTGAAAGATTGAGGACGCAAATTGCGTCCTCAAAATAGGGCGGTACCAGATATCTTCCTTTTGTATTTACCGAGCAGGGAATTGCCATGCTTTCCGGCGTTAAATTCCGAACTACTTAGATAAATAAATTTTTAATTTTCTAAATATTATTTATCTTTATAATAAATAATAAGTACCACCTTAAATTTTTTACATATGAGAAAATTGCTAATTATTTTTGCATTTATTCTTTCGCAAAAATCTTTTGCCCAATTTACAATTACATCCCAGCAATTTCTTTCTGATGGCGACTCCATTTATGAGTCATTGCTGGATACAACAAATTTTAATCCAGGCAATAGTGGGATGAATGTCTTGTGGGATTACTCGAGTGTTAACGTAAATTATTATAACAGTAGACTGTTTCGTTATGGTAACACAACTAATCCCCCACTTGCTAATTTTTCTGGTCTGCAGGCAAATACCTTTGGGGGTTTTTATTCAAACTATTACTATTTTGATAGTACAAATTTTAATTACGTTGGCTATAATACTTACGATACGCATTTATGGGGAAGCAGTGAATCGTTCACCGATAATATGTTAATGCTGAAGTCGCCATTTCAATACCTGGATAGTTTTACAGATAATTTTTCCGGAACCTACCAGTCTCACTATTCTGGTGGTAGTGGAAGTGGAAATATTTATGGAATTATAACAAAGACATATGACGCTTATGGCGAATTGAGATTGCCATGGGCAAATTATTCGAATGTTGCACGATTGCAGGTAACTATTGTATATACGGATAATATAGGAAACCCCATTAATGTAAACTCAGGATATGAATGGTATGAAGAAAACACACATGCTTTTATCTTATCGTATACTTATAATGCTACAACCAATTCCGGAAAATCACTTATAGCACAATCAAATAATCCTATTAATGGAATTGAAATTCCCAATCAACTAAATCAACTTACTATTTATCCCAATCCAGCGAATGGAAAATTTCAAATTGAAATTCCGGAAAAACTATCTAATGAAAAAAATATTTTTATTAAAATTTTTGATGTTATGGGAAAATGTATTTTTAAAAATACCTTTGATTCACAAAACAATTCTGCTTTAATTAATACAAACTTTTCAAATGGAATTTATACAGTTGTTTTAGGAAATGAAAATGTTTTATTTAAGAATAAACTAGTTGTTTACTGAAATAAAAAAATCTAATAAAGAATAACTTCCGGCAGTTTTTGAATTCTTTCCCCCCGCACTATAGAATTTCCTTATAAATTACCTATAAATAAATTAAGATTCTTCGAAGTATCGATAGCTTTCGGGATCAAAATCCTTTTTTTGGAAAAATGGAATTCCAATCCGCCGTTAATGGCTTACGATTAACAATACGTTTGGAGTGCGCAACAGTGATTAAAATCCTGCACAGCGGGCAGTTGCAATCTGATCAATCCACTGTGCAGGACTTCCTTATAACTCACCTATAAAAAAATTAAGATGCTCCGAAGGTTTTCAAAATCCTTCAAAGCATCTTCTGTGTTTTATTGGTGAATTATAAGATAATGTTACGCAGCGATATTTCCTAACAAAATTTGGATTTGACTAAGAATATAGAATTCACCGAGCAGGATCAAATAGATTCCCATTTCAATAATAAATGAGACTGTATATGTTAAATCACATCAGTTTTTTGATATGCTCCAAAAGAATAGGTAGGTCTTCTTTTATAGTAGCATAAATTGTGTTCATCGAAACACCGAAATATTCATGAGATAATTTGTTTCTCATGTCCTTCATGAGCTGCCATTCAATTTGTGGATTTGCTGTTTTAAAATCAATACTAATTTTTGATGCAGCTTCTCCAATTATTTCGAACCGTCTGATTACTCCATCCTGCACAAGAATATTATTAGAAAACTCGAATTCGCTCATGCCTCTTACATGCTGATAAATAATATTGATAGATTCGGAAATATCTTCCAAATAAACTTTATCTTCTCTTAAATTCATAAAATAGAAATTGCTTCTGCCAATACACGTTCACGAATAGAGGGTTTGATAGCTTTGTACTCAACTAAATCTACTTTTTTTAAAGTTGATTCGGACAATTCACGCTCCAGTTTAAGAAATTGAAACAATGTAAATTTTTCAGAAGTTTCTATTAAAAGATCAACATCACTGCTTTCAGTTTGTTCATTCCTTGAATAAGAACCAAAAACAGAGGCTCGTTTAATCGGGTAATTTTTAAGTACAATAAGAATTCGTGTCTTGATTATATCAAAGTTCATAATAGGTAAAGATAATAATAAATTAAATTATCACGTTGTGAAGGATTTCCTTGTAACCTACCTGTAAAATTAATAGATTGTTTCACAGGAATTTGAAACCGATAACTAGCGGTTCCTTCGAGGCATTATCTGTTTTTTATTGTTTTATGATAAGTAAATCCTACGCAGAATGTGAAAGCAAAAAAATCCTGTCTTACTTCCTTATTTTACTATTGATGGTATTTGGAAAGTAAGTCGTAGTCCGCGCGGATAGATGTCCGTTCATTTAATCAAAGGAACTACTCGCGCTTAGACTACTCCGAGCGGGGGTGTTATTTGGAACGTAAGTCGTAGTCCGCGCGGATAGATGTCTGTTCACTTAATCAATGGAACTACTCGCGCTTTGACTACTCCGAGCAGGGGAGATTTAGCGCTAGACGAAGAAACTAACAGATCAAAGAAGTACAACTAAAACAACCGGTGCTAAATATCAAAATATACGCGAGTTAATATTTTTAATCAATTGATATGCAATAATATACATTTTAAGTGTAATTATAGTGTTTACTATTATAAACGTTAAGTATATATTTGTATATAATAGTAAACATTATGGATAAACGCAAAGCTTTAATGATGCCTTCGACCACTAAAATTCTGAAAGAGTTTGGGGAGAACATAAAAATGGCCAGACTACGTAGGAAACTAAGCGCCGATCAGGTAGCAGAACGTTCAAATATTAGCCGCTCTACTTTATGGTATGTTGAAAAGGGATCACCACGTGTGGCGATGGGGATTTACTCCCAAGTATTATTCGTGCTTGGACTTGATAGAGATTTATTAAAGGTTGCTGCCGATGATACGTTAGGAAGGAAATTGCAAGATGCCGAACTTTCTGTAAAGATCAGGGCACCGAAAAAGACAGCTAAAAAATGAGTGACAAAAAAATAATTTCGGTATATGCACATTGGGAAGGAATGAAAGAACCATTTCAAATGGGGAACCTGGTTGCAACACAGATCAAGGGAAGAGAAAATTTTTCATTTGAATATACGAAGGAATGGTTGCAATCAGGATTCACTCATACAATCGATCCCGATCTCCAATTATATTCAGGACGTTACTTTCCACGGGATGAAAAATCGAACTTCGGATTGTTTCTTGATTCATGTCCTGACCGTTGGGGAAGAGTTTTAATGGATAGGCGTGAAGCAGCGCAGGCAAAATCAGAAAAAAGAACGGCAAGAAATCTAGTTGAGTCGGATTACCTTCTTGGTGTGTTTGATGCTCACCGGATGGGAGCTTTGCGATTTAAGCTAAACGGAAACGGAGAATTTCTGAATGAAGATAAGAGCATGTCGGTTCCGCCCTGGACTTCCTTGCGGGAATTAGAACAGGCATGTAAAAAGTTTGAAGAGGATAATCTGAGTGATAATGAACAGCTCAAATGGATCAACCTGCTTTTAGCACCCGGGGCTTCTCTTGGCGGCGCAAGACCTAAAGCCAGTGTTATAGATTCGACAGGTCATTTATGGATAGCAAAATTTCCGAGCATAAAGGATGAGAAAAATATAGGTGCCTGGGAGTATGTCGCTTACTGTCTTGCAAAAAATAGTGGATTGAATATCGCTGAAGCAAAAATAAAACAATTCAGCAATAAACATCATACTTTTCTCACTAAACGATTCGACCGAAAAAAAAAGAGAGAAAGAATTCACTTTGCATCTGCAATGACGATGTTAGGATACATGGATGGCGCCGATCATAATACCGGCGTGAGCTACATTGAAATAGCAGAGTTCCTCATGAAGTATGGTGCGGATACGAATGCGGATCTGGAAGAATTCTGGAGAAGAATCGTATTCAATATTTCGATTAAAAATACAGATGATCATCTCAGAAATCATGGCTTCTTGTTGACCGAAAAAGGTTGGAGACTTTCGCCCGGTTATGATATTAATCCGAACGAGTTCGGAACCGGGCTAAGCTTGAACATTTCAGAAACAGACAACGCACTCGACTATGATCTTGCAATCAGCGTTGCACAATACTTTCGAGTGTCAAAAACAAAAGTGAATAGGATAATCAAACGGATTAAAGAATCAGTTCCTGAATGGCAAAAAATTGCAAAGGGAATTGGCATCTCCAAATCTGAACGAGACAGAATGAATAAAGCATTTACGCTCGAATAAACGCTGCAAATCAAACACACTTGAAAATGCTTCATAAATGTCTTGGCAGGATGTGTATGAATGGATGCTCTCAGCTGTTACGGACTTGCTCATCACCCACCTATAAAACACAAACGTGCGTCCTTTCTTTTATAATTTTTGAAAAATGAAGAGAAGCTAAGGTGAGTTAGCAAATCCATCACAGCTTGTGCAATAAATTATTTATTGGAAAAAGACAAATTGGAATTGAAACAAAAAAAATAAAACGAATTGGTTACAATAGTTAATAAATGCATTTCAACACGGCTGCAGTGCAGGAATTATAACACACCATTAAAATAAATAAAATGCTTTGAAGGATTATTTGTTTTATAGTTAAGTGATAAGGAAATTCTGCACTGTTTGTGAAAGCGAAATAATCTTGTCATTCTTCCTTGTTTTACTATTGATGGTATTTTGAAAGGAAGCCATAGTTTAATTAACGGACTACTTGCGCTTTGACTACCCAAGCGGGTTGTTTATTTTAGTTTAAACGATTTAGAAGTTCCAACCAAGTGTCCAATCTTTAAACTTCAAATATTCGTCCGAGCCAATAGAAATCTTATTATCAACGGAATACGCAACTGCCATGCCTTGGTTATCTACAACTGCTGACATGGAATTAAGAGGAATTTCAAACTTGTAGATCTTAAAACCATCCTTATCCATAAACTCCACAAAAAATCCATTACTAAGATAACGCGAAATATGTACCCTGTCGCTTATAGTTTTTACTGAAAATTTATAAAGCATTTCTCCATTAATCCACTTTGTAGTGAAATAGCAACTTGATACGCCAATGATTTTTACTTCAAAATCTTTCCACTTTTTTACTTCTGAAAGACTTTCAATCAATACTTTTTTATCTTCTTCTTGTTTTATATATTTAATATGCTCAGATAAAAAATAATATCCCACACCTATTCCTACAATCAAAACCAAAGTGCCAAGAACACAAAAGAATTTTTGAGCTAGGGTAAACTCTTTAAATTGAGGAATTGGGTTAGCCATAAGTTTATTTATTAAATTGTTCTTCATAAATTGTTTTTGTTTCAATTGAGTTATTTCCTTTTACATACTCAATATTTAAGGAAAGTTTGAATGAAGGAACTCCTCAATTTGAGTATTCATCATTTCCATCAATGGTATTTTGCTCTTTGATTTTGTAAAAACCAGGTTCATCATTTCTTTTTTCGTAAAGTGCATTTAATACAGACTTAACTATACATTGTCCTTCTTGAGTATGTTTTCTTAAATCTTTCCCAAAAATAATTTTTAAATAATAAATACTTTCTGGAATATTTCGCATGTAAAAAGATTCGCTTGAACAAATATAAGAAATACCTATGCAAGTTTCTGTATATTTATTCATAAGTTTCATAACAACATCAGTGTTGTTTGATATTCCTTAATTATAATAGTAACTATTTCATCTTTTGAAACTGTACTTACTAAGTGAGATTCTGAAGTTGGTTTCACTTCTTACGTTTAAACTCTTAGAACGGACTTCATCTTCTACGTTTTGCACAGAAGTTTTTAATGTTGCGAAAATTAAAAAAAAGGAATAGAAATTTAAAAAGTTTGGCCGTACTAAATTTATTTAAATTCTATGTCCCCTGTTTGCAGACTATTATTGTCATTTGTTGTATTATTATCATTCTTTGGCTTGTTTAAGGTTTTTAAAAAAGAGTCTAATAAATTTTCGTTTTTAGAAGTTGCTGTGTTTAAATCTGATTCATAATTCGTCTTTTTGTTGTTAAGCCAGTATTTATAACCATCCTTTGCTTTATAACTTTCGGTTTCATCCTTCTTCAATCTGTTTTCTGGTTTTGCCTGCCATCTATTTAGTATAGTAATTATTACTAAAATTACAACTAAAAATGCAAACATATAAAAAGCCTTTTCAAAGACGCTTTTTATTTTTAAAAAAAATGGCTTCCCTTTTTCTTCCTGCTTTGGCTTTTTCTTGTATTCATACTTAGGTTCTTTCTTAGGTTCTTCTTTTGGTTCCCCTTGATAAGGTGGAGTATAAGGTTTTTGTGGGTTTTGTTGACTATTATTGGTTTGATTTGATTGGTATTTGATGCTTGATTGTTTATCTGATTCTCGTTTCCTTCTAAGTTCACCGTCATATTTTATTCTACTTGTGGGGTCTGAAAGTATTTCATAAATATTATTTATGTTCTTAAAAATATTTTCAGATTGTTTGTCGCCACCGTTTTTATCTGGGTGATATTTAAGCGCGAGTTTGCGATATGCTTTCTTGATTTCCTCAGTTGAAGCAGTTTCCTTTATTCCAAATTTCTCGTAGTAAGTATTTTCCAAGCTCAAAAGTTAATTTAAAGCACTCACGGTATTGAATTAAAATTAATTTCTTGCATATAGTTTCACGTTAACAGTGTAGTTAGTTCGGAGTAGTAAGCAACGCGAATAATATTTAAGACTTCATGTGGTTACAGCTATTGATTAAATTAATTATCGTTGGGATTCCCTATGTAGTGTTCAAAATCTTTCATGGAGTTTGATTAATGGCTTGCAAATATCGCAGGAAGTTTCATTCCTGCATCATGTTTGAATTCAGAATCCTTTTCAAAGATATCTATGAAATAATAATAGGCCTCACTATCTATTTGACCTATTGGTATATCCCTAACTTGCTTATCTGTAAGATAACCAAGAAATTCTAAGAGTTTAAAATATCTATCTTCAACTCTACTTGAATAATCTTGTTGAGAAACGAACTCAATCAAAATCTCCTTTTTATGTTTCTCAAATAATTCAATAGCCTGGATTGATGCTTCAGATTGTATCCTTGAACTATCCACCTTTTTGAATTGTTCTTCAGCTAATAACATTTGTTCATTCAATTTAATTTCAAATAATTGTAAGTTTGAGTTTTTATATTTCTCAAATTCATTAATTAATGTTTTGATTTCCTGTTGCTTTCTCTCTTCAATTTCTTTTTCTCGTTGAGCAAGTTTTAAATCAGCATTCTTAACCAGAAATTTTTCATACTCATCAACGCCTCTAATTTTGATTGCAGCTGTTTCCTCCATCAATGATGCTGCATCGAGTGTAGATTTTTTTAGCTCCAAGTTCTTAATCTTTATTCCTTGGTAAATATTTCCTGCAACAGCCAACAAACTTGCTACTAATAAGGTAATTTCAGCTGAGTTCATTTATTTTTTCCTCCAAAAAGACCTTTTAGCAATGAGTCAGGTTTCATTATTGTAGCTTTTTCTTCTATTAGAATTTGATTGTTCTTAAAAACATTTTGCTCCTGGAACACGTTATTGTAATTGAAATGAAATGATTGAACAGTTATATGATATACTTGAGCCTTCTCTTCTGGAAATAATTTGGTGTTTGCAATGTGCCCTACTACATGGCCAGTAGTATGCCCAAGAACTTCAAAGAGAAAAACTCCTAAGCCAGCTATTAATTTTTTCAACCACTTTCTTTTAGTTGGAACATTTACTTGAACATGCTGACCAGGTTCAACAGTTGGAGTATCTTCTAACTCCTTTTTACTTTCTTCAACAACATCAATTATTTCTTTCTTTACTTCCTCTCTAATTTTTGCAGAAGAAACTCTATGAATAAAATTATCAACACCCTTCAAATAAAGTTGCTTCTCGAATTGATTAAATGGTTTATCCATTTCCTCTTCTGGAATAGTTTGAAAAT
This sequence comes from Bacteroidota bacterium, assembly GCA_031385005.1. Taxonomy (GTDB): domain Bacteria; phylum Bacteroidota; class Bacteroidia; order AKYH767-A; family 2013-40CM-41-45; genus JADKIH01. The sequence goes on from JANNBB010000052.1 coordinate 41,024, forward strand.
AGGGATTTATAATAAAATTATTTTCTTCTTCTGCATCAAGCTCTTCTCTCAAACTTTTTAACCAATTCTCAAATATTTTTAATGCATGTGTTATAAGCCCATTTTCATTTTCTTTGGAAATGCTTTGAGCAACATATGGTTTGGTTAGAAAAGGCTCATAAATAATTCTCCCAACAACAATGTTTTTTCCCTCGGACCCAGTCATTGTAAGGAGGAAATAATGTGTATTATTTCTTTTATGCTCAAACCGTAAATTATGATAATGCTTTTCAGTATTATTGAAAGGAGGCAAAAAATCTTCTCCTGAGAAACCATACTTACTATAAAGTTTTAGGAATTTGTTTAGAGTAGATGGTTGAAATGGCATTATTTCTAAATCGATTTAGCGAGGCAAGATAGGAATTCTCTTTGCTTTTTAGGGCTATTTATTTTGGATTGGGGACCGAAAACAAAGAAGGAGAATACTACTGGAGCTCTTCAACAATAAATATTTCTTCCAAATAGCCACTTAACTATTTCAATCATACTTTATTACTCCCAGCTTTTCAGGATTTCCATATAAATTACCTGTAAAATGAATAAATTGCTTCTAAGGATATCAAAATCCATTGTTTTGAAAAGTGGATTTCAAGTCCACCGTTAAAAGCGTACGATTTACAATACGTTAAATCAGTGTAACAGCGATTAAAGCAGGACGTACATTTTTTAAATATTTGAATAAAAATACTTTCTGCTGCTTGCAGTAATTACAGGAGGAGTATGTCAATCAACGGGAAAAACAAAAAAAATGTGATAACAATTTTATTTTCTTCGTATTAACCACATTACATAAATTCAAAACATGATCAATAAACGATGAATTAGAAACTCACAACTCAAAACAAAGGAATTGGAAATCCTTCGAAGCATTATCTGTGTTTTATTTGTTAATGATAAGGTAATCCCGAACAGCGGAGATCCTGCACATCGAGGTGAATAGAGTTTAGACCTTGTGACTAGCTCTTTTTAATGAAATGTGTTTTATCCCATTGAAATGTGTAGTGAATAATCATCACCGCTGAAACGGAACATGAGTGAAGGCTTTGTATTCATGAATAATCTACCTGTCCAGAATCCGCTTTCTATCGCGAGCTTCTCGTAAGGCATGAACATTGTCAGCCCGTTTGTCCCATCTTCTGCTCCCATCACCAATCCGATCTGGTTTGTGAACTTCTCCACGTCTGCGATCTTAACTGATGCAGGTGTGTCGTTAGTGAAGTCAATGTTCTTATTGCCGTTTTTAAAAACTGTAACCTTGCAGTATGTGAATATTCCCTGTTCGGAATTCTCCTCCATGAACTTGACGTACCATGCAGCTACGCCGCGAGCCTCGTCTTCAGGTAATAAGTCTTGCAACTTGTGGAACTGGTCTTCGGGAAGGTTAACGAAGTCGTAGTTTGGGAATAGGTCCAGAGCAGTTTTCCTTGCAGGAGGTTTATTTGATTTGAATAAGGTGTCGAATAGTCCCATCTTAAAAAGATTAAGCTGCAATTTGGGAAAATTTTTCCGAAACGAAAAGGGAAGTCAGGTCCTTAAGATGAACTCCTCGAGACCCCTTGCTCTTCATTGAAACAGCGAATCCGCGTTTACTACTTCAAGCGGGTCTAAACTGTAAACTTTTTTAGGACAAGTCAATTAAAATACACCGCTTTTATTCGTATCGAAATTTTGCGAAGAGATTTGCAATCGTTACAATCCGTGTTTTTATTTATTTTTACAATCAAATCCATAACCCCGATTTACGATTAACTTATCCCAATCAATGATCACAACCTACATCATCAAAGTCTACGGTCGCGTTCAAGGTGTCTTCTACCGACAATCAACGCAAACAAAAGCCATTGAACTGAACATTACCGGAACTGTTAAAAATTGTGAAGATGGTAGCGTCGAAATTGTTGCTTCAGGTGATTCGGAAAGCGTTAAACAACTCATCGAATGGTGTCGCCTCGGTCCCAAAAGAGCGAAAGTCGATCGGGTAGATATACACGAACATCCTTTGAAAAAATATGACAACTTCATTATTACGTATTGATTGTATTTGCACATTTGACACCTAATAATTGATCTATTCTTGAAGGCATATAAACAACTCGCCGGGCAAACCGCCATTTATGGTTTAAGCAGCATCCTCGGACGAATGTTGAATTACCTGCTTGTACCGATCTATACAAGGGTTTTCGATACAGGTGATTATGGCGTCGTAACTCAATTGTATGCTCTTGTCGCTTTCTTCAACATTCTTTTTACCTATGGGCTCGAGACCGCTTTTTTCAGGTTCATGCAAACAGAAAAAGGAAGTTCTAAGGTCTATTCAACCGGACTACTATCCATCATTTTCAGTTCCGTGCTTTTCACTTTACTGATTATTGTTTTTTCAGGACCTCTTTCCGGCTTGATTTTAAGTGGCAGCGCCGTCGATGCTTATTACATCAAAATGTTTGCGGGTATTCTCGCCTGTGATGCCATTACCGCAATCCCTTTCGCCAAATTGCGCCAGGAAAATAAAGCCAAAAAGTTTGCGGTTTTGCGACTGATAAACATCGGCATTAACATCGGACTCAATTTTTTCTTTCTGGTTGTTTGTCCGATGCTCTTAAAAAACGATTCATTCTCCTGGGTCAGCAACATTTATGATCCTACTATCGGTGTCGGTTATGTTTTCATTATCAATCTCGTCGCCAGCGCAATTACCCTGCTTCTCCTATTGCCTGAAATGAAAATCCCACAGTTGAATTTCGATTCTGTTCTGTGGAAACAAATGATCGTTTATGCTTTTCCTCTGATGATTGCCGGTTTTGCCGGAATGATCAACGAAACGTTCGACCGTGTACTCATTCCGATGCTGATTGAAAATAAATCCGATGCCATGTCACAGCTTGGTATCTATGGTGCTTGCTACAAACTATCGATTATCATGACACTTTTTATCCAAACCTTTCGCTATGCCGCCGAGCCCTTTTTCTTCAGTCATTCCACCAAAGAAAATCCGCAAATCGTATATGCCAACGTCATGAAATATTTTATAATCGTTTGCTCCTTCATATTTCTCGGCGTCATGCTTTACATCGATATCATAAAGTTTCTGATAGGTCCCGATTTCCGCTCCGGTATGGCTGTGGTGCCCATCCTCTTAATGGCCAATTTATTTCTGGGCATATTTTATAACCTCTCCATTTGGTATAAACTGACATCAAAAACACGCTGGGGCGCCTGGCTCTCGGTTTTTGGGGCTGTTATTACGTTGATTTTTAATTTCTGGCTGATTCCTGTTTTGGGTTATATGGGCGCCGCATGGGCTACTTTAATTTGCTATGGTTCCATGATGCTTGCCTCTTATTTTATCGGACAAAAGCACTATCCCATCCCTTATAACCTCCGTTCTTTCTTTTTTTATATCATTCTGGCACTTATGCTGTGGCAAGTAAGTAGTTTTATTACCCAATGGCATTCGTTTTCCAGGAACCAAACCCTCCTGATTAACAGCCTCTTCCTTATGCTATTTGTATCATTGACCTGGGCTGTCGAGCGAGGGAAAATTAATTACCTTCGCAGTGGTATGAAATAGTCGATTTGTTGAATAAATCGACGAAAACGCCTTCTTTCTTCACTTATTGGTAAGCGGAAATAAATCAAACTGCTGATCAGTCAATAAAAAACATGAAACTCCGAATCATAAACAGTTCCTCTCATCAACTTCCGGCTTACGAGACGCCTTTTTCTGCAGGCATGGATTTGAGGGCGAATTTAAACCAGCCAATCAAACTTAAATCTCTCGAGCGTGCTTTGATTCCAACCGGTTTGTTTATCGAATTACCTGAAGGGTATGAAGCACAAATTCGTCCTAGAAGCGGACTGGCTGCCAAGAAGGGTGTTACCGTATTAAATTCTCCCGGAACAATTGATTCGGACTACCGCGGTGAAATAAAAGTAATTTTAGTGAACCTCTCCACAGAAGATTTTGTCGTAGAAAACGGAGAACGCATAGCACAAATGGTAATCGCAAGCCATGAAAGAGTAGAGTGGCAAACTGTTTCTGAATTATCGGATTCGGAACGTGGCGCAGGCGGATTTGGTTCGACCGGAAAAAAATAAGGAATACGATAGAAATGAATATTGAATTTTCTAAATAGAAAAAAAGTAAATTAAAGTTTTATGAGAATTATTATCCCCATGGCCGGAATGGGAAAAAGAATGCGGCCACATACTTTAACTGTTCCGAAGCCATTGATTCCTGTCGCAGGCAAGCCAATTGTTCAGTGGCTTGTGGAAGACATCATCAAGGTCTGTAAAGATAAAGTAGAAGAAATTGCTTTTGTGGTTGGAGATTTTGGCAAGGACGTAGAAAATCAGCTCATAAAAATTGCCGAAAGCATGGGAGCCAAAGGTACCATTCATTATCAACACGAACCACTCGGAACGGCCCATGCAATATTATGCGCCAAGGATGCGTTAAAAGGAAAGGTGATCGTCGCTTTTGCCGATACATTATTTCGTGCCGAGTTTTCTATTGATGAAACAAAAGACGGAGTCATCTGGGTAAATAAAATCGAAGACCCGCGAATGTTTGGTGTTGTAAAGGTTGATAGCAAAGGTGTCATTACCGATTTTGTTGAAAAGCCACAGACCTTTGTTTCGGATCTGGCTATCATCGGAATCTATTATTTCAAAGACGGCGAATACCTGAAGAATGAAATGCAATATCTGATCGACAACAACATCAAAGAAAAAGGGGAGTACCAGCTTACCAATGCATTGGAAAACATGAAAGCTAAAGGAACATTGTTTGTTCCGGGAAAAGTCGATGAATGGCTGGATTGCGGAAATAAGGATGCTACAGTTTATACAAACAAGCGTATTCTTGAGATCAAACAAAAAGAAATCAAAATACCTGTCGATCTGAAAAACACCAATTCGGTAATTGTACAACCCTGTCACATCGGGAAAAACGTAGAGATAAAAAATTCGGTGGTTGGACCACATGTATCGATTGGAGAAAATACCAAAATTGAAGGATCAGTAATAACGAACAGCATTATCCAATCTAACTCTGTTATCCGCAACAGTGTTTTGGAAAACTCCATGATCGGCAATTATACAATTTATGAAAACAAACCGGAGCAACTTAGCTACGGCGATTATTCAACCCATAATTAACAGCGCCCTCAACGTAAGGAATCAATGAATAGATTATTAAGTTTTGTTTTACTCTTTACAGTTATTTTCGCCGGCTGTAAGAGCACAGAAAAAACATCAGCGGCAAAAAAAGTTAATGCTGCTTCTTCCACCATGACGGACGTTCAGCGTGCGGAGGTGACGAATATTTTTTTCAATGCATCCAAAGAAAAAATTCTCGGCAACCTCGACAATGCCGCGACGATTTATTCAGAGGTAATCCGAAGAGATCCAAACAATGCCGCATCCATGTATGAGCTGGCCAACATCTATGCCGATCAGAAAAAATTTGCCGATGCATTGTTCTTCAGCAAGAGTGCCTATAACATCGACAAGAAAAACACCTGGTATGCATTAATTTATTCTGACATCCTTCAAAAGAACAAACGATTCGGCGAAGCTGCGACTGTTCTGCAAAAACTCGTGCAGGATTATCCAAACAATTCTGATTTTTATTATGAATGGGCCAATGCGCTCATCTTCGATGAAAAAATTGCTGATGCAGTTAAAGTGTATGATAAACTCGAACAACAAATTGGCATCACGAGTGACGTAAGTATTCGCAAAGCCCGACTTTATCAGCGAATGAAAAAAAATGATAAAGCGATTGAAGAGCTAAAAAAATTAATAGCCAACGATCCGCGCGATCCGCAATCGTATGGAATGCTTGCTGAAGTTTATCAGGCAATGGGCGAAAAGGAAAAAGCACTCGAAACGTACAATATGATTTTAAAGGTCGACCCTGAAAATCCATACGTTCATCTCTCTCTCGCGGATTACTACAGAAATATAGGAGAAAAAGATAAGTCAGTTGAAGAATTGAAGAAAGCTTTCCTGAATAAAGAGCTGGATATCGAAACGAAAATCAGCATCCTCTCATCTTATTATGCATTGATCAGCATTCACCCCGAACTCAAAGAACAGGCATTGGAGATCAGTCAGCTCCTTATTACCTCACACCCTAACGAACCGCGAGCACATGCCGTTTATGGCGACTTCCTGAATCAGGATAAAAAATATCCGGAAGCACGTGCATCATACAAGAAAGCCAGAGAACTCGGATCCAACGATTTTTCTGTCATCAGTCAGGTACTTTTTATAGATGCACAACTTCTAATGTGGGATTCGCTTATGAAAGACAGTCAGGAAGCAATTTCTTTATTCCCTGATCAGCCAACCAGCTATTTCTTTAACGGTATGGCAAACATTCAAAAAAAGAATTATAGCGAAGCTGTCATTTCATTGAACTCCGGAGTTAAAATGGTTGTCGACAATAAAAATCTCGAAGCTCAATTTTATACCAGTCTGGGTGATGCTTATAATGAGTTAAAGAATTATCCAAAGAGTGATGAGAATTATGAAAAAGCATTGGCATTGGATCCTAAAAATCCCAATGTGCTGAACAACTATGCCTATTATCTTTCAGTTCGCGTCGAACAACTCGACAAAGCAGAAAGAATGTCGCGCGAGTCAAATGAGTTGGAGCCAAAGCAAGCATCTTATCAGGACACCTATGGATGGATCATGTATAAACAAAACAAATTTGACGACGCTAAGTTATGGATAGAAAAATCGTTGTCGAATGATGCTGATAGCAGTGCAACTGTTTTGGAGCACTACGGAGATGTGTTGTTTAAAATTGGCGACACTACTCGTGCAATCGAATTCTGGCTGAAAGCAAAAAGCAAAGGTGATGGCGCTTCAGATTTTCTGGACAGAAAAATTTTGGAGAAGAAAATATTTGAATAAATATTATTTTTTTCGTTTTACTAAAATGTGTTGTCAACTTGAATAATATAAATTGAGTTTCAAGATCTGACATACATGAAACCAAACAAGATCTTTTAATGAAATTAAACCCGGGCTTATTTATTGTTATTGCTGTTTCTTTTTTTCTGTCGTGTAAAACGACACGCAAAGTGGTTGAGACGCCGTCTGCATCATTGAAAATAAAGGGGGAAGAAGTGATTCAGGTATATGATAGCATGATGTTGAAGCAATTTTCTTACAACTACCTTTCTGCGAAAGCCAATGTTTCTTATACGGACAAGTCAGGGGAGACGAATGATTTCGATATTAACCTGCGATTGAAACGCGACAGTTCTATCTGGATTTCAATTACGCCTTTGCTGGGAATTGAAGTGGCGCGTATACTTATAAGCCACGACAGCGTAAGGGTACTGGACAGACTGCACAAGAAATATTTAAAAAAAGATTACAAATATTTCGAGGAACTTTTAAATACGAATGTAAATTTCGATATGATACAATCTGTAATAGTCGGAAACTATTTTCAATATATGGAGAAGGAAAAACTTCGCTCATTATATGAAGAAGAACCTTACATTATTTTAAGTACACTTAATAAACGTCAGGCAAGAAGAGCATCTGAAGAAAAGGATCCGAACAAACCGGTGGTTCAGGATTTCTGGATTGATGGAAATTACAGAATTGCCAAGTCAAGAATCAGCGATGAAAAAAAAGATCGCTGGGTGGAGGCGACTTATTCGAATTTCACGGATGTAAGTGGTTTTTTATTTCCGAATAATTTTGTTGTTACGGTTGCCGCATCAACTCCTACTATCATAAAAGTCAAATACACGAAAATTGTCAGTGAAGATACACTGGCAATGCCTTTTACTGTACCGGAGAAGTACGAGGAATAATTATTTATTAAATGGAATGCATTTTTCCAAAACACTGATTGAACAATAAGTAGTAATAAAGATCATTCGCATTTTCTTAGTAAGTATTAAATTCAGGATTTTGATTCAAGTGTTAAATATTGCTTGACCATCAACTATTTCCCCTTAAAAATATACTAAACATACATCGACTTCGTTTAGAAGAATTACCAATTCGGTTTCTATGGTGTCTTTGCAGACCAATGTTTTATTCGTTGTACTGTTAACAAATACATATACGAATAGCCAGACTACTGATGAGAACCGGTATGCCGATGAAAAAGTAAATAATTACAAATTTATTCTGGAAGTGCCGGTTCAAGCTTGTGACATACTTGGAAACGAAATTGATACAGTTGCATTACAAGTCGCTGAGCCCGAATCTGTATTTACTGTTGTCGGTTGCAAAGAAACGGACACTCTCATCATTCGTTTTTGGAAATGGAAAACGAAACCTGAATTAAATTACGCTCTTTGTTATGCCGACACATTGGGATGTAAAAGAAAATATTTTCAAAAGAAAACTCCTCCTCAATGATTGAGGAGGAGCAGGAATAAAAAAATACAGATTCGTTAAAAATTATTTTTTCGAACCGAAAATTTTTGAAAGTCCGGATAAAATTCCGGTAGCTTTACCGCCACCCAAAGCGCCCATGATTCCTTTTAAATCGAAACTGCTGTCGTTTGGATCATTTGTCTTACTCGCGAATTTTGTCATCACAATAGGAATAAGTTTTTGAACGATACCACCTGCCTGTGATTCGTTGATGCCAAACTTGCTCATAAGCTCTTTTGTGACATTGCTGCTAATGCCATTTACCAGGGGATTGTTTTGAACGTTATTGTCTTTTAACAAGCTTGTTAATTGTGATGCACCACCGCTTGAAATGGTTTTTTTCAATTGATCCATTATAGCTGTTGCGGCAGTAGTGATAGCCGCATCATTTTGCTGATTTGGAATTGCAGGGTTGTTAATAATCGCCTCGCCGGCATTCTCTTTTACGAGTTTAAGAAGTTGGTCAAACATAATCTGTTTTTTAAGTTAAATTTAAATGTTAAGGACTATTTAGTTGTTTTTTGATATTGTTATTACATCAAAAGTAACAAGACTAAATCAATCATCAAAGGTTAATTTTTTGATTTCCGGTTAAAAAATCGACTTGGGAATTCCAATTATTGCTAATTTTATGCATTAAATGCAAACATTCTTACGTTTTCTTACGTTCAAAATAGTTCTTGATTATACTACAATCTCTTCCTATGAAAACCTGCTTTAGGCAGCTTAGTTTTATTCAAATTGCAACACGTTTAAAGTGGATTTTGATGTTATTCGTCATATTATTGGTATGCCAACCTGCTTTTTCGCAATCTAAAAAGGAACTTGAGAAAAAGAAAGAACTCATTCAAAAGGACATCGATTACACCAATCAATTACTCAGTCAAACGAAAAAGAGTAAATCTAATTCCCTTGTTCAACTGGTTACCTTAAATAAAAAAATTACTTACCGGAGTGAGTTAATCGGAACAATCAATTCCCAGCTACATGTAGTGGAGAAGGAAATCGGAAATGTATCGATGAATATTGATTCCTTGAACAAACGATTGAGCGATTTGAAGCAAGAATATGCGACCATGTTGTTTTATGCATACAGAAATCAAAACGCATATTCTAAATTGATGTTTATCTTTTCTGCCGATGGTTTTAATCAGGCCTATAAGCGTATGCTCTATTTAAGGGAGCTGAGCAATTACCGTTTACGTCAGCGCGATTTAATTGTGCAGTTCCAGGATTCCTTAAATGGAAAGAAACATAAACTGCAGGATGTAAAAACGGATAAAAAAGTACTGCTCACTTCTCAGGAAAGACAGATACGTGAGCTTGGGAAAGAGAAGAAAGAACAAGTTGAAATGTTGAATACGCTTGCATCGCGAGAAAAGAAATTAAGAGGAGATTTAAAAGAAAAGCAAAAGAAACAACAACAGCTTTCTTCCAAAATTGAAGAGATTATTAAAAAAGAAATTGCAGCGGCTCGTATTGCTGCGAAAAAGAAATCTGCTTCTTCAGCAACGGCTAGTAAGTCAACAAAAAAATTAGATAATACAAACTCTTCAATATTATCCAATACGCCGGAGGCATTAAAACTCAGCAACGACTTTGAAAATAACAAAGGACGACTTCCGTGGCCGGTGGAAAAAGGAATCATCAGCAGTTCTTTCGGTCGTCATTCACATCCCTTGTGGAAAGATGTTGTTATCAATAATAATGGTGTCGATATTAATTCAACAAAGGGCGCTAAAGCCACGGCCGTTTTTGACGGAAAAGTAATCTATGTCTTTATGGTCGTAGATAAATATGCAGTGCTTGTTCAACACGGTGAATATTTCACACTCTATTCTAATCTCGAAAAGGTATTTGTCAAGGTCGAAGATAAGGTAATGACGAAGCAGCCAATTGGTGTTGTTCAGACAAATGAAGATGACGGAAAAACGGAATTACACCTTGAAATCTGGAGAGGAAGTAATAAAATGGATCCTGAAGCTTGGATTGCCTCGCGTTAAAATGGAGCAGAAACGCTTAATTTTATCTGAATTACTGACAGAATGAAAACGCCGATGGGAACTATCTCCTTTATTGCTTCCCTAAATTTTTGTACATTTGACAAGGTTAAGTTAACCTATAAAACCTATACAAGATGATCAGTTCCATATTACTAGGTTTCCTCGGCGGAATGGGCGGCGGTGAAATATTTCTGTTACTCGTTGTTATCCTTCTACTTTTTGGAGCGAAAAGGATTCCTGATCTCGCCAGAGGACTCGGGAAGGGCATTAAAGAATTTAAAGATGCGCGGAACGGCGTGGATTCTAAAGATGATGACAAGAAGGATAAGTAACAGATTCGTTATTAATTCGGGCTTCATAGCTTTTTGTTTTTAGTTGTTATTTAGAGGATCTTATTCTTTCTATCATTTCAAAAGGGATCGTTTCAGAAGATGAAATAAGTGCAGCGTGATCTCTGTTATTAATAGCATCCAGATATTTTTTTCCTTTCTGTACACTCAGAAAAAATACTTCTGTCAATGGAATTCCATTCGAACGCGCTTCCATATCAATATATAACCAGCCAACCTTTCGTTTTTGATTCTTCAAATACAAAGTGGCGATCTTAAAGAGGTGAGGTGTGATTTCATCTAAACCCATAGGACGGTGTGATTGCGTTTTTGAAAAAGTTGCATATTGAGGTTGCCAGGCTTTCTTCGATGATACCCTCTGCATGAATACTTTTTTTATTATTAATGATTGCTGTTATTTCTACTCGTGTATTATTTTTATCGACACTGATAATTTCTAAAACAAATTGTCGCTGCTTTTTAAACCATGTTGCTTTTCTATAGGCAACGATTGTCGGATTTGAAGTCGGCATCATTTGCACAATGAAACCCTGCTTGACAAGCATTTTCTTTAAGTCTTTGATGACACTGGACATATCATGTCCGAGCAGCGTTGTTTCCATTTTGACGCGGTTTAAATTTTTAGAGCAGCTTTTATTGGCGACTCTTTTTCGTTAAGGCTGACGAGAGATTGCTATAAATAAATACAGCAGGGTTAATTAGACATAGGCAAAGTACCTCCAAAACCCTGTTTTGTCCATTTATTTAGGTTAAAGAGCATGTGGGTTATATGGAACAGGGTATTTAGGTGGTGGATGGATTATTTTTAGAGAAAAAAAGGGGTTCTTTCGGAAAATGCATAGATCGGAAAATGTATAGAATATAGTGAACTAAGAAAATCACCATCTATTATTCAATTAAATTTGAAAAGTATTTCTGACCATTCAACAATTCCGGAAAAACAGAAGTTAAAAAATCAAACCAAAAGGGCAGATAGTGCGTTTTTATTCAAAATTTGTAAGAAATCGACCTCTTTTTCATATATTCATCAGCTTTTCACCGTATATTTAGGCAAATTCTTTGGATACTCATATCTTCGCAATCCCTAACCCGAATTTATGTAAAATTGACCAATTTCGTATAACAGAAACAAAATGAAGAGATTACAATTTTTAATATTGTCATCATTGTTAACTGCAATGATGACTTCGTTTTATAGCGGTTCGAATGCACAGATTATAAATAAGCAGGCGACTCAGCATGTTTCAGGTTATGATCCAATCGTTGCTAATCTGGATAGTCTGTTAACGCTGACTTATATTCAGCGTATAAGCCAAAATAATTTACCGGTTAATTCAAGTTTACAGCCATTTGAAGTCCCTTCTTATTCCCATGAAGTTTACCAACAGCGTATTTCAAAAATTCAGACACCGATTAAATTGTATTACGACAATGAAGTTCGAGAATACATTGATGTCTATGCTTTAAAGAAAAGACAGTTAACGGAACGAGTAATGGGATTAGCGAATCTTTATTTTCCACTATTCGAGCAAATCCTCGATCAGCAGGGATTGCCTATTGAGTTCAAATACCTTTCAATTGTAGAAAGTGCATTGAATCCTACCGCTGTTTCTCCTGCAGGTGCAACTGGTTTATGGCAATTCATGCATGGCACAGGAAAAATGTATGATTTGAAAATCAACTCCTTCATCGACGAGAGAAGAGATCCTGAAAAAGCTACGCTTGCTGCTTGCCAGTATTTCAAGGATATGTATGCCATTTATAACGATTGGTTACTGGTTATCGCCGCCTACAATTGCGGAGCAGGAAATGTAAATAAGGCCATTGCAAGAAGCGGAGGTAAAAGAACATTTCAGGAGATTTCAAGTTTCCTTCCAAGAGAAACCCGTGGATATGTACCGGCTTTCGTTGCTGTTACCTATGTGATGACTCATACGAATGAGCATAATTTAAAATCAGTGTCGCCAACCATATCCTATTGGTCTGTTGACACAGTATTGACTTCAAGAAAAACCACCTTGAAAAATATTGCTGATGCCATCAATATACCCCTTGATATTCTCTCTTATTTGAATCCGATATATAAGAAAGGCATCGTCCCCGCTACAGACGAACCCATGTCTTTGCGCTTACCGACAAACAAGATAAACACATATCTCTCCAACGTAGAAAATATTTACAAACCGGAAGAAACACCTGCGATTGGATTGTTTGTCAATAACGACAACTTCATGGAATCTCAAAGCGATGAGATGATTAAAAAATTCCATAAGGTAAAACGTGGAGAGCATTTGCAAAATATTGCCAAACAATATCATTGTTCAGTAACAGATATAAAAAATTGGAACCGGTTAAGAAGCAACAAGCTTACTGCCGGTCAAAAACTCACTGTTTATTCTCCTGCAAATAATAAGAATACAAAAATTGCCGAAAAAACAAAGGTAAGCTCAAAAGAAAATACAGTTGCAGTTTCAAAGGGGAAGAACAATTCAGGATCAGAAAAATCGAAATCCGATTCGAGGTTGGCCTGGCATACGGTTCAATCCGGCGATTCACTCTGGAAAATCGCTCAGCGTTATCAGGGCATGACAGTAGACCAAATTAAAGATCTCAATAAACTACGCTCCAACGAACTGAAAGTAGGGACAAAATTAAAGGTGGTAGTGTACAGTTAATTCGATTTTCATCAATAAAATATTAGAAAAGCGCCTTTTTAGGGCGCTTTTTTTCGTGATAGCTTTTCTTTACATTTGGACTAAATTAAAAATTATGAAAAATCTATTATTTGTCCTATTGGCCTTTGCCGCAACATCTACTGTTTTAGCACAAAATGTTCCCAATGCAGGTTTTGAAAACTGGACTCCATATGTTACCGGTGAGTATCCTGATAATTGGACTACAAGCGACAGTATTACTGTTTCTTATAATGGTGGCAATTCAGTCTACCACGGAATAGATGCATATGAAGGAGCGAAGTGCATGCACTTGAAAAGTACAGAAATTACATTTATCCTATTCCCAATAAAAGGACCGGGTTTTGCAACCAATGGAAAAATAAATCTGGTAGGTGCTAACTTCGAATTTTCAGGTGGCTCTCCGGATACTGCGCGCTCCAGATATTTTACCGGATATTACAAATACAATCCTTTAGGTGCAGACGAAGTGGGAAAGGTAACAGTTTATTTGTTGCATAGAAATGGAGCAAATCGCGATACAATTGCTACTGGAGTGTCTTTGTTTACAGATACGGTAAGTACATATACTCAGTTCGTAACCGAAATGCAATACAAAAATTATATCATACAGCCGGATACTTGTCTGATCATTATTCAATCTTCTATCGCCGTAAACGATCCTTCTATCGTAGTCGGTACGGAGTTGATTGTTGACTCACTTGGGTTTAATGGTTTCGTTGGCATTAATGAATTAAACGACATCATTAATAACGTAAGTGTATATCCAACTCCGGCAGCGAATGAAATTACCATCGATGTTGAATTGAAAAAGAATGCTTCTCTTGCTTATCAGATTTTTGATATGAACGGCCGTTTATTACTTTCTTCGTCAATGAATACCCTCAAAGAAAAAGTTGACATCAGCAATCTCGCTCATGGTCGTTATGTTCTTAGATTAAACGACAGCGAAAAAAAGATTTTATATTCTACAAACTTTACAGTAGCAAGATAGTTTCAACCTATTTCTTAAACTACGGCGGGCACTTCGATTTAATCGAAGTGCCCGCTTTTTATTCGTGCATTCGTGGCAATTTACATCACAACGATTTTCCCCTTTTCCAGAACAGATCCTCTATCATCCATTAAATACCCTACATAGATTCCTGATTTAAGTCCGCGAATTTCCGTAAACCTTTCTGTTATTTTATTTTGAAAAACTCTTTTTCCCATTGCATCGTCAATACGATAAGTCAAGTTTTTTCCAATCGAATTCAATCCGCATTCAACAATGAAATGATCTTTTGCCGGTTGAGGATAGATTTTTAATTCTTCGGCTATATTGCTGATGTTGTTAGCCGGTAGTGTAGCACAAGTAACGCTATCAACAACGGTAATGCAATATTGTTTCACATTGTTTTGACGGGCAGGACAAGAGTTGTCGGATACAAATGCAGAAAAACAATGAGGTACAGTACTAATGTCATTGTCAACAGGAGTCCAGCAAAAATATCCAGATTCATTTTTTGCGGGTGTAGTTGTAAACGAAGATCCTGCGATTTCCTGTCCCCATGTAATTGTCGTGGAATCTGAAGATGTTGGATCCGTAGAGTAAATATTAAAACATGCCGGGTCATTGGCACAAACAGTAAGGTCAAAATCCCCGCTACCATTTATTCCTGTTAGGTCGGGTTGGGAGTTGGTGCAATTTCTTATGTAGAAAATCATATCTCTTTCTACCTGACCGATCAACTCACCGTTTCTATATGAACTGACTAAAATAGCATAGACAGATACATCTATTTGAGTTGGAGTAAAACACAAAGCGCCGGAACTCTCATGCAAAGTAACAGGGGGATTTGATTGTAAAGGTTGAGTAGCCGAATATCCCAAATCATAAGGAAGTGTTTGATTAGCCGAACTCATTGGATCAATTAATGAGCATGAAATTGAATCACCCTCTGTGTCAAAAATACCTGGATCAAAACAATAGGGTTGATTGAGGCAAGCGAAAACAATTGGATCGTTGTTAAATACAGGTGAAGTATCGCAAACGTTATTGGTATTATTAATATTTGCCATAACAAATAAGTTATAAAAATCAGGATTCTGACTCACTGAAATTCCGGCATTTCGGGCAGAGGCAGTTACTGATAAATTCCATGCATTACATTCAGCCGGGAGAATGGCAATTCCGGTGTATAACCATTTTTGTATACCGGGAGCGACTCCACCATCGCAAACTGTTAAAAGACCGCAAGAAGGAATCATTTGTATTGGAGTTAATGTAATTCGGTTTAGCGTAACACTCATTGCCGGAAACCCGCAACCATTTTCAATATTACAAGGAAAGGTAAGAGGAGGGTCAATCCCAAAACAATCGCGGTAAAAAGTATATGTAATAAGATATTGTCCATTACCAATACATTGATATTCTAAATCAGCTCCTGTAACATGTGAAGCCCGTATTTCTTTTGTAAAAATGATAATGAAAAAGAGTAAAAATATTTTTTTCATGGTATTGGAGTTTAGAGTTTATAATAAAAACGTTAAATGAAACATGAATTCGTTAATTAATTTTTTTTAAAAAAACCATTCTAAAAGCTTATTGAAGCCATTAAAAAAAGACTAATTTCATATTCGTGCATTCGTGGCAATTTACATCACAACGATTTTACCCTTTTCCAGAACAGATCCTCTATCATCCATTAAATACCCTACATAGATTCCCGATTTAAGTCCGCGAATTTCAGTAAACTGTTCTGTTATTCTATTTTGAAAAACTCTTTTTCCCATTGCATCGTCGATACAGTAAATCAAATTATTTCCTATAACACTCATTTTACATTCAACGAAAAAATTGTCTTTTGCCGGTTGAGGATATACTTTTAAATTAAATCCGATTTTACCGAGGTTATTAGCCGGTAATGTAGCACAGGTAGCGCTGTCGACGACGGTAATGCAATATTGTTTCACATTGGTTTGTCTGGCCGGACAATCGTTGTCTGCAACGTTTACTGAAAAGCAATGTGGTATTGTACTGATATCATTTAAGCCGGGAGTCCAGCAAAAATATCCGGATTCGTTTTGTGATGATGTGGTAGTAAAAGTAGCACTGGCGATTTCCTGGTTCCATGTAATTGTTGTGGAATCTGTGCTCACAGGATCATTAGAGAAAATATTAAAACATGCCGGCATGTTTGCACATACGGTAAGATCATAATTTCCGGTTCCATTTATTCCGGTTAAGTCCGGCTGTGAATTTGAGCAATTTGTTAAATAAAGCATCATATCTCTTTCTACCTCGCCAATCAGCTCTCCGTTTCTATATGAACTTACTAATATAGCATAAACAGATACATCGGTTTGAGTTGGAGTAAAACACAAAGCACCAGTATTCTGATTTAATACAACAGGAGGGTTAGATTGTAACGGCTGAGCAATTGAATATCCCGGATAGTAAGGAAGTATTTGATTTGCATTATTCATGGGACCAATTAATGAACAGGTTATAGAATCACCTTCTGCATCAAAAATACCTGGATCGAGACAATAAGGTTGATTGACACAAGCGAAAAGAATTGGGTCTATGTCAAATACAGGTGATGTGTCACAAATGTTATTGGTATTATTAATATTAGCATTTACGTATAAAGCAGATAAATCAGGATCCTGCACCGAAGTTATTGAACTAGTTCTTCCTCCGGGCATAGCAACTGAAATGTTCCAACCGGAGCATTCAGCCGGCAGTATTGCAATTCCGGAATAAACCCATTTTTGAATCCCAGGAAAAGAACCACCATAGCAAGTTGTTATGGCACCACAAGTTGGAACAAATTCTATAGGGGTTGTATTGACTAATTCAAGGGTAATCGAAATAAAAGGATAATTACAATTATTAGCAATATTGCAAGTTTGAGTAAATGGTATTGGCATTCCAAAACAATCACGATAAAAAGTATAGGTAATTACATATTGTCCATTTCCAATGCATTGGTATTCTATATCAGCTCCTGCTGCATGTGAAGCCAGAATTTCTTTTGTAAAAACGATCAAAAAAAAGAGTAAAATTATTTTTTTCATGGTATTGGAGTTTAGAGGTTATTATAAAAACTTTTAATTGAAGCATGAATTCGTTTATTAAAGATATTAATTTTTTAATACCGTTCGAATAGAATGCTGAATACTTGAAAATTTGAACAAAAAACTTCTTATTCGTGCATTCGTGGCAATTAAATAATCTTACCACCACAGATTTAATACCCAAACTGTCACAAAGAAAAAACCCGAAAAAAGATTTTAAGTAGTGCTACTGAATAGCATTCGGATACCGTGCATAGTGAATTTCTTTCACCTTGTTCACTAACAATTCGCGAAGCTCTGCAATATTGATCTTCGATGTAGCAGATATAAAAACACATGTTCCATCGATTCTTGCTATCCAAGTTTTCTTTAACTCCTCTAACGAAACATTTTCTTTAGTCGCCGGTGTCAAGTCATCTTCTTCTTTCGGCACAAAATGATAAGCATCGATTTTATTGAAGACAAGAACAACCTGTTTGTCGACAGCTTTTATGTCTCTCAGGGTTTCATTCACCACGTTGATATGATCTTCGAAAAGAGGATGTGAAATATCGACCACATGCAACAATATATCTGCCTCGCGTACTTCGTCGAGTGTAGATTTAAATGATTCAATCAGATCGTGCGGAAGTTTACGGATGAAACCAACAGTATCCGAAAGAAGAAAAGGAATGTTGTCGTAAACGATTTTTCTGACTGTTGTATCCAGTGTGGCAAACAGCTTGTCTTCTGCAAAGACATCGCTTTTGCTTAGCAGATTCATGATAGTCGACTTACCGACATTCGTATAACCGACGAGGGCAACACGAACCAATTCACCTCGCTGCTTGCGTTGGGTAAGACTTTGTTTGTCGAAATCTTTCAACTTCGCTTTCAGCTTTGAAAGCTTGTCGCGGATAACCCGACGGTCTGTTTCGATTTCCGCCTCACCCGGACCTCTCATTCCGATTCCTCCGCGTTGCTTTTCCAAGTGAGACCACATGCGTGTTAATCGAGGGAGCAAATATTGATACTGTGCCAGTTCAACCTGTGCTTTTGCCTGTGCTGTGCGCGCACGCTTCGCGAAAATATCCAGGATTAAATTGTTTCTATCGAGAATGCGACATTGCATCACCTCTTCTATATTTCGTATTTGTGAACCACTCAGCTCATCATCGAAAATAGCAATGTCAATTTTATTTTCTTTTACATACAGAGCGATTTCATTCAGCTTTCCGCTTCCGATGAATGTTCCGGAATCAGGATGTGCAAGCCGTTGTGTAAATCGTTTTTGTGTTTGAGCTCCCGCTGTTTCTGCCAGAAAAGCCAATTCATCCAGGTATTCTTTTACCTTGGCTTCATCTTGCTTTTCATGTATCAGACCGATCAGTACACAGGTCTCTTTCTTTATTATCTCGGGCTTTTTTGACAATGGCTGTTTTTTAATTCTTATTTGAAATATTTTTTTCCCTGAAGTTCTTTTTGATGAATAACCATTTTGTTTTTATACAATAAAAAGCGATGAACTCAAAAAACGCTTATGATGTATTTTTATACTACTGAATGACGATAGTAGTATCCACTGTTAAAGGACGAAGTCCCTTGACATATTGCGTTACGGCATTAATATTTTTTTCTGAAAGAACACCTACATAAGAAGGCATTTTTCCCTTACTTCCCTCCAGGATCATTTGCTTTATACCATCTTCACTGAGTCCCGATAAAGTCAGGTCGGTTGCTTTTCTATACATTTTCTTTCCATCCGCGCCGTGACAGAAAGAACAGTTTTGATAAAAAACTACTGCACCTTCCGCAAACGCTGAATTGTTTTCATTCGAAGAAACGGCTTTATGTGGAATAAAAGGTTTTGATTTACTCATCTCTGCAATTCCATATGCTCCAATTATTAATAGAAGAGACAACAACGCCAATCCTTTCTTATATTTTTTGAAACCTATAATTGCAATTGGTATAGAGCAAAACACAAGTATTAACTTAATGATATGCATCATTTTTATTCCATCCAGAATAATAAACAACCATACACCTGTTACCAGAAACACAACACTTATTATCATTTCCGGAACTTTTGTTATGCGGGAATAATTGTCAAGCATTCGTCTGTTGCTGAATAATAAAATCGTTTTCAGCACATAGGTGAGTAAGAAAACCATGACCGAAATGGTATGAATGCGAACAAGTAAACTTGAATCCATAAATTAAATTTTTGTCAAATGTATGAAAAGAAATTTTTATAAATAGCTGTAAACATCACAGGGAGAAGGAAGCAAAGTTTAAGGTTAAATAGAAGGGCATGGTCTATCAAAGTACAATTGTCGTTTTAGGCAAGTACGATCTATTCATAAAACAGCAATTGCTATCTTCCTGACCGGAAATCAGCATTGGCTTTAGAATCCTTGTTTTTGTGACTGGCTGATACTTATATGCTTAGAAGCTTTCTTTTTTTACTTTCAATGAAATTTCGCTAACATATCATTAACAAATTCTTTCCATTATTTACATAAATTAGCCCCTTTAAGACAAATTATGATTAAGAAAATTACACTACTCTTAGGTATACTCTTTTATGTAAAAGTTGCTTTCAGTCAGCAAACTTTTCCTGTAAATGGAACCACCGACCCGAGGCATCTTACCTATGCACTTATTAATGCTACCATCTATACAGATTACAAAACGAGTATTTCGGCAGCCACTTTGTTGGTTCGCGATGGTGCTATAGAGGATGTTGGACAGTCAGTGAAAGTTCCTGATGATGCCATCGTCTATGATTTGAAAGGGAAAATGATATTTCCTTCTTTCATCGACATATTTTCAGACTACGGTTTACCGGAGGTTAAGAAGCCATTCCCTAATGAAAATCCTCAGATGGTAACAGCTTTAAAAGGAGCATATAATTGGAATCAAGCCATTCGGTCGGAATATGATGCAGCGAATTATTTTTCTGTCGATACTAAAAAAGCAGATGAGCTAAAGAAGCTTGGATTTGGAGCCGTTCAAAGTATTTATCGGGATGGAGTCGCTCGCGGAACTTCGGTTCTTGTTTTGCTGGGTAATCAAAAAGAACATGAGCTGATCCTCAAGAAAAATTCTGCTGCCAATTTCTCCCTTGACAAAGGTTCTTCTACGCAAGACTACCCTTCTTCTGAAATGGGTGCTATTGCTCTAATCCGCCAAACCTACCTCGATGCAAAATGGTATGCGGAAGGCGGATACAAAAAAGAATTCAACATCACGCTCGATGCATTTAATAAGTCGCAAGACATCCCACAGATTTTTGAAGCAGGTGATAAGCAGCAAGAACTGCGTGCAGCACAATTGGGAAAAGAATTTGGAAAAAATTATATCATCAAAGGTATTGGCGATGAATATGAGCGATTGAATGAAATAAAAGAAACAGGAAATGCATACATCGTTCCGTTGAATTTTCCGGAAGGATACGATTTGAGTGATCCTTATGAAGCAATAAATATTTCATTACGACAAATGAAACGATGGGAACTCGCCCCATACAATGCCGGCATGATGGCGAAATCTCAAATCGATTTCGCGCTCACTACAGCCGACTTAAAAAACAAAACGGATTTTACTAAAAATCTCAGAAGAGCAATTAATTGCGGTTTGTCTGCTGAGGATGCATTGAAGGCACTTACTTTTACTCCTGCAAAGCTTTTAGGTGTTGAAAATAGAATCGGACAATTAAAAAAAGGAATGCTGGCAAATTTCATTGTCACCAGCAAGAACGTGTTCGACAAGGAAAACATACTTTTACAAAATTGGGTACAGGGCTTTCCAACAACATTTCATGACCCTGCGGCAAGCGATATCCGTGGAAATTATTCCATTCGTATCAACGATCAAAAAACTATTCGATTGAAAATTGGCGGAGAAATGTATTCACCGGAGGCATCCGTATTCGAAGACACGGTTGCAGCAAAAGCGAATCTTGATTTTCAGGATAAAGTATTTTCATTTCAATTTGAATTTAAAAAAACGGAGCCCAAAGGTGTTTATCGTCTGACCGGAACATATAATGATTCGTTAAAAAAGATCACAGGAAAAATGTTGCTTCCATCCGGCGCATGGACGAACTGGATTGCCCGCTTGGATTCTTCGTTTATTTCGCCCGTTAAACCGGATACAGTAAAAAGAACACCTCCGGGAAATGTTTATTATCCCGATATGGCTTTTGGATGGACTACTCTGCCAACAGCTAAACCATTTTTGATTCGCAATGCAACCGTATGGACCAATGAGAATGAAGGAATATTGGCAAATGCCGATGTCTATGTTACAAATGGTAAAATCAAACAAGTTGGAAAAAATATCACTGTGCCGGAAGGAACAGAAGTTATTGATGGAACAGGTAAACATCTTACTTGTGGTATCATTGATGAGCATTCACACATTGCTATTTCCGGGCAAGTCAATGAATCAGCTCAATCGTCATCTGCCGAAGTGCGGGTAAGCGATGTAATCGATGCAGATGATATTCAGATTTACCGGCAATTAGCAGGTGGCGTTACGACGTCTCATTTACTACATGGCAGTGCCAATGCAATCGGCGGACAAACACAAATTATCAAATTGCGATGGGGTCAATCTCCTGAAAAACTAAAGCTGGAGAATGCACCGCGATTTATCAAATTTGCTCTCGGTGAAAATGTCAAGCAAAGCCATTGGGGCGATAAACAAGTGGTTCGTTTTCCTCAAACGCGAATGGGAGTAGAACAGGTTTACTCAGATTATTTTACGCGCGCGCGTGAATATTCGCAGGAAAGAAAAAAATACAATGCGACAGACATAAAATTGAGAGTTGGACTAATTCCGGTACGGCAGCAACTCGAACTCGATGCATTAAGCGATATCATGGATAAAAAACTATTCATTACCTGTCATAGCTATGTTCAAAGTGAAATCAATATGCTCATGCATGTAGCCGATAGTTTTGGTTTCAAAGTCAATACGTTTACGCATATACTCGAAGGATATAAAGTTGCAGATAAAATGAAAGCGCATGGCGTTTCAGGTGCATCGTCATTTGCTGATTGGTGGGCATATAAGTTTGAAGTATATGAAGCGATTCCATATAACGGAGCAATCATGCATAAAATCGGATTGAATGTTTCTTTTAATTCGGATGATGCCGAAATGGCAAGGAGATTAAATCAGGAAGCTGCCAAAGCGGTTAAATACGGAGGAGTGAAAGAAGAAGATGCATGGAAGTTTGTCACGTTGAATCCTGCAAAAATGCTTCACATCGAAAATCGCGTCGGTAGTATATTAGCCGGTAAAGATGCCGATCTGGTACTTTGGAATGAGAATCCACTTTCCATTTATGCTTTTCCAATTCAAACCTATGTAGATGGAATTTTATATTTCGATAAAGAGAACGATGCGGAATTGCGAAAGCAAGTAATAACGGAAAGGCAGCGTCTTATGCAAAAAATGGCAGATGCGAAAAACAAAGGGGAGGCAGTACGCAAACCGGGAATGACTATGCAGGAAATTAGTCATTGCGATGGTTCTGAATTTATAATAATGAATAAAGTTGAGTAACAATGAAGAAAATTATCACATTACTTTTTTTGGTTGTTTACACAACCGTTTCCGCTCAAAATCCTGCACCTGCAAAGCCGCAGAAAGAAGCTATATTGATTCTCAACGCTACTGCTCATTTGGGTAATGGAGAGGTCATTCCAAATGCAGCAATCGGTTTTAAGGATGGAAAGATTACGCTCGTCGCAGATGCCACGCGTATAAAACTCGACAAATCCGCTTATCCAATTGTTATCGATGGTTTCGGAATGCATGTTTATCCCGGCTTTATCAATTGCAATTCCGATTTGGGATTGACTGAAATCGACTTGGTTCGTTCAACAAATGATTATTCAGAAGTTGGCGAGATGAATCCGAACGTGCGAAGCATTATTGCTTACAATACAGATTCTAAAATTATTCCGACTGTAAGAAGCAATGGAGTTTTATTGGAAGAGATCGTTCCGAATGGTGGAATAATTACAGGTCAATCATCTGTAGTTGAACTCGACGCATGGAATTGGGAAGATGCCGCTTACAAAACGGATATTGGTGTTCATTTGAATTGGCCCAGGATGTTTACTGTTTTGAATCATCCCAAAGAAACAGAAGAAGAGCAACGTCAAAAGATTGATGCGAATCTGGAGAAACTGAAATTGTTTTTTACCGATGCGAAAGCGTATAGCAAAAATAATAATCCTGAAGAGAAAAATCTCAAATTGGAAGCGATGCGCGGTTTGTTCGATGGAAGTAAAAAATTATTTGTGCATTGCAATTATGTAAAGGAAATAATAAGCGCAGTTAATTTCTGCACGCAAATTGGAGTAAAGATGGTTTTGGTTGGTGGAGCAGATTCCTACAGAGTAACGGATCTACTCAAAGCGAATGGCATTCCTGTAATTCTCGATCGTACTCATTCTTTGCCGCCACGGGAAGATGACGATTACGATCTTCCTTACAAAATGCCTTTCTTGTTAAAACAATCCGGCGTTGAATTTGCAATTAGCGGCGATGGCTCCTGGCAAACAAGAAACCTGATGTTCTATGCAGGAACGGCTGCAGCTTTTGGTTTGACGAAAGAAGAGGCTATTAAGTCAATTACTTCCTCTCCGGCTAAAATTCTTGGAATAAGCGACAGGGTTGGAACCATTGAAACCGGTAAAGATGCGACAGTAATTATTTCTGATGGCGATGCATTGGATATGCGGACCAATAATATTACCAAAGCCTTCATTCGTGGTAAAGAAATAAATCTGGATAATATTCAAAAACAATTATATCAGAAGTATATGGAAAAATATAATATCAGATAATCTAATTCCTATTCTAATCGATTGAAATATTTTGTTTGAATAGCATGTTTTCTATACAGCGATTTTTTATTTCCCAAAGCATTCATTTTAAAAACAAAGCGACAATGAAAATCTTACAACTGCTTTTTATCCTACCGATTTTAATTTTTAATTCCTGTTCACCGAAAAAAGGAGAACAAAAAAGTTCTGCATCAGTGAATTCCGACTCATTTAATTTTATTGCTGATCGATTTGCAGATATACAGGTATTAAGATATCAGATACCGGGTTTTGAAAAGCTGTCTTTGCAGGATAAAAAATTGGCATATTATTTATATCAAGCCGGCTTGAGTGGCAGAGACATTTTCTACGATCAGAAATATAAACATGGCTTGCGAGTTAGAAAAACTCTCGAAGCGATATTGAATGAATTTTCCGATACAAAAAGCGGAGAAGAGTGGGATAAATTTTTAACCTATAGCAAACGCTTCTTTTTTTCGAATGGAATTTATCACCATTATTCCTCTGATAAAATTTTGCCTGAGTTCAACTTTGAATATTTTTCATCCCTGATAAGTGGTTGTGATCCAAAAACATTACCGCTTGACGGCATGACTACTGAAGAATTTCTTACTTTGATGAAGAGTGTGATGTTTGATCCTTCATTCGATCCGAAGGGAGTTGATTTGTCAGCGAAGGATGTAATAAAATCAAGCGCGAATAATTTTTATGTAAATATAGATCAACACGAGGCAGAGAATTATTATTTACAATTAAAGAAATCACAACCGGAAAATAAGTCACAGATTGGTTTCAATACTCAATTGATTAAAGAGAATAGCTTCCTCAAGGAGAAAGTGTGGAAGTCAGGGGGAATGTATGGACCGGCAATCGATAAAATTATTTTCTGGTTGGAAAAAGCAATGACAGTTGCCGAAAACGAAAATCAAAAGGGCACACTTGAAAAGCTAATCACCTTTTATAAAAGCGGCGATCCGGTACATTTTGATGAATACAGTATTTCTTGGGTTGCCGATACTATTTCTAATATTGATGTTGTCAATGGCTTTATAGAGGTGTATGAAGATGCACTTCAAAAGAAAGGTGCTTTTGAATCAATTGTTTCTATGCGCGACATGGAAGCGACTAAACGGATTGCTGCGATTTCTAAAGAAGCGCAATGGTTTGAAGATCATTCATCCATCATGGATAGTCATAAAAAGAAAAATGTAAAAGGCATTTCAGCAAAGGTCATTACTATTATAGGGGAAGTGGGCAATGCTGCACCTTCAACACCCATTGGCATTAACCTACCCAATAATGAATGGATAAGAGAAGATCATGGATCCAAATCCGTTTCATTGGGGAATATTATCGATGCTTACAATTATTATAAATCGAAGAGCCCATCAATCAATGAATTCGGACACAGCGATGAAATGAAAAAACGAGTCGTACAGCATGGTGCTCTCGCCGGAAATCTGCATGTAGATATGCATGAAGTTATTGGTCATGCTTCGGGAAAAATAAATGAAGGAGTTGGTCCGACAGAGGAAACATTAAAGAATTATTCAGGTGTTTTGGAAGAGGCGCGTGCAGACCTCGTAGCTTTGTATTATATCATGGATCAGAAATTGGTTGACATCGGTGTTATGCCATCACTTGAAACCGGAAAAGCTCAATATGATATGTATATATTGAATGGATTAATGCTCCAGCTACAACGTATTGAGCCGGGAAAGAATCTCGAAGAAGCACACATGCGTAATCGTCAGCTTAATTCTCTTTGGGCATATGAGCACGGTAAGAAGGATAATGTAATCGAAAAAGTTACAAGAGACGGGAAAACATTTTTAATCATTAATGATTATTTGAAACTACGTGAATTATTCGGACAGTTGCTCAGAGAAATTCAACGCATTAAATCAGAAGGAGACTTCGTCGCGGGAAAGGCATTGGTGGAAGATTATGGAGTTGTTGTGGATCAACCAATACTTAGGGAAGTGCATCAGCGTTTTGAAAAACTGAAGATTGCTCCTTACATGGGTTTTATCCAGGCACGTCTCTTTCCTGAAATGAGCGGAGATTCTATAATTGATGTAAAAGTTGAATACCCTGATTCCTTCCTGGGTCAGATGCTGGAATATGGAAAGAATTATAGTTTTCTTCCGGTTAAAAACTAAAGTGGGTTAAATTAATTCTTCAGTACATGTATTGCATCATGCAAACATCAATATATTTTCCAAATTTGAAACCGACTTCCTTCATAACTCCAATATGACGATAGCCAACTACTTCATGCAGATGAATGCTAATTTCATTATCAGCAGTGATACGTGAAATGACGGAATGGTTGTTTACATTTTTTCCTTCCAGTGTAATCATCTCCAGTAATTTTTTTCCTACTCCTTTTCCGCGATGCTCATTGTGAATGTAAACGGATACTTCAACGGTTCCGTCGTATGCACAACGATCGCTCCAGGCACTTAGAGAAGCCCAACCGATTACGACTCCTTTTTCTTCCGCAACAAAAATCGGATGATTCTTTTTATGTTTTCGGAACCATGCCAATTGTTCATCTAACACTCGTTCAACTGTATCAAATGTAGCGGTTGTATTTCTAACTGCTTCATTGTAAATTTCCATTACATAAAGTTGGTCGCTTTCTGTTGCAAGACGAATATGAATCATTTTTATAAGGTAAATCGGATAGATAAAGCCGGTTCCCAGTAACCATAGAAGCCGGGAGAAAGATCAAAGAAAGGTTTTACATCCAAGCTAAGATTAACCGGAGCGTCTTTAAATTTGTAATCAAGTCCGATAATAAAATCGAGACCAAAAGAAGTACGATTGTCGTAATAGTCAATGTATTTAATTTTATTGCCATGACTTCTATAATAGAATTCATAATAACCATAATCTCTGTCGAAAAATCCAATATGCGCACCACCACCAAAAAACCAATAGAGTCCTTCTGCTTTTGGAAATGCAGTGTGTTTTTCATACAAGCCGGTGAGGAGTAATGAATGTCTGCCAAAACTTAAAATTCCTTCCAGAGCAGAATTTGATCCGGTAAAATGTTTTACTGAAATACCACTCGTTATTCCTCCTAAACGAAGTCCTATCCCTGTTGAATAAGGTTGCGCTATGGTTTTGAAACCGGTTACAAGGAGAATAAAAAAGATAGAGCGAACAATAATTTTCTTGATCATATTTTTAGTTTTTTATTTTGATTTTTTGAAATCACAATGTCCTGCATGACAGGATAACCACCCGGGAACCGTATAATTGACAAAAAATCGATGATTAAAGCATAAAGGTACGATTCTATTCTGACTTAGCTTTTTTATAACATTAGCGATGAATTATTTTTTAAGGATTTCATCAATCGTCTCCCGCGTAACGGAATGATAATTTGCTCGGGCTGAAAGGTAGATTTCTTGAGCTAATTTTTTTCCATCATCTGTTTTTACCAGTTCTGTAAACAAGGGTTTAACAAATTTCCTCCTTCCTACATGAGTAAGAAAGTATTTAAGGATGGGGTAATTTATTTCATACTTATTGGAAATTACATGAAGAAGCCAGGCAAAAAGTATTTCGGAATTTCCGGATGTAGAAAAGTGAAAAGCGTTGTCGAGTTCTTTCATTTTTTCAGACGATAATTTCTCCGGTAACGAACGCATAAAGCGCAGCCACTCATTGGTCGTGTAATTTTTCGTGTTTAATGACGAAGCCGGATTTCCCGATTTCCAGGATTCCACATCCTTTTGAACAGCTTCAAATTTTGCGGAGTAAATTGTAGGACAATTTTTTGGTAAACCCGGTTTGTAAATCCATTCTTCAATGTTTATTTTTTCGGCAAGCGCACTATCGTTGCCAATGATGCTATCCTGATAGATTTTCAGAAACTGTTCCGTGGTTATTGTTTTAAAAGCAAGTCCTTGAAAATAATTTTTAAGGAAAGTATCGAATTTTACTCTTCCTATATTTTGCTCAATTAATAAAAGTAAAAAGTGTCCTTTTTCATAAGCAATGTCGGACACCCCATCATCAGGGTCCCGGCCTTCGAGATTCAATTTCAGATGAGTGTCGGCATTCGTTTCTCCAAGTTCAGTGATTGTTTCTTTTAAATCTTCAAGTCCGAGTAGCGCCTGCATATCTGCAAAATCTTTTCCATACAGCGCTTCCATAATTCTGTTTTCGAAATAGACTGTAAATCCTTCATTCATCCAGAAGTCATTCCAATTGGCATTCGTAACTAAGTTGCCGCTCCAAGAGTGAGCCAGTTCGTGAGCAATGAGAGAAGTAAGCGAACGATCGCCTGCAAGAATGGTTGGTGTAGCAAAGGTCAGGCGCGGATTTTCCATACCACCGAAAGGAAAGCTGGGTGGGAGAACAATTACATCGTATCGTCCCCACGCATAGGGACCATAAAGTTTTTCCGCTGCATCAATCATTTTTGGAAGATCGGCAAATTCATTGACTGCTTTTTCGATCGTAATCGGTTCGGCATAAACACCGGAACGATTGTCAAGTGGTTTAAATACGATGTCGCCAACAGATAAAGCCATTAAGTAGGCTGGAACAGGTTGAGGCATGTTAAAAGTATAAACGCCGGTTTTATTTTTTTCCTGTGGATTTTCAGCACTCATCACCGGAAGAAGGTTGGCCGGAACTTTTATCGTTGCATCGTAGGTGAATCGAATACCGGGACTATCCTGAATAGGAATCCATGTCCTGGCGAGAATTGCTTGTGATTGTGTAAAGAGGAATGGTGTTTTTCCTCCGGCCGTTTGTTCCGGCGCGAGCCACTGCAATGCCGCTGCATTTGGTGAAGTTGAATAATAAACAATAACAGATTTTGTATTGGATGAAATGGTTACATGCAAAGCATTTCCCATGATTTTTGAAGAGTCTCCCATGCGAAAAGTCGTCTCTGCATCATCAGCAAATACTCTTTCGATTGTTAGATCACGGGTATCTAATATAATTTCTTTAGCGTCTGAAGCGTGTTCAATGTTTAGTTTGGCCGAACCACTTAGAATTTGTTTTTCAAAATCAACAGATAAGCTGAGTGAAAGGTGTTTGACTACAGCAATTTCCGGACGAGCATAGGTATGCGGATCGTTGAATTCAACCATGGATGGTGTTTTTGTTTCTTGCATTTGTTTGTTTTTTGGATTGCATGCCAGGAGTAGGAGGAATACAAATGAGTACTGTAGTAGTTTTTTCACAAAGAGGAAGGAAAATAAGGTGTCAGTTTATTAACCGTGAAATTAGGAATTTGGATTAACTATTGCAAAAGAGTGAAATTCCTGAAAGGTTAAGGGAGAGTGCCATTTCCGGGCTTACTAATTTAATCTTCAATATCAATGTAAAGGATTTTGCGGGAAGGACATAAAAAAAGCAGTGAGAATTTCTCACTGCTTTTTAAGGGATTGAAAAATTTTAAAAGGGGATTAATGGGTAATCATCAACTTAACTGCACTGTGGGCAGCATTTTCGTCTGTGATTCGAATTGTATATAAACCGCCAGCAAATTTTTCTGTACTCAAAGTAAAATTGTTTGAAGCAATTATTTTTCTGTAAACTTCATTTCCTAAAACATCGATGACAGTTATTTCTTTTGCTGTATTATCAATGAATGATAACACACATTTGTCATTTGCCGGATTAGGAAAAACGGAAAGCAAGGAGGAAGGATTCACAAATTTTGGTATGGCAAGGAATTGATCAATCGTATTAACAACAACGTTTGTATAAATCGGCGGATTGAAATCAAAATAAATGGAAGCCGAATTATTGATCTGCGACAGATGAGGTACGTTATTATTTTGATTAATTCTGTAAGTAACAAAACCGTGACTAGCCGGCTCGTTGGCATTGCTATCAGGTAACAGGATGTTATTGAAATTGAAACGTAAAATGTTTCCTGTTAAAAGAGCCCACTGCATGTCGTGGCTGAAGCCAATGACTTCAATGGAAGCCGGATCTAAATCCGAATCCAATGTATCTAAAATGTAAATGTTGATGGCTTCGGCATTTCCTGTATTCTGGAAGCGAATAGTGTAAGTAAGTTCCGTATTCGGACGAATGGCACCTTGTGGGCCTACACCTGCAGGAACAACATTTTTATCATTGGGATCCCAGGAATTTCTGATTGGAAAACAAAATACATCAGAGTTATTTGAAGGGAAAGAATCACCGGCAGTAGGTGTAATGTTCATCGTAATGCAGGCACTGTCTCCGATTTGCGCGGAAGTGGAAACGGCAACAGGGAAGCAAAAAGACCAGTAGAATTCCGGTCCGCTAATTGGGAATGTAACCGTATTGCCGGAAATGGTATAGCCGATTCCTGCAGTATCAGGCAGAGGTGTAAGATTTGAACTCAGTACCAACTCAATTTGTCCGTTAGGGGTATTGCAAAACTGATTGAAAGCAGACACACAAACACTTGTTGTAAATCCGGGACGGAAGCCCCATCCGGTGACATTTCCCCGTAGGTCAAATGCCGGAGGACAACCAAGTCCGAAATCATTTCCGCTGGATGGGATTGAGCTCACAGTAATTATTCCCGATGTAGGACAAGTTGAAGTGTAGTGGGAGGAGTAACCATTATTCGCATCGACATGAATCTCATAAGTAGAACCGGAAGGAACGTTAAAAGAATATACACCATTTGAATCTGTATTTGTCCAGGCGACATATTGCGTTCCATTAAATAATGTAAGCGAAATATTCGGCAGTAAAATATCACCGGCATCGTAAATACAATTTGCATTGATATCTTCATATACAATTCCGCTGATTGGTCCGCACGTTGAAGAAATCGAAATTGGTTGTGCATAGGCCGTATCGGTTTGTAAATCCGGAGCTGTAACTATTAAAGAGGCCGTGTATGTTCCGGGATTTTGATAAATATGATCCGTGTTGCTATAAAAATACAGGTTATTGAGAATAAGATAAAAGGATGTATCGACACCATCACCGTAACTTATTTCGATTAAAAAGCTATCGGTCATTGCATAACCTGTAACATTACCATAAAGCATAAATGCAGCGGATTGTGGTGCAGTGCAAAAGTAAAGAGAGCTTGAATCGGCATCAAAATAGCTAATATTAAAAGAAGGGGCCGGTGTAAAAATGTTTATTGACTGATAAGCGGTGTCCGAACAAGTTCCATCGGAAACGATCAAGCTAATCAAATAGGTTCCATCTACAGTATAGGTATGCTGTGGATTTTGAATGGTGCTGGTTGAACCATCACCGAAATCCCATTGATACGTTACCGGTAATGTAAAACCAAAAGAAGAATCCGTAAATGAAACTAAAGCAGGAGCAGAACCGCCACCGAAAGAATTAAACAAAGCAGTACATTGTGCGTTGCTTGTTTTTGCTGATACGAATATCAGAAGAATGAATAATAGTTTTTTCATAATTAGAGGGTTTAAATTGTTTAATGATTTTGAGAAGATTTAATTAATGATTCAAAAATACGCAGACATAACAAATGATGAAAATCAATTTTGATAAAAGATTACCTATTCAAAATTCATAATAGTTAATAAAACATCAAAAAAACGAAAATTATTAAATATATTATGAAAAATTCTTACGTCAATTCTTGAAGTTAAACACCAACCTCTGCTCTCTCTGTTCAGACCTTTGATTCCTCAGTGGTAAATTTCGACGTTGGACTTAACCACAGAGTTAGCAGAGGCATGAACAGAGAGAGCAAAGTTGATTTGAAAACATATTTAACAGAAGCCCAATGAATGGTTGTTCATTAATCTTTTCAATTAACAACAAATTTCTTAACTACTATTCCTTTTATACCCACAACATTTAATAAATAAATTCCTTTTGAGAGATTGGAAACATCAATAGAAAAAGAAGAACTTAAAATAGGAATGGACTTTTGAATATTTCTTCCAATATTATCTGTCACGAAATACGATTGAGCATTTTGGGAGTTTTTATTAATGGAAACTGTTAAACTCGACTGCGCAGGGTTGGGTGATAAATAGATTTGAAAAAAATCGTTTCTCAACTCATCAATACCGATAAGGTGTTTACAAGGAAAACTATCTGTTTCAAAAAAATGTTTGATGCGAGCCACTTGCTCAGAATTTACACGGAAAGAAGTGTTGGGGCCATTCGGATTGTTTGGGTCACGCGTGTAAACATAAGCGAAATCGATAGAGCGTTTCTCATGAACAGGTAAGCTAAATGGTCCTGACGAAACAAATATCCTACGATCGCTGGGTTGATTTTGAATAGCACGGGTATCCGGATGGAGTTCGGACCATGCCGTGCTGTCATAAGGATACCCGCTAAACATATAATTAGTATTTATAGCGGAGGATTGATATCCGATACCGGAATAAGTGAGATGGGTACTGTCTTTCCACAAGCCCTGCATGCGAAAATAATATTGGTTTGCGGTAACAGGATTGCCTAATGCAGTAAAATCATTGTTATAATAAATAAAATAATTCATGATACACTTTTCACCGTTTTCATCAGTCACACCATCGTGATCATTATCAATACCATCGAATAAATCAGGTTCCGGGCCATCGAGGACGGCAAGATTTATCATAGGCGGATTTGATCCATAACCAAATAATCCATCATCTAAACTATCTCCATTGTATGCGAAAGCGATGTTCGACAATGTATCGCATCCAACATAATCGTCAAGGTAATTTCCCAGATCGACATCAGCGAAGATTCCCATATATACATCCTGGTAATTTGTATCGCTTCGATTGATAAAATCATAATGATAAAAAGTTGTATAGTTGATCACGCTGTCAACGCCTGTAACAAGCGGACAAGAGTAGGCATAAGCGGATCCATGCACTTCAACTCCCAGTTTGTAAGGACTATTGGTATTTCCATGAGCAGCATAAGCATCATTGAATACCCACCAAAGCATTTGGTCGCCTTTAATTTTTGGGTAATCTCCATCGTGTGGATTGTAGTTTCCATCCAGATTATTATCAACAAATGGCGCCAACATGCGGGCATAAGGACCATTGCCATGAGCCGGCCAATTCGTAATGATGGAAGGAATGGGATATGAACCATTGGCAACCGAGCCATCCATATATTTTTCAATAAATTCATTAATTGTAAACAGATCGATTTTCCATAACTTATCATATTGCAGGAAAGTAGCGGGATCGATTTCCGCATTAATAGTATCAAGTGGTCCCGGCCAAAAATCATCTCCGGATTGCCTGTAAGTTTGTGCTGCAATATGTAACTTTCCTTGCGGATCTTTTCCACCTATCCAAACTCCTTCCGTATATATAGGTGATTTACCTGTTCCTTTCGGTACTTCGTATAGTCCTTCGTTTCCTGAATTAAACATTGTTCCTGTATTGCTAACACGAGCTCTTACATTGTTTATGTCCAAATACGGACAACTGTCGGGCTCTGCAATTGTTGCGAAAGAACTAAATGCCATTTTATAGATGTCTCTATTCGTATCCGTAAAATACAATTCATCATTGGCTGATACATCATAATTTTGTTTGATAGTAAGAAAGCTGAAAAGATCGGTAAAGCCCAATGCGGGAACATTCAATTCATTTTGAAGTGAAAGTGTGTTATCGAATTCAAAAAGGAATGTACCTTGTAATGAAACTCCTTGATATCCGGGGACCACAAAAGTCGTAAAATTTGAAGAGCCGCCCAGAACATAAAATGATTCAATTCTAAGATGATCAGAATACGTGCAGGGATTAATTCCAAAATTTAAGGGAAGAAAAACAGTGTCTTTTATTGTGTACCCGTCTGCAAATAAATTTCCATTTCTGTCTGTATTGAATCGTTTTAAAGCAGGCATTGCAGGAGAAGTGTTTTTCCATCCTGTTGAAGTTAAAATGGAAACGGTGTTTTTATCTGCTATATATATCCCAAAAAGATTTTCACCAAAACTATAGATGGTATCTGAAGTCAGTGGCGAATTGGATGTATTGTAAATGACCCAATTTGTGCCGTTAAAAGAAACAGCGCCGGCATTGGTTGCAATCCACAATGTTGTATCGGCAACATATAATGAGTTAATATTGTTGGAAGGCAAAGGAGAATTAACATTGTTAAAAGTGATAACATTGATACCATCTGTTTTAACGAGTCCATTATCTGTACCTATCCATTTAATTGTTCCAGAAAATGCAAGAGCGGTTACATTATTGGATGGCAATCCATTCGTATCCGTATACATTCTCCACACCGTGCCATCGTATTCACCTGCACCAATATTTTTATAACCGACCCATAAATGATTGTCCGGTGCGATTCGTAAAATATTTTTGTCTCTTGAAAAACCCGGAGGATGGAGGATCGTGTCAATCTGTGCATCAGCAATAATGCTAAATAACAGGAGTAAAAAGGGAAGAAGTTTTTTCATGTATACAAAGATGGAAATAATTCGCTAACTTGCTAATTAAAACATGGTTTTTGAGATGAGAGATGAAGAGACTTCCAATAATTTTACAATGAGATGTTTTTAATAGAATTGAATTTTTTTTTAAAAATAGTATTGAATCCTAAAAATAAGTCAAAGGCGAATAAGCTAATAAGCAAATCATTGTTGTCCGGTTAAAATTAAGAACAACTTATAAACGATTAATTTTTATAAAAAAGCCAATAAAAATTGTTTTAAAAAAAGTAATCCCCTTAATAGAACAACTAAAGAAAACGAATACTTTGATCGAAGAGGTGCGAGGGCCGTCCACGCACCGCGCGGCGATGGCATCGTCAGAAGCCACAAAGTGCGAGTTAAAATCGAGCCGATGCCGGAGCTGTGCGTGGGGTCTTTTTTCTTTTGCTTACTTTTCTTTTTGGACAAGCAAAAAGAAAAGTAAGGATATTCGTACCGGCATTTGTTTTACGCGGATAACAGTTATTAACTAATTAACGAATCACCCCTTCTCCGCCATCCCTGCCTGAATATATTCTCTGTTCAGGCGAGCAATGTGGGAAATAGAAATTTCTTTCGGGCATTCCGCTTCGCATGCTCCGGTGTTTGTACAACTTCCGAAGCCGGCTTCGTCGTGAGCTTCTACCATTTTAAGAACACGTATGTGTCGCTCGGGCTGACCTTGAGGCAATAAAGCGAACTGAGAAACTTTCGCAGATAAAAAAAGCATGGCTGATGCATTCTTGCATGCAGCGACACAAGCGCCGCAACCGATACAGGCAGCCGCATCGAATGCTTCGTCAGCTTTGGATTTTTCAATCGGTATGCTATTCGCATCAGGAGCATTTCCTGTGTTGACTGAAACATAACCACCGGCCTGAATAATTTTATCGAAAGCACTTCTGTTTACTGTCAAATCTTTAATTACCGGAAAAGCAGCTGCTCTCCACGGCTCTATAGAAATGGTTTCACCATTACTGAAATGACGCATGTGCAATTGACAAGTCGTTGTTCCCTGCAATGGGCCATGTGCACGTCCATTGATGTACATACTACACATTCCACAAATTCCTTCCCTGCAATCGTGATCGAATGCTACGGGTTCCTTTCCTTCACGGATAAGTTTTTCATTCAACACATCCATCATTTCTAAAAACGACATATGTGTGCTGACACCTTGCATGTCATATATTTCAAAACGCCCTGCTGTTGTAGCATTTTTTTGGCGCCAGATTTTAAGTTTGAGGTTGATGGTTTCAGACATTTTCTTTGTAATTCGTTAATTAGCTAATTACTTATAAGAGCGTTGAGTTGGATGTACTACTTCAAAATTCAGAGGTTCTTTATTCAAATTCGCCGGTTGATCTTCGCCATTAAATTCCCAAGCGGCAACAAAGCTGAAGTTTTCATCGTCGCGTTTTGCTTCGCCGTCTTCTGTTTGTGATTCTTCACGGAAGTGTCCGCCACAGGATTCGCGACGCATCAATGCATCGGTAATCATCAACTCACCAAGCTCAATGAAATCCGCAACACGTCCTGCTTTATCAAGTTCGGGATTGTATTCGTTGATGTCGCCCGGGATTCTTGCATCACTCCAGAATTCTTTCTTCAGGTCGCGCACCATTTGCAATGCCTTGGTTAAGCCGGCTTCATTTCGCGCCATTCCACAATAATCCCAGATGATACGTCCAAGTTTTTTATGTAATTCTTCTACGGACTGTTTTCCGTTGATGTTCTTTAGTTTGTTAATTCTTTCCGATGCATTTTTCTCTGCTTCTTCAAATGCAGGGTGCGAAGTTGGAATGGCAGGAACACGTATTTCATCAGCAAGATAATCGCCGATTGTATAGGGAATTACAAAATAGCCATCAGCTAATCCTTGCATAAGCGCTGACGCTCCAAGACGGTTGGCACCATGATCACTGAAGTTGCATTCACCAAGCGCATACAGTCCCGGAATGGTAGTCATTAGATTATAATCAACCCACAAACCTCCCATCGTATAATGTACTGCAGGATATATGCGCATCGGAGTTTGATAAGGATCATCGCCGGTAATTTTTTCATACATAGCGAATAGGTTTCCATATCTTTCTTTGATCGTATCTTTTCCTAGACGATTGATACTGTCACGGAAATCGAGGTAAACAGCAAGTCCGGAAGGACCTACACCACGGCCTTCATCGCATGCCTGCTTCGCTGCTCTCGAAGCAACATCACGCGGTACGAGATTTCCAAAAGCCGGGTATCTTCTCTCGAGGTAATAATCACGTTCTTCATCAGGAATTTCCTCCGGCTTTCTTTTATCGCCTTGCGCTTTAGGAACCCAAACTCTGCCGTCATTACGAAGGCTCTCACTCATCAATGTCAACTTCGATTGGTAATCTCCCGAAACAGGAATACACGTCGGATGAATTTGTGTAAAGCACGGGTTTCCGAAAAAAGCACCTTGCTTGTATGCTTTCCAGATAGCGGTAACGTTGGATCCCATTGCATTGGTAGAAAGATAAAACACGTTTCCATAACCACCTGTCGCCAGGATGACGGCATGTCCGAAATGTCGTTCGAGTTTTCCCGTAACCAAATCGCGTACGATGAGTCCGCGAGCTTTACCATCTATCTTTACCAAATCAACCATCTCATGACGATTGTACATTTTCAAATTTCCTTTTGCCACCTGACGCGATAGCGCACTGTAAGCACCCAACAAAAGTTGTTGTCCGGTTTGTCCGCGCGCATAGAATGTTCGTGACACCTGCACACCACCGAAAGACCGGTTATCCAATAAGCCGCCATACTCGCGTGCGAAGGGAACACCTTGTGCAACACACTGGTCGATGATGGCCGTGCTGATTTCTGCCAGACGATGTACATTGGCTTCACGGGCACGGTAATCGCCACCTTTAACAGTATCGTAAAACAAACGGTAAACACTGTCGCCGTCGTTGGAATAATTTTTTGCAGCATTGATTCCGCCCTGTGCCGCTATACTGTGCGCACGACGCGGACTGTCCTGAAAGCAAAAGCATTTTACAGAATAACCCAGCTCGGCCAAACTTGCAGCAGCGGAACCACCGGCAAGTCCGGAGCCAACTACTAAAATTTCAATCTTCCTTTTATTAGCAGGGTTAACCAGTTTAACCGTCGATTTGAATTTACTCCATTTCGTGGCAAGTTCACCTTCGGGTATATTGGAATTCAGTTTATTCATGATTGATAATTATCGATAGGTAAATCAAGGTGTAAATACTATTGTAAAATATTGTCGGCAATGCCAAAGAAGTTAAAGTAAAACATCACCGGAAAGGAGGCAAAGCCGGTCATGATGACGAGAGAAATACCGGTACCGATTGCCTTTATTGGTTTTTTGTATTTCATGTTGTTAACGCCGAGTGTCTGTAGGGCTGACTGGAAGCCATGGTTGAGGTGAGCGCCGAGTAATACCATTGAAACCAGGTATAGGGCAGCATACCAGTTAGATTGAAATGCCTGTGCTACATCATATGCCATGGATGTTTCCGGTGCGCCAAAACGATGAGGAAAGAAGAAAGTACGCAGGTGAACAACCAGAAACACTAAGATGACCGTACCGGTAAGTCCCATGTTTCGGGAAAACCAACTGCTGTTCTGGCTCTGCTGACTCACTGAATAAGCAATTGGTCTGGCTTTTCTGTTTGCAAGCGTAAGAAATAATGCATCAATTATATGTATGATGAATCCTGCGAATAGCGCATATTCAATTGTACGAATGATGATATTTCCTGTAAGCATTTCGCCATATTCATTGAAAGCTTCTCCTGCATCCATTTTATAAAGTAAGAGGTTTCCATAAAGGTGTTCGAGCAGGAACATAAAAAGAAAAAGGCCGGTCATAGCCATGATGAGTTTACGCCCGACAGAGGTGTAAAACATTTTGAAAGCAGCAATCATAGTTGGAAGGAATTACGGGACAAATGTAGGAGGGAAAGTGGGAAATACAAAGGATTAAGTCAAAAGTCAGGGGTCAATAAAATTATCATTAGATCACATTTAATAAAGGCAAGAAATGAAAGCGTGATAAGCAGATTTGGTTAAAGGCATAGAAATTTAATCCTAATTCAAATGGGGTATATGTATCTGAAAATCAATATCATTTTCAATTTTTGAACTTTTTTTGTGACGGCAACCAATAAGAAAGCTCGGTCGTATTGGAACCGGAGGATTTCATGAAAAAATTAAAGGATGTGAAAGAAATTAAATCACGGATTCCTAAGAAGTAGTTTTTCTTTATTTCGTTCTCCATGCTTTTGTTACTTTATACGTTCTCGTGGTTTGTGTACTGACTAAAAAATTACATTCAAAGTTCGTTATACTTTTTATTTGAGCCTTTTGATTTCTCAATTGGATATTTTATTTCATTATTTTTTAACTTATCGAAAATTATTTCTTTTACATCAAATCCGTACTTTTCTGCAAGTAGAAATGCAGAATAAAATACATCAGCAAGTTCATTTTTAACTTTCTCTGTATTTGCATCCTCTGCTTTTTTCCAAAGAAAAATTTCAAGTAATTCGGCTGACTCAACACTTAAACAAATAGCGAGATTTTTTGCATCATGAAATTGCTCCCAATCCCTAGCATCTCTAAACTTTTTAATTGCATCTATTATTTCGGTAATCTCAGATTTCATCCTTTATAAATGTTTGTATTGTGCCATTCAATATATTTCTCGTTAGGTTTTTCAATATCTTTCTGCGGGAGTATTAACAAATCGCTTCCATGGTACTTGTAATATTCTTTACCGTTTTGAAATTCTTCCTTAATTCTTGAGCTAACTTCTACTTTATAGTCATTTGTTATTGTTAGATAACCGCAATCAAATAGTTTATGCATATCAGACCTTAATAGTATTCCATTGGAAGTGAAATGCGGGCCACACTCTGAATAGGGTTTGATATGAGCTGCTTCTAATACTGGAAGAGTTTTTTCACCAGTTATTGAGCATTTTTTTGAATATGCACTTGTTACCATTACCCTAAATGATGCTTGTCCAATTCTAGGATTGATTAATATTGAATTACCGTAAAGGGGAGATGATGGATCTTCTAAAATCATTTGACTTTTATTCTCTTCAATAGAATCAAGGTATAAGTATTTATTCAATATTTGTGCGATTTTTTGCCAAATATTTTTACCTATATCTTCTTCATTGTTATATGACTTGCCTTGAACAATACTTTTATTCCAACTGGATGGTGTTTCAATCCAATCTTCACGCTTAAAAAAAATGGGATTTGTAAGAACAATACAACCTATTGTAGGATTGATATTATATTTATCTTTTCTATATTGTAATATCATATTACTAAATTCATCATATGTTTCGCAACCGTTGCTATTCCGGAAAGTATCCCATGCTATAGACATTGGCAAAAAATTATGGCTTAAAAAGAATCCAATACCTCCAATTGCATTCATTGGTGCTGCTAACTTAAATAAGAAAGGCTCGCCCGATTGTAATACTTGAAAGGTTGTTTTTCCTCCTGGTTGCCAAAAATTAACTTCTTCAGGGTTTATATGGCGCAGATAATTAAACCAGTTATTGTTCGTTACTCCTAAATAAAATTTCATATAATTAAATTTTGGGATAGGATGTGAACCCGTTTAACTTTGGTTTGTTTGAAGGACGCTACTTTTTTTTTGCCATTTTTAAATTTATTGATCATCTTTTTTATTCCCTTTTAAAAGACCGCAATTATATTGAATATCAATTAGTTACATTAAAGGGTCTTTTAAAGGCCTTTTAAAAGCTATTTAATAGCCAAGTTTTAAAAGACCTTAAATGTTTTCATTAATCAAAATCCACTTAGAATTTAAGTCCGTTCCTGTATTTTTTATTATACCTTTTTTTCTTAATTCAGTTAGCAGATTTGTGATTTTGCTTTTCTTTTGTTTTTCAGAATATAAATCAGACAGATGGCGAATGAGCAGTTCCTCTATGTCTTTTCTGCTCAACGATGGGTGGTCTTTGAGCCCTTGAATAATCCAATCAAAATATTGTTGTTTTGAAAAAGCTTTGTGTTTGGTGTAGGCCGCTTTTTGATTAGTAGTTTGTGCGACCTTTGCAGAAATGAAATAATGAGGTTTTTTCCCTTCTATCAATCCCTTTGATTTAAGTAACAAGACTTCATCAGGTAAAAGTTCTTTATTTTTCTGTACACTATCAAGCATAACAATTTCTTCTAACGACAATTGGGGGTTTTGCGCAAGTACTTTTGCATAATCCATATCCAACACCTTTCCGGTAATAGTAACTTTTACTTTTCCACTTGAAAAATCATACTCAGGCATTGGAAAAAAACGATTGCGTTGAAAAGTAAACATTCGTCTGATTCCGCTTCCAATTGTATCAACCATTTTAAAGTTGAACATGGCAGTAGCTAAAAAAGGATTGCGATAACGTTCTTCGGGAGCATCTTCCCGGATCACATTTTCTACTGTACCGGGTATAAAATTTCCGTGATTTGTAAAAATTAGTTCATCATCTCTTTCTACTACATTAATTCTTCCACTTTTTGTATAATCTTGATGAGCAATGCAATTATTTAGTGCTTCGCGAATAACATAAGGTTCATATTGATCAACCTCTTCCGGAAAAAGTGTTCCGCTCTTAAGATAGCGATATTTTAGATTACGTACTTTATTGAATAAATCATCAACCGTTAACAAAAAGGGACACGAGTATATAAAATAATCTCTTTCGGTGTTGTTTTTGTCTTTAAGAATCCACCTGATTTTTGCCTCTGTTGGATTGATAAAATGTTCTGATTCCGCTTTACCTAAAAGTAAAATTGCGGCACGGGTAATTTTTCCTTTGATGGCAACTTTTGCTTTGTTGAGAAAAGTAGTATCGTTCCAGGAGTCAACAGCCAGCGCCTGATCAGGAAATTTGTTTTTATAATTGTCTCTCGCTTTAGAAATGGCAACAGGTTCTAAGTAATTTAGTGTTGCATCTTGGCAAATTACAGCACTCCAATCATCAATATAATGAAAGGATTCATGCAAAATTGTATCTTCTCTTTCTTTTGTGAGGGGAATAAGATTATCGCCTTTACGTTGCCAAGCTTTTTTGTGTGCAAAGACAGGTTTGCGGGGAAGGTGTTTCGGAATATGTATCACCCAAACAGTTTTGTGTGTGTCTTTAGTTGTAAAAGATTTAACGTGCAAACCTTCGCTGCTTAGATTGGGGCAATAGCCAAGTAAACGGGCCGAAAGATTTTCTTCAGTATAATCCTTAAAGTTTTGGATTCCGATTATGTCAAGCGTTTTATCTTCAACTCCTAAAATCAGATGACCTCCCTCCATATTGGCAATAGCCGAAACATATGAGATCATATCTTCTCCTATATGAGCAGAAAAATTGTGAGTGAGATTGACAAATGATTTCCACTCACAAGATTCATCTTCCTTGGGATAATGCAATTTTAAATAGGCAACTAACTGCTCTTGTGTCATTATCAGATATTCGATATATTTTCTGCCAATTGATTTTTTGATGTTACGAACGTCAGTTGCAATTTCAATGAAATGCCATTCAGGCTATTCATGTTTTTCTTTGAGTGCATTTATTGCTAGCAACCAACGATTTCCAACCTACTATTTTTTCCCCTTCTAAATTTATCTTACCCTCGAACGGGTTGCGTTTTTTTCCTTGCAGAATCTTTGATTCAAATGTGTGATAGTTTGTAATTACCAACCGGGCATTCAGATTTTCTAACCAAAATTGTAAAAGCTCTTTTGTTACCCTTGTTGTGTTAGGATATTTTTCTGACCGCCATTTACCAATTTCTTTTCGACAGAGATTAATGAGATGTGTGCCATATTCTTCATATTCATTTACATCAAACATGGTGGGTTGAGGGCCCTGCCTTGCCGGTATTGCCTGAACGTCTGAAACGAAGATTCTTCTCCCTTTCCGGATGTCATTGTAGTTCAAAGAACCCTCTGCATCAGTAGAGTAATGAAGATTGGGTTCTTCGTATGGGTTATTGAGTATTGGATTGTCAGATTTCATGCGATGTAAATGGAATCAAAAAGTAGAAAAACTAGCAAAATATTTTCAAATTACGACAAATCGATCAAAATGATCAAGTTTTACAGGTATTTTTTCATTTTTGTTTACAAAACAAAAGATTAACACATTTTCAAAAATGCGGAATTAGTTTCTATTTGTTGATTTTAAAGCAAAGTTATTAAAAATCAAAATCCATTTTTTACTCCTTATACATCTTTACAAATTTCAAAGACAATTGTTCGAAATAAAGCCAGAGGTTCTCCCCAAAAAAACCCCCTTGTCTCAAGAAACAAGGGGGCAACTATTAATCAAAAGCAAGTATCAACTTCCACAGGCTTCGCACGATTCCGGATCATCGAGTGAGCAGGCAACTTGTGCAAAGGCTTCTTCTTTACTGATAACATTTAGTGTTCCATTACTGACAGCGGCAGACTCTTGCGCTTGTTTCAGATAGCTTTGGTCTATCGTAAACTTCACGGCATCGGCGGCTGATTTAGTACGCAGATAATACATTCCCGTTTTCAACCCTTTCTTCCAGGCATAGAAGTGCATAGAGGTAAGTTTGGCGAAGTTCGCATCCTGAATAAACAGATTCAATGATTGGCTCTGACAGATATAAGCACCGCGGTCCGCTGCCATATCGATGAGGGTACGCTGCTTGATTTCCCAAACAGTCTTGTAAATCTCTTTCAGTTCCTGAGGAATCTCTTCTATGTTCTGAACGGAACCATTTGCGGCAATGATTTTATTTTTCATTCCATCGTTCCAAAGTCCGAGTTTCACCAGGTCTTTCAGCAAATGTTTGTTCACGATTGGAAACTCACCGCTCAACACACGACGCGAATAAATGTTTGACGTATAGGGCTCGAAACACTCATTGTTGCCGAGAATTTGCGAAGTACTTGCCGTTGGCATAGGGGCGAGTAACAAAGAGTTTCTAACTCCGTATTTTTTTACTTCATCCTTTAAGATATCCCATTCCCAGCGATTACTCGGTGTTACATTCCACATGTCATACTGAAAAATTCCCTGAGATACAGGTGAACCTTTATACGTTTCATAGGGACCATTTATTTTAGCAAGATCTTTCGATGCTGTCATGGCTGCATAATAAATCGTTTCATGAATTTCACGATTCAATTCCGCTGCTTCCGGACTATCGAATGCCATGCGCA
Organism: Bacteroidota bacterium; assembly: GCA_031385005.1. Classification (GTDB taxonomy): domain Bacteria; phylum Bacteroidota; class Bacteroidia; order AKYH767-A; family 2013-40CM-41-45; genus JADKIH01. The sequence goes on from JANNBB010000052.1 coordinate 85,076, forward strand.
TCAAAATAAATGCATCGGCTAATCCTTGTACACCGATTCCGATCGGACGATGACGCATGTTACTGCGACGCGCTTCTTCTACAGGATAGTAATTTACATCGATAACCTTATTCAGGTTTTTTGTTACCACATACGTGATTTCAAACAAACGCTGATGATCAAATTGTCCATTGATAACAAAACGCGGCAAAGCAATCGATGCCAGATTGCAAACAGCGATTTCATCCGAAGCAGTATATTCAACGATTTCCGTACAGAGGTTTGAACTCTTTATCGTACCAAGATTTTTCTGATTACTTTTTTCATTACAGGCATCTTTGTAAAGCATGTAAGGAGTACCGGTTTCGATTTGCGATTCCATGATAGCAAACCAAAGTTCCTGCGCTTTTACAGTCTTGCGCTGACGTCCTTCGTTTTCATATTTCAAATACAGTTCACGGAATTTATCGCCATAGCATTCGGCTAATCCCGGAGCTTCGTTCGGGCAAAACAGACTCCATTCTCCATCGGCTTCTACGCGCTCCATGAAAAGATCCGAAATCCACAGGGCATAAAATAAATCACGCGCGCGGTTTTCTTCTTTACCGTGGTTCTTTTTCAATTCAAGAAAATCGAATACATCGGCATGCCAGGGCTCAATATAGATTGCGAAGGAACCTTTTCTTTTTCCGCCGCCCTGATCAACGTAACGAGCCGTATCATTAAACACACGCAACATGGGAACGATGCCATTCGAAGTACCATTGGTGCCGCGAATATAAGATCCTGTTGCACGGATATTGTGGATGCTGAGTCCGATACCACCTGCAGACTGTGAAATCTTCGCGCAGTTTTTCAATGTATTGTAAATACCTTCGATGCTGTCGTCTTCCATTTGTAACAGGAAGCAAGAGCTCAATTGCGGCTTTGGACTACCTGCATTGAAGAGGGTAGGAGTAGCATGTGTAAACCAACGCTCGCTCATCAGGTTATACGTTTCGATTGCCGCTTCGATATCTTCCTTGTGAATACCAATTGCCACACGCATGATCATCTGTTGTGGTCGTTCTGCAATTTGTCCGTTTATCTTTAACAAATAAGATTTCTCGAGCGTCTTGAAACCAAAATAGTCGTAACCGAAATCACGGTCGTAGATAATAGTTGAATCGAGGATTTCACTGTTTTTATTGATGATGTCATAAACGTCATCGGCAAGAAGCGGAGCTTTTTTACCTGTATGATCGTCTACGTATTCATATAAATCTTTCATTACGGCACTGAAAGATTTTTTGGTGTTTTTATGCAGGTTGCTGACTGCAATACGAGCAGCAAGCAATGCAAAATCCGGGTGACGGGTAGTCATGGAAGCTGCTATTTCAGCCGCGAGGTTGTCGAGTTGCGAAGTAGTTACACCATCATAAATTCCCTCGATAACTTTTTGTGCTACGGCAAATGTATCCACATGTTCAGAAAGACCATAGGCGAGTTTCTGAATACGTGCAGTTACTTTATCAAATTTAACCGGCTCTTTGCGGCCATCTCTTTTTAATACATACATGGAAAAAGGTGTTTGTGTGTTTGTGTGTGTGAATTGCTTTACTTACAAAAAAAAACTTTGCGTTTTCAGAAACACTGCACGATAAATAAATTCGTGCAATGGCTTAGAGAATGCAGAGAATGTTAAAAGTCTTCATCGAGTTTGAAAACATTTTCTGCCTGTTGCTGGCCTACGGATGCTTTCTTGTATTCACTTACTCGCTTCTCGAAGAAGTTGGTTTTTCCCTGGAGAGAAATCATCTCCATGAAATCAAAAGGGTTCGTGCTATTGTAGATTTTCTCGCACCCGAGGGAAACGAGCAAACGGTCTGCAACAAATTCAATATACTGGCACATCAGTTTAGAGTTCATGCCAATAAGAGAAACAGGAAGAGCATCGGTAACGAAATCGTGTTCACATTCAACGGCGTCACGAATGATGGATACTACCTGTGATTTAGGAAGTTTGTTTTCAAGCATGTCATATAATAGGCAAGCAAAATCACAATGCATTCCTTCGTCGCGCGAAATGAATTCATTGGAAGTACTCAGCCCGGGCATGAGTCCGCGTTTTTTAAGCCAAAAGATAGAGCAGAACGATCCGCTGAAGAAAATTCCTTCTACAGCAGCGAAAGCAATCAGTCTTTCAGCGAAGGAACCGTTTCCAATCCAACGAAGCGCCCACTGCGCTTTCTTGGTTACACAAGGAACGGTATCGATGGCTTGTAAAAGGTGGCCTTTTTCAACCGGATCTTTAATATAAGTATCAATCAAAAGGGAATACATTTCAGAGTGAATGTTTTCCATCATGATCTGGAAGCCATAGAAGCAACGTGCTTCAGGTAACTGCACCTCACTCATGAAATTAATGGCAAGGTTTTCATTAACAATACCGTCGCTTGCGGCAAAAAAAGCGAGCACGTGCTTGATAAAGTGGCGTTCATCGTTACTCAGACGATCCCAATCCTTTAAATCGGCCTGTAAATCGATTTCTTCTGCAGTCCAAAAGCTCTGTTCGGCTTTTTTATACATTTCCCAGATTTTCGGGTATTTAATTGGAAACAATACGAAGCGGTCTTTGTTTTCTTCTAAAAGGATTTCTTTCTTCATTGAAAAATGGTGGTTTTTTGTGTGTTTTAGGTACTATTAGGGGTGACGATTCCTACTCTCTGCAAAAGGTCAAAAATTGAAACTTTAGACCTTCTGAAAAGAAAATTATTTTTCTTTAAATTTTAATTGAATTGACTGATTAACTTACAATGATCAGGTGAACAAAAATTCTTTTTTTAAAAAGGATATGCAATAGGTAATCGATTTTTTTTTTGACAATTATGCACCGGCAAATGTTTACAATTTGGTTTCAACCTTCAAAGGTCTTGTTATTGTAGGGGTTGCAGCGTTTTGAACAAATTTTGTTTAAAACTCTCTCTTGCAGAAATCAATAAGACAATGAAGGGGAGAGAATAGAAAGATGTTGATTTGAAAATGAACTACTTCAAACAATAAAGTTAATCAACTACTTTGTTTGATAAGTTCGGCAGCCAGTTCTAATTCTTTGTACCAGTCCTTTCCGAACTTTCGGATAAGCGATTCTTTCAAAAATTTATAGACAGGAACCTGCAAACTCGCACCTAATTTGCAAGCCGGTTTGCAAATACTCCAACGGTCGTAATTAACCGCTTCAATACCATTTTTGTGTTTATTGATTCGTATCGGATACAAGTGGCAGGAAACCGGTTTTTTCCAGTCGATGGCTCCGTCATAATAAGCTTTCTCTATGGCACACTTTGCAACTCCCTCTTCGAAAATCGTATAGGCGCATTCTTTGCCTTTTACCAATGGAGTTACCCATTCCTTCTTTTCATAAAGCAGGTATTTCCCTTGTTTTTCAACTGCCTCAATGCCCTCCTTTTTCATGTAGGGCTTTACCTTTTCATAAATCCTGTCCATGATCGGTAGCTCTTCCTCTTCCAGTGGTGCTCCATAATCTCCTTTCACACAGCAGGCGCCTTTACATGCATTCAAATCACAAACAAATTGTTTTTCGATAATTTCTTCTGAGACAAGGGTGTTTCCGATAGCGATCATGGTGTAAAGATAAGTATTCGTCGCAAGTTTCAAGGGATGAATCAATCCTGTTTTGGATAAACTTCTAAACCGGATATAATCGATACTTGCTACGTCAGGCAATCTTAGTATTTTCGTCCCATGTCTACTACAGAAGAATTATTTAAAAATATCATTTCCCATTCCAAGGAATACGGATTCATTTTTCCATCGAGTGAAATATACGATGGATTGAGCGCTGTTTACGATTACGGCCAGAACGGCGTCGAACTGAAAAAAAATATTCGCGATTACTGGTGGAAATCGATGGTGCAGATGAATGAAAACATCGTCGGCATAGATGCGGCTATTTTCATGCATCCCACCACCTGGAAGGCTTCCGGCCATGTCGATGCCTTTAGCGATCCACTCATCGACAATAAAGATTCAAAAAAACGTTACCGTGCAGATGTTCTCATCGAAGAACATCTTGCTAAAATAGAAGGAAAAATCAACAAGGAAGTCGAGAAAGCTCGCGGACGTTTCGGAGAGTCATTTAATGAAGATCAATTCCGCACCACCAATCCCAGAGTCCTCGAAAACCAACAGAAGATCGATGCAATCAACGAGCGTTTTAAAAAAGCACTCGAAGCAAACGATCTGGTGGATGTCAGACAAATAATTGTCGACCTGGAGATTGTCTGTCCGATCAGTGGTACACGCAACTGGACCGACGTCAGACAGTTTAATCTCATGTTCAGTACACAACTGGGCTCTGTCGCGGAGGATTCCAATACGATATACCTGCGCCCGGAGACTGCACAAGGGATATTTGTTAATTTCCTGAATGTACAGAAGACCGGCCGGATGAAAATACCTTTCGGAATTGCACAGACAGGAAAAGCTTTCCGTAATGAGATTGTAGCGAGGCAGTTCATTTTTCGAATGCGCGAATTTGAACAGATGGAAATGCAATTTTTCATTCGTCCCGGAACGGAAATGGAATGGTATAACACCTGGAAAGAAAAACGAATGAAGTGGCATAAGTCGCTTGGTTTCCCGGGTAATAAGCATCGTTTTCACGACCACCTCAAACTGGCTCACTATGCTAATGCAGCTTGCGATATAGAATTTGAATTTCCATTTGGTTTTAAAGAACTGGAAGGAATCCATTCCCGTACCGATTTCGATTTGCGCAACCATGAACAGTTTTCAGGAAAGAAACTTCAGTACTTCGATCCGGAATTGAATGAGAGCTATATTCCTTATGTTGTTGAAACTTCTGTCGGGCTCGATAGAATGTTTCTGGCCATTATGTCGCAGAGTTATAAAGAAGAAAAACTGGAAGATGGCAGCGAACGTGTAGTGCTGGCTTTTCCACCTTTTCTTTCTCCGGTAAAGTGTGCAGTATTGCCGTTGGTAAAGAAAGATGGACTTGATACCAAAGCATCCGAAATTTTTGACAAGCTGAAGGCAGATCATATTTGTACATCAGAAGACAAAGACTCCATTGGAAAGCGTTACCGCCGTCAGGATGCCATTGGGACACCTTATTGTATTACTGTCGATCATCAAACACTGGAAGACAATACGGTAACCATACGCGACCGGGATACGATGAAACAAGAGAGAATCAGCGTGGAAAGCGTTGGGAAAATTTTGGATGACAAAGTGGATATGCGAATTCCATTGCGTACACTATAATTGCAACAAGCACAAAAAAAGAGCGCGGAGAATATTTTTCTCCGCGCTCTTTTAATATTTATCTATGAAAAGTAAAATTATTTTTTGAGGATGATTCTCTTTGTGCTTTCACCTGCATCAGATTTTACTTTGATGAAATAAATACCATCTTGAAATTCTGAAAGATCGATAGGGAAAGCGGTTTCGCTTCCTTTTAAAGCAACATTTTTAATTTCTTTGCCAAGCAAGTTGCTGATAGAAATGGAAGCGTTGATGAGTCTGAGATTTTTCAGATCTATCGTTGTTAAACCTCTTGTAGGATTTGGATAGACAGAAAGAACTGCATTTTGTGGAAATTCTTTTATGCCTACTGCACCAATTGTTGCGCAGAAGTCATCGAAAGCTACGTTTCCTGAGTCTTTGTCATAGAAAAACTTCACATTCGTTGTTCCCGGAGATAAAGCATACTGTTTCGTTTGTGCAACGAAAGCAGTGATTGGAGAAATCATATCGATGAGCGTGTAATTGATACCATCGCCGGTTTCATAAATATAGAAAGCGCCATTAGCCATTGTACCACCTGATGAAGCATTTCCTTTCATCCAGAAATTGATGTGATCAGCACCTGAAATGTCAGGACTAATCATCGTAGAACTATCTATACGAAACTTGTATGAGTTCGGACCACTTGGACCGGAACTGGCGACAGAGGTGTAGTAGTTAAAATTGGAAGAGTCGTTTAATAAAAAGCCATTATAGTTGGAACTTGAAGTTGTTGAATCAAATCCGGTAAAATTCTCACACAAAACATTTGTTTGTGCTTTCGAGGTAATTCCAATAATGCAAAACAGGGTAACAATCGTAAATATTTTTTTCATCTTTTATTGTGTTTATTCTTTTCAAAGAAACGAATAATTGATGTTTTATCCAAATGAATTGAAGATTGCCAATGATTTGTTTGGAGAGAAAAGAAGGCCAAGCTACCTTGATTTCGTCTATTTTGATTTAAAATCGGTAGTATCTAATAACGAATGAATTAGCCGGTGTAAAATGACAATTTCCGGAGAATAACAGCCGGAATGTGGAACCGGGCAAAAAGGGTGATTATTTATTATTGAATTGAGTCATTGTTCTCTCAATTCCGATACTGACAAAGCTTTTAATCATTTCTACTGCCTGATTGATTCTTTCATCAAGAGTTCGTTTTTCTTCTTCATTCCATTTTCCAAGAACATAATTCACCTGTTGTCCTTTGGGGAATGAGCTGCCAATTCCAAATCGAAGTCTGATATATTCCGTGGTATTTAACACAGCAGCAATATCGCTCAACCCGTTGTGACCACCATCACTACCTTTTTTTTTCATGCGTAAAGTGCCGAAAGGCAGAGCGAGATCGTCCGTGATTACAAGCAGGTGATGAACAGGAATTTTTTCTGCCTGCAGCCAGTAGTTGACTGCTTTCCCACTCAGGTTCATGTAAGTCGTTGGCTTAATGACAACGAGTTGTTTTCCTTTAAAGCGTGAATGATTTACGAAGGCCAGTTTATCTGTCTTGAATTGATAAGCGGATTTGTCGTCATCAGCAGATAAAGATTTCAGAAATGCATCAGCTACCTCGAAGCCAATATTGTGTCGGGTGAATTGATATTCTTCACCGATATTTCCAAGTCCTGCGATTAAAAATTTACTCACGATGGTTTTAGTTAGCAGTTTTTATTTTTGATTTTGCCGGCAAGTTACATTATTGCAACGTTACTGTATGCTGATTTTACTGAAAATTTGATGTATAAAAAAAGCCCTGCAAATTATTTGCAGGGCTTTCTTTTTGAAAGAAAATTTTACTTCTTTTTCTCGTCTTTAGCAGGAGCTTTTGCTGCTGCTGCAGGAGCCGCTGCTGCTGCCGGAGCTGCTGCCGCTGCTGCGGGAGCTGCCGTTTTATCTTCAACCACTGCACGTGTTGTTTTAACGGCAGTGATTACATTATTTGGAGAATCAAGAATTTCAACATTTTTCATTTTGATATCGCGAACACGAATAGTGTCACCAATCTCAAGCGTGTCGATTTTTACTTCTAATAAATCAGGAAGATCTTTTGGTAAAGAGGAGATTTTCAATTTGCGCATCTTATGGATCAACTGTCCACCGGCACGAACACCGGAAGCATTTCCTGTTAATCTAACAGGGATTTCAACAGTTACTTTCTTCGTGTCGCTTAGTTCAAGAAAGTCGATGTGAAGGATTCTGTCTGATACAGCATGAAACTGAATGTCCTTCATGATGGCTTTGAAATTTGCACCATCGATATTCAATTCTACAGTATGCACTTCAGGTGTGTACACCAGTCCTTTGAAGGAGATTGCCGGCGCACTGAAATGGAATTGTTCTTTTCCACCGTACAGTACACACGGAACCTTACCCTCTGCCCGCAGTTTCTTCGTTTCCTGCTTTGTCTGGGCTGCTCTTTTTGTTCCGTTAATTGAGAATGATTTCATTTTTTTGTTTTGATTATTGGTTTAAATTTTACTGAAATAATAAATTGAATGATTATTTTTTTTCTGATGTAATGGAATGTGTTTCTTTATACAAGAAACAACTGACTGATACTTTCATAAACATAAACTCTTCTGATAATTCGCGCGAATAATTCGGCAGTAGGAATCACTTTAATCTTATCACATTCTTCACGCAAAGGAATGGTATCGGTAACGACCAGTTCGGTAATTCGGGATTTACGGATTCTGTCATAGGCATTTCCGGAGAGGACAGCATGTGTACAGACTGCGCGAACGCTTTTAGCGCCTTTATCAAACAGCATTTCCGCAGCTTTCGTTAATGTCCCGGCAGTATCTACGATGTCGTCCACTAAAACGATGTCGCGTCCTTCAACTTCACCGATTACCGTCATAGCATCAACTTCATTGGCTTTTTTCCTTTGCTTATCGCAAATAACCATTTCCGCATTGAAATACTTGGCATAACCTCTGGCTCTGTTTACGCCACCCATATCGGGAGCTGCAACAGTGAGATGCGACAGATTGAGAGATTCGATATAGGGTACAAAGAGGGAAGACGGTTCGAGGTGATCAACCGGAATGTCGAAGAATCCCTGAATCTGTGGTGCATGAAGATCCATCGTCATTATTCGCGTTACGCCAGCAGCACTCAGCAGGTTGGCAACTAGTTTAGCTGCGATGGCAACTCTGGGTTTGTCTTTTCTATCTGAGCGGGCAAAACCGAAATAAGGAATTACAGCAGTGATGTAATGTGCAGATGCTCTTTTTGCAGCATCAATCAACATCAATAACTCCATCAGATTATCAGAAGGAGCAAAAGTGGATTGAATGATAAACACATCATAACCGCGAACAGATTCATTAAACGCAGGAGAGAATTCACCATCGCTAAAACGGGCTACATTTACGTTTCCCAGCGGTTCGCCGTAAGCGGTGGCTATATTTTCAGCCAGGTAGCGGGTTGCCGTTCCCGAAAATAATTTAACGTTGCGTTCCATGATAATTCCCCTGAATTTTGGGGTTGCAAAGAAAGGAAAATCAGGCACAAAAGACAAGTAAATCAGAAGGTTTCAGTAATAAAAAAACAGCAAAAATGAAACTGATTTGTACTATCTAGGTGTTTATCGCCTAATTGGTCGATTTTAGCACAATTATATGTCAGTTGAGGAGAGCTAATATTATCATTTATAATTAATTAAATAAAAGCTTAAGTCCTTATTTAATAAGGTTTTCAGAAGGATAATTCATTTTTTTTTACGAATTTGCGGAGATGTTTAAAACAATTCAGTTTTGAACAAAAAGGTCAACTATTATTAATCAAAAAGAGGTCAATTCAATGAAGAAATCAGGTGTTTTATTAGTTTTAATGTTTTTAGCGGTAAACTTTCTTTCTGCCCAGACTACCTGGGAAAAATTATTCAGCAAAATCAGTACAGATGGTTTTCGTTCAGTTCAGGAGGTTCCTTCCGGTGGTTATATCGTAGCGGGTTATACTGCCGATTCATCCGTGAATGATACAGATGCTTTTGTTGTTCGAATGAACATTTCGGGAGATACGATCTGGACATTCAATTACAACGGTCCGCTCAGCAAAAGGGATGTTTTTTATAAGGTAATCAATACTACTGATGGTGGCTTTCTCGCTTCAGGATTTACAAATAGTGTTACGGGTTTATCTGATGATATGCTCTTTGTAAAAATTTCCTCATCGGGACAAATACAGTGGTCTCAAACTTATGGAGGCACAGAAAGAGAGCGTGTTCAGGATTTAGTTGAAACAGTTGACGGATATACATTCGTGGGTTATACACTTTCTCCCCCTGCGCAGTACTACGATGTGCTTGTTGTTCATACCGATTTCAACGGAACAGTTCTGTGGACAAAAGTAATCGGAGATGCCGGTTATGACGATGCAAATACTGTATTGAAATTATCGGATGGCGGTTATTTATTAGGCGGACAAAGTAATTCGGTTAACAATAACTATGATTATTTTATTGTTCGTTTGAATTCTATTGGTGATACATTGTGGACGAAACATTTTGGCGGTTTAAGTACAGATAATATTGAAAGTGTTATTGCTGTTGCAGGAGGTTATGTTTTTGCCGGTAGTGCAAATTCTCCTGTTACAGGTGATGATGGATATATGTTTAAAACGGACACCTCCGGAAATGTATTATGGTCTCAAACTTTCGGTGGAACTATGCCCGACGACTTTCACAGGGTTTCTGCGACATCCGATGGCGGTTACGTATTAAGCGGAACAACCAGTAGTTCCGGTCCGATCGATCCGAATATGTGGCTGGTAAAAACCGATTCAAACGGAGACACATTGTGGACGCGGACATTCGGGGCTAATAATCACGACCACGGTTACAGTGCCATACAGACTTCCGATGGCGGATATGTTATTTGCGGCTTCTCATCGAGTTTTGGATTCAATGAATCAGACGCTTATATAGTTAAAGTGGATGCTAACGGAAATAAATCGAATCCTTTTATTTACATCAGTGCTGTAGATTTAACTTCTCCGCTATGTTCTGGAACATCGTCAATGGTCAAAGCCATTATCAGGAATTACAGTCATGATGCAATTCTTAACCCAACTTTTACAATGCAGGTTTCCGGTGGTGTTAATCAAACCCTAACAGGTACCTATCTTGGACTTTTCAATCCGCACGATTTGGATACCGTTTTGTTTAGTCCACTCATCAATACATCTTCAGGTGGATCCTTTACTTTTTATTGTTATTCGAACCTTGCCAATGATGTATTTCCTCAGCGAAGCTCATTCACTAAAACGGTGAATCTGTTACCATGTGTTGGAATTGAAGAAATTGAAACACAGCTTGGATTCAGTGTTTATCCGAATCCTGCGGGCGCTGAATTCTCAGTTAGTTTTTCGGAGAATTATCGGGACGTGCATTTGGAGCTTGTAAATAGTATTGGAAAGATTTTGAAAAGCAAAAATTTTTCCAATACAAATGGTTTAACAGAAACAGTAAATCTGAAAGGTGTTGCTAAAGGGATTTACCTTTTAAAAGTCAGTACCGAAGGCCGTTATAGTGTGAAGAAGTTAGTTATACAATAGAAAAGATTTTTTAGCTTTAGCTTTTGCAATTATTTTATTATAGTTAAGCAGTTCTTTTTCAGCGCCAATTTGATTTGTTGATTAACAATTAATTTCAATTTTTTTTTGTGCTTGTTTTTTCTGAACCATTTTTTATATTTGATGAATAGTAAATCCTCTATTTTGCTTTTATGTTAAAAACAATTTTAATTGATGACCAAGAGTTTTGTTCGGAAATTCTCAAAGACATGCTTGAAGCGAATTGTTCAGATGTCGAAATCGTCGCAGTTTGTCATTCAGGAAAAGATGGAATAAAAGCAATAAAAAAACATCAACCGGATTTGGTATTTCTGGATGTGGAAATGCCGGAGATGAGCGGGTTTGAAATGCTGCAGAAGATTAAGGAGAAGGAGTTTGAAATTATTTTCACTACTTCTTTTGATAAATATTCTATTCAGGCAATTCGATACAGTGCACTTGATTATTTGCTGAAGCCGGTTGTTACTCATGAGCTCATCAATGCAATCGAAAGGGTTAACAAACACAGGGGTAAATATTTCAGCAGGCATTTCGGTGAGTTGGTAAAGAATTTATCAAATACAAAGCGCGCTATCAGCAGGGTAGCACTTCCATCTTCTGATGGATTAATTTTTCTTGATATCGATGATATTATCCATTGTGAATCGGATAGCAATTACACCACACTATACCTCACATCAAAAGATAAAATTGTAATTACAAAAACACTTAAAGAAGTAGAGAACATTTTAGAAGAAAGCAATTTTTTTAGAATTCATAATTCACACTTAGTGAATATTGTACATATTAGAAGATATGTAAGAGGAAATGCCGGATATATAATTATGTCTGATGGCACCAGTTTAAACATTGGAAGAAATCGCAAGGATCAGTTCTTAAGTCAGTTTGCACGATTGTAAATTCTTATTCCATTTTAATTGGAAAGTTTTTTTTGAAGAATGATAAAATTGTAGAATGATCGGATCCCTTTAAGCAGAGAGACTCCTTCAAACCTGTAATATTTTGCCCGGATGTTTTTTTGAATTCGCGGATTTTGTTAAAATTTCAGGATTTGGTCAAGTTTTTTAGTCCATTTATGTCCAAAATGTGCCATTTACTCAATATAAATTACCATTTACTCATTACCGCTATACCTCTCGGAGCAATCCCGATACATTTGAATCATAATAATACAACGGTATTGTTTTAGCATACTTATATCAACACAGACCACACGAATTCAAAATAATAAAAACCAGGTAGGTTAAGTAAGCTCCGAAAAGAGTAGTGATTTAGTCATTGATTTCAAAACTTGTTCTTTTACACTTGACACAAATAACACAGGATACAGCAAGTTGAAATTGGGGTTAAGTCTTCAAACTTTCTTTAAGGACGCAAAGAGGTTGCCATAAAAAGCAACCTCTTATTTTTTTATACCATTTGTAAAAGAAATCAAAATCTATTTCAAAAATTAGTATGATTTTTTACAACTTCATTTTCTCTTGAAGTTATAAAAAACAGGATGTTTGATTATTTTTAAGTAACAAAAAACCATACTTATCGTGCTCTTTGGGTTAAGATTTCCGGGCAGGAATTATTAAAAGTCGAGTAGGTTTCATTCATTAACGAGGTCGGTTATTACCCAATAATTTGTAATTCAATGAAAATTTCGTTTCTTAATCACGGAAAAGAACAAATATCTTCAAATGAATATTTTTATTATTGACGATGAAAAGCCAAACAGAATAGGTTTGTCACTCTTAATCGAACAGTATTGCCCGGGTTATAAAGTAGTTGGAGATGCCGATTCTGCTGAGAATGCCAGGATATTATTGGAAGATGTAGAAGCCGATATTTTATTGCTGGATATTCATATGCCTAAAGAAAACGGGTTTGATTTTTTGACTTCTTTGAAAGATCATAAATACCAGGTTGTCTTTATTACCGCATTCGCCGAATATGCAATTAGAGCTTTTCGAGCCAATGCCGTGGATTACCTGCTAAAACCTATTGATCCGCAGGATTTGAAAGAAGCTCTGGAGAAATGCAACAAACGTTTTAAACAATTCAATAACTCTGATGCCGAAGCGGAGGAGGTTTATAAGCATTCGTTATTGAATACTGCCGGAGATCTCGCAAAAGACGGATACTCGTTAAGATTAACACTACCACATAGACAAGGATTTAAAATAGTTTCTACCGATAACATCCTTTATCTTGAAGCAAGTGGGAATTATACAATCCTCTACCTCGATAACAAAGAAGAACTTGTTGTTACAAGAAACCTAAGAGAGTTCGAATCGATGCTCGACCCGGAAGTTTTCTTTCGCGTACACAAATCATCTGTCATCAACCTGAACAGTGTAAGTGAATACTCCAGCGCCGACGGACATTTCGCCATATTGAAAAACGGAGAAAAGGTAATGATAAGTCGCAGACGTCTGGATGATTTTATGTCAGCCATCGATCAGCTTTCCAAACGGGTATAGCTACAACTGTAGATGAAAAAAACTTGTTCCTTTTTTTTATTGCTATTATTTTCGACTTGTTTTGATTTATTTTCACAGAGTTACCCTTACAGACATTATTCTGTTGATGATGGTTTAAATAGTAATACAGTTTACGATATTATTCAAGACAGAAGAAGATTTATCTGGTTTGCCACTTCGGCAGGAGTCTGCCGCTTCGATGGAAAACAATTTAGAAGATATACTGTTGATAATGGATTAGGCGACAATGAAGTTCTTAAGATCAGGATGGATAACCAGGGTAGGCTTTGGCTATTGCAATTCAATGGTACAATTTCCATAATAGAAGACGATAATGTTTGCGTAGATTCTATTTATCCTGTTATCAAGAAGGTCGGCCCCGGTTTTTTTTATTCAAATATGTTTTCTGATTCACTCGACAACATCTGGCTGTATTCGAAAAGAGAGAGGGGAAGTAGAATTCAGTTGCCTGATAAAGTTGAATTTTATCAACCGGATTCGATACTTTTGTTTCAGACCAATAAAGGTGACTGGAAAGTCAATAGACAAACTCTTATTACTCCGGAAGGGAGTCACTCGCCGGTAAACTTTTCCCAACAACGCTTATTGCTTTGGGATTATTACAAGGATTCTTTGATTATCATGGTAACCGATTCGGGAATTGTTACTGTCAATCGAAAAAATAATATTGAGATCATCAAACTTGACGTAAAACTCCCATCTTCTGTCGTTAATATTTTTTACGACAACAATGAAGGAATATGGGTCACCACTGTTAAAGAAGGGGTATATTATTTCACAAAAAAAAATGGCGAATATAAATTGTTTGACATTTTTCTTAAAGGAGAATATATAACGACCACATTTCGGGATAATGAAGGAAATGTTTGGTTTTCCATTCATGGTGGAGGAGTAAAAATGTTACCATGGAATTTCAAATCTGTAAAATCTTATTCGGAAGAAAATGGGCTATCGGACAAAGAAGTATATGCCGTCACCGTCGATAGCAAAAAAAGAATTTGGTTTGGTCATAAATATGGAAAGATTGATTTCGTTGAAAATAATTTGGTACATAATATAAATCTGCCATCTTCCACAAACAATCTGGCCCGAATCTTAAAAATAGAAGAACATCCATCCGGGTACATTATGATTGCCGGTGACGAAGGATTGTGTTTTTTAAATATTGAGGATCCAAAGAAAAAAATAAACTGGAAAACTTTTAATTTTACCAACCAAAGTTCCACAATTATTCAGCCTGTCAAGGATTTTTTTATTGATGCCTCGGGAGATGTATATGTAATAACACAAGAAGCCATTCACAGTATTAAAAAGACGGACATTGAAAAATCAAACTTTGTCTCAACACCAATGGATCTTCCACGAAAAAGATATTATTCTGTTTGCACAGACGATCGGCAGCAAATATGGTATTCCGATTTTGATGGATTAATTAAAATGGGCAGCAAAGGCAGCTTGGCTTTTAATTCCCGATATCCGCTGCTGGGTAAACGACTTGTCGATTTGTGCTTTAATAAAGGGAAAATCTATGTATCAGTATTGGGATATGGAATAATCGTTATTGAAAATGATAGTATAATAAAACACATAACGACGGAACAGGGTTTATTAAGCAATCATTGTGTCAGATTATTTTTGTTTAAAGACAAGCTTTATGTTTCTACAAATGAAGGATTGAATATTGTTTCAACCGACAAGGATAACACGTTTATTATTGAACAAGTAACAACTGCGGATGGTCTGATATCTAATCAGATAAACGATGTTTTTACTGATGATCAAAATATATATGCTGCTACATTAAAAGGCGTTTCTGTTATTAACAGAAGATCAACAGTTCATAAAAGTCCACCACAGCCGGTTATTTATTTCACAAAGGTTCTTTGGCAAGGCAATGATATCACCAAAATAAAGAAACCTCAAATAAGTTATATAGATAAATATTTACGCTTCGATTTTATTTCTCCAATTTTTACTTTTCCCGGTGGAGTTACATATGAGTATAATTTAAATAATGAAAAGTGGATCTCTACTCAAAACACTTCACTCGAATTCAACTCGCTTCCTCCGGGCGATTATACGCTGCAGGTTCGGTCGAAACTCAAAGACTCGGTTTGGAGCAATCCAATCGAATATTCATTTAAAATTCTTCAGCCATTTTATAAAACATCATGGTTTTATTTAATTATTTTTGTATTATTAATTTCCTCATTGATATTATTTTATGCTTTGCGAATAAGAAGAATTAAAAAAGAGCAAATCATTAAACTTGAATATGAACATAAGATAAACTACCTTCAAAATCAGGCTCTACAGGCCATGGTAAATCCTCATTTTATTTTCAATTCATTAAGCGCAATTCAGCAACAAATTAATGCAGGTGATTCCATTAAAGCCGGAAGCTATTTATCGAGGTTCGCCAAATTGCTAAGAAAAAATCTGGAGACCATCAACGAAAATTACATTTCACTGGCGGAAGAAATCGAAAGGATAAATCTTTATCTCGAATCAGAGAAAATGCGGCTGGAAGAAAAACTTCAATACGAAATCAAGATGTCTGTCAGTCTCTCGGCTAATGAAATATTAATTCCCTCTATGGTATTGCAGCCATTACTCGAAAATGCAATCTGGCATGGAATATTGCCCCAGGGAATGGGTACTTTAAAAATCGCCATTTCAAATGACGACAAGTCACTTTTTATTCAAATAGAAGACAATGGAATCGGCATCAACCAGGCAATCAAGTCCCCTTCCAATAACACGCACCGTAAGCATTTTGGACTACAGATAACGAAAGAGCGACTTTCTTTTTTAGCGAAAAAACTCAATAAAGCCGTAGAATTTTCAATTTCCGACCTTCAAGAAAGCGGTTCAAAGGGAACATTGGTTTTTATCAGTCTGCCATTAATTACCAACGAATAATTTTTTCTAACCGTTCCTTCGGTTAATCTATCCGTTTAAGTAGAATTCTCAGCCGTTTACATGTTCCCGGATTTCATTTTTGGGATGATAAATAAATTAGGACAATTAATTCAGTTGTTCAGATAAACTAACCTCATCTCTTTAAAACCGAATTTTATGAAAAAGCACTTACTTACCTGTTTAATTTTTTTCTCGTTTTTTTTCACCACTCAGGCTCAAACAAAATCTATCGAATTTTCTGCCGCTAATCCAGGAATGTGGCCTGTGTTTGTCAAGTATGAAGATAACCAACCGACTTTTCGAAAAGATGTAATTTCTTTCGTCAACAGCAATGGCGAAACAAAAAATGTTAACGATGTTTCTCTATTGCATGTTGAAAAAGATAGCAAAGGAGGACAACATTATCGTTACCAACAGAAATATCATGGAATACCCGTTGAAAATGCCTGCTGGATCGTACATTCTTTGAATGGAAAAGTCTCCGGTCAGAATGGAAAGTTAGTGAAAGATTATCCCGCCAACCTTCAAACAAGACCTGTCGTTAAAGAAAAAAATGCTTTAAATAAAGCATTGGAGTATTTGCATGCGGAAAAATATAAATGGGAAATGCAGTCAGAAGAAGATTTCATTAAAAAGGAACAGAATAATCCGGATGCAACTTTTTATCCGCAAGGTAAATTAGTTTACTATAGCGGAGAAACCGATTTAGTACCTGCATCGTTGCGACTTGCATATAAGTTTGATGTTTATGCTCACGAGCCACTTAGTCGTAAATATGTTTTTATTGATGCATTAACCTGTTCTGTTTTAGGCGAACGCGAACTGATTCGTGAATCGAATGCCAACGGTACAGCAACAACTGCCTATAGCGGTTCTCAAACTATTACCACTGATTATACCGGTACACTTTTCCGCCTCCGTGAAATCAACAGAGGAACAGGAAATGGAACAAACAATACTTATAACCTAATGCAGGGTGTTACTTACGGTACTGCTACTGATTTTACGGATGCAGATAATTTATGGAACAATGTGAATCCGGCTAAAGATGAGTACGCTACCGATGCGCACTGGGGAACTGAAAAAACATACGATTATTACTTACAGAAACACAATCGTAACAGCATAGACAATCTCGGATTTCCGCTTTTAAGTTATGTACACTATAGTTCAAATTATTTCAATGCATTTTGGGATGGTACACGCATGACTTATGGAGATGGAAATGCAACGGATGGCTACAAGCCGTTAACGTCTTTAGATGTTTGTGGACATGAAATTACGCATGGTGTAACAGAACATACTTCCAATCTCGTTTATTCATATGAAAGCGGTGCCATGAATGAGGGCTTCAGTGATATTTTCGGAACTGCTATCGAATGGTTTGCCCGCCCGGCAAGTGCAGACTGGCTCATTGGAGGCGATTTTTACACGATCAGAAGCATGAGCAATCCGAATGCTTATGCGCATCCCGACACTTATCTGGGTACCTATTGGTACACCGGCGGAGGCGATAACGGAGGCGTACACTATAATAGCGGTGTATTGAATCATTGGTTTTATCTTCTTGTTAACGGCGGTTCCGGAACCAACGATCATGGAGCTTCTTATTCTGTTTCCGGCATTGGAATGAATGATGCTGCTGCCATTGCTTATTTACTGAATACATCTTATCTCGTTTCAACATCCAATTATGCTGATGCTCGTTTACTGGGTATTCAGGCAGCTCAATATCTTTTTGGACCACTGAGCAATCAGGCGATTCAAACTGCGAATGCATGGACTGCCGTTGGATTGTATGGAGCTTCATGTGCTGATGTTACCGGTTTAGTCGCATCAGGAATTACAGAGACAGGTGCACAACTTAACTGGGATCCAACTCCCGGAGCATATTATTATCAGATAGATTATAAAGCACAATCGAGTTCAACATGGATACACTTTAGCGGAACAACGGCCACGCATGTTAATTTATACGGACTAACCTCTACAACAGCATATGACTGGAGAGTTAAAAGCAGTTGCTCCTCAAATTATAGCGTTGCACAATTTACTACCCCTGCACCGGTTTGTGCAATTCCGACCGGCTTAGGTGCAACCATTAACGGTACGAATGTAAACCTGGAGTGGAATTATTCCGCTTATGGTATGCGTTTTCATGTCGAGTATAAGCCGAACACAGACATTTTTTGGATTGATGCAGGTTGGGTGACAGTAAATTACAAAACATTAACAGGACTTGCTAACTCTACACTATATGACTGGAGAATTGAATCAGAATGTTCATTCGATACAAGCGGATATGCGCAAGCACAATTTACAACTAATGCTGTTGCTTGTGGAACACCTACGGCATTAAGCGTAAGTTATCTTTCGGGGCTAAGAACGATTCTCACCTGGACTGAAGTGCCGGGAGCAACAGGATATCGTGTGCAAATACAATGGCCCGGTTCGGGATGGACTTCTCCTGAAATTGATGAAACGATAACCAATGATTCATTAGAATATGTTGGATTCATGTCAGGGATGAACCTGGATTGGCGTGTACGAGCAATTTGTCCGGACAACCTTTCTGCCTATGCTGCTTCTACATTATCTACTCCTTGTCCTGCACCAACTGCTGTAACGGCCTCCGGCATTACAAATTCAACTGCAATAATCAGTTGGACAACTTCCGGCGCGAATTCAATTTTTGGTTATGATGTATATTATAAATTAACTACTGCCACCAGCTGGACTTATGCTACTTCAACCTCTGCCAATACGGTTTTGCTGACGAATTTAGCTGCAGGAAAAAATTACATGTGTCAGGTTAGGCAAAGCTGCTACAATTTTAACAGCAGTTATGCTCAGACTTCATTTACAACTTTATGTTCTACTCCGCCAACTTCTGTTACTTCAACGGAAGTGAAAACAAACAGTGCAAAAATTACATGGGCTACAGTTCCAGGTGCATTGTCATATAGTTTACAATACAAGACATCTGCTGCAACTTCATGGACAACACTTTCGGGATTGACAACAAATAGCTATATACTTACAGGATTACTGACAGCAACTACCTACTACTTTAAAGTAAATATGACTTGCAGCATTGGCAGCAGTGCATACAGTGTCGCAGATACATTAAAGACTTATTGCGCATCAAGCGGAAACAATAATAATGAATGGATCGATTATATTAAATTGGGAACAATTAACAGAACATCTGTTAACGAAGTTGGTGGTTATATTCATACAGGAATCAGTACTTCTCTGGTTTTAGGATCTACAGCAAATGCAGGACAAATCAGTGCGGGATTTTCAGGAGCCACAAAGAAGCAGCTATATGCTATTTACATTGACTTTAACCGTAACGGAAGTTATTCAGATGTCGGTGAGAGAGTAGCCGGAGTGGCAACACTGACAAATGCTTCTGTTTTCAATTTCACAATCAGCGTTCCGAATACAGCAAGGCCGGGCTTGACAGGCATGAGGGTTGTTATGCTTCGTGAAGTTTCGGGATTAACAGTCGGCCCTTGTCTGACAGGTAATCGGGGAGAAACGGAAGACTATTTCATCAACCTGGTAAATCCAACTGCATTTTCACCGGGAGACCCGACTGTTTCAAAAGAGGAAAACTCAACGATCATTCCCGTTGCTAATTTCGGTGTAAATGTTTATCCGAACCCTTCAGACGGAAAGTTTACCGTAGAAATGGATGAAACTTTTTCAGCTTGTTATTATGAAGTCGTCAATCTGACAGGTGATCGAATTCGTGAGGAAAAAGTTCAGTTCAACAATTCTATTCAGCTAAATATTTCAGACGAGCCCGCTGGAATTTATTTATTACGATTAATTGACACCACAGGTAAATTGAATACTTTTAAATTGATTAAACGATAAAACTTTTATAAGACACTTCGGCATATCGGTTTGTTAGAATCAGGTATGTCGAAGTGTTTTTTTAAAGAAGGGAGAGACCACCTTTTTATTTTTTTTTATGTTACTCATTGGAATGATTAGGCAATTCAAAACCCAATCATAAATTTTGTTTAAAAACGATTTTTAGACCTAAATACGGATTAAATTTTTGAAAATGATTTCAAAAGTATTTTTGTGAATTGCGTATCTTTGCAAAATAACCCCTAAACAAAAAACTCATGAAAAAAATCGTTACTTTCTTATTTATTATTTTTAGTTGCAATGTATTCTCCCAGCCAACTTTATTGTCAACAGAAATGGCTGTTCCGGGAACAACTTTTACCTACAAGCATGTTGGAACTTTTACGCCAATTGATACTGCAGTACAAGGTGCAAATCAAACATGGGACTACAGTACCGTTTCAACTACTACTGATCCGGATTATGTAAATACAATAATAGATCCTACTCAAACAATTTACGGTGATTCATTTCCAACTGCTAACTGGGGGATTCTGGAAGATGGTACTTCATATTACTTTTTTAATCTGAATTCATCTAACATGGAGAGAGTTGGCAGTTATGATTTTACCGATGGCTACACATATTATACAAATACGCAGATTGAATATATTTTCCCGATGGGACTGGGCGTAAGTGGTGTGGATCAATCAACAAATGTAAACAATGGAAATGTTTCAACCGGCACATACTCGTTTGATTGCATTGGATATGGAACACTGATGGCTCCGGGAGGTCATACTTATACAAACGTAATAATGACAAGAGTTGTATTTGATTTCTCAATTTTCAATATTGTTTCTTTTATCTGGTATGATTCAAATAACGGCATGCCTGTGTTTAACTATATTCCGGGAGATGGAGGATTTATTCCTGAAGCAGCAATTTACCTCAATAGTATAACAAGCGGAATTAACGCGACATCTTTTGCATCTGATTTACGAATCAATAATCCTGTGACAACAATGCTGAATGTAAGCTTATATTCAGAAAACCCATCGGAGCTTACTTACGATTTAATGAATTCGCTCGGAGAAGTTGTTGTAACCGGAATAATTGAGAAAAGTCAGTTTCAGCAACTTCATTTAAACATGGAAGCAAATGCTGCAGGATTATACTTCCTGACTATAAAAGACAAAGCTGATCCCGGAAGAAGCCGTACAGTTAATGTTGTTAAGCAATAAATAAAATATTTTTTTGAATTATTCCCAATTGTATTTCTTTACAGTTGGGAATAATTTATTATAATTCATACATAAATTATGGAGAGGTTATAATTTTCAAGCCATAAATCATTTATTTACTTGACAAAAAGAGTTACTTGTTTTTTTAAATCATATAAATGAAAAAGACACCTATTGGATTATTAGAATTTTACCGGACTTCCAAATAGCATCTTCTTTAACGACTGAATAAAAATAAATTCCGCTTTCAACGTTTGGTAAATTAATCTTTGAAACCGAATTTCCTTGTAATAAATTTCTACATAATATTTTTCCTGACAAATCCGAAACGGTGAAAAAACTATTAGATAATTCTGGCGCATGGAAGATAAAAAAAGTTCCGTCATTGGGATTTTGAAATGAGAAGTTAAGTTTTTCATTTTCTAAATCAACTACATCAGTAGTGGCACAATCGAATTTCCACATGTCATTTGACAATCCTGTTACTTCACCTGTACCATAATAAGCGGTATTGCCAATGCTAAATGCAACAGCACTTTGTCGCGATGCGCCGGGGAAATCCTGTTGTTGAGTCCAGGTATTCGTCATTGGATCCCACATATAAAAATGACTGGTAAAAGAAGTGGCCTGAACGATTAGGTAAACATAATTGCCGATAGTAAATCCTGTTCCGAAAGTTGCAGCAACGCCGGCAAAATCTGCTTTTTGTGTCCACGTGTCGTTTATCGGATCGTATTCGTAAAATTCTTTAAGGGAATTCGCGCCATCCATTCCCAATGCTGCATATCCTTTATTACCCGCCGAAAGTCCTACACCGCCATAACGGGATAAACCGGGATAAGATGATTTTGCTGTCCAGGTGTTTGAAGAAGGATTGAATTCATAAAAATCGTTATAGTACAAGGAAGAGCCAAGGTTTGTTCCATTCCCCATATATCCTTTTCCATTAGCAGAAAAAGCAATGGCATAACTTCTCGGAGAACCCGGGAAGTTGGCTTTTTGCGTCCACGTATTTGTTGACTGATCCCATTGCCAAAAGTCATTCAAAACAGAGCCGTTAAATCCTGTTCCAACATAACCTGAATTCCCTATACTGAATGCAGCGGCATTTCTTCTGCCAACAGCCATGTTTGATTTTTGAGTCCAGGATGTAGCAATAGGGTCATATTCAAACAGGTCGTTTTTGTAATCGAAGTAATTCGAGGTGCCACCGCCAACATATCCTTTTCCTCCTAAAGCAAAAGAGAAACAATCTTTTCTTACTCCCCCCAAATAAGAGAATATTCCCGTCCAGCAAACCTGCATAACAGAAATATGTATGGAAAAAGTATCCGTGCAAGTGCCTGTTGCAACGAGGGAAACAGTATACGAACCGGGAGTAGAAAACGTGTAACTTGGATTCTGTAAAGATGAAAATTGTACACCGTTTACAAGCCAGGAATAAGATGTTGCATTTGTTGATGTATTGGTAAAAGTTATTGATTGGGCTGCAAATATCGAAGTGTCACTTGCTGTAAAAGAAGCATTAACAATACATCCATTTGGATCATAAACCCAAAAATCATTGTAGTTGGTTCCAAAATACCAACCCCCCATTACATAACCTTTATTGCCATATGAAAATGATACAGGCGCTCCTCGTCCTGCAGCAGGAAAATTAGGAATGGATGACCAGGCATTCGAAGTTGGATCGTATTTATAAAAGTCTCCATTCGCATTAGCGGAAGTGAAGCCGAGTCCAACATATGCATAAGAACCTACTACGAATGCAGTTGCACTTCTTCGGGCACTACCGGTAAAACCGGCTATTTGCGTCCACGTGTCGTTGGTAGAATTATATTGCCAGAAATCACTTCTGTCACCTAAATTTGAATTACCTAATCCTAAATATTGAGTTCCATTGATATTAAAAGTTGTTACTTCACTACGGAAGTAATTCGACCCAACATTATTCTTTTGTGTCCACGTATCATTCACCGGGTTGTATTCAAAAAGATCGAGTGTATTTGCTGATGTGTTCGTAACTCCGGTTGCTATGTAACCTTTATTTCCAAGTGAAAATCCAACAGCTTTTTCTCTTTCATCTGGAAAGTCGGCTTTACGTGTCCAGGTATTTAATGCCTGATCATATTCCCAAAAAAAATGCAGGTAAAGGGTGTTATGCGAACCGGTACCGATATAACCTTTTGTACCAATTGAAAATCCCGCAGCTGAATAACAACTGGTATCATAATCGGCTTTCTGTGACCAAACTTGTGATGCACAATCAAATTCCCAAAAATCGCGAAGGTTAGCGGGATTTGAAATTCTTCCTGTTCCAACATAAGCTTTTGAGCCAATCATAAAGGACACGGCTTGGCCCCTGGCGGTTCCTGGAAAATCAGGTAGTTGCGTCCAGGTGCCTTGAGAGAAGGATTTAGATGGATTTGAAAAATAAAATCCAAAAGACAGTAAAAGGGAGAGTAATAGTTTATTTCGCATTTCACAAATATGAAAAATACTTCTTGGAAATAAAAATTTAAAATGCAACGAAATATGTGAATGATCCGGTCTAATCCTTGAATTAATCGACAAATACATTCTTTTAATCTTTTCAAAAAACATTTTCGTTTTTGAAATCCACCCCGATAATTATTCCGTAAGTGAACTTTGAAAGGTACCTGTTCACATTAAATCTTATTATTTATTAACTCGAATTTTTAAAACAACTATTATGAAAAAAACAACTATTAAGAAATTTGTAATTTCTTTTGTATTGTTTGGAGCAATTCTGTTTGGGTTTATTGTTTCCAACAATGTTAATCTAACCGCATCGAGCCATAGGGAAGCACCTTTGATTTCGAATGATCCTCTTGCCGATAACACGGATTTGTATGCATTCCGTAATCCCGCTGATTCGAATAAAATTGTCATCATTGCCAATTATGTTCCTGCAGAATTACCTCAAGGCGGACCGAATTATTATTCCTTCGGTGAAAATATTCGTTATGAGGTGCATGTTAAGAATGGTCATTCAAACAAAATGAATGAAGATGACATCGTTTACCGTTTCACTTTCAAACAAGTTAACGAAGATCCTACAACATTTTTCAACATTCGTTTAGGAAAACAAAATTTGAAAACAACTTATACTTGTGAAAGAAGTATGAATGGCGGTAAATCTTTTCAGACAATTGCTACCAATGGAATTGTACCACCCAATAACATAGGCCCTCGTTCCATCGATGGACCAGTAGGTTTAAATACCCCTTATGCCACATTACGTGCTAATGCCCTTAAACAAGCCTCTACCGGAGAACAACTTTTCTGTGGACCATCTGACGATCCTTTCTTTGTAGACTTAGGTGGCATATTTGATTTAGGTCAGACACGTGATGGCGGAACCGGTGTGGATAGTCCACGCGATGGATTAGCATGTAAAAATGTTCATAGTATTTGTTTAAATATTCCAATTTCAACTTTGCAAAAGGATGGTAAGTCGGTTTCCATGGCTCAGAATATTTTGGATAAAGATTTTATCATTGGCGTTTGGGCAAGTGCAAGCAGAAAAAAAGTAACAACGCTTGACGACAACGGAGGAAAGCCAATGAGTTCCGGAAAATGGATTCAGGTTTCCAGAATAGGAATGCCTTTAACGAATGAAGCTGTTATTCCAATCGGAGATAAGGATTATTGGAATTCCGAAAGACCTTATAATGAAGTAAATTTTGAAAAGTATTTTACCAATCCGGAGCTTGCTTTGTACATGGACAACAGTCAGTTTGGAGGAGCAGTTCCTGCCTTCAGCGCTTTGAGAGTTCAAAGCAACTCTTTGCAGCAATTTGATTTCAGAAATACGCACGATGGATTGTATCCATTACTTGGATCTCCGGCTGTAACAAATACGGCATTGGATCCTGCGATTTTTGGAAATTATTTACTGAGAGCTGGTAAGCCGCGCTCTGTTGATATTTTACCTATATTCATGATGGGTGTTCCGAATCTTCCTCCTTATCAGTTAGCCACAGGAAAAAATGGAAATCCATTAGCAGCAGGAAAACCATTCATCAATAATTTTCTTCCAACAAATGGCGATATGTTAAGATTGAATATGGCTGTTCCGGTTACAGACAGAAACGATCCGAATTTCAACTCGCTTGGATTAATTTATGCTGCCGTTCTTGGACTTACCAATCCCACATACAATCAGAATACAACCCTGCAGAATATTCCTAACATGGATGGATTTCCAAACGGAAGACGTCTGGAAGATGATGTAACCAGAATCGAGTTACAGACAGTTAGTGGTGCCGTACTTGCGGCTATCGGATTGTGGTATGATGATTATACTGCAGGCAGTCCCAATCCAGTTACGCCGTCACTGTTAGGTGTATTGGGCTACACTACAGGTATTGAAGAAAATGATACACTTTTTCAAACATCCTTTCCTTACGTACAAACTCCATGGAGTGGTTACAATGGATGCAAATGTGGTCCTACAGGATATTATAAAATGGCAAACAATATTGATCCAATGAATCTCGGTTTGAGCATTGCAGCTCCGGTAAGTGTGATGATGAATTACCCGAACCCTGCATCAGATCGTACGACCTTTAAGGTAAAGCTTTCTGAAAACGCCAATGTTTCCATTAAGATATTTGATATCAGCGGAAAAATTGTCGCCATGCCGATTAACGAAAATAAAGTAGCCGGAACATTTGAATTGGATGTCGACTTATCTGATTTCAAAGCAGGAATTTACTTTGCAAAATTGTCGAATAATGATCAGGCAGTTCAAACCTTAAAATTTATAGTATCAAAATAGTTTGAGTTATTGTTGAGAAGTGCATCCGAAAGGGTGCACTTTTTTTATTTATTAAAAACACGCTTTTTCAAATAGAATCTTAAAAACAATTGAAGTTTTTGGAGAATTTGCTTATTATTTTATCTTTACATTTATAGTAAAGAGGTAATTGATTATTTAGAAAGGTTATCCGTGCTTCAAATTTAATTTCAAATTCATTGAAATCACATCTGCTTATTTTCATTTTATTTGTTTCGCTAAAGTCTTCCGGACAAACTTGTGATTCTGCAATTGTCATCTATCACACAAATCATGATCAATTCGTTCCGGTAACATTTCTGGATTTGCAAATCGACTCACTTGTAAATGGATTAATCGATACTCGTTACTTTTCAAATGGTCAACAATCTATTAAATACAATCATGATTCATTAGGGCGGCTAACCTCGATTACATCTACAGATAGCATTGTTTTTATTTACGACTCTCTTTCCAGAATAATTTCGGTTGATTACTTTCTATGGAATGGAATATCCTGGACTTACCGGCAAGATACTTCTAACGTAAATTATTTTTATTCGGCGAATCGGCTTGATTCAATAGTAAAATCAACCTGGAATGGAAGCTCCATGATTCCATTTTACCGATGCATTCGTTTTTATAATATTGCTGATACATTATTTCAGATAAATGTAGAGCGTTTGGATTCTGTTAATTCTTGGTATATCGATACACTTTCTACTGTTTCTTATACTCCTCTTCGGGTCGATTCACTTTATGCAAACGGAGTTATTTCCACTTATCCTGATGAAATCAGACGGTATGATTCATTGGAGCGTATTCTTAACATTACGGAAATCATTTCCGGATGGGCTAATAAGCTCCAATATTTTTCATATCAATGTAATCAATTAGCAAGTTATGTACAGACTTATTCCGGTTCTCATAATGCATTTAATACTTTTATTACGTTTGATTCATTATGCCGGATAAAAAAAATTGTAACAGGTTACTACCAATTAACAGGATCAAATACGGAAGATGTTTACGAATATTATTATACATCCTGTAATACGATGATAGTTCGTGCCGATGAAGATTTGAGAATTTGTGAAGGCGATACTGCTGAATTATCAGCCATGTATTTCGGGGGAACTCCACCTTTTCATCTGGATTGGAACGCCAACGTCGTTTTTCCCAACGATAGCTCCTCTATGGTCTATGCGGCTCCGGATTCATCAAGTAATTTTCTTGTGACAGTTACTGATTCAAACGGTTTAACAGTCACCGATACTATTGCTGTTCACGTTTCAACGCGTCCGTTGGCTGATATTTACATCGCTACAATCGATACGAATGTTGTGTGCCAGTCGGCCACATTGAAAACGGATTCTTTGCAGGGCGTTTTCTATTCCTGGAGTGAAACTTCATCGCCTGGCATATTAAGTAATTTTTCTGACTTGGATATAATATATAACGGCACTTATCTTCTCGTTGCACAAGAAAATGCTCCATACTACCTGACTGTTTGTCCACTTGCAATAGACTCTTTTGTCTTCAATTATTTTTCAAATCCTGTACCATCTGTTAATATAATTCTGAAATGCAATTATTTTGTCGCTCATTCTACAGAAAATTTGAATTACCAATGGTTTAAAAATAACCAACTGATCGTAGATTCCATAAGAGACACCTTGTTTGTTGATCAGACAGGATATTATAATGTCATTGGTGTGGATACTGCAGGTTGTTTTTCTGCTTTATCATCAGCAATACTTTTTCAGAATACTACAATTCCATTGTCACTTACTGTAAACATCAGCCACCCCACTTGTGATACCTGTGCAGATGGTTTCGTAAACCTTCAGGGCATAGGTGGAACAAATTCTTACCAATATTTTATGAATGGAATTCTTGTAAATGGCACCTATCAAGATAGTCTTTCATCCGGCCTTTATCAGTTTTGTGTTATTGATCAAAACAACTGTGAGTTTTGCGATTCGGTAGTTTATATAGCTGTAAATGAAGTCACGCAAAAGAAGGTGTTTTATTATCCAAACCCATTCAGTAATATATTATATCTGAAATATCCATTTTATAAATTCACAACTAAAACGAAATTCATTCTATTTGATGCTGCAGGCAGGGAAATAAAGCAATTCCAATTGTCGTCTGCTGATTTTATTCTTACCCGCGAATCGATGACTCCGGGAATTTATTTTTTTTCAATTGAGGAGAATGGAATAGTGCGGGATAGGGGGAGGATTATTTTGAATTAAGGTATTGCCTTCTTTCAAATAAGAATTCAGATGATACTTGTTATTTTTAATTTTATGGTTGAGATTTTCAAAATCATCATTTATACAATCAAAAACGACATTGACTCCAAGAAGTTTCTGTTTCAAAACTAGTTTTAAGTTAACAATTTCTACGAAGGAGAAAGAAGTATTTATTAAATTAGTTTTTTATAATTTTCCCCTTGAGTAGAATTCTTGTTTCAGAATTAGTCATCAATAAATAATAAATGCCTGGAGACCATTGATTCATGTCTAGTTCAAAATGATCAGTTGAAATTATAAAATGCTTGAGTATACGACCATTCAAATCCAATAATTTTGTGTCATAATTTTTAGAATACTCGTTCTTTAGTTGAACTTTAATTTTTCCAAGTGTAGGATTCGGATAAATACTCAAACCATTCCAACCATCCGATAAGTCGGAGAATCCTACAGTAGATAAAGGATGCATTCCGAAATTTAGACCGGTTGTATCGGAATTATCTACAACAATTGTATAGGATTGTGGAGTAGAAGTAATAATCCAATTCGTGTCAGGAACAATGGATATGGTATATTGTCCACTGTCAACTGCAAAACTATATTGGCCATTTGACCCGCTAACAACTACTATATTTCCCGGCATGAGCAAGACTTGTCTTCCCGGAAGATAAGAATCTCCGGCATTAAATATACCATTGGAGTCGACATCCAGATAAACAAAACCTTGGATAAGAGCACAAGTCACTTCAAACCCTGCAGGTAGCGTAATGACTCCACCTGAATCCAATACAATACTAACATCATAAACTCCTTGAGGAACATAAAATGGAATGGTGAAATCAATGGACACATGATTGGAGTCAATCACTGTTATGTTTGGTGGGAAGACAGAAAAGTTTTGCGAGGTTAATGTATCGATGAAAAGAACTCTATTAATTCCATTCATTGGTGTGCCATTCATAAAAAATGTATTCGAGCCTGTAATTATTGCAGTGAGCGTTTGACCACGACATCCCCGATTGGGCACAATGGAAACCAACTGCCTTGGTTGCCCTCCTTGTATTTGAAGCGCTTGAGGGAATGTAAAACAACCAAAAGTATTGTTAGTAATAAAATCATAAAATCCATTAACAGCATAAAGAGGAAATTGGAAATCCATGTTTGCCTGAGTAGAAGTCGCAACAACATTGATAGGATAATAATGTTGTCCGGTACCGTTTACTAAAGAAAATGTTCCGGAACTGAGAAGATTGATCAGGTCATTGCCGGTAATGGTTACACTAACAGTAGTGCCAGCATTTGCAAGTGAGGGTGTGAATCCGGTTATGTTTCTGTCAACTCCATTAGTAATAGTGTAAGATGCCGGTAATATATAAGCATAGTTGGTATTTGTTGTTACATAAACGTCGTAAACACCATTTGTTGCAGAGGAAGGAATGACAAAATCAGTAGTGAAATGATCCTCATCTGAAACAACAATGTTTGTTCCGTTAATAGTATTACAATTCATGTTTTGCAGATGAATGTTTAGAATACCCTGAGGGCTGCCGCTCTGAAAAAAAAGATTTTGTCCGGTTACCAGTGCTGATACAGTACTACCTGCACTACCTTGTGGCGGACTTATAGATACAAGTTGTTTGGGATAATAACCCTGCACATGAATTGCAGAATCTAAATGAAAACATCCGACTGCGCAATTAATATTTAATGAATAGTTTCCGGTGTCACAATATGGAAGAAATTGGAAGTTTGCTGTTAAAGTATTTGAATTTACAATTGAAATGTTTGTACCTGCTATTGGAGGGCCGGTTGGAGGAAATAACCTCAGCATAAAACCAGGAGAGTTAAACAAGCTTTGAAGATTTTGTCCGGTTATAGTGGCAGTTATAGTACTGTTTTCAAATGCCGTGGAAGGGGACATACTCTGAATACTGTAATTTGTTCCGCCTGTAATGGTAAATGAAGAAGGAAGGGTAAGGACGTTGAATGCTTTTTGAAGATTAATATCGTATACCCCATTTGGGAATCCTGAAGGAATAATAAAATCCACCTGCATATGATCTTCGTCAACTACTATTAAATTCGTTCCCTGTACAAGAGTACAATTTTTCGGACCGATATCAATCGATTGCGCACCCTGCGGACTGGACGACAGGAAAAAAGTACTTTGTCCGGTAATCAATGCTGTAACTGTTGTCCCTGCTGTACCTTGATTGGGCGCAATGCTCAATAAAGATTGACCGGATGATTCCTGAATAAAAAGAAAAACAAAAATTAAGTTGAGTAGCGTTTTCATAGGAAACAGGTTTAGTACTGATTTAATGAACGGAAAATTTAATTAAAGATAATTAATTTTCTTAATTATTGCTTATTTATAATAAATTTACGTCAACGTATGAAGGTACTAAAACAAAAAACAGGTTTTCCGGCTGAAAAAATATTTTGGGTGTTAGTCTTTTTGATTTTTCCATTGCTCAGTATAAATTCTTTACTTGATCATGACGGACTTCCCAAATTAATTTTTATTTCTTTTCTAACTATTTTTCTTTTAGGAGTTGTCCTGAAATTTGGAAGAGTAATTATTGCCGATATTTCAACAAGGATATTATTTCTGATTTTATTTTTATTTATAGCCTGGTCGGCTGTTTCAATTAATAGTGCGATTAATATAACTGAAGGACTTACGAATTGGGTCAGCCTGGTCATTGTATTTCTTTTTCTTATTGCAATTATTTATTCGGGTTTTTCGAAAACAGAAATTATTTTTCGTTTGGTTCCGGTTACTGTTTTTTTGTTAACAGCGGTATTATTTTATCAGATAATAGTTAATTTGATCGAAAATGGAAAACTTCAGATTGATCATACCCTATGTTCAACCCTAAGCAATAAAAATTTTCTTTCCGAATCCTTAATACTTCTACTTCCTTTTACCCTCGCAGGAGGATTAACAGGTATTTCAAAAAATCAAAGGATGAATGTGGCAGCTTCCTTTCTAATTATTTTTAATCTTTTAATACTTCAGACATTAAGCGCCTGGTTATGCATATTGTTTCTAGTTTTTATTTATGGACCGGTTTATTGGTTTATTTTTTCCGGTAAAAACAACATTCAAAGTAGTATTCGTCCCCGAAAGATTATTCTCGTTATGGCCGGCATCGCACTAATTTCTTTTTTGCTTGTCACTTGGTTGAATAAGAATAATTCCTTTGAACCTTTACACAAAAAGGTGTCAGCGATAGAAAATTATTTAACAACCGATTTTTCCGAGCTGATAAAAAACGATTCTACTTCTAATATTAACAGCGTATTCGAAAGATTGTTTTTATGGAGAAACACCACATTACTTGCTAAAGAAAATGTAATGACGGGAATCGGTCTTTCTAATTGGAGGATACTTTGGCCGAAATATGGCGTCGGAGGTGCTTATTTTCTTAGTTCCGGGGTAATGCATTATGAGCATCCGCACAATGAGTTTTTGCTATATTTTTCAGAATTGGGAATTATTGGATTGATTTTATTTCTCTTTATTTTTATAGTGACGATTTTTATTTCCTTAGCATCTTTTAAAAAGGCACAGGATATTAGTGAGAAAAAAACAATATTTGTTTTGTCCTCCGGAGTATTTTGTTTCCTGATACTTTCATTTTTCGGATACCCATTTCATCGGCCATTCTCGACAGCGATACTCATGGTTACTATTAGCATTGTAGCAGGCAAAGGAATAAAAGAAGTTAAATTTATTCGGAAAAATTCCATTACTCATGCAGCTTTAATTAGTGGACTAATTATCTGCCTGTTCAGTCTGAAAGTGTTTTCGGCACGATGGAGCGGCGAATACAACATGCATGCAGCTTTTAATGAACAGGCACATGGTCGATTTCAAAAAATGTATCAATTCGTAAATAAGGCAGATAACGATTATTTCAAAATGGATTTATTAGGAACTCCACTCGATTGGTATAGGGGATTTGCATTGAACTACATGGGCTCCGACAGTTCTCTTTATTATTTCAGAAAGGCAGAAAGCCAAAACCCATATCACATTCAGATTTTAAGTGATATCGGTGCCAAGCTCGAAAATAAAGGCGAGCATGAAGAAGCGATAAAATATTTTAATCGCGCAATTGCAATAATACCCGGTTATAAGGAAGCCCATTTTAATCTGGCCATTGCCTACTATAATTTAGGAAAACCAAAAGAAGCGTTGGCAGAAATTAACAAAGCATATATGGTGGGCGAACCCTACTTACGAGCATTGGAAGCCGTCTTAATATTAAATGTAGATTCGCTAATCAAGCAATCACCTAATGCTCCAACAACAACTTGTTTAAATAAATTTGCCAACGACAGAAGAACGTTGAAAAAACTCAACGATGTGGCGGTCACGAAAAACGTTTCTTTTGAGACGGTACTTCAAGACTCATGTAAATAAACATAGTTATTCGTGCATTCGTGGCAAAAATAATGAAGCATCTGATTTTGGAAAGTGTTAGTAAGGGTCTCAGTCTGTATTAAAGTCTGAGTATGTGTGAACGTAGTTTCTCAATTTAAGGCAATTTTTTAATGGAATCAAACTTAATTGGATTCTTTAATAATCCGATTTGAAAGGATTTGATCACGAGTATGAATTTTCAATAAATAAAATCCTGAAGTAATCATCGGTTGAATCGTTTGTGTTCCTTCAGGTAATTCCATTTCGAAAACAATTCTGCCGGAAAGATCATAGATCATAAAATGGCCGCCGGGAGAATAAACTTTGAATCGCTCTTTGAATGGATTCGGATAAATCTCTAATTCAGATTGATGCTGCTCAGCTATTGTTGTCGACAAACAACTCTCTTGTCGTTTGAAAAACGACTGATCAAATCCTGGTAGAGTCAACGCAGACGTATGTCCGAGGAAGAGCGGATCCAGATCGATGCCATTGTTGACATAATTACAGGAAGGCCCGGCAAGATCAGGAAAGTTAATTACACCAAGGAATTGACTGAATGATTTGGTAACATATATTTTTCCGTCGGGTGCGAGTTGCAGGCCATAGATGTCGGGCGTAATCGATAAGCCTGTTTGTGTAGAAATAATAGTTGAGGGGTTTAGTGAGCTCAAGTCAAATTGATATAAGGTAGGAGCGGAGTATGTGCTTACATATAGCATCGATCCATTGGGGGAAAATTCAACTCCATAAACATGATCTGTAAATGGAATCGACATGAAATGTGAAAAGACACCGGTTGATGTATTAAAATGCAACAGATCGACGGTGTCCTGATAGCCGACGGCAGAAGCGGCCCACGTGCCGCATGTATTGAATTTCAGTTGTCCATATGTATTCTGTATTTGTGATGTATTATGAATGATGCCTGAATGACTGATTACAGGGCTGGTTGAAAGTCCACTTTGATCGAGGCGATACGACAAGTATTCATCTGTTCCCCAGCGATGAATGGAGATCCAGGTAGTTCCGCTGAAGGATACTGCAGCAAGTTTTTCTGTGACGGTGTCTTGCAATCCAATATTTTTTATTGTGACGTCGCCGAGGCCGCCGTTGAGAGTCATATCTACCTTAGAATATTTGCATCCGTTTGGTCCACCGATTTCATCAGTAGTAAAAATGTAATAAGACTCAATGCTTACCGGATCCTTTACGATCAATGCCGCTTGTGTGGAGGAAGTGCCGGCGAGGAGTCCGCTGCCATTTGGCATTGCCTGATGTGTACTATCCCATACTGTTATTCCATCAGTGTAAAAAAATAGGTTTCCGGCAGAATCTGAAACAGAAGAGCAGCCCTCGTTTGTATTTAATACGCCATCATTCAAAGCAACCGGTGTTACACCGGAAAAGTCGATTCCTGCATTTACACCGAAATACCACCTGTTGGCCTGTGAATAACCATGAGCTGTGAAGAATAATGCGAATATTAAGAAGAATATCTGTTTCTTCATTTGTTTTGAATTTATAGAGGAAAGTTACAAAAAAAATCGATTTAAAATTGGAGCGCTACGCCGTATTTTTCTTTCGGCCCCCTTTAAATTTGCTAAATGCTTTGATGCTCCGAAGGACATTTGTCCGTTGTTTTTGAGCAATTGAACAGAAAATAACTGTTTACCAACTCTGTTTTCTCACAATAATGGACGAAAAATAATTTTAAGAAATTAATCGATACTTTTTGCTTTTTTATTAGCAAAGGATATTAGAATATATAAAATACCCAAAAGAGTTTTTTTGAATATGAAACCAAGTTTTCGAATTAGATTCGTATAAATTAATTGTTAACAAAGAATGATTTTCCATCCATTCTCTTGCAATAATAAGTATATCTACATAATCATATTCTTCAATTTTTATATTCAGTTGTCCGGCACACCATCCTTTGTTAATTATATTTTCGAACAAATAATTATTACTCTCATTGTCACTTAAAGGAGTTTGCTGGTCAATTAAAATAGTTGGCAAGAGATTCGTGAATTTTGAACCAAGCTCATTCATTAGTGTGTAAGTATTGATTTCCATAATCTTAAAAAATGTATTTTGAAAATTTACTGATTTATGTAAATGTATTTCAGTTTTCATGGTTTTATGTTAATTGAAGGATAATAAAATATTAATTAAGTCCAATTGAAAAAGTCAATTTGAATGAATCACTTCCTATGACCGCAGTTTTAAGTATTGTTATGAGCATAAATCATTGAAAAGTTTGATTATTTATTTACCACTTATGGTTAAACAAGCCCCAATGACAATACGATATTACTTTATTTTGACTCCAACTGAATTCTATTTATTGCTTTTTATTTATTGTATGTTTTCAATAAATATCTATAACTAATCATCTGCAATGCCTTTAATAACGCTGTGTTTACCTTGTATTGGCATTGATTTAACAAATTGGTAATAAAAAATTTAATTTTAATCGAATCCGGAAATTCACTTTTGTAAAATTATACAAGTGCTTTAATCTTATTTATTAAGGAAGGTTAGATGCCCTTGCAAAAATGTTCACTTAGCAAACACTTAAAATCTAAATATCATGAAAAAAGTTACGTTCACATTCTTTCTGTTAATTCTGACTCATTTTAGCAAAGCACAAAATGGGTTAGAAAATATTATTGTCGAAAAATATTATGTTTCAAACGAGAGCGATACAGCACAAAATATGGTAGGGGGTATTCTTCCTCCGGGCTCAGTTACCTATCGAATTTATGCCGATATGCTCCCTGGTTTTAAATTCCAGGCAGCATTTGGCATCGCCGGACATGAGCTAAGACTTGCTACTTCAACGAGCTTTTTTAATAATGAAGACCGTGGAAGTACTGCTCCTACATATACAAAGACGCAAGCCGCAAATAATACAGTCATGCTCGACTCGTGGTTGTCTGCCGGTGCAGGATGTTCCGGAAATTTTGGAGTTTTGAAAACAGATGATAATGCAATTGCAAATATTATCAACTCCGATGGAATCCTTTCTAATGCAGATGTTTTAGCTGGCACACCACTAACATCGCGGGATGGACTGATAGCAGGTTCACCCCAAGCCGTAACATTTGTTGGAATAACTTCTAATGTTCAGGTTTTTGGTGCGGTGAATAACGCCGGAAATCTTTTCTCTACATTTAATGGTTCTTGGGCTTCACTTAATGGTTCCACTGGTCCTACTTCTGATAACAAAGTGTTGATTGCCCAGATTACGACCGATGGTATATTTTCTTTTGAGTTAAATATTCAAATTGGCACACCTACAGGAGCTGTACAACAATATGTTGCAAATAATCCAACAGGTAACCAAAGAACGATTTCCGGATTGATTTATCAAAACATACCGGAAATAAGCGTGAATTTAAAAGCTCTTTTAGAAGGATTTTACATCGGTAGCGGATTAATGAATGCTTCAATTGATCCGGTTAGCTTCCCGGATTTCTGTGATACTTTATTTTTACAATTAGCTGCCGGCACTTCCCCTTACGCTACCCTTTATTCTGACACCGCAATTTTATTGGTGAATGGAAAAGCGCAATTCCGATTTTTAAGAAACATTATCGGTAATTCTTATTTCCTTGTATTACATCACCGCAATTCAATTGAATCATGGAGCGCAAACGCAATTACAATTACGCCAAATATGTTTTATGATTTTAGTACTAATGCGAATAAAGTATTTGGTAATAATCAATCTCTTACTGCAGATGGATTATTTTATGCATTGTATGGGGGAGATATTTCTGATGCAGGATCTGGTTTAGTTGGCTTTCAAGATGGAATTGTTGAATCCCAGGATTATGGAGATATGGAAAACGCCGTCAGTTCTGTTAAGCTGGGTTACGTACCGGAAGATATAACAGGTGACGGTGTTGTGGAATCAGCAGATTATGGATTAATGGAGAACAATGTATTTTTTGTTATTGCATCTTTTCGCCCTTAATAATACAATAAATATTATACATGAAAACCGGTTACTTAATATGTAACCGGCTTTTCATTTGATATTTATAGAAAAAATTACACTGATATTATTAGATTATTATTTTATCAGATGTTTTAGGAGGACGGGTAATAGTAATATCCATTTTAAATTTAACAGATATTTTATTTTCGTGCCGTTTTTGTTATTTCAAATTAACCTTTTGATAACATTAGTTTTATTTTGCCCGCAATTTGATTTCGCACATTTGGGCATAATTAAATCTATTCAAACGAGCATTATTTTAAATAATTTAAAGACAAATGAAAAAACATATACTTTATTTAGGCCTTTTAGCATTTGCGGCAAGTAGCCATGCACAAAACGGATTAGAAAATATTATTGTAGAAAAATATTATGTTTCCGATGCAAATGATACTGCACAAAATTCTACAGGTGGTGTTCTTCCAATCGGGTCTGTAACCTACAGAATTTATGCAGATATGCTTCCGGGGTTTAAATTTCAAGCTGCATTCGGAATCCCGGGACATGAACTTAGAATTGAAACTACAACACTGTTTTTTAACAATGAAGATCGTGGAGCAACTTCCCCAACATATTCTAAAACGCAAGCTTCACATAATACCGTAATGCTTGATTCATGGTTGTCTGTAGGTGCCGCTTGTACCGGTAATTTCGGAGTCCTTAAATCCGAAGACAATAGTGCCGGTACTGTAATCAATACGGACGGAATATTGGCAAACGCAGATACTTCCATCGGAATTCCACTTACAATCGAGGATGGAATGATAGCGGGTACACCCGAGCCGGTAACAGCCGTTGGTATATCTACAGAAATGACAATTTTCGACAATCAGAATGATGGTACAAATGGTCCCGTGTTTTCAACTTTTAACGGTTCATGGGCTTCACTAAATGGTTCAATAGGCCCTGATACAGCCACAAATAAAGTATTGATCGCTCAAATTACGACGAATGGCATACTCTCATTTGAGCTGAATATTCAAATCGGAACACCTTCAGGAGGTGTTCAGCAATTTGTAGCACGAAACGCTGTAGGAAGCGAAATACTTCTTCCGGCATTAATTTATAATTCAGGTACTACACAAACAGGAAACATCAAGAAAAATGTATCTTCATTTGAATTATATCCCAATCCCGCAAAAGATAAATTAGTAATAAAGGTGAACGGGAAGAATGAAATTAAATATACAGGATATACTATTTATGACCTTGTTGGCAGGAGCGTAATTCATAAGGATGTTTTATTGAATAAAGAATTCAGTACAGAATATATTGATATTTCATCTTTATTTTCCGGACAATATTTCGTTGTATTATTTGGCGATACCCAATCAACTACTAAAAGATTCATTAAAGAATAATTAATTCGTGTAGAACTTACAGGCAATCTTCAACAGAAAAAATTGATTCTGTAATACTGCCTGTACCATCATTGCCTATTTAACGATGAAGAAACTGGTCTTCCTATTTGGTTTTTACTTATTATTTATTTCCTATTCAAATGGGCAATGTACATTTCGCGGAAAAGTTACTGATGAAAAAGGTGAAACCTTAATTGGTGTAGCCATCGTTTTTAAAACGAATCGTGGAATTGGAACTACAACGGATTTAGATGGTAACTATACATTCAAGATTCAGCAGGAGGGTGCCCAAACACTTGTTTTATCATATGTCGGTTATCTTTCGATGGAAGAGAATATTCTCCCGGTAAATGGGGAGGTTATTGTAAAAAATTTCGTGATGAAGTCATCATCTCACGAGATAAAAGCAGTGGAGGTTGTTGCGAAAGCTGTAAAGGCAAAGGATTACTATATCGAAAAAATAAAAAAGAATTCAGCAACCACTATTGATTATATCTCTTCAGAAACTATAAAAAAAACAGGTGATGCAAATGTGTTAAATGCTGTTGCAAGAGTTTCCGGTGTATCAACAAATAATGATTTCATTACCGTAAGGGGAATCGGAGACCGATATTTAAAAACGGCTATAAATGGTTCTGTAATTCCTACTCTTGATCCTTTTACCAATAATATTAAACTTGATTTATTCCCTTCTTCACTTGTTGACAATATTATTATTACAAAAACAGCAAGCCCCGATTTGCCCGGAGATTGGTCCGGAGCGTATTTGTCAGTTGAGACGAAAGATTATCCTGAGACTTTTACACTAAATGTGGAATCATCTTTCGGTTATAACAATCAGTCGACTTTTAAAGATGTTATTTCCTCCCAACGAAGTTCTACTGATTGGCTTGGATATGATAATGGATTAAGAAACCGCAACCATGAGGAATTTGTTTCTGCAGTCGTTAGTCCAAATCAATACCAGGAATTTGCAGCATTAGGACTTGAACCATATTTCAATTCTTTAGGTGTATATGATTATAATTGGGGAGATGGCAGCAACACCGGACAGACATATTTTAAACTTGGACTTGTTCAATTAGGATTATTAGCACCCGGACTTATCAATGATGAAGATGCTTTTACAGAAGCAAAAAACAGCTATCTAAATGGTTCATACAAAGCCCAGGCTTTTACTGTCATTAATTCAAAAGTTCCTGCGTCAGGTAAATCCTTTCCCGCAAACTGGAATACAATTAAAAAAAGTGCTCCTTTAAATTATAGTCAAAGTGTTAGTATTGGTAATCAAATTACTTTTTTAGGCAAACCGCTTGGCTATATCGCAGGATTTAAATATGGAAGTTCAATTCAATACGACCCCGATTCGAAAGAAAATCGTATAAGGTTTGATGGCGGGCTATCTTCTTCTGTATCGCAGCAAATTAGTAAAGAAACAAATGGATGGAATGGTTTGTTGAACTTATCTTTTAAACCATCTCCGAACAATAGCTTTTCATTTTTGTTTATGCCAAATATAAGTGGAACTAATAAAGTGAAAAACCCCCTGGATAAGAGAGATATTTCAACCTATGTATGGACAAACAGTTTGTACTATGAGCAAAGGCGTCAATTGGTTTATCAAATAAAATCTGAAAATTATTTTCCTGTTTCTAAAATTAAAATGGAATTAAATGCATCGTATACCGGTGGTTACAGTAGTTCCCCTGACTTCAAAAATTTACAGTATTACGAAGACCCTATTTCTAAAACATTTCAAATCGGAGGAACGATAGGCGATGGAATTCATAGATACTATAGATATCTGAATGATGATCTCTTTGACTCAAGAGTTACTCTTCAAATACCAATTTCTTTGAAACCGGGAATGGAGAAAAAAATTAAATTGGGCGGAGGATATCAGTTTAATAATAAGGAAAGTGAACAATTCGATTATGCATTAAATTTTGGACCTAATTCTACTTTACTCCTGACTAATCATGATATTGACAATTTTCTTGTATTAAGCAATTTTGAAATACGCAATTTTACTGACATTTATGGCCATAATTTCAATACGATTGATACCTACTATGTATTAAATACATCGCCTGTCAATAACACTTTTGGTAAGTCAAAATTAATATCACTTTTTGGAATGGCCGATTTAAATTTTACTTCCCGGTTACGATTCACAGGTGGAGCACGAATAGAAAAAGTTGACATCTTAACAGATGTAATCCTATTTGATTCATTGGGATATCCTGAAAATGATATCAGAAGATATTATATTAATGGTTATCCTTCTGCGAATCCGGGTAAATTAAATGAGGTAAATATACTTCCCAGCGCTAACCTGATTTATAAAGTGCGATTGGATGAAGAATCGCCAATTAATTTGCGGCTAAATTTTTACAGTTCAGTTGCCAGACCCAGCATCAGGGAATTATCAGACGTAGCAACTTTCGATTATGATCTTCGGAAATTTGTTTTTGGAAATTCAAGTCTTAAAACG
This sequence comes from Bacteroidota bacterium, assembly GCA_031385005.1. GTDB lineage: Bacteria > Bacteroidota > Bacteroidia > AKYH767-A > 2013-40CM-41-45 > JADKIH01. The sequence continues at coordinate 125,819 of JANNBB010000052.1, forward strand.
GTTCAGATTAATAATTACGATGCAAGACTCGAATATTATTTTAATTCAAGTGACAATATATCATTAAGTGCTTTTTATAAAAATTTCAAAAATCATATTGAGTTAGTTGAATCAAGTGGCTTCTCATGGCAAAACGTCGATAAATCAAATGTTACTGGTTTGGAATTGGAGTTGAAAAAGAAATTAAATCGCCACTTTGATATCCTGTTAAATTTTACGGTTGTCAATTCTCATACGGAATATGTCAGAACAAGAATGGAAGTCGACGGAGGTGTAAAAACATACATTCCTTTAGATACTGTATCCCGTTCAATGTTTGGGCAAGCTCCATATGTTATCAATTCTATTTTTAGTTATAAGGCAGATAGTCTCGGTTTATCTGCCGCAATAAGTTACAATGTACAGGGCCCGAGATTAATAATCGCTTCAGCTGTAAAAGAGATTGCAGATGTTTATGAACTGCCCAGACAACTTGTAGATTTCAAAATATCAAAATCATTGGGAAAGCACTTTAGCGTCAATTTTACTATAAAGGATTTGTTCAATGCTCCTGTAATTAAATCCTATAAGCATTCAGATGGATGGAAAACGGAATATGAACGATATTCATACGGGACGAATTACATAGCAAGTATTTCATATAAACTTTAAGAATAAATAATATGTTCAGAATTATAATTTCGATAATTACAATTACTATTTTATTTCCTTGTGAGTTATTTGCTCAAATTGAAAATGTAATTGTAGAAAAATATTATGTTTCTGATGCCAACGATGCAACAGATACCTCAGGCGGATTCCTTCCATTGGGCTCTAAAACGTTTCGAATATTTATTGACCTTGCTCCCGGATCTAAACTAAAGAAAATTTACGGCGATTCAAACCATCCACTTGTATTTTCAAGTACAGAATCTTTTTTTAACAATAAGGCAGATGGACAGAGTTTTGCTAAAGATTTTAGTAAAAATAGATTACAGGAAAATACTGTTGCATTGGATTCCTGGTTAACACTGGGTCAAACAACAAGGTTAGGGGCAAAAACATATTTTGGTATTCTGAAATCTGATGATACGGACGGATCTTTTATTGGTGGAATGAATAACGATGGAGGAAGCGCAGGTATTCCAACTGGTTTGTTGACTAATGCTGATGCTTATGCAGGTATTCCACTTACAATAGCTGACGGACTTGACACAATGAACAATGTTCCGTTATCGTGGGCAGATTACGGATTTCTCGATAATATATCAGGTGTCGATTCCACTATTTTCGGTTCAGTTATTACAAGGAATGAATTTATAAGCTATAATGCCGGACTTCAAAACTCCGGAGTTCAGGGAATTGATTCGGTAAAAAATCAGGTTTTAGTTGCGCAGTTAACAACTACCGGTGATATTTCTTTTGAACTTAATCTGGAAGTTGAAGAGATATACGGTGGTTCAACTCGGATTGTAAAGTATGTGGCTAATAACAATACAATTCTACCGGATGAAAGATTGTGCCCTTTTCTGAAATATCCTGCTGCATGCGGTTGTACCGATCCGCATTATGTCGAATATAATCCTGTTTATAGTTGTAATAATCAGGATTCATGTAAAACAATTATTGTTTTTGGTTGTATGGATTCGATGGCTTGTAATTTTGACCCGGAAGCGAATTTTAATTTGCAGGAATTGTGCTGCTATCCCGGATTTTGTAACGACAGAGATTTAAATATTGTTTGTCCTCAATTAAGTTCTCAAAAAATGATTTCAGAGAATTTCGAATTGTATCCGAATCCGGCAACAGAAAGAATTACAATATCGGGAGAATTGCCTGTAAGCGGCGAGATTTCAATATTTATATATGACCGGTTCGGTAAGATCCTCAGTGAGGAACATTTGCAATCGGATGATGGAAAGATTTATAATCAATTTGATGTTTCTAAGTTTAATGATGGAATTTATATTTTGAAAATCGACTCACAAGTTAATTCGACCAGCAAACGATTTATTATTAATAAGAAAAATTCGCAGGAAAGATAAGTAGTAGCAAAAAATATAATTATGCAAGCATTCATAAATCCAAAATATATTGTTTCCTGTCTTTTTTTTGTGTTTTTTGCTTTTTCAATTAGTTGTAAGAAGGATGAACAAGATATTATCTCTTTTGAAATGGGTACACTTACCGATATTGATAATAATGTTTATCACACCATCAAGATCGGAAATCAATGGTGGATGGCAGAAAACCTGAAAGTAAAAAACTTCAGAAATGGAGTGCCAATATCTCAACATCAAACCAATGAAAGCTGGGAGGATTCCTTACCTTCTTTTTGTTTATTTGATAATAGTGAAAGTGCTCCAGGGCTTTTATATAACTGGTTTGCGATAAGAAGCTCCGATAATATTGCGCCTGCCGGCTGGCATTTACCAAGTGATAGCGAATGGCAGGAACTGGAAAAATATTTAGGAATGAGCGCAGAAGAGGCAGGAAAAAAAGGATGGAGAGGAGATAAAGAAGGAGATAAATTGAAATCAGGAAATACATCTGGTTGGATTTCGTTCTCCGATGTTTGGTCAAATAACTCAAGTGGCTTCAATGCTTTAGCCGGAGGATGTCGCCTTTTTAATGGCACGTGGGCAAATCCGGGTCTGTTTGCAACAGGTTTTTGGTGGACGAATTCAGAATCATCAGATGAAAGTCAGGCATATTACCGTTATCTGGATTATAAAAAGTCATCTATTTACAGATCTATTTGTAATAAAAAATATGGTTTTAGTGTCCGTTGTGTTAAAGACTAAAAAAATACTGCCGATAGTAATTGTATGATTATTTGTTCATAAACAATCAATGTGCACTTAAATCATTTTTTTATTCTAATTTAATAATTTCTATCCGATTTAATTTTTATAATAAATTCATTTTCTTTTTTCATTTTACTTGTATTTGGGTGTTGTTGTTTACATTTTTTTAAATCACATAATACTCCAATAACCTTAATGTAACGTTATAGTAAGTATTTCTTTCAATTAGTTAAATGTCGGATAATGATATTTGCACTGTCTTTAATAGAAAGAACCAGAAATCAAAAAACCAAAAATTAAAACTTATAAACATGAAAATGAAAAAAACTATTACTCGATTATTTTTTTCCGTGGCTATGGCATTAACTTCCATTTCAACGGTTGTTGGTCAAACTAATTTAGGACAAGCTTGCGGTTGTCCTACTGTGTCAACAAGAACAACGGTTCTTATGTCTACCCTCGCAGTTAATGGAGGAGCAACAGACGGAGATTTAATTGCAAATAATACAATATTAACATGCGACAAGACCTATATTCTTGATAAAAAGATATATGTCCCTGACGGAAAAGTATTAACGATTAATCCGGGTACAGTTATTAAGGGGAGATTTAATGCGGTTGCAGCAAACGTTACTGCATTAGTCGTACAAAGAGGTGGTAAAATATTTGCCAGCGGTACTGCCGATTGTCAAATCGTTTTCACAGCTGAAGCTGACAATTTAGACGGAACATATCCTATTGCTAATAAAGGACAATGGGGTGGTGTACTAATTGCAGGTAAAGCGACAAATAACTTAACACTTGCAGCAAACGGGCCTTTTCAGGCAGGTGTTGGTGATGGTAAATTATGTGTTGCCGATGGTATCGGAACTTTTGAAGGGTTTGCTTCTACAAATAGTCGCGATCAGTTTGGTGTAACTCCGGCATCATTTGATGATAACGACAATTCAGGTATTTTAAAATATGTTTCTATTCGCTATTCCGGTGCTTCACTCGTAGTTGGTTCAGAAATCAATGGACTTACACTTGGATCAGTTGGTAGAGGAACTACAATCGAGCATATTGAAATTGTTTCTTGTGCTGATGACGGTATAGAGTTTTTTGGTGGTACTGTAAACGTAAAATACTATGCTTCTTTATTCGGCAATGATGATATGTTTGATTGGGATGACGGTTATACCGGAAAAGTACAATTTGTATTTGGTCTTAAAACGGATAACACAACAGCTAGTTTAGAAGCTGATAATGGATTTGAAATGGATGCCGATGATCAAAAGTCGAATTTATTACCTCGTTCCCATCCAATTATTTACAATGTAACTATGATTGGAAACAATAAGTCAGTACTGAACAGTGACAATAGTGGTCTTGCCGCAATTGAAGCAAAAGAACTCACAGAAGGTGAAATTTCAAATTCAGTGTTTGCAAACTGGAGATATGGTTTGAACCTAATAAAAACACTTGGAACACGAACAGGCACCAGCGAGGCATACCATAACTGGTCAAATAGCACAGGAAATGGTAGCAATAGCTTAAAAATAAAGTGTAATACTTTCCTTAATGTAACGAATGGATTGGCTCTCGATAAAAATGCAACAGGTGGTTTTGGAAGCCCTGCAGATATTACGCAATTTACAACTACAGATAAAAATGATGTTGTTACCACAATTGCAGGTTTTGATAATGTATTTACTGTAAACAATACAAGCAATATTGTTTCACATCAGTATGACGCAATTCCAAACCCGGGTTTATCAACAACCGGATGCCCAACACCTCCTGTAGATGGTTTCTTCACACCGGCAGCATATAGAGGTGCTTTCGATCCATCAGGTAAAAACTGGTTATCTGACTGGGCTTATGCTGCATTGTTAGGGTTAACTCCCGGATTACAGCCATGTCCAACTGATATTAATGGTGACGGTGCAACAAACAACGTTGACTTTCTTCAATTACTTGGTCAATTTAACCAGAATTGTCAATAGTAATTTGAATCCAAGAAGACTCAATTTTAAAAACAATTAAAATACTAAGAATGAAAAAAATATTTATAGCTGCATTACTTAATTTGATTGCCTTTTTTACAAGTGCACAAAATGGATTAGAGAACATAATAGTTGAAAAGTATTATGTTTCAAATGCTGCTGATCAAACTGGTAGTATAGGAGATCTTCCAATTGGATCTGTTACTTATAGAATTTATGCTGATATGTTGCCTGGATATAAATTCCAGGCAGCATATGGCGTACCCGGTCATACTTTATTATTCACTACAAGTACAGCTTTCTTTAATAATGAAGATAGAGGTGCAACTACGCCAACTTATACCAAAACACAAGCAAGGGCAAATACAGTTATGCTTGACTCCTGGCTCTCTGTTGGAGCAGCGTGTACAGGCAATTTCGGAATCTTAAAATCGGAGGATAATGTTGCTTCAGGTGGAGCGACAGTTATTAACAGTACTGTCCCGCCAATTCTTCAAAATAATGATCCGGCTGCAGGAATTGCTTTGACAATTCAAGACGGTATTTATGCGGGAACACCTGAAGCCGTAACATTCGTCGGACTATCTGTTTCTGACCTTGATGTTTTCGATGCTGTAAGTAATGTAAATGATACATTCATTACCGCTAACGCTTCATGGGCATCATTGAATGGCTCAACCGGCCCAATTCCTGCTACAAATAAAGTTTTGATTGCTCAAATTACGACTGATGGAACATTTCATTACGAGTTGAATATACAGATTGGAACTCCCACAGGTGGTACTCAGAATTATGTTGCGATGAATCCTGTTGGAAGCGAAATATCGTTGCCTAGTTTAATGGGAACATTAGGCGGCTCGAATATTAATCCGACGGTAGGTATTACTTCACCATCCAATGGAGCAAGTTTCCTTACCGGTAGCACTGTCGCAATAACTGCTAATGCTGGCGATGCAGATGGAACAGTTTCATCTGTCGAATTCTTTGTCGATGCAGTTTCTATCGGTATAGATAATACCGCTCCATATTCGATAAACTATACAGCAGTTTCAGGAACACATACACTAACTGCCAAAGCTACAGATAACAGCAACGGTCAGACAACATCTGCCGGTATTCCTATTACTGTGAATAGTAATCCACCACCATCAGTCAACATTACATCTCCTGCCAATGGTGCTACATTTTTAGCGGGAACCTTAATTCCGATTAATGCCAATGCTTCTGATAATGGCTCAATAACAAATGTGGAATTTTTTGTAGATGGTATTTCTATAGGAATCGATAATACGTCACCTTATTCAATAAATTATACAATTACAAACGGTTCGCATACACTTACGGCAGTAGCTACCGATAACCAAAGCGCTCAAACAACCTCTGCGGTGATAAATATTTCTGCAGGTAGCAATATCCCTCCAACTGTAAATATTACAGCTCCACTTAATGGTGATTTATTTACTCATCCTACAATCATTAATATATTGGTAGATGCAATAGACCCTGATGGAACAATTTCCCTGGTTGAATTCTATATTAATGGTGTGCTTGTTGGAAGTGACGCAACTTCCCCTTATTCATTTAACTGGACGAGCGTTATCGGCGTGGCAAATATTACTGCCCGGGCAAGAGATAACAACAATGCACAAACCACTTCAGCCGGAGTTCTGATTTCAGTTGCTGATCCTAACATCCCTTATAAAATTGTTACTTCAAAGGATATCTGTGTACCATCTAACTTTTGCATTCCCATCACTGCAATTGATACAGTGGAAAATGTAATTGGCTATGATATTGTAATGAATTATAATACCAACAAGGTTCAACCAACCGGCATTATTACTGTAAACAATACCTTAGTAAATCCGGCATATGTTGATATATTGGATACTATTGATAATGTTAACGGAATATTAAAAATATTCCTGTTTTTTAATTCTTCAGCACCGGCAAATACATTTTTTTCAGGATTAGGAGATTTAATTTGTGTAGAATTTGCTAAGACCACCAATTTTGGATCAATTGATTCTGCAACATTTAGTATTTCATCATTAAAGGAAAGCTATTTTACAGGTGTTAGTTTAAAAAATGTTGATCCAGGAAAATATATTACCTATAGAGATACTGCATTTTCCGGAACACTTAAGTTTTGGATTAATAACAATCCATTAGGATACAACTCAGCAAATCCTGCACAGTTAAGAATCACTAATATTTTTGGAAACAATACTTCTTGTACAAGTATATCAGCCGGGGCAGTTCAGCCGGATATTAACGGGCAATTTAATTATAGTACCACCAACGGGACGAATATCGCTATCAATAGAGATATTCAGAGTAATACCAGTGTACAACCTGTTGTAAATGGTTTTGATGCACTATTGACTCGGAAGCTGCTAATTCAAGACCCTTCATTTATTCCAACTGTTTATCAAATTATTGCCGCTGATGTAAATATTGATGGTGTCATTAGCGCAGGTGATATTTCTCAAATTAATCAACGTGCAGTTTTAATGATTCCTGAATTTTTACAAGCATGGAACTATAATCCACAGGGCGGATCGAATGGACAACTTTCAAAGGACTGGTTATTTATTGATACCGTTACTGTTGCTACGAATCCATCTTATCAAATTTCAGCCACTTTCCCAGCTGATAATGGTGTAGGATTTTCAAGTACACGGGTACCGATTGTTCCCTTTTGTCTTGCCGTGCCGGGAACTAATTTTAGTTCATGCCCTGTAATTACTTCAATGACATACAAAGGGATTTTAATTGGCGACATTAATGGAAACTTCTCAACTGTAGGCTCAGGTGGTTCGTTTAAATTAAACAATCCCGGCAAAGTTTCAATTGATTTTTCTAAATCCATTATTTCAGAAGGTTATTTGGATATGCCTTTACAGATTTCGTCAATCAACACAATCAATTCACTCGATTTTTCATTACTATTTGATGAGAGTTTAATGAAATTCGAATCAATAAAAGGACTTTCTGTAAATATGCAAGCCAGGTCAAATTATAATGAAACTGACCATACATTGCGTTTTACTTCTTATAGTTTAGAAAACTTAGAAACGGAAACCACCATCCTTTATATTCGATTTAAATTTGAAGGAAATTCACTATCCGGAAACGAGATAAGTTCTTTTAATGCATATCTAAATGGAGACGAGTCTGAGGTTGAATTGAAAAAATCAATACCGAATAGTCACTTGGATAATTCATGGATTAATGTATTTCCAAATCCGGCAAGTACTAATTTAAATATTGAGATTTCAGAATCAGCGAATATTCAGATTTTTGATTTGCAAGGCAGAGTAATATGTGAAAAAAATGTAAACGCTAATGAGATCATGGAATTAAGTATTGATGGACTTAAAAACGGAATTTATATTCTTAAAGCCATTAACAATAGGTTTACAATAGTAAAGAGTGTTGTTGTTAGTAAATAATTAGTTAGTTTTTTTTTAAAGGGCTCGGGAATTTTACGGGCCCTTTTTATTTCTTTATAGCAGATTTCAATTCGCAAAAGGTAAAGAAAAAATTTCTTTCAAATAATATTTTAGAATTAGAACTAATTCAAATTGTTTTATTTAAATCAGAATTTTTAATAAGAAACATAAATGATTAAAATCATACTTCCTCTAATAATTGTATTAGCTACAAGTTTCACGTTACAAAGCAAAATCGCTGGAATCGGAAATGAAATTAAGACCGATGAACAAAAAAATAATTTTGTACAAAATTTTTCTATTGATCAGCAAGATTCCGTGATATTGGATCTTTCTCTGGCAATAGTTACAGCAAACAGCATTGAAATTCCTGTTTCAGTTTTATCAGACGATTCTTTATTTGCTTTGGACTTTTCATTTCAATATTATCGAAACTATCTTTTATACGATACAATTGTTGACCTCACAACTTATATGGTCTCCTCTTCGTTTTACAATATAGGTGATTCAACTGTGAGGTTTACTTCTTACGGCACTCAAAGCTATGGTAATGGAACCGCTTTGGTCGCTATTAGATTTAATTATTTTAATGGAATTCCGGGTGTGAATGATTTTTATTCCCTGACAGGTTATTTAAATGGAGATCCTTGCAGTATAATAGTAAAAGGTATGTTGCCAACTAACTTAAAAGAGAACGAGAAAGTTATTTCTCAATTCGATTTCTATCCTTCACCGGCTCAGAATAGCCTAATAGTTAAATCATCTGTTGAAGGAAAAATTAAAATTATAAATTTGAACGGTAAAGAAATTACCGGTTTTTTGCCAGTGAATAAAGATCAAGAGACTTTTGTTGACATTTATTATTTACCCGAAGGAACGTATTATGTATATTTCTCTAACGAATTTGTTTCGTTTACAAAAAAACTGGTAGTGCTGCGTTAAATGCAGAATTCTGCGAAAAAAATAAACAGGAATTTCTATTTTACTAACAAAAAGTTTACAGAAACAGAAACAGTGCACTGTGTACTGTTAAGTACACAGTGCACTGTACACAGTAAACTGTCAAAGTACCCGGGGCGGGAATCGAACCCGCAAGACCTTACGATCATCGGTTTTTGAGACCGACGCGTCTACCAATTCCGCCACCCGGGCGATTGGAATGCGAAATTAAGAAAATGGAATCATTAAGCCAATTTAATAATGGTTGTTGGCCGGTAATCTATCTAAACTTTTCGTTTTTAAATTGCATAGCCGGTGACTGCTAAGTTTCGATATATATCTTAAAAATTGAATAAAATGGAAATCATTAAGTGATGTATACTTCACAAAATCAGACTTTTAACAAAGAGGTTAAATTGACGAATAAGAATGGTAGCCGGAAAAGGTTAATCTCGATATTTCTGAAATAACAGTTGAGAGTTCTTGTAAAGATTTGCCCTTAGTCATGACACCGATGAGGTATGGCTCATTTCCTGCAAATACAATTCCGAATTCATGCAATTGGGCATTATTTTCGAGTACGCGCTCTCCAAATTTATGCGATATTTCTACTGCCGGATCAATTCCTTTTACTAATCCGTCTTTAAAAGTGCTTTGTGTTAACAATTGTAAACCAAATTCTGATAGATCAGGACTTATGTATGTTGAGTTATAAAGTGTCCTGAAAAATTTAGAATAATCTTCTGTATTTATCTCATATTCTCCAAATTCAGGAGGGGTAGGAATTTTTAAGTCAGTGAATAAATTCAAATAAATTTTACGATTAAGATTTTGAATAATAAGTTCTGTTGCATCATTATCTGAATATTTTATCATGTAGGTTAACAAGTCTTTAATCGTATAAGTAGTTTTTTCTTTTAAAACAAAATCTTTAATGTTTGCAGTGTATACACTTGAAAAATGCTTTTCGAAAAATATTTTTTTATTTAATAATTGTGGATTTGATTCAGCTTCTTTAAGATAAGTAATTAAAAAAATGATTTTACTCATGCTTGCAGGATTAAACGATGAACTTTCATTGATACAAAACCAGGATCCATCGTTTAATCGTCTAAAATATACGGAAATATCTTGTATCAGATTTTTTGCTTTCGCCCCCTGAATGTATTGTTCTATGTTTGAACGTAAATTGATAAATGTTGAACTCTCTGTGGAAATATCAGAAAGTAACAAGGGTTTTACATATTTATAATTATTCAACCGAATCTGAGACATCTCCGATTTACAGTTACTTGGGAGTATTTTAATTTCCGTTTTTTTCTTTGGAAGTAAATATGCTGGAATTGCATAGGAAATGAGTGAAACAAAAAAACAAATTATAAATAATGTACTTATTGAAACTTTCTTTTTCATTCTATAATTATTAATACTTTTTATTGAGAAGAATTTGAGTTAACAAAGATAAGTCCTACCCAACATATAATCAATATGATAGATAACAGTTTCTTGAAAATAGTTGGGAGAGAAGGAGCTCGAGCTACAATTTAACATGTCAAATTTCCAAATAGAACCGTTTTTTATTGTCACAATTATGTCTATTAACTACTTTATCTGAGTCAAATAATTAATTCATTTTCACTCCTAATTTCCATTGTTAAACTCCTTATTACTTTAAATACTGGTATTAAAACAGTTTAAAGTAGTCATAAAACTCATTATTCGTACTTTAATCACTTTCTTTTGTTAAGAAAAAATGCTTTTTCATCATTTTATATCCCATCTTTCTCTTTTTCTTTGTAAAACATTATTAAACAAGGGGCTTTCAGGGCCTTTTTGATCTACCGAAAAGAGAAAACCCATATAAATCACACTTAAAAATCAAATTATGAAAAAATTAATTTTTTTAGCCGCTATGGCTGTATCCATAACTGCCTGTGATAACAGACAAGTTGAAATTGACGCAATGAATCATTCAAAAGATTCACTTGCCGCTATTGTAAATGAAAGAGATGCTTCCTTAAATGAGTTTTTGACGTCATTTAATGATATCGAGAAAAATCTTGATTCTATTGCTCGTAAGCAAACATCTATAAACGTTAATATAGATAAGCAAGGCGAACTTAACAAAACAGCAAAAGAGCGCATAAACGATAACATCGCTGCAATTAATCAGATGATGAACGATAATCGCAATATGATCGATCAGTTAAATAAGAAACTGAGAAATTCCGGCTCTAAAATCGCTCACTTTGAAAAACTCATCCAAACACTTAATGAGCAAATAGCCCAGAAAGACCGTGAACTAGCAGATTTAAACGATAAGCTTAATAGTCTGACTACTGAAGTTGCTCAACTGAAAACAACCGTCGATACTCTAACGCAAACTACAGTTGCACAAAATCAGACAATCAACGATCAAATATCCAGCATGCACACTGCTTACTATGTAGTTGGTAAATCAAAAGATCTTGAAACAATGAAAGTAATTGATAAAACGGGCGGACTTTTAGGTATCGGAAAAACTCCGAAATTGAGTTCTAACATCAATAATGAAAAGTTTACCCGTATTGATTATGCACAGGTTAGCACAATTCCTATCGATAGTAAAGGAGCAAAATTGATTACCGCTCATCCGGCAGACTCATATACATTAAACAAAGAAAAAGATAAAGTAGTAAGTATTTCGATTACAAATGCTGAAAAATTCTGGAGCGCTTCTAAATACCTGGTTGTTGTAAAAGACTAAGCAACAATTCTCACGTTGCCTTATTTTAACGCCCTTTGCATAAAATCCAAGTTTCCGGATTTATGCAAAGGGCGTCTTTGTTTAAAGGACTCTTAGATGATGTGAGCATAAATTTTACTTTCGATAGTTTTCCTGATTTCTACCATTTATATTTTTTGATTCTCTTTTTTACTAGTCGAATTTATTATGGTCATAAATAGGCGCACTTCAAATTGCGACAATTATTTTAATAGTTGAAACAAATAACTATTTTTGAATTCGACTTTTACCAATTAGTTATCCAATGGCCGGTTCTTCTGTTTATCAACTGCTTCGAAATATGGAAAAGGATCATATAGTTTTCGCCTATAAAGGTGAAATCAATCCGGATCTTCTCGAAGCTGTTTATTCCATGTTGGAGAACCACTTTGAAGAAAAAAATATTTCCGCACCAGTAAAGAAAAAGTTTTTTCAAGTTTTAATCGAATCTTTACAGAATGTCCTGCATCACCAAGTTCAGCCGGTAAATTCTGAAGAGATAACAGGAGTGCAAACAGGTTTTCTGATAAAATCAGATAAAAATGAAAACTACAGCATCGTAACCGGCAATCTTATTAAAAATTCTTCTATCAGTAAATTACAAGAAAAGTTAGATGAAGTAAATAGACTTAATTCCGAAAACCTGAAAGTGCATTATCAACAAGCTCTTTCAAAGAGCGAGTTTTCTGAAAAAGGAGGGGCAGGACTTGGCATTATTGAGATGGCAAGGAAGTCAGGCCACAAACTGCAGTATGAATTCACCCACATCAACAACGAATATTCATTTTTTAGTTTAACGATCACTCTATAACAATAAATTTTTATGAGCAATTTAATTATTGAAGATAGCATTAAAACACCATCGATAATTCTAAGCCGGGATAATGGAATTTTAGAGATTAAAGGAAAATCAATTCCTGAAAACTCTCTTGAGTTTTACCGACCCGTTTTCGAATGGCTCGATAATTATGCGCAATCACCGGCAACAGTTACAGAGTTGAAAGTAAGTCTGGAGTATTTCAACACCAGTTCTTCCAAATGTTTACTCGACATATTCCGTCGCCTGGAAACGATCAATATTTCCGGTAAAAGCCAGGTGAAAGTGAGTTGGTTTTACGACGCTGATGACGAGGATATGATGGAAGCCGGCGAAGACTATCAAGCGTTGGTAAAAATTCCTTTTGAACTAAGTAAAAGCTAGTTTATGTATTAAACATTCTAAAAATCATTATTCAACTCAGAACGGGTGAGTTGTTCATTGCGAAATGAATCAACCCGTGAAGGGGTAACATTCTTCTAGTAACATTATTCTAACAACACCAACCCCAACCCCGAAGGGGTGACATTCCTCTAGTAACATTATTCTAACATACCACCAACCCCAACCCCGAAGGGGTGACATTATTCTAGTAACATTATTCTAACATACCACCAACCCCAACCCCGAAGGGGTGACATTATTCTAGTAACATTATTCTAACATACCACCAACCCCAACCCCGAAGGGGTGACATTATTATATCGTAAGCATCCGACCAAGTACATCTTGATTTGATTTTCATTTCAAATTACTATTGCAGGTTTTTCATTTGCCTGCAATTAGTTTTAAAGATAATAAAAATTAAGGAAGTAGCTCTTCTATGCGATTTGCCTTCCAATC
>JANNBB010000042.1:0-13888 GCA_031385005.1 Bacteroidota bacterium
TTGAATTAATTCTTCTTTTTGCTCACGAGTTCGCCAGCCTTTTTGTACTTTGTTTTCATTTTCCATAACGATTGTATTTATCGCTACGAAATAACATCATGAAAAAGAATTGCGCAATATGTACTTGGTCGGATGCTTACCGTAGTTGATGTGTCTCCTGTAAATGGTGGTATAAAGAATGCCAAACAATTTTCATCGAATGCACAAGGAAACCCTTCTGTAAGTAGAGTTTTGTCTCCTTGGACACCAACCATTGACCCAGCAATACATATAGAAATCCCACAAAAGAAATAATGATGAAGAAAAATATAATTCTAATTAGTTTGATTTTATGGACAATATTGCTAACTCAATGTAAATCTACTTTCGATATTGAAAATGCTTACGCTCAAATAACTGGTGCTTGGGCTCAAAAAGAGGATGAAAACGTAGATTTTATTATTTCTAAAGACAAAATAGAATATTTTGATACTGGATATTTTTATAATTATAAAATAAGCAATGAGGAAGAATTCATTATTACAGATTCTGATAAGGTAATCTTAAAGTTCAAAATAATTAAATTATCAAAAGATAGCTTAATTATTCAAAGTAAAAATGATGGTAATAAGGATTTGATTTATAAATATTATAAGAGATAAATTAAATGATTTATATATTAAAATTGGAAGTACAGAATTTCCAGTAAATACATCTAGTAAAAAAACATCAGCCACAATTGGGGTACTACAAAACCATGTTCAACAAACTACTGTTTCAACCTTAAGTGGCATCCCACTTACAACCACAACACATACTGGATCAAATATAAATATTAATTTATCTAGGTCCGTAGGATTTGCTGAATTTGGGATAAAAGTAGTTGTTCCATTACAAAAAAAATAATTCTACAGAATGAAAATTAAATTCAAATTTTATTTGATATGGTACTATATATTTTTTATAGTTGCTTGTAATAATAACAACGACATTAAACAAGAGAGATTTGAAGTTCATAAATTAATGTTAAATGGATGCTACAAAGAAGCACTTTTAAAAGCAAATGACTTAATTAATAAATTCCCTAAGAACGACGATTTTTATTCTCTTAGAGGTAGAATTTATTACAAGTTAAATGAATTTGAAAAATCAAGAGGTGATTTCGAACACGCAATAACCTAAAATCCAAAATACTCCAGTTACTATTTTTTACTTGGAGAAACATTTATAAAATTAAATGAAATAGAATCTGCTTTGAATTTATTCCGGACATCAATACAACTAGATTCTTTATATTCTGATTCATATAAGGAAATATCAACAATTCTAAATATTAAAGGCAATTCTGATTCTGCATTGTTTTTTATTAATAAAGCAATTGAATTAAATCCTAAGAATGCAGAATTCTATAATAGAAGGGGTATAATTGAGGATACACAAAAAAATTACAATTCAGCAATTCGTGATTTCACAAAAGCAATATCAATGGGGTTTAAAAATTATGAAATTTACTATAATAGAGGTCTGGCACACGGTAGAAACAATAATTATTTATTAGCGATAAATGATTTGAACTATGCAATTAAGTTTGATTCGACAAACGGCTCTTGCTATTTTAGTAGAGGTTTGTTTTATTATAAATTAAATTTAACCGAAAAAGCATGTGTTGATTGGGAAAGCGGATCAATTCTCGATGATGAAAACTGTAAAATTGGATTCTATAATTTTTGCACCAATAAAAAAATATAAATTCTTTCCAGCTATGACGAATTTTCTTAGAGCAAATCTTTTAAAAAGAAAGCTTCTTTTTCTATGGTTTAAAATAATGTGATAGAAAACCTATTCCGATGTGCAGAATTTCATTTTTGCATACCAATAAAACACATAAAATGCTTCGAAGGAGCCGATAGCGATCCGCTTCAAAATCCTTTGTATAGTAAAGCTGATTTCTAATCCGCAATTAAATGCTTATAACTTGAAAATAGTACTATCGGCGATGAAGAAATTCATTCCTCGCCTATTCCGAGTGTGGTTTTATCTTCGTAGCAAATTCAGTAGAATAGTGATATAAATGAACCAGCCCGTGATCAGACCAAATTCATAAAAAAAATAATTTATTTTTTTTATTTTTTTTCTCAATTTTAAAATTAAAAATTAATTCGTGTTAACACGACTTTAGTCCTAACACAAACAAAGTACTCTAAACAGTACTTCCAGTGTTTACACGTGTTAATGGGAATTTTGGTTGTTATAATCTGAACATCCTGCTAAAAGCTTGAAATGAAAATCAAGATTTATTAAAAAAAGCCCCCTCCAGTTAAAGAACCGAACGGGGGCTTTTGTATTTACTTTCCTTTATTCTACAGCTATACGCAACGCTTGAACTTCTCTTCCTTCATTCACAATGAAGATGAAGTACATTCCTTCAGCGAAACGGCTCAGGTCGAGATTTTTTGTATTCAATCCTTCAACCGTTTCGATTTCATCGCTGATCAAAGTTTTACCAAGCAGATCAACAACATTCAAAGCAAGTTTCGTTTTCTTATCTGAATTGAAACTCAGAGTTATCTTACCATTTGTTGGATTCGGATAAACATTGAATGCGGAGAGTCCCTGCAGATTTGCTGTTATTTCGTCTTCTTCACTTTCTTTGCATGTTAATGTAACAGCAATTGTTTTTGTTTTTGGCGCCGATGATCCACATGCATTGGTTACGACAACAGAGAGAACAGCAGTAGTCGAAGTTGCAGTTGTAAACTTAACATTTACAGCAGACGTTCCTTGTCCGCTGATAATTGCAGCACCACCGGTTACCGACCAGTTGTATGAAGCAGCTCCGCTTACGATAGAACAACTGTATGATTTAGTCTTGGTCTTGCATACAGGAGAAGGCCCTGAAATACTAGCAGGCTGAGAAGGGACACTTATCACGTAAATATTCTGTTTTCTTTCGTCACTTGCTCCTTTGCAATTGATTGCTTTTACTGTCAGCCATTGTGCACCGTTGTAACCAACAGGAATATCAACAATAACACATGGGCTTCCGTTACCGGAAATGATGGTCATCGGATTTGCTCCGCCATTTCCATTTACAGCCCAGGCATAACTATCGGCAGTAGGTACTGCAGAAATACAATATGTATTTGTTGCCGGTAAACAAACAGAACTTGTACCGGTGATCGGATTTGGTTTAGCCGGTTTAACACTAATAACTGTAATTGCTTTACATTTCGAAGGACCTGTGAAACATGAATTAACTGCTTTCACGCAAATATTACCGCCATTAAATTTGGTACTAAAATTAACAGTAATACAGGATGTTGTCGAAACACCGGTTGCTCCTGTTGGCAATGTCCATATATAGGATGTAGCGCCGGGAACTTCTTCGGTACAATAAACGACTCCAGCCTGTCCTTTGCATACACCACTCTTACCGCTGATTGCAGCTGGCATTGCAGGAACAGCGATTACATTTACTGCCTGTGTTGCAGATGCCGAACATCCATTTGCCTTTGTGACGGTAACTGTGTATGTTGTAGTATTAGTTACGTTAGAAGCTAACGGGTTGTAAATGGAACTGTTATTCAGATATGTTCCCGGAGACCATGAAAAAGATGCGGGTAATGAAGCGCCTGTTAATTTCAAATTGGGCCTGAATGCTCCGCCAAATATCTGGCTGGAAGGAGTAAATGTTGGTACAGAACAATCTGCATCCGCAGCTGTTGTCAATGTTGCAACAAACGGCGTAAAAGAATAATGTAAGATATCATTTCCCGCAAAATCAGTACAAGCAACAGTTGGGCACGAAGAACAATTCAGCATTGAAACATTTACAACAATATTAGAAACTCCGTCCCAGAAGAAAGGTGAACTAAAATTGTGCACATTCCATCCTTCTGTCGTCATGTAACTCGGACTGAAATAAACGAGTGAAAATCCGGAATTGATGAAAGATGTAGAAAGTTCATTAACTGGTGTTTGAGCCAAAGAAATTGCAAAGTTCCGACTACCTAATCCTGCATTGTGTTGTACAACATCAAAAGCAAGGCTGGTAATATTTCCGGCTTGTAAACCCGCATTTGATAATTCGATAGCTCTAATAAGGTACTGCTCATGATGAGAAGTGTAATACGATCCATATGTAGCTGGAAGACCATCAAACGAGTTTGTTAGAATATCTGTACCTAATTGAATATCTGCCTGTGCACTTAATTGAGAAGAACTTCCCGGGCAAATTGATGGTGGTGTTGCTGATACTGTTGGAACAAAAGAGTTTTCAATCAAATCTATTCGCTGAGAAGCAGTAGCATAACAACCATTCGATTTTGTAACCGTCACTGTATATTCTGTAGCAGTCGTAACATTACTTGCAAGCGGATTATCTATAGTCGTATTGTTCAGGAAAGTCGATGGCGTCCATGCATAAGTATAAGTAATAGTTCCTCCCGTCTGATTACCTGTAAACAACATGTTCGGACGAAAGTTTGATGTATAATTAGGCAGAACCGGAGTAAATGTTGGAACCGTGCAATCGTTATCGTTTTCATTAATTGTTGTCGAAACAAACGGAGTTGTGGACATATGTACAACATCGTTCAGGTAATATTCAACACAAGGTGAGCCCGGGCAGGTGTTACAATTCAACATAGAAATATCCACAACAATATTAGATGTTCCATCCCAGTTGAATGGTGTACTGAATGTGTGCGTATTCCATCCCGGAACGGAAACAAAATTAGGGCTGAAGTATACTTGCGTAAATCCGGAACTGATAAATGTAGTACCCAAATCTGTAACAGAAGTATGCGCGAGAGAAATTGTAAGATTCCTACTTCCCGGTCCGGTATTATGAGTAACAACATCAAACGCCAGGCTGGTCAGGTTTCCGGCAGCAAATCCCAATGCAGTGAGTTCAGATGCATGAATCAGGTATTGGTTATGTTCGGCAGTAAACCACGAACCATAAGGAGCCGGTGGAGAAAACTGAGAACTTTCCAGGTTGCTTTGACCTATAGACTCAGCAACACTTGCAAGCAATTGAGAAGAACCGGTTGGACAAATCTGAGCAGGCGTTGCAGAAACTGAAGGATTAAATGCCTGACTAACAGTTGCTGTTCCCGTTCCGGTTTCGATCTGTCCTGAACATCCAATACCGGTAACAGTTACCGTATGCGGACCAAATGTAGTTGGAACGTATGTTTGTGTATGAATTCCATTTCCCCAATCATAAGAAAGCCAACCCGGACCTGCATCCAACAAAGCATCCTGAGGTATGCAGAAATTTCCACCGCCTGTTACGAAAGCCTGAACTCCCGGAGGTAAAGAAAAATCTTCCGTCTCGTCACCGGCAAATTGAGAGCTACCCTGATTCGCATTCCATCCCATTCCTCTGCGTGCAAAGACATCCCAAATCTTGCAACGGTGTGCATCATTATATAATAAATGATCGGCAAAAAGAATAGCATCGCGGGCGTCAAGGAAACCAGGGCCGCAAGGCTGTAATTTCATTCCTTCGAGAATAAGTTTAATTGCAACATTATTACCGGCAGCTGAATTATTCGGATTTGCATCGTAACCATACTGATCGATCAGCGCCCACGACAAATCCCAAACTGCAGAACACCATATTTCGCCGATGTAATGTACTTCAGTATTTAAGGCAAGGTCTCCATAAGTGTGAGGGTCAATATTCATATCTGTAGAATAAGGATATGTTCTGATTCCGCTTCCTGTTGTCGGTTGACCTTCTGCGTATGATCCGATTCCTCTTGGATCTGTGCCTTGATCGCCGGGCTCAATTGTAAGCATTAATGCCAACCAGTCACTCCAACCTTCACCACCTTCTTCTCCATTAAACAAACAACCTACATTTGAAGGTCCGCCGGTGAGACGAGTTGAAACACCGTGACCATATTCATGTACAATAATTCCATTATCGAAATCTGAGTCGGCATGTATCGATTCACAAATAACAATCGATACATTAACTGTGTTCACAAGCATTTCGTTTTTCAAAATCAAACCATCATCATAAGATATCATAACACTTGGAATCGTAATTGAAGGATCAAATCCACCCATATTGAAAACACCGCCTCCGGGAATATTATTTACAACGATTACACCTATTGCACCGGCAGCCTGAGCATTTAAAACTTTTTGAAGAAATGCACAAGTACCACGGTCAATAAGAGCAATCTTTCCTGAAATATTATTAATGATCGGATTGCAGCCCTCTGTGAATTGCGCCGATCCATCGTTGACAAGAACCAAAGCGCCGGTTGCGTTTGAAGGAATCGGATTAAATCCTGCTCCGCCAAACGTCATTGCTCCTGCAATTGTAGCGGGACTGTTTATTGTTAAACTACCACAGGGAGCACCTGCCCATAAATACATTTGCATGCGTGGGTTTGAGCCATCCGGTGGTGTAGCAAAATTGGCATTGTCTGTTCCGCTTCCGTCAAAGCCTTCAGCTATTACATAGTCCCCCCCTAGTCCGCCGGCTCCATAATTGTTTTGCTGGAAATTTCCTTCCGGTGCAGAAAAACCTAAATGGTTTAGCCTGTCATGAATTGCATTGTTTACATAAAATAAGTTGGTCAGCGAAGCATCCATATTGTTGATTGGCTGTACAGCAGGATTGTAAGGGAAATCAAACAAATGAGCGGGACCACCATCCGGAGAATAACCGGGTGCATCGTCATTATTCTGATCTTCGTAAGCATGAACATTGTTTCCGCGTGTGATTGTATAATCAGCGCCGGCAATACCGTCAACGTCGAGCCAGCCAAATGGAGAAGAAGCAGGATCAGCAGGATTATTTAAGAGAGAACGGCTTCCGAATGTTGCGGCTTCCAACGGTAAAGGAAAAACTTGGTAACCTTCTCCCGGAGGAGGAAGAGATGATGTATTGTTTGACTGGGAAGTTACAACACCACCATCATTATCCGTTGGCATTGGGTCAAAACTACAATGTACTACATAATCGTTTTCATTTATGAATGCACCTGTTGTGGCATCAACTCGTATATTCCACCAGTGGTTTTCCTTCTTCATTTCGATAGATACGTTCCATGCAAGGACTACCTTATCATCAACAGGCACATAAACCAATTCGACCTTAATTGGCTGTGCGGAATAAATACCACCTTCAAAGGTGTAAACATTGCTTTCCGGCTTCGATTCTTTCTCACGGATAGAAGGATCAACAGCCAGTTCTAGATGTTTCAACGCAAAATCAATTCCTGTCCGCGCAGAAATCGATGGGCGCTCGGTATTGACCTTTGCCTTTAATCCTTCAATAAATCCGGATTTAAAATAAACGGCTTTGTTGTTTTTAAAAACAAAAATGCTGATGGCATTATACACTGAAATCCCATGATGCGATTGAAGAGTGTAAGCATGAATCAGTCCCGTCGACTTATCAGAATACTGATCAGTCACTTTCCAATCCATCTTTTGAGATTGAAATACAGAATCGAGTGTCGACTTAATCAATCCGGCCGATGATTCTGCAAAAGCCTGATTAAATAATAATAGAAGAATTAGAAATAAGCGTTTGTGTGTTTTCATAAATTGGATTTTTATATAAATGGTTAAATTGTTTTATAATACGGTGAACGAAACTGAAAAAAAAATGAAGAACAAGAACTAAATATTGAAATATTAAAGTAATTGAAATAAAAATAATTGAAATAAAAATAATTAATTAACAGGTTTAAATGTAAAATAAAATTGTTAATTCTATGCTTTTGAAATAAAAAAATAATTTAAATTCCTTGTAGAACCCTTAATTTAGGCACTTTTGGGGCATTTCTGACAAAAATTATAAAACATATTTAAGGAAACCGAAAAAAATTAAGCAATATGATTTTGAATTAATTTGATTTTATCAATCTGATTACTTCATCCTTATCTTTAGAAAACAATTTCAGAAAATAACATTCCGGTATAATTCCGTCAGTTGAAAAAAGTGATTCATCATTTTCATTAACATACCACTCCTTTACAATCTTTCCTTCCAAAGAAAAAAGCAGAAGTAATCCTTTTCCATCCGATGCATAAAAATTTATGTTGAATTCATCCTTTACAGGATTCGGATATAAATAAAACGGAACTCGGTTTTGCTCATCGATACCCGTGCAAAGTACAATGGTTCGCAGCTACAAGAAGTTGGCGATTCCGGAGACGAAAACTGTCTGCCAGCACTGAAATTGCTAAGAAGCACAAAGCTTCATTTAACCACTGAACTGCTTTACATAGGAGGTGCTGTTATCGGCTGTCCTTCTCTCCATTCGAAGTTGTGTCGCTGTATGTCTGCAAGTGCACTTTTAGTGATGACCTATTGCTTAATAAATTTTTGAGTAATGAATTTATTTTGTGTTTTTAGTTGAATGAAATAAAGTCCGTTTGAAAAGTTTGAAGTTTGCACTTTCATATTTGAAGTTGCTTGTTCAGAATAAATTTTGTCGCCAAGTGAATTGAAGATACTTATAGAAAACTTATTGTTGTCTGGTAAAACGATGTTTAGAATATCTTGCGTAGGGTTTGGGTAAATGAGAAAATTGTTTTGAAAATTGATGTCTGCAATTCCTACAGTATGAGCAGGGCTGCAATTAAGATAATGAAGTTGATGAATTACAGTGTCCGTGATTATGTTTTCATCATTGGCTTGGTAAGGCAAATAGGAGAAGGAAAAAAGCATTTGTTCCGTTGTGTCGCTTGAACCTTGATAAATATCATGTGATGGGAAAAAGGGATTGTTGGGATTGTTAGAAGTGTTGTCATATTCTGCTTCACTATAAATAACAGAACCGCTTGGAAGTTTTAAAGGTTTTTCAAAATAGTAAACTCCTTCCGACCATAAATCTTCGTGGTCCTCAATCTCAATTAAACTTATAGTGTCGTTGGTGGGCGTTACTGCAAAACAATTCAAGTTTATACAAAATTTTTGTGCCCAGTGGGAAGCAGATAAAATTGAAATATCAGTCGGCACGTTGTATTGCTCATAAAAGATTTTCAAACTGTCGGCAGGAATTACAAAGGGTGGATTTTGAAGGTTCGTATTATGATTTAACAAAGTTCCAATATCAATAAACCTTGATGCACTTGTATCAAATTTAATGTTTATAGCTGTTGAATCTGTTTTGTTCAAAGCATCTTCGGCAAATAAAATTCGCAACACCAAATGAGCATTTGCATCAAGCCGCAATGCCATGTTTGGCGGTGTGTGATATTTCGGATTCCCATTCACCCAACCATATAAAAGTTTTGCAGTTGGGCTGCCGATGTTTGAATAATTTTCGTAACCATTTGAAACATCATTTGCATCTAATGTCAATGGAATGGAAGATGTGTCAGAATATAAAAACACACTGTAAACTGCTGATAAATCTGTTGGCATAATTTCTATTTCTGAAATTTTCTTGTCCGTGATAAACGTGGTTGGTACAACAAAACAGCGATATTGGAAGCCAACAATATTTGGAACTGTGTAAGCAGGTATTCGGTAAGACAAATCGGGTGTAATAATTTGACTGGTTAGGGGTGTGATAGTTGGCGTTGGAGGTGTAAGTGTTGTATCGCCTTCATTTGTGCCTTGATTTACCCATGCTACAATTAAATCGATTTCATTTTGCGTTAAATTTTTTTCGTGTGAGTATGTTGCTTTGCCTGTTAATGTCTGATATGGTGGCATTGATTTATTTTCTACATAATATTTTATTGCAAGTCGTTGTCCCCATGCCTCGGTATAATTGGTCAATGGTATTGCGGCAAGACTGTTGGTATTGTTGTGACAGCGGATACAATGCGTATTTATTATGCAGGCAACATCTTCACTCCATGTTACAGTTTGTGCCTTGGAAATCGTCATTACTAACATCAAAGCGATTGATATGAAAATTGATTTTGTTATGGTCATTTTATTTTGAATGTTATTGAGATTATAGAAATGTCAAAGTTATGAAAAAAAGTCCAAACTGGAGATTCCGTCGAGCTGGAGCAGATGGTTTACAATCCATCCGCCGATCATTCTGAATTGAGAAAAGCATTGCTGGAGTATGTGGGCTTGATACATTGGCCATGGTGAGGTTGGTGGAGAAGTTTGGGGAACTGTGATTTCACTGATTTGGATATTTCACTTAAAAAGTATTCTCATTTTTCAAACGTTATTATTATTATTATTATGCAACATTTCAAAAAGAAAATATGAACGAAAAAGAATCTAC
Organism: Bacteroidota bacterium; assembly: GCA_031385005.1. Lineage (GTDB taxonomy): Bacteria > Bacteroidota > Bacteroidia > AKYH767-A > 2013-40CM-41-45 > JADKIH01. Next base: position 10,209 of record JANNBB010000042.1, read on the forward strand.
CGGATTTTACCAGATAGATGAAATCTCTGACCTGACTATTTCACTTGTCGGTTCCAATCCACCTATTTACAGACAGCTCGAGGTGAAAAGTGACACTACCCTTTTTGAATTCCATTGTATGATTCAAACAGCCATGGGGTGGACAAACAGCCACTTGTTTGAATTCAGAAGAGGCGACCTTATCTTCGGTGTGAATCTCCAAGAAACTATCGATGATTTTCCGGATTTAATTGAAGCTGCCCATGTAAGAATTGCAGCACTCCTGAAACGACCCGGACAAACCCTAACATATATTTATGATTTTGGCGATTCATGGGAACATAAAATAAAATTAAACAGACATCTGCCTATAGAAAAAGGAAAGTATTACCCTGCATGCATCAGCGGTGCAGATAAATGTCCACCGGAAGATTGTGGCGGTATGAGCGGCTTTTACAATTTGCTGAAAATACTCGGAAATCCAAAGGATTCTGAATACAAAGAAGTGAAAACATGGGTCGGTCGAAAGTATGATCCGAAGGATTTTCAGGTTGATGCAGTGAATAGAAAGTTAAGGAGAATAAAAGCAGTGATCCGGGAAATGACGGAGGCTTGGTATGGTTGATGTTCGCAGGTTTTATCTATAGAATATTTGCCAAAATAATTACATGTGTAATACTAGACTCAATAAAAAACAAGCACGGCATTTAATTTATCAAAAATTGCAAATGCCCCTGCATCATCCAAAATAATATTTTTGAATCTATCTTAATGATCCTCGTTCAACACAGCTTTGGCTTCATTAACTTCCAAATCAATGTCGAATGCATAATAACTGCAGACTAACTCAATTAATAATTGTTTAAACCTAGAAACAACAATCCCAAAGTAAAGGTTGAATTCCCTACAGTAATTAAATAAAACCCATTGTAACAATCCTTTTTCCGTTTCCATAAAAGTAAAAATTGGCAGAAATTTCATTTATAAAAACAAAAATTGATTCGTGTTAACACGGCTTTAATTCAAACACAAACAAAGTACTCTAAACAGAACTTCCCGTGTTTACACGCGTTAATACGGATTTTGGTTGTTATATTCTAAACATCCTACAGAAAGCCTGGAATGACATTCAAGGTTTGTAGAAAAAAAAAAGAGAAATCAAGCAAAAAAAGTGTTTTTGCCCTACTCTAATTCTTAATCTTTATTCAACAATTTCAATCATTTCCTTTGTAAAATTGTTTGTTCGGCTTATTTTTTTTATGTTTGGAATATCGAAACACTACTTTTTTTTTATTTTTTTTATTGAAACACATGAGACGCACAATTTTAATAATTCTTGTTATTTTTTCTTTTCGGTATTGGGTCAGCCGCAGGGGATCAATTATCAGGGAGTGGGGAGAAACGCCCAAAGTTTACCACTTCTCAACCACTCGACAAGTTTGCATCTAAGCATCCTTGACAGCTCAGCAACCGGGTAATCAGTCTGAGTCGAAACAAACACCACAACAACAAGTAACTCTGGATTGTTTAATACCAGCATAGGTTCAGGAACTGTTCTGAGTGGAACATTCGCAAAGGTACCTTGGTGACAAGTGGCTGCAAGTTGAAATGGATACGGCCGGAAGGAGTAATTTAAAGTTTAATTTGCTTGTAAGATTTTGTTCACTATATTTGCTTGTTCACGGGCCGTGAACATTATTTAAAAATGAACGTATAACAGCGATATGGACGATAAAATAGCATATTTGGCATTAGAAAATCTTAAAAAGCACACAGGCATTCAGTGTCATTTTACAGCCAACCAAAAAAAAGGTCTTGACGGTGAAGTGGATATGCTATTGAACTACGGAAAAGAAGTTTTTATTGTGGAGGTGAAGCGCGAAGTCCGTAACCACCAATTGCAGCAAATAAAGTATTGGGCTGAACATTACAAAAATTTTCTATTAATTGCCGAAACTATTTTCCCAAAAATAAGGGAGGAACTTCGGAAACATCGGATCGGTTATCTTGACACTGCCGGAAATATTTTTCTGCAAACACCCAAGCATCATATTTGGCTGGAGGGACACAAAACCGAAAAAAACAAAACTGAAAAAGTAAACCGCGCCTTTACTGCCACCGGACTGAAAGTCTTATACCATTTTCTAATTGATGAAAACATATTGAACCAGCCGCAGCGAAAGATTGCAGAAAAAGCAGCTGTTGCATTGGGCAACATTAACTATATTATAAATGGCTTAAAAGAACATAAATTCCTGATTGAGAAAAACAGGAACGAGTTTATGCTGATAAATAAAAAACAGCTCCTCGATAAGTGGCTGGCTGGCTATGAGGAAAAATTGAAACCAACTTTACACATCGGTAATTTTCGCTTTCTGAAAAATGACGACTACAATAATTGGAAAAACCTTGAGTTAAAAAAGCAAAAAACATTTTGGGGAGGTGAGCCGGCAGGAGCTATTATCACAAAATATTTACTTCCTGAAATTTTCAATCTATACACCGAAGAAACCCAGAACCAATTGATCAAAAATTACCGCCTAATACCAGAGCCCAATGGTAATATCCGTGCTTATAAGAAATTCTGGAATGTCGAAGCAACATTTAACGACAAGGTGGTCCATCCACTACTTGCTTATACTGATTTGATAAATACTGGTGACAGAAGATGTATGGAAACAGCACAAAAAATTTACAATGAGTTATTATATAACAGATTTCAATAAAATTCGTCAGGAAAAATCAATCCTAGTGATTCTGGAAGCACTTGAACGTGGTTTTAAGAAATTTGGTATTGATTATTATCTCATAGGAGCACTTGCACGTGAAGTTTGGATGCGTGGATTGAAAGACATTACTCCTCGCAGAGCGACAAGTGATATAGATTTCGGAGTTCTCCTAAAAGATAGCGATCATTTCGACGGTCTGAAAAACTATTTGATACAAACTGAGGGATTTTCAAGCTCTAGAGAAAATGCTTTTGTGTTAATTGCGCCTAATGGAAGGCAGATTGATATTTTACCATTCGGAGAAATTGAAAAAGAAGGAAAGGTTTCTGTAAAAGGAACAGGAATGACAACTTTGAATTTTGATGGAATGAAAGAAGTATACGCAGAAGGTCTACCTGAAGTAACTTTTGAGGGTAAGATGGAGCTAAACAAAATTTAGCTATACATTTAAATGGAAATTATCTTGACAACATTTCAACAGAAAATTTAGAAAAACATAATGACCATGAAACGCATATGCCTCCAAACAAATTGATAATGCAATTGTCACATGAAGATGTGAATCTGGGTTATTTTGAATTCGTTCAACATAGACTTAAAACAATAATGAGCGGAGATTTGCTTATGAAAGTTGAAGAAGGATATGCAACTGCAAATGGAGATTTGATTTTGAAATTTTCTAAAAAATTCATAGAATTGTTAATTGTCAAAGAAAGAAACGGTTTTAAGTTAAAGGAGGTTAAAGTGGAGATTTCAGACAAATTGACCCCCCAGTTTCATTTTAAATTGACCCCTCTGTTTCAGTCGAAACTGACCCCCTCGTTTCGCTGCAAACTGACCCCCTGTTTTACGATTGTTTAAGGTGAGTGATCGAGTCATCTGATTCGAATATTTAATCGTGCTTTTGCATGACTTAAATATAAGAAAACGATGGCCAATAAAACGATCACGATGAACAAACTCAGACAAATT
>JANNBB010000055.1:0-149741 GCA_031385005.1 Bacteroidota bacterium
GATTGGAAGGCAAATCGCATAGAAGAGCTACTTCCTTAATTTTTATTATCTTTAAAACTAATTGCAGGCAAATGAAAAACCTGCAATAGTAATTTGAAATGAAAATCAAATCAAGATGTACTTGGTCGGATGCTTACGATACAACCACTACCCATTGGCACGGACTCCATGTTGCTCCGATGAATGATGGTGGACCTCATACTCCGATAATGGCCGGCTCGATCTGGAGTCCTTCATTTACTATTTTGGATAATGCAGCTTTATATTGGTACCATCCACACTTGCATGGAAAAACGTTGAGTCAGGTTGTAAAAGGAGCTGCCGGATTAATCATCGTACGCGACTCATTGGAATCTACCTTAGACCTGCCGCGAACTTATGGTATAGATGACTTTCCACTTGTTTTTCAATGGCAACACATGGATAGTACTACCAAACAAATAATTCTCAACGACGAATTGGATAACATTACCATGATCAACGGTCAAATCAATGTTCCTGTTACACCTTTTCTGAATGTTCCTGCTCAGGTTGTTCGCCTTCGTTTGCTGAATGCTTCCAGTCATCGATTTATTGAAATCGGTTTTGATAACAACATGGCTTTTCATCAAATCACAACCGACGATGGTTTGCTCAATGCTCCCGTTACATTGACTCGATTAATGTTAGGTTCCGGAGAACGTGCAGAAATACTCGTAGATTTTCAAGGACAAAACGGAAATACTTTTTATATCCGGCAATACGGTACAGAATTACCTCCCGGTTATCCCGGCGGTCCGCCTAGCGGAATGGGAACTTCTATGATGGGACCGTTGGATAATACTGACTTCAATTTACTTCAATTAAATGTTGTTAATCCAACTACAAATCCGGTGATTTCAATCCCTACAACATTAACTACAAACACAATCTACTCTTCTACAGGTGCAAGTAATTTTAATGTCAGCATCACTGCTTCTCCAATGATGAGCATGATTAATTTCTTTATGAATGGAGTCAAGTACGATGAAAATGTAATAAACATGACGACCACTCAGGAAACTGTAATGACATGGGCAATTACCAATCAAAGTATGATGCCGCATCCATTTCATATTCATGGAAACCACTTTTATGTTCTTTTAATAAATGGGGCAACTCCACCAGCAAATATGCAGGGACCCAAAGATGTAGTTGTTATTCCACCCCAGAATGGAAGCGTTTTATTAATTACAAAATACAAAGACTTTAATGATCCTGTCATGCCATATATGTTCCATTGCCATATTTTAAGTCATGAGGACAATGGAATGATGGGACAGTTTATCGTAAATCCGGCTCCGACAGGAATCTTGCCGGTAAATAAAAATGATGATTTGTATATTTATCCGAATCCGGTTAATGATTTTATTTACGTCGAACGCAAGATGGAGCAGAAAGCAATTGGTAACATTGAAATTACCGACCTATTAGGAAATATTGTTTACAGAGCTTCAGAAAATGGAAAGCGTGTAAAGATTTCGGTAGCCGACTTTTCAAAGGGTACCTATATTATAAAGGTCGAAAACGGACAGTTTCAAACGGTATCAAGGTTTCAAAAAATCGAGTAATTCTTGTGTTTTTTATTCAACTGCTTTTTCCTGATTTTATGACTAATTAAAAGAGTAATAATTCAGAAGAAATTTATCATTAAATCGAACCTTTTTTAATAGAAATTCCAGAACTTTTATACCTATTTTTCGTATTTAAATGACTAAAAAAGTATTCAAATGGAAATTGGAGTAAAGAACGCTATCACTCGTGGTGGGGAATTTTTAATTAAGGAAACTCAACCTGAAGATATTTTCATTCCCGAAGAATGGAATGAAGAGCAGTTAATGATTGCTCAAACTTGTAAGGACTTTCTTGAAGCGGAAGTATATCCATATCTCGATCGCATTGATGCGCAAGAGGAGGGTCTCATGCAGTCTATTCTAGGTAAAGCTGCCGATCTGGGACTTTTAGGAATTTCAATTCCTGAAGAATACGGTGGATTTGGAAAAGACTTTACAACAGGAATGTTGGCGACAGAATGGCTCGGAGCCGGACATTCTTTTTCTGTTGCCTATGCTGCACACACCGGAATTGGAACTTTACCAATCTTGTATTATGGAAATAAAGAACAAAAAGATAAATACATTCCTAAACTTTCTAATGGAGAATGGAAGGCAGCATATTGCTTGACAGAACCTAGCTCAGGATCGGATGCAAACTCCGGAAAAACGAAAGCAATGCTTTCCCCGGATGGTAAATCATACCTCATCAACGGACAAAAAATGTGGATTACCAATGCGGGCTTTGCCGACATATTTATCGTCTTCGCGAAAATTGATACCGATGAAAACCTCAGTGCTTTCATCGTTGAAAAAACATTTGGCGGAATTACCTTAAATCCTGAAGAGCATAAGATGGGAATTAAAGGTAGCTCTACCCGTCAGGTTTTCTTTAATGACTGTAAAGTACCCGTTGAAAATTTGCTAAGCGAAAGAGGAAATGGTTTTAAGATAGCCGTAAATATTCTAAACCTCGGCCGTATTAAACTTGCAGGTGCAGCAATCGGTGGTTCGAAGCGCGTCAGTACACTTTCTATTCAGTATGCCAATGAGCGTCAGCAATTCGGTCGCCCCATTGCTAAATACGGAGCGATTCGTCATAAACTGGCTGAACAAGCCATTCGTATTTTCGCTTGTGAATCTGCCATTTTCCGTTGCAGCCAGAATGTCGAAGACGCCATTCGCGAATTGAAAGCATCCGGAATGGACGATACGAAGGCAAAATTAAAAGGAGTGGAGCAGTTTGCAGTCGAAGCCGCTATTTTAAAAGTCGATGGAAGCGAAGTATTGGATTATGTAGTCGACGAAGGTGTTCAGATATATGGCGGAATGGGCTTCAGCGCTGATGCACCAATGGATCGTTCTTACCGCGACGCCCGTATCAACAGAATCTTCGAAGGGACCAATGAAATTAACCGCATGCTGGCCGTCGATATGATGCTGAAGCGTGCCATGAAAGGTGAACTTGATCTTATTGGTCCCGCAACCAAAGTGGCTTCCGAACTCATGCAAATTCCGGATTCAGGAAGTAAACCGGAAGGACTTTTAGCTGCAGAGAAATCGAATATCGAAAACTTTAAAAAAGCCGTTCTTCTCGTAGCCGGAGCCGCTGTGCAAAAACTCATGATGCAATTGGCTAAAGAGCAAGAGGTGCTAATGAATATCGCTGACATGCTTATCGATCTTTATATTGCAGAGTCTCTTTATCTGCGAGTAGCAAAAATTGCAGGCATGCGCGGCGAAGCGGCAAGCGAGGTGTATATTCAAATGCTGAAGACTTACATGAGTGATGCATCTGACAGAATCGCCAAATCAGGTAAAGATGCCATCAATTCATTCGCCGATGGTGATGAACAACGAATGTTGTTAATGGGTCTAAAACGTTTTACAAAAACAGCTCCACTGAATGTGAAAGAATCCAGAAGAATTATTGCCGCAAAATTACTGGAAGAAAACAAGTATTGCTTTTAGAAAAAAGAATAAAATATTTCGAAAGGGGGATCACTAAATATGATCTCCCTTTTTTTATGAAAATTACTGAACCGGAATTGCCTTTATATTATTATACTTCCTTTTTATATAATCCTTTGTTAATAGAGTATTAAAAATCCCTCTAAAAGGCGACAGTTATTTTATTATTTACTATTATCTTTGCAGGATACAAATCCCCGGTTTTGAATTTACATATTTTCTTAAAAATTATTTTTATTTCAGCTTTTTTATGCTGTTATTCAAATTCTCATGCTCAATATTTTGAAAGGGTTTATGGAGGTAATAATCAAACTACCGGCAATTATTTTACCATAAATAAAAAACATGAAATCGTTTTAGTTGGAAATTATCAGGATACCATAAATAATTCTTCGGGATATTATCTTTTAAATATTGACACGATCGGCAACGTCAATTGGCAAAAAAATATTTCAGATGCTTTCGATGCTTATGGAATTTCTATAGCTACATTGAACGATGGAAGGATTATTACCTTGGGCACACATTCAGGTGCAATCTACCAGGCGCTAGCCGAAGTTCAATTGCTTGATTCAACAGGAAACGTTCTCATCGCTTCTGTTTATCCTCCAATTGATGGCTGGGGAACTGCAGGAACTTCCTTATGTAGTTCCGGTGATTCCTCTATGTTGATCGCTTTTTATACGGATGGATTTATTTCAACCAATTACTATTCCGTATATAAGTTGAATGCAAATCTCCAGACAGAGTGGAGCGATTTTGTGAGTTTCGATGGCTCTCTTACCAATCAAAACGGTCTCGTTTCTTCACCGACAGAGGAATCATTTACCATGGCTTTTTATGAAATTTACATTTATTCTCCTACACTGCTTTTTAATATTTCCCATATCCGTAAACACGATAGCAATGGAGTGCTAATTTCTGATTCTTTATATTCATTCAATTGTATTTCTAAAGCAATATCTCCTGCTTTTGATAAAGGTGCTGTCATTTGTGGATTACATGATACACTGAATAGAATGAATCTCGATCTCATCCGAATTGACAGCCTGGGAAATGAAATCCTTCATCGAAAATATACAGGCAGATTTAATACAGAAGCAGTTGATGTTATACAAACACCCGATAGCGGGTTTGTCATATTGTCTACAATAAACGATTCTATAATCTCCGGACTGCACGACATTCAGATTTTGAAAACAAATAGTTTGGGTGATAGTCTTTGGTCAAGACAATTTGGTGGTTATCTCGACGAACAAGCAATAAAAATTGAATGTGATGGAAACGATTTAGTAATCATGTCTCATACTTCAAGTTTCGGTACCAATCATATTTACATAATCCGTACAGATTCTGCAGGTATCATTCAATCGCCTTATTCAATAATGTCAGGCGGACGTTATTTTTGTGCAAATGATTCAGCAACACTTAGCATTTTTCCTCCCCCACGACCGGGTGTACAAATTACCTGGTCAACAGGAGATACAATTAATCCTATTCAGGTTACTGCATCCGGTAATTACTTTGCAACCTTGACCGACACATCCGGAAATGCTACTCAGACCTCTTTCTTTCCCGTTTATTTCGCTGCTCAACCCAATGCTGACTTCGGTCCTGATACGATAAGAATTTGTAATGGACTCCCTTTGTTAAATTCGGGTACAGATCTAGCCAACAGCTACCAATGGTATTTCAATAATACTATTCTTCCCGGAGAAACAACATCTTCAATAGTACCTCAGCAACCCGGAAATTATCAATTGGTCGTTAGTAATTATTGCGCATCAGATACTTCTTCTTCTTTTGTCGACACCCTATATTCACCTCCTGCACAGCCGGTCATTACTAGTGCTCCTTTCGATCATGTATGTGTGGGCGATAGTCTTTTGTTATCCATCTCTCCCGGATTAAACGAGTCTCTTCAATGGTTTACAACCGATTTTATTAATCAATACCCCATACCCGGAGCGATTGATTCCTCACTTTATGTTTATCAGAACGGTGTCTATTGGGTGTCTTCAACAAATATTCATGGATGTTCAAATTCTTCATCGCCTAAAATCGTATTGTACGATTTAAATGGTGAATTCATTAATCCCAATGGACCACCCAGTTTTTGTCAAGGGGGTCAGGTAGAGCTTACCATTTCGCCGGGGTCCGGTTATCTTTGGTCAAACGGGGATACAACGCAAACCACCATTGTCGATTCCAGCGGACAATATTTTGTTTCTCTGGTCAATCAATATGGTTGCCCTAAAAATTCAGATACCATTACCATTACCGTTTTAAACAATCCTGATGTTAACCTCGGAAATGATACATTGGTGTGTCTGGGTTCTACCATTACTCTGGACGCCGGTCCGGGTTTTAACAATTATTTCTGGAACGATGAATCGACGCTTCAAACACTGGATGTATCTGTTTCGGGAACATTAAACGATACCGGTTTCTACTTTATTTCCGTAACGGATACCAACGGTTGTACAGACGGGGATACCGTCCGTATTATTTTTGATGTTTGCAGTGGTTTGAATGTTATAACTTGTCAACCGTTTTATATCTATCCAAATCCCTCCAAAAAAGAGGAATCTGTCATTATTAAAGGTGAAATGGGTGAAAAATATGACCTGATTATTTACCAGGCCGGAGGAAAAGAAATGCTTAAAAAGAGCTTTGAAAGCTTTATTGAATTGAAAAATTCGACGTTTTTGTCGTCAGGACTGTTTTTTTATCGAATCTTTTCAGGAAAAAAGGTTTGGTACAGTGGCTTATTAATCATTGAATAATCACAAACAACGATTATTTTTGCATTCAATGTTAACGGGATTAAATAGACTTTTTACAATCTTAATGGTTTCAGCGGTTCTTTTTTCATCAAATGGACTGGTGCTTTCTATTCATTCTTGCCTCTTTAATAATTCAAAAGAAATTGCACTTTTTTCTGACTCCGATTGTTGCAGGGATATCAACGATTGCCATAATAAAGCTCCCGGCAAAGAGAATAAAGTAAATACCACTTGCTGCACTTCTGAAATTACATACCTCAAGACAGCTAGTCTTTTTCTGAATAAAAAAGTTTTTCAAGTCGTTTGTTTCAATCTTTTCGAACAAACCGTTTCCTTTTTAATTTCACCAACCTTCTCATTTAATTACCCGGAAAATGGCTATCTAAATAAGCCAACCCCATTTAAGCTCCGACAAATTCCAATGCTAATTTGATTGAATAATTGTTTAATATATGTAATTGCTAAGTAGCAGTTTATACAATTTAATTAAACTAATTATTTTCAATCAAATGATACAAAAAATCATATTCATTAGTGCTTTACTTTTCGTTAAGCCGGTCATCGCTCAGCAAATTATCAAAGGTCAGGTATTCGAAATTGTCGATTCAAAAGAAATGTCTTTGCCCGGTGCCACTTTGTTATGGGTTAATTCTCAGCAAGCTGTTTCTTCTGATAAGGAGGGTAAATTTTCTTTGGAAATTTCTGATCAGCTTCCGGGTAAAATTGTTGTTTCTTCCATCGGGTTTAAAACAGATACCTTAGAAATAGCAACTTCAGATTTCATTAAAGTCCTTTTAAAGAAATCAATTAATTTAAAAGAAGTCAACGTAACAGCCAAAAAAGAGGACATTACTATATCTACAATTAATCCGATTAACTCAGAAACGATTACCGAAAATGAATTGCTGAAAGCTGCCTGTTGTAATATTTCTGAAGCATTTGAAACAAACCCTTCAGTAAATGTAGACTATAAAGATGCCGTAACCGGAGTGAAGGAAATTCAGCTCCTTGGTCTTGGGGGAATTTATGTTCAGATGCTGAATGAAAACATTCCTGATATGCATGGTCTTGCAGGTATTTATGGTCTGACTTTTATTCCAGGCCCATGGATAGAATCAATTCAATTAACAAAAGGATCAGGTTCTGTATTAAATGGTTATGAATCAGCAACCGGACAAATAAACGTTGAATTAAAGAAGCCGAATAATAAGGAAATACCTCGGTTATTTTTCAATTTGTTTGGTGAAGAAAGCGGTGCATTGGAGGGAAATATTATCCTCAAGCAAAAAGTAAATTCCAAGTTAAGTACGATGTTAATGTTACATGGAAGAAGGATGAAAAGTGAGATGGACAGAAATTCAGATGGGTTTATGGATACTCCTGATAACCGTTCTTTCAATATCTATAACCGTTGGCAATACCATAGTTCTAAAAAACTGGAAGGGCAACTATCAATCAAATTTCTTTCTGATGATATCAATGGCGGGCAAACGGATAAAGTCTCCAATTTTCCAATTTATAAAACTTATGTGAATACCAAGCGCGCTGAAGTATCAGGTAAAGTAGGTTTAATTTATCCTGAAAATCCGGCAAAAAGCATTGGTAATATTTACCAGTTTACTCTTCACGATATGAAATCTTCTTTTGGTTTGAAAAAGTACAATGCGAGGGAGAGTTCTATTTATCTGGAATCTATTTACCAAAACGTATTAGGCGGACTCAATCACGAATATAAAATGGGATTGACTTTTCGATATAACCGGCTTGAAGAAGAATTTCCCGGGCTTCCAAAACTTGTAGAGGAAAATATTCCGGGAGTATTTCTGGAATACACCTACAAGTATTTTGATAAAATGACCATTGTAGCGGGATTGCGTGAAGATCTGCAAGCCAATAAAGAATGGATTTTCACACCGAGAATTCATGGTAAGTATAATTTTACGGAAGACTTTATTTTTCGTGCAAGTGCCGGCCGAAGCTACCGGAAGCCATACTTAATTGCTGACCACCTTTCGGTTCTTGCTTCGTCCAGAGAAATCATTTTTTCGGAAAAGATCAACCCGGAAAGAGCGTGGAATTACGGTGTTAACTTTACTAAAAGAGGTATGATTGCCGGACATGAATTTTCATTAAGTGCAGATGCATACCGCACCAATTTTACAGAACAATTGGTGGTTGATGCATATTCTGATTCAACAAGAATTCAGTTTTATAATCTGAAAGGAAAATCCTACAGCAATAGTTTTCAATTTACTATTAATTCCGAAATAATGGAAGGCCTCGATCTAAGACTTGCTTATAAAATCGATGATGTAAAATCGACTTTTAACGGAAAAGTGGAGGAGCAGCCTCTCATCTCACGAGAACGTGCCTTATTTACATTATCTTATAAGACTTCAAACGAACACTGGAAATTTGATTTTACAACCGTTTGGGAAGGTAAAAAAAGACTTCAAAATACTTTTTCAAGTTTAGAAAGTAACAGCAATAAATATTCGCCTGATTATGCAACTTCCAATCTTCAAATCACAAAGGTGTTCCGAAAATTTGAATTGTATGGCGGTTCCGAAAACCTGTTTGACTACCGGCAGTTGGATCCGATTATTCACCCGGAAAATCCATTTGGAAATTCTTTCGATGCAACCAATATTTGGGGACCAATTCAGGGTAGAAGGGTATATGCCGGACTCCGAATGTCTATACGATAATAGTATTATTACAAGTGAATTTGATTGCCAAGTTGGACCGATTATTGTCAATCTTGTTTAGAAGAATTAACATTGAATATACTTTCAACAATTCTACAAAAACAATAAATTATTCAAAAAGTATTAAATTAGATAATTAATATAAAAACTTCAACATCAATTATATGTCAAAATATTTCATAACAATTGTACTTATAATAGCATCTCAAATTTCTGTTTTTTCTCAAACAGATACTATTAAAATAAAGACCTCTGCTGTTTGCAAAACCTGCAAAAAGACCATCGAGGAAAGCTTGTCTTTTGAGAAAGGAATAAAAAAATCATCGTTAGACCTGGAGTCTAAAGTAATCACGGTTATTTATAATCCTTCCAAAACAAATCCTGAAAAAATCCGCCGGGCAGTTAGTAAAACCGGCTATGATGCAGATTCTATTCCGAAGGATCCAAAGGCGTTTAAGCATTTACCTGACTGCTGTAAAGATGAAGCAGGTGATAAGCAGGGGGATCATTAAAGGAGGTTTACCCTCTTTTATTTTGCTGAATAAACCAGCTCTCCGTTAATATAGGTTGCCAATACTTTCGTAGATAATATCTCGTCTTCTTTTATCTTAATCAAATCTCTATCTAAGACAATGAAGTCGGCGAATTTATCTTCTTCTATTGATCCTTTTTCCTCGTCTTCAAAATTAGCGTAAGCAGCATACAAGGTCATCGCTTTTATCGCTTCATTTCTTTTCAGTTTTTCACTTGCCAAAAAGCCATCTTTGGGATAACCATTTGCATCTTTTCTGACAACGGCCGCATAAAATGTGTTAATCGGACTAATGTTTTCTACAGGAAAATCAGTTCCTAGTGCAAGAGTACCTTCGCATTCTTTGTTCAGTGAGGAATAGGCATAGGCATTATTGATTCGTTCTTTCCCCAGCCGTTCTTCTGCCCAATACATATCGCTGGTAGCATGAGTTGGTTGAACCGAAGGAATAATGGAATAGGTACCCATTTTTTTTCTTTCCTTTTGGTCCATTACCTGACAATGTTCAATTCGCCATCTTCTCCTGTTATCACTGGAAAGATGATTGGAATATACATTAAGTATTTCTTTGCATGCAGAGTCACCAATAGCATGGATACAAAGCTGGAATTCATGTTGGAGTGCTTCTGCTGCTAACGTATTGAAATATTTTTGCGTATGAAGCATAAATCCATAATGACCTTTTTGATCGTTGTATTCTTGTTTGAGACAGGCACCTCTGGAACCCAGTGAACCATCAGCATAGGATTTAATTGATCGTACATTCATTCTATCACTCTTATAAGGGCCATGCTCAAAATAGTAGTTTAATGTCGCCGGATCCTCCGATAGCATTGCATATATCCGCATCTTTAGTTTTCCACTATTCTGTAATTTGATAAGTGTTTGAATGGAATCTTTCCCTAAACCTGCATCATCAAGGGTGGTTAAACCTACACTTAAACATTGTTCCTGAGCTTTTAAGATTGCTTCTTCAACAAGATTGGCTGGAAAAGGCGGGATTATGGCTTTTACTCTGTCAAGGGCATTATCTATTACAATTCCGGTTAATTTCCCACCTTCTTTTATTATTTCACCACCATCAATTTGTGTTGTTTCATTGATTCCGGCTAATTCAAGTGCTTTTGAATTACACAGCGCTGCATGACCGTCTATTCTCATTAAAAAGACGGGAATTTCAGGAAACAGGCTGTCAAGTAAATTATTAGTTGGAAATTCTTTTACTGCCCAATCGTTTTGATCCCAACCCCGGCCTAATATCCAGCTAAATCGGTTGGTACTTGAATAACCGGTAAGCCGCGAAATTACATCATCAAAGGAAATTGTTCGGTAGAGATCACATTTCAATTGGTCGCTCGCATAACCGTAAAAATGACAATGTGCATCAATAAACCCCGGAAACACAGTCGCTCCTTTTAAATCAATTTTCTCCGCATCAGGAAAATCATCTAAAACATCGCTGCTGGACCCGACTTCCTTTATTTTTCCTTTATAAACAGCAAATGCCTCAGCTACAGAAAAGTTATTATCAGACACATATACATTCCCATTATAGAACACTTTATCCGCATGTCTTTTAAAAGAGCATGAGTTTAAAAATAACATTGAGAAAATTCCTGCAAGGAAAAAATGTTTTTTGAAATGGATCATCAGATAAGTTTTGTACTTGGGTTAATTAATTTCAGGGTGTGAAATTACTTAAGATTTATTTAACTGAATAGTTCTTTATATTTGTCGAAATTCGTCAGATATGGATGTAGAACAACTGGAAATCCTTCGATACCCGATTGGAAAATTTTTGGCCCCGGCTAAAATTTCAAAAGTTGAAATCGATAATTTTATTTGTGATCTTGAAGATCTTCCCGCATTATTCAGGAAAGAGATGGAAGGGCTTTCTAAGGAAATGCTCGATGAAGAATACAGGCCGGGGGGGTGGACAGCTCGTCAGGTTGTGCATCATGTGGCTGACAGTCATATGAATGCATATATAAGATTTAAACTTACTTTAACTGAAGATCTTCCTACCATTAAGCCCTATAAGGAATCTTTATGGGCTGAACTGTCTGATGCAAAAAATGGCCATCCGGAATTATCCCTTTCACTTCTCGATGCTATTCATCGCCGTTTTGTAGTATTTTTACGGAGCATTCCTGAAAATGAATTTGACAGACGCTATTTTCATCCTGAAAGCAAAAAAGAATTTGACCTGAAAACTGCCTTGGCACTTTATTCCTGGCATGGCAAACATCACCTGGAACATATTCGGAATGTAAAGCGTAAATTTGATGCCTGAAATCCCATCTCTAATATATAATTCATACCGTATTTTGTTAATCCAAAATAGGATTTTCATTTTACCGTTTAATTTAAACTTTAATTCAAATTCCATTTAATATGATGCATTGGTTCAAACCATTTGTTAAAAAGCAAAAGAAACTCTTAGTTATTCTTGCCATATCAGTAAGCACTGTTGTTTCTTTAAGTTTTGTTGAAGATTATTATTTCGAAGTAAGTAAGAACCTCGATATTTTCACCATGGTATTCAGAGATATCAACGTTTATTATGTAGATAGTCTCCAACCGGGCGATTTAATGAAAAAGGGTATTGATGCGATGTTACGAACACTCGATCCATATACTGTTTATATCCCTGAAAGCGATATTGAAGATTATAGAATGACGCACATCTCTGCCGAATATGGCGGAATCGGGGCACTTGTTCATGAACGAAACGGTGTAGTTGAGATAAGTGAAGTGTATGAAGGATTTCCTGCACAAAAAGCGGATATCAGAGTGGGAGATAAAATTATGTCCGTTAACGGAAACAGTACTTCTAATCGTATGGTGGATGACGTTACGGAATTCATGAAAGGTCAGAAAGGCACTTCCGTAAAAATCGTCGTCAGCAGAGAAGGGGAGTCGCAACCTATAGAAAAAACAATCGTTCGCGATGAAATTAAATTCAAAAACGTTCCTTATTATGGAATGATTGATGAAACAACCGGCTATATCAAACTTACTCAGTTTTTAGAAAACTCTTCCGATCAGGTCAAAGAAGCATTACTCGCTGTTAAGGAAAATCCCAAAATTAAAGGAGTCGTACTCGATCTTCGTGGAAATGGTGGCGGCTTGTTAAAGGAAGCAGTTGAAATCGTCAATATGTTCGTCGATAAAAATCAAAAAATCGTTTCCCAAAAAGGCAAAATCCGTGAAATGAACATAGATTATTTCGCGAATAAAACGGCTGTTGATACTGGTATCCCGATGGTCGTTTTGGTTGACAGAGGTTCAGCGTCTGCTTCTGAAATCGTTACCGGCGCTATGCAGGAACTCGATCGTGGTGTAATTATCGGACAACGTTCTTTTGGAAAAGGTCTTGTTCAGCAAACGTATAATCTGTCGTACAATACCTTGCTTAAAGTAACAATAGCAAAATATTATACGCCAAGTGGAAGATGTATTCAGGCATTGGATTATACTCATCGCAATTCCGATGGAAGCGTTTATAAAGTCCCTGATTCACTCATAACAGAATTCAAAACAAAAAATGGTCGCACGGTATTCGATGGTAGTGGAATTTTTCCTGACATTTATACCGATCCAAACAATTACAGCAACCTGGCTATGGCGCTTTTTACAAACTACTTATTCTTCGATTATGCTAATAAATATTTCCGCGAACATCCTTCAATTAGTCCTGCAAAAAGCTTTTCAATTACTGAAGCAGAATACAATGATTTCGTAAAATTTTTAGAAGGAAAACAATATGATTATACCGATAAAAGCGAGAGAAAATTACTCGAATTGAAACAAGCCGCAATGAAGGATAAGCACTTTAGTGCTATCAAGTCAGAATTTACCGCTCTCGAAAAAAGAATTGCCGAAAACAAAGCTCAGGATTTAAAGAATCACCACGATGAGATAAAGGAAATTCTCGAAGGAGAAATTGCATCCCGCTATTACTACCAGAAAGGCCGCTTGGAGGCTACTTTCAAGAACGATAAAGAGGTGAAAAAGGCAATCGAATTAATAAACAATAAAACGCTTTACTCTTCAATTCTGAATGGTGACGGTGCTTACAAAGTGATAGGTAAGCCAGGATCAGAAGTTCAAACCAAGGCCAATAGCGAATCGGAAGATGATTATGAAAACTAAACGCAGGTTCTGTCAAATCATATTCTCTGTTTAAAGATAAAGCTAGTTGACTGTCAGTTTGGTATTTTGCCTGAATTCACTCGGAACAATCGTCGGTTTCTGTAGAAGCACTGTTATTTAACCGCTTCAATTCATTTTTTTTATATGAATTTCAGATAAATGGAAGTCTGAATTCCGTAATTGTTCCCTAATTTTCATTTTCTTTCGTAGTTTGCACCCTTCAATTGAAATTTTTATGGGTCGCGCATTCGAAAAAAGAAAACATAAAATGTTTTCCCGCTATGATAAAATGGCGAAGGCATTTACTAAAATTGGCCGGGAAATAGCCATTGCTGTAAAAAGCGGTGGACCCGATCCTGAATACAATCCAAGGCTTCGTTCTGCTATACTGAATGCCAAAGGTGTGAATATGCCAAAGGACAGGATCGATAATGCTATCAAAAAATCCGCTTCTAAGGATTCAAGTACTTTCGAAGAAACGGTTTATGAAGGTTATGGACCTTATGGTGTCGCAATTCTTGCGGAAACGGCATCCGATAACCCCACACGAACTGTTGCGAACATCAGAATGTATTTTAGCAGAAGCAATGGTGCTCTCGGTAAAACCGGCTCACTCGATTTTGTGTTTCAGCGTAAAGGCGTTTTTCGTATAGAGAAAAATGATAAAATCAATCCGGATGATCTCGAACTGGAATTGATCGATTTTGGTCTGGATAGTATGGAAGTAGATGACAATGAAATCATAATCTATACGCAATACGAAGATTTCGGAAAAATGTCCAAAGCTCTGGAGGATAAAAATATCGCTGTGAAAAAAGCAGCCCTCGAAAGAATTCCAACCACATTTGTTGAGTTGAATGAAGAGCAGCAGGATGAGATTTTACACCTGATCGATAAATTTGAAGAAGATGATGATGTGCAAGCCGTTTTTCATAATCTGAAATAAACCGCCTGAATTTCATTCAAACAAAATTTTCCGAAGCAAATATTGTTGGCATTTAATTTATTCTGATGGCTCTATATGCACGAGTACATCGGCAATGTCAGGTATAGATTTTTTTAATTCATCTTCTAAACGATGTGCAATTTCATGGCCCTCTTTCACCGTAATGTTCGCATCAACAATAGCATGTAAATCGACATGATAGGTTAGTCCTGATTTCCTGACAAAGCACTTTTCCGTATCAATGATGCCACTTACAGTCGCAGAAATTTTTCGAATCTCATCTATCAGATCATCGTAAAAATGTTCATCCATTATTTCTCCCAAAGCCGGACGAAAAATCAGAAAACTGTTGTAATAAATAAAACCCGCAGCAAAGAGCGCAGCCCAATCATCTGCAGTCTCATAGCCCTTTCCCATAACAATCGCTATTAAAATGCCAATAAAAACTGCCAGCGAAGTTATTGCATCGCTTCGATGATGCCAGGCGTCTGCCTTCAATAAAGAACTATTTGTTGTCTCTCCGCTTTTTTTTACTTTTCGATAAAACAATTCTTTCGCTACAATAATAACTCCCAAAACTATTAATGTGAATTTAGCAGGAAGTTCGTGGGGTGTGCGTATATTTTGTATACTCTGAAAAACAATGATCGTAGCGGAGGTTATTAAAAAACCGGTCACTACAAAAGTCAGCACGGGCTCCATTTTTCCATGTCCGTAAGGATGATTTTTATCAGCCGGCTTAGCAGAATATTTTAGTCCGAATAGAACGAGAAATGACGAAAAAATATCACATGTTGATTCTATTGCATCTGCAATCAATCCATAAGAATTTCCAAGCAAGCCTGTAACCCACTTGATGATAGCCACGAAAGTATTTCCAACTATACTCAAATAAGTAGTACTGATTGCCTTTTGTTGATTTCTGCTAACTTGCATGTATTCCGGAAAGTGAATTCAAAGCTAAGAAAAGTTCACTAATTCAAATGGAATATTGAAGTGATTAATAAATGAACTTTCGAATGATTACCTCATTCCCGTATGTAATTCGTAAAAAGTAAATTCCACTACTCAAGTATCCGGAATTCAAAGAAAAATGTCTAACCGATTCTTGAGCAATGAATTCGCTGCTGATTACATTTTTTCCATTTAAATCTTTAATTTCAATTCGCCCCGAAGATGGCATAGAGAAGGCAAGATCCATTTGGATAGTCGAATTTTGCTTCGAAGGATTAAGCGATAGAATACTTGTCGACTCATTTTTGATTCGAACTGGTAAAATTTCGCTGTATGAAAACTTGCCGTCGAAATCGTTTTGCTTTAGTCGGTAATAGGATGTGCCACGTAACGGATTGTAATCGACTCCTGAATAATGAATGATCGAATTGCTGTTTCCTGCTCCGTCAACCGTAAACAGGTTTTCAAAAAGATCCCCATCCTTGCTTCTTTGCACAGTGAAAAATTGATTGTTCGATTCAGATGCTGTCTCCCAAACTAAATCAACATATTTTCCATTGTATTCAGCAGTAAATAATATTAATGAAACCGGTAGATTAACCGGATTGGGATTTACAATTCCATAAGTTATCGGTCCGAATTCACTTGTTATTGAACTCTTAATTGTTCCAAAACTCAATGCGCCTGTAATGCTTGTCATTCCAATATTAAACCACATCGAATCGCATCTGACTACACGTAAATTATTCAGGTTTGTAATTGCACAACTGTGATTATCCCACCAGATACCTACTTTTTTTTGTGCCGCTCCCGAATCGCTGTTTAGGTACCAATATTCGCAGTTACTAATGTGGTCAATTCCCGGACCAAGCACATTGCCATAAACTGATTGGGGATTGATATAAAAATATTCAGCAGTAAATCCATCGGTTGGAAGTCTATTCAAACCTGTATCAATGGATATCGGTTGGAAATCGTATAATTTGCCGACAGGAAAAGTAAAGGCATCATCTCCGATTTTTTTAATGGGCCCATTCACAAAACAATTGTTTGATGCATTTGTGCATGTTGCATCATTTTGAACGATAATTTTTGAAGCAGGAAAAGTATTGACTATACCTGATAACATGTTTAAGTTTCCATAAACATTCACATTGTTTTTAATCTGAACAAAATCTGAAGGTTTATTAATTTCAAATTTATAAGTCTGAATAACGCCTGTCCCATCGATTTTCTGTAGACCGGGTCCGCTCAACAATAACATGGAATTCGAGTTAACATGTGTATACATACCCGAACAATGCAGATCTCCTAAAACTTCCAATCCGGTGCCGGTAACTGTCAGAGTTGAATTCTGTTCAATGGTTGTATTTCCATAAACTTTAACCGGTAATGCATGGGTGTTTGAAATGTGAAAGTTAATAGCATTGCTGCCGTTACTTCCAATGTGAAAATTTCCTTTGATGATTGGGTAATTTGCCGATCCTGAAAATTTACACAGGTTATTTGAATTCCAAAAACCTGAATAATTTTCAATGAATAGATTTCCATAATGTACCTGAGGATTGGGCGGACCACCATTCGTTGTTGAAATGGATGGTTCGACATTTGCTCCTGCAGGTTTTCTGCAAATCCAATTGGAGGTAGCAGGTATCGAGGCTATTCCGTTGTAATAGTGCAATTGCCAGTTTGTAGAATTCGTATTTGTTGTCTTTATATAGGTTGCATTCATACCCAAAACCCATGTTGAGGTATTCGTCCATATAACAGAACGATTACTCGAATCCGAAAATGTACCTTTAACAATAAGGTCAATGGAGTCCGGTCCTTTGTTTATTGCGAGACTCGTTCCAAAAGCATTCCAAAGTGTCGCTCCCGAATCTATTGTTGTTTCGTCAATTACTAGTACCGGAATACTGTCTGTTAAAATTGTATGTGGAGCGCAAATCTTTATCGTTTTCTCAGAGCTGGTCGGATAACGCTGTGCCGGAAGCCAGTTAATGCTATCCGTCGAACTTTCCCAAGAGCTAAGTGATTTCCATAATCCTGACGAAATACTTCTGAAATGTGCCGGCGAATCCATTGTTCCATTTACGATAATGTTATCGAATGCAATCCCACAAGATGCTGAGCCCAGAGGAGATGGATTTCGGGATGTTGCCCACCGTAATTGTACATTTCCCCGGTTGCAGGCAGCCAGCGGAAGAACAAGATTGATATAATTGTCTATTTGGTTTTGTAGGCGGTTGGAGGAATTATGCCAGTAACTGGAATCAATCGTTGTAAAATTACTTACTGTATCCGTTCTATATTGAAAAACAAATCCCGTCAGTTTTGGTTGCGGATTGATCATCTCTACATCAAATGAAACCGTAATGTTTGTAAAGCCAATGGTATTTATCGCCAGCACAAGTTGATCGGTTCCACTGGCTGTACTACTTGTTTGAATATACAACTGACCGTTGTTAACGGATGTCCCGTTTACAGAAACAGCAGAATAACCATATGATTTACCTGCTGATTTTACGGTTGTAGCCGAATCGAATGCCGTTTCATTGTTGTTCGGTAAACTATTTGCCGCCGATGTATTCGATGTTCTGGGTGCAGCACTTGCACGCCATACTGCAAAACCTGCCGGCAATCCGGATAATTGAAACCAGTTGTTTCCGAAATCCTGTGTATAGGGTATCGTTTGTGGCTGAGGATTTGTCTGTGCCTCCAGGCAATGATTTCCGAATAGGAGGAAAGCACAACATAAGAAAGTCTTAAGTTGTAAAATTCGTAAAGAATGAAAATTAGTTTTCATGAATGGAATCGGCACAGTCTATACTATACAGATTTTTCAATTGTTGGTTTTTATAAAAACGTTCAAAAACTTACACCAATCCATTAAATGGAAGGATTTTCGGGTAAAAAAGACTTAAAATATTTGTTAAATTTTTGATAGGAAGACTAAAAGCGCCTTTATCTGAAAAATACAAGTAAACCGAATTTTACTTTCGGTTTAATATTTTTTCTACCTCTCCTGCCATTTCAAAATCTTTATCGGTAAGCCCTTTCGCATCGTGAGTGGAAAAACGAATGTGCAATTTATTATATACATTGCTCCATTCCGGATGATGGTTTTTTATTTCACATACAAACCCGACGCTTACCATAAAACTAATTGCTTCTTTAAAATCTTTAAAGATGAATTTTTTTTCAATTCCATCTTTTTCAAATTTCCATCCTGTTAGTGATTTCAGTTTGGCTTCTGCACTTGTTTCATCGTAGGTTTTCAATTGTATGAATTTAATTTTGATTCTATCAGTCACTAAAAATAATCAATAATCAGGAAAATTCCCCGGAAAGCTAAAGTTAGAATTTCATAAGGGGTAAAAAAAATAATGGAAAATCACTAGCGCATTAAATACATTTTCCCCCAGCCCTTCTTAAAGAATTTATCGATATCAGTTGCTCTTCTTTCGATAGCTTCGCCATGTAAATCGGTAACAACACGATAGAGGTAAAGTCCGTTCGCTAATTGATCACCAAATTCGTCTTTACCATCCCAGGCATAATCGGTAATATTTCTGCCAATGTGTATGTTTCCAAGTTCGTTTTGCATGATTTCCCGAATTATTTTACCGGTAACCGTCATCACCTGTATTTTCATTCCGGTAGGAACTTCATTTCCTGTTAGTGTAAAAACAAAACGGGTAGAAGTAGAGAAAGGGTTCGGATAATTCAATACCTCTGTTATGGTCGATTTATTAATTACCTCGAATGAAATTTTGTAGTTGTATTTTCCAGATTCATTGTTGCTCCTATCTGTCGCTTCAACTTCCAGCCAATACTTTCCGTCTTCAGATAAGGTAGGGTTCCAGCTAATCTGACAACTGTTGTGCGGTAAGACTGCAGGAGTAAAGCGCATGAGTTGTCCGAAAGAAATCGTATTCCAGTTAATATTTATAGGTGTATTTGAACCGGGAGTGGTAAGCAACACCTTGAAATTACCGCTATCGTTGAGGGCTAGAAATCTATTTTCGTCGTGCAGACGGATAATTATTTGCGGTTTACCTGAAACAATGTCTCCATTTAAAATATGTGTTCCGTCAAAAGTAACATCGAGGATCGGATTAATTTTATCTCGATCCATTTTGAATTTAATTTCTGCAAGATTATTGAAATGATATTTTTCTACCTGATGATAGGGAGCAATAAAAGGATTTGCCTCAACCCACAAACTGTTATCACCTGCCAAGTTAAAGGTGGTATCAATAGAAATGCTGGCAATCAGGGATTGACTCGAGCGAAGAGAATCTAACTTATAATTCTTTATTTCATATCTTCTTCTATTATTGTCATATAAGAAAAAAGAAACGCCCAGACTATCCATTGGAATATTACCAATGTTATCTATTGCAATTGAAAGTCGAACCGTATCACCTTCCTGTATCGGATTATTATAAAAACTAAATGTTCTGTTTGGATTCAATGCGCACTCTGGAGCTTCATCGTAGTATATTCTCCAGTAATCCATTTGTGGAGGGGTATTCAATGTATAATCCTGTAAGTAACTTTGGAGTCTGATGTAAGGATAATCAATTGCTGAAATCCAATTTAAAGTGGTGTCTTTTCCTGTATTATACTGAACGCCTCTTGCAATTGTATCCCAAACATTTGTATTCGAATTTAATCCGATAATATTCAGGTATACAACATCATCCATCGGTAACGCCTCTTTCGGGTGTTGATTCCAATGTAAAGATTCCCAACGTGTCGATGGTCCTATAGTTACTGTATTTATATTACCTCTGTTCCAAACACTTGTCAAGGTCGCATTTAAACTATATGAAATCGTATCAATCGTTCCATATAATTCCTGCAAAGTCGATGTATCACCTTTTTGGATGAAATAAATAAATGAATGATTGTCATTCATGTTCGCCGTATTGATTCCTAAACTAGAAAGCGCACTGTGGAATGAAGGGTTTGCCGTTGAGTATGGGTAGGTATACCAAGAGTATAAAATCACGTAATCTTTATTCGGAATCCGATTGAGAAGCGAATTCAAGCTATCCATATGAGAAGGATTGCTCATATGAAAAATAAAATAATTTTCCGGTCGATTTCTGCAATTCCCTGATCCTAAAACAATCGGATCTCCACAGTTGCCTGATGTGAGGGTAAACTGATTGAACTGACCAAAATTATTTCCACAGGTCGTCCACGGTTCCAGGCTGATTGAATCCAGAATAGCAACCATGATGGCTGAATTCGTCGTGCAACCATTGTATTCTACCGGCGAGTTGTTTAATGTGTAACCGATTTCATTGTATTGAGTTTGGGTGCCGTCCGGATAACCTTTCGTTGTAATCTTAAGTGCTTTAACATTGTTTACAAAGTCAAACTTTCTTCCAAGTGTATCATATCGGATATTCTCATATCCGTCACTCTTAAATTGATGGAAATGTGTTTGTGCCCATCCTGTTTTACCGGGAATATATATGAATGAACTCTGTTGCCAGTGAAAACTCGCTGTATCATACTGAATTGAATCGTTGGCAACTCTCCAGAAATAAACAACGCTATCCTGTAAAAAATAGTTAGGAGGATTCCAGCTCAATACTCCACCGCTATCAACTAAATTGAATGTGCGAAATAATGGACTTGTGGTCATTCCCGGAGTAATGTCTTTCAGATTTAAATCGAGTGTGTCGATTTCAAATCTGTAATTGACTAATCCGGCAAGTGGATTGGCCGTGCTGGCTTTCAACGTAACTGTATTGTAAGGATGAATAGAATAGTCAGGGGGATAAACAGGAATGATGTCTTTTGAATAAATAAAGAAATCGGAAGTAGTGGAATTATTCAGGTAGTTTTCATATTCGTTTACTGAATCCGGTAGATCTATTTCAACCTTAAGTTTATTAAAACCTGCACCCGAAAACCCTCCGGTAAATAATTTTGCTGTCAACTCATCCGAATAATAACATCTTCCTCGTTTAAAGGTATAGACAGAATCAATTCCATTTGGATATGTATGAGTAATTCTAACAACAAAAGAATCTTGTACGGCTTTACCATAATTTCTCGTAATGATTTTGA
Source organism: Bacteroidota bacterium (assembly GCA_031385005.1). Classification (GTDB taxonomy): domain Bacteria; phylum Bacteroidota; class Bacteroidia; order AKYH767-A; family 2013-40CM-41-45; genus JADKIH01. Next base: position 21,714 of record JANNBB010000055.1, read on the forward strand.
CATTGAAAGTATCGAGATCAGTTGTGATATAAGAAGGAGTAAAGTAGACTTTCGACTCATCAATGGAATAATCCGGTTTATCAAAACTGTTTAACCGAATTGCCGGATCACCTTGTAATGACATTTCTGATGCAACTTGTTTTTCACCGGTTCCCCCTAAAACTTGTATATCTTGAATTGTCTTTTTCATTAATTGTCCTATCGTTGCTCCATAATCACTATAGGAAGCGTGTTGAAACAATGTTTTCGTATAAGACAAAAGGAAAGGAGGGTTTCCCAATCCTACGCTGGCAAGAAATCCGATAGCCGCTTTTTCAGGCTCGAGTACAAATTTTTCACTCACACTTTTTTGTGTTGAATGAAAGTCGCCCGAAAAACAAGAGTTTGCAAAAACCATAGGATATCTTCCATGATTTTGATAGGCAGAAGGTTCATCTGTACTAATATCAAATGTCGATCCGCTGGCATGACCAAAAAATGTCATAATTGCAACCCCTGAATCCAGTTGCGCTTGCAACGTATCGGCAAGATTAATCTGAATAGGACTCGTGCTGAATTTCAAATAGGTGGTTACATGACCACCAAATAAACTATCTTCTAAAATGGATTCATATTGTCCTAAATAACCGGCAAGCAAATTTTGTTGAACGGTATCGTTTCCTCCACCAAAATGTAAGATTTCTTTTTGCCACGGTTGAGGTGGACCCGCTTGAACGGTTTCATATTCTTCAACCTTATGTAAATAATCAGTAACCTCAAGGGGCACCTGTGCACTTATTCGACCAATTGGAATTTTCGGTTCCCAAAGCGAACCATTAATTCCTGCAGTCATTAATATATCAGAAGTCGGCACCCCATAAGATGCAACCATGCATTTTTCATAAAGGCCTGGATTATTTCTATAATCTGCAGGACTAATTGATTTACCGATTAGGAAAATGTGCTGTGCTTCAGTTGGCCAGGTATTTAAAACATAACGAGAAAAGTTTTTTACACTTAATGGGTGTTTTTCTATACCGTATGCAAACTGGTCATATAGTTCATCGATGTTTACAAGAAGACAACGGTTGATATTGGGTGCATGCGTATTTCTATAATTGTAATAATCTTGCGCAGCACTCATCAGTGATTGATGCGTAATGATTATGAAAGCGGAGTCAAGTCCCAATGCACCGAAATCATTGAATCTTCCAGGATTGGCAGATTGATAATTTATTTTAGTAAGTGAAGCGGATTGAATAGAAGATACCGAGCTTATGTACACTTCTTTTGTATTACCACTATTGTCATTATCGACAAGTGATTGAAATGTATTTCCATTCTGTACCACAAGAAATTTACGGTGGTTAGTCAGATCGTAGATTACCGGAACCGAACCGCCATCATTAAAATTGGTAATATCCATTCGGCTATAGCCCTGTGGATCGTCCGGGACAAGCATTTGAAATTTATTGTCGCCGTTCAGATCATATGAGTGCGGATACTTTAGCGATAGCCAATAGAACATACTGTATTCCGGCGGATAGGTCGGAGAACTGACGTTTAAATTGCAAGTGGATGATGCACTTGTAATCGCAGACAATGGAACAGTGAAGTTGTACTTGTGTAAGGTTTGGTAATAATAGGTATCCGTAAAATTAACTCCGGGAAATGTGACAACGAGGTTGTGAGGATTGTTATTTACTCCACCGATGCACATCTCCATTTCGGCATCAGGAGCAGTGCCACCGGAATATAGTTTTTCTGTAGGAACAGAAATGTTTATCGGATAATTTCCGCCGGAATAATTGCCGAATACTGCTCCCCAACCTTCGCTTTCTGTATAGTCGATTGACTCACTATTCCAACCACGGTTATATCCGAACAATAATCCTGCATTCGGTACATCTTTTCCTGTGAGATAGGATTCGCGAATAAAATAAGGAGCCGGTGAAAAGGAATTGAAGTTGTTATTATTCATAACCGTTACTCTGCTTCCATTTGTGAGAGGGGAGTAGGTTAGGAAATATGCCGAAGTATCGTTGAACAAACTGTAGCTTGGCGATGGATGCCAACTGGAATCAGCATATAAACTTTTATCAAATGATCCGTCATTCTTTCTTCCAAAGAATTCGATGTAGTCGCTTGCGTCAAAAGCGCCATCATTTTCTCCCTGAATGTAGAGGAATTGCTCAATTCCATTATGATACATCCGGATTTTTCTTGGATCAATACCTGTTGTAGGGAAGCCAGCAAAATTCAGGGCTTGAGCGCTAATTCGATAAATCCCGTCTTGTGCAATTTTAATTTTGTAATAATCCTGGTTGTAATTGATCCATGAATTTTCACTCGGCTGACTAAAGGCAAAAGCAGAGAAAAATAATGGAAATACTAGAAGTAAAATTTTTTTCATCATGAATGCAGATGTAGATTATCTGTGTTTGTTTATATCAAACTTTAAAGAAAATACATTAGAATAGAGAGTCTCCTGACCGATATTAGTCAGAGCATAATCAATAGATATTTTTCCTATTTTGATTCCGAGTCCTAGGTTGGGTTGTGTTATCTTGGAAACCGTTCCATCGAAATTTTTCACATTCTGAATATTCTGCATTCCTCCGCGCAGAAAAATAAAATTGTTATAGCCCAGTTCTAATCCAAAATGTGGATCAACGCTGACAGGATCAGAACTGATCAATACATTTCGTCTTCCATCAAAAGTCATGTCTGCATCTATCTCTGTCAGTAAACTTATTTTGGAATTTATCGTCCATTGATAACCTGCACCGAGAATAAGTTTTGGCAAAGTAATTTCCGTAGAATTCTTAGGAATTTCATTTCCGGTTTGAGTAAATGCATCTTCAAGTAAATCGGTATTGTAACTCCATGCATTGAAAGTAGAAGTTACATCCTTGGCCATTAAACCGAATCTCCAGTTGTCCATTTTATACTGCGCACCTAAATCGAATCCAAAGCCCCATGCTTTACCGAACTCTCCGGCTTTACGATGAATAATTTTTGCGTTTCCACCAAGTACCAATCCTTCTATGCGTGTATCCATGGCATATGAAAACATGAATGCATAATCTGCGATGGAAAAGGTTGTTACTTTAGAATAGTCGATTGCTCCTGAAGCATCGATTAATTCGAGAGTATTCGGTATTTCATCCGTTCCGAAACGAATGATAGAAAAACCAATGGTTCGGGATGAGTCAATGTGAGTGGCAACGGTTGCATAGTCAAATTTGGATATACCGGCGAATAATTCGGCATGCATAACAGCAATTTGCAGATCTCCTTGAATATGTGTTAAACCGGCCGGATTCCAGACTGCCGAAGTTGCATCATTTACGCTTCCTACTACTGCCCCGGACATGCCCATTGGCCTGCCCCCAACGCCGATTGAAAGGAATTCATTGCTGTATTTAGGTGCTTGTGAAAAGCCTTCGTATGAAAGAAAAGACAGTAGAGTAAAAGAGAGGATTTTTTTAGTAATCATAGTGAGATTTATTGAATACCTGAAGGAACGAAATATTCAATTGTATATTGTTGCTATTGGAGATTAGATGATTAATGTAAAGTTAGCATTTTCAAGATAATACAATAACTTTATTGGGTAAATTTCTACACGGTTTTCAACAGGTTATTATACCTAACATTCAACCAATTGGATGTTGAAAAATGGGTCAAGTCTGCCTGTTTTGAAATGGAATTAAACTGTTTCTAAACACCTTTTTTCACGTCAGCCATACTTTTATTTTGTTCAGAAAACTGTCAGAATAGCTAAAGTTGTTTTTGAAGCTCGATTTTCAACACATTTTTAACGTCCTGACAAATAGTTATTACAGTTTGATGAGTAAAACAATGTTCATTCAAGGCAAGAATTAGATTTTGAAAAGTTATTTTTGGCACAAATCTTACATTTGGTTTTTATGAAATTTAACCTTCCCAATACGTTTACCTGTTTAAATTTGTTTTGCGGATGTATAGCGGTAGTGATGATTTTTCGAAATCACCTCGATTATGCTGCCTACCTCGTTTTTGCAGCCACCTTTTTTGATATGCTGGATGGTATGGCAGCGAGGAAAGGTTCCGGCAATTCTGCTTTCGGAAAGGAGTTAGACTCTTTAGCTGATGCTGTTAGTTTTGGTTTTGTTCCCGGTGCTGTTATGTTTAAAATGCTGCAACACTCATCGATGGATTCCTATTTTAATTCGGAGGTGTTAATTCAATTGATTCAGTTCTTTCCTTTTATCATCACCGTATTTTCAGCATTACGTCTGGCGAAATTTAATTTGGATACCAGACAAACTACCAGTTTTATCGGATTGCCGACACCGGCAAATACCCTATTGATTGTTTCTTTCCCGTTGATATTGAAACAGTTTCCGGGCAGTTGGGATTCTGTTTTTCTCAACCCATATTTCATATTGATTTTTTCCATGATATCTTCTTTTTTATTGATATCAGAATTGCCTTTATTTTCACTGAAGTTTAAGACACTTGCATTTAATGAAAACAGGTATCAGTATATTCTTGTGGTACTTGCACTAATTCTAATGCCCATATTTTTATTTGCTGCAATACCGATGTTAGTAATCTTATATTTACTTTTGTCCTTAATACAGCATTTTACAAAAGCAACTACCTGAACTATGAAATTTATCGCCGAAATTGATGTTATGCCTTTGAAAGCTTTGCTCGATCCGCAAGGCAAAGCAGTATCTCACGGACTAACCAACATGGGACTTCCCGAAATACAAAACGTTCGCATTGGAAAACACATTACTCTTGAAATCGATGCTCCATCATTAGATGCGGCTAAATCAAAAGTGGATGAAGCTTGCAAGAAACTTCTTTCTAATCCTATCATGGAGAGTTTTCAGTTTCAGTTGCTGGAGAAAAATAACTAACTTATATTGGAAATAGGTTTTAGAAAACTAATTCGACTTTAATGGGACTAGATGGAGGAGAAAAGTTCGGTTTTTTCTTTCAAGTGGCAAATATAATAAGTGCTGCTAATAGATCGAAACCCTTTATCTTCTTAATTCAAAATTCTGTCCCAGATAAACCTTTCTCACCTGTTCATCGGCCGCAAGTTCTTCTGCAGTACCTGCTTTCAAAATACGTCCTTCAAAAAGTAAATAGGCGCGATCAACAATCGTCAAAGTTTCATGTACATTGTGATCGGTAATTAAAACACCAATATTCCGATCTTTTAAATGGGAGACGATTGCCTGAATATCTTCCACGGCAATTGGATCTACACCTGCAAAAGGTTCATCCAGTAAAATAAATTTAGGGTCAACGGCGAGAGCCCGGGCGATTTCAGTCCTTCTTCTTTCGCCTCCGGATAATAAATCACCTCTGCTTTTTCGAATACGATTCAGTCCGAATTCTTCCAGTAATGATTCTACTTTCATTTCTTGTTCTTTTCGACTTAATTTTGTCATTTCAAGAACGGCTTTAATATTATCTTCCACACTTAGCTTCCTGAAAACACTTGCTTCCTGAGCCAGGTATCCGATGCCTCTCTGCGCTCGCTTATACATCGGGAGATCCGTAATTTTTTCTGAATCCAGATAGATTTCTCCTTCGTTTGGTTTGATTAATCCGACAATCATATAAAAGGATGTTGTCTTTCCTGCTCCATTCGGACCAAGAAGTCCAACAATCTCTCCTTGAGAAACAGTAATGGAAACATTGTCAACTACAGTTCTTTGTTTGTATCGTTTTATCAGATTTTCAGAGCGAAGAATCATTTTTAATTTATTAAAAGTTGTGGTATAGCCAGGGTTTATTGTTTTTATTGCTTTGGATCGAAGCAAATTATTTCGAAAATATTTTTTTTTAAAAATTATACGGTATTTTCTTTTTTACTTTTCAATACATAAGCACTTACTAAGATACTTAATTCATATAGTACGTAGAGCGGAATTGCTACCAACAACAAAGTAGTAACATCTGATGTAGGTGTGATTACTGCCGCCAGAATCAGAATAACAACAACAGCATGCCTTCGATATGTCCGCATAAATGTAGGTGTAAGAATCCCAATCTTCGACAAGAAATAAACAACTATTGGTAATTCAAAAACAATTCCGGTGAGTAAAGTCATCGTTGTTACCGTTGATATAAAACTATCGAGTGCAATGGTATTTTTTACTTCTTCACTTACCTGATAACTTCCGAGAAAGTTCACGGTCATTGGTGTGATGATATAATATCCGAAAAGAATTCCGGTAAGAAATAAAAACGACGTGTAAAAAACGATGCCTCTTGCAAATGTTCTTTCCTTAACCGAAAGAGCTGGTTTGACAAATCGCCACAATTCCCAAACGATATAAGGAAAAGCGACAACAACACCACCGATAAAAGCCACCCACATGTGAGTAGTAAACTGAGCGGATAGATCGGTACTGATTAACGTAAAAGGAATAACATTTACACACAATTCTTCTCCCATTCCGATTTTGAGTCCAAGTGAGCATAGAGCCCGATAAGTAAGAAAATCAGGATGCTTGGGTGCCAGTAAGATACCATCGAATAAAAACTCTTTGAAAAAGAATAAGATGAGAGCCAGTGAAATAACTGCTATCGCCGAACGAAACAGATGCCATCTCAGTGCTTCGAGGTGGTCGAGAAATGACATTTCACCTGAATTATTTTTAGAAAACATTCCCATTTGCGGCAAAGATAGAAATACAATCAGTCTTGCATCCAAAAAAATGAATTAGATAATAAAAACAGGAAAAACGGTGTGGATTGGTTTCTTTAAAAGAAAAGTTTCAGCTATAAATGTTCCTTCACTTTTCGTGACCTCCGCAGTAAAATCGATGTAAGTTTGAAACCATCAATTTTACCGCGGATCTCACCTGTCATACGACAGTTGCAAATTTAAGAAGAGGGGATTTCAGGGCAAAAGTGTTTTTGTCTTGCAGTAATGCCGGCTGTTGAAATTTTGCAAATCCGGTGCTACTAATATTTTTATTGAACAGCAATGAAATTTCAATTGCTGATTGGTTTGTAATTGGCTGTTTGTAAATAGTAACTCTTTCTAATAAATCCGGAAGGACAAAGTAGACCTGAGTAGAAGAAAATTGAGTGCAAACAAAAAATATAAAAAGTAATAGTAGAATCATTTGCAGTTTTTGGTTTGGTGACAGAAAAGTAAAATTTATCTCCAAATCAAAACACTGTTATTTGACGAAACAATAAAAAAGATGGGCGAGAAGGCTTATTATAGGGGTGGCATTTCAATTGAAATGCTAATTATTCTCTTTATATAATGAATACAGTATTTAATTTTCCGGTGAATAATTTATATCGTTCAAAATGAAGTTCTACATTATACCTTCTCGTAGCAAATCGTGTAAATGAACAACACCGATATATTTTTTTTTATCGGTAATTAATAGTTGCATGATGTTATGTTTTTTCATCATGTCTAAAGCATCCACTGCCATCATTTCTTTAGCGGCAGTCTTTGGTTTCTTATTCATGATATCCCTGGCAACTAGTCCATCGATCGATTTCTTATTAAGCAACATGCGTCGAACATCTCCATCCGTAATTACTCCAACAAGAGTTCCTTTATCGATTACCGCAGCGACACCTAATCGATTAGAGGAAATTTCTACAATTACTTTTTTTATGTCTTCGTTTACGGCGACTTTTGGTACAGCATTGTTGGGATATAGATCTTTTACTTTCAGGTAGAGTTTTTTTCCCAGTGCTCCGCCGGGATGATATTTAGCAAAATCCTTACTGGAAAATTCTTTTAAATCGAGAAGGCAAACAGCCAATGCATCTCCCATAGCCAATTGCGCTGTAGTACTGGTAGTAGGAGCGAGGTTATTCGGACAAGCTTCTTTTTCAATCCAGGTGTTGAGTACAAAATCACTGTGTTTGGCAAGGTATGAGGAGTCGTTGCCAACAATAGCAATCAGTTTGTTTCCAAAACTTTTCAAGAGTGGTATAAGTACTTTTATTTCAGGGGTGTCTCCGCTTTTGGAAATGCAGATGACAGCATCATCTTTTTGTATTGTACCCAAATCCCCATGAATGGCATCGGATGCATGCATAAAAATAGATGGTGTTCCTGTAGAATTCAGTGTTGCAACTATCTTCTGACCAATTATTGCGCTTTTACCGATTCCCGTAACGATTACTCTACCTTTTAATCTGGAAATGAAATGAATAGTATCGACAAATGCATCATCGATAAATCGTTTCAAATGGTTAACTGCCTCTGCCTCAACTTCAAGGGTTTTGATAGCGAGTTTCTTTATGTGAGATGAATTTTTCAATGGCTAAAATATTTTTATCAACTTATTCGTTTTTCTTATGGTTATTCGGCAAAATTATTTATTTTTATTGCATAAACTTTTCTTGGAAACAAAGTTATTAATTAGTAAATTACTCATATAAATTCAATTCAATCAATGTTAGTGGCAGAAAAACCTTTGAAGTCGCATTTGCAGAAATTCTTTGGCTTCGACAAATTCAAGGGAGAGCAGGAAGCAATAGTAAAATCAGTCCTACAAGGTAAGGACACATTTGTAATAATGCCTACCGGTGGAGGAAAGTCTATGTGCTATCAACTCCCGGCTCTTATTATGGAGGGGACAGCTGTAATCGTTTCTCCCCTCATTGCCTTGATGAAGAACCAGGTCGATGCCATGCGGGGCTTCAGCAATGAAGAAGGCGTAGCTCATTTTCTCAATTCTTCACTTAATAAGTCCGAAATCGCTGTAGTAAAAGGCGATCTCAGGTCCGGTAAGACGAAGCTACTCTATGTCGCTCCTGAATCCCTTACGAAGGATGAAAACGTTGAATTTCTAAAGACTGTCAACATTTCTTTTTTCGCTATCGATGAAGCTCATTGTATATCTGAATGGGGACATGATTTTCGTCCGGAATACAGACGTCTTCGTACAATCATTGAAGCTATCGGAAAAGTTCCCGTAATCGCATTAACAGCAACAGCTACTCCCAAAGTACAACTGGATATCCAGAAGAATCTTGGAATGATGGATGCAGACTTATATAAGGCATCTTTTAACAGGGCCAATCTCTACTATGAAATTAGACCTAAAATCGATGTTGCTAAAGAAATCATTCGTTTTATACGGGCTAACACGGGCAAATCGGGTATTATATATTGCCTAAGTCGTAAAAAGGTTGAGGAAATAGCTTCTATACTTGCCGTAAACGGCGTAAAGGCACTTCCTTACCATGCCGGTCTGGAGGCCGCTGTCAGAGCTGATACACAGGATAAATTCTTAATGGAAGAAATTGACGTCATCGTTGCCACAATCGCTTTTGGTATGGGTATAGATAAACCCGACGTTCGCTTTGTCATTCACCACGATATTCCAAAAAGTCTCGAAGGTTATTACCAGGAAACAGGTCGTTCCGGTCGTGATGGTAGGGAAGGCAAGTGTGTCACCTTCTATAGTTATAAGGACATCGAAAAGCTCGAAAAGTTTATGAAGGGCAAGCCGGTAGCCGAACAGGAAGTCGGTAAACAACTGCTCAATGAAACTGTCGGTTATGCAGAAACCTCCGTCTGTAGAAGGAAAGTATTGTTGAACTATTTCGGTGAAACATACCTCGAAGAAAATTGCGGCCAATGCGATAACTGTAACCACCCTAAAAAGAGTTTTGACGGTAAAGAAGAAATGTGCTCCGTTTTGGAAGCGGTTTTAGCCGTTAAAGAAAAATTTGCCATGGATCATATCGTCAATGTGATCACGGGTAGAGTTGAAAATGCAATTAAATTACACCGACACGACCAACTCGAAATATTCGGAGAAGGCGATGAACATAATGCAAAATTCTGGACAGCTATAATTCGTCAGGCTTTACTTGCGGGCTTTCTATCAAAAGATATTGAAACCTATGGTACATTAAAAGTAACAGATGCAGGAAAAGCCTTTCTCAAAAAACCAACTAAAATAATGGTTGTTGAGGATAAGGATTATGGCAATACGGAGTCAGACGACGATGATGAATTTGGAGGTGGTGGAACCGCAGCCGCTGATCCTGAATTATATGCCGCTCTGAAAGATCTAAGAAAACGAATTGCCAAGCAAAAAAATGTGCCGCCTTTTGTTGTATTTCAAGATCCTTCACTGGAGGAAATGGCTATTCAATATCCTATTACTGTCGACGAATTGAAAAACATCACGGGTGTTGGATCCGGCAAAGCTGCCAAGTTTGGTAAACCATTTCTTGAATTAATATCTAAATATGTAGAGGAGAACGACATTGAACGTCCAATGGATCTCATTGTCAAATCCATTGTAAATAAGAGTGTTCTGAAGGTTTTTATTATTCAGAATATTGATAGGAAGATTTCTCTCAACGATATGTGTAAGGCGAGAAGTATAAAAATGGCCGACCTCTTGACCGAAATCGAAAGCATCGTAGGATCCGGAACTCGTATTGATATCAGCTATTATATCAATGAAATCATCGATGAGGAAAGGCAAACAGAGGTATTCGATTACTTTAAAACCGCCGAAACAGATTCTGTAGATGACGCACTAAAGGAACTGGGAGAAAATGAATATTCCATGGACGACATCCGTTTAATGCGAATTAAATTCATCTCAGAACTAGGAAATTGATTTATTTTTAGATAAGGAAAGATATTATTTCCAAAATCGTTTTCGAGTATTTACTTTAGCGCTGTCCTTAAATCTATCCAAACTATGAAAGTTACTGTTGTAGGTGCCGGTAACGTTGGCGCCACTTGTGCAGATGTTATTGCACGAAAAGAATTTGTTCATGAAGTAATCCTTTTAGATATCAAAGAAGGTATCTCAGAGGGTAAGTCTCTTGATATCTGGCAAACAGCTCCTATCAATTTGTATGATACTCGCATGATTGGCTCAACAAACGATTATGCAAAAACAGCCGGATCAGAAGTTGTTGTTATCACTTCAGGTTTACCCAGAAAACCGGGGATGAGTCGCGACGATTTGATTGCTACTAATGCCGGTATCGTTCGTTCGGTTACAGAAAACATTGTAAAGTATTCTCCTAATTGCATCATCATAGTGGTTTCAAATCCACTCGATGTAATGACATATTGCGCATACCTTACTTCCAAATTTGACTCCAAAAAAGTATTCGGTATGGCAGGTATTCTTGATACAGCACGTTACCGCGCATTTTTAGCCGAAGCTTTGGAAACTTCTCCAAAAGACATTCAAGCAGTATTGCTCGGTGGTCATGGTGATACCATGGTTCCGCTTCCAAGATATACTACGGTTGCAGGAATTCCGGTAACAGAATTGATTTCCAAAGAAAAACTCGATTCAATTGTCGACAGAACTAAAAAAGGTGGAGGTGAACTTGTCAATTTAATGGGAACCTCTGCCTGGTATGCTCCCGGAGCTGCAGCTGCCCAAATGGTTGAAGCTGTTGTTAAAAATTCAAATCGTATATTCCCTTGTTGTGCTTTGCTGAATGGCGAATATGGTATGAAAGACATATACCTCGGCGTACCGGTAAAATTAGGAAAAAACGGTATAGAAAAAATCATCGAACTCAAATTGAATAATGAAGAAATGGCGCTTTTAGATTCTTCTGCCAAATCGGTTAAAGAGGTCATGAATGTCCTGGACAATATGGGGCAAACGGCTGTTAAATAAATTTAATTTAATCCCGCCTGAAAGGCGGGATTTTTTTTTCACACGATGCTGGGATACACTACTTATATTGATATTGACATTTTAAGTATTGAAGAAGATGGTTCTCATCTGATTTGTAAAGGAAAGATAAACGGAAAAAATGTTCGTTTGTTAATCGATACCGGTGCAAGTCGAACAGTATTTGATCAGGAACGAATTCAGCAATTTGTTTCCAACGAAAACTTTGTAAAGAACGAAAAACTTTCTACCGGTCTGGGCACTAATAGCATGCCGACAAGTACCGTTACCTTAAAGTCTTTTAGGTTAGGCGATCTTAAAATTGAAAACTTTACCGCCGTTTTACTCGATTTACAACATGTTAACACAACTTACGGAAGTCTGGGGCATTCCGCTATTGATGGAGTATTGGGGAATGACATACTTATGAAGCATAAAGCCATCATAGACTATCGGAAAAAGGTTTTAAAACTACGGTAATCTTTTCTTATACTATTTTTATCACCCACAAAGTGATTAAGAATTGATTTTTCACTATTTTCTTATCGAAACAAAATAAGGAAAAGAAAGCAACTCGTTTTTATACTGAAAACTGTTTCCGTCTGATAATGTTTTATTGTAGAGCTGAAGTGTATTCATGTCAATTATGGTCAAAGTTCCATTACGTCCGCCACAGCCGGATGCATGATGTGGAGCAGGACCATTGGGATCGTAATTTAGATTGGCAACGTAAGCGAGTTGCTCTTCATCATCTACGGCAATTCCATGAGGTTGATAACCACTATAAATGTTGCTGACTACATTCAGTGTATTGTAATTGATTACGTAGACTGAACCTTTTTTGTTTGCAGCAACAGGGTCTTCTGTGCAGGTTACAAATAAATAGGGAAGCGATTCGGATACTGCAAACTCTTGTGGCTTTTCGCCAACGGGTATAACACCTAACAAACTATCGTTTGATGTTTGAAAAATTCTAATCTCATTGGAAGTCTGGCAACTCACAAAATACTTCGTCCCATCGGGAGATAAAGCTGCTTCATGCGGATCAATGGATGAGTTAGTGGTTTTTTGCTGTCCGGGTACGAGAATAATGGTAAAGGTGTTGTCGTAGAAAGGAGCTGAATTTAAATCAATCTTATTTATAAAATTTCCATTTTGAGCCGTAAGATAAAGGAAGTTACCATCAGGAGTGACAAATCCACCGTGAGGAAACTCGAAAGAAAGAGTTGTTTCAAGTATCATTGAATTCAGATCAATAACTTTTACGGTATTCGTAGCCGTACTGTTTACAAACCCTTTGCTTCCGGAAGGATTAAAAATAATCGTATTCCAGTTTCCGGATCCGATATCCAGCGATGCAACTAATGCATCATCAGAAGTTCTGAATTTTTGAATGATATTTCCCGAATAAAAAACAACATACCAATAATTGCCATCCGGCGATACTCTTACCAAATGAGGCGCCTCTATCAGATTCGGATTCTCGCCAACACTTACGTATCGCATAATTGTTTTTGTTTTAGCATCCAGAATTCCAACCTTGTCGCATCCTTGCATACAGATGTAAACTTTTTTTCTGTTCGGATCATCAGAAAATTTTATGAAACCATTTTTATCCGGAGCACCGTTTGAAATCCAGTCATAAAGTGACTGATATTCTTCATTGGATAACTGCGGAAGTTGAAGAGGCATAGTAGGTAAAAGCACAGGGCCTCTGATGGTATCTGTGTTTACGGTGTACAACATAAAGCTGTATTCCGTGCTAAATGGAATTACACTCGTTCCGTTTCTTCCTCCTTCAAACATGAGATCCCAGGTACTGAAATCTAGCCCTGCTGATGAGAAACGGCTGGCAGAATTATGACATCCTGAAGTAGCACATTTGGAGGAAATGATTTTTTCAATATTTTCCGGAAAACCGGTTTGTAGAGAAACTTCCATCTTGTCGTAATTACAAGAGGAAATAATAACAACAATAAGTGAAAAAGTATAATGTTTAATAAATTTATTCATTGACAAGTAAGGTTAAATAAGCTTGGTTGTCATTGGTGTATTGACTATATAAAGATAGGGGAGAGTAGCCATAAACATTTCCGTTCCAGATGGCATCAAAGCCCGAAGCATAAACATAGTATTTTCCGGGATATAAATTATTGAAGGTGATTTTACCATAACCATCTGTTTGCCCACTTAAATTGTAAATAGAAGAATCTCTACCGGGGAATTCCGTTTCATTCGTCTTCAGATAAACTGTAATAGCTGCTACGTCGTAGCTATGATGTTTAACATGAACTTCTAAACTTAAATTACCTTTAATTCCATTTCCGTCTGTGGTATTCTGGTTTTTTTTGCATGCGAAAAAGGCAAGCAATAAAAAAACTAACAAACCGTTTCGAATAGTTAAGGTTTTAAACATTCATTTTTTAGATTATTGTCCTGCCTTTTTTCCTAAAGCAAAACGAAACTTTTCTTACCGGATAATTAAACAACGAGGATATTTCACAAAATTAATCAATTCACAATAGACAAACGTCTGTTTAAAATCATTTGTTGCCGGAGATAAAAAATTAATCTCTTATCATTGCTGATAATATAAAGCACATGTATCGATATTTTGCAATTTTCAAGCCTTTTGGAATGATTTCTCAGTTTAGTAAGGAAGGGGATCACGAAACACTGGCCGATTTAGGGTTTCAATTTCCTACTGATGTGTATCCTCTCGGAAGGTTAGATACCGATAGTGAAGGTTTATTGCTGCTTACAAACGATAAGCGAGTAAACGCTAAACTACTTCTTCCCGAAAATAAACATAACAGGAAATACCTTGTTCAATTAGAGGGTGAAATCACAGATACGGCAATTGAAAGCATGAAAAAAGGTGTTACTCTTAATGATAAGGGCAGTGTTTATAAAACCCGTCCGGCGGAAATTAAAATTGTGGAATCTCCCCCTGTTCCGGAAAGAAATCCACCGGTACGGTTCCGGAAAAATATCCCTACCAGTTGGATAGAATTGGTTCTTCAGGAAGGTAAAAACCGACAAGTTCGAAAAATGACTGCCGCAGTCGGTTTTCCAACTCTTCGGCTAATTCGTATGGAAATTGAAGGCATTAGACTGGAAAAATTTGAAAAAGGTTGGGTTAAAGAGCTTCGAAAAGATGAGTTTTATAGTTTTTTGAAACTAAAATTATGATTTATCATCGTTTTATAAAATTGTCGTTTTAGTTTCATTTCAGGGGTAATAAATCGTATTTTAGCCCTTGTAAAAACTAAATGCGAATGAAATTAAAACTACTTCTATCTGTATTTCTTGTCAGTTTTCTAGCATCTGCCGAACAACCCAAATCACATCCTGATAAATGTGGTATTATAAAATATATGGATTATATACTTTCAAATGATCCTTCACGTGCAGCTCAGGACGTCATTGATGAAAATTTATTACAGCAAAATTTAAGCAATCAATCGGTATCAAGAATCTCTAATCTTGTTTACACGATTCCTGTTGTTGTTCATGTTGTATATCGGACAAATGCACAAAATATCAGCGATGCTCAAATTCAAGCTCAAATAGATGTACTCAACGAAGACTTTGGCAGAACAAATCCGGATTCTGTCAATACACCTCCGGGATTTACTTCCGTTGCGGGATCTACTAACTTTCAATTTTGTTTAGCTCAACAAGATCCGGCAGGACAACTTACTAATGGTATTGATCGTCGTCTTACTACTTTGCAATCTTTTCAGGCGAATGATGATGTAAAAAGTTATGCAACAGGTGGACTTGATGCATGGGATGTAAATAAATATCTCAATATCTGGGTTTGTAATCTGAGCGGAGGAATTTTAGGTTATGGTGAATTACCTTCCAGTGTACATACAACTACTTATGGAGTAGTTGTTGCTTACGATGCATTTGGGAAAGGCGGTTCTGCTGCTTCCCCTTATAATCTGGGTCGTACCTGCACACATGAGATTTCACATTGTTTCCGTCTCTATCATATTTGGGGAGATGATAACGGAACTTGTTCCGGTTCCGATTATGTAAATGATACTCCTAATCAGGGAGATGCTACTTTTGGTTGCCTCACTTATCCGGCTCTCGATAACTGTACGGCTGTTTCACCCGGAATCATGTTTATGAATTACATGGATTACAGTGACGACAATTGTCTTAATTTGTTTACTAAAAATCAGGCTTCGCGAATGTTTACGGCCATAAACTCTTATTATCCTACTTTGCTTACTTCGGATCGTTGTAATCCTCCTGTTACCAATATCGATAAGACACCGGCTGACTACTCATTTAATATTTATCCGAATCCTTCTTCAGGTGTTTTTATAGTTGACATGACGAAAACAAAGGATATCGGACAAACAGCCAATTTTAAAATTTCAGATTCGCTTGGTAAAATTATTATCGATAAACAAGTTCTTCAGCCATCCGGTTCTGTGCATGAGTTGGATCTTTCCGGTTTGAGTAGTGGAGTTTATTCTCTTACTGTTTATAATGAAAGTTATAGCCGTACAGAAAGAATCATGTTAAGAAAATAAAATTAGCATATAATTTTTAGTTAAAGGGAATTTTCGAATTCCCTTTTTTTGTTTCCATATTTTCAATGTATTAAATGATAAAGAATTATATTTTTATATTTGTTTATGGCTAATAAGAAAAAATCGAATACGAAATCACCAGTTCAGTCGAAGCAAGAAAGCACTTTGTACACAAATTCAAAACCTTTACAAACCGATTCATTTTGGAATTTCATCATGGGTTTTCATGCTGAATTGTTTTTAGTAATAATATCAGTTTTAATTTATATTCAAACAGTTTCTTATGAATATACAATGGATGATGCAATTGTTATTACTGATAATATGTTTACTAATCAGGGAATAAAAGGTATTCCCGGTATCTTTAAGTTTGATACTTTTTATGGTTATTTTAAAGAAGCAGGCAATGCACAGTTAGTATCGGGAGGTAGGTATCGTCCTTTCACATTGGCTATGTTTGCAGTCGAAAAGAGTCTATTCGGATCTAATCCTTTTTTTGGTCATTTAATAAATGTTTTATTGTTCGCTTTTACTAATATATTTTTATTCAGAATATTAAAAAAGTTATTTGTCTTAAAATTAACTCTAAGAAATGGGTTTTCAATTGCATTTATAACCGTATTGCTTTTCGCTACTCATCCGATACATAGTGAAGTTGTAGCAAATATCAAAGGTCGTGATGAAATTATGTCCCTGCTTGGCTGTCTGCTGGGTCTTTGGTTTGGATTAAAATGGGTAGATTCTCGAAAAGCAGGTTTTCTCATTTTAGGTCTTCTCTCTTATTTTGCAGCATTGCTTTCAAAAGAAAATGCAGTTGCATTACTAGTTATTTTTCCTGCAACCCTATATGTTTTTAAAGAGAAGGATTTTCGGCAATCTATTTTTAAAGTAATTCCTTTTGTTGTTGTTTTTTTAATCTTCTTTCTAATTCGCTTTCTTGTTTTGAAGGGAACCGGTTTCTCCGGGAAGCTTAGTGGGGAATTATTGAATAACCCTTTCCTTAAATGGGAAAACGGAAAAGTGATTCCGTATTCTTTTTCAGAGAAGTTTGCCTCCGTTTTTTATTGTTTAGGAATGTATTTAAAGTTATTAATTTTTCCTCACCCTCTCACACATGATTATTATCCCAGGCAGATTCCAATTTTACAACTAACAAATATTTGGGTTATAATTTCTATTATTAGTAATTTGTTTTTATTTGGATGGACAATCTGGCTAGTTCTTAAACGTAAAATTTTGGGTTTTGCCGGCCTGATTTATTTCATTCCTTTGGTTATTATCAGCAATCTTTTTTTTCCTATTGGAACAAATATGGGTGAGCGATTTGTTTATATATCATCTTTAGGTTTTTGTCTTGCTGTTGCTTTTTTTATTAACCAACTATTTAACAAGAAAAAAAATAGTAAGTTTCCTGTTTATCTAACTATTTTGATCGCTTTTCTATTCAGTATTAAAACAATTGCCCGTAATCCTGCCTGGAAGAGTAATCTTATTTTGTTTGAAACAGACATTGAAACTTCTACACAAAGTGCTAAGTTGAATAATTCCATTGGAAGCGAATATGTAAAAATAGGAGGGAACTCAACCGATCAGAATGAGAAAATTACCTACATTAAAAAGGGAATTCAATATCTTGAAAAAGCAATTGCAATTCACCCTCATCTGTTAAATGCTTATTTGAATTTGGGAAATGCAGAAGTTTATATGGATAAACCGGAATTATCAATCAATTATTATAATACGGCGTTGGCTTTAGATTCTTCTTTTAAAGACGCCAGAAATAATATTGCAATTGCCTTTAGGTTAATTGGTCGTCAAGCAGGCGAGATTGAGCATGATGTCGAAAAATCTTACCAAAATTTAATTAAATCATATTATTTTAATCCAAACGACATTGAAACCTCAAGATTGTTGGGGATTGTTTACGGAATCAAAGGAGAACATAATCTTTCGATAGAATATTTAACAAAAGTATTGAATACAGATATAGATAACCCCGAAGCAAATTACAATCTTGGATTGGCTTATAAAACATCAGGAAATATTGAGTTGGGAAATAAATATATTGAGAGGGCAATTCAATTAAATCCAGGTTTAATTCAGAATTTGAAAAAGTAAAAAGTGATGAAATTATTTTTGCTTGTCCTGAATGAAAATGTAATCGACTTTTTAATTAAGTAATTTTCTTGGTAAGTTCAAGAAAATAGGTCATGGCCTCTTGTTTGGCTTCGTCGAATGTATAATCGATAGAATTATTTAAATAATCAGAAATTTCATTTTCTGAAAATTCGTTTGTTTTTTCATTCACAGAAATTAAAGGTATGTTGTTCAATCCGAATTGTAGCGCCCCATTAAAATCTGAGATAAACTTTTTGTCAAGTTCAATATTACTTACCCAACAGGCAAACACAAATGGACGACCGGAATATTTTTTCCATTCGGCTGCTAAATCATAGGAATATTTAAATTTATTTTTTAATAAAAGAGCTCTGTCACCTATTACAACTCCAGCTGTATTTCCCAAAATATTTTTCTCATAATCTATTGCTGTTTGCTCCCAGTTTGGTAGGATATTCCAATAAAATTTCGAAAGTATTTTTGTTAGTAAAACAGAAGTTCTGGATTGATAGTCCATCAAAATAGTTTTGATTTCATTCAAAGGAACATGGCTCAAAAGTAATACTGAATTTACAATACCATTAGCCCCGATACAATAGTCACTGATTATTTTGTGATTTACTATTTCCGGAAGAACAGCCACAGGAATCAATCCGATTTGAACCTGTCCGCTTATTACTTTCTCTGCACATATGGATGGCATGTCTTCTTGGATTTCTATTGAATGTTTTAAATCCGAATTATTTAATCCATAAATAAATGGTTTGCTGTTTAGATATGAAACAACCGATATTCGGATTAAAGGAGTTGATGCCACATTCACTTTCTGTTCGCTTAATTAATATTAATTCATACTGGCATTACTAGTTGAAAATAGAAAGTATTAAATAGAATATTATTTTAATACTTTAACCGCTAATATTATATTTCAACTTCAATCAGGTCTTCAATTTTCTTTGCTTTTACACCTGCATCCTGAGGTTTTCCGCGAAGTTTTCTAACTCTGTTTTTTAAGCGTTCACTTATAAGATACATAACCGGAACCATAATTAATGTTAGAAACGTTGCAAAGCTAAGTCCGAAGATCATGGTCCAGGAAAGCGGCCCCCAAAATGCAGTGTTGTCACCTCCAAAATAGATGTGCGGATTGAATTCGCTGAATAGTTTTGAGAAATCGATGTTAAGTCCAACTGCAAGCGGAATAAGCCCCAGGATTGTTGCAGAGGCGGTTAAGATCACCGGAGTCATTCGGACTTTTCCCGCTTCAACAATTGCATCGAAAACCGGAACGCCTTTTTCCCGGAGTAATTCAGTGAACTCAACTAATAGAATTCCATTCCTGACTACAATTCCCGCCAAAGCAATAATACCTACGCCGCTCATTACAATTGAAAACTCCATTTTGAAAATAGAAAATCCCAGAAAGACACCAATGATACTGAACAAAATTTCAATTAGAATGATCAGAGGTTTGCTCACAGAATTAAACTGCATGACGAGAATGAGTATGATTAGCAACAATGCTGTGCCCATCGCCCAACCAAGAAATGCAGAAGTCTCCGCCTGCTCTTCTTGTGAACCTGTCATTTCTACGGTTACACCTTCGGGAGTCCTGAAATTGGAAAAAGCTTTTTTTACATCTTGAACTACTGCATTTTCATTGTAGCCCGACAATACATTGGAAGAAACGGTAACAATTCGTTTCTGGTTTTTTCGTTTGATCAATCCATACGTATCCGAATATTTTACATCGGCAAACGATGAGAGCGGAACGTTTCGGATTGCGCCACCCATGCTCATATCTCTGTAAAGGATTTTTAAATTGCGAAGTAAATCTACATTGTAACGTTGTTCATCTTTATATTTGATAACGATGTTGTAATCGTCATTTTGATCTCTGTATTTAGAGATGTCCGTTCCCAATACTCCCAGGAAAATTTCATTTCCTATGCTATAAGTGGAAATACCTTCCCGGTTAGCTCTTTCTCTATCGATATCAAAAACAATTTGTGGTTTTTGGTCTTGTAAATCACTACGTAACTCCTCAACTCCATCAATTTTTAGCGAGTCGAGCATACGTTTTAGTGACTTGCTTGTGTTTACGAGATCTTCGTAGTTGTCGCCTTTAATTTCAATATTGACAGGTTTCCCAACAGGTGGTCCACCTTGTTCCTGGGCTACCGAAATTTCAGCTCCCGGAATTCCTTTTATAGATTGTCGGATTTTATCGAGATATTGTGCAGAAGACTGCCCATTTCTTTTACCGTATTCAACAAATGCAACAGAGACCTTACTCTTATTTGGATAGCTTCCTTGATCTTCATCCTGAGGGTCAGTAACTCCAACTGTTACATTTGTGATAACCGATTTAACTAATGGATTCGGCCATTCAATTGCTTTGTAAACTCTTTCTTCAACGATTTTTGTAATTGAATCTGTATAATTCTGGTCAGTACCTACCGGTAGGTTGGTGTAAACGTAAACAAAATTAGGATCTGCCATAGGGAAGAAACTTACACCACCGTTTCGGACAATTAACAATGCGATCGATAAAACAAATACTCCAAAAACACTCCACATCATGGCAACAGGCCTGTGCAAACACCAAACAAGTAATTTTTTGTACTTTTCCTGAAAACGCGGCCACGATACTTCCTGAAAACGTTTAATTACTTTTTTCAAATAAAAATGATTCAACAGGTAAATTAACATGGCTAATACTGCAAAATTTCCCGTCCCGAAATCAATCAGGTAGCCGATAATGATTGCGGCTCCTAACAAGATCATCGACATCTTGAAATTTTTCGCTGAATTCTTTTTATCGCCTTCTTCTGAATGTGGTTTCATAAATGTTACCGCGAAAACCGGATTGATCAGGTAGGCAACAAGAAGAGAAGCTGTTAACGTTACGATAAGAGTAACAGGAAGAAAGAACATGAATTTTCCTATGACACCTTTCCAAAAGAGTAAGGGTACAAACGGAGCAAGTGTAGTAAGTGTTCCGGATAATACGGGAAGGAATACTTCTCCGGCAGCCATTTTTGCTGCTTCTGTAATACTTCTTTTCCCATTCGCAAAAAGCCGGTGCGTATTTTCAATTACAACAATTGCATCGTCAACTACTATTCCCAATGCTAATAAAAATGAAAATAATACGATCATGTTTAAAGTAAATCCAATTGCCGGCATAACGATGAAAGCAAGACACATGGATAGGGGGACAGACATAGCAACAAAAAATGCATTCGTTGTTCCCATAAAAAACATCAACACTATAAAAACAAGAATAAATCCAATGATAATTGTGTTTATCAGGTCATGTAAGGTCATGCGAGTTTGTTCACTCTGGTCGCCTGTCAAGGTCACGATAACATCATTCGGCCAGGATTCTTTTTTGAAATTATCCATCAGAGCAACAATTTTTTCTGATGCTTCGATTAGGTTTTCGCCTTTTCTTTTGATTATGTTTAAAGTAATTACATTCTTTTTATCGAGGCGGGCAAAGCTTTCCTGCTCTTTGTAACTGTCAACTACATCAGCAATGTTTTTCAAATAAACAGGACTACCATGAATGGATTTGATAACCATATTTCCCAGTTCTGTAGCGTTGGCAAATTCACCACGCACATTGAGGGAACGACGAACTCCTTCCATGTTTACGGTTCCACCGGGGATAGTTAGGTTTTCACTTTGAACAGCTCGCGCAATATCGCCCATAGTCAAACCGGCTGACTGCATCTTTAGCATATCTACATTAATTTGAATCTCTCTTTCAAGGGCTCCAATGATTTCAACTTTTTTTATTTCTTTCAGACTTTCAATGTGATCCTTGGCTTCATCGGCAAATTTCTTCAGTTTATTTAGATCATAATCACCACTGATATTTACCTGCATTACAGGTAAGTCTGCAAAATTGATGTCATTTACTTCAGGATCATTTTTCAAGTCTTTGGGCAAATCTGATTTAGCCCGATCAACTGCATCTTTAACTTTCTGTTTAGCGCTTTCAATGTTGATGTCTGAATTAAATTCGACAATGACATTACAATAGTCTTGCAATGAATTGCTCTTTACTTTTTTGACACCGGCAATACTTTTACATTCTTTTTCAATCGGACGAACAATCAGGTTCTCCATATCTTTTGGTGAGGTTCCCGGGTAAATTACACTCACATAAATGTTAGGAAGTGAGATGTCAGGAAAATTTTCTTTGGGTAAATTCTGATAAGCCTGAATCCCCATAATTGCCAGTATTATTGTAATTACAGTTGTGGCAACACGATTCTTTATTGCCCATGAGGATGGTTTGAATTCTTTATGATTTTCTTGCATAGTTTTTTCAGTAAGTAAAAATTCGAAAAAATGGTGGTGGGTTAATTAGATTCGTACGTTATCACCCTCGATTACATTTTGGAAGCCATTGGTAATGACCTTTTCGCCAACTTCCAGTCCGGATACAATTTCAACAAAACCATTATAAATAATTCCTGACTTAACAGTTTTTCTTTTTACGATAGATTTATTTCCATCTTTTTCTGTGATAAATACATATTCACCTTCGGTGGATTTTTGTACGGCTCCGAAAGGAATCACCATCGCAGTTGGATTACTATAGTCAACAATTTTCATAACACAAATCATATTGGGACGATAATCCCCACCGTCTTGAGGAAGTCGTATTTCTACATTAAAAGTCCTGTTCATGGGATCGATTCTATTTCCGGAGTAATTCAACTTAGTCTTAATTTCTTTTTTGGAATCCGGAAAATACAGAAGAACATCGTTTCCTTTTTTAATATGGGTGATAAATGATTCTGCTACTTCACCTTTTACTTTTAAATCAGATAAATTAACAACTCGGATGCACGGATATCCGGGAGCGACTGTTTGTCCAACTTTGATATTGACATTATCAATGGTCCCGTTGATAGGAGATTTAATTCTTGTCATTGAAAGTTGTTGGTTCATTACCTCCATTCTTTTTTCCATGGATTCTTTATTCGTCTTGGCCTGTAAAAACTGGACTTCACTGCCAATTTTTTGATCCCAAAGATTTTTTTGTCTGTTGAATAATTGAACAGCTAAATCGAGTTGGCTTTGGAGTTCAGAAATGCTTTGACGAATGAGTTTGTCGTCTATAACAGCCAGAACCTGTCCTTTTGTAACTCTGTCACCGGCATTTACCATTACGCTTGTAATGTTTCCGGCTGCTTCTGCGCTTAATAAAATATCTTCATCACCTTCAACGGATGCTTGTACCTCGATAAAATGATCAAATTTTTGGTGAGCCATTTCGGTAATTCCGACGAGTTTAAATTTATCTGTAGAAGTATCGGAAAGAGCAATTTCAGTTTCCAGTGCGTTAATTTTTTCTTTAATCGATGATAATTCCTTTTTTAGATTTTCGAGCTGTCCTTTTTTATCTGTTCCATTACCAGAGCAAGCAGTTAAAAAAATGATAATTGAAAAATAGAATATTTTGGTTTTCATAAAATGGGTGTTTTTTTGTTTTTAGTAATTTAAGTTTCCTAGTGCTTTATCTAATTCTATTTTAGCAATGACAGCATCGAAAAGTGCATTAAAATAATTGACCTGAGATTCTTTTAAAGATGTTTCGGCATCAAGCACCTCAAGATTAGAACCAACCCCCTGATCATATTTTAGTTTAGCTGTTTTTGATATTGAATTCGCAAGTTCCAGATTTTCCTCCTGAAGTTTTAAGGATGAAATTGCATGAAGTAGATTTGAACGGGAAGAAGTAGTCTCAATGGTAACTGCATTTTCAAAATTGATAACTTCATTTTCTACTTTTCGAAGTGTTAATTTTTCTTGTCGAATGCGTGATTCACGTTGAGCACCATCAAATAAATTGAGACTCAAGGTAGCACCAATGATTCCTGTGGGGAACCAACGGTAGTCCGAATTGAAAATGTTAAATTCGGTACGCTGGGCATTGGCATTCAGACTTCCATAAGCAACTAAGGATGGGAGGTATTGGGCTTTATATCTCTTCACGTTGTATGCTTGTAATTGTTGTTGTGTTTTCAATATGGAATATTCAATCCGTTTGGAGGGATCTGTTTTTTCTGTTGATGATTGTATCATTTTCACCTGTTCAGAATTTATTGTGTCAGTTACATTCAATGTTGAAGTTTGCGGTACTCCAATTTGAAACTTTAGTGTCATTTCAGACAGCTCCATTAATCGTATGAAATTCTCGTTTTCTGATTGGACATTATTATAAGCAACTTGAAGTCTATCTACATCGATTTTTTCTACAAAACCATTTTCATATAATGCTTTTGTATCGCTGTGAAGTTTTTTCAGACGTTCTATATTTGCATCTAATACTTTTTTACGTTCACGCATTAAGAGCACAGAGTAGTAAGCTTTTGTAACTGCTACTGCAGTTTCTATTTTAGTACGTTGAAAGTTTTTCTTGAACAATTCACGATATGTCTTAGAAGCGCTTACTCCAATTATGTAAGAGGGCTCGAAAATTAATTGTGTCGCTGTAATTCCTGCCGTCGCATTCCAGCGCGTTCCAAATTGAACAGGAAATAATTTATTGGATGCATCCTTTTTTTGACTGATGAGATTTTCATCATACAATATCCCATAAACAGAAGGTGAGATGAAATCAGGCAAGAATTGAGTCGGAATTTTTTCATAGTCTTTCAAATCGAAACTGGCGCTAATTTGCGGTAAACCCATTCCAACAGTTTCATTTACCTTGGATTGGGCAATTTCAGCATCAAGTTGGGCATTAACTACTTCCTTTTGATTCTGCAATGCATAGTCGATTGCTTGTTTTATGGAAAAATTATAAGTTGAGTCTGGTTGTTGCGCTGAAATATTCAGGAAAATTAATAGAGTATTTAGTGTTAAATAAATTTTTTTCATATTCGACTTGACGATTTAAAGCGTAATATATTTTAGAATAATTTTAATTATGTTGATTTTTATATTTTTCAATTAGTTTATATCCTTTTGGAGTTACGATTCCATATATGAAGTGATCGATTAATGAAATCTGTACATCATTGATTCTGAAATCTTCCGGAGGAAAAATGGAGGGATTAACGCCCATTTCCACTTCTTCAATTCGTAATCTCGCAAGTGTTTTTATATGAATATCTTTTCTGAATAAATTATTTGAAATTCCTTTCTTCAGATTTTCTTCTACAAAATTAATTACAATCTTATCTTTAAATTGGCGAAAAGATTGCCAAGACTCCGGATGAAATTTCTGTAAATCATAAAATACGGAAGGATTCACCCGGGTAAAAAAGTTACCCAAATGGTTCATCAATCTTATCATTTCATCAATTGAATCCCGGCTTTTATTCCGGATTTCCAGCATTTCTTTTTCATGCTGTTTCAATTCCTTCATCGTAAAAGATTTTACCAATGATTTCTTGTCTTTATAATATAAGTAAATCGTTTTTTTTGAAATGCCTAGATTATTGGCTATATCGTCCATCGTGATTGAACGAATGCCATGTTTAAAGAACATGTTTCCGCTGACCTCTAAAATCCTTTTCTCAGTTTGGGTGTTTTTCATTTTGGGTTTGCAAAACTATGGAAACTTTTTAATTACACAAAGTTTCCAATAAAAATTGTATATTTTTTTAATTAAGATTGATTTTAGTGAATTTTGGGAAGGATTTCAACCCATTAATCGTTTTTTGGGAATATTAAAAAATCGATAAGTAAAAACAGGTTTGTTATTTCGAATTTCGATAAATTCCTAACTTTTCAAAACCAATTTGTACATTCGCAACTCAATTGCGAATATGTCAACCCCATCACTAAATGCCATTTCTCCGATCGATGGACGATACCACGATCAAACCGTTGAACTTTCTGCTTTTTTTTCTGAAGAGGCGTTGATGAAGTACCGCTTATTGGTTGAGATTGAATATTATATTGCCCTTTGGGAGCTTCCGTTGCCAATGCTTAAAAACGCTTCTAAACCGGGGTTTGACAAATTAAGATCAATTTATATTAATTTTTCTTCTGAGGATGCTTTAAATATTAAGGCCAAAGAAAGGATTACCAATCATGATGTAAAGGCACTCGAGTATTTTTTAAAAGAAAAACTCGGTGAAATTTCCATGGATGATTTTAAGGAGCTTATTCATTTTGGACTGACTTCCCAGGACATTAATAACACAGCTTTCCCGCTTGCTTTAAAAGATGCAGTAACTAAAATTTATCTTCCATTATTAGATAAAGTGGTTTCAAAGTTAAAAGCAATGGCAGAGCAATGGAAAGAAATACCCATGTTGTCACGCACGCATGGACAAGCTGCTTCACCAACACGTTTGGGGAAAGAGTTCATGGTTTTTGTTGAACGCATTGAAGCGCAACTCATGCTGCTCAATCAGATCCCGTTTTCTGCGAAGTTTGGAGGTGCAACAGGAAATTTCAATGCTCATCATGTGGCTTTTCCGGAAATCGATTGGAAAGATTTTGCTAACAAATTTATTAGCGTAAAGCTCGGACTTAACAGACAACAATTTACCACGCAGATTGAACACTATGATAATTTGTGTGCCTTTTTTGATACGCAGAAAAGGATCAATAATATTCTGATTGATTTAAACAGAGATATTTGGACTTACATTTCTCTTGATTATTTTAATCAGGAAATCAAGAAAGGGGAGATCGGTTCATCTGCTATGCCGCACAAAGTTAACCCCATTGATTTCGAAAATTCAGAAGGAAATCTTGGACTGGCCAATGCTTTGTTTACCCATCTTTCCTCCAAACTACCCATTTCCAGATTGCAACGCGACTTGACAGATTCTACTGTTTTAAGAAATGCAGGAGTTCCATTTGGTCATACAGTTATCGCTTTGAAATCGCTTTTGAAGGGTTTGAATA
This sequence comes from Bacteroidota bacterium, assembly GCA_031385005.1. GTDB lineage: Bacteria > Bacteroidota > Bacteroidia > AKYH767-A > 2013-40CM-41-45 > JADKIH01. Next base: position 48,913 of record JANNBB010000055.1, read on the forward strand.
AACTTACGGTTAATTTAATAATAATTGAAAAAGATCTCGACAATAATTGGGCTGTCGTTGCTGAAGCAATTCAGACTATTCTAAGAAGAGAAAATTATCCTAACCCTTATGAAAAACTCAAGGAACTAACACGTACCAATGAGAAAATTAATAAAACCGCTATTCAGGACTTTATACAGTCACTGGAAGTTGATGAAAAAATTAAATTAGAGTTAAGAGCGATAACTCCATTCAATTACACCGGTATTTAATTTATTTATTTCGTTTAAGATATTTCATTTATTTATCTAATATGACAACGGAATTAATTTCTCTTCAACAGTAATTTAATTTGCCGGCATGAAAGTTTGCGGATTTACAATAATAAGAAATGCCCAACGATTCGATTATCCGATTGAAGAGGCGATCAATTCTATCCTTCCTCTTTGTGATAAATTTATTGTAGTAGTAGGTAACTCTGATGACAATACGCGTAGTATCATCGAGAAAATAAATCCGAATAAGATTCAGATTATCGATAGTGTATGGGATGAATCTCTGCGAGAGGGAGGAAAAGTGCTGGCAGTTGAAACAAACAAAGCAATCGATGCTCTTCCGGAAGACTATGCTTGGGCGTTTTATATTCAAGCAGATGAAATCGTACATGAAAAATATCACTCTTCCTTAAATCTTTCCATGAAACAATGGAAGGATGATCCGGCTGTTGACGGACTCTTGTTTAATTATTTGCATTTTTACGGATCCTACGACTTCATTGGAGATTCTGCACGTTGGTACAGGAATGAAGTACGTATCATTCGATGTGATAAATCAATTCGTTCGTTTCGAGATGCGCAAGGGTTCAAAAAAAACGGAAAGTTGTTGCGAGTAAGAAAGGCAAATGCATTTATTTACCATTATGGATGGGTTAAACCTCCGCATTTGCAGCAAGAAAAACAAAAATATTTTCATTCACTCTGGCATCCGGATGAATGGCTGAAAAAAAACATCGCCGCATCTATTGAGTTCGATTATTCAAAAATTGATTCCCTTTCCAGTTTTAGCGGTTCGCATCCATTGGTCATGCAACAAAGAATTGCCAAAAGTAACTGGAAATTTAATTTCGACCCGTCAAAAAGAAAACTATCATTCAAATCGCAACTGAAACAGTTTGTGGAGAAAAATACCGGATGGAGACCCGGCGAATATAAAAATTATAAATTATTGAAATAAACTTTTTGCGCTATACAAAGTTGTCTTTAAAGCGGATTTTTGGATTTCAGATTTACCACCCGGATGCGAGAACGTCAGCAATATGCATAACTTTCAAATTATTTTTTTGCTTTTTCAAGAATCCATCAATGTGCATTAAGCAGGAGACATCTGTGGAGATAAGATACTCTGCTTGTGTTTTTTCCGCATGAATAATTTTTTGTTCAGCCATTCCTACTGCAATGGGTTCGTATTTAACTGAAAATGTTCCGCCAAATCCACAACAAGTTTCTGTTTCATCCATCTCTCTTAATTCTAACCCTTTCACATTTGATAAAAGTGTTCGTGGAGATTGTTTAATTCCCATTTCTCTAAGTGCACTGCAAGCATCATGATAGGTAGCAACTCCTTCAAGACGTGCGCCCAGATCGGTAACCTTAAGTATGTTTACTAAAAAGTCACTCAATTCAAATATGTTTTTTTGAAGTGTCTTTGATTGATTAACTTGTACAGTATCCTGAAAAATTTCAGGATAATAATTTTTTACCATTCCCGCACAGGATGCAGAAGGGGAGACCACATATCTGTCATTTGGAAAATCCTGAATAAATTTTTCTGCCACCTCCTTGCATTGATCCCAAAATCCTGCATTGAAAGCCGGCTGTCCGCAGCAGGTTTGTGCAGGATTATAATTGACCTTGCATCCTGCTTTTTCTAAAACCTTAATAGTATTAAAGGCAGTTTCTGGATAAATCTGATCAATAAAGCAAGGGATAAATAAGTCAACAATCATTTTTGGCGAATAGGGGTATATTTTGTCTAATGAATTTTAATTAGCGTTTAGGTGAACCAATGTGTATTTACTCAATTGCAGGCGCTCTTTCTTTTCGCATGCGAAGTAACAAAATCAAACCGACAATGAAAAAGACCGCAAGAACAATTATACTAATACGCATGCTTCCTGTAATTTCATTTATATAGCCAAAAGCGAATGTTCCTAGAACCGTTCCAAGTCTATCACATACATCGAAAAAACTGAAGTAAGAGGCATGATCGATCGTTGGAGGTAGTAGTTTTGAATATGTTGAACGTGAAAGGGATTGAATTCCTCCCATTACCAAACCTACAACAGCGGCTAACATCATGAACATGTTCTGTTCGTTTACACCATATTCTTTATTACACATGTAAGCACCGGCACAAACCAGTATCCATATAAAGATGGCTATGGATAAAGCAATGACGTTTCCGAATTTTTTCGACAATGAGCTGAAGAGGTAAGCGCCTCCAATTGCTACAAACTGAATAATCAGGATTACGGCAATCAAAACAGATGAATCCAATTTCAATTCTCCGGCACCGAATAATGTCGCTACATACATCACCGTTTGGACTCCCATATTATAGAAAAAGAAAGAAAGAAGAAAGGTCTTTAACCGTGAAGTTTGTTTTAATTCCAACCATACTTTTTTCAATTCATTATAGCCGTGAAAAAAATAGCGACCTTGTTCATGCCGCTTATGTTGCTCTTCTTTTAAATTATTAAAAGTGTACTGAGCGAAGACAAACCACCAGACTCCAACAAGCAAAAATGAAATCCTTGTTGCCAGTCCACTCGAAATGTTTCCATAAAACTGAGGAAACATAATCATCGTCAGGCAAAATATTAATAACAGAGAACTCCCAATATAGCCCATGGCAAATCCTTTGGCGCTAACCTTATCCTGATCTTTCGTCGATGCAATTTCCGGTAGAAAGGCATTATAAAAAACAATACTCCCGGAATAACCGATTGCTGCCAACATAGAACCGATAACTCCAATCCAGAGTGTATCCAAAGAATCAAAGAAAAAAAGTGAGGCACAGGAAAAAGCACCAAGAGTACTGAAAAAGTACATAAACGATTTTTTTCTTCCACTATAATCAGCAATAGAAGAGAGTAGTGGATTTACTGCTGCGATTATTAAGAAAGCTAACGATATAGTGTACGTTTGTAATGAATCGCTATTGTATGTTCGGCCGATGAACCTAACTGTTTTAGAGCCTTCGACTGTTGTTACTGCATGAAAATAGATTGGAAAAAGTGCGGAAGTAATTACCAGTGAATATGCCGAATTGGCCCAATCATAAATAGCCCAGGCATTTATTGTTTTTTTATCGGCCGTCTTCATGTTCCTTTCGGTTTAATTGAAGTTATCTAATAATTTTTATAATTGACATAAAACTAAGTATAAATTATTACTGAAATTAACGATTAGTCACTTTTTTCGGAAAAATATTACATGCAACTAAATTCCAAACCGGTATTTTTTTACTGTATCAACAAAAAATTTCACTTTTGCTTTTTCTGTATCAGGGTATAGACCGTGACCGAGGTTAGCAATGTATTTTTCTGAACCAAAACTATCCAACATTTTTTTTGTTTCTTTTTCTATCTCTTCCTCATCGGCATAAAGCAGACAAGGATCCATGTTTCCTTGTAAGGTTTTGTTTCCACAAAGTTTTCGTGATTCTTTAATATCACAATTCCAGTCGAGTCCGATAACAGAACAGGATGTCTCAGCGAAATCTTTTCTCGCAAAAAAGGCACCCTTAGCGAAAACAGTTACCGGTACAGCTTTAATTGCTTCGCAAATATCTTTAATATAATTAAGCGAAAATTCTTTGTATTGTTCTGGCGATAAAACCCCTGCCCATGAATCAAATATCTGAATAATGTCTGCCCCTGCTTTTATCTGACCTTGAAGGTAGTTAATCGTGCTCAAGGTTATTTTTTCCAGTAACTTATGTGCAAGCTTCGGCTCCGTATAAAGAAATTTCTTCGCTTCGCTAAATGTCTTACTACCTTTGCCTTCTATCATGTAGGATAATATCGTCCATGGAGCTCCGGCAAAACCGATAACCGGAACTCGTCCTTTCAATTGTTTTTTGACCAGACTAATTGCATCCATTACATAAGAAAGATCATTGGCATTGGCAATTCTTAAATTAACAATATCTGATGCAGACTTTATCGTTTTTTCAAACCAAGGTCCTTTACTTTCAATCATCTGATAAGTTAATCCCATCGCTTCAGGTATAACTAAAATATCGGAGAATATAATTGCAGCATCAACACCCAAAATATCGACAGGTTGAATGGTAACTTCGGCAGCCAATTCAGGAGTTTCAACGAGATTTTTAAATCCCCCGGATTTTTTTCTAACTTCCCTGTATTCAGGAAGTATTCTTCCCGCTTGTCGCATAAGCCAAACCGGTACCCTTTCGACTTTTTCACCTTTTGCTGCTCTAATTAATAAATCGTTTTCTAATTTCATTGTAGGCAAAAGTAAGGATTAGTTAATTATTACTTGAATGATCATTGTATATACTTAAATAAAGTTATTGGCCTTGCTTTCTACTTTTATACATTTATTAATTTCATATTCATTTGCTAGCTAACCAGCATGTTATGAAATTCTTCCGTAATTAAAAATAATTCACAATACCAAAATGGATTTTACCATTCCTAAAGTAAATGGGATTTCCAAATTGTTTTCCCAAGGCATAACTAACCGACATAATTCCAATTTTTGTTTCAAAATTTATACCTGTTCCGAAACCCATTGGTGTATCATGAATATTTTTATTTCGACTTTTATTTTCATACCAGGCCAAATTAAAGAAAGTAAAGAGAAAAGAATTTTGTTCGAGTAGGTAGCGATATTCTAGTTTTCCAATAATTGCAGCTGACGCATAAATGGATTCTTCATCAAAACCTCTTAACGATTTTAGTCCTCCAATTCTGAAAAGCTCATTGACGAATAATTCAGGATTGTAAATATAAACAGCTTGTAAACCGGGATTAAGTACATGTCTTCCTGCGGGTGAATAATATCCATCGGCCGTTAATTCTCCCTGATAAGTAACCGTTTTCAATCGTATATTTTCATAAACAACTTTGTTAATCTCACTGTTTTTTCTGATCCTCCTGTTGCCCGTACTTCCTGTTGCCTCCACCGAAAATCCTTTTCTGGGATTCAACCTGTAGTCAAGTTTCTCGTAATGAAAAGTTGATCCATACGAGGTTATTGAAATGTCCGCAAATTCGGGTAGGGTTGTGATGTTTTCCAAACCTTTTGCTGTCTGCAAGTCGCTTTGCTTATCGTTAATGAAAACTTTGATAAAATTGTTTCCGGTTAATGCATATTGAATTCCAATATTTTTTGTAACATCGATATAGGTTGTGTCTTTTTTGAAAATAGCGAGCATTCCTTCAAACCCGAAAGGTGTATTCAAGATAAATGGATAATAGGCTCTTACTTTAAGATCTTGAGACTTTACCGGAAGTTGTTTCCAGTTTAATTCAATGATTTCTCCTCGCTTCAAAGAATTGAGCAACTTTAAATGTACTTCTCCTGTCAGATTTAATTTTCCCTGTTTGGATTCATCCGGTAAAAATCCAATTACTCCATCAAACTGGCTCGCTTTCTTGTTTTCAAGAAATAAAAATAGTTTCGCCTCCTTCTCCGTAAATAATATTTGTGATGGTTTTGTTTCTTTTAAAAAAGATAATTCTTTTAATCGACTGGTTATTCTCTTTACCTGTATTTCTTTGTAAGCATCTCCGGGTTTTATTCCTATGTAATTGTAAATATAAACCGGTGCAATGGTCGCATTGCCTTTTACAATTATACTGTCGATTTTTACGAACCTGTTTTTGTTAATCACTAAAGCACCCGAAAATGCATTGTTCGTAATATCAATGCTGTCTAATTTTAAACTGGCAAATGGATAACCGTTATTTTCACTGTTCCGAAGAATTTTCGAATTCAGTTGACCTAATTTTTGTGAAGAAAATGATTTACCTGAAATACCATTTTTTCGAAATCCTGTTCCTTGCAAAAAGTCTTCAGGAACATTTCCTTGTCGGATTCTTCCCCAGGAATATTGGTCTCCAACAAAGACATAAACAGTGTAATACTGACTTTCTTTCTTTATACTGTCTATACCGGCTGTATAATAACCTTCCGATCTTAATTTTTCCAAGAGCGAATTAATTTGCTGATTAAACTGTAAAGTATCTCTGAAAATAGCAGGAGATTTTATTTCATTCGAAATAAGGTTGGATACATGTTTGGAAGTATCCGATGGAATAAAAACACAAGTAATATTTTTTTGCGCTTGAGCAGTAGTAAAGTATAGACTTATTAAAAAAAATAAAAATATATTTTTTAAGAGAAACTTTTGCATGAAGAATTTTAGAGTAACGGAAATTGTTTTGTTGAAAATTTGTTTAGCTTTAATAACGATCATTTTAAATTTACATTTTCATCCAATCTCCAATCAATCGGTGTTTGCCTCGCTCTCTTAAGAATTTCATTCGTTTTCGAAAAATGCTTGCATCCAAAAAATCCCCTTTCTGCAGAAAATGGGGAAGGATGCGCTGCTTTTAATATAAAATGTTTGGTTGTATCGATTAATGGCTCCTTTGCTTGAGCAAATTTCCCCCATAATAAGAATACAATGCCGGAACGATTGGCAGATAAATTTCTGATCACTGAATCAGTAAAATTCTCCCAACCTTTTTTCTGATGTGATCCGGGTTCATTGGCTCGAACGGTTAAAGTTGAGTTTAATAGTAGAACTCCCTGTTTTGCCCATTTCTCCAAATTCCCCGATTTCGGAATATCTATACCCAGGTCATCTCTGATTTCCTTAAATATATTCTGTAGACTCCGGGGAATATTCAAATTCTGCGGAACTGAAAATGAAAGCCCATGAGCTTGTCCGATTCCATGATAAGGATCCTGACCTAGAATAACGACTTTTACTTTGGCATAAGGTGTTGAGTCAAATGCAGCAAAAATCTTTGAACCGGTTGGAAATATAACCTGACCTGTTTTTTGCTCATTTTCAAGGAAAACCTTTAAATCAGCAAAATAATCAGTTTTAAATTCTTCTGATAATACCGATTTCCAGCTTTCTTCTATCTTGGGTTGAATTAATCCCATCTTCCTATAAATTTTATACTAATACTTACGTTCATATTTTCAACAACAATACAACGTTTATGGGTTCAAAAATAAGTTTTGATTTGATTTAACCTGACTTATTTTGAGCTACCTCATAAATAATCAAAGAATGTTGATAACTTCTTACAGATGATTTAATTAAAAAAATATTTTTGCCTAAGTTTGTTCAATAGAGATGCATAACATTCGCATCTGATTTCCGTTAAAAACCTCAAATAACTATACATGAAAAAGATCATTCGTGTCACCCTTATGTTTGCCATTTTAGCCGGACTATTTGCCTCTTGCAAGTCGCATGAAAAATGCCCTGCTTACGGTCAGATGAACAAGGTAAAGCGTCATTCAGAAATACGCGGTTAATATTTTCCGCTCCAAGATTTTCAGCGAATAGCCCCAAGCTATTCGCTTTTCTTATTTATAATCAAGTCGTAATTTAGTAGTTGAATTTCACTGTTTGTATTAAATCCGGACTCAGACTAAGAGCAACCGGACAAGTTAATGCCGCTCTTTCTAAAATGGTTTTTTCTTTTACAGTGAAGTTTTTATTTAAGAGATCAATTTCTAAAACAACTTCTGATACCCTTCTTGGATTTGCAGCCATTATTTTGGTTATTTTCATAGAACAATCATCCATGTTAATCTCATGAGTTCTTGCAGCTATTCCCATTAATGTCATCATACAACTTCCCAGTGAAGCACAAAGTAAATCTGTAGGCGAAAAAGCTTCTCCTTTTCCCTGATTATCAACCGGGGCATCCGTAATTATTTTTTGCCCGGATTTAACATGTAAGGCCTCCGTTCTAAGTTCACCTAAATAAACAGTACGTATTGTTTCCATGCTTCAAAGATAGAAACGTATTTCTTTTCAAAACAAAACAATGCTATCAAATTAGTGCTAATAGTTTGCCTTTAAAATGAAATACATCATAATGGATATTTTATGGTTTTAAAGAATCTTTAATATTCAGTGAAATTCAACTTTCAACAAACCTATTAATTTCATATTTTTGTAGCTGATGATGCAAAAATTATCACTTTTCTGTCTTTTTCTGTTTTCTATTCAGTCATTTGCTCAGGATACATCCCGCGTAAATACGGAAGAGGTTAACATTCTCTATAGAAATGAAGCAGAAGGTGGCTTTCTGGTTCATTCAAATGGAATTGGAATTACATTCAAAAGAGGATGGCATCTCACGGGGTATAAGAAGCAAATGTTGGACATAGACTTTGTTTCTTTGCGTGATCCGAAGCAATATAAACTGGCAAATCCCAATTACCAGGATTCCAAACCTTACTTTTTCGGAAAGTTAAACTTCGCATACATTCTTCGTGGTGGTTATGGAAGACAGAATGTAATTTTTGGAAAAGGTGAGCGAAGTGGAGTAGAGGTTAGGTATAATTATTACGGTGGTTTATCTCTGGGAATTACTAAACCGGTTTACCTCGAAATTATAGTTGATAACCCTTTTGAACCCGGACAAAAAACAACGGATATCCGGGCATACGACCCTAATGATCCTGATCAACAAAATCAGGAAGAGAATATTCTTGGTCCCGGACCTTATTTTCAAGGATTGGATGCGTTAACTTTTTATCCCGGCATCTATGGAAAGTTTGCCCTTTCTTTTGAATACTCCGGTTGGCAGCAAAAAGTAACAGCTCTTGAAACAGGCGTTGTAATTGATGCCTACGCTAAAAAACTTCCTATTATGGCCAACGATAATAATAGAAGTGTATTTGTCAATTTCTATGTTTCACTCTTATGGGGCGCAAAGTGGTAAATTGAATGACTATTAATTAGAAAAAAAATTATTAAATAATACAAAGGGAATAGCTTAAGTATAGCTAAATATTCCCAGATAAATCAATGATCCCATCAACTAAAATTCAAAAGCCTTCCTGGTTGAAAGTAAAACTTCCTACCGGAAAAGAATTTACTAAGGTCAGAGAAATTGTTAGTGAGCATAAGCTGCATACCATTTGCCAAAGCGGGAATTGTCCGAATATGGGAGAATGTTGGGGTGCCGGTACAGCTACGTTTATGATTTTGGGAAATATCTGTACACGTTCTTGTGGATTCTGTTCTGTTGCAACAGGGAAACCTGAAGCAGTTGATCCTTTTGAGCCATTACGCGTTGCTAAGTCTGTCAAACTAATGGGCATCAAACATTGTGTTCTTACTTGTGTCGATAGAGATGATTTAGAAGATGGTGGTGCTGAAATTTGGGTAGAGACCATTCGGAAAATTCGTGAAATTTCACCCGGCACAACAATGGAGACGTTGATTGGAGATTTTCAAGGAAGATGGAATAATCTTCAACTCGTCATCAATGAAGCTCCAGAAATTGTATCGCATAACCTGGAAACAGTGCGACGTTTAACTAAAGAAGTTCGGGTACAGGCCAAATATGACAGAAGTCTGGAAGTTTTGAAAAAAGTAAGTGATAATGGGATTAGTGCAAAGTCCGGTATTATGCTGGGTTTAGGCGAGAGAAGAGAAGAGATTTTGGAAGCCATGGATGACTTGCGTAGTTCAAATGTTTCCATTCTGACAATTGGTCAATACCTGCAACCAACCAAAGATCACTTGCCGGTAGCAGATTTTATTACCCCTGAAACTTTTTCCGAATACAAAACAATCGGATTGGAAAAAGGATTCAGGTATGTGGAAAGCGGTCCTTTGGTTCGATCAAGTTACCATGCCGAAAAACATCTTTTGTAATTATAATATTTTTCATCGTTTTTTCCTTGAATCAGGACAAGAGGTTTTTCTTGTTTTGAATAATTTCCGGCAATCTTTCTGCGGGGCACTTTTTCCTGAATTCCTAAAAATATTTTCTGCAAAAATTGTTGAAAACGGCTACCGGCTGCCTTTTTGGATTTAAATTCAACATCTAAGTTTGAGCTTTTCTTTTCTGCTTTTCGCGAAGCATTTTCACCCATTCATCAACTTATGTACTGCAATTACCAGAAAAAAATTTTATTCAGACGTGTTATGACCGAAAATTGGATTCATTAAAAAAGGATGTCAATAGGCACCTGCCCGGACAGAATCAAAATTATCCTTCATCAAAACCGCATCATGACTTATAATTTTATGAAACAACCTTCTCAAAGTAACAAGAACAAAAATTTTAATTTACGGTTTTTCAGTTTTGCACCTGCAATTTTCGAGGGTAAAAAAAATGTATTTTTTCTTGCTTTCGTTTTGCTTTTTAATTTTAGTAATAATGTAAAGGCACAAAATGAATTGCCATCCCCAACTTCCAATATCATGTTGATCAAGAACGGATCGCTTGTCATTGCCATGGATAATACCACCCAATCGGTTCCGGGTTATTTTAATTTGAAAGCATATGGATTGGTTAACAAACTACTTCAAAGTAACATTCCGGTGAAGTGGGCAATCGCCGCCGGTAAAATTAAAGATGGAATAGATTTTTCAGCAACTGCACAAAGAGAGTTCCCTTCTGTAATTGCTGCTTCTACTTATAATTTCAAAGCTGGACCGTTTATCATCGATAGTGTTAATGCTCAAAGCGCACGAACAATTATTTCTGCATGGGGAAGCAATGTCGCTGTTTATAGGTTGACGCAAAATGTAAATGTCGATATCCGTTACACCTTAAATTTTAAACCTCGCATTGCTGTATTCAATAATGGAAATAATGCTAAGATTCATTTGTCTTATTTAATTGAAGCCGGATTCGATACGAGTACATATGTTCGTGTAATTCCTGAGTTACAACCTTTAAATCCTTGTCAGAACGGTAGCGGATTCAGTTTTGCTTCAGAAGCTCATTGGGATGACCAAACCGATACGGCTGTTTCGAGATCTGTTTATCGCTTTGTAAAAAACGGCGGTAATTTTCTTGCTGCTTGTATTTCGATTCGATTATATGAAAACGACGATACCCTCCATACGACAGGTGGTATTGATGCAATAAACGATAACTATACGTTCAATTACAGCAATGCAGATTTACCTTTTATGCAAATTGATGGCGAACTCGATAACATAGGAGGTGCGCTACATAACTGGTATAAAAAAACAACAAGTAATTATAGAAGTTCTCATTATTCTGTCGTCAGTGCTTCTACCGGATTGCCTTATGAAACAGCTGCAGGTGCTAAATGTATTCCCAATAACTTAAGTGGTGGAAATATGTTTTATCTCGGCGGACACAGTTATGGTGATAAGAACGTAAACGTAGAAATTAACGGGAGAAGAATGTATCTCAACGCTGTATTTGTTCCTCCCGGAGCAGCAGCATATTGTAACCTTCAGCCACTGGCAGCTTCTTTAGCACCGGTTTCTGTTCGTTGCAAGGGAGAAAATAACGGATCAATTACAACCAATATTTCGGGTGGAGTTGCTCCATATAAATGTACCTGGAATTCAGGTGATACTACCAGAAACAGAAACGGTCTGACTCCGGGAACCTATTCCGTAACCATTATAGATAATATTGGTCAGACTGTTTCTGCAACAGCTACGATTACGGAACCGGCAATTTTAGTTGCAACGAATATTGTTTCAAATTTTAACGGTAAAAATGTTAGCTGTTACAATTCAACAAATGGATTTATAAACTTAAATGTTACAGGTGGAAATGTTCCCTATACATTTAGCTGGTCTCCATCCGGAAGCACCTCACAAAACCTGACAAATGTCGGTGCAGGAACTTATTCATATCAGGTAACAGATTCCAGAGGATGTGTGACATCTTCATCCGCTACTTTATCTGCACCTTCGCAATTAATTTCTCCTCGTACTGTTTCAAATTATAATGGGAATAATGTCAGTTGCAATGGATCAACAAATGGATTTATTAATTTATCACCAACGGGAGGAATTGCACCTTATACATATTCCTGGACTCCGGGAGGAAGCACCTCACAAAACCTGAATAACATTGGTGCCGGAAATTATACTTATGCTGTGACCGATGCGAATGGTTGTACCTCAACAGGAACAGTAACACTTACTGCGCCATCAGCACTTACAACACCTAATGCAATTTCCAATTATAATGGAAGTGGTGTAAGTTGTACCGGATCAACAAATGGATTTATTAATTTATACGTAAATGGAGGAACAGCACCATATTCTTACTTCTGGTCACCAGGCGGAAATACATCACCAAACAGAGCAAATCTTGGTGCCGGAACTTATAGTTATACGGTTACAGATGCAAATGGATGTTCCACTTCAAATTCAGTTACTTTAACCGAACCACAACCATTAGCCGCTCCACAAACGATTTCAAATTATAATGGCAGTAGCATTAGCTGTTACGGTTCTACAAATGGATTTATCAATATCGTTGCAAGTGGAGGTACTTCGCCTTTTACTTATGCATGGGCACAAAGTGCAAGTACTCTTCCGAATCGTACAAACCTTGGTGCCGGAACGTATTCCTATACTGTGACAGATGCAAATGGATGTTCAACATCCAATTCGGCAACACTGACTTCTCCTGCTGCATTAACTTCGCCACAAACCGTTTCTAATTATAATGGGAATGGTGTAAGTTGTGCCGGTTCATCGAATGGATCAATTAGTTTGACGGTTACCGGTGGAACATCCCCTTACTCTTATTTATGGAGTCCCGGAGGTAATACAACGTCAAGTCGCTCAAATTTAAGCGCAGGTACTTATAGTTATACCGTTACAGATGCGAATGGATGCTCCAATTCGAATTCGGTTACACTTTCACAACCGGCAGCAATGAGTATTCCTGTAGTAACTTCCAATTATAATGGAAGTGGAGTAAGTTGCCTTGGATCTACAGATGGTTTTATAAGCTTATCAGTAATTGGAGGAACAAGTCCATACTCTTACAATTGGTCATCTACTTCCGCTTCTACACCGAATCTTACTAACCTGAGTGCAGGAGGTTATTCATACTCCGTTACCGATGCTAACGGTTGTGCTCAAACCGGTTCCGTAGTAATTACGGCTCCTGCTGATCTTTCTGTTCTTCATGTTGTTTCCAATTACAATGGAAGCAGCATCAGTTGTAATGGATCTGCCAATGGTTCAATCGATCTTACTGTTTCCGGAGGTACTACACCATATTCATACTTATGGTCACCGGGTGGAAGTACCGGACAGAATTTATCAAACCTGGGTTCAGGAAACTATTCATATTCTGTAACAGATGCCAATGGTTGTGTTGTTGCCAATTCGGTAACACTTTCTTCTGCCAATTCTATGTCTGTACCATACACAACATCCGATTACAATGGTAGTAGTGTTACTTGTTTTGGAGCAACAGATGGTTTTATTAATCTATCCGTAATCGGTGGCACAAGTCCCTTTACGTATTCATGGCAACCAAACGTGAGTACAGATTCAAGTTTGAGAAATCTTGGAGCCGGTATGTATTCATTTACTGTTACCGATGCCAATGGTTGTACCGCTTCAGATTCAGTAGTACTCACAGAACCGGTTGCGATAAATGCACCATCAGTATCTTCAAGTTACAATGGTAGTGGTATAAGCTGCAACGGAGCAACCAACGGTTATGTCAACTTACTCGTTTCAGGTGGAACCGGTCCATATGCCTATTTGTGGACTCCAACGGGAGATACAACATCAAATCTAAGTAATATTGGAGCGGGCAGTTACTCCTGTATTGTCACAGATATCAACGGATGTTCTGCAACCGATTCCATTACTCTGACAGCTCCGGATTCCTTATTAACACTCGACGTACTTTCAAGTTATAATGGAAGCGGAGTGAGTTGCTTTGGATCAACAGATGGAAATATTTCACTGACCGTCAACGGCGGAACTCAGCCTTACACATACAATTGGTTACCCAATGGAGATACAACACAAAATATTTCGAATCTGGCTTCCGGAGCTTATTCTTATACTGTAACGGATGCAAACGGATGTGTTTTCTCGAATGTTGTGACCTTAAATGCTCCCAATGCATTAACAGCTCCTTATGCTGCCTCCAATTATAACGGAAGTGGGGTAAGCTGTTTTGGTTCTTCCGATGGTTATATTAATTTAACAATAGGCGGTGGTACTGCTCCTTTTACTTATGCATGGTTGCCGGGTGGAAATACATCACAAAACGTTTCGGGACTTCAGGCAGGAGACTATTCATTTGTTGTTACCGATGCAAATGGTTGTTCAACTTCCGATTCAATTAGTTTAGTTGCTCCTAATCCAATTCAACATTCCCTTCAACTTTCTAATAACAACGGTTATGGTGTAAGTTGCAACGGAGATTCAAATGGTAGTATTGATTTGTCTGTCAATGGTGGTACTCTTCCATTTGTATTCAACTGGATGCCGGGTAATTTAAACACGGAAGATATATCAGGTTTATCTGCAGGAAATTATTCAGTAACTATTTCAGATGCTAATGGTTGTACTTCTACGTTGTCAACCTCTATCACAGAACCACCATCGTTGAGTTTGTCAGGTATTTCTACTCAAGTTAATTGTCATGGCGACCAGACCGGATCCATTCGGGCTTCTGTTAGTGGCGGAGTACAGGGGATAACATATTCCTGGTCGAATGGTTCTTCTGATTCACTGATTACTTCTTTAGGAGCCGGAATTTATACATTGACAGCAACGGATGTAAACGGATGTTCTGTTTCAAATTCATTTACAATTACAGAACCTTCTGCCATAAATTTAGCTGTCAGCACTCCTTTTTTAAATGGAATTTATAATGTCAGTTGTTATGGACTTTCTGATGGAAGTGCTTCTGCAACTGTTAATGGTGGAGTGAGTCCTTATACTGTTCTTTGGTCAAACGGAGTAACGGGAATGGCAATTTCCGGATTACCGGCCAATACTTATTCTGTTACAATAATAGATGGAAACTTTTGCCAGACGATTGAAACATTTAATATCACCCAGCCGGCTCAGATTGTTTCTTTACCCGGCTTCTATCAGGAAGTTTGTGGAAACACTGCTATATTGAATGCGAATGCAATTACGGCCGGATTGTTTGGATCATGGAGCATACAAAACGGCTTAGGAACCTTTAGCAGTATTGTTGATCCGAATGCTTCCATCTCCGGATTAAGATATGGAACAAACTTATTGCAATGGAATATTACTGATGGAATTTGCAGTGCTACTGATACCGTTACAATAAAGGCATTTCAACCGGTAGTTGCTGAAGCAGGATCGGATGCGGCTATTTGCCCTTCTTCAATTGATGGTTTCATATTACAAGCAACTCCTGCCGTTGCCGGTTCCGGATATTGGTTTGCTTCCGGTTCAGCGCTTGTTTATAATTCTGATAGTGCATTCAGTAAGATTGGACAATTAATGGAAGGGAATAATGTCTTTACCTGGACCGTCACCAATGGCCCTTGTACTGCATCGGATGAAATTTCAGTACTTCTAAAATCAAAAGACGATTGTATAGATGTATTGGAAATGCCAACTGCATTCACACCGAATGCCGATGGTTCAAACGATGATTTCGATATTCATGGAATCGAGCAGTATCCAAATAACACGCTGGAAGTTTATAACAGATGGGGTAATCTGGTTTATAGCGCGGATAATTACGTCAATCATCAATGGACCGGTAATAATAATGAAAACAATCCACTCCCTGATGGAACATACTTCGTGATTCTGGTAATTAAAAACAGCCAGATCAGATTACATGGTTATGTAGACATAAGAAAATAAAACTGACTTTGATAATATACATAAACTGGAAAATTAATTCTATTGAATTGGCAATTGAAAAAATAAAAAAATATATTCAATAATTAACTTACAAATTAAAACAGATAAATAGCAGGAATTAAAATTTTATAGACGGCCTTTAAGGGAATAGAATCTTTCACAAAAAGATTAAGGGATTCATTTTTTGTGAATTAAGAGATTCGTGGGGGTTTCGTTTTTTAAATTTTATTCTGAAAATAATTAAAAAGACTTACAATTAAAATTCATCACAATGAAAAAATTACTTCAATTAATCGTTATTGTTTTTTGCTCTATGCAGTTGAAAGCTCAGCAAGATGTAATGCTCAGTCAGTACATGTTCAATCACGCTGCCGTAAATCCCGGATATGCAGGAAGTAAAGAATATATGATGACTACCTTGCTGCATCGTTCACAATGGGTAGGGTGGAAGGGAGCTCCTGAAACTAATTCGTTAACACTTCACGGTCCGTTGAAAAATAAAAAACTCGGACTTGGATTTACACTTATGAATGATCACATCGGCGTGACTACTAAAACAGATGTATTCGGTCAATTGGCATATCATTTGAAAGTTAGTCCCAGATTTAAGCTTGGTTTCGGACTTCAGGGAGGCGTAGGTTATTATTCAATAAAAAATTCTGATTTGAAATATTGGGATGCTTCCGATAAACTCTTACTTGAAAATACACAAACTAACTTGCTTCCAAATATTGGTGCCGGATTATATTTATACTCTAACAAATATTATTTCGGATTTTCAGCTCCGCATCTGCTTGATTATAATACCGACAAGATTGCAAGCATTCAAACTAATTCAAATGTACCGCGTCAAACTCGTCATTATTTTTCTGAGGCAGGAATGGTTATCAATGGAAATACGGATGTTGTAATTAAACCGTCTATATTAGTAAAGTATGTTTATAATGCACCGGTTGAAGCAGACTTCAACGTAAATGTACTTCTTTCACAAACTGTATGGGTTGGAGCAACGTACCGAACAAACGATGCTATTGTAGGTATTCTAGAATTACAAATAAATCCACGTTTCAGAATTGGATACTCTTATGATTATACGTTAACACCTATTGGTGATTATTCTTCCGGTTCACATGAAATAATGCTCGGCTATAATTTTGGCGAGGATTTGCTAAAAATAAAATCTCCGCGATATTTTTAATCGCTAAAATATTTTGTAAGTCTGTATTAGTAACACGAATCGGGTATCGGAAGTCGAAAATAAAAAAAATCGACAACCGGTATCCGATGACTGTTTTCAGTTTATTTGATTGACAGATTTGAATGAATTTATCGGCGCAGATTAATACCTTTGCACTTCTATTCAACGTGCGATGAAAAAAATAAAAATAGCAATAAATGGATTTGGCCGAATTGGCCGGATGACAACAAGAATTTTATTATTAAATCCACAGGTTGAAATTGTTGCCATCAACGACCTGACAGATAATGCTACTCTGGCTCATCTTTTTAAATACGATTCTATTCACGGCAAATTTTCGGGAGAAGTTTCTTCTGATAATGATAATTTGATTTTTAACGGTAAGGCAATCCGAAGCTTTTCTGAGAAAGATCCCGCAATGCTTCCATGGAAAACATTGGATGTTGATGTATTATTGGAATGCACAGGCAAATTTACGGACGCTGCCGGAGCACAATTGCATATCAATGCCGGAGCAAAAAAAGTTATTCTTTCTGCACCGACAAAGGGAAAAAGAGATATGAAGAGCATTGTAATTGGAGTTAACGATGAAATTATTGAACCCGGTGACAAAATTTTATCGAATGCTTCATGTACTACTAATAATGCAGCACCCATGTTAAAAATATTGGATGAGAATTGGGGAGTTGAAACAGCATTCGTAACAACTGTCCATTCCTACACCGGAGATCAAAATATACACGATGCACCTCATAAAGATCTTCGACGAGCAAGGGCTGCAGCAGTTTCTATTATACCGACAACCACAGGTGCTGCAAAAGCATTAGGTGACGTTTTGCCACATCTTGATGGTAAAATTGGCGGTGCAGGAGTAAGGGTGCCAACAGCGGATGGGTCATTGACAGATATTACCTGTATATTGAAGAAAGAAACTACTGAGGATGAGATCAATAAAGTGTTTCAGACTGCTGCATCCGGCAAAATGAAGGGAATTTTAGAGTTTACTACTGACCCAATCGTATCCATTGATATTGTTGGAAATCCACATTCCTGCATTTTTGATTCGCAATTGACCACAGTTCTTGGAAAAATGGTTAAAATCGTTGGTTGGTATGATAATGAAATTGGATATAGCAATCGATTATCCGAGCTTGCAGTTAAAATTGCCTGATTATTTAATTTACTCTATATATATAGTAGTTTTTGAGAATATCAGTTTTCATTCTATTTTCATTCATTTAAATAATTAATTTTCAATATTTTATTGAGTTTTCCACATTTATTTGCTATATTGGTTAATGAATTTCAAATATTTAATATTTTATTAAGCAATTAATTCAAAGTAGAATCGTTTCTTTGAACAGGAGATCAATACAACTGGTATAATTATTGAAACCATTGTATTTGTTCTTTAGTCCCTAATTAGTTTAATTAATTTTTAATTTATTACCAATGCTTAATCAGTCCAAACGCAAAGCCAAGATTGTCAAACAGCCTATAAGCGAGTCTGCTACTCGAATTAAGGTACAACTCGATCATAGAACGATGATGGTTGTTCACAGCATGTCGGCCTTTAAAATGTGGAAAAAGCGTTATCCACTGGCCCGTGTGATTGCATAAAATGTCACAACTTTATTCAATTGAATAGTCTTAAGGTCTCCTTAACCGGAGACCTTTTATTTTAAAATTATTTTGCATAAGAATTTGTTATTTAGATCTCGTTTTCTACATTTGCAATCCCTTTTTTAAAGGGGGCTTGTTCATTGAAATTTGTCTAAAAATGCCGATGTAGCTCAGTTGGCCAGAGCTACTGATTTGTAATCAGTGGGTCGGGGGTTCGAATCCCTCCATCGGCTCCAGTTTTACTGGTACAGATTATATGAGAAGGGGAGATACCAGAGTGGCCAAATGGGACGGACTGTAAATCCGTTGCGAAAGCTTCGAAGGTTCGAATCCTTCTCTCCCCACTCTGTAGTTAAGGGGTTAGACAGAGTGTAAACCAGGGCTAAATCCTACAAAGCGGAAGTAGCTCATTTGGTAGAGCATCAGCCTTCCAAGCTGAGGGTGGCGGGTTCGAGCCCCGTCTTCCGCTCGAAAAGTCAGAAGTCAATGACCTAAAAAGCCAATGTAGCTCAGTCGGTAGAGCACATCCATGGTAAGGATGAGGTCACCAGTTCGATCCTGGTCATTGGCTCGAACACGAGTACCGAAGTATTTTTGATAGTTTAAGTAATGTGTTTCAATAATAATAGTACCTTATAACCAATTAACCATAAAATAAATTAACCTCTAATATCATATTGCAATGGCAAAAGAAAAATTCGATCGTTCCAAACCACACGTAAACATTGGAACTATAGGTCACGTAGATCACGGTAAAACAACTTTAACAGCAGCAATTACTACTGTACTCGCTGAAAAAGGATGGGCAGAAACTCGTTCATTCGATTCAATTGATAACGCTCCGGAAGAAAAAGAGCGTGGTATTACCATTAATACTGCTCACGTGGAGTATCAGACGGCTAACCGTCACTATGCTCACGTTGATTGTCCCGGTCACGCTGATTATGTAAAGAACATGGTTACCGGTGCTGCCCAAATGGACGGTGCTATTCTTGTCGTTGCCGCAACAGATGGTCCGATGCCTCAAACTCGTGAGCACATCCTTCTTGCTCGTCAGGTTGGTGTTCCTAAAATCGTTGTGTTCATGAATAAAGTGGATATGGTTGATGATCCTGAATTATTGGATCTTGTTGAAATGGAAATTCGTGATCTTTTAAGTTTCTATCAATTTGATGGTGTTAACACTCCGGTTATTCGTGGTTCTGCACTTGGTGGTTTGAATAAAGATCCAAAATGGGTAGATGCAATCATGGAATTAATGAATGCTGTTGATACATTTATTCCAATTCCTCCACGTGAAATTGACAAACCTTTCCTTATGCCTGTTGAAGACGTATTCTCAATCACCGGTCGTGGTACTGTTGCAACCGGTCGTATCGAGCGTGGTGTAATCAACTCAGGTGATGATGTGGATATTATTGGAATGCAAGAGAAGTCAATGAAGTCAACTGTTACCGGTGTTGAAATGTTTCGTAAGATCCTCGACCGCGGCGAAGCAGGAGATAACGTTGGTTTACTTCTTCGTGGTGTTGAAAAGAATGATATCCGCCGCGGAATGGTTGTTGCTAAACCGGGTTCTATCACTCCTCACACTTTATTCAAAGCTGAAATCTACGTTTTGAAAAAAGAAGAAGGTGGTCGTCACACTCCTTTCCACAACAAATACCGTCCTCAATTCTATCTTCGTACAACTGATGTTACCGGTGAAATCACACTTCCTGAAGGACGTGAAATGATTATGCCAGGTGATAACGTAACAATCACTGTTGAACTTATTCAGCCGGTTGCTATGGATAAAGGTCTTCGCTTCGCTATCCGTGAAGGTGGACGTACAGTTGGTGCCGGACAGGTAACTGAAATTTTGAAATAATCTGACAATTCCCGGTGTCTCTCTATATATAGTATAGAGAGACACTGCCAATTGGTCAAAATAGTTACGGGTGTAGCTCAATTGGTAGAGTAGCGGTCTCCAAAACCGTTGGCTGGGAGTTCGAGTCTCTCCACCCGTGCGAAAGATTAAAAATATTAATATTGAAAATATATAATTGAATATTGAAAATTTGCAGGCAAATAAAATCAATATTCAATTTTCTATATTCAGTTTTTACAAAATAAAATGAGCAAAATAACCGCATACATCAAAGAAAGTTACGTCGAACTGGTTGAAAAAGTTAGTTGGCCTACACGCGAAGAACTTCAAAGCAGTGTAATGGTTGTCATGATAGCTACACTGATCATCAGTATTGTTATTTTCCTCATGGATTCCGGGTTTCATGCAGCTATGAAACTCTTCTATAAAATGATTGCATAATTAACCAACAATGGCAGAAGTCCAACCCTCCAAAGAACTTGTCCGTAAGTGGTATGTTGTGCGTGCAATTAGCGGAAAAGAAAAGAAAATTAAACAATATATCGAGCAAGAAATTAGCCGGTTGAAACTAACTGATTATGTTGCTCAGGTTTTAATTCCTACAGAGAAATTTTATCAAATTCGAAACGGTAAAAAAGTAAGTAAAGAAAGAAATATTTTACCCGGTTATGTGCTTATTGAAGCTGCATTAGTCGGTGAAATACCACATATAATTGAAAATATCTCAGGAGTTATTTCTTTCCTGGGATCAAAAGGCGAGCCCCCTGCTCCTTTACGTCAGTCTGAAGTTAACAGAATACTGGGTAAAATGGACGAACTCGCCGAAAGTGAAGCAGTAATGAGTGTTCCTTATGTAGTTGGTGAAACTGTTAAAGTAATCGATGGACCATTCAACAGCTTTAGCGGTGTGATAGAAGAAATAAATGAGGAAAAGAAAAAACTCAAAGTAATGGTTAAGATTTTCGGAAGAAAAACACCTCTTGAATTGAGTTATATGCAGGTAGAAAAAGAATAAGTTCCCTTTCTAAAAGTCGAAATAAAAAGTGAAAAAATAATTTGAAAACCGAATACCGAAAATAGAGGACCTGAAGCTTCCATTCACAAAACTATTATCAGATTCTAAATTTCAAATTCTCAATTAAAATAAAATGGCAAAAGAAATAAGTACATTCATTAAGTTGCAGGTAAAAGGAGGAGCAGCAAATCCGGCTCCACCAATTGGTCCGGCTCTCGGTGCGAAAGGTGTAAATATTATGGAGTTCTGCAAGCAGTTTAATGCTCGCACGCAGGACCAACCGGGAAAAGTTCTTCCGGTTATCATCACTGTTTATACTGATAAATCGTTTGAGTTCGTAATCAAAACCCCTCCTGCTGCGATTCAATTATTGGACGCTGCTAAAATTAAAAGTGGTTCCAAAGAATCTAACCGAAATAAGGTAGGTTCAGTTTCCTGGGATCAGATTCGCACCATTGCAGAAATAAAAATGCCCGATCTAAACTGCTTTACTATCGAATCTGCTATGAGCATGGTCGCCGGTACAGCTCGTTCTATGGGTATTCTTGTAGATGGTAACCGTCCGTTTTAATTAAACGGAACATTCTTTGAGTTCTTAAACAGAAGGAGGGGGAGATCCTATCAATCCCGTTCGTACTTCAAAATTTTATATAAATGGCAAAAGTTAGCAAGAAAAGAAAGCAAGCATTAACAAAGGTCGACTCCAAAAAGGCCTATACTGTTGCTGAAGCTTCTAAAATCGTAAAGGATATTACCTTTACTAAATTCGATGCATCCGTTGACCTCAGCATCCGATTAGGTGTTGATCCTCGTAAGGCGAATCAAATGGTTCGTGGCGTCGTTACCCTTCCACATGGAACCGGTAAAAACAAAAAAGTACTCGTGCTTTGCACACCTGACAAAGAAGCAGAAGCCAGAGAAGCAGGTGCTGATTATGTTGGACTCGATGAGTATATCACAAAAATCGAACAAGGTTGGACAGATATCGATGTAGTTATTACTATGCCTAGCGTTATGGGTAAAGTCGGTAAACTCGGTAAAGTTCTCGGACCTCGTAACCTCATGCCGAATCCGAAAACAGGTACTGTAACCATGGATATCGGAAAAGCGGTGAACGAAGTTAAAGCCGGTAAAATCGATTTCAAAGTCGATAAGCAGGGTAGTATCCATGCTTCCGTTGGTAAAGTGTCTTTCGATGCTAAAAAGATCGAAGAAAATGCTCACGAACTGCTCAATATGATCGTTAAACTAAAGCCCTCGTCTGCTAAAGGTACATACATGAAGAGTGTATATATGTCAAGCACCATGAGCCCTTCACTGATGATCGATACTAAAACTATTTCTTAATCCGGTTAAACGGTAAAAAACAACCAAGAAAATGAAAAGAGAAGAAAAGGATGTAATCATTGGCGAGATTGCTGAATTACTCAATAAATACCCGAACGTTTATATCACAGATACTTCGGCGTTAACTGTAGCCAAAACAAATCAACTTCGTCGTGTATGCTTTGCACAAGGCGTAAAAATGCTTGTTGCAAAGAATTCTTTAATCCAAAAAGCAATGGAGAAAAACGATGCCGAATCATTCGAAGGAATTTTCAGTGCATTGACAGGAACCAGCGCTCTCATGTTTAGTGAAGTTGGAAATGTGCCTGCTAAAGTGATCAAAGAATTTCGTAGAAAAAATGATAAGCCATTACTCAAAGGTGCTTATATCGATACAGCCATTTTCCTGGGTGATAACCAACTTGAAACCCTTGCAGCTATCAAGTCGAAAAATGAACTCATCGGCGAAATCATCGGCTTATTACAATCACCAGCGAAAAATGTTATCTCCGGACTTAAAAGCAGCGGCGGTAAACTCGCAGGTATCCTCAAAACTTTATCAGAGCGTCCTGAATAAGGAAAGCTGTTATTATACCCAATGCTTCCAGTACCAATAATTAAAAACGTAAAAATTTAAACAATTAAAATTAAATAAAAATGGCAGATTTAAAAGCATTCGCAGATCAGTTAGTAAACCTGACTGTGAAAGAAGTAAATGAACTCGCAAAAATCCTTAAGGATGAATATGGTATCGAACCAGCAGCAGCAGCTGTAGCTATGGCAGCTCCTTCCGGTGGTGGCGGAGATTCAGCAGTAGCTGAGAAAACTTCTTTCGATGTTATTCTTAAAGCTCCGGGTGGTGCTAAACTTAACATCGTTAAGCTTGTAAAAGAAATCACCGGACTCGGTTTGAAAGAAGCTAAAGACCTCGTCGATGGCGCTCCAAAACCGGTTAAAGAAGGTGTGACTAAAGAAGAAGCGAATTCAATTAAACAACAATTGGAAGAAGCAGGAGCTGAGATTGAAGTTAAATAAGGCATCGGCTTCGTACCGCAAACATTTATAGACCTTTCCCGGCGTTTGTCGGGACTGGTCTATATCCTTTTTTAAACAAGTGATAATTTATAGTTATCATTCTTTAAAAATATAAGTCTTAACTTCTAAAAAAACCAGCACTGTGTCAACCAATATCGCTCAAAACAAAAGAATCAATTTTGCCACGATCAGGCATTCCATTGAATATCCCGATTTCCTCGATATTCAATTGAAATCTTTTCAAGATTTTTTCCAGCTTGAAACAACTTCTGATAATCGTCAGAAAGAAGGTTTGTTCAAAGTGTTCAACGAGAACTTTCCTATCACCGATTCCAGAAATAACTTCGTACTCGAATTTATCGATTACTTCATCGATCCCCCAAGGTATTCTATTGAAGAATGTATCGAGCGCGGATTGACCTATAGCGTTCCGCTCAAAGCGAAACTTAAACTTTATTGTACAGATCCTGAACACGAAGATTTCGAAACCATCGTACAGGATGTTTACCTCGGTACTATACCGTATATGACTCCGAAAGGAACTTTCGTAATTAATGGTGCCGAACGCGTTGTCGTTTCTCAGTTGCATCGTTCGCCGGGAGTATTCTTCGGACAAAGCCGCCATGCAAATGGTACAAAACTATATTCGGCCCGTGTTATCCCTTTCAAAGGATCATGGATTGAATTCGCTACAGACATTAACAATGTCATGTATGCTTACATCGACCGGAAAAAGAAATTCCCGGTTACTACTCTCTTGCGCGCAATCGGTTATCAAACCGATAAAGATATTCTTGAGATTTTCGGATTAGCAGATGAATTTAAAGTTACTAAATCCGGAATAAAAAATGTGCTTCATCGTCGACTCGCTGCCAGAGTTTTGAAAACCTGGGTGGAAGATTTCGTTGATGAGGATACCGGTGAAGTTGTTTCCATCGAAAGAAATGAAGTTGTCATAGAACGTGAAACCGTTCTCGAAGAAGATCACCTTGATCTTATTATCGAATCAGGTGTGAAGTTCATCATCCTGCACAAGGAAGATGTAAACACAAACGATTATGCTATCATCTATAACACGCTTCAGAAAGATACTTCTAACTCTGAAAAAGAAGCCGTTGAACATATTTACCGTCAGCTTCGTAATGCTGAACCACCTGATGAAGAAACTGCTCGTGGTATCATCGACAAATTATTCTTCTCCGATAAACGTTACGACTTAGGCGATGTTGGTCGCTACCGTATCAATAAAAAACTCGGACTCGAAATTGCTGACGATACACGCGTTCTTACCAAGCAGGATATCATCGAAATCATCCGTCAGCTTATTCAGTTGATAAACTCCAAAGCGGAGGTCGATGATATCGATCACCTTTCCAATCGTCGCGTTCGTACCGTTGGTGAGCAATTGTACTCACAATTCGGTGTTGGTCTTGCCCGTATGGCCAGAACAATCCGTGAGCGTATGAACGTAAGAGATAATGAAGTATTCACTCCTTCTGATCTTATTAATGCAAAAACACTTTCTTCAGTAATAAACTCTTTCTTCGGTACAAATCAGTTATCCCAGTTCATGGATCAAACAAATCCTTTAGCTGAAATAACTCATAAGCGTCGTCTATCGGCACTCGGGCCCGGCGGACTCTCCAGAGAAAGAGCAGGTTTCGAAGTACGTGACGTTCACTATACCCACTACGGACGTCTTTGTACAATCGAAACTCCGGAAGGACCAAACATCGGACTAATTTCATCACTTTGCGTATATGCGAAAATCAATAACCTTGGTTTTATCGAAACACCATACCGTACCGTTTCTAATGGTATTGTCGATGTAGAAAAACCGGTTGTTTACCTTACCGCAGAAGAAGAAGATAATAAAGTTATTGCGCAAGCGAATGCAAAAATTGACGAGCGCGGTAACTTCATCGACTTAAAAGTAAAATCCCGTGAGCTTGGAGACTTCCCTGTACTCGAACCGGAAAAAATAAATCTCATGGACGTGGCTCCTAATCAGATCGCTTCCATTGCAGCTTCATTAATTCCTTTCCTCGAGCACGATGATGCCAACCGTGCGCTAATGGGATCTAACATGCAACGTCAAGCTGTTCCTTTATTGCGCCCGGAAGCTCCGATCGTAGGTACCGGTCTGGAAGGACTTGTAGCCCGCGATTCACGTGTGCTTATCAATGCAGAGGGTGAGGGAGTAGTAGAATACGTCGACGCACTCGAAATTACAATTCGTTATAGCAGAAAAGAAACAGAGAAGCTTATCAGCTTCGATGATGATATTAAAACTTATTTCCTCACGAAGTTTCAGAAAACAAATCAGAATACCTGTATCAACCTGAAGCCAATTGTAATCAAAGGTCAGAAGGTCAGAAAAGGTCAGGTACTGTGTGAAGGTTATGCAACTCAAAGCGGTGAACTAGCTCTCGGAAGAAATCTTCAGGTTGCATTCATGCCTTGGAAGGGTTATAACTTCGAAGATGCTATCGTAATTTCTGAACGCGTAATTCGTGAAGACATCTTTACTTCTATTCACGTCGATGAATACAGTTTGGAAGTCCGCGACACAAAACGCGGTATGGAAGAATTAACAGCTGATATTCCTAACGTAAGTGAAGAAGCAACACGCGAACTCGACGAAAACGGTTTAATCCGTGTCGGAGCTGAAGTAATGGAGGGGGATATCCTTATTGGAAAAATTACTCCTAAAGGAGAAACAGATCCTTCTCCGGAAGAAAAACTTCTTCGCGCAATCTTCGGTGATAAAGCCGGTGATGTAAAAGATGCTTCTTTAAAAGTTCCACCTTCCGTTAAAGGTGTTGTTATCGAAAAACGTTTGTTCTCTCGTGTTGTTGCTAAAGACAAAACTCAAAAGAGTGATGAGAAAGCACTACTTGATAAACTAGATAAAGAATACAATCAGCAAATTGCAGAATTAAAAGAAAAACTGATCGATAAATTATTTGTTTTGGTAAGCGGAAAGACCTCTCAAGGTGTTACCGATATCTTCAAAGAAGTAATCATCGCTAAAGGAGCGAAGTTTACTCAGAAGATGCTTACTGAAATCAATTACGATACGATCAATCCTGATAAGTGGACGACAGATAAAGAGAAGAACGATCAGATCAAGCAATTGCTTCACAACTATTCGATTAAATTCAACGACATCTCCGGTATCTATAAGCGTAAGAAATTTGCTCTTACTGTCGGGGATGAACTTCCTGCCGGAATCGTACAACTTGCCAAAGTTTACATCGCTAAGAAACGTAAGCTGAAAGTAGGAGATAAGATGGCCGGTCGTCACGGAAATAAAGGTATCGTCGCGAAAATTGTTCGTGATGAAGACATGCCTTTCCTTGCCGATGGTACTCCTGTCGATATCGTATTGAATCCACTCGGTGTACCTTCCCGTATGAACCTTGGACAGATTTATGAAACAATTCTCGGATGGGCCGGATTGAAAATGGGTCTCAAGTTTTCGACTCCTATTTTCGACGGTGCTTCTATCGAACAAATCGACGATTATGTTTCTAAAGCCGGTCTTCCTAAATTCGGAAGTACTTATCTATACGATGGTGGTTCAGGTGATCGCTTCGATCAACCGGCAACAGTTGGAGTAATCTATATGATGAAACTGGGACACATGGTTGATGATAAGATGCACGCTCGTTCAATCGGACCATACTCATTAATTACACAGCAGCCGCTCGGTGGTAAAGCACAGTTCGGAGGTCAGCGTTTTGGTGAGATGGAGGTTTGGGCACTCGAAGCATTCGGTGCAGCAAACATTCTTCAGGAAATTCTAACGGTTAAATCTGATGATGTAATCGGCCGTGCGAAAACTTATGAATCTATTGTTAAAGGTGATAATCTACCAACACCCGGAATTCCGGAATCCTTCAACGTATTGTTGCATGAACTCCGTGGATTAGGATTAAAGATTACACTCGAATAGTTTAATGATTTGAATAAAGGATTTTCAATTTCCACACATCAAATTATCAAACTTAAAACTCAATCAAGATGGCAAACAGAAAAGAAATAAAAATTAAATCCAATTTCACCAAGATCATTATCAGTCTTGCTTCTCCTGAACATATTCTGGAGCAATCAAGCGGTGAAGTATTAAAACCGGAAACTATCAATTACCGGACGTATAAACCGGAACGCGACGGATTATTTTGTGAGCGTATTTTCGGTCCTGTAAAAGATTGGGAATGTCATTGCGGAAAATACAAACGTATTCGCTATAAAGGAATCGTTTGTGACCGTTGTGGTGTTGAAGTAACAGAGAAAAAAGTACGTCGTGAACGTATGGGACACATTACCCTGACTGTTCCTGTTGCTCATATCTGGTATTTCCGTTCCCTTCCGAATAAGATCGGTTACTTGTTAGGACTTCCTACAAAGAAGCTTGACATGATTATTTATTACGAGCGTTACGTTGTTATTCAGGCGGGTATTAAAGCTGCTGATGGTATCAACTACCTCGACTTTCTAACAGAGGAAGAATATTTAATGATTCTGGAAGCTCTTCCAAAAGATAATCAGCATTTGGATGAAAAAGATCCAAATCGTTTTATTGCTAAGATGGGTGCCGAAGCTTTATTCGATCTGTTATCCAGATTGAATCTGGACGAATTATCTTACAACCTTCGTCACCAGGCAAGCAACGAAACTTCACAACAAAGAAAGAATGAAGCATTAAAACGTCTGAATGTAGTGGAAGCTTTCCGTTCCGCTAATCAGCATATTGAAAATCGTCCTGAATGGATGATCGTTAAAGTTGTTCCGGTAATTCCACCTGAGCTTCGTCCACTCGTTCCTTTGGATGGTGGGCGTTTCGCAACTTCCGATCTGAATGATTTATATCGTCGAGTTATTATTCGTAACAATCGTCTTAAGCGATTATTGGAAATAAAAGCTCCTGATGTCATCCTCAGAAATGAGAAAAGGATGTTGCAGGAAGCTGTCGATTCATTATTCGATAACTCACGAAAAGTTAATGCCGTTAAAACAGAATCGAACCGTGCCTTAAAATCACTTTCTGATTCTTTAAAAGGTAAGCAAGGTCGTTTCCGTCAAAACCTTCTTGGTAAACGTGTCGATTATTCTGCACGTTCGGTAATTGTCGTTGGACCTGACTTAAAATTACACGAGTGTGGTCTTCCGAAAGATATGGCAGCTGAACTCTTCAAGCCATTTATCATTCGTAAAATGATTGAGCGTGGAGTTGTGAAGACAGTAAAATCCGCTAAGAAAATTGTTGACAGAAAAGATCCACTCGTTTGGGATATTCTCGAAAACGTACTGAAAGGACACCCTGTTCTTCTTAACCGTGCTCCAACACTTCACCGTTTAGGTATCCAGGCTTTCCAGCCGAAACTTATCGAAGGAAAAGCGATTCAACTTCACCCGCTCGTTTGTACGGCCTTCAACGCTGACTTCGACGGTGATCAAATGGCTGTTCACGTTCCTCTTGGAAATGCAGCTATCCTGGAAGCACAAATGCTTATGCTTGCCTCTCACAACATCCTGAATCCTGCAAATGGTGCACCGGTAACGGTTCCATCTCAGGACATGGTACTCGGACTGTATTACATTACAAAAGAACGTAAAACTGACGAGGCGCGTAAAGTGAAAGGTGAAGGAATGAAATTCTATTCACCTGAAGAAGTAATCATCGCTTATAACGAAGGAATCGTAGAACTTCATGCAACTATTGAAGTGAAAGTATTTGTCATGAAGGATGAGCAATTGGTAAATGAAATGACGAAGACATCTGTCGGACGTGTTTTATTTAATCAGGTTGTTCCGGAAGAAGCGGGATATATTAACACGCTACTTACTAAGAAAGCGCTTCGCGATATTATCGGTGAGGTATTAAAATCATGTGGTATTGCTAAGACTGCGAAGTTTCTCGACGATATCAAAGATTTAGGATTTAAGATGGCCTTCAAAGGTGCTCTTTCATTCAACCTTGAGGATGTTAAAATCCCTGAAGTAAAAACAGAACTTATCGCTAAAGCTAATGCTGAAGTGGATGAGGTATTGAATAATTACAATCTTGGTTTTATTACATACAATGAGCGTTATAACCAAATCATTGATATCTGGACGCGTACAAGCTCCCGTATTACTGAAACGTTAATGAAGCAATTGTCATCTGATAAACAAGGATTCAATTCCATCTTCATGATGCTTGACTCCGGAGCCCGTGGTTCTAAAGAGCAGATTCGTCAGCTCGGTGGAATGAGGGGATTGATGGCGAAACCACAGAAGAGTGGATCTACAGGCGGGGAGATTATAGAGA
Organism: Bacteroidota bacterium; assembly: GCA_031385005.1. GTDB lineage: Bacteria > Bacteroidota > Bacteroidia > AKYH767-A > 2013-40CM-41-45 > JADKIH01. The sequence continues at coordinate 79,181 of JANNBB010000055.1, forward strand.
ATCCGATTCTTTCTAACTTTAAGGAAGGGCTTTCTATCCTTGAGTACTTTATCTCAACTCACGGTGCGCGTAAAGGTCTTGCCGATACTGCCCTTAAAACGGCTGATGCGGGTTACCTTACTCGTCGACTTGTCGATGTTGCTCAAGATGTTATCATTACTGATAACGACTGCGGTACACTTCGCGGGTTGGCAGAAACAGCACTAAAGAATAACGAAGATGTTGTAGAATCTTTATTCGACAGGATCCTAGGTCGTGTTTCCTTACACAATATCTATCATCCGCTCACAGGTGAGATGATGGTCGAAAGTGGAAAAGAAATTACGGAAGAAATCGCATTACAAATCGAAGACTCTCCTATAGAAACTGTTGAAATTCGTTCGGTACTTACTTGTGAGTCTGAAAGAGGAGTTTGTGCAAAATGCTATGGAAGAAATCTTGCGTCAGGCAGAATGGTTCAGAAAGGTGAAGCAGTAGGTGTTATTGCCGCTCAATCAATTGGTGAGCCGGGAACTCAGCTTACACTTCGTACTTTCCACGTCGGTGGTGTTGCTCAAAAAGGTGCATCAGAGTCTGAACTCAAAGCAAAATTCAGCGGTCGCGTAGAATTTGAAGAAATAAAAACTGTAAACTTCAAAGACGGAAATAAAACCAATGCTGTTGTAATTGGTCGTTCAGGTGAATTCAGAGTTGTTGATCCAAATACAGGAACAGTTCTTACTACTTCTAACATCCCATATGGTGCTAAACTACATGTGAAGGATAAAGAAATTGTAGAAAAAGGCGCTGTGATTTGTGATTGGGATCCGTTTAACGCTGTAATCTTATCTGAATTTGCCGGTAAAGTTGAATTTGAACACGTTGAAGAAGGTATTACTTTCCGTGAAGAGTCCGATGAACAAACAGGCTACAAGGAAAAAGTAATTATCGAAACCCGTGATAAGACTAAAAACCCGGCAATTAAAATTGTTGATGACAAGAAGGAAGTTATTAAGTCATACAACATCCCGGTTGGTGCTCACGTCATGGTTAACAAAGCACAGAAAATTCAATCCGGAGATATCTTAGTTAAGATCCCGCGGACAACAGGAAAATCAGGTGATATCACCGGTGGATTACCACGTGTTACCGAACTTTTCGAAGCTCGTAATCCAAGTAATCCTGCAGTTGTAAGCGAAATCGATGGTATCGTAACTTATGGTGGTATTAAGCGTGGTAATCGTGAAGTAGTCATTACTTCCCGCGATGGTGAGGTTAAGAAATATCTCGTTCCACTTTCTAAACATATCCTCGTTCAGGATAATGACTTCATTAAGGCGGGTGACCCTCTTTCTGATGGTGCAATTACTCCAAACGACATCCTCTCTATAAAGGGCCCCGGAATGGTACAGGAGTACCTTGTAAACGAGGTTCAGGAGGTTTATCGTCTTCAGGGTGTGAAGATCAATGATAAGCACTTTGAAGTGATTGTACGCCAGATGATGCGTAAGGTCGTTATAGACGATCCGGGTGATACCATGTTCCTCGAAAGAGAATATGTTGATCGTATCGACTTTATTAAAGAGAACGATACAATCATGGACAAAGTTGTTGTTCTTGAGCCGGGTGATTCTACCGATCTTAAAGCCGGTCAGATTATCAGCCTTCGTCGTTTACGCGAAGAAAATTCTGTTCTGAAACGTAAAGACATGAAGCCAATAGAAGCAAGAGATGCAATTCCTGCAACTTCTTCTCCGGTTTTACAAGGTATCACTCAGGCATCTTTACATACGAAGAGTTGGATTTCTGCGGCATCGTTCCAGGAAACTACTAAAGTATTGAATGAAGCTGCAGTGAATGGTAAGATTGATGGCTTATTAGGTTTGAAAGAAAACGTAATTGTTGGTCACCTTATCCCTGCAGGTACGGGTCTTCGTGAATACGATAGGTTAATTGTCGGTTCTCAGGAAGAGTATGATTTGCTTATGGCCTCTAAACAACAAGAGGAAGTTAGCGAGCATGAAAATTAAAATCATTAAAAACCGCTCATTAGAGCGGTTTTTTTTTGACTTAAATACTTGAGATTTTAAAAATATTATGTAAATTGTTAATTAAATTCGGAATAAAATGGAAGAAAATCAAAATCAGAATCAACTCAATATTGAGCTAACGGAAGAAATAGCTGATGGAATTTATTCGAACCTGGCCATCATTACACATAGTACATCGGAATTTGTAATTGATTTCGTAAAAGTAATGCCAGGCGTTCCTAAAGCAAAAGTAAAGGCGCGTATTTTACTTACCCCGCAACATGCAAAACGCCTTCTAGCTGCCATGCAAGATAATATTGCAAAGTTTGAAGCTGCACACGGTACAATAAAGCAAACTGAAGGTCTTGGAATTCCAATGAACTTTGGTGGTCCTGCCGCTCAAGCATGATGTAAATTAAATTTTGCGAAGGTCATTAATAGTAAAATTTTAATTTCCAGAAGTGTAAACCATCTGGTTTTTTTTAAAATAAAAGTAACAAAGTGAAGCCGATTTATACTCTGCTTCACTTTTTTTTCAATCAGCTATTAGATTTTTCTTCGATGTTTTTTTTCTTAAAAAAAAGAGGAATGTAATACATCAGGATTATCGCAAGTCCTATCAGGAAAAAAAGAATAGAAGGATTTCGTAAAGAGTCATCAAAGTAAAATTCACCTATCATCCAGGTTGAATTTGCCGCTATCCAAAAGCATATGGAGAGATTGTGAGCCAGTTCTGTTTTATCCTGGCGATGTATATAGGTAATATATATAGCCAATCCCAAGGTAGGTAGGATCATAAAAACGCCCAGACTCTTCGAAAGAGTTACCCAGCAAATATCTTTTAAGAGCCACAATAAAATATGAAAATTCTCCAGCTTTCTGATTTTAGTATTCATGAGATGAAAATAGAATATTATTCTGAATATTCTTTCTCAGATTCTAAAATATCACTATAAAAAAATGGGATTAGTTAACTACTTATTCCGGCGTATTGAATTCCGGTTATTTTATCGCATTCAGGATACTCTCGTCCATAGGCGACATTTTTGCTTTAAAACGGTGAATCAATTTTCCATTTTCATCGAGCAGGAATTTTTCGAAATTCCATTTTATATCGCCAATGAAATCGGGGTTTTCTTGTGTTGTAAGCCATTTGAAAAGCGGATCCATGTCATCACCTAGTACAGATACCTTCGACATCATTGGAAAAGTAACACCGTAGTTCTTATTACAAAATGCTGCTATCTCATTGTTATTTCCAGGTTCCTGCCCTCCAAAATTATTTGCCGGAAAACCAATTATCACTAACTTGTCTTTATATAGTTTTGATAATTTTTCCAGCTCGGCATACTGAGGAGTATTTCCACACTCCGAAGCTGTATTCACTATCATAATCTTTTTGCCTTTGAACGCAAATAAATCGACCGGCTTGCCGGTTATCGATAATGGTTTAAAATCGTAGAATCCATTGAGGGATGTTAAAACGATAGAACTCAAAATTAGCATAAGTTTCATAAGTGAGGATTAATTTCTTAGATTGAATGAGTTTGCAAAGTTATTAATATTAAATCTATGAAAGTATTTCTTGAGTAATTTATTTTGGATATTGGAATTTTCAGCTTTTAATTTATTGCACTTTTATTAAAAATAAAAAATCCGAAATGGAATAAAAATGAAAATTTCTTTTCCCGGTTATCCATATAGTTTACGAAAAATCCTATTGGTCCTAAAGGGCTATGAAAGACTGTTCCCGCAGAGGCCACATAATATCTTTTTCCAAAAAAATCGCCATAGTAGGTTTTCTTCTCCGGTGTAGGAAGTAATTCCCGATAGGGCTGGAAAACATATCCTTCGATCAAAAATTCAATATTGTTTTTAATAGTAATTATATTCTTTGAACCCAGACCACCAAAAGTGTGAGCATGAAAGGAGGGAAGGAAAATTGTTTTAGCTTCTTGAATAGGATAAAATCCCGGACTATTCAAAACCGAGCTTGTATAGTTGGCAAGAAAAGGCATACCGCTGGCTGATAATTCCGCATATAAACCAAACTTCACTTTCCCTCTTCTCTTAAAGTAATTTTCATAACGTAAATTGAAAACAAGCCAGTCGCGATAAAGTTTTTTCGTAGTTCTGTCAATTGAGGTAGAACCCGGAACTGTCGTTTCCAATACGTTTACATATTGAAGCCGGGTACTCAAAAATGTTCCCTGACTCGGGTATTCTTTTCTGTTCAGCGTGTTTCTTTCGAAAGTAATGGATCCTGTCGGACCATTCAATATGGATTGATCTGCTGTATCGTTAGCCAGAAAATCTTTCGTCTGATAATAATCGTTTGTTATTCGTGTGTAAGCAATTGATGAAATCACTTTGCCTTTATTTCTGGCAGGTATACCGAAATTGACACCAAAGTTGTAATCGTTTTTCAAAATATACGATGGCTTTTGTTCGGTAAAAAATGCAGCGTTACTGCTCCTGAAATAATCGTATTGATTGAGGGTAATATCTGTCTCAAGAAAAAAAGGTATCCGCGCCGGCGAATCCATTCTGATTCGCATTTGTCCGGATGTATACAATTTGCCGAAATAAAAATTACCGGTGAATGTATATGACTTTAAATCCCATAGATTATATTGTAAGCCAACAAATGCTTCGCTAACAGGACGCGAAGAAATATTTCCGCCGAATTGTGCTACTATATCCCTTTCTTTAACAATTTTAAGATTCAGATCAAACAGTCCGGAAACTTCATTGTATTTTAGAAATGGGTAAATAGATTTTATATTCTGATCGGCAATAAGTGAGTAGTAGGATGCTTTTAACCTCTTGAGAGGAATCGGTGCTAATCCGGGTTTTATAATTTTTCTAACGTACTCGGACTGCCTTTGATTAAGACCTTCGATGATAATTTTATCTATATAAACAGAGGGTAAAGTACTGCGATAATTCGTTCTCTTTTTATTCAATTCTTCTAAGTTAATGTTGCGTTGAATATTTGTTTTTAAACGCATCAGATGATCTTTTGTAGAAATATAACCTTCATCTATTATTTCATTAATTCGCGTAAAGTCAAATAAGCCAAACCTGTTTGTATTTGATTCAATTAGTACTCCGTTTTCACAAATGACGGAAAAGCTCGTGGGTGTTGTCATCATGGCTCTTATTTGTGAAATAATATTGCCTTCCGATGTAGGAGTGGTCGTTCCCGCTGCATTGGAACCTATGATAATGTCCGGCTGAAAATCATCCAGCAACACATCAGCCGGAAAGTTATTATACATTCCGCCATCGTATAAGATTTTATTTTCGAATACAACCGGTTTAAAGTAGAATGGATATGCTGATGATGCCCGCACAGCCATTGCCAGATCTCCATTCCGAAAGATGATTGTTTTTTTGTTTTCTATATCTGCTGCGACACAGCGAAAAGGAATAAATAGCGAATCAAAATTGTAATTGGCTTTGGCTATTACATCAGCAGTATTTTCTAATAGAGAATAATCATAAGGAATTGAGCTAACAATATTCGTCGGCAGGGAAGTACTGATGATGGAGTCGAGTGAAAATTTCAAACTTATCCAGGATGCGTTTTCTTCCTTTTTTCGAAAGTAAAAAGAATAGTTTTCATCGATTACACCCGTAGCCCAATTCAGAAATTCTTCCGTATTAACAATCGAATCCATTTGTTCACCTGAATATCCTTGTGCATACATGCATGCCACAATTGCTCCTGCTGAAGTTCCTGCAATATAATCGATTGGAATCCCGTTTTCTTCCAGTGCTTTTATTACTCCGATATGCGCCATTCCCCTTGCACCTCCACCGCTTAAAACCAACCCGACTTTTTGTGCAGTTACCTGTACGCTATTACACAAAAGAAAAAGAAGTATGAAAAGCGAAATACGGGGCATAAAATTCACTGAGGAGTTTCGGCTAATTTACAAAGCAGATTCGATTTTATCTCTTAATTCTTTGAAATATAAAGGAGCTTTTTTTAATCTGGACCCATACCACGAAAAAATTTCGCCATCGACCATAAAAATCTTGCTGTATGGAAACAACAACTCGAATTCTGTGATTTTTTTGTCAAAATAAGGGTATGGCTCGCTGGATAAAAGAATTACTTCCGGTTTTTTATTATCGATTTTCTCATAGTCAATTTCAGGGTATCTGCTTAATTCTCCAAAAACGTTCCTGAATCCTGCATGTTTTAACATATCGTCAATAAACGTATCATCTCCAACGGTCATTAACGGTGTTTCCCAAATTAAATAGACACAAGAAATCTCTTTCCTCTTACCGACATTTAACTTTTCGAAATTATTTTCAATTTGCTGAATTAATTTATTCCCTTCTTTGTATCTGTTTAAAAGCTCTGATATACTTTTAATCATGTGTAATGCATCTTTCAAATTCTTAATATCTGAAATCCAGACATTGAATTCATTTCCTAAAAGTGCAATATCCTCTTTACTGTTTTCTTCTTTGTTAGCTAGTATTAAATCCGGTTTTAGATTCCTGATTTTATTGATGGTAAGATTTTTGGTCCCGCCAACAATTGTTTTAGATTTTAACCATTCTGTGGGATGCACACAAAATTTTGTTATTCCCAAAACTTCTTCTTCGAGATTCAGATCAAAAAGAAGCTCTGTTTGAGAGGGCACAATAGAAATAATCTTTATCGGACTCTTTTGAAAAGTAAGTTGGCGACCTAATTGATCTGTTGAAAAAATCATTTTACGATTTGAAAAATATTATCAGGTTACAAATTATTCAAATCACAACCCGTTAACGATTGATTAATCGAGTAACTATCAACAAGCAAACTGTATCCACTAAGTTGAGTTATTCCGGCACAACCTATTACAAACTTGCAAAAAGGTAAAGCATTTAATTTTATTTTATAAGTGCTTCAGCAATTTCGCTTTTGGTTATAATGAAAGTTCTTCCCGCTTTGAAATCTTTTACCAGTACGGCCATTCGATCACCGGAAATCATTTCAGAAAGTTCTTCGAGTGGAGTAGTAATATCTGCAAAAGGAAGAGCTTCCTGCATAATCAACTCTACTTTATCTTCCTTTGCATTCGGGCTTTTTAATATGTGATTATAGACTAGATTTTCATAAATAGAACCTACGATTCTGTCTTCTGAAGTCACAGGAATTTGCGAAAAATTATTTTCGTTAATTATCTTCAGTGCATTAGAAATTGAATCTTTCTTGTCGATGGTGATAAGCTCCATATTTTTACGGTTACTGACGATGTCCTTTGCTGTCATTCCTTTCTTGTCGATGTAACCCATTTTTCTCATCCATTCGTCATTAAAAATCTTGGCGAGGTATCTTGTTCCGTGATCGTGGAAGATAATAACAACTACATCCTTCTCAGTTAATTTATCTTTTAACTGATGTAATCCTGCCAGCGCAGAGCCGGCTGAGTTTCCCACCCAAATACCTTCCTTCTGTACGATTTCCCGTGTCATTAGGGCAGCATCTTTATCAGTGACTTTTTCAAATAAGTCGATGACATTGAAATCGACATTCTTAGGAAGAAAATCTTCGCCAATTCCTTCTGTTACATAAGGATAAATTTCATTTTTATCGAAGATGCCCGTCTCTTTATATTTTTTAAATACAGATCCATAAGTATCGATTCCCCAAATTTTAATTGCAGGATTTTTTTCTTTCAGAAATTTTCCTGTACCGCAAATGGTCCCTCCAGTACCCACACCTACTACCAGGTGTGTTATTTTACCATCTGTCTGATCCCAAAGCTCCGGACCTGTTTGTTCGTAATTGGCTATTGCATTGGAAGGATTGTCGTATTGATTGGGATAAAATGAGTTGGCAATTTCTTTATTCAATCTCGCTGCAACCGAATAATAGGAGCGGGGGTCCTCCGGTTCAACGTTGGTTGGACATACAATTACTTCTGCACCAAAAGCGCGTAATGCATCCACTTTTTCTTTTGACTGCTTATCTGTCGTCGTGAAAATACATTTATAGCCCTTTACAATAGCAGCAATAGCCAGACCCATTCCTGTATTGCCGGAAGTACCTTCTATGATTGTACCACCTGGCTTTAGGATACCGGCTTTTTCAGCATCTTCTACCATTTTAAGAGCCATTCTGTCTTTAATGGAATTTCCCGGATTAAATGTTTCCACCTTCGCATATACTTTGGCTTTAATGCCATCCGCTACACGATTCAAACGAATCAATGGTGTGTTTCCAATTGATTCCAATACATTGTCACAAATTTTTTTCGAAGGATTCGTTCCCATTTACTCTGATTATTTAATAGAATTTCTTAAAGTTTTTTGCGGCACAAAGGTAAAAAAGGTTTTTAGTTACCGGGGCAAAGTTGAATCTCTGTTCAAATTAAAAAGAAGATAAATAATGTTGTCTTGAATTTTAGAAATTTTTTAATAAAATTCATAAATAATTGAAAAATAGCATTTTATAAAAAAATAGATTTGTTAATTATAACGTATTGCCATAATTGGACGAATTCTGCTGATGAGTATAGTTGGCAAAATCATCATCATCACGCAAACGATAAGTGTACCGGCATTCAGAAGCAGTATATGTGATAGTGAAAAATTAACCGGAACGTAAGAGATGTAATAGGATTGTTGGTCGAGATGAAGTATTCCAAAATATTTCTGAATTAAAATTAAGGAAATGGCAATGGTATTTCCCCAAAGCATTCCTCTTCCGATTAAGTAACCTGCCAGGTAAATGAAGATTTTCCTGACATTAAAATTGGGGCAGCCAATTGCTTTAAGTGTGCCGATCAGAGTAATCCTCTCTAATATTATTATCAGTAAAGCAGAGATCATATTCATGCCAGATACGATTAGCATTAATGTAATTATTATGAAAGCATTAATGTTTTGAAGGCCAAGCCAATCAAATATCTGCGGAAAAATTTCTTTAATTGACCGAACATTTAATAGAGAACCGGATGTATTATAGACTTTAGCAGTTATTTCATCAAGCTTAGAAAAGTCATGAATGCTGATCTCAAATCCACTTACCTCATCATTTTTCCAATCGTTTAGTTTTTGTATGTGAGCGATGTCGCAGAATATATATAGGTTATCAAATTCTTCTAATCCGGTTTTGTAAATTCCGGAAATTTGAAATTTTCTTGCTCTTGGAGGTTGCTGAATAAAATGCATGACAATATTATCACCCACATGAATATTTAGCTTATGAGAAAGATTCTCTGATATTAAAATATTTTCTGTGCGGTCGCTATCGTTAACTCTAAAAACATTTCCTGCTATTAGGTGAGATTGAAAATAGGTCCAGTCAAAATCGCTGCCAATACCTTTTGCTACAACACCTTCAATTTCTTCATTGCTCTTTATAATTCCTGCTTTGGTCGCAAAAACCTGGATGTGTTTTATATCCGGATCTGTTTCCAACACTTTAAGGAAGGATTGATTTCGGCTTATCGGCTGTGTCTCATACGAACTATTTTCATCATAAAAACTAAGCTGAATATGTGAACCGAAACCAATAACTTTATCGCTGATTTCCTTTTTAAAACCGGTAACGATAGCCACACTAATTAGCATTACAGCAAAGCCGAGTGCCATACCGATGAGTGCAATCCGAATGATTGGTCGTGATATGATGGTTTCCTTTTCTTTTGAAAAAGCGATCCTTCTTGCTATAAATAATTCGTAGTTCAATGGCGAAATGTTAAATTTGCATCCGGTGATAAAGATATTTTATAATTCTCTGTATGAAAACTAAAAGTTTAATTTTAATAATATTTCTATTAACTACTGTTTTGAATTCGGAAGCAAAACTGAAAGCTACAATTTACCCGGGAGCATTTCAAACCGATTTATATTTTCCTTTATTAAAAGATAAGGTAATTGGTATTGTTGCCAACCAAACATCCATCTTAGGAACCAAACACCTGGTCGATTCGCTTAAGTCGAGTGGTTTTAACATCAAATGTGTTTTTGCCCCTGAACACGGTTTCAGAGGGGAAAAAGGCGCAGGGGAGGAAGTTAAAAGCGGTACTGATCCGATTTCCGGTTTGCCGATTATTTCTTTGTATGGAAAGCATCAATCACCTGATTCGAATGACTTAAAAGGAATTGACATCATCCTTTTCGATATACAGGATGTGGGCGTTCGTTTTTATACATACATATCCACATTGCAGTTAATTATGGAGGCCTGTGCGGAACATGATATACAACTTATTGTACTTGACAGACCCAATCCTAATGGTTTTTATGTAGATGGACCTGTTTTGGAGAAAAAGAATTCTTCTTTTGTCGGTATGCAATCTATTCCTGTTGTTTATGGCATGACTATAGGAGAATATGCCAGTATGTTATCCGGCGAGAAATGGTTGCAGACAAAAAAAACGTGCAACCTGGTAATCGTTCCGTTGAGGAATTATTATCATGCATCAAAATATGATTTGCCAATTCCACCATCACCAAATTTGCCTGATATGGACGCGGTTTATCTTTATCCTTCAACTTGTTTTTTTGAAGGCACTGCAATAAGTTTAGGTCGCGGAACGAAAAAACCATTCAGGTATATAGGATTTCCCGGAAATAAAATGGATACCTTTTCTTTTACACCGAAAAGCATTCCCGGTGTTGCGCCTTCTCCGCCTTATCAGGACAGCATTTGCATCGGAATTGATTTGACAGGCCAAGGAGCTACAATGAAAGTAATTCCCGGATTAAATCTGGAATATTTGTTGAAGATGTATCATGCGTTTCCGGTAAAGGAGAAATTCTTTAATAATTTCTTCGATAAACTGGCAGGTACAGAAAAGTTGCGTAAACAAATTATTGCAGGCAAATCAATAAAAGAAATTAAAAAGTCATGGCAAGCAGATATTAAAAAATTCAAAACCATTCGGAAGAAATATTTAAACTATCCGGATTTTGAAAAATAATATTTTTCTGAAAATTTGTTTTGAAAAATAAGTTTGCCAATAAAACTTTTTTTTAATTCTGCTGAACGTTCACCACCGTATTTTTCTCTACTCTTCCCGGATATACTTTCAAGGCCATTTCAAGACACTTCATTGCTTTTCTGAGATCCTGAATATTGAGAACATAAGCAATACGAACTTCATCCAAGCCGAAATCCGGATTGGAATAAAATCCGGTTGCCGGAGCCAACATTACGGTTTCATTTTCATGAGAGAATTTTTCCAGCATCCACTGACAGAATTTATCAGAGTTATCGATAGGGAGTCGGGCAATGCAATAGAAAGCCCCGCTTGGAGTCGGGCAGAATACGCCTTCAATTTTGTTAAGAGATTCAACTACAAAATCTCTTCTTTTTACATATTCCGAAATTACATTTGTAAAATAGGAATCCGGAGTATCGATAGCAGCTTCACCTGCAACTTGTCCAAACGTAGGTGGACTTAACCTGGCCTGAGCGAATTTAAGTGCTGTTGCCATAAGTTCCTTGTTTTTGGAAATGAGTGTCCCAATACGGGCTCCACATGCGCTATAGCGTTTGGAAATTGAGTCGAGCATAACCACATTTTCTTCGATACCTTTCAGGTGCATGGAGGAGAAGTATTTTTTACCATCGTAGCAAAACTCACGGTAAACCTCATCAGAAAACAACCAGAGATCGTATTTTTTTACTAAGTCTTTTAAGGCCATTAATTCTTCTTGGGTATACAAGTAGCCCGTTGGGTTGGAAGGATTGCAGATCATTATACCACGGGTTTTGGGAGTGATATATTTTTCAAACTCTGTAATAGGAGGTAAGGCGAAGCCCGTTTCGATAAATGAACGAATGGGTATGACTTTTACATTGGCTTGTGTTGTAAAGCCATTGTAATTGGCATAAAAAGGTTCAGGAATTAAAATTTCATCTCCCGGATCGAAGCAACTCATCATAGCAAAACTTATTGCTTCAGAACCACCGGTTGTAACGATAATGTCTGTATAATCAACGTTGATGTCGAATTTTTTATAATAGGTGACCAGTTTTTTTCGATACGATTCAATTCCTGCAGAATGAGAATATTCTACGATTTTTCCCGGGTAGTTATGAATGGCATTGAGCATTACATCAGGGGTTTCAATATCGGGTTGGCCGATATTGAGGTGGTAGATTTTCTTACCTTCTTTTTTTGCCTTTTCAGCAAAAGGAACGAGTTTTCGAATTGGGGAAGGCGGCATTTGGTTGCCTTTTCTTGACGTCTTTGGCATGTTGTCTGATTTGGAATTGCCTTATAAAAAGAAACCCTCCAAAATAGGAGGGTTTCAAATATACAATAAAAATATTATTTATTTATTTTGCTTTATCAACGGGAACATCAGAAGCAGGAGTAGCTACCGGGGCTTCAACATTTCCTTTGAGGTGAAGTACTTTTTGTCCTGACTTAGAGTTTGAAGTAATAGTAACGGTTTTATCCTGCATTCCCATTTTACCGGTAGAATTGAATTCAACGTGAATAGAACCTTTTCCGCCTTTAGTAATTGGTTCTTTTGGCCATTGCGGAACGGTGCAGCCGCATGATCCATGAGCTTCAGTAATAATTAATGGATCTTTTCCTGAATTAAGAAATGCGAAATCATACGTTACTTTGTCGCCTTGTTTAATGGTGCCAAAGTTGTACTCTTCAACTTCAAATTTCATTTCAGGGGCATTTTTGTTTTCAGCCGGTGCAACTGTAGTTGCCGGTGTAGTTTTGCTATCTTGAGCGTTAACGAAAGTTATCGATAAGAATAGAGCAATTGCTAGGGTAATTTTTTTCATTTTTTTTTTAATTAGTTAGGGATTATTTTTTTGTGTCAACTTCAACTTTTTCGATAGTTCCTTTCACGTGAAGGATCATTGGATTTTGAACGGCATTAGAGGTAATGGTTACTGTTTTATCCTGTATTCCGAATTTTCCTGTGCTATTAAAGGTTACTTTAATTGCAGATGTCTGATTTTTAAGGATGGGCTCTTTTGGGAAGATCGGAACAGTACATCCACAAGATCCTTCTGCTTTAGATATAATTAATGGTTCGCTGCCTGTGTTCGTAAATTTGAACTCATAGGTTACAGATTCCCCTTGTTTTATAGTACCAAAATTAAATTCTTCGGTTTCAAACTTAAATGATGCAGCATTGTTGCTATTACCAATGTTGTCTAAGACCATTTTTTGTTGTGCGAATGATTGAACACCTGCAAACACAAGAAGTGAAAGAATAATTGATTTGATCTTCATTTTTATTTTTTTAGAGGATTATTTATTTAGTGTTTTCTAAAGGTAGTCCGGATGATTTTTTTAGTGGCATGGCCTGTTCTGTATTTTCATCGGAAGCTTCAACAGTTCCTTTTATGGTTATAACTTTTGAAGCTGTTTTAGCATTTGAGTCAATGGTGACTGTTTTTGTAAATGCACCAACTCTTTTGGTATCGTAATTAACTTTAATGATTCCGGTTTGACCTTTCAAGATAGGTTCTTTAGGAAAAGTTGGAACAGTACATCCGCAACTTCCTTTTGCATTGGAAATAACTAATGGATCCTTACCTGTATTTTTAAATTTGAATTCGCATCCTCCGTTCGCGCCTTGCTTAATAGTACCATAATCATGGATTTCAGTTTCAAAAGTAATTTCCGGAGCATTTGGATTTTCTGCGGGTTTAACTGTTTCGGCATCAGTCTTAATGACAGGAGCTTCCTGAGCAAGGGCTTTTAAATTAAAAGCCAAAATAACAGCGCAGAAGATAAGGTATTTGAGGTTTTTCATAATTGGGTTATTGTGTTTTATTCTTTGGTGGTTAGTGAATATATCCTGTCCGCGACATTTCCATTTATGATGCCAAAAGTATTTGAATCCAATGAAGGGTTTATGAATTTAAAATTCACAGATAATTCATGAAAAAAAGAAGCTATGCCTACTATTACAGTTAAAGGTTAAAAGATATTTATTTGGTAGTAAGGGTAACAAAGGGAATAACCATTTCTTCGAGTGAAATTCCTCCGTGTTGGAGGGTGTTTTTATAGTATGTAACGTAATAATTGTAGTTGTTCGGGTAGGCAAAGAAGTTATCTTCTTTAGCAAAGACAAAAGCTTGAGAAAGATGTTGTCTGGGAAGCATTCCATCCGAAGGATTTTTGATTTCAAACACCTCTTTTTTGTCGTAATTCATGTTTCTTCCTTGTTTATACCTCAGATTGGTGTTTACCGTACGATCTCCTACAATTTTAGTTGGTTCTTTAACACGAATTGTACCATGGTCTGTTGTAATAATGATTTTTACCTTTTTCTCGGAAATGCGTTTGATGGCTTCAAAGAGCGGAGAATGTTCAAACCAGGATAACGTCAAGGAGCGATATGCAGCTTCGTCATCTGCAAGTTCACGGATCATTTCCATTTCAGTGCGGGCATGAGAAAGCATGTCGACGAAATTATAAACAATTACGTTAAACTTATTTTGCATCATATTGGGAATGTTGTCAACCAGCGTTTTTCCATCGTTGTAATTGGTTATCTTGATGTAGGAAGACTTGATTTCTTTTCGGAATCGTTTTAAAGTGTCATTCAGAAAATCTTCCTCATGAAGGTTTTTACCGCCTTCCTCTTCATCGTTAAGCCATAAATTAGGAAACCTTGCTTCGATTTCTGAAGGCATGAGTCCTGCGAAAATTGCATTACGGGAATATTGCGTTGCAGTAGGGAGTATACTCAAATACAAATCGTCTTCCTGAACTCTGAAGAATTCAGAAATCAGGGGCTGGATGATTCTCCATTGATCGTAACGAAGGTTATCTATCAAAATCATGAAAACAGGTTCGGCTGAATTATCCACAATGGGGAGAATTTTCTTTTTCATTAATTGATGAGACATGATAGGCGTTTGTTCTGCATCCGGATTTTTTAGCCAATTCAGGTAATTGTTTTCGATGAATTTAGAGAAAAGAGTATTTGCCTCGCTCTTTTGGGCTGTAAGGATTTCATACATACTTTCATCAGAAGTCTGCTTCAATTCAAGCTCCCAAAAGACGAGCTTTCTATATACTTCTACCCATTGCTTCCAATTCAATTTATCGCTTAAAGACATACCGATATTCCTGAATTCTTGCTGATAATTTGACGTTGTTTTTTCGCTAATTAACCTCTTGTTTTCAAGGTTCTTTTTTATGGATAATAAGATCTGGTTTGGATTAACAGGTTTGATGAGGTAGTCGGCAATTTTGCTTCCGATGGCTTGCTCCATGATGCTCTCTTCTTCGCTTTTCGTAATCATCACTATCGGAATTTCCGGATTGATATTCTTTAGTTTGGAAAGTGTTTCTATCCCTGAAATTCCGGGCATATTTTCATCAAGAAATACAATGTCGAAGTTGGTTTTTTTAAAATGTTCTATTGCATCTTCGCCGTTTGTTACAGTAACAACATCATATCCCTTGTCGCGCAAGAAAAGCACGTGCGGAGTTAAAAGGTCGATTTCATCATCTGCCCACAGTATATTAAGTTTATCCATCAGTTCGGTTTCCGTATTTTTACCAGAGTTTTCAAATTTAGCAAAGATGTTGCGATTCATGTTCAGTTATTTTTTTTGATTAGTAATTTTCGTGGAAATATTCACTTTTGTTTAAACGATGCACGGTTTTGTTTATTGCAAAAAGAAAAAATTCGATTTGTTGTAGTGTTTGATGATATTTGCATTTTATTAATTGACTGTAGTGGCAACAAAAAAATTAAAGATAATTAACGATCCCATATATGGGTTTATCCAAATTCCATATGAGAGTGTTTTTAAGCTCATTGAGCACCCTTACTTTCAGCGACTTCGGCGCATCCGCCAGCTTGGATTAACCCACCTGGTATATCCGGGCGCACACCATACAAGGTTTCATCATGCCATCGGAGCGATGCATTTAATGACAGAAGCTATTGAGGTTTTGCGAAGAAAAGGACACATCATTCTGGAGGAAGAGGCCGAAGCTGTTGTTATTGCTATTCTGCTTCATGACATCGGACACGGTCCTTTTTCTCATACCCTGGAAAACAGTCTGGTAAGTTCTGTTTCTCATGAAGAAATTTCCGGCTTTTTTATGGAAAGGTTAAATGCCGATTTAAATGGAGTACTAACACTTGCTATCAGAATTTTCTACGATAAATACCCTAAAAAATTTCTGCATCAGCTTGTCTCAGGTCAGTTAGACATGGACAGATTGGATTATCTGAACAGGGATAGCTTTTTTACCGGTGTTTCGGAAGGAGTAATTAGCAGTGAGAGAATCATTAAGATGCTCGAAATTAGTAACGATGAAATCGTTGTCGAAGCAAAAGGAATTTACTCGGTTGAGAAATTCATCATTGCGCGCAGACTCATGTATTGGCAGGTTTATATGCATAAAACAGTAGTCAGCGCAGAAAATCTGCTGATCAATATTTTGAACAGGGCCCGTGAGGTTATTCAGTCCAGGCAGGAGGTATTCGCTACTCCATCGCTTCGCAAAATTCTATCACATGATTTCAAAAGAGAAGATTTCGGAAACGATTCAACTCTTTTAGATGTTTTTGCATCTCTGGATGATAGCGATATTAGTTCAGCTATTAAAGTTTGGGTGCATAGTAAGGATAAAATTTTAAGTGATCTTTGTTTTCGGCTCGTGAACAGAAAGTTATTTAAGATAAGGCTACAGGAGAAGCCCTTCGAAGAAGATGAGGTTGCAATGACAAAAAAAGAGATCATCAATAAACTACATATTCCCGAAAAAGAGATAAAATATTACTTTTTACAAGGCAAGCTTATAAACAATGCATACATAGCCGATCACGATAAAATAAACATCCTTTATCCGGATGGAACCCTTGTCGATATTGCTGAAGCGGCAGATACTCTGAACATAAAAATTCTAAGTCGTCCGGTTGAGAAGTATTACATGTGCCACCCTGCATTATAAAATAAATATTGACTACATTCGTTTAAATTAGCAGTTAATAGCATGCTCTTTTCTTACTATGTGATTTTTTGATTTTTAGGCGTAAAATACTTCAAGTAGTTGCTCCTAATTAGTTAAAAATTAGTTGTCTGTCAATATTATTAGTACTACATTCGCATTCTAAAAAAAACCGAATATGGAATTTACAGCCCGCCAAATTGGAGATTTATTGAAAGGAAAAGTTGAAGGAAATGAAAGTGCCAGCGTAAGTCGTTTAAGTAAAATTGAAGAGGGTGAAAACGGGTCATTAAGTTTTTTATCGAACCCTAAATACATTCCTTATATCTACACTACGAACGCTTCAATTGTTATAGTAAACAATGACTTTATTGCCGAGCAACCGGTAAAGGCTACTTTGATTCGTGTAGAAAATGCATACCAGAGTTTTGTGCAATTGTTAGAAATTTATAACAACATTCAGCGCGACAAAAAAGGAATAGAGCAACCTTCTTTCATTTCACCATCCGCTACTCTTGGCGAAAATTGTTATGTTGGTGCCTTTGCTTATATCGGAAACAATGTAAAGATCGGAAAGAATGTAAAAATTTATCCGCAAGTTTATATCGGAGATAATGTAACGGTGGGTGATAATACGTCATTCTTCGCAGGTGTAAAAGTGTATTCAGATTGTGTGATAGGAAGTGATTGTACTTTTCATACAGGTACGGTTATAGGAGCAGACGGATTTGGTTTTATGCCAAACTCCAGCAATGAATACAAAAAAGTGTCACAAATTGGAAATGTGATTGTTGAAGATCATGTAGAAATCGGAGCGAACACAACCATTGATAGGGCAACCCTTGGGTCTACGTTTATTCGTAAAGGTGTGAAACTGGATAACCTTATTCAGATTGCTCACAATGTTGACATAGGTGAGAACACAGTAATTGCAGCCCAAACAGGAATTGCAGGTTCTACTAAAATCGGAAAAGATTGTATGATAGGTGGTCAGGTCGGAATTGTAGGACATATCACCATTGCAGATAAGGTAAAAATTGCAGCTCAGTCAGGTGTTGGAACAAGCATCGCTAATCAGGGCGAAATCGTTCAGGGATCACCTTCATTTCAGATAAGCGATTACAAACGTTCTTACGTTGTATTTCGCAAGCTTCCCGCTCTTGAAAAAAGGATTCAGGAACTTGAACAAACCATTGCAGAGTTAAGACAAATAACCTCTTAAGGTTGTTTTTTTTCGATTTTTTGATATTGAGCTTTTTAGTTTAAAAATCTGCCTTTTTGATTGAATTTTTCAATTTATTAGCTAATTATTTATTTATTTTTATTTTTGACAACTTTTGAAATACTGAACGTAGCTAAAACGCTTGCAAATTTCATTAAAATGACTGAAAACCAAACAATTATTGAGCAATCAGTGATTCCCGAAAAAAAACCGGAAAAAGTGTCAACAAATGATACCAAAGAGGTGATGCAATGCACCATCCGTCAATCCGTTTCTGTGTCAGGTGTTGGATTACATACCGGAGCCATGGTAACGTTGACCTTTAAACCTGCGCCGGAGAATTTTGGATATAAGTTCCAGCGAATAGATGTAACCGGACAGCCCATAATCGAGGCCGATGTTGATAATGTAATCGATACGGATCGGGGAACAACGATTGGAAAAGACGGCGTTAAAATTTCAACTATTGAGCACGTGCTGGCTGCCGTTGCCGGAATGGAGATCGATAACATACTTATGGAAATCGATGGTCCGGAAGTTCCTATTATGGACGGCAGCTCCCGAGCATTTATTGAAATACTTGAAAAAGCAGGGGTTGTAGAGCAAAAGGAAGCGAGGCATTATTACTACCTCAGCGAGAATATTACTTATGAAGATCCCAAGCGAAAGACAGAAATGCTTGCTGTTCCCAGTGAAGATTTCAGGATAACTGTAATGGTCGATTATAACAGCGACCTATTAGGAACTCAACATGCTACACTTTACAACATCGGCGAATTCAAATCGGAGGTAAGTGATTCACGTACGTTTTGTTTTTTACATGAACTTGAAATGCTCCTTGAGCACAACCTTATAAAAGGCGGTGATATCAATAATGCAATAGTGGTTATCGACCGTCCAGTATCTCAAGAGAAACTTGATTATCTGGCAAAGGTCTTTAACAAACCAAAGGTAACTGCAGAAAGAGGTTTTTTAAATAATGCCCAACTTCGTTTTCAAAACGAGCCGGCACGGCATAAGTTGCTCGATATAGTTGGTGATCTGGCATTAGTAGGAGCGCCATTGAAAGGTCATATACTCGCTGCCCGTCCGGGTCATGTTGCTAATGTTGAATTTGCGAGAAAGATAAAAGAGTTGATGAAGCGTGATCGTTTCAGAGAAAAAAGTCCGAAGTATAATCCTGCCGAAAAACCTTTGATGGATATAAACGATATCATGCGTTTGCTCCCTCATCGTCCGCCGTTTTTATTTATTGATAAAATCATTGAGTTAAGCGATAAGCACGTAGTAGGGATGAAGAATGTGACGATGAATGAATGGTTTTTTCCTGGACATTTTCCCGGTGCTCCGGTTTTTCCGGGTGTCATTCAAATTGAAGCAATGGCACAAACGGGTGGAATACTTGTATTGAGCACTGTTCCGGATCCAGAAAACTATTTAACGTACTTCATGAAAGTAGATAATACCCGTTTTCGCGACATGGTATTGCCCGGAGATACAATTCTCTTTCACCTCGAATTAATTTCACCGATACGAAGAGGGATTTGTCATATGAAAGGAAAAGCTTTTGTGGGAAACAAGGTTGTCATGGAATCAGAGATGATGGCGCAAATTGTAAAAAGAGAAAAGAAAAAGTAACACATGTCCATAACCGAAACGATGAATCATAATTTAGTAAGCATCCATCCCGGAGCCCGTTTGGGGAAGAATGTAAGCGTGGATCCTTTTACAATGATTCATGACGATGTCGTTATCGGAGATAATACATGGATTGGAAGTAATGTGACTATTTTTCCCGGTGCAAGAATTGGAAAGAATTGTAAAATATTTCCAGGAGCAGTAATTTCTGCTATACCACAGGATTTAAAATTTGAAGGTGAAATTACAACTGCTGAAATTGGCGATGGTACAACAATTCGTGAATGTGTAACTGTAAATAGAGGTACAAAGGCATTAGGTAAAACGGTCATCGGCCAAAATAACCTGCTTATGGCTTATGTCCATGTTGCCCATGATTGTATTGTTGGCAACAATTGCATTTTAGCCAATGGGGCAACGTTGGCCGGACATATTACAATAGCTGACTTTGCAATTATAGGCGGACTATCTGCCATTCATCAGTTCGTGCAGATTGGCTCACATGTAATGATTTCAGGCGGCTCACTGGTTCGAAAAGATGTTCCGCCATTTGTAAAAGCTGCACATGAGCCTTTATCTTATGTTGGAATCAATGCAGTAGGTTTAAGGCGTCGTGGATTTTCAGCAGAATCGATTGCAGAAATCCAGGAGATGTATAGAATTATTTTTGTGAAAGGTTTTAGCAATTCTCATGCAGTGGAATTAATTGAAAAAGAAATTCGGCCATCAGAAGAAAGGGAGTTGATTCTATCATTTATTCGGAAATCTACTCGTGGATTGATGAAGGGTTATAGTCAGGAAGAAGATTAATAGATCTGTGAAAATTTCTTTAAAAGATGCCGGTAAAAAATATTACCGGGAATGGATTTTTAGGAATGCGACATTTTCTTTTTCGGAGGAGAGTAAGGTTGTCATACTTGGCCCGAATGGTTCCGGAAAGTCAACACTTCTTCAGGTTATTTCCGGTGGAGTTCTTTTAAACGAAGGAGCCATATCCTACCTTTTGAATAATAGGGAAGTTTCTTCAGAAAATATTTTCAAATTTGTTTCTTATGCCTCTCCTTACCTTGAGTTGATAGAAGAATTTACACTTCGTGAAATCATCAGCTTTCATTTTAAATTTAAGAAACCGGTTAAGGATTTAAGTAAGGAAGAAATTCTTGAATTGACCGGTTTGGCGAGTAAAGCGGATCATACGTTTAAGTTTTATTCGTCCGGTATGAAACAAAGGGTAAAACTGGCACTTGCTTTTTTAAGTGACACGCCATTGCTTTTATTAGATGAGCCCTGCTCGAACCTGGATAGTATCGGTGTTCGGTGGTATAATGAAATGGTCAGGGATTATTCTGGAGGACGAACTGTAATTGTAGCATCTAACCAAAATAAGGATGAATACTCTTTTTGTGAAAAGGAATTTAAAATTACAGAATTTAAATGATTGAGTCTTTGCAGAAAATATTAATTCAGGAAGAAGATCTGGACAGATTGGCTCGTGAGCTTATTGATTATTCTAAGGGTGAAAAAATTTGGGCATTTTATGGTGAAATGGGAGCAGGAAAGACTACATTTATCAGACATATTTGTAATCTGATAGGAGTTAAAGAAAATGTAAGCAGTCCGACTTTTTCAATTATCAATGAATATCAGGACAAAAATGGTCAATCTGTATATCATTTCGATTTTTACAGGATAAAAGGAGAGCAGGAAGCTGTTGATATCGGATGTGAAGAATATTTTGAAAGTGATAATCTTTGTTTGGTGGAGTGGCCGGAAAAAATTTTAAATTTATTGCCTCATCCACACATTAAAATTACAATTCAAGTAAAAGATAAACAACGTATTTTTACCTTTTCCCATGATTGAAAAACCCTCCGGTATGTCTTCCTTAGCAACTTCTGCTTCAGCAATTCCTTTAGAAGCGATGTTAGAAATTAAAAAGAAGCATAAACAATTATATATTGGAATTCCGAAGGAGACTTCTTTTCAGGAAAACAGGATTCCACTTATACCAGAATCTGTAGCGTTGCTTGTTAATAACGGGCATGAAGTTGTTGTTGAAGCTAAAGCAGGTGCGGCGGCTAAAATTGAGGACTCTGACTTCAGTGAAGCCGGAGCGAGAATTGTATATTCTCCCCAAGAAGTTTACAACGCAGATATTATTTTGAAAGTGGCTCCACCTTCACGCGAAGAATTGGAATTAATAAAACCCAAACAATTTCTGATTTCAATTTTACAGATGAGTATGCAGAATGTCGATTATATTAAGGCGCTTTCTGCAAAAAAAGTAACTTGTATCGGCTATGAGTTTATTCATGAAGAGTCGGGGGTTTATCCGGTAATTCAGGCAATGAGTGAAATAGTTGGAAGCTCCAGTATACTCATTGCTGCAGAATACTTAAGCAATGCCTTTAATGGAAAGGGTGAATTGTTAGGAGGGGTTGCCGGCATTCCGCCTTCTGTGGTTGTTATTATCGGAGCCGGGACTGTTGGAGAATATGCTGCCCGCACAGCACTCGGATTAGGCGCTACTGTTAAAGTATTTGACAATTCTGTTTATCGCTTAAGACGACTTCAAAATCGTTTGGGAAGCAGAATTTTTACATCTATCATCGTACCGAATATTTTATTGAAGGAGTTAAGTAATGCTGACGTTGCAATTGGTGCACTCCGAAGCAATGAAGGTAGAACTCCAATTGTTGTAACAGAAGAAATGGTTAGTGAAATGAGAGTTGGATCTGTCATTGTAGATGTAAGCATCGATCAGGGCGGATGTTTTGAGACATCGGAAATCACCAATCACCTTCAACCTGTTTTCAGAAAATATGGTGTTGTTCATTACTGCGTTCCAAACATTGCTTCCCGTGTCAGCCGAACGGCATCTACTGCATTGAGTAATATTTTCAGTCAGATATTATTATCTGCCGCTGAAGAAGGTGGAATGGACGAAGTAATTTGGAAAAACAATATTGTTAGAACGGGAGTTTATATGTACAATGGTTCAATAACAAATCGGTACATTGCTGATTATTGTCGATTGCCTTTTAAAGACCTTGAATTGATTCGGGCTGCCAGGTTGTAAACTTCCCTGACTTAATCGGGATATACAATCTCTAAGTATTTTTTCTTTCTTTTTTTCTTCGATCGATTTCCGCTGTCAAAAGTCCCAGTTCCCTGCTTGTTTGTCCGGCAACAGATGTGTTTTCTTGTGATCTTCGGATTAAATAGGGGAGAACAGATTCAACGGGTCCATAGGGAACGTACTTGCATACATTATATCCGGCTTTTGCCAGGTTGTAACTAATGTGGTCACTCATACCATAAAGCTGCGAGAACCAAATATGAGGATGGTTGTGAGGAAGTTTTTTTTCATCCATTTGTTCAATCAGGAAAAGACTGCTTTCTTCATTGTGAGTTCCACAGCAGAGACCAGTGAATGCAATATTGTCGATAATAATTTTTAAAGCTGAATTGTAATCAGCATCAGTTGCGGATTTATTAGGTTGAATGGGAGAAGTAGTATTTAATTCTTGCGCACGCTTACGTTCTTTTTCCATGTACGCTCCACGCACAATTTTGAAACCTGTAAAGTACTTATTCTTCTTTGCTGTTTCGAGGCACAATTTTAAATACTCAATGCGACCGGTTCTGTACATTTGGAGTGTATTGTAAACGATTACCCTTTCTTTATTGTATTTCACCATCATTGAAGTCGCTAGCTCATCGATGGCATCTTGTATCCAGCTTTCTTCAGCGTCAATAAAAACAGGAACGTTAAATCTATATGCTGTTTCGCATATCTGATCGATTCTTCCTATGAAGAAAGTATATTCTTTTTCTTCTTCCGGTGTCAACGACTTTCGGGCATTAACTTTCGTCAAGAGTTCGAACCGAATGAACCCTGTAGGTTTGAAAACGCAAAAAGGAATATTTGGATCGCCTTTAGCTCTGGACAAAGTGGCAAGTGTTTCCTTTAACCCTTTTTCAAAATCTTCATCCGATTCTTTTCCTTCGACTGAATAATCTAAAATTGTTCCAATTTTATATTTGCCTAATTCATGGATTGCGTTTTTGCAGTCTTCGATATTTTCTCCACCACAGAAATGACGAAATGCTGTTGCCCGAATAAGACCTTTCACTGGTAGTTTTGCCCATAAAGCAAACCTGACAAAAGGAGGACTTATTTGAACCAGCCAATTAAAGCTAATTATTTTGAAAAGCCAGAATGCACGCTTAAGATCAGAATCTGCTTTTGATTGAAAAGCGGTTTCTGTGTCATCAAAAGAAATCAGATGATCTTTCATAGATGTGCAAACGTAAAAGTTTCCCGGTGAATGATCAATTATTTTGAAGAATAGAAGGTGATTTAATTTATTTCTTATTTAAGTATCTGATTCTGTGTTATCTTCGTTCTCATGAAAGTTGACAGAGAAACAAGTTCCGTTTCACAAGATGCAAAGAAGATTTCATATACAGCAGTTGTTTCAACAGGCATTTTTTGCTTATCAGACTGTCTGACATTGCAGAAGTCAACTGAAAAGTATGAGTTTTTCAACTCAACCAATGAGGCCATTTTACATGGTTATCGGCCATGTAATTATTGTTCACCTTTAATTGTAACAGGCAATACACCTGCAAACATCAAATCGATAATAGATGAACTAAATAATAATCCCGGAATTGTTTTCAAGGATTATCAACTTAAAGAAAAAGGGATTTCTTCTGCGCAATTGCGAAACTGGTTTAAGTTCTTTCATGGAATTTCTTTTCATTCATATCAGCGAATGTTACGAATTAACAGATCGATTAGTAAATTACAAAGGGAAACATTAAATACTTCTACTCATGAAAATGTTGTTCCTGATAGTAAACTAACTTTTGAGGAAAAAAGTTTGTCGATTTTTGAAGAATTGCCTCTGTTAGATAACTCTAACTCACTGGCGATAACTCGATTTTCAACACCATTGGGACCTGTTTATGGTTGTGCATCTTCATTAGGAGTTTGTCTGTTAGAATTTACTGACAGAAGAATGTTGGAGACAGAATTAAAGTCTTTATCAAAAAAATACAAGGCAATAGTACAGTATGGAGAAAATGATCACCTAAAAAATTTAAAGATACAATTGGAAGAATATTTTGCGGGTAAAAGAAAAATATTTTCTGTGCCTTTGGATACGAGGGGTACAGTTTTTCAGGAAAGTGTTTGGAATGAATTGAAAGAAATTCCTTACGGAGTTATTCGCACATATAAGGATCTCAGTATTTCTATTAATTCTCCCGGAGCTGTGCGTGCAGTTGCAAATGCGAATGGAATGAATAGCATTGCAATTCTGATTCCTTGTCATCGTATTATAGGAAGCGATGGTCATCTTACAGGTTATGGGGGAGGTTTATGGCGTAAAAAATGGCTTTTGAATCTCGAAAATGGAGTTCATGAAGAGGTGGTTGCAAAGGGGCTTTATTCTTTTTTTTAATTAGCCAATTGGCTAATTAACTAAATGCCCATATCTTTGTGCCATGCCAACATTCGCTATTAATTCTCTGCCGTTGACTTCTTTTCCATTTGAAGTGTCGCATCCTTTAATTATTTCCGGACCCTGTGGTGTTGAATCGGAGAAGCAAATAAATGATATAGCTTCAAGTCTCAAAGGAACAGGAGTACACCTTCTTCGCGGAGGAATTTGGAAGCCACGGACTCGACCGGATTCTTTTCAAGGAATAGGAAATGAAGGTCTGAAGTGGTTAAAACAGGCAGGGAAGGCCAATGACCTTCCTGTTGCTGTAGAGGTTGCAAACCCGTCGCATGTAGAAGAAGCTTTGTTAGCAGGAATAGATGTTTTGTGGATTGGTGCACGAACGACGGTTAATCCATTTTTGGTACAAGAGATTGCAAATGTTTTAGAGGGTGTTGATATTTCGGTGATGGTAAAAAATCCGGTGAACCCTGATCTGGAACTTTGGATAGGCGCATTTGAAAGATTAAACAGAAAGGGAATTAACAAAGTAATGGCCATCCACAGAGGATTTTCTTCTGCTGAAAACTCCCGATATAGAAATTCACCAAACTGGCAGATACCGATAGAATTAAAGCGGTTGTTTCCCGAATTGCCTCTCATTTGTGATCCCAGTCATATTGCAGGTACGAGAACCTACATTGCTCAAATTGCTCAATATGCAATGGATCTTAATTACGACGGTTTGATGATTGAAGTGCATACAGATCCCGATCATGCGTTAAGTGATAAAGATCAGCAATTGAAACCCGCTGAATTAAAAGAACTTCTGAATAATCTCATTGTTCGAAATTCTACTGTTGATGATATAGTCTTTCTGGGTTTATTGGATGATTTACGAAGCAGGATCGATACAATCGATGAAAAGATATTATCACTCATGTCAGAAAGGATGGGAATTGCCCGGGAGATTGGTCAGTATAAGAAAGAAAACAATATGACTGTTTTACAAGTTGAGCGTTGGACTGAAATTTTACGTACTCGTTTGAAATCAGGTGAGGTAAAAGAACTGGATCGGGAATTTATTATCAGACTTTATTCCTTGATTCATGATGAATCGATACGACAACAGACTGAGGTTTTTCGTCAGGCAGATTTGAAAGGCGAATTACATAAGTAGGGAGATTTGGATTAGCTAATAAATCAAAAAGTCAGATTCGAATATGGGATGTTTTGTTTGTACGGGTGATGATTCTATTGAGGAAATAGAGAAATTCATTTCGACAGGTAATTTTTCAAGCGTTTTTATTTTAGTTGATTCAAATACCAGGCAATTTTGTTTGCCTTTGATATTGGACCAAACTCCAAGCCTGAAAAAAGCTTTTATTATTGAGATTCCTTCCGGGGAATCAGAAAAAAGTTTGTCGAATTTTGAGCATATTACTACCGTGCTTTTGAAAAAAAATGCTGACAGACAAAGTTTGCTGATAAATATCGGTGGTGGAGTAATATGTGATATTGGTGGTTTTGTAGCTTCTGTTTATAAACGAGGTATTCGATTTATTAACATTCCAACTACGTTGCTATCTATGTCTGATGCAGCAATAGGGGGAAAGACAGGAATTAATTATTTGGATAAGAAAAATGTGATTGGCACTTTCTGTTATCCGGTTGCTATATTTATTTATCCTCCTTTTCTAAAAACACTTTCTCCAAAGGAAGTGCGTTCGGGATTTGCAGAGATTTTCAAACATGTTCTTCTTTCGGATGCAGAGAAATTAAATTCTGTGATTAACGGCTTTACTGACGTTAATGATGAGCAAAATTTGAAAAAATTGATCGATCATTCAGTCAGATTTAAATTATCGATTACAGAAGCTGATTTTAAAGAAGAGGGTAAAAGAGCCATGCTAAATTTTGGGCATACATTGGGACATGCTTTGGAAAGCTTGTCGCTAAAGGGTGTAAGGCCACTGAGGCATGGAGAAGCTATTGCTGCAGGCATGGCAGGTGAATTGTTTCTTAGCCATAAAATTGCCGGTTTTCCTGCCGAGGTAATGCATGAATCCATACACTTTTTAAGAAGATTTTTTAATGATATTCAACTGAAGTGTAATCCGGAGGATCTCTTCAATTATTTAGCGGCTGATAAAAAGAATAAGCAAGACAATATCGGTTTTTCACTTTTAAGCTCCCCCGGTAAATATTCCGGTATTTATTTCCCTTCTCATGAAGAAATACTTGAAAGTATCAATTTTATGATTTCGGAATTTTCAAGCACAGCAGTTCAATGATAAAAGTATCGAGGGCTAAAAAAAATATTGAGGCAACAATAGCTTTAACACCATCTAAAAGTATATCGAATCGTGTAAGGATAATTCAGGCATTAATAGAAGAAAGAATTTCTATTTCTAATTTATCTTCATCGGGAGACTCTCTTTTATTAGCTGATGCACTTGAAAGTCTTTTACCGGAGATAAACGTGAAAGATGCCGGAACCGCTTTTCGCTTTTTGACAGCATTACTCTCTATAAAAGAGGGTAAACATACGTTGACAGGTAGTGAGAGAATGAAAAAGCGACCAATAGGAGCGCTTGTGAATGCGCTTCAGTCTTTGGGTGCGGATATTCAATATACGGGAGAGGTCGGTTATCCGCCTTTGCAAATAATTGGAAGAAAACTAAAAGGAGGGCATATTCTTATAAATGCTACTGAAAGTTCCCAATTTATCTCGGCCTTATTAATGATTGCTCCATTGATTAATGGGGGTGTTCGAATTTCTTTTAATGGTCCAATCAGTTCTCGTCCCTATATTGAAATGACTATTTCCTTAATGAAATATTTTGGAGCAAAAGTAGTATGGGATTCATCCGGAATCTCAGTAGAAGAAGGCACCTACAATTCGGTACCGATTCAAATTGAAAATGATTGGAGTTCAGCTTCTTTTTGGTTTGCAATGGCAGCACTAGCTGATGCAGCGGAAATTCGAATGCAAAATATAAATTTCAATTCTATTCAAGGTGATGTAATAGTAAGCGAAATATTTAAAAATTTCGGAGTAAATTCCGTTCAAGTTGATGGGGATGTTATCCTTAACAAAGTTTTGGATTTTAAACTCCCTGACTATTTTGAATACAATTTCACTTCGTGTCCGGATTTAGTTATTCCTGTTGGATTTGTTTGCGCGGCATTAAAGATTAAAGCCCATTTTACCGGAGTAAAAAATTTGCGAATCAAGGAATCTGATCGATTGACAGCTTTGAAAAATGAAATAATAAAATTGGGTGCTTCTGCCTCCATTCACAACGATAGTTTTACTATAGATAATTTTCAGAAACCAGCAGATGAGATTTTTTTTATTTCCTATGACGATCATCGCATGGTAATGGCAGAGGCGGTCACTTCAGTTTTTTTTAATCAAATTTCTATCGATAATCATGTGCCTGTTAGGAAATCATACCCGGAGTTTTGGGATCACTTAAGAAGCTCCGGATTTGAAACATCAATTACCTAAACGACAGTTTCAATTGAACTTTTAAATCGGCATTCGATTTGAATTCTGCATCAGAATTTTCCAGCAAGCTAATAGAATAACGGACAGATAAATTAATGGAGCTTTTGAGTTTCAAATTTACATTGGAATAAAAACGGCTACCGATTCCATAATAGAATGGTACAGAAAACGAACCCGGTACATCATTTTCATATTCATAAATTCGATTTTCAAAGTCGAGACAATTAAAAACGGCATAACTGAAGTTTATGGAAAATGGTTTTCCCATAGGATGATAAAAGAGGGCAATACTTAATGAAGTACCTTTACCTGCAGAGGTTCCATCTTTCTTTTGAGTAAGTAGTTCAAACCTGCTATCGTATTCCCAGTCGGGGTTAATTTGAAAACGATTGGATATTCGAAAAGAATGGAAATATTTATCCTCGATTTCATATAGTGTATGTAAACCATTTGTATTATTTTCTTGTTTAAGTCTGATACTGTATCTGAATTTGGTAGTGAATTTTCTGACGGGCGTAAAATCAAATTGATGGGCTAGTTTCCATCCATAGGAGGAGCTGTTGACCCGGTATTTAAAATAAGGGAATGAGAAAACATCAAGACTTGCGGAATAGTTTAACATTTTTGTGATTTTCAAATTTACTCCGAAAAATTTTCCTAGCTCATTTGTATTATCAGAATTCACTCCAAATGCATTGGATTTTAAGCTTAGAAAATTCTTTGGATAATATCTCACTAAAAATGCAAATGAAACTTTTGGATCCAGACTCATTATTATGCCGTTAACAAACCCTAAATTATTTCCATAATTGTACGTTGTTTCACCAAAAAGGAAAATATTTTTATGAGTAAACCTGTAATAGATGCCGTTGTTTAAATTTGCTTTTCCTTTTAGGGAATAGAGATTATATGTATTGAGAGGATTAGTTACAGGTAATGTAAATAACTGTCCGCTCAAAATTAGTCCGACTTGGAATTCATTTTTAGTGTACTTGATTGTTGTTCCATAGGCAAATTCTTTTTGTGACCGGTAATTAATATTTTCATAGTAGGAGCGATGGTAGCCACTATTCTGAAAGGAGGTAATGTACGTTTCGCCTGTAAGTGAATCTGTTTGCTTATTTGCATCAATTCCATGATAGGAAAGCCAGCAATCAGTTTCAATTATTTTCTTACTGAGACGAATAGCAAGGCCTCTGTAAAATCTGTTTTCATCAGTTCCTGAATAGGGTATAATTCCACGTCCGGATGAATACAGTCCCGATAAGTCGGTGCCGCCGCCATATTTTAATCCCGTCCATGTTGTTAGCCCTTGTCCAAACTGAACGTTGAAATCTCCTAGAATTATTTTTTGAATGCATCCGGATCCAATGTAAACCAAATGGGCCGAATTAAAATCAAAGGCAGGACGGGTTTTTGTAAAAGCTTTTTCACCGGCGTCTTTTTCTCCGGTAAATGATACGCTGATGTGATTCGATATATTTCCTTTATATCTTAACAGAACTTTTTCGTTTGATCCTTCATAGTATTCATTTGTATTACTGAGATTTCTTTGAACACGCAAGGTGATTTGTTGATAGTTGATCACTTCTGATGTTTTATGTACAGTAATAAAAGGAAGTATCGTTAATATTGATTTTTTATTATAGCCATCTACTTGTTGAAGTTCTTCCAATTCAACAAGCGGACCATTTCTTTTTATATATTCTACCAAGGCATTATATAACTCAATGGAAAGTAAATTTGAATGAATAAGTTCTTCTGATTTTATGCTATTTATGTCTACTGGATTGTTCGATAAGGAAATTAATTCTAAGGGTATTTCCTGTTGCCCTACCAGGTTCATTTCTTCAAGAGATTTTTCTGAGGACTCGTTTATTAAATTATCGATGTTTTCCGGGCTGACCTGACCTTTCAATGGACTATTCAACAAAAGCAGGATTCCAAAAGTAAAAAGATGATTTAAATTCATAGGGAAAAGGATATTCCAACACCCGAAGTATAACCCAGAAATGGATGAGTGCTGATGGCTAAATCGAAAATGAGGGGAGGGAATTTCAGCGAGAAACCCAACGATTGTGAAATGGGGTTTGTATGGTAACCTGTTCTAATTGTCAGGTGTTCGTGATATAGGTATTCTATTCCGGAAAGGAAGGATGGAAGTTCATCGCTTCGTTGTTTAACAGCGGCATGAATTATTAATTTACCCGAAATTTTATATGAAATTCCTGAAATTATTTCTGATGGAAGTCGACCGAATTCATTGATGTTCATCCGGGACCTTACGGGATTCCGGATGAGTACACCAATATAAATATTTCTGAAAGGATTCGTATTTAGTGCTACGTCGGGTATAATTGCATAATTATTTTTATAAAATTTATCTTTTAAGGATGTTTCTATAAGCGTTAATTTTATGCCTGCTGATATTTTTTTTCCAATTATTTTTCCAAAAGATAATCCTGCTTGCTTTTGTGAGAAGAAATTATTTCCTGTATTGTTAATTCCAATAGCTATTCGTTGGTTGCTTCCAATATTATTTTGATAGCACAAGGAATAGGTATTTAGTTCTGTAATAGAATAATTATTGACAACCATAGAAGAAATGAGTTGATTCTTATTTGTCGGGATAAAAGAAGGATTGGAAAAAACAGCTTCAGACGAGGAATAGGCAATGGGAGATCCTCCGATGCCCATTTCTCTTACAGTATTACTATAAATTACCTGAGCAGGTGAGGTTGCCGAAACGAGGAAGTAAAAAAAGCAAAAAAGAATATATTTGGAATACATTTTTCGGAAATATTGACCGAAAGTATATAAGTAGATCACCAAATGAAAGCGCAGGAATGCGGGTGATTTTAGTAAGTTTAATAAAAGTGGAAGAAAAGGAAAACTTAATATAAAATTAAGTTATTCCGGAAGGAAGAGGAAGAAATGATTTCAGGAATTTTTTATTTCATCATTACTCTTAATTACTTTTTCTTTTAGTTCGTTTTTAAATATCTGAACTTTTAAAAGTATTTCAGACTCAAAAGTGCCTATAATTTGAGCTGCAAGGATTCCTGCATTTTGTGCAGCATTGAGTGCGACGGTTGCTACAGGAACACCATTGGGCATTTGCAAAATAGACAAAACGGAATCCCAGCCGTCGATGGAGTTGGAGGAACGAATTGGTACGCCAATAACCGGCAGGGGTGTAAGTGAAGCAACCATACCTGGTAAATGAGCTGCACCACCGGCACCGGCAATAATAACTTTTAGTCCGCGGCTTACAGCACTGCTTGCATATTCAAACATAATTTCGGGAGTTCGGTGAGCGGAAACGATGGAAATTTCATAGGCGATTCCTAGTTTTAACAGGATATCAGAAGCTTCTTTCATGACAACGAGATCAGACTGACTTCCCATTATGATTCCAACCATTGGTGCTTTATTCATTATTTAATTATTTATTTTATTCGCTGACTACTTTTAGTAATTTCTTTACGATTGTTGCTTTTTCTTTTGCTTCTGTGATTGTACTTCCTAAAACGGTTACATGTCCCATCTTTCGAAAAGGACGAGTGAATTTCTTTCCATATAAATGTACATGAACTCCCGGCATTTTCAAAACTTCTTCCATCGATTGATAGGCAACCGGACCTTCGAAACTTTTTTCGCCAAGTAGGTTGACCATTACTGAAGGTGAAAGTATATCCGTTTTACCAAGTGGGAGTCCGAGTATGGCTCTTAAATGTTGTTCGTATTGTGAGGTTTCATTTGCCTCAATGGTATGGTGTCCGCTATTATGAGGTCTCGGAGCAATTTCGTTTACGAAAATTTCATCATCGGCAGTGAGAAACATTTCTACAGCTAGTACGCCAACTATTTCGAGTTTTGTGGCAATTTTCAATGCCAGTTCTTTTGCCTTTTCTTCTGTTACAGATGAAACGTTTGCCGGTGAATATAGAAACTCAACCAGGTTTGCTTCCGGATTAAATTCCATATCAACTAAAGGATAGCAAATGCAATCACCTGATTTATTTCTTACCACGATTACAGAAATTTCTTTCTTAAATGGGATGACTTCTTCGAATAAGGAAGGTTCTTGAAAAGCATCAGCAAAATCAGAAGGAGAAGATAATTTTTTTACTCCTTTTCCATCGTATCCGCCTTTACGCAATTTTTGCATGACGGGCAGTTTGATGTTTTCGTTATTCATGTTATTGACATTATCGACAAATGCAAATGGAGCAGTAGGAATATTGTTTGTCTGAAAAAACTCTTTTTGCAATCCTTTATCCTGAACAAGTCGAATGATTCGGGGTTGTGGATAGACGAGAATGCCTTCCTGTTCGAGTTTTTCGAGAGCCTCTACATTGACATGTTCGATTTCAATGGTTATTAAATCACAGTTTTTGCCGAATTTGTAAACAGAATCGTAATCATTGAAGCTGCCATTTACGAACTCTTCAGCTAAAAACCTGCTTGGGGCAGCCGGATCCGGGTCAAGAATCTTGAAATTTAAAGAATAATCTGCAGCCTTTTGTAATAACATTCTGCCTAACTGTCCGCCGCCAAGCATTCCAATTTTTAGTTTGTTGAATCTCTTTATCATACGAAGGCGCAAATTAATCATTATTGGAAATCCGCGAAATTATTATATGTTGCTGGTTATTAGGCTTTCCCCTTTTATGTTTAAATATGGAGAAATTAAGGTAAAAAATCACATGAACATTGCCTTCCTATTACTTAAATTTTAAATTTGCCATTCCTATTATGAAAACAGTTACAGTTAGAGACAAGACTTTTGAATTATCAATTTCATCTGAAACCATTCAGAAGAAAATTGAAGAGTTAGCGGGAAAAATAAGTGTTGATTTGAAAGGAAAATGTCCCTTATTTATTTGTGTTTTGAATGGCTCATTCATTTTCACTGCCGATCTTTTCAAACGAATTTCGATAGAAGCGGAGATTACATTTATACGTGTTTCTTCTTATCAAGGAATGCAATCCAGCGGAGTTGTAAAAAGTATAGTAGGTATTAGTGATTCCCTCGCAGGAAGAACAATTGTGATTGTTGAAGACATAGTTGATACTGGAGATACGGCCATTTATTTAATTGATGAGATTAAAAAGCAGAATCCCGAGAAAATATATTTTGCAAGCTTGTTGCTCAAACCAAAAGCTTTGCGTCACGACATAAAAATTGATTATACCGGTTTTGAGGTACCTAATGATTTCCTTGTAGGGTATGGCCTTGATTATGACGGTTTGGGAAGAAATCTTCAGGATATTTATAAATTGGTTTAAGCATGCTCAATATTGTACTCTTCGGACCTCCCGGTGCAGGTAAAGGAACTCAGTCAGAAAAATTAATTGAAACATATAAGTTGATTCACCTTTCAACGGGCGACATTTTACGAAGTGAGATTGCTAAAAAAACTCCTTTGGGAATGGAAGCAAAAAAACTGATGGATCAAGGTTTGTTGGTGCCGGATGAAGTAGTCATAAAAATGATTGAGGAACGAATCGATGCTAACTTAAATTCGCCCGGTTTTATTTTCGACGGCTTTCCCAGAACCACTGCTCAGGCGAAAGTGCTCGATGAGGTTTTGGCCAGAAAAAACTTTTCTATTACAATAATGCTTGCTCTTAGTGTTGATGACGATGAATTACGAAAACGGTTACTGAATAGAGGTAAGGAATCAGGCCGTACCGATGATCAGGATGATAAAATTATTTCTAGAAGGATAGAGGAGTATAATACTAAAACTGCACCTTTGAAAGAATATTATTCTACTCAGGGCAAATTCAGCAGTATAGATGGTATTGGTAATATCGATGAAATATTCAAACGACTTTGCAGTGTCATTGAAACCATTCAATCGTAATAACCTTTTTTATTTTAAAGTTGATTGCTTTTGCTTCTTGATTTTAGAGAATAAATCAGTTCCCATACATATTCTGTAGCTTTTTCGGCAACCACAAGTAAAGTGTTTTTCGACAGATAAGGAATAAAGATGAACAAGTTCAAAGCACCTTGATAGGTAATTTTGAATATAAAATTTCGTACTTTATTCAAATGTGAATTGTTTAAAATTTTATCTGCCTGATTAAACAGGTATGCATCTTGAACGACACCCGGGTTCAAGTAAATTTTACCGAAATCTTTTTTTTCTTTTCGTTGTTTTCTTCTGGACATTTTAATTTAATTTTATATGGACGAAGGTATTGGGTTAGTTTGCCGGTTAGGTTAATAGTAGAAGATCGAATTGTTAAGTAATTTGTGATTTTACCTCCGTAAATTTTGGTTTTGACTTGCCTCTTTAACTGAATGGTGAAGCAGACTCCCGTTGGGTTTTACTTAAATCACAGGTTGCATTATTATAAAAAAAAGTATGACTGATAGTTATCATGTATAGAAGTTTTCTGTCTTAACTTCCTTAGCTTTGTGCACTCTTTATTTCCGAGATGAATAAATATATTTATCGTACTTCATTAAAAGGCATTGTTATGATATTATTAATCAAATGTTAGGAAAAGATTAAATGAAAATATTAAATCCTTGATTTTACATTAAAAGGTTAATTTTCCGGCCTAATAATTACAAAAGAATAACTTAATAAGATGGATAATGTGTATACTGTTTTTTGTGTTGGAAAGTATTTTGAAAACATATTAAATTTTTTTTGTGAATGTTTAGAAACAAACTAAGGGAAGTTTTAGTAAGGATAAAAAAGTCAATTAAAAATTATTTATGAGTAGCAATAAAAATTTATTGATTAACCGGGATATTAGCTGGCTTTTGTTTAACGACAGAGTTTTACAGGAAGCCGAAGATCCGAGAGTTCCTTTGCTTGAGCGTTTAAGATTTCTGGGTATTTTTTCAAATAATAGGGATGAATTTTATCGCGTTCGCGTTGCAACAATTCGTCGCATGGAAAAATTTGGCAAGAAGGGTAAAGAAATTATTGGAGCAAATCCAACCAAATTATTGGAGGAGATTCAGGAAATTGTTGTTAACCAACAGAAGAAATTCGACAGTCTGTATGCAAAGATTTCCAGAGAGATGAAAAAGGAGAATATTTTCATTGTAGATGAAAATAATCTGGACGCTATTCAACAGAAGTTTGTGCAGGAATATTTTAACCGTCATGTATCTACATTTCTTATACCGATCATGATTGAAACAGCTCCGCAATTCCCGTATTTGAAAGATAGAATGATTTATTTGGCAGTAAAAATCACCCGGACCGGACTGGAAAATAAAACAAAATATTCGTTGATCGAAGTTCCTACTGATTTTTTACCTCGTTTTTTAGTACTTCCTTCTGCGAATGAAAAAAAGTGTATTATTTTACTGGAGGATATTATCCGTTTTTGTCTTAAAGATGTGTATTCGATTTTTAAATATGATTCGATCGATGCCTATGCTATCAAAATTACGCGTGATGCTGAATTGGATATCGATACAGATGTATCAAAAAGTTTGATGGAAAAAATATCGAAGAGCGTCAAACAAAGAAAGAAGGGTTTGCCTGTTCGATTGGTTTATGATGAAAAAATTCCAATGGATTTGCTTGATTTTATTACCCGTAAAATTAAGTTTAAAGTAAATGAATATTTAATTCCGGGAGGACGCTATCATAACTTCAAAGATTTTATTCAGTTTCCAAGAGTTGGAAGAAAGGAAGTGTGGTATCGGCCTATTCGTCCCGTTGAGCATCCTCTTTTAAAAGGAGAGAAAAGTTTACTGAGTATCATTCGCAAAAAGGACGTACTCTTATCTTTTCCTTATCATTCGTTTAATCATATTATAGATTTATTACGTGAAGCAGCCATCGATCCAAAAGTAACGTCTATAAAAATTACGATGTATCGTGCTGCCAAAAACAGCAGCATTGTAAACGCATTGGTCAATGCAGTAAGAAATGGTAAACAGGTTACAGCCGTTGTCGAATTGCAGGCAAGGTTCGATGAAGAGACGAATATTTTTTATGCCGGTAAATTACAGGAAGAAGGTGTTAACGTAATTTTTGGTGTTCCCGGATTAAAGGTTCATTCTAAGTTGTTTTTAATAACTCGAAAGGAAGAAGGAAAGTCAGTTAATTATGCTTTCATCGGAACCGGCAACTTCAATGAAAATACCGCAAAAATATATACCGACCATGCATTAATTACCGGTAAAAAGAACATAACTTCCGAAGTTGATAAACTTTTTGGTTTTTATCAGAACAACTACCAAACAGGAAGCTATCATCATTTAATTGTATCACCCTTTAATTCAAGGAAGCATTTTCTGGATTTAATCAATCATGAAATTAAACGGGCAAAAGACGGAAAGGAAGCCTGGATTGTTCTTAAGATGAATAGTGTTTCGGATGTTGAAATGATAAATAAATTGTATGAAGCGAGCCAATCAGGCGTTAAGATAAAATTAATCATAAGGGGTATTTGTTCACTCATTCAAGGTCTCACCAATAAGAGTGAAAACATAGAAGTAATCAGCATTGTAGATAAATTTCTTGAACACAGTCGAATTTTTGTTTTTTGCAATAGTGGGAAGAACAAGTATTTTATTTCATCCGGCGATTGGCTTCAGCGTAACCTTGATTATCGTTCGGAAGTAACCGTACCCATTCTTGATCCGGAAATTCAAAATGAACTAAAACGTTATCTGATTATGCAACTTCAAGATAATCTTAAAGCTCGTTTTCTGAATCAACCGGGTAAAGCAAATGCTTATGTCGTTAAACGAAATTTGCCGCAAATCAGCGCACAGAATGAAATATACAGACTCATTTCTTTAAACCAACTCGGCGTAAATAAACCGAGAGAGTCTTTTTTCGACAAATGATTTTATTGTTTGAAAAAAAATAATAAATCTGAATAATGTATAAGAATTTATCGGTAAATCGTTTTACTTTTAACTCATGCAAGATAATTTGTACAGGTATGCTTCTGTTGATATAGGATCGAATGCTGTTCGACTTTTGCTTTGCAATGCAGTAGAAGAACATGGCATAATTCATTATAAGAAAAGCGAATTGGTTCGTATTCCTTTGCGACTGGGAGAAGACGTTTTTCAGTCGGGGAAAATTTCTGAAAAGAAAGCGGATGCTTTTGTTAAAACAATGCATGCTTTTAAATTGCTTATTGACGTCTTTGATCCGATATCCTATCGGGCTTGTGCAACAGCTTCCTTGCGTGAAGCCGGAAATGGAGATGAACTTGTCAGAAAAATAAAAAAAGATTCAGGTTTACAAATTGAAATTATTTCAGGAAAACAGGAAGCAGAACTCATTTATGCCAATCATGTTGAAGAATTGCTGGACAATAAACAAGGCTATTTATATATCGATGTAGGAGGGGGGAGTACAGAATTAACTCTGTTTGATAAAGGTGTTGTTGTCAACTCACAGTCCTTCAATATCGGAGCTTTGAGATGGATTAAAGGAAAGGTAACTAAAGAAAGCTGGGAAGGAATGAAGGATTGGGTGAGGGAAAACACAGCAGGTCATTATCCTTTAACGGCCATTGGTTCGGGAGGTAACATCAATAAAATCTATAAGATGCTTGAAAGAAAGGATAAGTCACTTTCATTTATTCGATTAAAGGAACTTTATGATGAAATGAAGGGACATTCTGTTGAAGATCGGATGGAAATATGGCAGCTTAATCAGGATCGTGCTGATGTTATTGTTCCTGCAGCGAAGATTTACCTGGGGGTGATGAAAGCGGGTGAAATCAGGGAAATAATTGTCCCTCAAATCGGACTGGCAGATGGAATTATTCATCAATTGCATGAGGATAATGTAAAAGTTCGTCTTTGAATGTTGAGTTTTAGGTGTTTCTGAATACGAACAAAAGTCCCTCAATCTTTGTTTTATCTCATTTGACTTCTACCTTTACACAATGCAATCCAATTTCGTTGATTATGTAAAAATTTGCTGCCGCAGTGGCGCAGGGGGTGCCGGTTCGGTCCATTTCCATAGAGATAAAAATACTGCAAAGGGAGGTCCGGATGGCGGTGATGGAGGTAGAGGTGGTCATATTATTTTAAAAGGAAACAAGCAATTGTGGACGTTGTTGCATCTCAAATACCGCAAACACGTTATTGCAGAAGAAGGAGCAAAGGGTTCGGGAGCTATGAAATCCGGCTCGGATGGTAAGGATGTGATTTTGGAAGTTCCCATTGGTACCGTAGCAAAAGATTTTGAAAGCGGAGAAACGGTTTTGGAAATTACAGAGGATGGTCAGGAAGTCATTTTTGTACCGGGAGGAAGAGGAGGAAAGGGTAACAATCATTTTAAAACGTCAACACTACAGACGCCTCGTTTCGCACAGCCCGGTGAGCCCGGAAGAGAAGAATGGAAGGTTTTAGAATTAAAAATTTTAGCGGACGTTGGTTTAGTCGGTTTTCCGAATGCAGGGAAGTCGACTTTATTATCGGTTGTAAGCGCCGCAAAACCGGAAATTGCCGATTACCCTTTTACAACGCTGGTGCCAAATCTTGGAATTGTCTCTTACAGAAATGACCGGTCATTTGTAATGGCCGACATTCCCGGAATTATTGAAGGCGCGCATTTGGGAAAAGGTTTGGGGCTTCGATTTTTAAAGCATATTGAGCGAAATTCCATTTTATTATTTATGATTCCTTGCGATAGTAAAGACATAAAAATGGAATATAAAATACTTGTCAACGAACTCAGACAATTCAACCCTGAGTTGTTAGACAAGTCTTCTATACTTGCGATTACAAAGGTTGATATGTTGGATGCTGAACTTTTAAAGGAATTAAAGAAGGAATTGCCAAAAGGAATACCTGCGGTATTTATTTCTTCTGTATCCGGATTGGGGATAAGTGAATTGAAAGATTTGGTATGGGCAGAACTGAATAAAGAAGTTACGAATGCTTGACTTTTTGAAGCGGATTGATGTAGATCTTTTTTTAATCCTGAATAGTCACAACAATTCATTTTTTGATTTTTGTTTTTACTGGATTAGTGATAAGTGGATATGGATTCCATTTTACGGTTTTCTACTTTTCTTAGTAATTAAAGAGAAGAAACAACATACGTGGTTTGTTCTTATTTTTATTGCACTTGCCATTACACTGAGTGATCAAATTTCCAGTGCAATTATTAAAGAGCACATTATGCGTTTAAGACCTTGTCACGACCCTGAGATTTCTTCGAAGATTCATTTGGTGAATGGTTATTGCGGTGGCACATATGGTTTTGTTTCTTCTCATGCTGCAAATGTTTTTGCGCTTGCTGCTTTTTTTTCAGGGTTTTTAAAGAATAAATATTCGGGATTATTGAAGGTATTATGGATTTGGGCAGCCATCGTTTCTTATAGCCGAATCTACTTAGGTGTTCATTTTCCGGGAGATGTTTTGGGAGGAGTATTCGTTGGAGTTTTTAGCGGATTTGTCGCCATTTACGGATATCAAAAACTAATTCATAAATTACCTCAGGATAAATTTCAAAAGTCTTAACAATAAATCTATGAAAATCAGAATTCTTTTCTTCCTTCTCATTGTTTTTTCTTTTTCATTAAGCGCCCAGCAAAAGAAAGAAGTACCCAATATGCAGGACAACAGTAAGCAACCCAAGTTGGTAGTGGGCATTGTTGTCGATCAGATGCGTTTCGATTATCTGTTTCGCTTTTGGAATAAGTATTCTGCCGGTGGGTTTCGTCGTTTGGTGAACGAAGGATTTCTTTTTTTGAATGCAAACTTCAACTAC
The DNA here is from genome assembly GCA_031385005.1 of Bacteroidota bacterium. Lineage (GTDB taxonomy): Bacteria > Bacteroidota > Bacteroidia > AKYH767-A > 2013-40CM-41-45 > JADKIH01. Next base: position 119,664 of record JANNBB010000055.1, read on the forward strand.
ATTCCTACCAATACAGCACCCGGACATGCCTGCATTTACACAGGTACAACTCCTTCGGTGAATGGAATAATAAATAATGAATGGTATGATCGAAACCAGCGCGCTACTGTTTATTGTGTGGGAGACTCAACTGTAAAAGCAGTTGGGACAACTTCGATCAGTGGTAAGATGTCGCCGCGAAATTTGCTGACAACAACGGTGACTGATGAATTGCGTTTAGCCAGTAACATGGCATCTAAAGTTATCGGAATTTCGCTCAAAGACAGAGGCGCCATACTTCCGGCAGGAAACATGGCCAATGCAGCTTATTGGCACGATCCCTATTTGAACAATTGGGTTACAAGCACCTATTACCTGGATGAGCTTCCGCAATGGGCAATTGAATTTAATAACCGCAAACTTGTCGATACATTATTGGCGCAAAAGTGGACGACGTTACTCCCGATAAATCAATACACAGAAAGTTCAGCGGATGATACTAATTATGAAGGATTGTTCACCGGTGAAACCAATCCGGTTTTCCCGCATGATCTGCCTAAATTAAAAGCGGAAGAAAGTGAATTGATCCGTTCCACACCATTTGGAAATACATATACAAAAGAATTTGCCATAGCGGCTTTGAAAGGGGAGAAATTAGGTAAAGGAACATCGACAGATTTTCTTGCAGTTAGTTTTTCTTCTACGGATTATGTCGGGCATATGTATGGAACCAATGCAATAGAATTAGAGGACACGTATTTGCGTCTTGACAGGGATTTGGAAGCATTGTTAAAATTTCTGGATGAATGGACGGGTAAAGACTATCAGCTTTTTTTAACTGCTGATCACGGAGCGGCAAACAACCCGATTTTTTCAAAAGATCATAAGATTAAAGCGGGAAGATTTGAAGCTTCAGTTTTATCTGATTCTTTGAAAAAATATATCGGTAAAATATACAACACAGATTCACTTATTTTGTCTGCAAGTTCTCACAATATATTTTTGAATCGAAAGTTGATTGACGAGAAGAAGTTAAATTTAAGTGAAGTGCAAGATAAATGTGTTGCATTTGTTACCGGGTTCAAAGGAGTTTCGTTGGCACTTAGTGCCACAGAAATGTCGAAGGGATTAAAGAAAATCGGTACTTATTCATTTCTTCAAAATGGATTTAACATACAGCGATCTGCAGATGTAATGATAGAACTACAGCCGGGTTGGATCAACTGGTATTTAAAAACAGGAACTTCACATGGTACAAGTTACAGCTATGATACACACGTACCGGTTTTATTTTTCGGAAAAAAAATAAAGCAAGGCAGTTCTGCAATTCCAATCAGCATATGTGATATTGCACCAACTGTATCTTCCTTGTTGAACATAGAATTTCCAAGTGGCAATTCCGGCAACTCATTAATTGACTTTTTAAAGTAATTTTCACAACCGATTTACAGCCGTTTACCAAAAAAAACAGCTCCAAGTGCCTCAAATTTTCATTTTTGGCTTGTTGAAAAATCGTTAGCCAATTAGCTGATTAGCTATTGGTTTTATCTTGTTTTTTCGTTATTTTTACAAGCTAACGTGAAAATAGTGCCTTCTAATTTTTCTCAAACTTGGATAAATCCAACAAAAAAAACTATGAAAAAACTGTACAACCGGATTTTAACATCTATTTTCTCTCTAGTATTCCTTGTTCTTTTTTCTAATGAAGCAAAGGCCAGTCATGCCATGGGTGCGGATATTACCTATCGTTGTCTGGGTAATAATCAGTATGAAGTCACCATGTCTTTTTACAGAGATTGCTCGGGTATACCTGCTCCATTGACTATGGATCTGCAAATTGATAATACCTGCGGCTTCAATGCGATAACAATTTTTCTGAACCCAACACCCGGTAGTCCTACTCAAATTTCTCCTTTATGTCCATCCGCTTTGTCAACTTGCAATGGTGGTTCATTTACCGGAATTGAAGAATGGATTTATACAGGAATAGTAACTTTACCAGCGCCATGTGCATCATGGACGTTTTCACATTCAGAGAGCGCTAGAAATGCAGCCATCACAACAACCACCGGATTTGGGGATAATTTATTCGTGTATTCAAATTTGAATAACTTGAATGGATTGTGTGATGATTCGCCAACGTTTAGTAACAGGCCGGTACCTTTTGCTTGTGTTGGTCAGCGTTTTTGTTTCAATCACGGTGCCTTTGATTTGCAAGGTGATTCACTTTCTTATCAGATTATTACTCCAAGAAATGGACCAACAGCCGCGGATACAGTAACCTATATTTCACCTTATACAGCATCTCAACCGGTATTATCGAGTCCTCCAATGTCATTCAATCCTGCAACAGGTGATTTTTGTATGACACCTACACTAGCAGACGTAACCATATTAGCTATTCTTGTTAACCAATACAGAAATGGTGTTTTAATCGGTCAGGTTGAGCGCGACATCCAGTTAACAGTTCTTCCCTGCAACAATATTTTACCTTCAGCAACAGGTATAAACGGTAATCCAAGTTTTTCTACTTCTGTTTGTGCCGGCAATCAACTCTGTTTTAGTATTCGCACGGTTGATCCTAATGTAACTAATACGACTACAATAACCTGGGATAATTCAATTCCCAATGCAACATTTACAACCTATGGCGGGCAAAGAGACTCAGCGCGTTTTTGCTGGACACCAACTGCTGCTGATATTAGTAATACTCCTTATTGTTTTACTGCAACCGTTTCTGATGATAACTGTCCTTATATAGGTATTCAGGTTTATGCCTATTGTATTACTGTTAGAGGAGTAGATCCTGATGCAGGACCAGATCAGACAATTCCTTGCGGGGCCACAGCTAATCTGAATGGTTCGGCAACCGGTGGAGATGGTAATTTTGTGTATACGTGGAATCCCGGCTCTGTCGGTAGTCAACAATTGAATGGAGTAGGAGTTGGTGAGTATATATTGACGGTTACTTCTGCCGGATGTTCCAATAGTGATACCGTAGATGTACTTGCAGGATTGGGAGTACCTACTGCCAATTTTAATTTTGTTACCAGTTGTGTGGGTACTCCGGTTACTTTTACAGATAACTCTGTTGTTGTTGGAAGTACAATATCTTCCTGGTCATGGGATTTTGGAGATTTCACCGGGGATAACAATCAAAATACTTCTCACCAGTATGCATCGAATGGTACTTACACGGTAGTATTAACAGTTTCGACACCAACAGGATGTACAGCGAGTTACTCCCAGCAAGTGACGATAAATACCAATGTACCATCTGCTCAATTTTCATCTCCAAGTGTTTGTGACGGAGTTCAAATGAGTTTTACAGATCAATCCACCGGCGGCCCGATTAATTCATGGGCATGGGATTTTGGTGATGCGGGTAGCGGTTCCAATTCGAGTAATGCTCAAAACCCCAATCATCAGTTTTCAACTTTTGGAAACTATACGGTAACGCTTGCTGTAACCAATACAGACGGATGTCAACACCAGATTCAGCAAAATGTTACTGTGAATGCCAATCCTACTATAGTTGTTTCTGATGCAACTATTTGTGAAGGAGAGCAAGCAACGCTCGATGGTCCTGTAGGTTTTTCAAATTACAGTTGGAGCAATGGCCCGGCAACTCAATCCATTTCAATTTCCCCGATCCTTAATACAAATTATACATTAACCGTTACAGATGCCAATGGTTGCACAGGAAGTTATACTGCAATCGTTAACGTAAATGTTATGCCTATTCCCAATGCAGGTTTAGACCAGACTATTTGTGAAGGAACATTTGCTAACATTGCCGGAAGCGGAACGAATGTGGATAATTGGGTTTGGAATCCTGGAAATATTTCCGGACAAAACATTTCTGTTAATCCTTCAACAACTACAGACTATACTTTAACAGCATCTACCAATGCAGGTTGTGTTGCCACAGATCTAATCAGAGTAAATGTCAATCCAATGCCAACAGCTGACGCAGGTGATGATTTAGATCTTTGTAAAGGTGAAACAATAACAATTAATGCAACTACAGGTGGTGGAAATATTGTCTGGATGCCGGGAAATTTCAATACTCAATCAATAACAGTTACACCGGGAATAACAACAACTTATACAGTGACTATCAGCGATGCTATTGGTTGTTCAGGTAGCGATGACATTACAGTTGTTGTCAATGATATTCCAAATGCATTGTATAACAGTTCAGGATCTGTTTGCGAAGATAATCCGGTTACTTTTAACGATCAATCCAATATCGGATGGGGGGCAATCAATTCCTGGAATTGGGATTTCGGAAATAATATTTCTTCGTCAGTTCAGAATCCGACAATACCTTTCAGTGCTCCGGGTAATTACAATGTTACTTTAATCGTGCGATCAGATGGTGGGTGCGCGGATACCATTACACAAGCTTTAAACATCTGGGCTCGTCCGGTTGCTTCGTTTTTGCATACCAATGTTTGTGAAGGCAATCCGATTAGTTTTTCAAATACTTCATTCATTAGCGATGCATCTCCTTTAAATTACTCCTGGAATCTGGGCGATAATACATCTTCAAACAACATCGATGTAAATCATCAATATGGATCTTACGGCGGTTATATATCTTCCTTGATTGTAACTTCTGCAAATGGTTGTATTGATTCTACGAAGTCACTCGTAAACGTATATGCACTTCCAACTGCAAACTTTTCGGTCAATTATGCTTGTGAAGAATCGCCTGCCGTTTTCAATAATGGATCGACAATTCCTCAGGGTAATATTAATTCCTGGTTTTGGACATTTGGTGATAGTAAAACAGCTACCGATTCCGATCCGCTTCATACCTATGATGATCCCGGTACATATGATATTCATATGTTAATCACCAGCGATCATGGATGTCAGGATAGTATTGATGGTATAATTCGCATAGTTCCAAAGCCGTTAATAGATTTCGAAACGGAAAACGCCTGTTTAGGATATACAGTTGACTTAACCGATCTTTCTTCTGCTGTAACCGGAACTATACAACAGTATAATTGGAGCTTTGGTGATGGTTTGAGCAGTACCGATCAGAATCCTACTCATACCTATTCAACTGCAGGTTGGTTTCAGGTTAGTCTTACTGCAACATCAGATAGCGGCTGTATCTCTACTTTGGTACGCCCAAATGCATTGAAGATATATTCCTTACCAAATGCTCAGTTTATTACCAATGCCAACGAGTCAAGTGACATATTCCCACAGGTTAATTTCTTCAATCAAACTTCTGCACAAGGAATTTATTTCTGGAATTTTGGAGATGGAACTACATCAACCGATTATTCACCTACACATTTATATGCAACTACAGGTGCTTACGATGTTCAACTTTTAACAATTGATCAGAATGGTTGCGTTGATTCGACTTTACTTAGGATAGAAATTAAACCTACATCCAACGTTTACATTCCGAATGCCTTTACTCCAAACGGTGATACAAATAATGATTTCTTCAAGGTTTACAGTTACAATGTAAAAGATATGAAGGTTCAGATTTATGATCGTTGGGGATTAAAAATCATAGAATGGGATAGCCCTTTAGGCGCTTGGGATGGTCGAATTGATGGCAGCCCGGCTCAGGCAGACGTATACGTTTACAGGGTAGCTACTGTCGATATAAACGACAAACACGAGGTTTTTATCGGTCACATTAGTTTGGTCAGATAATAAGATTTGGTCAGATAAAAAGAATATAAACTTTCTCTTAAAACCCGCTCACAAGGCGGGTTTTTTTGTTGAAAACTTGACTTATTCTTTATATATTCGTCACCATTAACAAATCGTATTCGATTAGTTTTACATGAGTTTTAAAAACTAAACGACTGTTTTCAAAACAGTCAGACCTACCACTTATGACCGAAATTAGAAACAAACATGAAATGGTGACAGATATTGTCAACCAGGTTGCAACTATTGCAGCAAGATTAGGAATTGTTCACACCACTAGCGAAGATGAAGAAGTAGATGGAAGACACATTACCATTAAAGGAAATAAATTACTCTACTTTGGTAGTTGCGGTTACCTGGGAATGGAATTCGATCAGCGTTTGAAGCAAGGTGCTATTTCTGCCATTGAAAAATATGGAACACAGTTTTCATCTTCCCGTGCATATGTTTCTTCCAGTTATTATCAGGAAGCGGAGAGTTTACTAAGCAAGATGTTTTTTAATAAGCCCGTTCTCTTGTTACAATCCTTATCTGTTGGACATATTTCCAATATTCCGATTCTGGTTGGAAACGATGATGCTGTAATTATGGATTCGCAGGTTCATGATAGTGTTCAGACAGCAGTACAGTTTTTAAAAAACAGAGATGTACATGTTGAGATTGTCAGACATGGCAGACTGGACATCTTGGAAGACAGAATTAAAGAATTAAAAGACACCTATAAAAAAATATGGTTCATGACCGATGGTGTATTCTCTATGAGAGGGGATGTACTTGCCGTGCGTGAATTATATAAACTGGCAGATCAATACGAACAATTACATATGTATATTGATGACATTCATGGTATGAGTTGGTCGGGTCCACACGGAACCGGATATGTGACAAGTCAAGGTGAATATCATCCGAGGTTATATCTCACAACCGGTCTTACAAAAGCTTTTGGAACTACCGGTGGGTTGTTGGTTTATCCGGATGAAAAATCATACCAGTTGGTCAAAAATACCAGTAAAGCATTTATTTTTTCTATTCAGATGCCGCCAATGATTTTGGGTGCAACAATTGAATCTGCTAAGATTCACCTGAGTGATGAGATATATACTTTGCAGGAAGAATTAGCTGATAAAATGGCATACTTCAATAGAACAACTAAAAAACTCGGACTGCCTTTGATTGATGAGAGCGTTTCGCCGATTGGTTTTATTGGTGTGGGGAAACCGGATGTTGGTTACAACATGGTTAGAAGAATGATGAATCAGGGATTCTTTTTTAACTTAAGTGTTTTCCCGAGTGTTGCATATAACAATACAGGTCTAAGAATACCCATCTGCAGGTTGCATACCTATGAGGATATTGATAAGCTACTTAATGAGATTTCGGTACAGTTGCCTTTAGCGTTGGAAGATTCACAATCCAGCATGTCTGATATCATTAAACATTTCAAGCTGGTTGCCTGATTAAGGTTGTTCGCAAAGCTGCCAGAAGTTGTTCAAAATGGAAATGGCCGCAACAAAGTTTTCGAAGGAAATGGGCTTGATAATATAGCCGGCTACATTGTAATTATATGCCTCAAAGCGATCTTTGTCGTCATTGCTGGTTGTCATAATAAAGACACTGATGCTGTGAAGGTCTTTATCGTTTCTCAATTCCTTTAGAAATTCAAGTCCGTTCATTTTAGGCATATTAATATCCAGCAGAATGATTCGGGGCATTGGATCTAATTTGTTAACTCCATTTGTGCCTCGGAGCATATCTAATCCTTCAATGCCATTGTGGGCAATAGAAAGAGGATTGGAAATATTGCTTTTCTTAAATGCACGCTGTACATTCATACAATCTACTTCATCATCGTCAATAAGCAGAATATTAATCTGATTTTCCATTTCTTTTATTTATTGCTATTTAATACGCCCGATGTTTTTTGCGGTTTCTTTAAATTCGAATGATATTTTATTTTTACTTTTTTCGTTACGGTAATCAATAATTCAAAAAAATCGTATTTTGATGTAAATTCTAAGCAATTTATAGCTGAATCTTACAGTTCGGTATCTTAAGCAACTTCTTACCGTTTATGTTGCATAAGTTAAAATGTAACTAAATGAAAATATTTCTTAGGAAGTTATTGCGTCGCGAATTGTATGATAGGATTCCAAAGGATGACTTAATGGCGAAACAACGGTTCACATTATTTCGAATATATTCCTTTACAGGTTTTCTGGCAAGTATTGTTACGGCTATACAAACTTCCATAACTTTTTCACAAACCAGTTTCTTATCCATATTGCTTATTGCATTAGCAGCTGCAATCATGGCGAATTTTCTTTTAGTAGAAAAGGTGGAAAAATTAAATTCGGCTTACGCTATTTCTCTTATTGCAGGATTTCTTGTTGTTCACATTCAGGCATACAATGCCGGTGGTGTGATGAATTCCGGTACGATATACATGTGTGTTATTATTATGACAGCATTCATGTTACTGGGACCAAAAGGAGGGAAGTGGTTTACGGCATTTGCTATAGTCAACGTAGTGTTATTATATTGCCTGACAGAGTTTACGACCTTAACCAGCTATAGTCTGTTTAATAATGAACCGGGTTTGATCCATCAGGACGCTTTAAACACATTTATTTTCGCACTCTTTTTGGTAGCAGCTCAATCCAATTATATAAATAGCAGTAAGAACGTTATCATCGAACGAATTACAGATCAAAAGAATCAGTTGGAGATTAGTAATAGGAGATTGCAGGAATATACGGTTACACTCGAAAAGACAAATAAAGAACTCGATAAATTCGCTTCTATTGTTTCTCATGATCTGAAAGCTCCTTTAAGAGCCATAGGAAACCTGACAGGCTGGATTGAAGAAGATGCTGGTGAGTCGATGAGCGGTGAAGTAAAAGCCAATTTTGGAATGATTAAGCAGCGTGTTAAACGCATGGAAGACCTCATCAATGCCATTCTGGATTACTCAAGAGCAGATAGGGTTCAGAGTGAAGAAATTCGTTTCGATGTAAAAAACTTAGTGGACGAAACAGTTGATTTTATCGGTAAACCTGAAAATGTTTCAATTGAAGTGTCTGATGAGCTGCCTGTAATCGTATCAGATAAAATCCGACTCTCTCAAGTATTTAGTAATCTGATTGAAAATGGTATAAAGTATAACGATAAGAAGGAGAAGAAAATAAAAATATCTTCGGAAGAAAATCGTGAAGGATGGACCTTCGCTGTTCAGGATAATGGTCCCGGAATAGAAAAACAGTACCATGACAGGATTTTCGTCATTTTTCAAACTCTCAATAGAAGGGATGATGTTGAGAGTACAGGGGTAGGGTTGGCTATCGTTAAGAAAATAATAGAAGACCAAGGCGGTAAGATTTGGGTTGAATCTGAACCCGGACAAGGCGCAGAATTCAAGTTTTTCTGGCCCAGAGTCAAAAAACAACGTGAGGTGGGCTTAATTGCCGCTCCGATTCTCGTGTAAGGACTCAGGAAAGATTCCCAATTTCTTTTTTCAGTGCGCTGTATTATTGTTACATAATCGAACATAACATGCGCAAACAAAAAAACACATCCGACACAAACGATGAACATCATCCTTCTTACAAGGTTATTGATTCGTCGGTCGAACAATCACAACTGGAATTTGAAATCGATCGCCAGGTAAAGAGCATTCGTGCCTTAATACGTAAGCTCAAACCGACCGAACGGCAACGGTATTATGATGGATTGTTATCACACATTCTATCGCAACCCGTCGATTATCCCCCAAAAATTTCCAACAGCAACGATTCATTCGATTACGCCAATCTTTCATTCAACGAATTGTCGTTGATCAAAGAGTTGTCGATGAAGATTAATGAATTGTATTGGCTTTCCGAATGCGAGGGCCAAAGTTGATGTAGCGAAATAAAAAACTGTTTTATCAGTAAAAAAATTACCTAATATGCTTTATTGCTAGTCAGGTTGCAGCAAATATCGAAATTAATATTTCGGTTAGCGAAGATTTATTAAAAACTTAAAACCGGTATGCCGTTGGGTGTACCGGCTTTTTTTTTACTTTGATTCTACTGTTTTTTTGATGATTTATTTTCAATTTTATTTTGTATTTTCGTCAGTATAATTCTGCAGCTTGAAAACTTTTTTTGATAAACATTCATTACCGGTAAGAATTTTTCATTGGATTAATTTTCCTGTTCTATTTATTATGATCTGGAGCGGAACTTTAATTTATTGGGCCAATGACGAGTATAAATTATCTTTTGGAAAAAAGATCGTCTTTCAATTTTATCCGGATTCACTTTACAAAGCTTTAAATATCCCTTATCGACTCGCAGAAGGTATGTCCTGGCATTTTGTTTTCATGTGGTTTTTCTTTTTAAATGGATTTCTTTATCTCTTATATATTTTGATTACCGGCGAATGGAAATCACTTTTTCCTAAACTATCTTCTTTTCGTGATGCCTGGTTTGTGGTATTGCATGATTTACATATTAGAAAGAAAAAACCGGAACAAGGAAAATACAATGCCGCTCAACGGCTGGCTTACACGGCAATTGTTTTTATGGGAGCCGGTTCATTGTTGACCGGACTTGTCATTTATAAACCGGTTCAGTTTAGCATTCTGACAACGTTACTGGGAGGATATGAAGCCGCCAGATTTCAGCATTTTTTATTGACGATCGGTTTTCTTTTTTTCTTCATCATTCATATTGTTCAGGTGATATTGGCGGGATGGAATAATTTTCGTGCAATAATTACAGGATGGGAAACCGGAGAAAACAAAAATAAAAAGGTAAACTGAAATGGAAGAAGAGGTGAACAACAATAAAGAATTCAAGAAGAAGGTTAGAAGCCGGACGATCCGTAGTTTTTCTGTTTTTTTTGCTTGTATAATTGGCATGTTTGGCATTTATTTTTGGATCGTAAAAGGTCCGAAATCAGATAAGGCATATGAGCCATTCAGAAAAGTACTCGATTTTAATTCAAAAGTCTTTGCAAGAGGTTATGAAAATCCTACTTTAAGTAAAGAATTCCCAAAGAGTATTGCCTCTAAGCGTGTCCGCGTGAACGGGAATGCAGGAATGAAATCTGTTTTAGATACTTCAACATGGAAGTTGAAGTTGGTCAGGTATAATGCACTGACGCCACTTCCTTCCGATACTTTTGAAATTACATTGGATGAAATAAAAGCAATGCCCAAAACAGAGGTAGTTTTTAATTTTAAATGCATTGAAGGTTGGAGTCAGATTACCTGGTGGGGCGGAGTACGATTTTCTGATTTGGCTAAAAAGTATAAAATCGGAACAAGGAATAATTCTATTCCTGATACAAAAAACAATCAGGATGAATTAGCTCATTATTGCGGACTAATAACTCCGGATAAAGAATATTTTGTTGGAATAGATATGCCTAGCATGATGCATCCTCAGACAATCTTATGTTATGAAATGAACGGCCAACCATTGCCTACTGATCAGGGTGCGCCTTTGCGTTTGATTATTCCTGTAAAATACGGTGTTAAACATTTAAAAAGAATTGGTATGATTTATTTCTCTGACGAAAGGCCTCCGGATTACTGGGCATTGCGTGGCTATGATTATTTTGCAGGACTATAATTTATACAATTTGAAATTTTTCGCTCTCAAATTTAGCAATCCGATACTATTATTTATTTTCAGGAAAATTCTTTTACCTGAACATAAAAAAGAAGAGGGATTGCTTTTGGCAACCCCTCTTCTTTGAAAAGTTTAGAAAATTTTAATTAACACCTGTAGAGATTCTATCCTGAATATCGTTCAGGTTACGTGGTTTAATTACGAGTGCGGAAATTTTTAAAAGGGTTTCAGTTTTTGTGCGAAGTTGTATTAATTCTCTTGGATTGTTGTTATTGAAATCTATGCGTGTAATGGCTTCTGCATTAGTTGCTGCTTTGAAAGTAGTAGCAATAGAAGGGAGATCAGGAACAGATGGAAGGTTTTCCATATCAGAAAGATTAGCTTCTGTAAACAATACTCTCAGTTGAGTCATTACTTTTTGTGGAGCTTTGAACTCTACTTTTCCGGAAACTGCAGTATTTCTTCTGCCATTGAAAAGGATGTTGCCATCGGAGCGGATTGTTACACTGTAATCAGGAAGGTGTGTTTGGGCTGCAGAATGATCAATTGTAATTAAAGTAAATGGCGATTGATCGGCTGGTTGTTTTTGTCTGGCAAGATTTTCATTGTTTGCCTGAACGGAACTGTTAGTACTGGCGAGTTCGTCTTTCTGGCAGGCAGAAAGGAAAAGTAAAAAAACGATTAAGAAGCTTGCTAATGAAAAGTTTCCAAGTTTTTTTGCGGATGTAGTTTCTAAATTTTTCATGGCCTTTGGTTTTACATTGTTAAAAAGAAAATTGAATTTGTTTACCAAAGATAAAGAGAGAGCAAGCTGAAGGGTATTGCAATTGAGGGAACTGTAAAAAAGGAAGGTTAAATGGTAATTTATATTGGTAGATGGAAATAAAGCAGAAGTAATAGTCTTTAAGTTCGATTTTATCTTAAAAACGAAGCATTATTAATTCCCAAGCACTGATCAGTAGATAAAGAACACCGGGTATCGCATAAATGTTTTCTCAAAACTATTCGAATTTCTATAGATGTAATTTAGTTTTGAATAGGCGTCAATACCCGGATTTTCTGCCTTCCATTTTTCGAAATCAGCTTTTAGCTGAGGATCTTTTTGAAGTAAGTCTGCTGCCTGATCTTCGTATAAATAATCAGAAAACCATTCCTTTTGCTGTAAAAATGAATCGAAAAATCCCCAGCAGAAATAACTGTCACTTGCACGGGACGTAAGTGTTTCCAAAATATAACCCATGTTTTTTTGAGGTAGTGATATCAGGTAATCGTTTTTGTGTAGTGAATATTCTCTTTCCTGAGTTCGCGTTTTAATATTGTAATGGAGATAGTGGCCTTCTGCAGGACTTGAGACCGTTTTATAGTCGGTAATAAACGTCGCTGTTAAAGTTGCCGTAGAGTCCATTTGCATTCTGTTGAATTCGACGCCGTTTAAATGCAACAGTTGTATCAAATTATCATATGCTTGAGGAATATAGATATAACGGGGTATGGCAATTGAATCGGATGCATAGTATGAATTATAGTAACGGATTTTTTTCTTATAGGGTTTTGTTCGATCATAATAAAGACGATTTTCATCCGTCACCGTGCTAGCTTTGAATCGTGCTTCATATCCTTTAAAATCCATTAGTTCAAATTGTGCAGTATCACACTTCCAGTTAAACAGGTAATACTTCTTTTTCATGGATTCACTAATTGCCAATTTTCTGGTTTCGATAATTTTCTCTCCATATTCATCACAGAGTTCAACAAAAGAACTCAACAGATTGTAGGTTGATTTTTTTCTTTGATAGAAGGGTTTCAACATGTGAGCTTCGCTGGTATAGCAGAATGCATGAAAGAGAGAAGCATAGCCACAAAGATATCTTGGTGTTTCTAAAAATGCAACGATACCGCTATCCGGAATGGATTGATTTTCTAGATGCTGAATATAAGGTGACATTTCATCATTTAATTCTTTCATTTTGGAATAAAGTGCAGGAGTAAGTTTTTGATGCATGAATTTTCCAAGATCCTTCTGTAGCTTATTGTGTTGTTCTGCAATCAATGTCATGGTGTATTGATAATCCGCACCATCACTTACATGGGTGTCGACGATTACATCAGGGTCCCATTGCCTGAGAATGTTAATCATTGTTTTGGTGCTTTTAGAATCCGATTTAACAAAATCGCGATTCAGATCCAGGTTCAATGCATTGGCTCTAAAACCATATTCATCCGGACCATTCTGATTAGCTCTGCTGCAACAACTGCGTTGCAAGGCACCATCAATATTAAAAACAGGGATAATGCAAACAACTACATTTTCCAATAGGCGTTTGTAGAGCGGTTTGCTGAGTAAATCGGTAGCTAATTGAATGCTTGCATCAATTCCATCCGGTTCGCCGGGGTGGATTCCATTATTGATAAATAAGACACACTTGTTTAATTCATGCAACCGCCAGGGATCAAAAACATGAGTTGTTGTTATTACGAATAAATGTAATGGCACACCACAATCTGTGCGGCCATAAGTTATCATTTTTGCATCTTCATATAAAGAGTCTAATGCTTTGTATTTGTCTATTACTTCTGCATAGGTGAGGGACTTGTTAGAGCCAAGATCATCGGCTTGAACTTGAAAAACTGTTATTGTTGGCAGGATTAATAAAAAAAAAGAAATTAGATATTTTATTTTTGGGGTTTTCATTGTTGAATTAAAGTGCCTCCATATTAATGAATAAATAAAAGTTTGTTCTGTCAGATAAGTCAGTAATTTATTGATGGGCAATTTACAATATTTCCTTTGAGTATTTCAATAGGGCAAATTGAAAATACATTCTGTCTTAATATCCACAAAACATTACAGGAAGTTGATGTTTACATAAAAATTATTGTGAAAGAAAGGCCCCCTTTGCTATACTCCTCTAACTTCCTCACTCCTAATACTGATCGTCGGAGGTCTATCCAAGAAAAAGAAAAGCATTAAACAAAATTCACTAAAATAACATCGAACATCTGAAATCATTTTATTTCAAATTCCACGCAGATGGCGGCCTTTACCTGCACTATAAATAATCAAAAAAAAATGCCCGACATCCAGCGGGACCTTGTCGGTTGTTAAGTACCAAAGAGAGTCTAAATTTAGATTTGCCTGATTAAATGATTTAATGATGCTAATAAAAAACACGACAACCATCAAACAATCCCTAAATCCCTCACTTCATTAAACCAAGCAATCAAGGTAATCAAGGTAATCCCTCCTTTCAAGGTCCTTATGTTTTACTCCCTCACAAACCTCCTCACCACCTTCTCCCCATCCGTAACCATTTCTAAAAAGTAAACACCCTGTGAAAGATGCTGAACATTAATCTCCAGGTACTTATTATTTTTTATCGACGAATACTTCACATCCATTTTCTGTCCGAGGGTATTGAAGACTTCTAAAGCGCGTATCGTTGCATTCGCTTTTTGTGTTACATAAAGCAGCAGGGTAGTGGGGTTGGGGAATAAATTAAATGCACTCTCCGCATCGGGCACATCATCTATCCCAATATGCAGCGTATCGCAAACGCTGCCCGCTTCTGCGCCCAGGAAGTAGTTGGGGTGGTTGGGGATGGTGAAGGCGTTTAATGCGGGTAACTGAATGCAATGCTGACAAAACGCACAACCGGAGTCTGCTACTTCCGGGAAATTTATTACATGTAATACTTTAGTACTATTACTGGAATTAATGTAAATTTTACCATCTGGTGCTAGAGCTGCCAGATAGAATAAAGTAGAGATAGGGTAATATGGCGAATAAAAAGTGTCCCAAACTGCTACAGTAGTTTGTGAAAGCGCTATATCCGTTGCATGCATATCAAATTGATAAACATATTTCATACTGGATATATACAAATATCTTCCACTTGGTGAAAATGCTGCTCCACCTGCGCCAGCGCTGTCGTTAATGGCTATATGAAGTTGATTGGATAAAGCTCCTGTACACCGATCAAAATCACAAATATCCAAATCATCATAGGGTTCATAATAAACATACTTGTCGCCCTGTGGTGAAAAGACACATTGGCCGAAATAATTGTTTCTTCTCGTTTGTGAATAGTTAGAAAAAGGGCCTTGTATTCCATTGGGTGTAATTAGAAAAGTGTAAATATTGTTTTTCATAAACTCATGCGATATCAACCACCAGTCTCTTCCATTGGCATGTTTGGTGGCAGTCAGCCTTCCTTCAACAAGCGTATCATTCAATAAAACCGTATTTTTTTGAACCACACCTCCCAGCCCATTGTCTAGTGTCATATCAATTACGGAATAGTATAAATAAAAACTGGAATATGTATTCACATAATCATCGGCGCTTTCATGAAACAGGTAATATTTGGTGCTGTCGTCCGGAAAAGGAATGATGAGATTTGCCTGAGGAATGGTTAGTCCATTTTGCGAATGATCGGTAGTGAAGAAACAAGGATTTAAACCGCTGCCATTTAACATCGTATCACCATTTGCATTGGCAACATATACACCGTTGGAATAAAACAATAAATCTCCTTGAGAATTACAAATTTCTCCATTTGTACAATTTAGCTTCATTTCTCTTTGAACCGTATCTATTACTAAATTACCACTATTAAAATCAAGGTTCATAGGATAAAAGTAAGGAAGCTGGCAGCATCCATTTCCCATTAACCAAAGATTATTAATTCCTTGACCAAATAAAATATTTAGTTGAAAAAATAAAAAATATAATAAAATAAGTTGAATGCGCATTGGTTTTAGATATTTATTTTATTACGATAAATTGTCCGACATCAATCAAATTATTTTCATTGCTAACAATACGGTAATTATATATTCCGTTTTCAAAGCCCGATACTGGAAAGCTAAAATTAAAAAGCTCTTTTGAAAGAAAATGAGAATGAAAAACCCGTCCGAACTGATCGCTAATTTCTAATCTTGCATTTTCAGTAATATTATAAATCAAATTTATATCATTGCTAGCCGGATTAGGGTAAAGCTTACTTTTTTGTTTGATGTTTTTAGATGTTTTATACAGGTAGCCGCTTTGCAAACATGTTAATTCATCGTCATATACCATATCAGGATCAATTACAAAGTAGAGTGCTCTTGCTCTATAGACAGCCGACCCGCCTGATAAAGGGCATTGCATAGCTACATTGAGTAACGATGCAGCATAATTAAAAATAAGTTCATACCTGTTTTTGGCAATAGTGTTATAATAAACCTCATTAACTATTTTTTCGTTTAACTCAATTATTTCAATGCTATTGATAGCTTGGTTTTCGCCATTTAGTAAATCCGCTTTTATATTTAGAGTACTGTCTAAAGTTTGAAATGCTAGTGTGTTGTAGGAAATTATACTTCTGATGCCCTGAATGATGGCATTTTTTGCTAAAAGTATACTGTCTTTTTCAACTTCACTCAGGCCGCCGCTTTGCAATAAATTATCATATTGCTCGATTAATTCCGATTTATAATAAATTTCCAATGCATTGGCTTGCATGATACTTACTAATGTACCTTGATTGCTAAACAATTCATTTCTTTCAATATTTAATTGTGCAATTTTTTGTATTACCGATCCGGCATAACTAATGTAAAAGTTAGCGAGTTCAGTACTTGAATCAAGGTATGCGGGAACCTGCATAAGTTTTTCATACAATTCCACCTTTGCTTTCCATCTGGCCTGTTCATCGAACTCTATACTCTGTGATGAATCTCTGGCAATTCGAATTAATTCAGAAAAATTTGAAGGAACAGGCTGCGGATTTTGCGTTGAATAACATAAACCATGATGAATAGATAATAAGTCACAGTTTTCATCTCGACCTTGCAAAATATTAAACCAACCGCCATTAGTGCCGGGCAAAGGAATTGGTAAATTATTAACTACTCCCTGTTCCACATCGTACTGATCATTCAGCACCGATACCGGATTATCATTTCTTGCGCCATATTCCGGGTAGTTATTATAAAACCAGGTATTTCCTTTAAAGGGCTGCCTGTCTACACGAGCGGATGCGGAATAATATAAGCCCCGGAAATGTTTTTTTCCAAAATCATTGGTTCTGAAAATCGTGGGATTGTTTGCACCATCCAAACAGTTATCAGTGAACTGATAGCCAATGGAAGTATTTTCTGCCGAATTGCAACTGATATAATTAGAAGGACTTTTTGAAAACTTCATAGCAATATCGTTTTCTAAATAAATTTGATTGGTATCTGTTCCATAAACTTTATTGCATTCAATGTTATTATACCTTGAGTTTTGGATAAAAATTCCGGAAGCATTAACAGGATTATCATTCTCCAAGATAATGAAATTATCCAATACTTTATAGGTTCCTGCACCGGTGAGGGAAATGCCTGCTGAGAGGCCTCCTAGTTGTGGGTGAATGTCAATAAAATTCTGACCGATGGTGCCGCCATAGTTGTATGTTGAACCGTCGGCAATAGTAATACCGTATGGGTGACTAAGAGAAGGGGTATTTCCGCGAAGACGATACATATTCCTGCCTCCCGTAAGTACATTTTCACTGATTTCTTTAATAATGGATGCATTATTAAACAAAGAAGCAATACCGCAAACATTGAAATCAATATGGTTTTTAAATATTCGAAAGGTCAGGTTCATGCCTCCGAATAAACGGTAACCATCATCGCAATTTTCCATATAATTACCCCAACTTGTTACTCCGCATGCAAGCGAATTGATGCCTGTGAAACATTCTATGAATTCAGGATTAAGACTTTCATCCTTACCATGTTGATGGAGCTGATAAACTCCTTGTCTTCCGTCAATAAAAATGGCACTGCCGCGAGTCATGTTAAATGCCTGATAGGCATCGTAATCTTTTATCCGTCTGAAATAACAATTTCTAACATTCAGATTGCTGGAGGTTGCATGAAAGCCGAAGTTTAAATCAATAAAACGGTTTGCCGGTTTATTGAAATTACCAAAATTGATAGTGGCGACTTTATCCATCAATACACCTGCAAAGGGCATTGTTAATGGATCAGGAAATTGTCCTCTGTACTTTTGTTTTAATGGATAGGTGGACGAAAATTCAGTACTAATGACTTGACCATAAACATGAATGTTCGGCGAATGCGAACCAACAGGAGAATAATAAATTCCAACATAATCATTGGTAAAATAACTTTCCTCACTGTAAACAGTGCTTTTATCTCTCGCTTCAATTCCATATTGGCAATCGTAAATAAAAGCGTTTTTTAAACTGACTATAGAACCTGATTCCGCAATAATTCCTCTTGCCATTTCATCACAAGAATGGATGGTACTGTAGAACACAGATAACGACACCCCCGGCAACACATCAATCACCGCTCCTGGCCCAAGGATTATATTCTGACAACTTGTAAAATTAAAATCCACATCCACCGTAAATGTATCGTTGATTAAAATTAGTTGACCGGTTGTAAAAGGTTGCGATGCCGGATGAATCGGATCGTTGATAACTGCCGAAGCTGTTTTCCGGGAAAAATCATAATCCAAAACCGGGTTGAAACTTGCAGGCGTGCAGCATTGGTTGGGGTTTGGATTAATTATGATGGTGTCCGTTCCGGTTTTACCGACGGAATCGGTTATGGTCACTATAAAGGTTGTGTTGGCATGTAAACCGCTGATGACAGGATTCTGCACCTGCGGTATGGATAATGGAGGAATGGATGTCCAGGTGTATGTATAGGGTGGTATTCCTGTTGCAGCCCCGGTGAGTTGCGAATATAATTGAAAGCTACCGCCTGAACAGGGCAGATTATTGCTGCTTCCCGCAAGAACGGTAAAGTTTAAAGTGCAGTCGTCAAGCTGACTCCATGTCCATTGATTTAATGACCGGATACTATCAGGGATCAATATATTATCACAATAATTTGAATAAGTATATTGGATTGTAAAAGGTGAACCTCCTGTATATACAGTTGTAGGTACGTAAACAAACGATATACTTATAAAATCTCCCGCTAACAAATTTGAATCCGGTAGAGATTGATTGTTAATTGTTATCTGATAACCTGTATCAGGTAGTGTAAGCAAGGATGTAGAATAGGATAAGGGATAAACGTTGGGACCGTCGTGATAGTGAATAGCCAGAGCACTTGTATCAAAATTCAATTGATTTAAAGCTAATAAATCCGGAGAATTAAAAAATATGTTAAAGTTTATGTTGTGAATACCGGCTTGTGTAACACTCAACGAGCTGTAAAACGTGTCCGGTTGACAAAGTGTGTATGTCGGTTTTATCGGCTCAAGGAAGGAAGTGACCACAGGATCCGCAAAATTTAATGTGAGTGAATTGTCCGTTGTATCGAAACATAAATCAGTATGCGACACAATGTTGCCCGTCGGATAACCACTGCAGTTCCATCCGTAATAAATTGGAATAGTAACGTTAGCGATACAGGAATCTAACGTACAGCAGATAGAATAAAGCGGCATACTGCCTCTGTCTACGTTGCCTGCCCTGAATAAGAATGCAGGTGTTGATATTCCGGATAAAGGCGTATAGGTTATCGCTGTTAAATGAACTGTATCTATCATGATATCAGAAAATATTCCCGGATTGGGAATTATAATAAAAGCGTTTTCAGCATTGTCTTCCGTGGGACTAACAATATTCTTTAGCTGGTAATCAAAGCAAAAACTGGATGTATTTACAGATATATTGCTTAACGGCAAGAAATCGATAAATCCTGAAAGATCAGGAGCGAGAATGGTATTATGAGAACTTTCAAATCGTTCAATTGTGTCTAATTGGATAGATTGTGAGCAATTATTAAAATTCATACTGGCAAGAATAGAATGATTATTCAATGTGGTATCTTCAAATGGGCAATTGTTTGAAACAAAAGGAAAGTTTAAAGACAAATAAAGATATTCATCACCCGAAAGCAGGTTTGGAATTGAGTCAAAACCGGCATCACAATTGGAATTGGAATAAAGTCCGGTCATGTTTTCATTGAAATCAATGAAGGCAATAGGTGAATTAAAAGTAATCTGACTGTCAACGACATTAATGATACCTGTATTAAAAATTCCCAAATGTTTGTTATATGGCAGGCAGCCAAATTCATTATATGTTCTAATTCTTGATCCTATTTTATCCGCCTGTTGCAACGTGTAATTCGAATTCGCAGGAGGTAGGTGAATTTGATAAGCAATTGGAGGTGGAACAGCACGAAATTCATTAGGAAATACATTGTATAAATCACCACCGCCAATGACAACTTCAGAGGTAATCAATAGTGATTTATGGCATTTGTTGTATGAATTGTCTGGTCCGGGATTAGTGTATGAATCATTAATAGCCGGAATTAAATAGTGTCTGACTGAATAAAAGGTATGTGTACCGTTTGCAGTCTGACAGTTATATAACCAGTTGCTTTGAGGATTTACGCAATTTACTGCTGTAGGGTAGGCGGGATTGTGGTCGGAATATGCGCTGTAAATGCCCAGTGAAGGCAGGTCTACCGCTGTCAGATACATGTTCATAGCAACATTACTTATGAATCGGTTATCATCCGGATGTGATGAACTTCCGTGGTAATTTCCGCATACCTGATATTTCAGAATAAGGTCAAACTTATCTCCCTCATGAAAAGAATAAGTGGAAAGAGCCGGGTCCAATGAATGCAAAACAGATTCACTCAGGTTTAAAAAAATTATTCCCTTCCTACTTCCGGAAGTATCCATCGCATTTCTGTAATCATAATAAAGGGCATTCCAATTTGTTGTATTAGATGGAGTAACGGTTACAGGTAAAAATGGCGATGAATTATAAGGGTAAATTGTAAATTGGATACTGATTAAATTTAAATTAAACCGGGTTGTATCACTATTGTCAATCTTTGCTTCAAGGTAAAGTTTATTGAGGTCAATGTTCATCGCCTGCAAACTGTCGATGCTGCATCCACCGCTTCCAATAGATGATATACTTGCACTGATTATAGATTCTAAAGTATCTCCAACAATGGATTGATTGATCTTAATATTCGAGGAAGCTCGCACGGCAGGAGTATTTAAAATGCCATCGTTATCCATATCTGCCCAGCCCAGTGTGGTTCTATAAAGTATAGAATCTGTTTCATTCACAATAATTCCCGGCACTTGACAGCCCTGGCAATGAATAAAGGTTCCGCCTGACTTCTCCGTCATCGGAACAAAGCAAGAGCTATTCAAACCACTGAGCAATGTTTTGACCGTATATTCCGGATTCGTATTCGCTGCATAGCAGCAACAGCCATACAATTTGAATCGGAGAGTTGAACTATTCATAAAACTGTAAAAGGAGGTAAGACTACTCCCTGTCGGAAGGTCGGTGATGTTAAAATCGGCTTGATAAACATCTTTTCCGGTACAATTTGTATGGACAACCTTTTGAACAGTTGAAACAGGCCATAAAACAGAAGTGCCACTCTGAAATACAAATGAAGAATCAATGGTATCTAAATACAATCCCTGTTCCAATTCAAATTGAAATCTGACAATAGCGGAAACAATCATGCTATCGGGATCATTGTGATAGGTATTTGAAAAAAAGTTAGCATCTGATTGTAAAAAATCCAATGTAGAAGTTTGAAGATTAAACAGATTATTTCTTAGCTCAAAAACTTTTGTTCCACTGCATCCGCCCGGTGCCGCATCCAGTCCGTTTGATGCCGGTGGAATATGTTCCTGATCAAGATATAAATGTATTCCTGTATATCCTGAATTAGGACTGATATATGTCGTTACTTCATATCTACTTATGGATGTATCCGTTGTGGTCGCATTCGGGCAGTTGGTTGTAATACCACATTCATCTCTCCCTTTGATTTCAAACTGCCAGGTGTTAAATGTTTTCGGATCATTAAAGCGGTTTATATGATTGTTTGTTCCATCGTCACTTTCCGGACAACAAAAGCGAGTGGTGAATTCAATTAAAACAGACTCACTGGGAAACAAATAATTAAGCGTATAGGATTTATCAATGATTGGTTTAGTGAAGTTAATTAAGCAAGCCGGTGAATCAGTAGAAAATCGAGATGCAAGTAATATGGAAGCAAAAGTTGAAATCGTATCTATATTTTCATGTGGAGATGCAAAAGTAACATGAATAGAGTCCTCTTCAATATAATACAATGACTTTGGAAACTGATTCCAGAGCCGGATAAGAACATCTTTAGCAACATCGTCACCGGTATTGGTAATTAAAAATTGCCAATGTACAGGACTTCCATTTGTTCCGGCATCCCAGTAATTAAAATCCGGTGCGTTACCTGAAGGAAGCGGTGCGATTCTGTTGATTGTAAGCTGAGGATTTTTTGTTCCGGTTTGCACGTTGGCTTGTCCGGAAACAGTCCGGCATAAGTTTGAACTACCGGATGAATCGCAGCCCCATGAAAGCAGGTTGTTAAAGCGTAAATTTGAAGCAGTACATGTATTGATGCAGGTATCCATAAAATTTGGAAATGCTAACACTTCTTTGATAATAAGCATGCTTCCTAATGGTATTGAACATAAGATTTCTGCAGTAGTAAAAGAGTTGGAATTTACACTTGTCATAGGTAAAATTTCAACAGTATCAACAAATATTCTAATGCTATCAACGATCACCTCTGAACAGTTTATACTGTCAGCATATTTAATTTTTCCAAAAAAATCTCCCGGAGCGACACCATTATTAATGTATTGTATGGTTCTGACAATCGGAATTGAATCGCTATTATAAACATCTATGAAATCAACGGAAATATTTTGGTTTGTAGTAATATCCAGTGAAGGGAAGCCCCACTGATAAATAAATTCATGTTGATTCGGGTTTTTAATTTGCCAATCCGACAAATTATAGCTTATTGAATTTAAGAAAAGATTCGCTGAATCTGTATAGGTTACAAAAGAGGTTGAATCGGGTATTGCATCGCAATTAATTTTTAAATAGAATAAAAAAGTATGCGTTGAAGCTGAAAGATTATTGCCAAAATTCATCGTAGGGACACCGCTTGAAGTTGAAATAAATGGTGCAAACACTTCTTCATTGGGGTACAATTTCAATGTCATTGTTAAGTTTCCGGTTAAAGGTCCGGCAGGAGTTACCGTTAATTGAAAAGTATCAACTTTACAAGCGTTTACATTATTTTGGGCGCCTAATTTATTAATTTGTATATCGACAAACTGTGCTTTCAGGTTGAAACACATTAAAACAAATGCAAATAAGAGGGTATAATATTTCATATGTAAATAAATTTTTAAAAAGGTTTAGAGAAATTTCTTTGACGAATTTAGGAAAGAAAATGAAAGATGCAAAAAATAGGGAGAGTATTAGCAAAATATTTTACTTAAAATTTCCGGTTGTGATATTTATCGTTGAATCGGAATACGGGAATATATAAGAAATTTTTTCAATTCAAAGAATTTCAAAATCCTTTATTTAATCGTGCATAAATCCCTTCAATTTTCTATCTTTCAATCCTTAAATTAAATCAAAAATTACTCTGATTATGAAAAAAATATTGGTTCTTTTTATTCTTGCTTATTGCATATTCCCTGCATATTCACAAGATGACTTAAAATCGTTGCTGCCTTCTGATCCCCAAACGATCATAGGTAAATTACCGAATGGAATTCGATA
This sequence comes from Bacteroidota bacterium, assembly GCA_031385005.1. Lineage (GTDB taxonomy): Bacteria > Bacteroidota > Bacteroidia > AKYH767-A > 2013-40CM-41-45 > JADKIH01. Next base: position 143,578 of record JANNBB010000055.1, read on the forward strand.
TTATATTCGAAAGAATACGAAGCCGGAAAAGCGTGCCGAACTTCGCCTGGCTGTGAATGCGGGTTCCACCTCTGAGGATGATGACCAGCAAGGTCTTGCTCATTTTGTCGAGCACATGGCTTTTAATGGTTCCAAGAATTTTAAAAAAAATGAATTGGTCGATTACCTGGAATCGGTTGGAACTAAATTCGGAGCACACCTGAACGCATATACCAGTTTCGACGAAACTGTTTATATGATTCAGTTGCCTACTGATTCTGTAAAAATTATTGACAAAGGCATTCAGATTTTAGGCGATTGGGCTCAAAATTTGTCTTTTGATTCACTTGAAATTGAAAAAGAAAGAGGAGTTGTTATTGAAGAATGGCGCTTAGGACAAGGTGCAAATGAGCGTATGAGACGCAAGTATTGGCCTTTATTGTTTAAAAGCTCCCGGTATGCTGACAGATTGCCTATCGGTAAAAAAGAGATAATCGAGAAAAGTCCGCAAGCTGCCACCAAAAGGTTTTACTCGGATTGGTACCGTCCCGACCTCATGGCAGTTATTGCTGTTGGTGATTTTGATATGAAAGAAATGGAGAAAAAAATTATCAATCAATTTTCTATAATACCTCCGAAAAGTAATTCACGGCCGTTAACAACTTATAAAGTTCCCGGAAACGATGAAATAATTATTGCAACTGCGACAGATAAGGAAGCCCGTTATTCAGAGGTTGAAATTATTTACAAGCAACCCAAAGAAAGTCAAAGTACTGTTGGTGATTACAGACGAGGAATGGCACAACAATTATTTCTTGGCATGTTACAAACACGGTTGAATGAATTGACACGCCTCAGTGATGCACCTTTTTTAAATAGCAATTGTTACTATGGACCGCTTATCAGAAACACGGCATCCTACAGTTGTTCAGCAACATCGAAGGATGAAGGAATTGAGGTGGCACTTAGAAAATTAATTGAAGAGAATGAACGTGTTCGCAGGTTTGGATTTACCTCTACAGAACTTCAGCGTCAAAAAGTTGAAATGATGCGCGGTATGGAAATGGCTCTCAATGAAAAAAACAAAACCGAATCGAGGAATTATGCCCGGGAATATGTCAGTAATTTTCTCACCAAAGAGCCCATGCCGGGAATAGAATATGAATTTGAAATTACCAAGAAACATTTACAGGGAATTTCTCTTGAGGAGGTTAATGCTTTTGCTACGAATTGGATTACGGATGGAAAAAATTGTATTGTTTTAATTACTGCACCGGAAAAGGAAAATACAAAAATCCCTTCGAATGAGAGTATCAAGTCGATTATCTCTTCGATGAAATCACTTGATGTTAAACCATATGTCGACAAAGTAGACAACAGTCCGCTTTTGGCCAATGAGCCCGTTGGTTCTAAAGTGACTTTCACCAAACGTATTGAAGAATTCAATATAACTGAATGGAATCTTGCCAATGGGGTTAAGATACTTTTCAAGCCAACTGACTTTAAAAACGATGAAATTTTATTCTCGTCTTACTCCTGGGGAGGTTGGTCTGTTTACCCGGATTCGGACTTCATGTCGGCTGTTGTTGCTGATGAAATTGTTGATGAATCCGGAATTGCTGAATTTGATTTAAACTCACTGGAGAAAAAATTAACAGGAAAAGTTGTTTCCTGCTCTCCATATATCAGCGAATTGATGCAGGGCTTCAGCGGTAGTTGTTCGCCAAAAGATTTGGAGACGATGATGCAGTTGATATATTTATATACTACTTCTCCAAGAAAAGACTCTGTAGCATTTAATTCATGGATGGAAAGCGAAAAGGCACGCTTACGAAACAGGCATACAGATCCTTCTGCAGTTTTTTCTGACTCAGTCGCTTATTTTATGTCAGGATATAATTACCATTTCAGACCGCGAAATGTTGATCAGTTAAAGGAAATTGATTTGGAAAAATCATTTAAGATTTATCAAGAACGTTTCAACAATGCTGCTTCATCCGTATTTATTTTTGTGGGGAACTTTAATCAGGATACCTTACAGAAATATGCTGAGAAATATTTGGGCTCACTTCCTTCAAGCCATTTGCGAAACAGGTTTGAAGATATTGGTGTTAACCCTCCAAAGGGTAAGGTTGAAAAAACAGTCAGAATGGGCCAGGAGCCGAAAAGTACTGTTATGCTTCGTTGGCACATGCCATTTGAATACAACCGGACAAACAGAAATCAGGTCAATGCGCTGAATAAACTTGTCAGTATTCGTCTTCGAGAAGTTTTACGTGAAGAAAAAAGCGGTGTTTACGGCGTGAGCTTTATTTCTTCACCTTCTCATTTTCCCATTCAAAAACTTGATCAGACAGTATATTTTTCCTGTAGTCCTGACAATGTAGAGATGCTCATTCAGGCCGCACTCGACGTGTTGAAGGAAGTGAAAGAAAAGGATTGTGACGAGAAGAATCTGATTAAAATTAAAGAGACAGCGATTCGGGAAAGAGAAAGTTATCTGAAGGAAAATTCATTCTGGTTGAATGTCATAAATAGCAACCAGCAAAATGGTGAAAATATATTAGAGTTGCTTGAATTCAACGATTGGATAAATAAATTAAAAGTTTCTGATTTACGGAATTATGCATCGAAGTATTTGCAAACGGATAATTATGGAAAGTTTGTTTTGCTTCCGAAATAAATGAATGGGTGATTACTGTTGCAGGGATAAAACGCAAACTCGTATTTTCTTTAGCACTGCCTGATGATAGTTAGGGTAGGCAGGGGTTGCAAAATTGGGGGGATATGTTTGCGTATATTTCTGTGTTAGTGGATACCAAAAAAAGTCCGACCTTTATTGAATCTGATTCTTAATTTAACAGTCATGAAATATTTTTTAATTCTAATCCTTACCCTACTCGTACGACAAGAAGTAAAATCTCAAAATTCACAATCTTCTATCTATAACAGTAATGGCCAATTGTATATAGACACATCATATTCAATTTCGTCTGAGCAATATAAATCTTGGTCACATGCAGAATCAAATTTAATGTGCTATTTTTCAAAGCTTGAATTTCCAACTATTTATTTAGAAAATAATATTTCTCCAAAAGGAATATTAATTATTTCTTTCAGGTGCGACACTAACGACATAAGTGATATTACAGTTTTAAACGATACAAGTTTATATGCTAAGCAGATAATTCTTGGTTTGAAAAAGCAAAGCAGAAATATTGCTTCGGAACTCAAATTAGGAGCATCTTATTCTTCCAAGGGTAAATACTTAGGACGATATTATATTCCAATCAATTTTAGACTGATTGATTTTTATCAAGAGTTGCGGAAGTCAAATGCAGTCCCTATAATTAAATCGGCAGAACCTCTTATCAGTCGCAGGATGCATTGAAGAATCATATCTCAAAATCTGAATAAATTGGCATCCACTAACACCGCATTGCCAAAACATTATTTTTTTACTCTTTTTATTTTTATATTTCGGTAAAAAAATAATGCTTCGGCAATGCTAAACGTCGTTATGCTGTTCTTGGACTACATCGTTAAAACAAAAAATGAGATTAATAACTTGGAATTGTCAAGGAGCATTTAGAAAAAAAGCCGATATAATTCTAAGTTATCGACCTGACATTTTAATTGTTCCAGAATCCGAACACCCGGATAAGTTGATATACAGTGAGACCAATCCAAAACCAAATACCTTCCATTGGCACGGTGAAAACATTCACAAAGGCATTGGTATTTACACTTATTCTGATTATAAAATTGAATTACTGTCCAACTTCAATCCTGAATTCTGCTATATATTGCCATTTCAAGTATCAGGACATGGACAAACTTTTATATTGTTCGCAATTTGGGCTATGAGTAATAAAGAAAATTTTGAGGCAAGGTATATCGGACAAATTTGGAGAGCAATAAATCATTACTCAAGCCTATTGGGGGCTTCGACAATTTTAGTCGGAGACTTTAACAGCAATAAAATATGGGATTATAAAAAAAGAGTTGGCAGTCACTCAGACGTTGTTCGTAAATTAGCGGACAACAATATTCAAAGTATTTATCATAAATATTTTAACTTCGAACAAGGAAGAGAAGAACATCCCACTTTCTTTCTTCAGAGAAAACTAAACAAAGCTTACCACATAGACTATTGCTTTGCGTCGACAGACATCATAGAGAAAGTTAAAAACATTGAAATTGGAACCTATGAGAATTGGATCGAACATAGTGATCACGTCCCTTTAATAATTAACTTCTCGCTCTGACATATAAAGAACGAACCGCAAACAGCAAATTCGCGTCATTTTTTGCTATTTAACGCTCAAATGCATAACTTGGACATTGCAAAAAACAACGCAAATTCGCATTCCGTTATTCGTAACGCTACAAGACGCACTAACTTGAAACTAACTGCAAGAAATTAACTCTTAAAAATAGAATAGCTGACAAATGAAAAAGTATTACCTACACAAACAAATCTTCTCTCTGCTTTTAGTAATTTTTATTATTACCTGCTACGGACAAACAGAGGGATATATGTTTCGTTTCGGAATACGGGATAAAGTTGGAAATCTTTGGTTCGCCAATATGGGCAATGGTGTGTACCGTTACAATGCTGCCTCAGACAAGTTTACCAATTTTACAAAGGAAGATGGTCTGAACGATAACAACATTGAATCTATTTATGAAGATAAAGCAGGGAATCTTTGGTTCAGCACTGAAAATGGAGTATGTCGTTACGATGGTAAATCCTTTACCGATATTGCAACGAAAGCAGGACTGGGCAAATTTCATATTAATTGTATTGTAGAAGATAGGGCAGGAAATATTTGGATAGGCAGTGATGGCTGGGGAGTATGTCGTTACAATCTAGTTTCAGGTGCGGTTACCAATTTTACAAACAAACAAGGTCTGGGCAGTAATGCTGTTCAATGTATTTTAGAAGATAAATCAGGCAACCTTTGGTTTGGCGAAAGGGACGGAGGCGTTTGCCGTTACGATACCGCCACAGCTAGGTTTACCAAAGTTGATGGATGTTTCAGTAGTCAGATTATGGACATAAAAGAAGATAAAGCGGGGAACATCTGGTTCGTCAATTTGTATAGTGGGCTGTGCCGTTATGACGGAAAATCCTATACGCATTTTACAAAGGAAAATGGTCTTTGCAATGATACTATTGATTGTATTTATGAGGATAAAAAGGGAAACATTTGGATTGGTAGCGATACTAAGTGGAACACAGGGGGCGGAGGTGTTTGCCGTTACGATGGAAAGTCCTTTACCCGTTTTTCAACAAAAGACGGTCTTGCTAATTCTGATGTTTGGACAATTGTAGAAGATAATGACGGAAACATTTGGGTCGGTACAAGGGGCGGATTGTTTCGGTATCATTCCCCTTCAGGAAAGTTTATCAATTATACTTACAAAGTGAAAAAGCAATAATTGAACAACAAACAAATCTTGAAACACTTGACACGAAAGAAAAAGAAAGCACTAACGCATAAAAGCAGCTACAAAAAATTGGCGGGTCAGTGGTTAAATGGAGCTTTGTGCTTCGTATCAAGTTCAGAGGTGGCAGACAGTTTAATGCTTCGAAATCGCCAACTTCTTGTAGCTACAAACCGTTGCGTCATGCTTGTGCGACCTGATAACTTTGAACTGACTGAAAGAAATTTACTTAAACAACAATAAAAAAACAACAGGGATGCTGAAAACTGAATAGAGTAAGCAATAATTTAAAAATCAAATGATATGAATCCAAACAAAGCATTATGGGAAAAAGGTGATTTCACCCGAATCGCAGAAAGCATGAGGGAAAGCGGCGCAACTCTAGTTGCCAAACTGGGTATTACTAAAGGACTTAATATTCTTGATCTCGGTTGCGGTGATGGCACTACGGCAATACCTGAGGCAAAACTAGGTGCCAATGTTTCAGGTGTTGATATAGCAAGCAATCTCGTTGCAGCAGGAAATATTAGAGCAAAAGCTGAAGGACTTACTAATTGTATCTTTCAAGAAGGTGATGCAACAGATTTAAATGGACTGAAGGATGAGAGTTTTGATTTGGTGGTGAGTATATTTGGTGCTATGTTCGCTCCTAAGCCTCTTGATGTAGCTAAGGAAATGGTTCGTGTTACCCGCAAAGGGGGAAGAATAGTGATGGGAAACTGGATACCGGGAGA
>JANNBB010000060.1:0-56510 GCA_031385005.1 Bacteroidota bacterium
TTTAATTGTCGTAATACTTCCATCAGCAATACTGGCTGTTGAAACACTACCGGCAGAAAGTTTAGCCGGAGTTACGCTACCATCAGCAATTTTAACCGTTGTGATGCTTGCGTCGGCAATCTTCGCAGTCGTTACGTTATCATCGGCGATCTTTGCAGTAGTAATATTATCGTCAGCAATCTTTGCAGTTGTTACACTTGCGTCAACCATTTTAGCAGTTGTCACATTGTTATCGGCAATTTTCGGAGTGGTAATGCTGTTGTCTGCAATCTTTGCAGTCGTTACATTATCATCAGCAATTTTAATTGTCGTAATGCTTGCATCGGCGATATTGGTAGTTGAGATAGCTCCTGCAGATAGTTTAACAGGAGTTACACTACCGTCTGCAATTTTAACTGTCGTAATACTTGCGTCGGCAATCTTAGCAGTGGTTACGTTATCATCAGCGATTTTAGATGTAGTTACATTCAATTCCGCAATTTTAGAAGTTGTCACATTGTCGTCAGCGATTTTGGCTGTTGTAATGTTACCATCCGCAATCTTTGATGTTGTAATGTTATCATCGGTAATTTTACTTGCTGTTACGCTATTATCTGCAATTTTTGAAGTAGTAATATTTCCATCGAGAATTTTTGCTGTTGTAATATTATCATCAGCAATTTTAGCAGTTGTAACACTCGAATTGGCAAGTTTTGTCGTATTAATAGCATTAGCAGAAATCACAGGAGCAGCAGATGTAGAACCTGCGCCGGATAAGTCACCACCTAAAGCAATTTTTCCTTTTACAGAAGATGTAGCATCTGGAGTAGAAGCATTATCAATAGCATCCGTAACAAAATATGTGGTTGCAATTTGATTGTTGTTTGTTCCGGGTGTTGCAGTCGGAGCCATTGGCATTCCTGTAAAAGTCGGAGAATTCAAATTTGCTTTCGCGTTCAATGCATTCTGTGTACTTACACTTACCGGCTTATTCAAATCAGATGTATTGTCCACATTGGGTAATCCGATATCTGCCTTTGTAATGGAAACATTTCCGTTTACATGCTGCACGTTATTTACTTTTATAGTAAGTCCGTCATTTCCTTGCGGGCCTTGGGGGCCTTGGGGACCTATTGGACCTTGGGGACCCTGAACACCTTGAGGTCCCATTGGACCGGCAGTTCCCGATGTTTCGGCATAACGTGCATAAGGAACACTCATCAATTCGCTCGTTCCGCTAATTGTGTAATTCGTTCCGCCTGTAGGATCTGTCTCCGTTTTAATAAAATAAGGCCCGTTTGCCCAGTTAATTGCACTCAGGTTACCTGATACAACAGTACCGTTACCGATTGCCATTGTAGCCAAACCATTATTGTTTGTAACGGGGTTTTGCGTTTCAACGTAAACAGCAGTACCGGTTGGTGAACCCTGCAAGATGCTGATTCGCATTCCAATTGGACCAGTCGTAACTAAGTCCCCGTTTGAATTACGGACTACTGCCTGGTAATTCATTTTTGAGGTTGTCTGTGCATTGACACTCATCTGAGTGAAGAGTGCAAGTAAAATGATAAAGATTCTTTTCATAGGTATATGTTTAGTTATTTATTTTTAATTATTTTAAAAGTTTTCATTTCTGATTCACCGCGGAGAACTTTTATAAAATAGACTCCTTCAGCTAAATCCGAGAGTGGAATTTGAGTTTGCTTTGAGTAAACTTTTTTCTGACGAATTGTATTCCCTGCAACATCGAATAATGTGTAGTTCAAATTGCGAACATCTTCGTTATCGATATTTAGGATTATATAACCATCCGAAGGATTCGGATAAACAGAAGCAGTCATATTTATGCTTGTTTTATCCAGCCCCGAAATAATCATAATCTCATAGGGTTGTTGCATCCCCTGCGTTACAACACCGTTACTTCCGGTTTCTGTAATGTAATTGGTTTGCCCAACCGTAAAGCTGACTTTGCCACCGGAACCGGATGCATCGCCACCTGATACAACAGTACCGTTTTGAGCATGGATTTTTCCTATGCTGCAACATAGTGCAACAAATAGTAATAATTTTTTCATCATGTATAAGTGAATTTTATAAGTTTAGAGATTTCTGCGCTTTTGGGTTATACACTTCTAGTTTAAAAGCGTTTTTAATAAATGGCTTTCCCCTTACAATAATTAAATAATAAATTAATTCATCCTTATTCCAGGCTCTAAATCCATATTTGAGAAATTCATTATTAGGGATTTACACATAAAGAAATTCAAAATCAGATTCTATTTAAATTTAAAATGTAAGTTTTAAGTTCATTTTACTTAAAAAAATCTCAAACACCGGACTTCACGAAAAGGTTTCACTCCAATTTTGATAACCCAAACCCAAAAAATAAATATTTAATTTTCTTCAAAAATCAGCTGAATTCAGTTTCAGAAACTGAACATCATACTAATTGAATAATTTTCATTACATTGAATAAAAATTTTACTAAATTGAATTTAAAAACAAAATTTACATTGAAAAAAATAATTTATTTAATTTTTCTGCTTTCATCTTTTCCATCTTTTGCTCAATTTGTTTCCGAAGGCGACCCTCATCGTGGAATGTATATAGATAAATTTGTTAAGACTTATCTTTATAATTCATACTTAGTCGATCCAGAATTTTCAATTCTTGGAGTAGATAATAATTTTGATGGCATCTTTGAAAAAGAAGATCATCTCTTAAGGTATGCAGCAGAAAGTCATATTACCTATCTGGCTTTATTTGATCTGCATAGAATATTTGGAAAAAACTTAATGGTGTGGGATGAAAACCTTTCTCGAATGGTTGATCTTGAGGTACACCTTCTACGGTTTATGAAAAAAGCCAAATCACAATATGGAATTACTCAAATCGGCGCAATTGGTGGTTCTGAAAATTTTTTTGATTCCCTTTCTACGTTCCTGAATCGTTACCCTCAAGCTGATTTCGATGTTGTCAATACCGAATATGAATTTTGGGTTGACTGCCCCAATGAATTTCCAAATTTTATTCCAATTCTGAATGCCATGCATTCGATGAAAGATGCCTATAATCTGGCTCATCCAAATAACCCGATGATTTCTGAAGCTTATCTCGCAGCTTTGCAATATTGTAACAGCAGTTATGGTACTGCTTCCGTGGTCAAAACTATTGATGGCTGTGTCAACTGTTCTCCTTGTTTAGGTTGCAGCAATCCTCATCCCCGTTTAGCTGACAGAATTCTTCATGCCTGGTATGTTTCTGATCCGGGCTCTGTAAATATCGCTGAGCAAAACTTCTTTGAATTACCGGATACTGAAGATAGCACAGATTTTCATCCAATTCTTTATTCGGAAGGATATAGTACCGGTGGAACTGTCGACTGGACAGGCGCCTGGTTTCCGCTTTCCTCGTCCAACAATATTTTTACTGCTGAAGAAGCATATTATACATCGTGGAGAAACAATTCCTCTGTCGCCTTCTCAACTCCTCGGCAAAACAATGTACAAGCCGGCGGTGTACAATGGTTTGCAGCAACCAATATGGTCGGACATCTCGACCATCCGCAAATTTTACAAAACCGAGGACCCTATTGCCTAATCAATACAACTGCCAAAGTTACATTTGATTATTTTGGCCCGATTGAATCGGATATCGCTTTTCAATTCTGGGTTACAAATAATATCGATAGTTCAACTATCTATCCGGCGGCAGGAGGGAGAATCAATGGTGTTTCCGGAGTATATCAGCCGATTACATCGACAACAACTCTAATAGAAAATATAAATTTTTCAGATTCACTCACCTTCCCTCCTTGTAATTTACCTGCCGGAGAATATACCGCTCATCTGAAATTGACTTACAACGGTGGTTATGGAGAATCTTACGAATGTGAAAATTCAATTATAGTAGATCCACAACTGCACATTGAAATAGTTGGTCAAACTGATTTCTGCGAAGGCGATTTTACTTATTTGAAAACAAATGCCAATGGAGGAGCTATCTCCTGGTATAAGGATGGAAATATGATTTCCGGAAACAATGAGTACTTACTTGTCACCTCTGACGGCTTTTATTCTTGTACTATAACCGGTGGAAGTGGTTGCTCAGGAATGTCAGATACTGTCCACATACACGTATTACCAAATCCGGCAATCGGTGTCAATGCAGTTTGTAATGCAAATGGATCAGCAACATTAAAAACAAATCTGTTACAAGCAAATCCTGTCTCTAATACCATAACCGGACCCGGAGGTGTAATGTATAGGTGGAATACGGGACATACAACTGATCAGATAACCGTGACACCGCCCTCTACGAATACGACCTATCGCGTAAACGTGACGGATCCTTATTCAGGCTGTAGCCGAACTGCACAAATTACATTGAAATCTCCTTTGCAAAATCCATATTCTACTTCTATCACCATAAACAATCAACCCTCATCTCCTTGCTCATCAGATGGAAGTCTGACAGCCATCCTCAATGCGGGCGGAGCGCCGAATAATTATTTATGGTCGAATGGTGAAACAACACAAACGATTACCAACTTATCACCCGGTACTTATTCCGTGGCAATGAATGTTTGGGCAAGCGGCTGTACAAGTTATGGAAGTATCACATTGGGAATTCTTCCTTCGAATGCTCCTGTTGTTCAGCCAATCATTCAGGATGTGCCGTGCGCAGGCGAATCGAATGGCAGCATTGTATTAAACATTACCGGTGGCAATCCGCCGTTTTCCTTTCAATGGGAATCTATTCCGGATGACTCCATACATCAACCTACAAATAAAGACCAGGCAAATTTATTTGCCGGAATATATTCTGTAACAATCACCGATGCTTCCGGATGTAATTATTTTCACACGTTCATAGTTGCAACATTAAGTCAATCATTATTTGTTCAATCGACCGGCACACATTCTGTCACCGGATGTTGGAATGGAACAGATGGATGGGCATCTGCAATTCCGGCAGGTGGAATTCCCCCTTATACTTATTTATGGAATGATTCTTTACAGCAGACCACCTATACAGCTAGCACACTAAAGGCCGGTTCATATATGGTTACGGTTACAGATTCTGCCGGTTGCAGAGCAAATGGATACGTTCATGTGAATTCGTTAATATTGCCTATGCAGGTTGAATTACTGGATAGTAGCAGAACTGTTGTAAGTTGCAGTGGTGTTTCAGATGGCAATTTATTTGTCAATATTGTTGGAGGCACCGAACCTTATACCATCATAAGTCCATGGATATCGGACTCCAATTTCGCCGAGTTGATTTCACTACCATCGGGAGTTTATCCGATTCAAATTACCGATTCTTCGGGTTGTATGTTAACAGATTCATTTCAGATTACCAATCCTCCAGATCTACAACTATATTCTACTGCAAATGCAACATCATGCATAGGTTGCCAAAATGGATCCTTTGACATCTCCATGATGGGTGGTGTACCACCGTATACCATCAGTTGGTTGCCTGCGACAGGAAACTTGTCCGGAAATCAAATCCGAAATCTTCAGGGAGGAATATATTCTATATGCATAAGCGATCTAAATGGCTGCAATCAATGCATACAAGATACCATTATTGAAACCCCATCCGGTTTTTCTGATTTGGATATTCATTCGTTGCTGAACGTCTATCCCAATCCATATTCAGCCTTTACCGTTCTGTCGCTAAAAAATGAAATTATAAAATCAGGAGTTATTATAATCAACAGTGTCGATGGAAAAACTGTTTTATCAAAAAAAATATCTGACTCTCCTCTCATTCTTTTAAAAGAAGATTTGAAAGCAGGAATTTATTTTATTCGGCTTTATAAGCGTGGTGTCGGATTTATCGGAGGGGTAAAAAAGCTGGTAGTGGCGAATTAAAATTTCTTAAATTCAATTCGTTAGTTGAGTGAAAAGCAAATTAACAGGGAGTCACGGTGGGCATGGCGTTTCACGGAGGGTTTAATTAACTCATGAAGCACTAAGGTTTGATTTTTTACTTCATGTACTTAATTTAAGAATACCTCAACCACTTCCACAACTCTTTATAGGAAATCTTTTTACCATACATTAAAATTCCTGTCCGGTAAATTTTTGCTGCAATCCAAGTTGTAAATAAAAATCCGGCAATCAATGATACAACTGAAATCGCCAGATGAGTCCAGGGCACACCGAAAGGAATGCGCACCATCATAACAATTGGTGACGTAAATGGAATCACAGAAAACCAGAAGGCAACATTTCCTTGTGGATTGGCGATGACATTGATAGCGGCGATATAAGCAATGATAAGGGGAATGGTAACCGGCAACATGAATTGCTGGGTATCTGTCTCCGAATCGACAGCAGCTCCAACGGCGGCGAATAAGGCGCTATAAAGGAGGTAACCTCCAAGAAAATAAAAAATAAACATTCCTATAAGTAAAGGGAAATTAATTGACCCCATAATTTCTCCTAACTTATCGGATTGGTCTGCAACAGCGTCCATGTCGATATTATTTTCCAAAACCTCTTTATCTATACCTCTGCTTTTCATCAACACTTCAACTTTTTCTTTATCTGTTTTACCCTTTAACATATAGGCCGAGACTCCTGAGTAAATTACTGCAGTTAACACTACCCACAATAAAAACTGTGTTAATCCTACCAGGGCAACACCGATAATCTTCCCCATCATCAATTGAAAAGGCTTCACCGAAGAGATGATTACTTCAACAATGCGACTTGTTTTTTCTTCCAATACACCACGCATAACCATCGTACCGTAAATGAAAATAAACAGATAAATTAAAATTCCGCCTCCAAAACCAAGTCCGGTTGTTAGCGGTGTGCTTGTTTCCTTATTTTCCAGATCACGCGTGCGAATAGAAACATCTGTCTTAATCGCGCTGAGTTTCTCCTCGTCAATGCCTGCCTGAATATATTTTTGCGTATTTATTTCCTTCTCAATTGAAAATTTAATTTTTGAAATCATATCTAGTCCGGGCTGAGATTCGGAATACAGCGTTATTGCTTTTTCCAACACTTCAGGACTTGAAGATTTTCCCGGAATATGAAGTATTCCGAAATACTTGTTTTGTTTGCACAACGCTCTTGCAGAATCCATTCCTAATGGCGAATAAATAAATACTAAACGATCATTGCTTTTGAACTTTCCTTCAAATCCTTTAGTCTCATCAACAATAACCAGAGTCTTTACTTCTGTATCTACTTTGTCGAGCAGTAATGTAGATATGAAAATACCACCTAATAATAATGGCCCCAATATGGTCATTATGAGGAATGATTTTTTTCTGACACGAGTCAGGTATTCACGCTGAATAACTAAAAGTATTTTATTCATTGCTGCTCTTTATTTGCTTGTGAATCATTTATTACCTTAATAAAAATATCATTAATGCTGGGTACAACTTCATTTAATCCTAAAATGTTTACGTGAGGAAGTAAAACACTTAACAAATCGTTTGGAGAATGATTGTTCAGCATTTGAACCCTTGCGGTATTGTGATCGGCGTCTTCTTTCAAATCGATTAATTCAAATCCTGCCCATAAAGCATTCGTAAAACTGATTCTGTTTCCATGATACCTGATCTCGTACATGTTGCTTCGAAACTGCTTTCTCACATCTTTTACAGAACCTTCCAGAATAACATGAGAATTATTTATCAATGCAATGTGGCTGCACAATTCTTCTACGCTTTCCATGCGATGAGTTGAAAGCACAATGGTTGTTCCTTTACTCCGTAAACTGATGAGTTCATTTTTGATTAACTCTGCATTGATCGGATCAAAGCCGGTAAAGGGTTCATCTAAAATTAATAACTCCGGTTCATGCATAACAGTAATAATGAATTGCACCTTCTGCGCCATTCCCTTCGAAAGTTCTTCGATCTTTTTCTTCCACCAACCCTGAATTTCATATTTCTCGAACCAATACTTCAACTTTTTTATAGCATCGTGCTTGGACATCCCCTTCAATCTCGCAAGATATATGGCCTGCTCCCCGACTTCCATTTTCTTATACAAACCACGCTCCTCGGGTAGATAGCCCATCTTCATAGCATGATCTCTCTCTAATGGCTTTCCTTTATATAAAATTTGTCCATTATCAGGTGCTGTTATCTGTGTTATAATTCGAATCAGCGAAGTTTTTCCCGCTCCATTCGGCCCCAATAAACCATAAACACTTTGCTCCGGAATAGAAATCGAAATATTATCTAATGCACAATGTGAAGCATAATTCTTTGTAACTGATTGAATGTCGAGTATTCCCATTTGAATTTCTAAAACGCTACATGATTAGTGTCAATATAAATGCATAAATACAAAAAAAAGAGATATAAAATCAGGAAATAAAACTATGAAAAACTACAATAAAAACAGAGTAGTTGGATTTTTAACAACTACTCTGCTTAAAAATTGATTAAGGTCGAAGTATAAAAATACCAATGGCAATATTGTTCTCCATTATAGAATAATCCAGAGATTCAACAATTCCATCTCCGGTAATGTCTTCAAAAACATAACCGCTTAATACGGAGTAGATGGCATTTTCCATATCTGAATAATCCTGTGATTCAATCGCTCCGTCCTGAAAACCTATACCTTGAGAGGCACTCGAAATATCACCACTGTAAATCGCCCAACCTAAGTGATCAACAGTTTCTGTCATATTGCTTCCATATGCTTTTGAAACCAACGTTGTGAAATCATAATTTGTTGACGCAACCATGGAGACAGGTGACGCACTCCAGGTCTCTAGCGCATTCCTGTGCCTAACAACGATATAATATGAGTTCGATAAAGCTGATCCCGGAAAAGTAAATGTTCCATTACCGTTGACATCAATCGTACTTGTATCTGAAAATAATGTATTGAATGGTGATAAAGCATTATGCAATTCAACAATAATTGTGTCGCATAAAGTCGGATGGCCTATTTTATCCGGAGCAGCTTCCATTACTCCGCTTCCAAGATAATAACCTTCTATGTAGACTTTTAAATTAATCGAAATCGTACAGACACCAACAGTGACATTTGTTATAGCAGATGTTTTCGTACAACTATTCACCGAAGTAACCGTTGCCGAATAACTACCCGCTGTATTTACAATAATACTTTGAGTTGTCGCACCCGTATTCCATAAATATGAATTGGCTGCTGAAACCGTTAGTGTTACACTTTCACCCGGACACAATGCTGTTGACTGATTGGCAGTGATTGTTGCTACAGGCAAAGGATTAACAATAACAGTTACCGGTGAAGAAGTTGCTACACATCCATTACGGTCTGTTGCTGTTACATTATATTGCCCTGAAGTTGCTGTGCTGATATTGGAAGTCGTGGCTCCACTACTCCATAAGTAACTTGAAATATTCGTACCAAAACGAACCCCATCATTTGTTGCCGACCAGCTTTGTCCGTTTCTACCTAAATAAACTACCGCTTGCGTTCCATTACTGTTTTCTAGTCCCATTGTATGCGGTGATCCATTTGATGGCATTGTACCGGTATGAATTTCTATGAGGTTAGAAGTTTCAAAGAGTATGGCCTGTGCATTTATCAAATTTCCACTCGGGTAATGTGGTATGTTCGTGAACTTCACGATCAGCTTTCTGTTTGGTGAAGAACCTGAAGTAAAGTATTCAATAGTTCCACCTGCAGGTGGATTTAAATCTGTCCATGCAAAAGCAATGAGATTGTTTGGTGCAAGGGCATTCGGTAACACTTGACCCGAGCAACATCCGCTGCTTGTCGCTCCAAAAGTGATAAACCCGTTGGATGAGATATAAAAATTAGTGTAATTATTATTGAAGAAGGTAAAACTAAAACCAATTGGCAAACTACCACTCAACTGATCATCCCCTAATGAAATCTGAGTGCCGCTTCCTGATAATGGTGCATAAGGAATTGTTTGATAGTTATATGTATTCAATGTAACACTTCCGCCCTGACAAAATGTAAGAGGACCATTTCCCGAAACGGTTACAGGAGGCCCGGGATTAGCAGTAACAGTTACCGGCGCTGAGGATGTTGTGCATCCGCCTGTTCCTGTCACCACGACCGAATAATTACCAGTATTACCAACAGTTATACTGCCGGTTGTAGATCCATTACTCCATAAATAGGCCAATGCAGAAGAAGAAGTTAGTGACACACTCGAACCTGAACAAAATGTGGTAGGGCCACCGGCAGTTATACTTGCAGTTGGAAGTGAATATACTTCCAGATTTATATATGCAGTTGAATTACATCCTGAATTGTTTACGATTACCGAATATTCACCGGTAGGCATACCCGTTATTGCTTGAGTTGTTGCTCCCGTATTCCACAAATAAGAAATACCATTTGATGCTTGAAGTGAAATAGTAGAAGGGCTGTTTGAGCAAACCTTGCTAATAACTTTAAACTGCAGTACCTGAGCTACAGGAGAAGAACTAACATTTCCTCCAAAAATATAAGCGGCATTCTTAATTGTAATAGCTGAAGCTCCTGTTCTTCCTGTACCACTATAATTTCCCAATAAGTTCCAAAGATTCTGAACAACATCATACTCCCAATAATCAGTAAAATCGGTTGAACCGGAATTACCGAACATTACATAACCCTTTTCGCCAAGAGAAAATCCGTTCGCATTTTCTCTTGCAGTTCCGGGAAAGTTAGCTTTTGCAAGAACGATATTATTTATCGGATCATATTCAAACCATTCGTTTGAATAAACCGGTGTGCATGGTACACCGCAAGTTTGTCCCAGACCAAAATAAATTTTTGGACCCTGATTGAAAGCCGTCATTTTCATTCTTCCTGAAGAAGCAGCACCCGGAACATTTGTCTTAAATGTCCATTGATCAAGAGCAGGATTGTATTCCCAGATATCTCTGAATGAATTACTCGCATCGCTGCCGCAAATAATGTATCCTTTCCCTGTCGAAACACCTGTAACCATATTGGCTCGCGCACTTCCGGGGAAGGCAGTCTTTGTTGACCAGGAATTCATTGTTGAATTCCATTCGTAAGTTGTGTTCACATACGCAGTACCAATGTATCCTCCAATTATGTAAGCATTCGTGCCACTAACAAAAGATGCAGCTCCAATAAGTCCTTGCGGACAATTACTTTTTTGAGTCCAGCTATCTGTCAGCGAGTTATATTCCCACCAATCGTTTTTCAATGTATTATTTCCTAAACCATAATATCCTTTATCATTTAAAGTCACTGCAGTTCCAAAAGCGCGTGCGGCTCCGGCAAAATTATTTTTTGTAGTAAATTGGTATGCTAATGTATTTGTCGAATTCAATGTTACAGATGCAAACGATCCAATTGTAACAGCCGTTGCCGGACTGGTAACCGGGCCACAATTCGGAGAAGGTGTTGTTGCTCCCGGAAAAGTAATGCTCCAATTGTTGATTGTACCAACATCTGCTCCATATCTATCATACACATGAAATCTCCAATTACCATTGGGGTTGATTGATCCGTTTCCAATAGAAGCAAAACTGGTCTTCGTAGTGTTCATGCAAGAGGTAAATGTCGATAACCAGGGCTTAAAAGTTCCTGTGAAAGGAGCCGTTCCACCGGAGATGGGGCCGCTGCCGGCATCTGAGAATGTTGTATTTACAAAATTATCTCCGGCTCCACCTGCTTCGCGACTCAATCCAAGTACATCACCGTTGGGCGCTTCTAACATCAAATGCAGATCGCCATCATAGGTATGCGTAATATTTACAGTAACGAAAATTCCACCGGTAGATAAGCTTGTCGGCATCCCCGAAACAGAAATTGTACTGATTGCAGGAGGTGTACAAGAATTATCAGGAATACTAATTACACCGGTACTATTGAAAACACTCGTTGGAACGACTGTAGCATTTAAAGTAAATGAGTAATTACCACTTGAAGATGCCGAATAAACAGTCGCGGCAGCACCACTTATCGGTACCCCGTTTTTATTCCATTGAATATTATAGCCACTTGTATTAATTGCAGTTAAGTCAACACTCGTACAGGAAGAAGTTGGAGAGGAAGGGTTAACAGTAGGCGTCAATGTAATAACAATCACAGAGATGGTATTTGATGTATAAACTGTTCCGCAACTATTTGTTACGACGTAATAGTCTCCCGAAGTTGTAGCACTGTAGTTCGCATTCGTTTCGCCATTGATTAATACATTATTTTTATACCATTGGAAAGTAGATCCAAATGGCGCTGATGATTCAAGCAGGACATTGCTACCGTTGCAGAATGTAGTGGGACCTTGTGCCGCAATTGTTGTCGGAAGATTTCCGGAACTTCCAACACCAACGGCATACCAGGCATCAATCGTAGAAAACATTTCCTGAGAACAGTTGCCATATAAATCAATTGCCGATTGTATAGAATATAATCTGGCATCTGCATATTGCGATGTAGGAGTCAAATAAACTGTTAGTGTCCGAAAAGCGATAGCTGCGGCTTTATTAATGCCTAATCCGGTTACGTTAAATGGATTTCCAATATCATTCGTTCCGCTTCCTCCTACAGAGAGCAAATAAAACCAATAATTCTGTACGCCGCTATTCGAATGAACACCTCCGTTATCGCCGGCACCCGTGTACCAATTCGTGCCCAAATATGTATCCGGGTCGCCATAAGCGTTGGGATTGCTGTGCGAACGAAAGGCCGAACCTATATCTTCGCCGATTAACCAATCGCCATTGGCAGGATCAGCGAACCACTCCACTGCTGTTCCGAAGCAATCACTAAAAGATTCATTCAGTGCACCCGACTCATAAGAGTAAATTAAATTGGCCGAATTGCTCGTCAAGCCATGTGTAATTTCATGTCCGCCGATGTCCAGTGAGGTTAACGGATTGTAAGTCCCGTTACCGTCTCCGTATGTCATTCGAGATCCATCCCAGAAAGCATTTACATAATTCGATGAATAATGGACAAAGCTGATCAATTTGAATCCGGCATTGTCAATACTGTTTCTGCCATAACGGGTATAGTAATAATCATAAGTCATTTCAGTAGCAAAATGAGCATCGGTAGCATATTGATCTTTGGCGGCATTCATATTGTTCCAATAATTATCGCTATCCGTAAAATCAACTGCCGCACCGTAATTGGTTCCGGTAAGCATGTTATAGGTCTCCATTCCCTGGCCGGCGCCTCTACCGTTTTCTCTCAACCTATAGGTCGTTGCATTTACACTATCCGTTACGATATTTTGTGTGCCTGCATATCCGGTTAAGGCAATGCCATTTGTGTTCACTTCTTGAATTCTGTCCTGTACATCTATGACTTCGCCACTGATAGCATCGATTGAAATGTATTTTCTAGCCAATGGCTTGTCGGCATATATGTCAAATTTATAAGCAAGTTTATAAGAAGCACTTTTAGGGTTTACTGAATTGAAAGCATACACAAACTCTCCCTTCGGATAATAAGTCGCAGCCGGATTTTTCTGAATGCGCTTTAACAATTGCTCTTCTTCGGGCATTTGCCATTTATAAATCTCGGCCGGAATAACAGCCAATGCTTTATTCAATGCATCACTTTCGGAAATCGATTGCTGTAAATTCGATTTTAATTTATCAAGCAACACTCCATTCATGGATACAACGTATCCGTCTTTAACATGAATGAGCCACATCGTTCCTTCAATTGGAATACCATTATAATTTTGTTGATATCTGTAATGCGTAAAACCAATCTGATCGCGATCGGAGCTTAATAATTTCAGACTCATTCCTGTCTCCATTCCGAAATTCAGCTTCAACCACAAATCGGGTGAATTAAAAGCCGGACGACTCTCCTCTCTAAAAGTAATAAAGGACGGAATGATACTTTGGTTTCCCGGATATACACGCGCTGCCCCTTTAACATATTGATCGGCTTTTACTCCAACTAAAGGTTCTGCTGCATTTGCATTCGTAAGCGATAAGCAATACATAACAACAAACAGAAAATAACTGTAACTGTTTTTCATAAAACTTAAGAATTAATCGGGTTGAATAAAATTTGAAACTTACTTCCGGAGGAAATGATTTCAGTAATTATTTAATTACACTATCATTCTCTCAAAAATAAGAAAAAAAAGGAAAATTACAATAGAATCAAACGTCAAAAATCAAAAAAAAGAAATTAAGTTTAGGAGTGAAAATATTCCTTCATTCTGTCATAAAAACTTTTGTCGGTTTTACCCGGATTGGGTTTAAAGTTCGGGGAATTTCGCAAGTTTTCAAGCGTTTTTTTCTCTTCTGATGACAAATGTTGTGGTGTCCAGACGTTCAGATTGATCAAAATATCTCCTCTTCCATAGCTGTTTATGGAAGGAAGTCCTTTTCCTTTTAACCTTAGAACCCTCCCACCCTGTGTCCCCGCATCGATTTTAATTTTTGCCTTTCCATCGATTGTTGGAACTTCAGTTGTAAACCCTAAAATAGCATCCACTACGTTTATATATAAATCGAACAACAAATTGTTCCCATCACGTTGAAAATGCGGATGTTTTTCTTCTTCGATAACAATTAATAAATCACCCGGAATGCCTCCGCGTTCTGCAGCATTTCCTTTACCTGTCATCGTCAATTGCATTCCTTCTCCTACTCCGGCTGGAATGTTTATGGAAATAGTTTCCTCTCCGCTTTGCACTCCACTACTGTGGCAGGACTTGCATTTATCAGCAATAATTTGTCCTTCCCCACTGCACGTCGGACAAGTCGCAGTTGTTCGCATTTGTCCGATAAACGTACTGGTTACTTTGTGAACTTGTCCGGTGCCGCTACATGTATTACACCGATGATAGGAACCGCCTTCTTTAGAGCCGGTGCCTTTACATGAAGTACAAGGAATAAATTTATTTACTTTAATTTTCTTTTCAACTCCATTGGCAACTTCTTCCAATGTCATTTTTACTTTTACGCGAAGATTGCTTCCTTTATTAACCCGTCGTCCGCCGCGTGTTGCACCACCGAAAAAACTTTCGAAAGGACTTCCCTCACCGAAAATGTCGCCGAAATGTGAGAAGATATCTTCCATATTCATTCCTGATCCGCCGGCTCCATTACCATTCATTCCTCTATGGCCGAATTGATCGTAGCGCTGTTTTTTTTCGGCATTACTTAAAACGTCATATGCCTCTGCTGCTTCTTTGAATTTATCTTCCGCTTCTTTATTACCGGGATTTTTATCCGGATGAAATTTCAGCGCCATCTGGCGATAAGCTTTTTTAATTTCAGCTTCGGCAGCGTTTTTATTTACACCTAGTACTTCGTAATAATCTCTTTTTGACATGAGGTAAATCTTTTAAAGAAGACTGAAAAAAACAATCTTCTTTATTAAGTATTTAGTTTCCGACAATAACTTTTGCGTGTCTGATAACTTTATCGTTAAAATAATATCCCTTCTCTATCTCTTCAATTACTTTTCCTTTCATCGCTTCTGATGGTGCAGGGAGATTGGCAATTGCATCATGTAGTTCTGCATCGAAAAGCTGATTCAAGGAAACCATTTCTTTCAGCCCTTTTGATTCCGAAATTGATTTGATTTTGGAATAAATTAATTTTATTCCTTCTTTAATCGGTTGAGCATCTGTAGCACTTTCACTTGATTTGAGTGCTCTTTCTAAGTCATCAATGATGGGTAAAAAAGACAGAAAAACTTCTGATCCTGCCATCTTCGTATATTCAATGCGATCTTTTGTGACCCGCTTTTTAAAGTTTTCAAACTCCGAATAAAGTCGCAGATACTTATCTCTGCTTTCTGTTAACTCAGCTTCTAATTTCGCCACCTGATCGGTTAACTCAATTGATGAATCGGATAATGCTTCTTGATTATGTCCGGCCTCTTCTTTCTGAACATCATTGTTTTCTATGTCAGAATTCACATCTTCTTTTCTTTTCATATTCGTTTTTTTGAAAAATTTTGAGGAAATTAACTGTCCCCATTACTCAATGATTTTGCCAGTATTAACAAAAAAGCCAATCTGACAGTTTTCGGCTGCTTCATAACCTTAAATTGATAGAAGTTATAAGGGGTTTATAAAAGAAAAACAGAAGAACCGAGTGATTCTTCTGTTTTTCAGGAGGCAAAAGTAAGAAAGTATTACTTAGACTTCAAATTTTCTAATGCTTCTTCTAAAGAGGCGCCTCTGAGGTTTTTTGCTACGATTATTCCGTTTTCATCGATTAGCCAATTCGTTGGAATTCCTTGAACTCCATATGCTTTAGCTGCATCAGAATACCACCATTTCAGGTCACTTACGTGATTCGGCCATGCCAATGCATCTTTCTTGATAGCTTCCATCCATTTGTCTTTGTCTTTATCTAAAGAGACGCTATAAATGGCAAAGCCCTTAGAGCTTTTAAATTTTGTTTCTTTATACTTGTTGTAAGCCGCTACTACATTTGGGTTTTCCATTCTGCATGGTCCGCACCAGGAAGCCCAAAAATCAATTAAAACTACTTGTCCACGGAGTGAAGAAAGAGCTATCGATTTTCCATAGGGATTAGGCAGGTTAATTTCCGGTGCCATGTTTCCAATATTAATCCCGGGAGCTGCAGTTGCCGGTGCCTTGTCAGTTTGTGCATTTACAGTTAAAAAACCCAATGCTGCAATAAACACTACAATGATTTTTTTCATATTTTTTTGAATTTGGCAGATGCTTGTCAAATACCCTGCCGATTGCTGCAAATATAAGGTTGTTTTTTGATTTTTTATGTTGAATTGATGAAGGGATTGGGTGATTTTTTGTTGAATTAGGGTTTTTAGAAATTCATCAAATTTTTTTTCATTTTCAAGATATAGCTTCAACTTGTAATTGCTAGAAGTCGTTTAAGCATGACCCATTACCTTTATTATTTTCATAGTTTCAGATGCTCCATTCAGATTCATAACCTTTATAAAATATACTCCTGCAGGTTGATGAGAAATATCAATAGTTGCTTTTATATCTTCTATTAAAAACGAATCAACACTTTCTCCGAAGATATTAAAGACCTCGATTTTCGAATGAATTGACTTACCTTTAATTGTTAATATTCCATCGGAAGGATTCGGAAAAATGGAAATTGAAGAGATTCCAGGCAATTCATTTACCTGTGTGGAAACAGGAGGAAGAATATAGCTGTAGTAAACATCTTGTTCTCCATTCAAAGTATTGGCCCAAGCCAGATGTATAGCATTGTTTTCAGATATCATATCAAAATAGTCGCCCATTTTTTGTTGATTCGGATAACCAACATGCGGGTCAAACGATGCAGATAATTTTTCATTTACAGACCAGGTATTACCTTGATCGATGGAATATGAATAATACAATGCAGATGAATGGGTGTTGGGTAAACCGTCGCGTGTATCCAACCAAACAGCATCGATTCTTCCGTTAGGAGCGACGGATAAAATGGCCAGCCATTGTATATTATTATTTGTTGAGTCATCATTAATGCGAATTGGCGAACTCCATGTAAGACCACCATCTGTGCTTCGTACAAACATCACATCAGAAGAATCAAGAGTAGATAATCTTCCGGTTGACAGAAGCATATAAACATTATCGCGACCTGGACCATTGGAGCGATCTACATCAATATTTACTTGTCCGAGGATTCCTGCAATATTGATAGATGAACTACCGTAATGCCAGACGTCCATGTAGGCATAAACAGGAGTATTCCAAGTGATTGAAGACCCCGGTGTTTGAGCATCTATTGACTTAGCAACAAGAACACTGTCAGTTAAAGCAAAGCTGGAGATGTAAAGTTCTCCGGCATTTCCAACAGCCATAGTTCCTAAATATGGATCACCATCAATGGTGGTGCAGTTTTCATAACTTATCCCTCCATTCGTTGAACGGGTAAAACTTCCGGGTGAACATGAACTTGAATAGGATGACCAACATGCATAAATATTTCCCGCTCCGACACCTGTTGTTCTATCGATAGTCATCCATTGTTTATCTCCACCTCCAGCCGAAGTACCGGTATCCCAAGAAGCGCCACCGTCGTTGCTTTTAAAAATCCTGCAGAGATAATTATTAGAGCTATCAATCGTCAAACTGTTATAATAGAAAATGCCATTGACATCAAAATCCAATACAGGATCCGATCGAAAAACGCCGGGATCAATAACGCCGGGAAAATTCCATGTTTGGCCTGAATCAACTGAATAACTCCAACCCGCTTGTCTGAAATTATTTCCAATCGTATCAAATTGTCTCCAGCCAATTGCTATATTACTTGGGCTAAGCGGGTTGACGGCTATGCTGGGTTCGTTTGCAGCATCACCTAAAATATTTTGTTGATTCAAATTAACATTTACCTGATATGTAAAAATACTGCTTGAAAATGGTGATTGACTGAGTATTCTGTAATTATTGGAAGGTGAAGTTTTTTTTGCTAAACGATAAGAAGGATTGTTCCCATTTTCGATTTTTTCGAATGGAAAGGTTGTTCTTTTTGTAGTACTCTGGCTTATCGCAAAAAAGCAATTCAACATTAAGTACAATGCAGAAAGCAGAACGAGAGTGAATTTATTTTTCATTTTCTTTGTAATTATTTTTCCGATAAATATACGTTATAATTTTTCTAAGAAATTATTTACCTTAACTTCTCAAAAAATTAAAATATTAATCCTACCCTAATTAGTGAGTTTTTATGGGAAGATCTAGAGTTGGAATAAATTCAGGCTTATTTAGGCATAGAAGTTAATAGTATAGTCAGATTGAATATAGGTATAAACTCACTTTTCAAATCATTCGCATGCGATTTAACTTGTTTAGCCAAAAGAATCCCCAAAAACAAACAATTATTTCTATATTTGAAATTGTTGAATATTTATTACGTGTACATGAATTGCTTAGATTAAGCAAACTAAATGCACAATTACTAATATTAGTTAATACAGAGTATTAAATTTTCTTATGAATTTCCTCAAATTATTATTCATCATTTTACTTGTGCAATTTGCAACAATTGCTCGCAGTCAGCCAACTTATTATTCAACATATACAAATTCAGTTGGATCCACAGATTTTAGTTCATCATCAGCTTTTACCAAAGCATTAGATGGCACCTATGTAGGTCTGGTAAACGATTCAAATTTTATAAAGTATTCTTTAATTAAGGTTGATGAATTAGGAAATATAAAATGGCGTAAAATAATTATGCTTCCTGAATTAGCTAATGCGACTAGAGCAATAACCCTTACTGATTCATCAATTGCATTTTTATTTATAACAAACTCTCAAATAATTTCCGGATTGGTTTTAAAAGTTTCAAATAATGGAATTGTAAAATGGTGTAAAAGCTATGAAGCGCCATCCTCAAGTAGTCTGTTAGCCATTGAACCTTTAAAATACGGTGGAATGGTAATCACTGGTTCAGGTTGTCCGGGTTTTGATATCGATATACGTATTGATAGTAATGGGACCATTTTTTCTCAAAAGACACATGTTAATTTTAACACGCAACTTGATATTAGTGCTTTAGATATGATTCATGAAGGAAATTCAACTATCACAAAATGGGGTTTTTGCCCTGGAATACCTTACCCTAACTGTGGGATGGCTTTATACAATGTTGATAGCCTTGGAGAAAATTCAAATGTTCAAGTGATTCAATTAGTTGGCGAAACTATCTATACTATACAAAATTTACCCAATAAAATATTAGTTAAATCTACTTCTGGAGGCTACTTTGCTATTTGCGGAAGCGCAAACACATCAAGCACAGGTGCCAGCAAATGGTTTTATTTGTTTTATTTTGATCACAATAAAAATCTTAGTTGGGTAAATAAAATTTCCTGTAATAATTCTTCTTCTCAGTTTTTGTTTGATTCCCGCTTTATAAACGCAACTTCTGATAACGGCTGCATAGTTTCAACTAGAAATGTTTTTAACTCAAATCAAAATATCGCAGCTTATGATATAGTTTCATTCATAAAGTTTGATTCCGTCGGAGTTATGCAGTGGTGTAAATCTTTAGGCGACACTTCCAATTCAAATTGGGACTATATCGAACAAACGGCCTTTCTGCCTGCTCAAAACAATGGATGGTTTTCATGCTTTAGCAGAAATAACAATATAGACATTGCCAGAATCGACGATCAATTCAATAGTTTTTGTAATTACCATAATTTTATTCCTACGATTACACCGGTTCAGTTTACTGTTTTTACTGATCAAATGATATCCCTGCCTATTCATTTTAATGTTAACAGTTATGTTATCCCCCAAATCGATACAAAATATGAACGATTCAACGAATGCAGCACAGTAGATGTTCCTGAATCCAGATTCGAGAATTTATCTAGGATTTATCCTAACCCCGCATCTCAATACATTCATTTACCCGAAGAAAGTGTTCAAATTGATTTTATTAATTTACTTGGGGAAAATGTAAAACATGTTTTTTATCCATCAGAAAATGAAGATGTCTCATCGTTGCCGAATGGAATTTATTTAGTACAGATTGTAAAAAAGGAAAATGAAATATTAAAATTTAAACTTATAGTTACTCGCTGATTTTTTCGATTATTCAGGTTTCGTTCATCAAAATTAAAAAATGTTTCTCATTCTGCTTAGCATATTAATTAACCTGAACACAAATTTTCTTCCCAACAACAGTTCGTTCAAAATAAAATTTCATTAAATAAATTCCATTGGATAAAACGGAAATATCAATAAAGCCGGAGGAATTATCTGAAACATCTGTTTTAACTAACTGACCAGTTATATCCATCATTTCTATTTTATGAGGAATGTTTTGATAGTTATAACGAATATAAAGCATATCGGAGGCCGGATTAGGAAATAATGTAACACTTTCTTCCGATGGAATTTGTTCGATGTCTTCTACATCCGGACAATTATCCCAAAAACTTGTAGAACAGGAAGATAATTGGATTGAATAATTAACCGGAGTACCGTCTGTACCAATGGTATAAATAACTGAATCTGCGAAAAACGTATCTACACCGAATGATTGTCCGGATAAAATAAAAATACAGGAGTTAACTGCATTGCTATCGTACCGAACAATTCCAGGTCCTGAAAACCCATATGCCGTATATGCAAACTGGCCGTCAGTCGTTAAGGCGAATCTTTCTACAGGTACTCCCCAAAGTGTTTCATAGGATTTAAGTATTAGCCCCATCGAATCAATTTCCAAGACTGAACCCGAGGATCCGGGTGATGATGATCCGGAAAAAAAGTAATAATCATTGACTCCTATTTTAAAAATATCTTTTGGGTTTTGAAAATTATATCCACCGGAAAAAGAACCATAATTTTTGGACCAAAGTGGTAAACCGGTTGGATCTAACTTCATCAACGTTGAGGATGTACCGTTTATTAAATGGCACAGAAATCCTGAATCCAGAAACTCTATGTCCAGCATCAGCACAAAAGTAGTAACACCGTCGGTGAAAGTTTTATTCCAGATCATGTTTCCTGCAGGTGAAAGACAAATCAGCGCAGCATTGTAATAAATGTTTGTTGAATCATAACTTATATAACCCCATGCATAGTAATTTTGATCAGGTCCTTCCTTTATTCCAAGCAAAACGTTTTCATAATTGGCAGACCTGAACGTTTTCATCCACATAAATGAGCCATTCTTATCCAGTTTCAATATGAACATTTGCGTTAATGCAGTTCCGTTCGAAACGGCTTGTAAACCGGTAATCAGAATAGAAGAATCAGACGTCATTGAAAGAGTTGAAGCATCGGTTATTTCAGCAAATGACATTGCCTTGCTCCAAATTGTATCACCATTCAAGTCAAACTTAAATATGACTACAACATTACTCGTTGCCTGTCCAATTGCCAGATAACAAGAGTCTGCTGTAGGCGCCATTGCATCAATACTAATGGGAGCACTTTTGCTCCACATAATATTACCGACTGAGTCAACTTTCATAATCCCATTGTCGCCGGTAATAAAACCTTTTTCAAAAGAATTAATAAGGATATAAGGACGGACGCATCCAAAATCAAAAATTTTTGAAAATCCGTTTTGACCGGAGGTTTTGAGAATGATGAGCAAGAATAATAATAGAGTAAAATATTTTTTCATATGATTCGAATTAATCCTATAGTAATCCGGATATATCAAATGTAATAAAAGATGTTATTAAATAACCAATAAAATTTGTTGCACCGTTAGAAGTAGTCTGCAGCTTCTATATAGAATGACTGCTTATTGGAGATTTCTTTAAAAAGAAATGGACTAGTGAACTTGTTAATTGCCAGAAAAACGCTGCACACGCGGCCTGGTCTTGTTTTTTCCGGCAATTAACAAGTCAACAATAAAAAATAAATTTTAAATAAATTTGCAGATATACTTTCATTGGAGACTACTTCTAGCGTGTTGTCTAAACACTCTATCACTTCTTAAAAAACCTTTCATCAAAATTCACAAACAACAATTTCTTTGTCGCACGTGTAATGGCTGTGTAAAGCCAGCGCAGGTATTCTGTGTTAAACATCGATTCATTCATATATCCCGAATCGACAAATACATTTTGCCATTGTCCGCCCTGGGCTTTATGGCAGGTCACTGCATAACTGAATTTCACCTGCAAGGCATTGTAATAAGGATCGGCATAGGTTTTACGCAATCGTTTCGGACCTTTCAGTTCTTCTTCAAAACTTTTATATACTTCTTCAAATAATTTTTTTTGATCTTCTTGTGTCAATGATGGCGCCTCCGATTTTATTGTATCCAACAATAACTTTACCTCATATTCGCCCTCGCCCGGATAATCTGCCAATACTACGGTAGCATTTGCGAAATTAAAACCGAATTTTTTCTCATAAGATAAAATGCGTTTTACTTTCAATATATCGCCGTTAGCAATAAACCCTGTTGCTGAATCACTCTCCAGCCAATAGTAATTGTTCTTCACCACCATCATGCGATCTCCGCTGTTCACCTGATCCTCATAACTCAATAAATGATTTCTGATAAACTCATTATACTTATTCGCCTGTTTATTCGACCTGCAAACTATCAACGTATCATTCGAATTGGATGAAGCATAAAACTCTTCCAGATTATCGCGTAATGTTTCGCCATTGATCTGCTCCACATCTTTAAAACCAACCGATTTTAAAATAGGCTCTCCGGCAGATTTACCTATCAGAATTCTCAGGGCAGTTGCATTCATCAATATACCGGAATCCTCTGCTTGTCTGACTACTTCCTTCAGTTCACATGCTTGTACTTCAACATCGAAATAATCGCTCAGGTGTTTTGCATCCAGTGCAGAACTGTTTACTTCACCTACAGGCGGTAATTGTGCCGTGTCGCCAATAAAGATTAGACTACATCCTTTCGTTGCATAGACATGAGAAAAGAGATCCCGCAAAAGATTTCTGCCTTTTAACAGACTCCTGTCATCCCCCGATGAAATCATCGAAGCTTCGTCAACAATGAAAATTTTATTTTCAATTTTATTTTCTGCCAATTTTACGGACAGACTTCCTCCCTTGGAAGGAATAATTTCATAAATGGCTTTGTGAATCGTATAGGCCTGCACAGAGGTATATTCGGAAATCACCTTCGCCGCTCTTCCTGTGGGAGCCAGTAATGAATAGCTGAGTCCAATCTGCGGAAGCGTCTTTACGAGCGAACGGATGAATGATGTTTTTCCGGTTCCTGCATATCCTTTCAGCACAAAACATTTTCTGGGTGTTGCGTCACAAAAGTATTCAGCCACTTTTCCGATTAACAACTGTTGGTCGGCTGTCGGACTAAAAGGAAAATTCTTTAACAACGCTTTCTGTATCTCCAATTGACGCATCGGTGCGAAGATAGCTTGAATAAAAGAGATTCCGGTTTAATAAAATACGATTGCTGAAAGATGCATAAAAGGAATGAATACCGGAAACACATAAATTAAATGAATATGAAAACATTATTGTCTTGAGAAAAATATGTTGAACCCCTAAACGAGTATATTATATTTTAATGCAAACAAAAATTGACTTAAAAATGAGAACCCCTTGATAGTAAATCCGATTTATACGAACTCTATAAACTAAAAACAATATGTGCCCTAAGGGCGCCTGAGAAAAATGAAATTATTCTCTGCCCCTGGACTCCTGCCTATTTGAGTCCGGCATCTTAAATAGATAAAATATTGTAATTAGAAAAACTATAAGAATGAAAAAAAATGGCTTGTGCCAAATGGCCGTACGGTTTACCCTCTTTCCCAACCGTACGACCATCCGGCTCACGCCATTGCAATAATCGTTTTTTTAAATAATCAAAGATCAAAATAGCTTTTCTGCATGACAACGCAATAAAAGAAGGTTCTTTCATTAAAATTGTTCCTGTGAAATAGTACAATGAAATTCACAAAATCCGAACAATCAGAGTATAAAATGCCTATAAAATGAATTTCAATGTAAAAGCAAAGTTGTTATCACAGAAATATAGCAAACATATTAGACTCATTTTGGCCAAGCTTGCAGGCCTTCGCAGGAAGCAGGCAGGCAAAAAGAAAAGTAAAGAAATAAAACCTGCTCATGCTTTACCCGGACAACAATGTAAGTGAAAACGAAAATCTAGCGAAGAAAAAAAACTAAATCCTGTTAATCTTTGCTCCTATTGCATTCAATCGCTCGTCAATACGCTGATATCCTCTGTCGATTTGCTCGATGTTGTGTATAATGCTTTTCCCTTTGGCTGACATGGCAGCAATAAGCAATGCTACTCCGGCGCGAATGTCGGGCGATGTCATCTGAATAGCACGCAACGGAAATTTGCGATTGAGACCAATCACCGTTGCCCTGTGCGGATCACATAAAATAATCTGCGCTCCCATGTCAATGAGTTTATCGACAAAGAACAATCTGCTCTCAAACATTTTCTGATGAATCAGTACGGTTCCTATCGCTTGTGTCGCAGTCACCAATACAACACTTAGTAAGTCAGGTGTAAATCCGGGCCAAATGGCATCGGCAACTGTTAGTATCGAGCCGTCAATAAACGATTCTATCTCGTAGCTTTCTTGTCTGGGAATAAATAAATCATCTCCCCTTAATTCCATTTTAATTCCGAGACGTTTAAAGACATCTGGAATTACTCCCAGGTGCTCGTATCCGACTTCCTTAATTGTAATCTCAGATTTCGTCATGGCTGCTAATCCGATGAATGAACCGATCTCAATCATATCCGGAAGCATCTTATGTTCTGTTCCTTTCAGAGAAGTGACACCTTCAATAGTCAACAGGTTAGAACTGATTCCCGATATCTTGGCTCCCATCCTGTTCAGCATTTTGCATAACTGCTGTATGTATGGCTCACAGGCCGCATTGTAAATAGTCGTTGTTCCTTCTGCCAAAACTGCCGCCATGACGATATTCGCCGTTCCTGTAACGGATGCTTCGTCGAGCAACATGAAGGATCCTTTTAACTTCTTTGCTTCTACACTGTAAAAATTATCCTGACCGTTGAAATCAAATTTCGCTCCCAACGTCTGAAAGCCGATAAAGTGCGTATCCAATCTGCGTCGCCCAATTTTATCACCTCCCGGTTTCGGAATCCGTGCCCGACCAAATCGCGCCAGCATCGGACCAACTATCATGATCGAACCTCGCAAGGCAGATGCTTGCTTTTTAAAATCAGGAGTATCTATATAATCCACATTTATCTCATCGGCCTGAAACGTAAACTCTCCTTTCCATACTCCTGTCTGCTCCACTTTTACGCCCAAGTGCTGCAACAATTCAATCAGCTTATTGACATCTCGAATATCCGGAATGTTGCGTATGATGACTTTCTCCGGTGTCAGCAGCGTTGCGCAAATGATCTGGAGTGCCTCATTCTTAGCCCCCTGTGGAACAATCTCACCGCTGAGTTCTTGTCCGCCTGTTACTTCAAAACTTTTAAACATAGAATTATTTCGAAGGAATTTGATCTTCGTAATACATAACGAAGAAAAAATACTTTCCCTTATAAATGATGGCTTTACAGTGAAAGTTTTAAACATATTTCAATCAATTAAACAACTCTTTTAAGGTCCATAAAATCACCCGCTTTCAATGGATGCATATCCGCTTTCTATGGTTGAATTTTGCAGCTTAAAACTCATTTATCATGAAAAAAATTAAACTATCCATTTTATGCTTGCTGACTGCAAGCTTGCTGACCAATGCAAATGCACAATTGACTCAATCCCACCAGTCGCAATCACCACCTGTTAATCCCTTTCATTCATTTACACGTGGCATGTATATCGATTGCACGGACGACATCCTGAATGACATTACTTCAGGCAATTCACTTGGGCTCAAACAAAATCTTTTCGATTACATTCAAAACAACTACACGGGCTACATTATCTTAACCGGATTAGAGTATTCCAATGTTTTTGGTAATCCTACCCTGGAGTCTGCTTTGCGCAATCTACTTATTGATACACGCACACAATTTCCAGGAATACAAATCGGAATCGCCGGAAGTGCCAGTGCTTTTTTCCAAACGACAAGCTTTCTGCATGTGTGGGACAAATTCGGAAGGGACTGTTACCCCATCGGTTCAGCCAAAACAAAAAAAGAACTCGAAATTTTTGTGAATGATCAAAGTTCCGTTGCTCTTCAAAAGAGATCTGAAATTTGTAAGTTTTTTATACGCGCCGCCAGATTGGGAAATGAAAAATCGAAGTCACAGAACCATCTGCCATGTAAAGGAAACTTTGATGCTTTGTATTTACAATACCGATTTTGGGATCAGACGTCCTCCTTATTAGCCATGCAATCGGAATTTGAACAATACAAAGAAATATTGACAGTCATGAAGGCACTCAAATGTTCCTACAATTGCATCGACCATATCGATACTGAATTTTTGCCAACCGATTTTTTCAAATTGCAGGGCTGGACAGCCATCGACCAGATTACCGATATTGACCCGTTGGCAGACCGGCTAATGGTTCCGGCATTTACAAGTAATGCGCAGGGCGTCTTTGATGTATCTTGTAAAACACTTCATTACTTGTCTGATCGCTTTTCGAAACCACGCTCGGAAATTTTTCTGGAATTGAGTGCAGAAAGTCCTGCATTTAACTATTGTAATTCATCCCTGACTCCGGGTAACTTTCTAGGTGATTATCTCAACGGAACGGTTTCCCCTTCCGGCAATATGTATTCAGTCGAACAAATGTGGCTCAATAAAATCAACGACCCGCTTTATGTTTGTCCGGCTTGCAATTGTTCCACTTTCCAGGACAACCATTATCAAAGCACTAATTTACCGGGCAATGTAATTGTCGGAACAATATGGGGACCGTATAGTATGTTACAGAGCAATCAACTTTATAAAAAGAAAAATGAATCGACACTTGTTCCTGAAAAAGCCACTCCTATATTAATTCAGTATTATGATTTGCTCGGACATTTAATTATGCAGTCAACTTCGGAAGCGTTAATGAATCAAATAAACACTGCGGGAATTTACATCAAGCGAATGTTGTTCAGCGATGGAAGAGAGCAATCAGCGAAAATTATTATTCATGCTGAAGATTAATAAAAAGTGTCGGAGCTATTGTTTGAGGACGTTAAACAAAGAAAGATTATTTCAGTGTTTAGCGTTCCGAAAAACAATTAAAAATACTGAACCGGTTGATCTTCGAATTTTGTTGACTTCTCTTTGGCCTTCTCGTCTCTTAAAACTCTTGAATGAAGCGTAATGTTATTATCGAAAAGGAAACGAAAAAATAATTTAGTCCAGGAGCCATGCGATTTCAATGAATCATAAAATCCCGGTGCTTTACTTCTCAATTCCGGAAGTTTATTCCAAGGAATGGAAGGAAAATCGTGGTGTTCGTTGTGATAACCAACATTGAAAGCAAATAAATTGAGTGGACCGTAATAGCTATAAGTTTCCTGCGTTTCATCGAGAACAAGAAAATGCTCTTGTATCCAACGTGCTCCAAGGGGATGAAGTCCAACCGAGAAGAAGAAGCTGAATAGCATAAACATTAACGCTTTGGGACCTATAAAAACCCAAATGCAAATATCGAAGGCAAGTTGTATCAACCAATTTGCGACAATCCAACTATCTACCGGTTTAATATTTTTTAAACGAAATGTTCTTCTGACTTGAAAAACAGGAAATAATAAAAGCCACAGTGCTTTGCTAAAAAAATTATTTCCAAATACACGCGCCTCCCAGAAATCAGGAAGATCGGCATCGAGATCGTGATTACCCTGATGCACGTGATGCATACGGTGATATCTTGTAAATGAAACAGCGCTAGGTAATACGTGAGGTAGGTTTGCGGTAATGGATGCGAGGTAATTTAAAACCTTGCCTTTAAACAACAGGTTGTGCGAGCACTCATGAATCATTACAAAAAGTGCGTGATTAAAAAATGCACCGACGAAATAAGAAACAAGAACAACCATCCACCACGGACTGTCTTTGAGAAACCAGGAAATTACAACCATGCCTACAACCAAACCAACTAATGGAAAAATTGTAAGTGGATTTTTACCTA
This sequence comes from Bacteroidota bacterium, assembly GCA_031385005.1. GTDB lineage: Bacteria > Bacteroidota > Bacteroidia > AKYH767-A > 2013-40CM-41-45 > JADKIH01. The sequence continues at coordinate 28,467 of JANNBB010000060.1, forward strand.
TGAGTTTCCGGACTTCAGGATTTGTATTTAAAATTTGTTTGGTGCGAAGCTTATGAGGTTCCGGATCGGGAGAATATCTAAAATCTGATGCTGCCATTATTTTTTACGTCTCTTATTTTTGAGGTTTACTCGTCCTTTATTTCTTGCTGCATTTTCGCGTTGCAATTTTTCTTTATTCATGGCGAGAATTTCAGCGGTATGATTTAATGTAATCGATTCGTGAACAGTGAGTGTTCCTTTTGATAATTCGTTGAGGTGATTAAAGATGGTTGAATCATCAACAGTATCCTTATTCCAGGTGAGGTAAGACATCTTCATGAAGTTGGCGAGGTTCTGCGTAATCTGCACCTTATTCGGACCTTCAGGCATTTTAGCAATGTGTCTGATCATGTCCTCCATAACTTTTCCATAGTATTTGTATCGGATGTTACTGGCCGGATAGGAAAGTGTTTTCGGTTTTTCTTTGATCTTCGATTTTTCCGGCATCGGATAAGGACTGTCGACATCGAGTTTGAAATCGGAAATAATAAAAAGATGATCCCAGAGTTTAAGTTTGAATTCAGCAACTTCTTTTACTTGTGGATTTAGAAGTGCCATTACGTTTACGATGTTCTGTGCGGCCTTTGTCCGTTTATCGCGGTCTTCGATAGCGAGTGCCATATTCACCATTTTCTGAACATTTCTTCCATATTCTGCAATGAGTAACTTACCTCTTTGCGTGTTGTATTCCAGATGTTCGACGTTTACAAAAGTACGCGGTTCGTGATGAATTTTCTTTGATCTTAAAGCCATGCTTGGGTTGTTGTTGGAGTGCGACAAATTTTTCTAAAAAGCACTTCCGGTTTTTAATAACTTAATAGACTGCGAATATATCATTTTTAAAGCTATAAACCAACTATCCGGCGGATGTGCTAGTGAATTCAGAATTAATCGGATATAGCCACCAAAATATAAAAATTCGTTGATTTTACTTGGATTCAGAATTTAAAAACCGAACAAGCAACCTAAATTGTGTTTAAATAAATTTGAAGGAAATATCACTCAGAAAATCCAACAATCTTTAGCTTAGCATATTTCAATAAGAGTTGTTTATTTCCAAAACCCTTGAAAAAAACCGTCGCTTTTAAATCGCCGGGATTGCCTTCGACCAAAACGACCTTTCCTAAACCAAACTTGGCATGTTCCACTGACATTCCTTGCTGTATCCCTGCAGTATCGTCGCCATCAAAACTTTTTACTTCGGCTGATTGCATTCGTTTCATTCCGGGAGGAGGAGTTGATTTTTTAAAAACTTTGTTTAACTGAGGAACAGGACTGCGCGAGTCCCATCTTTCTTCGGAATGATCTTCTAAAAAAGATTCGCCTCTTGTTTTTCTAACTCCGGAGTCTTCAATAAATTCAGGATTCACTTCGTCGATAAACCGACTCGGTTCGCAGTTTATTAAATTGCCCCATTTGTATCTTGAATTTGCATAGCTAATTGTCAGTTTTCTTTCTGCACGGGTAATGGCCACATAAAACAATCTTCTTTCCTCTTCGAGGTCTTCGCGGGAATCCATGGACATTTGCGAAGGAAAAAGATTCTCTTCCAATCCGACAACATAAATGGCAGGAAATTCCAGACCTTTGGCAGCATGAATAGTCATCAGCGATACTTTATCTGTATCGTTTTTGTCTGTATCATCGGAATCAGTCAGCAAGGCAATATCCTGCATAAACATTTCCAGTGTCCGAAGTGCATTTTCATCGTTGAATTCTTCGTCACCACGCGGAGTAATGCTTCTTCCTGTATCGACGAATTCGCGAATACCATTCAATAATTCCTGTACGTTTTCGTAACGACTTAATCCCTCCGGAGTTTTATCCTGATACAATTCCCGAAGCAATCCGGTTGATGTGGCTATATGATTGGCGAGTTCATAGGCATTGTCAGTCTTTAAACGTACTTTGAAACTCCGAATCATGGTAACGAAATCATTAATTCGCCCATGTGTTCCTGCATTAAAACCACAAGGATTTGCTTGCGGATTTTCGATCAGATTCCACAGCGTACATTCCTTTTCAGAACTCACCACTGTCATTTTTTCGATCGTTGTTTTTCCTATTCCGCGCGCCGGGACATTGATGATTCGCTTGACTGCTTCTTCATCACTTGGATTGATGATGATTCTGAAATAGGCCAGCAAATCTTTAATTTCTTTTCGCTTATAAAACGATAGTCCGCCGAAAATGCGGTAAGGAATATTCATTTTTCGCAGCGCCTCTTCCATCGATCTTGACTGCGCATTGGTGCGATAAAGAATTGCAAAATCTTTATTGTGTAATTGAAGATTTACTTTTGTTTCGAAAATAGAATTCGCAACCATCACACCTTCTTCATTGTCGCTGAGGGCACGCATGAGCTGGATCTTATCACCCACATCGTTATGTGTCCATACTTCTTTTTTCAGCTGATTTTTATTTTTTTCAATCACACTGTTAGCGGCATTGACAATATTTTTTGTTGACCGATAATTTTGTTCCAACTTAAATACTTCGAGATCCGGATAATCTTTTTTGAAAGAAAGAATGTTCTGAATGTTGGCACCACGGAAAGCATAAATAGATTGAGCATCGTCACCGACTACACAAATGTTTTCATGCACGGCAGCTAATTTTTTCAGAATAGTATATTGGGCATAGTTTGTATCCTGAAACTCATCGACCAATACATATTTAAATTTATGCTGGTATTTATGCAACTCATCCGGAAACTTGCTTAGTAGAACATACATATTGAAAAGCAAGTCGTCGAAGTCCATACCCGATGCTTTGAAACATCGCTTTGCATACAATTCATAAAGTAAACCAATCTTCGGTCGTCTGGAAGCATGATCATCGCTGACAAAGTTTACATTATTTTGGTAGTCATTCCACGAGTATAAATTATTTTTGGCTGATGAAATCCGGTTGAGAACGACATCCGGTTTATATACTTTATCGTCGAGGCCTTGTTCTTTAATAATATCTCTCAGTAAACTCTTTGCATCATCGGTATCATAAATTGTAAAGTTGGAAGGATATCCGAGTTTAGCTGCTTCAATGCGGAGAATTTTCGCGAAGACAGCATGAAAGGTTCCCATCCATAAATTTTTGGCTTCTTTTCCGGCAATCTTTTCGATACGCTCGCGCATTTCTTTCGATGCTTTATTGGTAAACGTTAAAGCGAGGATGTGAAAAGAATCGACACCCTTATTCAGCAAATGACCGATTCGGTATGTTAGCACACGCGTTTTTCCGGATCCGGCTCCGGCAATTATCATAACCGGACCATCGGTATGCTCAACGGCTGCGCGCTGGGCATCATTTAATTCTTCTAAATAGTTACTTTTCATGGAATCCGGACAGAAATTAAAAAAACCGGTTATTCCGGCTGATTTACGATACCTCAAAAATAGCTTTTTAAGGCCATTTTTTATAATAATTATTCAATATTTTCAACAATCGTAAATTCGTTTTTTACCCCAAAACAGGTATGCCATTTATCTCTAATAATATTTTGAATTTTAAGCTGAAAATTGCATCTTTGCGTCCCTTTTAAAAATGCATTGGAGAATGCTGTCTGCCGGGTGGTAGAAAGGGAATTAACCATCAAAGCCAAAAAAATGCCAGTAAAAATCAGATTATCACGTCATGGTAAAAAGCACAACGCTTATTATCACATTGTGGTAGCAGATAGTCGTGCTCCGAGAGATGGAAAGTTTATCGAAGTTATCGGTAATTACGATCCCAACACGAACCCTGCAACCATTATTATTGACAACGACAAAGCCCTAAGTTGGATAAACAAAGGTGCACAACCAACGGATACATGTCGTGCCATTCTTTCTTACAAGGGAATTTTATTCCGTAACCACTTGCAAAAAGGTGTTACTAAAGGAGTAATTACACAAGAGCAAGCAGAGGAGAAACTCGCTGCATGGTCGAACAGTAAGATTGAAAAAATCGAAGATAAGAAAAAGAGTATTATCACTTCACGTTCCCAGACTATGGCTTCCCGCCTGGCTGAAGAAACTAAAAAGAAAGAAGCAATTGCTGAAGCAGTTCGTATTAAGAACATCCCGCCTCTTGTTGAGCCGGTTGCAACAGAAGCTCCTGATGCTCCTGCAGAATCTGCCGGAGAAGCACCTTCTGAAGCATAATACTTTTCATTAAATAATTAAAATCCGTTAGTCTATAAATTAGAGTAACGGATTTTTTATTTTCATTCCAATGAAGACCCTTGTAAAAGAAGACCTGACACGAATCGGCATCCTCAATAAAGTCTCGGGCTTTAAAGGTCGCTTAAGTGGCCTCGTTGAAGCCGCCAGACCTGAAAAACTCCGCTCAAAAAAATTTCTTTTTATCTTATTGGAAGGACTCCCTGTGCCATTTGCTATAGAAGAAATCGAAATAAACGAGAATGAAATTTTAGTAAAATTCGAGAACATCAATTCAGAAGAGGAAGCGAAAAAATTGCTTCGAAAGGAGCTCTATACTGAAAAATTTTCCTCGAAAAACAAGACAGCTGTAATGAGCTGGAAAGACCTGCTTCATTATACTGCTATCGATGCGGATTTCGGAGAAATCGGGATTATAGAAGAAGTGCTGGAATATCCAATGCAAATGTTAGCCAAATGCATGGTAAATGGAAAAGAAGTATTGTTTCCTCTGAATGAAGAAATGGTAACCGATATCAACCCCGATGACAAAATCGTTTTTCTTGAATTGCCGGATGGATTGCTCGATGTTTACCTAAAATAATAGATTTAACGGAAATTTTAATACTTTTAAAAGTTGGAGACCAATCAAGACTCCGCATTTAAAAAAGGAATTCGTATATTGCTATTACTTAATGTATGAGCGAATCGGTATTTCATTTTAAACAGTTTACAATTCATCAGGACAAATGTGCGATGAAGGTTGGCACAGATGCCGTTTTACTGGGCGCCTGGACTCAAACCGGAAATGAAACAACTATTCTGGACATTGGCACCGGCAGTGGTGTTATTGCTCTCATGTTAGCACAAAAATGCTCTGCTACAATTGATGCAATCGACATCGACGAAAATGCTTTCCGGCAGGCACATGAAAATTTTTTGATCTCCCCCTGGTATTTCAGATTGAATTGCCTGCATCAATCATTTCAGGACTTCTCGTTGAAACATTCAGGTAAATACGACCTCATCGTTACCAACCCACCTTATTTTTTACAAGCATCGAAACCATCCGTTGAATCCAGAACAAATGCCAGGCATCGTGAGGTGCTTGCTTTCGATGAATTACTCGATGGCGTAAAAAAACTGCTGAACACAAATGGAAGGTTTTGTTTGATTCTTCCCAGCAAAGAAGGAATGGATTTTCTGAATCGGGCCCAACAAAAAGGATTATTCTGCAACCACCTCGTAAGAATTAAAACCAAAGCCGATAAAGAAGAAAAACGACTCATTATGCAATTCGGCTTTCAATTTGGATTATTAACTGAAGAAGAAATTATCATTCAAGAAGAAGATGGAAATTTCACGCTGGAATACATCAAGCTTACGCGCGATTACTATTTACAACTTAAGCAAGCTCCGTCCGTTTCTCCTCAAAGCTGACTCCGTATTCTTTTAATTCATTAAGTATAGGAGAATAAACAGTTGGATCAACAGGCACCTGCACCCCTTTCAATAAAATTTTCCCATTCAAAATTAATTTCGCTGCTATAGCTACAGGAACACCTACGGTTTTTGCCATTGCAGTATAAATTGAACTTTCTCCTTTTACAACTAATGAAGAGGTGTGTAAATATTTCTTGTTCTTTAATTCATATTGAAATTGGTGTTGCATGACGATCATATCTTTATCCTCATCTTTCAACAACCATTTTACCTCTAATAGTTTTTGCAATACCTGAGCAGGAGTTGCCCGCGCCAGTCCGATTACCTTATCTTCTAAAATTCCTGTCCAACGAATGAGTTGTATTTCTTTTGAATTCACTGACGTATTCATGAAAACAGCTAAACGTTCATCAATAGGCAACTGACTTGTGGAGGCAGGAAGATATGCTTCAACAAGCGATTGGTATGTGAGGTGTTCTGAATCTTCCAAAATATAGGAATCATCTGTTAGACCTAGTTGGACAAACACATTCCATGCTTTGCAAAATCCTGACTGACGAAGTGTTCCGCGAACCATAGTTGGGATGTCTTCCAACTGATACGTTTTACGATAAGACAGACTGTCTCTGTTTGCATAACCATCGAAATCACCCATACCATCGACATGAATATTTTCGATCTCAGTAAATAGACGATTGTAGGGAATGTATTTATACCTGCCGTTTTCGATAAATCTGGCAGTTCCTTGTCCGGCTAAAATAACATTGCGTGGATTCCAGGAGAATTTATAGCCCCAAGGGTTATCATTCGATTCGGGAGCTACCAGTCCGCCGGTATATGAGCGAAAAGAAGTCAGCTTTCCCCCTGCTTTTTTAACTTCATCGAAAACCATCATCGCACTCATGTGATCTAATCCGGGATCGAGTCCACATTCATTCATCAACAAAATACCTGCTTGTACGGCCTTTTCATGAAGTGCATTCATTTCCGGCGAAACATAGGATGCTGTAACCAGATTTTTTTTACTCTTTAGACATTCCATTGCAACAGGCAAATGCATGTGAGCCGGAAGCATAGAAATTACAATATCGACACTTAAAATAATTTTGGTGAGTTCCTTTGCATTCTGAATATCAAAACGAATCGCTTTTCCGGAGGAGTGTCCCATCACTTTTTTCTGTGCAAGTTCCTCCGATACATCAGCAACAATTAGTTGCCAATTTTCATGCTGAGCATTATCCAAAAAATATTTAATTAACGAAGAGGAAGATCTTCCCGCTCCAATGAGGAGTATTTTACGCATGGAAATAATTTAATTCAAAATGAAGCATTCTCCTGATTTTCGGAAAATAATTCATGCGAAATTATAAAAGATTATCGATAATGTTGTTTCGTTCAATATCTTTCAATTCCGTTCAAATGTGTGATAGAAAAGCTCTTCATTATCCTGAATTTTATATCTTTGTCCGATGTTTTTAACAACTCTAATCTCTTATCATTCTATGGAAAAAAAGATCATCTTTCTGGGACTATTTTTACTCACATTAACCGGATTGGTTAATGCGCAAAAAAGTAATGCAATATTATTTGCTGAAAATGGCGAAAAATTTCAAGTAGTATTAAATGGAGTTTTACAAAACTCAAATCCTGAAACCAATGTAAAACTTACCGATCTCCCTGCTGATCACTATAAGTGCAGAATAATATTTGCTGATGCCAAACTGGGCTATGTCGACTTCAACATGTTTTTTGAAGAACAGGGAAATGAGGTAACATGGAATATCAAAAAAAATAATAAAGGCGAATATGTTACGCGTTGGGTTAGTTCCGTTGAAATTTCACAAGCACCTCAACCGACACCGGCACAGTCTGTAATTGTTTATACGACTGTTCCGGCAGCAACCACAACTTCCACAACCATTCAACAAACACATACTTCCGGTGGCAAAAGTGATGATATCAACTTTAATATGGGCATAAATGCTGGAGGCGAAGGAGCCAATATCAGCATTCATGCATCCGGATTGGATGATGGCGGTCAGTCTGTTCAACAAACTACTACCACGACCACGACACACACTGTTACAACAACAAATGCTCCACCCCCTCCTCATCATTCACCTGAACCGGTTCCTGTTATTGTTTACGTACCCGGTTACACTGGTAAGATTGGTTGTCCGATTCCTTTAAACCCTTCAGAATTTTCTGAAATGAAGGAGTCAATTCGTTCAAAAGATTTTGAAAACACCAAACTCACGATTGCGAAACAAATCATAGAAAATAATTGTCTCACTTGCGCACAGGTAAAAGAGATTCTCGGTTTATTTGATTTTGAAAATACACGTTTGGAATATGCAAAGTATGCTTATCAACGCACCTATGATGTTTCCAATTATTATAAGATCAATGATGCTTTTGAATTCGAAAGCTCTGTCGATGATCTTAATAAATATATCAATGCACACAAATAATATTTAAAGGAGGATTAAAGCCTCCTTTTTTATTGTAGTTAAACTCTTCATCATTTTTTTAAAAACTCCGATGTCAAAAATATTTTTAATCACCGGTTCTATTGCTGCAGGTCTTGCTGTCGTTCTTGGGGCATTTGGCGCTCATGCTTTAAAAACCAAATTGCAACCCGATCAATTATTAGTATTCGAAACAGGAGTTCGCTATCAAATGTATCATGCATTTGCATTAATATTCTTATTTCTTGCCGGTGAAAAACTGAATGCATCTTTTATCCAATATTCAGGTTTGTTTTTTTTGGCAGGAATAGTTCTATTTTCCGGATCCTTGTATTTTCTTGCTTGTAAAGACTTGCTCGGACTGGATAATTTTAGAAAAATAATTGGCCCCATAACTCCGTTAGGGGGGTTATGCTTTGTATTGGGATGGGGATTTTTAGCAATTGCCGCTTTTAAAAACAATATCAAATAAAATAATTCAGAAAAATGAAATTAATTACGATCCTTTTGACTTTTACCATTCTTTCGTGTAAAAATAATACACCTTCAAATCAGACTAAACAAGCTGATAAACAACCGGAAACAACAAAAACGGGCAATCCTATTGTTGAAGACAAAACTAGCAGGCAGCCATTAGAAACAAAAGGAGACCCTGTTCAACAAAAAAAAGATTCCGGAAATTACAGAATGGTAGTCATGTTCTATTCAATTGGGGAAGGTGTGGAAAACGAATTTGTCACTGCTTTTGAAGATAGTATATCAGCATATTCAGCAAAAATTGGTAAAAACATTGATTATGAGCGTACTCCATGGGGTCGTGAAGGAGAAACGGATTTTTGCATGCAACTTTTTGAATTGTCGGAAGTAGAAAAGACTCAATTTATTTCTCAAACAAAAAGTCAGCTTAAAAAGGCAAAATGGGTAAATATTTACGAAAACTACCCTTGTAAACATAGAAGAAACCATTGAATTGGTCAATCTGATATTTTTTCATTTTCTTTGCAGACAGTAAAAAAGCACTTAAAACACAACACCTTATCATGAATGAATTTGGACTAAAAGCAAAAGATGCTACTGTCGCTGATTTAGGAATTAAGCACATTGAAGATGCTTATTGGAATTTAACTCCGGCAGAGTTAGTGGAAGAAACGATAATCAGAGGCGAAGGTGTTTTGACAAACGAAGGAGCACTTGCTGTAGACACAGGAAAATTTACCGGCCGCTCTCCGAAAGATAAATTTATTGTATGTGATGACGTAACTGAAAAATCGGTTTGGTGGGGAGATATCAATATAAAATTTACCCCTGAGAAGTTTGATCGTCTATACGATAAAATAACTTCATATCTGCAGGGAAAAACAATTTACGTAAGAGATTCTTACGCCTGTGCGGATCCGAATTACCGGTTAAATGTTCGTGTAGTTACAGAGACTCCATGGCAAAACCTTTTCGCTTACAATCTTTTTTTACGTCCAACAAAAGAAGAAATATTAAAAACTACTAAAGCAGACTGGAACATTATTGCAGTTCCCGGATTTCATGCAGACCCTGCAACAGACGGAACCCGTCAAACCAATTTCGCTGTTCTCAATTTCAAAAAGAAAATTATTCTGATTGGCGGCACAGCTTATACAGGTGAAATTAAAAAGGGAATTTTCTCCGTGTTGAATTATGTACTCCCGCACGATAAAAATGTACTTTCCATGCATTGTTCTGCAAACATTGGAAAGAATAAAGACACCGCTATATTCTTCGGATTATCCGGAACAGGAAAAACAACTCTTAGTGCTGATCCGAATCGCGGACTGGTAGGAGACGATGAACATGGATGGTCTGAAAAAACTATTTTCAATTTCGAAGGAGGTTGCTACGCAAAGTGTGTGAATCTCACCAAAGAAAAAGAACCACAGATTTTTGATGCTATCCGTTTTGGTGCACTGGTAGAAAATACAGAGTTTTATGAAGGCACTACTACTGTTGATTACGACAATATCAGTAAAACCGAAAATACACGCGCTGCCTATCCGATTTATCACATCGACAATGCAGTAGAACCTTCGATAGCAGGAACTCCAAACAATATCTTTTTTCTGACTTGTGATGCATTTGGTGTCTTACCTCCTATTTCGAAACTCGATCCGGGTCAGGCCATGTATCATTTCATTTCCGGCTATACTGCAAAAGTCGCCGGTACTGAAGTTGGAATCACTGAACCTACAACAACATTTTCCGCTTGCTTTGGAAAGGCATTCCTTCCACTTCATCCCACGAAATATGCAGAGTTGTTAGGTGATAAACTGAAAAAAAATAAAGTCAACGTCTGGCTCATAAACACGGGCTGGTCCGGTGGATCCTATGGCGTCGGCGCACGTATCAAACTCTCTTTTACAAGAGCGATTATCACTGCTGCACTAAACGGCGATCTGGATAAAGTTGAATATGAAAAAACTCCCGTATTCGGTTTAGCAATTCCTAAAAGCTGTCCGGGTGTGCCTGCAGATATTTTGAATCCACGCAACACATGGTCTGACAAAAACGAGTTTGACGCTAAAATCAATACCCTTGCCGCTTCTTTTATTCAAAACTTCGGACAGTATGCGGAATTTGCCAATGAAGAGATTCTTAATGCTTCTCCCAAGGTTGCCGTAAATGCATAGATTCAAAACAGCAAAGAAATTTCCCTTTCTGTTTTTTTCTAGTTTAGCATTCTATTATCCTTGATTTGTTAATTCCTATTTTGAAATCATGTATTCATTCAATTGATTTCGTGGATGGTTTATTCACAAAGTGTAATTAATTTTTGGTGACCAATGGAATTTTACTACAGCAATAACATACTCGGTAATCAGATTTTATTAGATGAGGATGAAACAAACCATCTCGTAAAAGTAAAGCGTTTTAAGTCCGGAGAAAAAGTACAGGTAACTGATGGGTTGGGTACTATTTATCTTTCAGCATTAACGAGAGTCGACAAAAGACAAGCTGTTTTGGAAGTTCTGGAAAAAAAATTATTCAAGAAGCGGCCCTATCAATTGCACATTGCAATTGCTCCTACTAAAAACATTGATCGTACTGAATGGTTTGTTGAAAAAGCTACTGAAAGCGGTATAGAAGAAATTACTTTTTTAAACTGCGCACACTCGGAGCGAAAAATAATCAAGGAGGAAAGAATGCAAAAGGTAATGATTGCTGCAATGAAACAATCGCTCAAACCTTATGCCCCGGTATTACATCCTTTGACCGGCTTTAAAGAATTCGTAACACAACAACAAAACTGCACAAAAATCATTTGCGCAACAAGTGCTCCTTTCACCTCCACGTTACATAAGAATTACCAAAAAGGAAATTCCCTAATTGTATTGATCGGCCCGGAAGGGGATTTTAATGAAAGCGAGATTCATCTTGCCGTATCAAACGATTTTCAATTGACTACTTTAGGTGAATCAAGATTGCGAACAGAAACAGCCGCCATTTCTGTTTGCACCATTTATAATTTTATCAATTTATAAGCGTTTAAAATCAAAATCGTATTTTTGATAAAATGAAAAAACTATTCCTAATAGCTGCCTTATTCTGTCAGCAGGTTATCGCAACGGAACCTTCCTTTAAAATAGCAATTCTTAAATACAATGGCGGAGGAGATTGGTATGCGAATCTGGAAACCTCTTTGCCGAATCTGATAAAGTTCTGCAATGAAAATTTAGGAACTAATATTAATCCGGAACAGGCAATAGTCGAAGCTTCGAGTCCGGAGATTTTTAACTATCCTTTTATTCACATGACAGGACATGGTAACTGGGTACTTTCAACTTCAGAAGCTGAGAATCTGAGAAAATATTTAACTGCAGGTGGATTTCTTCACATTGACGATAATTACGGACTTGATCCATATGTAAGGCCTCAATTAAAAAAAATTTTTCCTGAATTGGAATTGATAGAGTTACCATTCAATTATCCGATTTATCATCAGAAGTATGATTTCCCTAATGGGTTGCCAAAAATTCACGAGCATGATAATAAACCTGCTCAAGGTTTTGGATTAATTTTCGAAGGTCGCCTGGTTTGTTTTTATTCGTTTGAGTGTGATTTAGGTGATGGATGGGAAGACTATGAAGTGCATAAGGATTCTCCTGAATCGCATCAAAAAGCGCTTAAAATGGGCGCAAATCTGATCCAATACGTTTTTAATGAGCAGGAAGTAAAATAATTTTACTTTCTTATTCTTTTTCCTTTACTTTGAAATAATAATTTGAATATTGTTACAACGACTACTTTTGTATTAGTATTCACATGAGTCAACTTGTTAATTGTTTTGTCCTAATTATTTTTTAATCATTTTTAGTTTTTATTTAACTGAAAAAAATATATTTCTATGAGGTTATTTATCGAGAAACATCCTGAATTGACAAAACTTTCTTTGTATTTCCGTGAAATGGAATTTCTTGCTGATAAATTCGGAATCGTTTTAGATGATCATAGAGATGATCACAAAATCCTACAACTAATAACACCTAACTTACCTGCGACAATAACGGGAATTAATAAAGGATTGACTAAGCTTCCTGTTTCTTCCGAAAAAAAGGAATCAATAAAAACTCAGATTTCCGTTTTAAAAATTTAAATTAAAATGATTATCCTAAAAAAAACGTAAGAAATTAAATCAAAAAAAATCCCCGGAATTTTTCAATTCCGGGGATTATATTTTTAATACGTTCGATTACTTAACAAGCGCCTGGAAAGAAGAATCGTTGAACCACTTAATGAATTCACGGTCTTCTGCGGCCATTGCTTTCATGGAAGCATCTTTCTGTATAGAATTGGTTAAGCTGCTTAATACGCCACTTGCATCACCTTTACGGGCAGAAATGATTGCCTTTAGGTAATAACCTTTTGCAGAATCTTTATCCGGTGAAGCATCGAGCGTGCTCATTGCACCTTCTTTATCTCCGGCTAATAATTTGGCAAGAGCAGCGTTGTATGAATTTACATTGCTGTAATTACTAACTGCAGAAGAATAATTTCCATCACGGATTGCAAGAATACCCATGTTTTCATTTACTTCTGAACCAGCTCCTGAAGCTGCTGCATAACTGGAAGCTGCATTCTTACGATCGCCTTTTCTGCTGTAACATGCGCCTATGTTGTTTTTAACAACAGGGTTGCTTGCGCTTAACTGATCTGCTTTATTGAATTGTGTCATTGCGCCATCTACATCACCATTCATGAACATCATGCTACCAACGTTGTTAGAAGTACGCCAGTCTTGCGGATAAATACGCTCAGCTGATTGGTAGATAGCAAGTTTCTCACTATTTGAAGTAGTTAAAGTTGCAGCATAAAGAATTTCTTCAACGTTTAAAGAATCAGGATTTGATTTAGCAAGGGCAGAAATCTGCTCGTCAGAACGACCGATTTTCTCGCCATTTAAAGTAATTGCAGAACGACGAAGTTTTGGTAGAACACCCTCAGCAACTTCTGTGTATGCTTTTCCCATTTTCTTGATTTCAGCTTCACGAGCTTCAGCATCAGAGTTGGATGCAACTATACGTAGGATCATGTCTTTTTGAGACATATCTGATTGCTGCATCAATGTCTGGAATCCGGCCCAATCTTCATTGGTTGCGCTCAATGTAAACATAGAGCTATCCGGCTTAACAGTCACTTTCGACTTTGTTTGCTTACGGAGAAAATTTGTGATTTGACCGGCAAGGTATTTTGCGGAAGATTTAGAACGGTTATCTGCAAGACCGGCGTTAATACTTTCTGTACCATCCGGAGAAGCATAACCCATAATGCTCACGCTTTTTAAACTGTATGGAGCAACGTTTAAAGCTTTAACAGCACTGTCAAGCATTGCGAATTCAGCTTTGTTTGAAATGTTACACTGCTTAACTTTAAATCCTGAATTTACATTGGATGTATTGATCAGATAAAATATTGTTCCCTGGTGAACAGCAGGAGTAATTCGCTGGAAGTTATCTTTTGCAGGAATTACTTTTTCATCCTGTGCAACAAGAAGAGGTGTAACAATTGTACCGTCTGCAATTTTTACAGAACCCAGGTCCTTTGTTGTTTTACCTTTTGTTCCAACAGATTTAGCCATTACATCGGCTGCCTTCATATCCGGTGTGTAAGCGATTTTATCCGAAAAGGTAAAACTGCCGCCGGCTTTAGAATTAATTTTGTTATTACCTGTTGTAGTTGATTTTTCACCTACGTTTGTAATCGTTTTAAAGTTGTGTTCAGCAGTTGATGATTTAATCATTGGCGTTACAGCAACATCAACTTTCTTCGCAAAGTATTTTGGAGGATAAGTTCCTTTAACATTGATAGCAACCGAATCTCCGTGAAGTTCAAGGGGATTAGGAGTTACTTCGTGTTTTACCAGCGAATATTTTTTGGACATTTTTCCAAGTCCGTTACATCCTGCTATAAATACAACAAGAATTAAATACGATAAGATTTTAAGCTTATTCATGGGAGTAGAGTGTAAATCTTTAAGATTAGTTTTTAGTTTATTCGTTCGCAATATTGCAATAAATTTATGTATTTTGAAAGGAAATTAATTATTTTTTGATGCCCTTTTACGCTCGTTTTCATCCAAAATAATTTTTCTCATTCGGATCGATTTTGGCGTTACCTCTAAATATTCATCTTTCTCGATGTATTCCATGGCTTCTTCCAGTGAGAAATTAATTTTTGGTGTAATTCTAACGTTATCATCACTTCCTGATGCACGCATGTTTGTAAGCTGTTTTGCACGGGTTATATTAATAACCAAATCACCCGGACGAATACTTTCGCCTATAACCTGACCGTTGTATATCTCTTCTCCCGGCTCAACAAAAAACCGGCCTCTGTCCTGCAATTTATCTATAGAATATGCCGTCGATTTACCTTTATCCATAGATAAAAGCACACCATTAATTCTGCTTGGTAATTCGCCTTTCCATGGCTCATAAGCTTTAAATCTGTGCGCAATTACCGCTTCTCCTTGCGTTGCAGTAAGTAAATTGTTTCTTAAACCAATTACTCCACGCGCCGGAATACTGAACTCTAAATGAAGAATGTCGCCTTTCGGTTCCATAATCAATAATTCCCCTTTACGTTGTGTGACCTGATCGATAACGGCACCGGAGAATTGTTCAGGCACATTTACTGTGAGCATTTCAATTGGCTCACACTTCATTCCATCAATTTCCTTTACAATAACCTGCGGCTGGCCCACCTGTAATTCATACCCTTCACGACGCATAGTCTCAATCAAAATAGAAAGATGCAATACTCCTCTTCCATAAACATTATAAGTATCCGGCGAATTGGTATCTTCTACACGAAGGGCAAGATTTTTTTCAATTTCTTTATATAAACGATCACGCAAATGGCGGGAGGTTACAAACTTTCCTTCTTTACCAAAAAACGGTGATGTATTAATTGTAAAGAGCATACTCATTGTCGGCTCATCAACATCTATCGTAGGTAATGCCTCTGGAGATTCGAAATCTGCAATCGTATCACCGATATCGAAATTTTCAAGTCCAACGATTGCACAAATATCTCCGGCATTGACAAACTCCTGTTTGCTTCTTCCTAATCCTTCAAAACTATGTACTTCTTTTACTCTTGCTTTTAATATAGTACCATCACGCTTCATCAAAGAAACCGGCATGCTTTCACGCATAGTGCCTCTGAATACTCTGCCAATTGCAATACGTCCGACAAAACTCGAATAATCTAATGAAGTGATTAACATCTGCGGCGTTCCAAGATGAACAGGTGCCGGAGGAATATATTCAATAATCGCATCCAATAATGCCGTAATATCTTCGGTGGGTTTTCTCCAGTCTGTCGTCATCCAGCCCTGCTTAGACGAACCATAAAGGGTTGGAAAATTCAACTGTTCTTCCGTTGCTCCCAGGTTGAAAAACAAATCAAAAATTTGCTCGTGAACTTCATCGGGACGACAATTCTCTTTGTCAACTTTATTTATGACTACAATCGGTTTTAAGCCAAGGTTAAGTGCTTTTTGAGTAACAAAACGAGTTTGCGGCATCGCTCCTTCAAATGCATCAACGAGCAATAAAACGCCATCTGCCATAGTCAATACTCTTTCCACCTCACCTCCAAAATCGGCGTGACCCGGAGTATCGATGATATTGATTTTTACACCTTTATATCGAATAGACACATTCTTCGCTACAATCGTAATTCCACGTTCTCTTTCTAAGTCGTTATTATCAAGAATAAGTTCATCGGTATGCTGATTATCACGAAACAACTTGGCCTGGTGAAGCATTTTGTCTACTAATGTTGTCTTTCCGTGATCGACGTGGGCAATAATTGCAATATTTCTGATTTGCATGCTTTTATGATACGCTAATTTTATAGCGGCCGCGAAGGTAGGGTTTTCTCGCGAATATAAAAAGCAGCTAATTGCTTAATAAATAATTTGATACACTAACTATATGAATGTAGGGCGATTGACAGAAAAGGTTTTTTTTCAACGAATTAATTCATCTGATTTCCAATATCATTTTATTAAAAGTGTTGGACATCAAGGCAATTACATTTTCCTGATTCATTAAATAACTTGTTTTTAAACAAGTATTTCGAAATAAATTTGCCGTAGAAGCTCGTTTGGTTTTTTACAGTATTCGTTTACCTTTGCAACCCCTTAAAAATAGATAACAAAGACAAAAAAACGTTTTATGGATACGATTTTATTTCTCATCCCGGCAATAGCAGTTTTAGCGCTCATTTATTCAGCGATTCTTACTGTGCGAATTTCCAAAGAAGATGCAGGTACGGACCGCATGAAACAAATTGCAGGATTTATTGCTACCGGCGCCATGTCTTTTCTCAAAGCTGAATATAAAATCCTCGCCATATTCGTTGTTATTGTTGGCGCCTTTCTGGCTATCTCAGCCGACCCCGTGAATTCTTCTCAACTAATCGTACTCGCTTTTGTTGTAGGAGCTTTTTTATCCGCTCTTGCAGGATATCTGGGTATGCGCGTTGCCACTAAAGCAAACGTTCGTACCACGAATGCAGCACGTACAAGTCTTTCTAAAGCATTAAGCATTTCTTTCTCGGGTGGTTCAGTAATGGGTATTAGCGTTGCCGCTCTCGGAATTCTTGGTTTAAGTTTATTATTTATTCTCTTCCAACACCTTTACAATTCCGACTTACAATTAGGCGCTCCTTTGAAAAGAGTATTGGAAATCCTAACCGGATTTTCCCTCGGTGCAGAAAGTATTGCTTTATTCGCTCGTGTTGGTGGCGGTATATTTACCAAAGCTGCTGATGTAGGTGCTGATCTCGTAGGAAAAGTCGAAGCGGGTATTCCTGAAGATGATCCGCGCAACCCTGCCGTTATCGCCGATAACGTAGGTGATAACGTTGGTGATGTCGCAGGAATGGGTGCCGATCTTTTCGGTTCTTACGTAAGTACTATTCTTGCCACCATGGTATTAGGCGCAACCGTTACCATGAAATCGGATAACCCCGATCAATACAGCGGAATGTCCGCTGTTCTTTTACCGCTTGTTATCGCAATCATCGGACTCGTATTCTCTGTTGTCGGTACTTGGTTTGTTCGCATCAAAGAAAATGGAAATCCTCAAGCAGCTTTAAACAGAGGAAACTGGGGTGCCATTGTTTTCACTGCTGCCGCATCTTACTTTGCTATCAAAGCAATGATACCATCCCAATTCGAAATCAAAGGTGAAACATTCAACAACATCAATGTATTTTACACAGTTGTTATCGGTCTTGTTGTTGGTGCACTGATGAGTGTTATTACTGAATACTATTGCTCCATCGGTAAAAATCCCGTTAATACAATTGCTCGTCAGTCTATCTCCGGTGCTGCTACCAATATCATCAGCGGTTTAAGTGTAGGAATGATCAGTACTGCTCTTCCCATCATCGTTCTTTCAGGTGGTATCATTCTTTCTTTCAGTGTTGCGGGAATTTATGGTGTCGCAATCGCCGCTTCCGGAATGATGGCAACTACAGGTATTCAGCTCGCAATCGACGCTTTCGGTCCCATTGCCGATAATGCCGGTGGAATTGCTGAAATGAGTCACCTTCCTAAAGAAGTTCGCGAGAAAACAGATATTCTCGACACAGTTGGAAATACAACAGCCGCAATCGGAAAAGGTTTTGCAATCGCTTCCGCTGCTCTTACTTCACTTGCTCTTTTCGCTGCCTTCAAAGAAATCACCGGATTAGAAGTAATCGATATCTCCAATGCGAAAGTTTTAGCCGGATTATTCATCGGCGGAATGGTGCCGTTTCTTTTCTCTGCTTTAGCCATGCGCGCTGTCGGACAAGCCGCCAATGCTATGGTCGTTGAAGTAAGACGTCAGTTTAAAGAAATCAAAGGACTACTCGAAGGAAAAGAAGGTGTAGAACCTGACTACGATAAGTGTATTCAAATTTCTACCTCTGCCGCGCTGCGTTTAATGTTACTCCCCGGAATCCTCGCAATCTCTACCCCTATCATTATCGGTTTCGGATTTGGTGCCGATGGTGCTCAAGTTCTTGCTTCCGTAATGGCCGGTGTCGCAGTTTCCGGTGTGTTGATGGCTATTTTCCAAAGTAATGCCGGTGGCGCCTGGGACAATGCTAAAAAGAGTTTTGAAAAAGGGGTGGAGATAAACGGACAAATGTATTACAAAGGCAGTGAGCCGCACAAGGCTGCTGTTACCGGAGATACTGTCGGTGATCCTTTCAAAGACACTTCCGGTCCTTCTATGAACATCCTCATTAAACTTACCGCAATCGTGTCTCTTGTAATTGCCCCAATGCTTCAGAAGCCAACACCACATACAACACCAATGGCTCCTCAAAGTGAGATCAGTGCACCGGTAAATAATGATGTGGTAAATTCTGCCGCAACTCCGATTATCAAGTAAGATTTTTTGTTGCAGTAAAAAATATCTTAAACACCTTTTCTCTCGAGGGTGATAAAAGAATAATCGTACTGATTCTTTTCATCCGCACGATGTTCTTGACGCGCTGTCTCTTTCCATTCGAATAAATTGAGCTCTGGAAAAAAAGCATCTCCTTTTATTTTCGCATGCACTCGGGTTAGATAAATCTTACTAACCAGCGGCAACGCTTTCTTGAAAATTTCCGCTCCACCGAAAATAAAAATCTCCGTATCGCCGGTTGAAATCGTAAGTGCTTCTTCAAGAGAGTTGACGACTACGCCTCCTTCTGCTTTATAATCTTTTTGATTGGTGATGACTACGTTTATTCTCCCCGGTAATGGTCTGCCCAAACTTTCCCATGTTTTTCTTCCCATTATTATGTGGTGACCCATGGTAATTTCTTTCAGTCGTTTCAGATCGGCAGAAAGTTTCCAGGGAAGTCCGTTGTCTTTTCCAACAACATTGTTTTCAGACATCGCAACGATGATTGAACGCTTCATAGCAGATCAGATGGCAACTGCGCCTTTAATGTGTGGATGCGGATCATAGTTTTCAATCACTAGATCTTCAATTCGAAAACTAAAAATATCTTTTACATCAGGATTCAAGCTGAGCTGAGGCAATGGACGAGGACTTCTCGTCAGCTGCAAGTTGACCTGCTCGAAATGATTGCTGTAAATATGTGCATCACCAAGCGTATGCACAAAGGTTCCGGGTTGGAGTCCGCATACCTGTGCAACCATCATCGTAAAAGCTGCATAACTTGCAATATTAAAAGGGACGCCCAAGAATATATCAGCACTTCGCTGATACAACTGGCACGACAATTTTCCGTCTGCTACATAGAATTGAAAAAAAGCATGACAAGGCGGTAATTTCATTTTATCAATCTCACCGACATTCCAGGCGCTTACAATTAGCCGTCTTGAATCCGGATTCTTTTTTATCTCATTGATTACGTTACTTAACTGATCAATCGATTTACCATCCGGAGTTTTCCATGCCCGCCATTGTGAGCCGTAAACAGGACCCAATTCTCCATTTGCATCCGCCCATTCATCCCAGATCGAAACACCATTTTCTTTCAGATAACGGATATTTGTTTCACCTCTGATGAACCATAACAATTCATGAAAAATAGAACGTGTATGAAGTTTTTTGGTGGTTAGCAATGGAAAGCCCTTCTGCAAATCGAAATGCATTTGGTAGCCAAACACACTCTTCGTGCCTGTTCCTGTACGGTCGCTTTTAGTCACGCCGTTTTCCATTACAAAGGATAAGAGTTCGAGGTATTGTTTCATGAATAGAATGCAAAGTTAATTATCCGAGTAATATTCCCGCAACAGTAGCAGAAAGATAGGAAGCCAGTGTGCCGCAAATTAATGCTTTGAATCCCAACTTCGCCAGATCCGAACGCCTGTCAGGCGCAAGTTCTCCAATACCACCTACCTGAATTGCTATCGAACTGAAATTAGCAAAGCCGCATAGCGCAATCGAAACGATCGTCAAAGTCTTTTGACTCAATACATTATTTTTAATTAATCCGCTGAGGTCAGAATACGCTACAAATTCATTGACTGCAAGTTTTGTTCCCAGCAACTGACCGGCAACGTGCACATCTTTTCCGGGTATTCCCATTGCATAGGCGAAAACAGAAAAGATGCTGGCTAGAATTTCTTTCAGACTCAGACTCTGTAAATTTATTCCAAGGAAACTGGCATAACCCGAGGCATTGGAAACAAACATTCCCATTTTTCCAAGTACGGCATCAATCAAGGCAATCAAGGCAATGACACCTATCAACATGGCAATAACATTTAACGATACTTTTAGTCCATCACCTGCACCATGAGAAATGGCGTCCATCAAATTGCTATATGTTTTTCTGACTTCCAACTTTACATTTCCTTTGGTAGTTGACTGTTGTGTTTCGGGAATAACAATTTTCGAAATCACCAAAGCTGCAGGAGCGGCCATCACACTAGCGGCAATCAGCAAATGCGCAGGTACTCCCATAGAAATATAAACAGCCATTACACCTCCTGCAATGCAAGCCATACTTCCCGCCATAGATGCAAGAATTTCCGACATCGTCATACTGCTGATATAGGGCTTGATCATGATCTGTGCCTCTACCTGACCAACAAAAGCGCTGGCAACATTCGACAAAGCCTCCGCTCCGCTTACATCCATAATTTTCAACATGATTTTCGCGAAGAAAGCAACGATGCGTTGCATCAAACCAATGTGATAAGCAATGCTCACCAGTACAGCTACAAAAATAATTGTCGGCATAATCCGAAACATGAAAATAAAACTGTTGCCCGGTCCGAATACCCTATCAAGAGTTGCATTACTCACGAGAAAACCAAAAACAAACTCCGCACCCTTATTAGAGAAATCGAGCAATCGCGTGACCCAATTACCAAGTGTTCCAAAAATGGATTGTCCAATACTTGTCTTGAGAATAAATATTGCCAATCCAAGTTGCAAAGCGAGTCCACTCAATACAACCCGCATGCTTATTCTTTTTTTATTATTGGAAAGCAAAAAAGCAATTCCTAAAATTAGGGCAATGCCAATGAGTCCTGTAAAACGATCCATACGAAGTTTTTTAGCCGGAGTGGTCCGGGGTTTCGCACGAATATCTGAAAAATTAGTTAATTAACTAGTCTTTCGCTTACTCAACTCATCGCGAATTCTGCCGGCACGTTCATAGGCCTCTTCATCGATGGCTCGTTTGAGCATTTCTTTGAGTTCATCGGTACTTGCGCCGCCAAGTTCTTTTTCTGATAGTTTTGTTACCGGTGGACGTTCAACATGTTCTTCGATGCTTTCTAAAGGAGCGTTTTCGTCGATTTCAATTCCGGCTTGGGAAATTATAAATTCATAGGTATAAATAGGACATCCGAAACGGACGGCGACAGCTATTGCATCACTTGTTCGTGCATCGATTTCCATTTTTTTGT
This sequence comes from Bacteroidota bacterium, assembly GCA_031385005.1. Lineage (GTDB taxonomy): Bacteria > Bacteroidota > Bacteroidia > AKYH767-A > 2013-40CM-41-45 > JADKIH01. The sequence continues at coordinate 50,462 of JANNBB010000060.1, forward strand.
TGCCATTATTACAAATAAGTTTGGCATAGAAAACGCCATCGAGGAGGTTGAAAATTATTATTTCTTCGACTTCTATATCGAATGACTGAGCCAAACTCTTAAACAGGTCGTGTGTAAGCGGCCTGGTAGGTGTCATGTTTTCGAGTTCGATGGCAATTGCCTGCGCTTCAAAAGCTCCGATGATGATTGGCAATCTTCTTTTACCTTTCTCTTCCCCTAAAACAAGAGCATAAGCGCCGGATTGGGTCTGGCTGTATGATAAGCCAATAATTTCTAGTTTAATTTTTTTCATTCTAAAGATTTCTCCGGCTTCGCTTTGCTTTCTACGAAATTAAAAAAATAAATTTAATTGCGGATAGGAGGGTTAATTAATTTTGAGTTGCTTTAAACGACTTGGCAGCTTTAACGAGCTCCGGAATAACTTCAAAAGCATCACCAACAATTCCATAATCCGCAGCTTTAAAAAACGGCGCTTCCGGATCTTTATTGATGACAACAATAACTTTTGAAGAACTGACACCTGCAAGATGCTGAATCGCTCCGCTGATTCCAACTGCAATATAAAGATTTGGACTTATGGCAATTCCTGTTTGTCCGACATGCTCCGAATGTGGTCTCCAGCCGGCATCAGAAACAGGTTTACTGCATGCAGTAGCCGCACCCAAAACATTGGCCAGTTCTTCAATCATTCCCCAATTTTCGGGACCTTTCATTCCCCTACCTGCAGAAACTACCAGTTCAGCATCGGGTAAAGAAACCTTGTCAGTGGCACGTATGGTCTCTGTAACTTTTGCAGTAAAATCCCTTTCATTAAGTGTTGGAGAAAATGGAACCACTTGTGCGGGTGTTGGCTGGGAGATGACTTTATATGAATTTGGAAGGACACTTATCACTTTTACATCCGATATGATTTCAACAAAGCTGAAAGCCTTACCTGAAAATGCACCTTTTTTCACGATGAAACTTCCATCCATTGCCGGAAGTTCAATAACGTTTTCGCCAAGTCCTGCATCGAGCTTAACAGCCACCCGCGGTGCTATACACTTTCCGGAAAAGCCTGCTGACATCACTACGATTTTTGCCTGTTCATTTTTAGATACCTCTGCAATAACACTTGCATAGGCCTGAGCATTCATCGTTGTAAACTTATCATCCGAAACATTCAAAATCTTCGATGCACCATATTCAGATGCCTTTTGCAATTCATCAGAAGAAACTTTTCCAATGGATAAAGCCGTTAACGAAAGGTTTAGTTTTTTAGCTACTGCCGCTGCAAAGCTGATGATTTCAAAAGAAGATTTTTTAAATTTTCCTTCGTTATTTTCTATATAGACTACTACTGACATTTCTTTTTTCTAAATTGTTAAATTATTTTTTTCTCTTCACGAAGAATTTCAAAAAGCTTACCCGCGTCTTCAGCAAGAATCATCTTTACGGAACTTCTGGAAGCAGGTTTGTCATAAGAGACAAGTTTAACTTTTTGGTCTACACTCACCGGTTCTAAAACCGTAAGCGGCTTGGTGCGTGCTGACATGATTCCGCGCATATTGGGAATCTTCCATTCCGCCATTCCTTCACTTGCTCCTGCTATGAAAGGGAATGGAACACTGACAACTTCTTTTCCACCTTCGATTTCACAATCCAGAGTTGCAGTTGTACCGCTAACGGTCAGACTCTTTGCGAATAACATACAAGGAATCCCCAGCATCTCAGCCAGCATCACGGGCATTCCAGAACCATTGTAATCACTCGACTCTCGTCCGCAAAGAATGATATCGAAAGGATTCTTACTCACATAATCAGCAATTTGCTTCGCGACGAAATAGGAATCTCTTGGTAAAGCATTCACACGAACTGCGTCAATCGCCCCAATAGCAAGCGCCTTTCGGATGACGGCCTCGGTAGAAGGATCACCTACGTTAATTACGGTAACGGTGCCGTTATTTTGAGTAGCCAAATCAACTGCTTTTGAAAGGGCGATTTCATCGTAAGGATTAAGTATAAAGGTTACTCCAGCCGCGACAAACTCTTTATTATCTCCGGAAAAATTTATTTTCGCAGTAGTATCAGGCACACTGGAAATGCAAACGAGTATTCTCATCAGAATTAATTATGGGCGGAAAATTAATTAAAAATACAAGTCATAGTGAGTAGAGTAAGTAGTTTTATTACACATTTTATAACTGTGGTTCGACGGGCTCACCATGGGAGGTTCGATGGGCGCACAACGGTGGGTTCGGCAGGCTCACCCGCCGTTGTGAAACTGCGGTTTGGACGGTTCGGTTGGTTTGGTTCGGTGGGCGCACAACGGTGGGTTCGGCAGGCTCACCCACCGATGTGAACATGCGGTTTGGACGGTTCGGTTGGTTTGGTTCGGTGGGCGCACAACGGTGGGTTCGGCAGGCTCACCCGCCGTTGTGAACATGCGGTTCCGCCGGTTCGGCCGGTGAGCTTGTCGAACCGGTCGAACCGATCGAACCGGCCGTACCACACCTACCCCCCACATTCCCAACCACTTCCACCAACCCCCTTCCTCTTGATTTAAAAACCCTATTTTCGCATTCCGCATGGAAAAGCAATCATCTGCATTAGCCAGAATAGAAATCTTAAAAAGATATCTGACAGAAGATCCTTCTGATACTTTTTTAAGATATGCATTGGCTTTGGAATACATTGGAATAAACGATCAAAAGCAGGCCAATGTGTTGCTAGAAAACCTGTTGAACGAAGAACCCGATTACCTGGCCGGATATTATATGGCAGGCAAAACCAGTGAAGCTTTATCGGATTTGGGAAAAGCTAAAGAGTGGTATTCCCGGGGAATTTTAGTGGCAGAACATCAAAAAAATCAACACACTTTGAATGAATTAAGGTCGGCTTTAGAAGTTCTGGAAGACTGAAACATCTTCTTCATTTCAAAAAATTGAAATACAGAAGCTTTTTCTAAATTTGCGAACTTACAAGATTTGGACAGATGAAAGAATTACAATTCAGAGAAGCATTACGTGAAGCTATGTCAGAGGAGATGCGCAAGGATGAGCGTGTTTTTTTGATGGGAGAAGAGGTGGCACAATACAATGGTGCTTATAAGGTTAGTCAGGGTATGCTGGATGAGTTTGGTTCAAAACGTGTAATCGATACACCGATTGCTGAATTGGGATTTGCAGGCATCGGTGTTGGTGCGGCAATGAATGGACTAAGACCTATTATTGAATTCATGACGTTTAATTTTTCACTGGTGGCTATCGATCAGGTCATCAACTCCGCTGCAAAAATGATGAGCATGAGCGGCGGACAATATTCTGTACCCATTGTTTTTCGAGGGCCGACTGCCTCAGCGGGAATGTTGAGCTCTCAGCATTCACAGGCATTTGAAAGCTGGTATGCGAATTGTCCCGGGCTGAAAGTAGTTGTTCCTAGTAATCCTGCCGATGCAAAAGGACTTCTCAAATCTGCCATTCGCGATAATGATCCTGTGATTTTCATGGAAAGCGAACAGATGTATGGCGATAAAGGAAATGTTCCGGATGGAGAGTATGTAATCCCAATTGGCATTGCTGACATTAAAAAAGCAGGAACCGATGTAACGATTGTTTCATTCGGAAAAATGATGAAGATAGCACTCAAAGCAGCAGAGGAATTAGCGAAAGACAACATCAATGCAGAAGTCATCGACCTCCGCTCAGTGAGGCCTATCGATTATGCAACCATCATCAACTCCGTCAAAAAAACCAATCGTCTCGTTATCGTTGAAGAATCGTGGCCACTCGCTGCCATTGCAACGGAAGTCGCATTCAAAGTTCAAAAAGATGCCTTCGATTATTTAGACGCACCCATCCTTCGCATCATGGGCGGCGATGTGCCTTTACCTTATGCTCCAACATTGATTGAAGCTTATTTGCCGAATCCAACGAGAGTGATAAAGGCAGTGAAAGAGGTGATGTATCTTTGATAGATCGATTCACTTTTTACTTTTTGGATTAGCAAGCTTCATTATTTTCGCTGAAAATGGTATATTCGCTAATGCGACAAGCGGCAATAGCTAATCTGAATACCTCTATTAACTCCGGAGCTGACATTCTTCAAGCTGAAAATGCACAAATCAATAGTCAGGAAATTTACGAACAAAATGAAAAATCCGTAAACGAATTTTATTTAAATGTAATAGTAAAAAAACAATTCCATTTAATTCCATCCTATGCTTCCCAAATAATCAGTATTGCACAACAGTGTCCGCTCTCGGGAGGTCCTGCGGTTTATAAAGCTCGAAGTTTAGCCAGACTGATTGATTCTTCTCTTCGCTATGAAGATGAGCTTAATTGTTCTTTAAACGGCTACATCTGGAAACTATCGAAACCAAATACAAGTTCGACTTTTTCACTTTTCCCAAATCCATCATGTACCTTTGTTAATGTTTCATATCAACTTAAAAGCATGGGATTGTTAATTGTAAATGATGAAATCGGAAAACCTGTAATGGAAGTCCCTCTCGATTCAAATCAAAAAACAATAGAAATCGATATTTCCCAATTACAAAATGGAATATATTTCTGCGCATTAATTAACTCCGATAAAACAATTGAAGGAGTTATAAAATTAGTAGTAATTCATTAACAAATTGAAAAAGATTATATATTTAATTTTATTAATAATTATCAAAAATCTAAATGCACAAAGCATTGATGGGGTTTGGCCAATGGGTTATGCCTGTTGCCAATACCCCGGCTTTGGCGCTGTCAACCTCGATTTCAATTCCGGTAGTCTGAACATGTACACTGTTCAAAGGCATATGAATTTAAGCGAAACAAATAGTTTTTCAAGTGACTCTTCTGGCAATTTATTATTCACTACCAATGGAATTTATGTTGCCAATGCCAATGACGATACCATGATGAATGGAAATGGATTGAATCCCGCTGTCTTTACAAATAATCATTCTCATAATGGCTTAACAATTCCTCAGGCCAATGTGATTATTCCTTCATTAACCAATCCGAGCCAGTACATTTTATTTCACAATACAATTGATGATTATTTTAACACCGGAGCTTCTCTTTATTTGTATTATTCTATCATTGAAATGACCTTAGATAATGGTTTGGGTGGAGTGATAAATAAGAATACAGTTCTTTATACTGATTCTATGGTTCCCGGTCGTATTGCCGCTTGCAGGCATGCAAATGGTAGGGATTGGTGGATCATTGTACATAAATTTCATAGTTCCGATATAATTGAGTTTTTATATACTCCATCTGGTATTTCCGGGCCTACAACTTCAAGCTTAATTTCACAGCGAGATTTTTATTATGGTCAAAGTACATTTAATCAACAAGGAAACAGATTTGCATTTTATGAAGCAGTTTACGATCTCGATTTGGCTGAATTTGACAGGTGTACAGGTAACGTTAATAATGTTTTGCATTTAGAAATTAATGATAGTACTCCAACCGGGGGAGGAGTGGCTTTTTCACCAAGCGGGCAATTTTTATATGTGTGTACTTTTGAATTCCTTTATCAGTATGATACATGGTCAAGCAATATAGATTCATCCAGAATTACCGTTGGTGTTTACGATGGATTTTATGATACACTAGGCAATGGGACTTTATTTAATATAGCTCAATTAGCCCCCGACGGAAAAATTTACATCTCCTGTTCCAACAGCACCCCCTACCTGCACGTTATCAACTACCCCGACAGTGCAGGTGTGGCTTGTGATTTCTGTCAGCATTGTATTGTTTTGCCTGTACTTAATGCATTTACGATTCCGAGTTATCCGAATTATTATTTAGGTGCGGATAGCGGATCGGTGTGCGATACACTTACTAATGGACTGCCGGTTTTCCCGATTGCTGTTGCTTCCTTTACTATTTTTCCGAATCCTGCAACCGATGTTTTATACATTACTCAGGACAAAGGAAAACAGTTGAAGAAAATAGATGTTTTCAATTCCATCGGTCAACAACAACAAATAACTTATTCTTTTCTAAAAAGCGGAAACTATGTGGAAATAAATACCGGGTCACTTGCTACCGGTATTTATTTTATC
>JANNBB010000067.1:0-11652 GCA_031385005.1 Bacteroidota bacterium
TCGTTTTGAACTAAAAGGAGAATCATTAAGAAAAAAACAAAACAAAAAATAATTTAACTTCGAACCATCAAATCCAATCACCCTAAAAGGGGTGGGTCAACATGGCCGGAATGGGTGGGTCAGTATCGCCGGAATAGTCAATCCGCAAATAAATTCCTGGCAGCTTCGCACACTAGGTGCTATAAAACGTTGCCGCACTCCGGCTATGGGTGGCCATGTGGATGCCTGTACCAATTGCGGTACGATTCGCATCAGCTATAATAGCTGTCGCAATCGTCATTGTCCCAAATGCCAGGGCAATGAGCGCGAACAGTGGATCCGTCAGCGTGAAGAAGAGTTGCTTTCGGTTCCCTATTTCCATGTTGTATTTACACTTCCCGATTTGCTCAATCAACTGGCAATACATCAACCCAAAGCGGTGTATGATTCCTTATTCGAAGCAGCATGGAATACCATTCTTACTTTCGGAAAAGACGCGAAACATCTGGGTGCTTTAACGGGTATGATCAGCGTTCTGCACACCTGGGGACAAGCACTTACGCTTCATCCACACCTGCATTGCATCGTTCCCGGTGGCGGATTAACTGTGAGTAATAAATGGAAATCAGCAAAAACAAAAGGAAAATATTTATTTCCTGTTAAGGCGATGAGCCTTGTCTTCAGGGCCAAATATGTACAGGCACTCAAAGAACGGATTCCTGATGTGGAAAAAAAGCTGTTGGATGAATTGTTTAAGAAACCCTGGGTAGTGTATGCCAAGCGTCCGTTCGCAAACAACAATTGTGTGATCGAATATCTTGGACGGTACACGCATAAAATTGCCATCAGCAATCATCGAATAAAAACCATCGATGAAAACTCTATTACATTTTTATGCAAAGATTACAAAAAGGGAGGACAGAAATATGATTTAACACTTGACAACATGGAGTTCATCCGCAGGTTTTCCCTGCATATCCTTCTCAAAAGATATGTCAGAATCAGGCATTATGGAATATTGAGCAGCACCAGCAAAAAAACATCTCTGCCGGTGATCCGTGAACAAATTCCACAACAAGTGATAATGAAAGCGGATCCGCGAATAGTATCACTCCACAACCCGAAACTTTGTGCGAACTGTAAAACTGAATCGATGATTACTATTGAATTGTTTGATCGGCGCGGGCCTCCGGTTCGATTATGTGAATGGCCTGAAATGCAAATAAAAAAAGAAAATAAAAAAACGACTGAATAAGTTGTCTGAATATCTCTTGTCCCATTGAAAGTTTACCACGAAAAAATGATGCGTTGAATACTAAATATGCGCTGCCAAAATCAATCAAATTCCAAAAATGAAATAAATGCCCTCTGCACGATACAAGTTTTTTCTTATGACCCTAGCTTAGAATACAAAAACTGATCGCAATCCCCATAGATAAATTTCCTGCCCGCAAAAACTACCGGAGGTTTCGTGCAACATCGGCTTCATTTCGAGCGCTGCGCGCAAAACGAAGCCTTAGTTATTATAGCCAGTGCTTCTGTTCGGTCGAAGCTCTGTCCTTGCAAGTTTGCAGTGTCCCAGTGCGTTGGGTTGCAAGCTCTTTTTATTTTTTTCTGCGTTGAATTGTGTGTCTGCAAAAAATAAAATGTGCTTGCAAATTGCGTTGGCTGTCTTCATTTTCTGTCTTTGTCTATCTTGAATAAATTTGTCTGTATACGTTGAAATTCAATAATTTATGCCTTTAAATACTATCTTGTCTTATCTTAATTTCTGTCTTTCTCTATCTTACTTGTCTTGGTCTGTAATACCCAAATTGGTGTTGCTGTCGATTTGCTGCTATTTTCAATTAAGTTTTCCTTTTTAGACATATCGTAAAGTAAGTTTCTAATTTTAGTCCTCTTTTGGTCTTCTGAAAGAACATTAGATAATTTTTCCATAAGCAAGTCGTCAAGTTCGGCTCTTGTCGCTTGTTTATACTTGGTCAAAAATTCAATTACCAATTTCTTGTAGTATGATTTGTCAAAGGCTTTATTTTTAATGTAAGAAGCCTTGTCGTCTGTAATAGCTGCAACCGAAGCCGCTACATAATAATTAGGTTTACGTCCTTCAATTAACTTTTCCTTTTTTAATGAAGTTGCAGCAACATCGGTAATTGCTAACTTTTTCTGAACCCTGTCCAGTAAAACTACTTGAGATAAAGTTAAGTCCTTACGTTCAATAAGGATTTTAGAGTAATTTTCATCAATAGCGTGTCCATAAATTTGCAAAACCACTTTCTGTGGTTCAGATAATAAGTAGTCTGGCAAAGGGAAAAATCGGTTTCGTTGTGCCAAATACATTGTATGAATTCCATAACCCAAACGGTCAATCATTCCTAAATTTACCATCGCATTTGCAAGCCAATAGTTACGGTATCTTTCAGGTGTTTTTTCTCCGTCTGAATATTCATCGGGGTTTCCTTCATAAAAGCTACCAGCATTTGAAAAAACCAATTTATCAATTTTTTCAGTTACCAATATTCGACTGTGTAATGAATAATCTTGATGAGCAATGCAATTGTGCATTGCCTCTAAAATAGAACGTGTGTCGTATTTGTTTACTGTGGTCGAAAGCAATTCATTGTCGGGGAAGAATTTGTATTTTACATTTCGGATATTTTGCAACACTTTAGTAGTGTTCAATAGCAAAGGTGTTCCAAAATGCTCATAAGCCTTTTCTTCGGTTTCTAACTTCCAAGTTACTTCGGCAATAGCGGGTAACAAATAATGCGATGCTTCTTCTTTGCCTAAAAGAATAATAGCAGTATTCGTGATTTTACCATTGATAGTAATTTTTGCTTTGTCTAAAAAAGTAGCTTCGTCCCAATTATCAATTTCACTATAAAATGATGCCCTTGAACTTTTTTCTTTAAATTTTTCTCTTGCTGTTTTTAGTGCATCAATATCTAAGTCGCTTATACTTGCTTGGTCAATTATTTTAGCACTCCAGTCTTCCTGCGAGTTGTAAATTATACGAACGTAGTTTGGATGATTCCTTAAATCTGTTTTGTTACTGCCAATTCTAACAAAAGGCTTTTTCTGAAAATGTGTAGGTTCACCTTTTGCCGATGGAATGCGAAGTAAAACAATGTGTTTTTCATTGTAGTCAAACTCAAAAATTTCAAAATTAATTTTCGGATGCAAATAACTGCGGATGAAGAGTTCTAAGTCTTGATTCCCTTGTTTGGCATTTTCAAAAGTAAAATTAGTTCCTTTAACAATTAGTGTTTCATCTTCAACACCCCACACCAAATAACCAAAAGGCTTGTTGGCAATGGTTGCTCCATTGCTCATAGCACTTATGTATTCACCAATTTGTTCATTGGTAATACTGCCTTTGTTTAACTTAAACTCTAACCACTGCTGCTCTCTTGGTTGGCTGCAAAGGTCGTTGAGTAATATATGTAAGTCCGAATCGGTCATTTTTATAAATTTCTTTCTATCTTGATTGCAAATGTATTTGCTCTACGCAAATAAATGTCTGTCAAGTTCCTTGTATATTCTTTCAATTTCTTCTTTAAATATTGGTTCTGTTGTTTCGCTTAACCAACCGTTTTTATACCACTTGTAATACGGTGTGTTAATAATTTTCCATCCTGCACGTTCTAATATTTCCATTCGTTCCAAATGTTCGTCCGTGTAGTTTTGTCGAAGTCCGCCTGTGTGAAAATGATAGTTTCCATCAACTTCAACTGCTGCCGATTTTTTTGTTACCTCATTGAACAAAACGAAGTCAAGCCGTTTCTGCCCGCAACTTACAATTTGGTTGTGAATGGTAATACTGTTTGCACTGCTGTTTCTCTTGTTAATATAATTGTCTAACCAGTAATGCACCTGTCTTTCAAAATCGGATTCTAAGTTTTCGGGTTTGAATTTTGGTAGTTTTTTAATTTCTATTTCAGTCGGTTGGTCTGTAAAGTCCACGCCACCATTCAAAGAATTAAGGTAGTGATATATTTTGTCGAATGATTGCGGAAACTTTGAATAGAGGAAATAAGTAAATGATTTTGCTCTACTTGTTGCCACATTAAACCTTTGCTTGTCTTGAAAATGTCCGTGCCCACCACGGCAATTTTCGTCAAGGCATAATGAGAAAATTATGATATCCCTTTCACTTCCTTGGAACTCTTCAGGTGTTCCAGTCATAATTTTAAATTTCTCTCTTATGTCCTCTGATATGTTTTCAATTATGCGTTCCTTGATATACTCACATTGGTCACGAATAATTGAAATGACACCAATTGTAAACGGTTTTGATTTGTCGATGTGTTTTGGAAAGTCAAACTCGTTACCAAATAAATTACTTTGCCCTTTGTCGTTTGCAGTTAAAAACTTGATGAGTTCAACGGTTTTTTCTGCTTCTTTGATAACAACTTTGTTGTTGTTTTCCGTATCTCTTTTTCCGTTTACAAATATTGCTTTGAAACACTGCAACGCCAATTTATCAGGAGTTTCAGTCATTACTTTTAGCTTGCCTTCTGTGTTGTTTGGATTGTTTTCATCTTTGTAAAATGTTTTGCTTGTGTATCGGGCTAATTGGGGCAGGGAACGAAAATGTTCTTCTAACATTACCTCTCTAATTTTGAATTTGTAATGTGAGCTTTGAATAAAATCTAAAATACTTGCCTTTTTAACTACAAGATTTTTTTCAACCGCACCTTCATATTGCAAGTAATTTCCATTATACTTATTCCATATTTTCTCATCAAAACTTTCGGTTAATCCGAAACTTAAGCCAGTTGCTTTTAGGCTTAATTGTTTGTGGTCTCCAACAATACAAATATTTTTACCTCTATAAAATACTGGTAGAATTTCTGCTAAGTTTACTTGTGATGCTTCATCAACGATTATTAAATCAAACAAGTCAGGTTGAAGAGGGAAAAGTTGCCCAAGATTTTTTATTTCTGCTGTCCAAAAAGGAAAAAGTTTAATGATGTTTGAAAAGTTAATTTCATTCATTCTTTGTAAAACCATTCTGGAATTTGTCCAATGAAGCATCCTATCGAATTGCTCTAAATCGTCAATGATATTACCAGTTACAAGAGTTTCAATTAGTTTGTGTTTGAACTGTAATTTGATAAGTTCCTTTTTTAGTTCTGCTAAATCGCCTACAAGTTCTTTTATTAAAGCCCTTAAACTCGTTTCATCGTGAATTATTTTACCTCTTACAATTTGGGTTTCGCTGTAAATCGAATTAAGGTCAATATACTTTTCGCTAAGTGTTGGGAAACTTGATTTAGAAAACCACGCTTTGGGAAAATCAAACTTTTCTAATAAGTGCCTTTGATATTTAGTTAAATAAAGGTTTGAACTAAATGTTTTTTGAGTGCTGTTGTAAATTCGTTTTACAATTTCGGTAGCTGTTTCGTATTTCTCTTTATCCTTTACAATTTGGAAACTTAGCTTGTTTGGTATCTTTTCAAAGATGCTTGAAAACCTTTTTACTTCTGTATCAAGTTGGTCGTTTATTTCTTTAAATTCTTGTTGGTATTTAAGGTTTTGTATTAGTTGTTCTTGGTAGTTTTTGTAATTAGTTTGCTTTGAACCAATTTTGGTTTTCAACTTTGAAATATTCTCTTGAAGATGAATAGATTGTTGGTTTAATGCCCTTTGAGAATTTGTGCTGTTTAATATTTTACTGATGTAACCCCTTATCTTTCTTCTTGAATCCTTGTCAAAATATATTACACCATTTATTCCTTCATCATCGGAAAGCAAAGGATTTATTTTTTGGTTCACAACTTCTAAAGCTGGTTGTTTCGCAGAAACAACCATTACTTTTTTATTCATCGCAAGTGCCGATAGAATGATTGCAGAAATTGTATGAGATTTTCCTGTTCCTGGCGGACCTTGTATGTATGAAATTTCGTTTTGCCAAGCGTTTTTAATAGCTTGTTTTTGCGAAGCCGACAATGAAAGTGGAATTACATTTTCGATAATATCGTTTATTCTTTCTTCTTCTAAAACACTTATCTGCGTTCGCTTTTCTGATAAGGCATTAACTAAAAGTTTTTCTAAAACTGGGTTTTTAAAATCGTTTGTTTTTTCAATGCTTTCAACAAATGTGTCTAAGGCTTGGTAAGTTGATAGTTGGTCAGGAATATTTGAAATGAAGGAAAAATTTGTTGCATAATATTTTAGCTTCCCTTTGAATATTGAGTTTATTCTGTTGCTTGAGTGGTTATTTACTTCTGCTTTGTAATCAATAGTTTCTTTTACCGTTTCTATTTGTTTAAATTCTTCAAAATCAATTTTCAATTGATTAAAAACATATTGAGAAAACTCAGCCAATTTATCAAATGTGTTGCATTTAATAATCTCCTCCTCTAATCTTTCAAGTAAAGTTGTTTGATTGCTTGATGATGGCGTAAAAACATCATCATCATTTATGTTTGTCTTTTCAGAAAGTGAAGCAAGTAAGTCATAGTTTATATTTGCACCATCTGGGAAATCAACCATTATTTCGTTGTCTTCCGTTTTATCAATGTCGCATTGAATATAGATGATTGGAGCCGAAATAACTTTTTTCTTTATTGTTCCACACAGCAAACCAAACCCAAGAAATAATTTCTTGTCAGGGTTTGATTTTACCTGCTCGTAATACCAATTGTATATTTCATATTCTGCGTCAAGACTTGAAATTATTTCTTTATGCCTTGGAATTTGATTAGCGTATTTGAATTGCTTGTTGAAATAGCATTTTTCAAAACCATTTCTTGTAACAATTTTACGGCTAACATCACGTAAATATTTTATATACTTTATTACTCGCTTGGAGTTTTCGATGTGATTTGCCATACAAGTTTGTTAGTCTAAAGCTAATGGGCTTTTTATTTCATTAATCACTTTTTGAAACTTGTCGTCCATATTTGCTAATGCTTCAAATTGTTGTTTTTCTTGGTTTTTTGAAGAAGTATCAATTTTGTTTTGAATTTCTGACTGAAAGCCTTTTAGTTTTGCTTCGATTGTGTCGGCTGTTTCCTTTTGAAGTTTGGTATTTGAATTTTGAATATCCTCTTTGGCCTTTGTAGATTTATTTTCAAATGTTTCGATTAGGTCTGTTTTAAGAGAAAGTATATTGTTGTTTATTGTCTTGCAGATAGTTTCAATGCTTTCTGCTACTGCGGTGTTTAATTGTTCGGATTTGTCAATTACCGACTTCATAATTTCGCTTGTTGAATTGTCAAGCTGCTTTGAGTTTTCTTCTTTATGCTCTTTAATATTATCAAGTATTGCAGCCCTTGTGGCTGCAATACTTTGATTTGTTTTTTCTTCAAAGTCTTTTAGCTGTCCAATAAGCTTCTGATTTGTCTTGTGATTTAAAAATAGTCCAACTCCCACTGCTATGAGGGTCAAACTGGTAATGATTATTGTTGCGATGTCCATTTCTGCGTTTTTTTAGTTTACAAATGTATTTGTTTCGTTCTTAATTTCATTGTCAGAGTGCGGTTGGGGCAAAATCAAATGTGGTGCAACTGTGTGTCGGCTTGTGCGGTTGCGTTGCACCTCTTTTGATTTTGCCGAAGCGTTGGCTGTTGTCATTTTTCACTGTCGTTTGTTCGTTGCACTGTCGGTCTGTTAGCATTGGCTATAACGTTTTTGGGCTTGGCGAAGGTGGGGTTTAGAAAGTACCAAAGTTCAAATTTAGTACAAAAGCTAATAGAAAGTACAAATGTTCAGCCTAGTACAAATGCCCCACTTTTGCCAAACCCATGTTATCGGCTGTTTTATCTTTCTATCTGTATGTTCCATGTAATGCAGTTCAGTATTCCTCCGTCATTCGCTATTTCATTTCCGTCAATAGTTGCAATTACTTGTCCTTTAAATATGTCTTCAAATTGTTTCACAACTCCATCGTCTTCCTTAATTCCAAATGTTGGTATGATAATAGTATTCTCCATTTGCAAATAGTTTATGTAATCTCCGTTTGCGTTGTTGTAACTTTTATTGTCGTATGCTTTGTAAGGAATCTTAATGTAATCAAGTCCTGTGTTATGAATCGCAATTTCAAAAGCTCTTCTAAATTCTTCTTTATCTTCTGCGTAATCATTTATTATAACCGTTTGCTCGTCAATGAAACGAACCATTCCGTCTGAATGTCCTGTAAAGTCATGTGGCTGTTCGGGAACAAAAAACAACTTATCTACTTTAAAGAAGTTTATAAGTTCTTTGATTAATTCTTTACGTTCATAAGTTGGATTGTCTTTGAAAATTCGGTCAGTCATTATAACCTTATCGGTTGTTCGTGTTACGTTCCCTCCGTCAAGTACAATGTTTGATTTTATAGTTTCTATTCCGATTTGTTCACATATTGCGTCAACATCAGAAATTGTTTTAATTAGTTTTTGTGTTTGTAAATATTGAGGGTTGTAAACAAAGCGAACAAATTTATTGAGAGCAATTTGTATTGGCATATAGTCAACTGCCCAAACGTCTTTGGTTTGTGGTAATAATTGAAAGTTGATTTTACATTCTTGCAATAGTTTCTCAAACTGTTGATAAAAGTTTGAATAGTTCTTTGGTAACGTGTCTGCTAAATAAAGAAAGTTTGTTTTGTTATCTGGTATCATGAAAGTAGTTGCCTGTATTTAAAAACTCGGAATGCTTGTGTCTTTCCATTGGGATTTTCTAATTTGAAATTTATATAGTCTTCTGACTTTGAGATAGGAATATTTGCAGCTTGAGAAGGTGATGGCAGGCATATACCAAAAGTTATTTGAGGGAACTCTTTTAAAAAGTGTTTTTCAACAAATTTGCTTGTGAAGAAAAGTTTACTAATTCTTGATTTCTCAATAATAGATTTTATTTCCTTGTTGTATTCTAAATCCGTCAGATATTTATCAAGATTGCTTTTTTCTTTTCTTCTAACTTTTGTAAAAATGTCTGTAATGGCAATGCCTCTATTTGTAAAAAATTCTTTTTTTTGTGCTTTCGTTTTTAGTTCAGTTTCAAATGCTTCTGAAATGGTTTTCCAAAATAAATTGTCAACAGCACTATAAAACCATTCTTCAGAATTGTGTTTATTTGCTACTTGTTCCATTCCTGGAAAACTTCCTACAATTAATGTCAAAGCGTTGTCAGGAATAAAGGGTTCAAAAGGATGTTGTTCTAATTCATTCATTGTAATTGTCTATTTGTGAAGTGTCGTTTGGAAATAGCCGATAACATTTAAGACTTCATGTGGTCTTTTCGACCGAACATGAAGTCGTCGTTGCACGAAACCCGGGCTGTGGGGTGGACTTACTATGGGAATTGAATGCAGATTTGAATAGTTTTAGAAAGGTAGGCGTATTGATTTGTTGCTTACCATTACAATAGTAGCATAAAAACTGTTTATTTGAAAAATTATTTTCATCGAAAAAGTACTCATTTGATTATTATTTTGATATTTGTTTCGGTCTAATACATACCATTTTCAACTCCCTTTACGAGTATCTTAAATTGCTATTTGTAAATTACTCCATGCCGTAATTTCCGGTGGTCCTCGTTTGTGTTTCTCCAAAAACTCCTTAGTGATCATTTTCCCTTTTTTACAGCACGGACACAAATCCGGATCAAAGTTGAGTTTATCTTTACATAACTGCTTCCAGTTTTTCTTTGCCGGCTTTTCTCTTTTTGTAATCGGTTGACCGAGTAAGAGACACTTTGTCGCATGCAGTCGATTTACTGCCCGTGATGAAAATATTCCAAAGTGCCTGATCTTTACAAAAGCTTTTGGTAATATGTGTAATACAAATCGCCGAAGAAATTCTTCTCCCCGAATCGTCATAACTTTCTTTTTTGCTTTGCTTCGATAATCCTTGTAAGAAAATGAAACTTCTTGATCCGTAATAGTCACTAGTCTATGGTTGGAGATGGCCACTTTGTGTGAATACCTGCCAATGTATTCCATCACTCCTTTACTGTTTTGGAACGGTGGCTTAGCATACACTACCCACTCTTTTTTATACAATTCGTTCATAAACTTTTTTCCTTGATCATTTATTTTTTCTTGCTTTACCAACTTTCGTAAAGCAGATAAAAACTTTGCGCGATACACTTTCTTGATTTCTTTTATCGGAAATAGATACTTCCCCCGGGTTTTTGTGTTTTTCCATTTTCCTTGTTCATCTATGCCGCCACCGGGAACAATGCAATG
This sequence comes from Bacteroidota bacterium, assembly GCA_031385005.1. Taxonomy (GTDB): domain Bacteria; phylum Bacteroidota; class Bacteroidia; order AKYH767-A; family 2013-40CM-41-45; genus JADKIH01. The sequence goes on from JANNBB010000067.1 coordinate 10,157, forward strand.
GATATGCGGATGCAGCATGAGCTGCTGACCCCATGTATGTAAAATTGCAATCATTCCCGTTTCTGCGCCCAGGTGATTTTTGTTTTTCGAAAATCCATCAAGTGTTTTCCATGCCGCTTCAAATAAAAGAGTATACATCAACTGCGGATAACGAATGCATAACCCATTCAACTCATGTGGCAAAGTGAACACCACATGAAAGTATTTCACATCCAACAGCTTGGAGGAGTGATGTTCGATCCAGCGTTCGCGGTTGGTTGCCTGACATTTGGGACAATGCCGGTTACGGCACGAGTTGTAACTGATTCGTGAATGCTTGCAATTGGAACACACATCTACATGACCGCCCATGGAAGCGGTACGACAATTTAATAATGCATCCAGTGTTTTACGGATGTAACCCGTTGGAGAAAATTCTTTGTAGTAGGAACTATTAAATTTGTCGATGATGTGCGCCACTTCATTTGGCGGACGCATTACAACTTTGCGTAAAGAGTGTCAAATGGGCTGTGAGCAATACTGCCTTGAGTTGGTTGCTTCACATGCAAATAAATCATCGTTGTTTTAATATTGGAATGACCAAGCAGGTTTTTGATCGTAACAATATCTACACCGTCTTCCAGCAGATGCGTTGCATAACTATGACGTAGCGTGTGTACACAAACATTTTCGTTCTTAATTCCTGATTTGTTTACCGCATCTCGTAAAACCCATTGTAAGGATCTTACCGAATAAGGCTTTCCCGGATACATCCCTTCAAATAAATAGGTTTTGGGTTGTGCTTCTGAAAGGTGTTTTTTTAAACCATCCGCTATAAGCTTTGACAAAGGAACATACCTGTCCTTTTGTCCCTTTCCTGCCCGTACATGAATCATCATCCGGTTAAAATCGACAGCATTTATTTTCATGTTTGAAAACTCTGAAACACGAAGTCCGGCAGAATACACAAAACACAAAGCCAGTCTGTGTTTCAACAAATGTGGTGCTCTGAAAAGCAACTTACACTCTTGTCTGGATAATACTGTCGGAAGTTTTAGAGAGGAACGGATGGATGGAAATTCAATGTTACGATGGCCCAATCCCATCAGTTTAAAATAGTACCGAAGCCCATTGACAAGATGTTTAAATGCCGAACGTGATGGCGAAGTGGCAGCGATGGCAAGCCGTCCTAAATATTCTTGAATTTGCTCGGTTGTCACTTGTTCCGGGACACAGCCGAAATGCAAGCAGACGTTTGCAACTTGTGTTGCATAGCACGTTAATGTGCCTTTACTTTGGTTACGGATAGCAACCTCTCGACCTATTTTTTCATATGCTGCTTTAAATCCTTCAACCTGCTCACATGCGCGTGAAATAATAGTGGGTTCTTTTTTTTCATGATGCTTTAGTTTAATAGTTCATTCATGAAGGTAAGAAATGCAAAACTACCACGGCAAGAGCCGGGGTTTTGTGCAACGAAGAAGGGATTAAAGAAGTTTTAAAAAGAAGGGATTAGA
>JANNBB010000005.1:0-12453 GCA_031385005.1 Bacteroidota bacterium
TGGACGCGTAACACAAAATCTTTCGGGTATTCAAGCAGGGAACTATACTGTATTAGTTCTGGATGCAGCAGGAGCAATGATTGCTGCGCAGATTACTTTAACAGAACCCCCGTTATTTAAAATCAGCAGCATGGTTCCATCGCTTTATCCGAATGGAAAAAACCTGAGTTGTAACACTTGTTCGAATGGAAGTATAACCGTCAATACAACGGGAGGTGTTGGAACACTATCCTATCTGTGGGAAACCGGACCAACCACGCAAACAATATCCAACCAACAAGCGGGAACGTATTTTGTAACAGTAACCGATTTGAATGGATGTACGGCAAGTTCATCGAAAAGTCTGGCAGCGCCGGAGAGGGATGATTGGTCGATGTTTGGGAATGCGAATGTTTTACCGGATTCGCAGTTTATTGGGACGAAGGATCATAAGGATTTTGTGTTACGAACCAATAATATTGAAAGGTTGAGATTAAAACAAAACGGAGATGTAAAGATTTCAGGAATGACAGGAAGTGCGACAAGAATGATGCTCATCAATGACGATGGAGTAATAATTCCGGGTGACCCCTTTGATCCCGGACCGGTTTCCCCTCTTTGTAATTGGCATTTAACAAATCCGTGGCATCGTGCCAATACAACCGGTCCCACCGGTGCTTTTGATGTATTAAACTGTGACCAGCGTTTTGGGTTTGGAATTATTGCACCCCAGGAAAAAATTCATGTCGACGGATTTGCAAGATTTTCGTCATTACAATCTTCTGGTAATTATTTAAATATAGGCCACGATGGAAATTCAAAGATTAACAGTTATGGTACAGGTGAATTAAAAATAAATGACAATTCATCCCAAAATATTAGTTTATGTAAAGGCGGTGGTATAGTAACTATTGGAGAAGTAACTCCTCAAGGAAGTTATAGATTATTTGTACGGGACGGAATAAGAACAGAGTCTATAAAAGTTGATGTAGCATTAAACAACTGGTCCGATTATGTTTTCCAAAGCGACTATAAATTATTAAAACTATCCGATTTAGCGCAATACATTCAAAAACACAAGCATTTACCGGGAATACCTTCCGCTGAAGAAGTTGTAAAAAATGGTTTAGACCTTGCAGAGATGGATGCTAAACTACTTGCTAAAATTGAAGAATTAACATTATATTTATTGGAGCAAAAAAAAGAAATTGATGCATTGAAAATGAAGCTTGAAATGAATAGTAAAGAAAAAAGTAAACAATGAAATTCCTGTTAATTATTATTTCACTTTTGTCAATTAACCAACGACTTTATTCTCAATGGAACGATGTAGATTCCGGGACAAATAGCGGCATATATGCTTTATATGTTGACACAACATCGGATCTTTTATATGTAGGTGGCTTATTCAATACCGCCGGCGGAATTAATATTAACAGTATTGCCACTTGGGATGGAACGAATTGGAATTCATTTGGAAATAATGCCGCTTTTTCATCGCCGGGCGTTATATTCAGTGTCTTAAAATTTAACGGCGAAATTGTAGTGGCAGGAAAATTCGAGTTTATTGGTTCAACTCGTGTAAATAATATAGCCAAATGGAATGGTACTTCATGGGAGGCACTCGGGGATGGTTTTGATGATTCTGTTTCTGACATCATTGTATATAAGGGAGAATTATATGCTTGCGGGATGTTTTTTTATTCCGGCTCAGATACTGTTAGATGTTTCGCGAAATGGAATGGAACAAAATGGATAACATTAACACATCTGATCGGGTATGCGTTAACAATGACTGAATATGATGGTAAATTAATTGTAGGAGGCGGATTTAATCATGCGACCATTTCCGGCAGTTGTATTATTGGTTGGGATGGTAATTCCGAAGATTCCACGTATGGATATTTTAATACAATATATAAATTAAAAAACATAGAGGACACTTTATACGCTGTTGGTGAGTTTATTTCAAATCCGGTTAATCCATCTAATTATATTGGAGTTTATTATAATCAAAGCTGGCACAGTATTGGAAATCCAACGGGAGGACAGAATTCTGTATTGGATGTTTGTAAGTATAATGACCGACTTTATTTTTGTGGATATTTTACAAACCCACCGGATTTATGCCGATACAATGGAAGTGGGTTTGACTCAGTAGCAGATGTTTTAGGTTCTATAAAAAATTTGATTGAATATAAAAACGAATTATATGCGGCAGGGCTTTTTACGCAGTTGAATGGAGCGAGTATATACCATATTGCCAGATATAATGAAACAAATAACTCATTAAGTGAATTAATCGATAAAAATGAAAACGGGATAATGGTTTATCCTAATCCTTCTTCTAATCACAAAATTATGTTAAAGTTTAAGAATATACATTTGCAGAGAAATGTTGAAATTAGTGTAATAACTTTATCGAATGAATTGGTTCAAAAAAAGGTCTTTACTATAAATGATAGTGATGCTATAGAAGTTTCAATACCTGACTATAGAGGTGTTGTGATTTTAAAGATAATCATTGATAGTAAAGAAGTGATTTATGAAAAAATAATTTTATTATGAAAAAATATATTTTGATTTTTCTTATGAGTTTTTCGTTTTTTGGTTTTGGACAAGATGTTGTAAATCCATACTTAAATTATGAAAACAGCAATGTGTCAAATTTGATTGAACCTAGCAGTGGATATAACTTTAATAAAATTTCTAATGTACAACCCTACAGTGGAGAATACGAAATTATACTCGATCGATATCCATGGGGAACTAGTGGCTTGATTGAAGGGCCTTTAGGAAATAAACTGTTTGATCTGGACAATTTTGCATTATCATATCAAATTGAATGTGTATCATTTCCTTTTACAGTGGAATGTGCTTTTCCTTCGTCAGGCAATCCTGTGGGTGGATGTTATGGATTCAATAGGGATTTGATTTTACCTTATGATTCGTATATAAATCCAATTAATTTTTCGTATTGGGAATATCCTGTTTCAAGCTCATTTTATTCAAATAAGTTAGTAAACAAAATGATTATTAGAAAACCATTTGAAAGATTGCCCGGCCTCATTTGCATAAGTGATCAAACAAATAATAACAATTTAGTATCAGCTTCATTCGGTGAACAAGGCGCGACAGAAATAGGCCATTCAGTCTTACCTCATACTGTATTGAAGCACACTATAAACCTACATTGTGGTCCTGATATCGAAGGAGATGTAATCAGTTCATTTTCATTTATAATCGATTTAACACGGGGAAGAATGAGAGAATATCCTTTTCGAAGCAATACGCCGAGCATTTTAGGTATTTCTCAACATGATTTATTAATTCGTCCGGAAATAATACCTTCTCCCAATGCCAATTATGATGTAAATGTTATTGCAAACTGCAATTATTCAAATCCCCAACCCGGTTATTCATGTGATGGAATTATCGATTTAGAAGGTAGTACAATTAATTATACTCCTTTTGATCCCGCATCTGATGATAATTGTGCCTACATATCCTCAAACCAAAATGCAAATTACGGTGATTTTTTTTGTAACCCGTTGCAAAATGGCGGAATGCATAGATTGCCTTTGGCAGATTATACTTTAACTGCCGGTACAAGTGTTAGAAATTTTGATGGCACAACGTTGGCCGGTTATGAGAATTATCAGGGACAATCGACTATGAGTCTTTTGTATCCAAACCCTTCTGTTCATACTTACACAATTGATAAAAATATCACCTTGGAATGGATAAATCCTTTAGAGAAAATTATTTACAATCCCTCAGAAGTTAATATTACTGCAAGTAACTTGCGTTTCCCCTCAAACTATACTTTTAAAACTATTCGCGGCAGATATCCATTCGCTAAAGAAGTTGACGATGCTGCAAATGATCCTTTTAATGGTGGACCATTTACCGATCCCGCCAAACAGGATGTTCCTGTTGTAACAGATCTCTATAAAGATTTCCATGTTAGTTCTTCTTATGACCCTTCAAATATAGATCACCGTTTTGCTTCAATCTATCATCTGCAAAGTGGAAGTAAACTCACAATAGAACCTTGTGTTAAAATATTCGATGCCACTTTTGAAATAAACCCCGGATCTGAAATCGAATTCGAAAATTGGTCTATGAACCAGGTTAATGTTAATCGGTATCAGTTACTTTTTAACGGTGGTACTGTTTCAAAGAGAAATGAAAGCTTTTATTTTCAAAATAAAGCGGAGACTGATAGAATCCTAAACTGGAAGGCAGGAGATTTTATTTTAGCTGGAGAAAATGTAGATCCGGCAACTGGAAGCGTAATCGGCCCATTTTCAATTGAGCCGGATTCTAAAGTTAATTTCATTGCAGGCAATTACATTAATTTGTCCCCCGGATTTGAAGTTAAATATGAAGGAGATTTTTTAGCCTCAATTGAACCTGTTTCCATTCCTTCATGTGCTCCATTTAAAAGGAGAAATAGCGCATCCATACAGGAAAATACTTTTAAATCAAAAGCCTCTATCGGATACTTTACCTGTTCACCAAACCCTGCAAATATAAAAACAACTTTAATGTTTGAAATTTATGAAAAGTCAAATGTTTCTTTAAAGGTGTTTAATAGCTTAGGAAAGGAATTAATCGTTGTAAGTAACTCGAAACTTTTACCTACTGGTAAATATACCAACACTTTAAATACTGAAACCCTACATCCGGGATTGTACATAGCAAAACTTGAAACGGAGTCTGATCAAAAAATAATTAAATTTATTAAACAATAACATTAAGTGCTACAAACTGCTTAAATTCCTGAGCAAACTAAACCTCAATCTCCACCCTAGTCCCATTCGCTTTTCCTTTGCCATTTGTTAGATTGATTGTGCGAACTTTAATGTTTTTATTAAAAACTTTATTGTAAGCAGCTATTCTTTCGCTGTTAATCATTGTGCCATGTGATGTGTGATTTTCCAGGTGATCTTTATTCCATTGTAAAGATTCATCTTTGCCGATTCCATTATCTTCTATACCAATGAGGATGGAGTTTTTATTGGAGCGTATATCAATCAATATTTTGCCGCCATTCTTCATTCGGCTGATACCATGTTTAATAGAATTTTCTACATAGGGTTGTAGCAGCATAGAAAGCAGCATTGTTTCTCCCGGATCAATTCCTGCTTCACAAATGATAGAAAATTCAAAACCGTTATCGAAACGTTGTTTCTCCAATTCCACATAATTCCGAATAGCATTTAATTCTTCCTCTAAAGTAACTTCATGGACTTCTGAATTATCAAGTGTGTATCTGACCAATCGGGAGAAGGAGGTCAGGTATTTTTCGGCTGACTTAGTATCATGGTTTTGCATGTAATTGCGAATGGAATTCATGACATTGAAAATAAAATGAGGATTCATTTGCGCACGCATGGCAGTAAGCTGAAGCGATGCTTGTTTACGCTCAATCTCAAATGTGTGTTTTAGCTTACGTACTTTGTTTAAATAAAACAGATAAATTCCTAAAGCAATAATGGATGCTAAAATAACTTTAAACCAGAAAGTTTGCCACCAATATGGCAATATGGTAAATTCGAAAAAAGCTGCTTTGTGACTGGGTATTCCTGAGTTATTAATGGCAATAACTGCAAATGTATATTGACCGGGTTTCAGTGAAAAAAATTCAATGTTTCTGTTATATGATAAGGATGAAACCGTATCTTTTCCATTTATAAGTTGATAACTGTACTTCAATTTTTGATTGCTTCTAAAGGAAATTCCATTAAATCCAATGTTAATATTGTTTTGATTGGGTTTGAATATCATATTCGGTACAATAGCCGTATCAACATTGTTTATGCTTAACGTTGTGATGTATATAGGCGGTGGAGTAGTATTGGTAAAATTAATTTTCGAATTGAAATAGGAAATGCCTGAATTTGAAGTTGCATAAATGGTGTCATTTTGCAAGGTGATGTCGCTAACTTCATCACTAAGCAATCCATGGCTGCTTTGAATAGCAGTTACTTTAATTTCTTTATTTCCGGGTTCAGGTAATTGAATATGGCTGATTCCTTTATTTGTGGCACACCATATTTCGTTTCCATCTACGAGAATTTTATTTACAAGATTGCTCGACAAGCCATTTTTTTCGTCGATGTGTATTATGGTATCATGACCAATCATTACTATGCCTTTCCCCTTGGTAGCAAAAACCGGCATCTTATTCAGCCATTGTATGTCGTCTATTCGAATGCCGTTTAATTCCGGGTGGAAAGAAGTTGTTTCTTTACTTACTTCATCAAAAATTTGAGCGCCATTATTAGTGCCCAGCAATAATTTGTTTTTTCCTAAATCGGCCAGACAATTAATTCTGTATTTTGTTGTAAAAAAATTTATTAAAGAATTATTCGAAAGTTGAAAAATGAAAACTGTTCCAGCAACATAAAGTTGTCCGTTTGTTTTTTTTATAAAATCAGTTTTCGTTGACCAGCTTAAATCTGTATTAAAGAAAATGAATTTTTCATTTTTGTAAATGCATGGAAGTGTCTGACTCAAATAAATATTGGGATCATTTTCGAAAGTCGTCAAGTTTGCAATCGGCTGGTTCGCTTTTTGTTTGTCAGGAATGAAAAGCTTCGAATAAAGTCCATTTTTTAATTTCACCAAAGTTCCATCCATGCATCCGATATAAATAGTAGAATTTCGATCACCGGCAATACTTAATGGTTTGTTCAGGAGTTCGGGATTGAATTTAATTGCTTTTACGCCATATCCAGCTGAATAGAAAATGCCGTTATTTAAAGTTGTGTACCAGGAACCATTTTCATTGTCTTGAACGTAGTTTGTTACATTGTTGTCCTGTAGCGAAAGTGTAGAATTTCTGTATCCCTCTTTTTCTTCAAATTGAAAAACGCCATTGGCGGTACAGACATTAAATACAGAAGGCGATATTTTAGTCAGCGCATAGACGACGCCGGGTAGTTTGTCTATTTGAAAAAGTCCTTTTTCGGTTTTTTCGTAGAGGTAATTGCTAATGGATATTATTATTTTTTCTTTTGAAAGTCTGACTGCACAAAATCGATCTTCCGGTTTTAAATAAATTTCTGTAGTGTCAATTTTATTTTGGTAAGAATGTATTAGGAGGGCCGGTGATCCGTTGCTAAAATATTTATTGCTAAGTAAAATATTGTCAGGTGTTATTTCATCGATAAAATAACACATTCCATTTTTAGGAGTGATTTTGAATCTCCAGGTTATGATTCCTGTTTCATTAACAGTAAAAATTCCAATGCTGTGGTAGGAAATGTGTATATTATTTCCCGGATCAACAAAAAAAGAATTGGGCATTCTATTTGACGATATTTCCAATAATTTATCATTGTACTTATAGGGACGTACGGTGCTGTTTTCCAAATAAAATAATCTTCCTGAAAAAGTAAGCATCCAAATCCTGCCAATCGAATCTTCCTGTAATTTAAAAACTGTATTGTCCGTTAGTCCGTCCTGATAGGAGAATGTTTTGAAATCGTAACCATCATATCGGACGAGCCCTCGATCTGTCCCAAACCATAGGTTGCCTTTTTTATCTTGTATGACAACATAAATTTCGCTACTGGGTAATCCATTTTCAATTGTAAAATGCCGTAAGGAAGAAGCAGTAAGCTGACTATTTGCCTTCTTTGAGGTAAAGAGAATTAAAAAATAAATAAATATTACCGCTAAATATTTCACAAAAACAGTTAAGACATGTTTGGAATTATCTCCTAAAATAGATTAAAAAAACCGGTGAAACAACAGGGGATAAATGCTAATATTTTAGACTTTTATTGGTTAAATCCAAGTTTCCTTTTTTTGATTTAATCAAGTATTGCCTTAAAATTAATAAGATAGAAAATTCAGTGACACCGTTTATACAAAAAAAGAAACGGAGACTTTTTAGATCTCCGTTCCTGCGTTTATTGTGTTCTGTTAAGCGTCACTTATTTATTCAAATTAATCAATTGTATTTAAAGGATAATAAATTTATTTCTGTTCTTCGATTGGCCTGATGTTGTTTTTCTGTACAATGGGTTACATTTTTTCCTTCACATTCGCAATGGTTAGCCAGACGGGTTTCTCCATAACCATGAGTGATTATCCTGTCTGCCTGAATTCCATTTTGTATCAAATAAGCGGCGGCTTCTTTTGCTCGCTTAAGGGAAAGAGTCATGTTATACGTTTCTGTCTCCCTGCAATCGGTATGGGAAGCAAATTCAATTTTCATATCAGGATTGGCGACAAGAATATCTGCCGCTATATCGAGTTCTTTCTGTCCTTCCTGACGGATGTTGTGTTTGTTCAGGTCGTAGTAAATGTTTTTTAGTTTCACAGTAACTGCATTTTTATAAAGCGAAGCATCCATGGTTTTAGAATTTTTCTCTTTCATGGCATATTGGTCATTTTTTAACTTACTACCTGACCTTTCGTTATAGTTTCCTGTGCCTGTATTAATTCTATCTGTTTGGTTTTCTGTTCCAATAATCCTTGAACTATTGGACTTGTAATTTTCTTTTGTAACACTGTTTCCGGTTGAATTATTATTATTCGAATGCGATTCTTCTACGGATGAATGGATGTCAATAGAGGCATTTGCTTCTTCTGCCAATTCGCTTTCTTTTTTCAAATATATTTTCTTGACCGGAGAAAGATTGGTTTGATCTTCTTCCATGTGACTATTTTCAGTATTTGTTTCTTCCTCTTGGGTGTTATTATTTATATTTGATTTAGGTGCAGCTATACTTGTATTGTTTTTCGTAACTGTCGCCGGAATTTTATTGTCAACCGATGCAAGCTGAACCCCTGTTGACCCACCCGAGTTTCTATACGGGTATTCTTTATTCTCAGCGTAGTTATCTGTATTCCTGACTTTATGTGTTAACGATACCGGAATTTCTGCTACCGTGGCAGTTGTAGTTCCGTCGTTGTTTAACTTAATGGAATCTGAGGCCATACCCTCGTTTTCAACCAAGAGCCTATAGCTTTTTCCCGGCTCCATGAATACGTTTATGTAACCATTTTTTGTTGTCTGAACAACCTTGCTTTGTTTACCTGATTCAATTACCCTTACGGTTGATTGTGCTAAAGGTGCATTAGATTCTGAATCGTATACTAACACATTCAAGAGAGCTTTCATCCTTGTAAAACAAAAGATGTCATCATTGTTGTCGCGATCACCACGGTTCGAAGTGAAATATCCTGTCGTTCCTGTTTCGTTTTGAACCCACCCGAAATCATCACTCGATGAATTAATCGGGTAGCCCAGATTCATTGGAGTATCATAGCCGTCTTTTATTTTTTTGGTGTAGAAGATATCAAAACCGCCTAATCCTCCGCGACCATTACTGGAGAAGAACAATCCATTTTTTTCATCTTCATATGGATAACCTTCACTTTCGGCAGTGTTTACTTCCGGTCCAAGATTTTCCGGTTTGTTCCATTTGTTTCCTTTTTTCTGGCAAACCCATATGTCTGATTTACCATAACCTCCCGGCATATCTGAAGAGAAGTACAATTTGTTTCCATCTGCACTAAGGAATGCGTGAGCACAACTATAGCTGTCACTGTTATAAGGAAAAGGTGTTTCTCCTGTCCAGTCTACCTTAGATTTTTTGAATTTATAAATTTTGAGATTAACAACTCCGCCATCGCCTTCTTTCACTTTATTATCCTCTACGTTGTTTCTTGTAACATAGAGTTCTGTTCCTGCTTTACTGAAACAAATTGGCCCGTTGTTGTATTTTGTAAAAACTGTTGGTGCGAAAATTTCCGCTTTTTTGAAATTTTCATTTGTGCCACGGGCGAAGTATAAGTAGTAGAAGGGTTGGTCTGATTTAATATGTTTTTTATCAGCGCTTTCAATTTTCTCTCTTGCAGAAGCAAATACAAGGCCATTATTGTACACAACCGGACCGAAATCACTTTGATTGCTATTGATGGATATTTTTTTCACTATAAAATTTAGACTATCCTCCATTAACGTATTGATATTATTGAGACGTTGAATAATCCTGCTTGCATGAGAATCGATTCCTTGCACAGCTACATATTTTTTAATCCATTTGGTAGCTTCAGGATATTTTCCGTTGATAATGAGAAATTCTGAATAGTACACGTAATTGGCCGGCTGAGGTTCTCTTAATTGCACAGCCGCTGCATACCAACGTTCAGCTTCCATTGAGTTTTTTAGCATCCTGTAACAATGCGCCAAGCGTACAATTGCTTTCGGGTTATCTTCATCCTCTTTGACAGCTTTTTTGTATTCAACTATTGCATCTTCATATAGAAGATTATCATACAACTTGTCTGCTTTTTTAAGATTGACGGCTCCTATGCAAAGCGCAGGCAGTAATAAGGCCAACATGCAAATGAGATTAAATATATTTTTCATTTTATTCATTTTACTTTTTAATAATTTAGAATAGACGTGGTGAGACAATTTTTGCTTTCTTGTGAACGAAATCATATCCGATTGTAATTTCATGTGATCCTGAATTGTAACTATTCAGACTTGAAAGAGAATAGTCGTATGAGTAAAATACCCGCAACTGTGGCGATATGTGAAAACCGGTTATAGCTGACAAAGCATCTCCGGTTCTATAAGCTAGTCCGATCCACCAGAAATCTTTTACAATTCCTTGCAAAGAGATTTCTGCCTGAATGGGTGCACCATATACTTCTTTAATCATGATCGATGGCTTAAATTTAAATTCGGCATTTATCGTTTTTACATAGGCGGCTGTTAAATAAAAATGCCAGTTTTTAGGAGAAGTGGAGTTTTTTACATTTATATTTTGATCTCCATAGATGGTGTTCTTTATCATTCTCGGTATAGAGAAGCCGATAAAATATCTTTTACTGTAGTAGTAAATTCCAAAACCTGCATTGGGTGCATATACGTTTGCAGGATTGCCCGGGAAGACAAGGTCGTTCTGATCTCGTAATACTAATTCGTTGTAATTTTCTTTCAGGTTAACTATACCTCCATGTATTCCAAATGATAATTTTTCCTTTCGATTCAGTTTTATTTGATAAGCATAGTTGCCGCTGATACGAAGTTGACGCGTAATTCCAATTTTTTCATTTAACATCGAAAGTCCCGCTCCCCAATTTTCCCCAACAGGTGTGTGCATGGAGAATGTCTGCGTTTTCGGTGCTCCGTCAAATCCTACCCACTGATTTCTGTAAGCAAGTGTTGCCGCAAACGATTCTCTCGTACCCGTATAGGCAGGATTAATGAACATCTCATTATTCATGTATTGCGTAAACATTTGATCGAACTGCGCATTCGATTTCATGCTAAGCAATGTGAGCAAGAAGAAAAGGATGGAGGCCTTTTTGCTTTTCTTGAATATTGTTTTTATTGTTTTCATTTTTTCTAAGTGTTATATCTGTGATACTCCACTAATATTTTTCATTAATAATTTACTTTCTTCTGATTTCTAAGTATCCTGTTTTAACCGGCATATCATCACCCAGTTCCAGGATGAAGTAATAGGTGCCGTCGGGTAATTGATCTCCTGCCAGTCTTCCACTTTTCGTGCAGGTTCCTTTCCAGTCGTTGTTATATGGTTTGGCATCGAAGACCAGACTTCCCCAACGGTTGAAAACACGCAGTTGATTTCCCGGGTATCTGTCCAGTCCGGTAATTTCCCAGGTGTCATTGGTTCCGTTACCATCAGGAGAAATTCCTGTCGGGATTTCCAGTGAGTCGCACTTGACAGTCAGTACGATGGAGTCCACTACCGAGCAGGCATTGGTGTCAATAACCGTCACGGAGTAAGTAGTCGTTATTCCCGGCGTTGCAACAGGATTTGCAATGTTTGAGAAGTTGAGTCCTGTAACCGGCGACCAGATATAGTTTGCTCCACCCGAGGCGTTGAGTTGCGCACCATCCAGGCAATCATACTGGGTTGCAGCAACAGTGACCATCGGCAGCGGATTGACAAAGATCAGGAATGAGCTATCGGCTGTACAGGTTCCAATTGTTCCGGTAACGGTATAGACAGTAGAGATCATCGGAGCAGCGACAGGATTTCCGATGTTTGGATCGGTGAGTCCTGTTGCAGGGGCCCAGGAATAAGAGTTAGCACCCGTGACATCGATCTGCGTAGAGTTGCCGACACAAATTTCCGGCGTACCGGTAATTGCCAGATTCGGCGCAGGATTGATCGCGATGTTGATGTTGTTGGAAGTAAATACACCACAGGAGTTGTTGACCGTAACGGTGTAATCTCCTGCCTGCATAGCCATATAGATGCTGTCTGTTGCTCCCGGTATGGCAATGCTATTGGCAAACCATTGGAATGTTCCGTTGTTGATGGAAGGAGAAAGTCTTGCACTGTCGCCCGGACAAAATGCAGTTGAATCGGTAGTAGCGATAGCGAATACGGAAACATCGCTGATGTTTACGGAGAGCGTATCCATACATCCCAGACTATCGGTGACGGTGAGCAGGTATGGTCCTGC
>JANNBB010000050.1:0-180925 GCA_031385005.1 Bacteroidota bacterium
GTTGTTCCCACTTCATTTCAAAACCCGTCAATTATGGCGGGTTTTGTCGTTTAAATACTTTGATATTATTTTATACAACATAAAATAAAAATACAATATGGGGAGCAAAGCTCAGCGGTTCAGAGCATCCCGCTCCGTAGGTGCGGGAGGGTCACAGGTTCGAACCCTGTTGTTCCCACCAAACAAAGCCCACCACATGGTGGGTTTTGTCGTTTATGTACATTGTTTATATTAATGACAGTTATTTTATGAATAATAAAACTGCTATTTGCCCTCCTTTTTTCACATCTTTATCTTTCGTACATTTCCAAAAACTAAAACCCAACCCTATGAAAAAAATCTACTCATTATTATTAATCACTTTACTAACATGCAGCAGCGCGTTTTCAACCGTACATGTTTTTGATGTAAACTCTTCCGATTTTTCCCCATTTTCATTAGCTGCAACAATTGGAGACACTATTCGCTGGGTATGGACCGGTGGAACGCACAACACCGTTTCCGGCTCTATTCCTTCTGGGGCTGCGTCATGGAACAGTCCCATTTCATCTTCCGTAACTCAATACGACTATGTGCCGACAGTCGATGGTATTTATTTATTTGCCTGCACCATTCATAGTTTCTATGGTCAGTTTAGTGTAGCTCTTCCAAATGCTATCAATTCACCTATTCCTTCAATTAACTTTTTAGTTTCTGCAAAAGGCAATTCTAATTACACTTTATCGTATAATGTTTTAGGAAATTCAAAAGTTGACTTGACATTGACTGACATGACCGGCAAAGTAGTTCGAGTTTTGTTTTCAGGCGAAAAATCAGGCGGGGAATATGTTGAGAATTACTATCTGCAAGAACTTAGAACCGGTATTTACTTTCTACAAATGTCTTGTGATAATCAGCGATTAACCAGAAGAATTTTAATCGAATAAAACCGATTAAGTTCTTTCGAATTATTGCTGTAACTATTGTTCAATGTAGAAATTCATTAATAGAGCCCCGCAAAATGCAAGTAGACAATCCTTCGAACATCTTGTACTTTTCAGAAAATTTTCCTCAGAGAATATAAGAGTTTAACAGACATTTTCACATTAACTCAAAACCCGTCAATTATGACGGGTTTTGTCGTTTAAGTACTATAAAATCGAAAAAATAGTTTTTTAGATTTATCATATTTAACAAGACATAGCAACTTTTTCAATCGATTAAAAATTGACATTTTAATTTGCTTGATAGATTTTTTTCTTTTCAATTCATCCGTTTACCCTGTGGCCTGCATTTTAATTTAAAAATGAACATTTCATTTATCAGTTAGCTAAAATCAGGGGTAAATATCGAGTTTCTTAAAATCCAAACCTCTTTTTCTTCCGTATGTTATTTTGAAAATCAACAGTGAAACTTATGAATACAAAAAACTACCTTTTATTCCTTTGCCTGTTTTTTCTTTGCTTTTTAAACAAAACGATTATTGCTCAAAAATTTGAGTTAAAGGGTCAATTGACAACAACAAATGGTGGCAACCCAATTTCCGGTGCTAATATTCATTTAACAAATACCGAATTTCGAACATCGACAGATATTTTTGGAAACTTTTCCATCGCGAATATTATTCCCGGACACTATCTCCTGGAGATTTCTTCTCTCGGTTATGAAAAACATTTTGAAAATATTTCGGTCACCGGAAATTTAACAATCAATCGCGCATTGAAAAATTCCACAATTAATCTAAGTGAAATTATCGTGAATCCGGATAAATCCCATTCAACGAATCAGACGCTATCAGGAATAGACAAATTGCTACGTCCAATTAACTCTTCTCAAGATTTATTGAGACTCGTACCAGGATTATTCATCGCTCAACATGCCGGAGGCGGGAAAGCAGAACAAATATTTTTACGTGGATTCGACTCCGATCATGGAACAGATTTCAATATCTCTGTTGATGGAATGCCTGTGAATATGGTTTCTCACGCTCATGGACAGGGCTATGCCGATTTTCACTTTGTCATTCCCGAAACTGTTGATCGACTGAAAGTTTACAAAGGTCCTTATACCTCGCGATTCGGCGATTTTGCAACGTCAGGTACCGGAGAGTATTCCACAAAAAATTCTATTAATGAAAATGATGTCAAGCTAGAAGGTGGTATGTTTGATACTTACCGCGCTGTAGCCATGATCAATCTGCTCGCTAAAAAACATTTGTTATCAAAAGAAAAAGAAAATATATACGTAGCCGGCGAATATGTTTTTACAAACTCTTACTTTAACGAAAAACAAAATTTCAATCGCTATAACCTCTTTGGTAAATATGCAGGATCATTAGACAAATCGAATTACCTCACGATTTCTTTATCCAACTTTTACGCAAACTGGGATGCTTCCGGACAAATACCTCAACGAGCCGTCGATTCCAAAACCATCAACCGCTTTGGAAGCATCGATCCTTCAGAAGGTGGGCGGACACATCGTACAAACCTCAACACTATACTTACCAGCACGACCGGCAACAATGCAACAATAAAAAATCATTTATATTTTGTTAACTACTACTTTAACCTCTATTCGAACTTTACATTTTTCTTAAACGATCCTGTACATGGAGATGAAATAAACCAGACCGACCAACGTAATATTATTGGATACAATGGCAGCTATCAAAAAGATTTTGCTGTATTTGGAAAAGTTTTAAAAACCACAACAGGCATTGGCACACGAAACGACTTCACTCACATCTCACTCAAACATGCAGAAAAAAGAAATATACTTGATACGATTGTAGCCGGTGAAGTTTACCAACAAAATTCTAATTCTTTTACCGATTTATCTTTTCAATTAACTAATCGTTTTACAATAAACCCCGGGCTTCGTTTAGATTATTTTAAATTTAATTTTTCAGATGATCGATTTGATAGTTTATCCGGCAATAAATCAATCTTAAGATTTAGCCCAAAGCTTAATTTTTTCTACTCTCCCAATGACGATCTCCAATACTTTATTAAATCCGGAATCGGATTTCACTCAAATGATGCGCGCTCTGTTGTTGTAAATAAAGTTGACAACAGTCTCCCAAAAGCATATGGAGCTGAAATTGGAAGTGAATTTAAAGTTGGGAAAAACATAATTGTGAACGCTGCAATTTGGGGTCTCTATCTCGAAAGCGAGTTAGTATATATCGGAGATGAAGGTACTGTCGAAACAAATAATCCGACACGAAGAATCGGAACCGACCTTTCTATTCGTTATCAAATTAATTACAAACTATTTCTGGATATGGACCTTAATTACAATTATGGAAGATTGACAGGCGCTCCTCAAGGTGAAAACTATATTCCCCTTGCTCCCAAATTTACAGGCACCGGTGGACTAACTTTCAAACAAGAAAAGGGAATGAATGCAGCTTTACGCTATCGATTTATCGATTCAAGACCGGCAAATGAAACAAACAGTGTTGTTGCAAAAGGATCTTTCTTATTTGATGCTGTTTGCACCTACAAATTGCCAAAAATCGAATTTGGTTTGACTGCCGAAAACCTCTTAAATTCCCAATGGAATCAGTCACAATTCGATACCAAAAGTCGACTTTTCAATGAAGCTAATCCTGTGTCTGAACTTCACTTTACTCCAGGCACACCTTTCTTCTTAAAAGGCACAATTTCATATCGATTTTAAGTACTGAAATTCAAACTCCGGAAATAAACGCTCAGCTTAAATGCAAGCCTCCTATCCCTTATACTTTTACATTCCGGATGTGAAGGATTTTTAATAATTTTTGACACCCACGAATCCGAATGTTCGACTTAATTAATGTGGCTTTCCTACTAATCAAATAAACTATTCAAGCTTGTTGTTCAACCTGCAAATTAGTAGTTTTACGACAATGGACAATCAAGAACCTAAACGTGAACGTAGGGTAAGGTATAAAGGCACACACCCCAAAGCGTTTAAAGAAAAATATAAGGAGCTACAACCTGAGAATTACGCAGACGACATTGTAAAAGTAATACAGCAAGGAAGGACTCCTGCCGGCATGCATCGTTCTATTTGTGTCAATGAGATTTTGGAAATTCTCCAAATTTCTCCCGGTCAAATTGGTTTAGATGCTACACTGGGTTATGGTGGACATAGCTTGGAGATTTTAAAATATTTACAACCCGGTGGTATTCTTTATGCAATCGATGTCGATCCCTTCGAATTGCCTCGAACAAAAGATCGGCTTGCTTCACTCGGCTACGGTCCCGAAACTGCAATCATAAAAAAAATGAACTTTTCCGATATCGATCAAATCGTTTCCGAATCCGGTCCACTCAATTTTGTACTCGCCGATTTAGGTGTCTCTTCTATGCAAATTGACAACCCTGAGAGAGGTTTTTCCTTTAAGATTGAAGGCCCTTTGGATTTAAGACTAAATCCAACCGCTGGTAAATCCGCTGCTACACTTTTAAAAAATATTTCTCGTTTTAAATTAGAAGAAATCTTTGTTGAAAATGCCGATGAGCCCTACTATGAAACAATTGCAGATGCTATTGTTTCAAAAATCGAAAATGGTACTGAACTGAATACAACTACTCAACTGAAAGAAATTATCACCGAAGCATTACAACATCTTCCCGCAACAACACGCAAAGAAGAAATTAAAAAATCATGTCAGCGTTGCTTTCAGGCATTAAGAATTGAAGTGAATGATGAATTCGGTGCACTCGATGCTTTTCTGGAAAAACTTCCCTATGCTCTTGCTCCCGGAGGACGAGCAGCCATACTTTCATTCCATTCCGGTGAAGACAGACGAGTAAAAAAATCTTTCAAAGCTTTATTTCGTGAGGGAATCTATAGTGAAGTTGCACCCGACCCTATCCGCCCTTCTGCTGAAGAATGCAATTCCAATCCCCGCGCTCGCTCAGCCAAATTGCGGTGGGCCATTAAAGAATAAAAGTATTTCTAAAATTTACATTCGGAATAATTCGACTTAAATTTTCTTAGCTATTTTAAGAAACCTATTTTTAATCAAATACAACAAAGAAACTCCCGCAAACAGCCCTCCTAAGACTGCAACAAGAGATGAACCGGCGGGGAAATCAAATTTATATGAAACGTTCAGGCCAAAAAAGATTCCCAAAATAGTAATCAGGATTGCAAACACAAACACTCCTGAATTTTTTTTTGAAAGCATCATCGCTGCGACAGCCGGAATAATCAGAAAAGCAAAAACGGGAATCACACCACTCGTGCGCACAGAAAAAACAATGGCTAAACCGATTGACAGATAAAATGCAAAATTCCAGAAGTTAAATACTTTTCTTCCTGAAGGTATTGAATTCGAATTGTGTTCGGTTGCCGTAAGAGCAGATGCAGAATAAAATTTCTTAAAAAACAACAGATGAATAAAAGCTATCGCTCCAAAAACTATTCCGGCTATCATTATCTGAGAAGAATCTACCGAGAGAATATTTCCGAATAATACTTCCTGTATGTCTGAATCACCATGGGGAGTTTTTGAAATCAGCATCACTGTAATAGCCGATGCAATGGCATAGATAATTCCAATAATAGCTTCCAACTTCAAACGTTTATCCTTTATATTTATCAACGACATCAGAAAAGCTCCTGCTAACGCAAATAAAATCGGTATAACCGTTTTTCCATAACCAACATAATCAGAATATGCCACCCCTAAAGAAGAAATTTGCCCCAGAGCCAGATCGACAAATACTATCCCTCTAGTTACAACGTGTATTCCCAAATAAGAAAGCACAACACCAATTATCAGGCTGATAATAAATGCCTGCATCATAAAGTCCAATTGAAACATCTCAAACATGCGAAGGTGGTTTTTAAAATTGTATAAAATTTAGTCCAGTGTATTTACCAGCAGATTAATGTTATAATCGAATAAATCAAAATAGTTTTTGATCGAATCAAATGCTCCTACAGAAGTAGCAAGTACTAATGTTTTAGCTCCCGTCTGCTTTGAGACAACATCGGACGACCCGGATGCAAAATAAGGTGAGGTGATAATTATCTTGATCACATTTTGCTTGACCTCTTTTATAATCTTCACCAATTGAGATGGTGTCGGTGGAATTCCTGCCTTTGGTTCCATAAAATCAACTATGTTCAATCCAAATCTGTTTTCGAAATAACACCATTCGTTATGGTAGGCAATTACTTTCGTGCCCTTATTACCTGCCATTTGCAAACTCCATTTTTTCATTCGCAAATCCAATTGATCGATAAATGATTTGAGGTTTGTCTCGAAATATGTTTTATTCGCCGGAGAAACTCTAATGAGTCCGGCGCAAATATTTCTTGCCATTATTTTTCCATTCAAAGGATCAAGCCAATAATGAGGATTTCCGAAAATATGAATATCTCCTTCACTCCTATTAATGGATGCCGGAATCTGCATGAGCGTAACACCAATAGATGCATCTACATATCCATCAGCGCCTTTCTGAATTTTTTGATTTCTTGAACTCGTCAACAAAGAAGGTGACCAGCCGCTTTCTAAATCCAAACCCAAGGTCACATACAAATCGGCTTTAGAAAGTTTAATAATATAGCTTGGCTTGGGATCAACAAAATGAGGGTTCTGAAATCCGGTCGCTATAGAGAAAACATTTACCTTATCTCCTCCGATCATTTCAGCAATACTTTTTGAATCCTGAGTTGTTGTCACCACATATATTGTTTGCGCCACAGAAAAAGAATAAGAAGCCAAAAGAAACACGGTCGATATAAATATTTGTTTTATTGTTTTCATAAATTTTTGATTAATTAAATTAATACTAATATTGGTGAGCCCCATGTGTCCCAATGATAAATATCCAACGCAAGAATGCTTGAGTTGCATTTCTTTCACCACTAAAACCTGCTACAGGAGCATTCACATAGGATTGCTTTACCTCAAATTCCAATTTTTGAAATTCCGTAGCATACCATCCTAATGTTATCGTTCCTGATTGCTTGACAAATTTCTCATCAAATGGTGGATTCGTATAGTCGTACCGACCTCCAACAAACCACCTCTTTGAAATCTGAACATTTAGCAAAGAATAAAAGCCCATTGTTTCATAGACTCGTGTAAAAGCTTTTGCCCGACTAAAAAATAATTCGTTTTGAAAAGTGATCGATTTGTAAGTATTGTATCGAAGTGGTTTCCATTTATAAGTAATATCAACAGCGCCCAGGGTGGACATTTCTCTTGCCGCATTCTCTCCATTCATTCCGGTTAGGCCTAATTCCAATGTTGAATTATCCGATAAATCCCAGAAGTTTTTTAAGTGAGCCAGTAACAGAAATTTATTTGTACTGCTCCGTTGAAACTCCTGAAAACCATCTACAGGTTGTGTTACCTGGAAGGTAAGTTCCTGGTAAAACAAATGATTCGGCAACAACCAACTCAAAGAAAGTCCATCGCCCTTCAACCCTTCTTCTCCAAAATAACTTACATAGGCATCAGGCATATTGATGAAGGGCAAAGCATGACTATGCAAAGGATTGACTCTACCAATTGCTTGTTTAAATCTTCCGGCTTTCAATTGAAGATGAGCTGGCAAGGATAATGTGGTGAGAAACCCTTCTTCTATTTCACTACTGAATTCACCGGTATACAAATCCTGCCCGGCCGAGTAATAAAAGTCAGCCCGAATATATGGATCAACAACAGATTGAAATGAAAACTCCGCCTCTTTTAATCCGCCATAAACGTTCTTCTTTCCGCGATTAATATATTCTCCGCTGAAATCTCCAATCACACTGATGTCAGGGTTTGCTGTAGCTGAAGTGCGGATTTGCTGCGGAGCAGGTTCAACTGCTCCTATTTCCCCACTGATTTGCTTGAGCAAAAGCGAGTCAGCCATCGTGCTGTCTGTTTGTGAAAAACCTTGATTGATACCCGTAAAAAACAGGTATACAAAGCAATAATATTTCATTTTCATGGAATAGAATTTTGATTGATTAAAAAAATCGTTACGACTGTCAATCGACAATCGATTACAATAAATCAACTCAAAACCGGAGGAGCTCTTAACGGCCGAAAAACTATTTTATGCTGAAGTGTAAAATTCTCATTAAAAGAAAAATCAATATTTTTAATCTCCCCTATTAATAAATCAACATGAAAAATTGTCGGGGTGCCGGAGACATCATTGGCAAAATCACAAATCGTGCAATGGTGTTCCACTGGATCAAAATGCTTATCAGTAATTGTACAATGCACTTCGTTGAAATGTGAAAAATGGTGTAATTCCTTTTCCACAAATGGGAAAAGAAATATTAGTAGTAAACAAAACGAAAGACTTGACTTCAATTTTTGCACAACGTAAATGTAACGATTATTACTAAACTCGCCATATATTGACATTTATTCAGTTTCGATAACTACACTTTTAATAAAACTAATGATTTATTTAACAAAAAATTAACTTCTCAGACAAAAACGAAATGGTAAAGCTTCTTTTACCTTTTATACCTGAAAAGGCGAGCCCGACTGATGAATTCGAATTGCCCTTAAAGAATATCTTATACCTATGTATAATGAAAAAACAGCGCCAAACCACATTCCGGGTATAAAAGTGGTTAGAAGAAAAAAGTCATATGAAGCATGAAGTGTAGCGGCCAACAACAAGCCAATGAAACCAAAATATTTTTTTCCTTTCATTTTTTCAATACCAAGAAAATAACCCATGATTATTCCAAAAGTCGCATGAGCCGGTACTGCAGTAAACATTCGTGAAACTGCCGTGGCTAATCCATGCTGATAAACATAAATCAGATTCTCCAACGTCGCAAATCCCATGGAAACCATTACGGAGTAAGTTATTCCATCGAAGGGCTCATTGAACTCCTTTTTTCTATAAGGATAAATACGAATAAAGAAATATTTAAAACCTTCTTCGACAATACCTATGCCTAACCAGGAATAAACAACAATGGTGAAAACATCTGCCGGAACAGGTAAAATGCTTTCCTTTAAAAATGCTTCGCAAAATGCAGCCGGAATCGTACTGAATGCTCCTAATAAAAAACTTTTAATCAATAACCATTTGGGCTCCTTCTCAAACTTATCCTTCCGGTAAATGAAAATTATAATCGCAAAACAGGGTGCTAATGCCAGAGTGAGTAGTAACATCGTTTTTGTAATATGCTAAAAATAATTCCTGTTAACCGATAAGCCGATTTTCATTTAAATAACCTCTGCCACAACGAAAGTACTACCACCAACAAATATAACATCCTTCTCTCCGGACTTTAATTTTGCAGCTTCGTATGCTTCGGCTACCGAAGTATACACATTCCCTTTCAGACCAAAGGTATCTGCATGTGCTTTCAGCACAGAAGCTTCCATTGCTCGCGGGAGATTCGCCTTGCAAAAATAATATGTAGCCTGATTTGGCAATAAAGACAATACCATTTCCGGACTCTTATCATTCACCATTCCGAAGACAATATGCAATTTTTCATAGTTCAACCGTGATAGCTGTTGCGTCACATACCTGATTCCTGCTTCATTGTGCCCGACATCAGCAATTGTCAATGGCTGCTGATTTAAAATTTGCCAGCGCCCTTGAAGTCCGGTATTTCCTATAACGTTTTTCAATCCATTACGAATTGCAGTTTCGGCAATTCCCGGAAATTTCTTTTTTAATATTTCAAGTGCAAGTAAAACCGTACAAATGTTCTTTGACTGATAATCTCCTTTCAGACCACAAGCTATTTCGCTAAATAGAATTTTCTTGTTTTTAAAAATTCGAAATGCTTGTCCTTCATCATCCGTTGAAATAGATTCCGCTACATAATGATCGGAAGCAAAAAGCAGAGGAGAATTAATCTCCAACGCTTTTTCAATAAATACAGACTCACAATCCTCTTGCCTTTCACCTGTAATTACCGGAACTCCATCTTTAATAATTCCGGCTTTCTCCCCTGCTATTTTAACTAGAGTATCACCTAAAAACTGCATGTGATCAAAGCTGATATTTGTTATGATAGAAAGTTCAGGTGTAATGATATTTGTTGAGTCCAGTCGGCCGCCCAGGCCGGTTTCAATAACAGCAATATCCACGCTTTCCTTTGCAAAGTAATCAAAGGCAAAAGCGGTAGTCCATTCAAAGAAACTGGGTTCAAGGTTTTCAAAAGATTTCAAATTTTCCTCTACGAAAAGAATAACCGTTTTCTCTTCAACCATTTTACCATTAATGCGAATTCGTTCGCGAAAATCTTTCAGATGTGGCGAAGTAAATAATCCTGTCTTATATCCTGCATCCTGTAAAACGGATGCTAACATATGAGAAACCGAACCTTTCCCATTCGTTCCCGCAATATGAATTGTTTTAATTTTTTTTTCAGGATGGCCTAAAATATCCGACAAAGAATTTATATTCGTTAGATCTCCTTTATAAGCTGCCGCACCTATTCGATGAAACATCGGCAGATGGCTATACAAGTAATCAAGAGTTTGGCTGTAATCCATTTGATAACATGCGTATGAATCGATTCCTTTATGAATCGATTCTTTTGAACATGCTAAGATTCAACTAAAACTTCAAAATTGAAAATAAAAAATCGAACAGAGATTATTGAACTAAAAAAACAAATGTCATCGACCCTTTTTGAATATCTGCATCTTCCGGACTTGCATTGAACTTCGCTTTCAATGCCGCATCTTTTGCAAGCTTGAAAAGATATGCTGATGTCGTTGTCGATCCCCTTCCACCCGGAATTGCAGATGCAACATTTCCATCTTTATCTACTGTTATGTCAACTACTACTTTTCCTGTCTCCTGAGAACGATCGTTAATCTGAGGACTGCGCAACATTTTTCTTCCTGAAAGAGAAAAAGAAAAACCGCCTTTGCCGGGACCTGTGCCTTCGCCCTGACCGGTTCCGTTTCCCGGTCCGCCGCCTCCACTACCATTCTTTCCCGTATATTTTGACATCGGATCACCGGCAGGATCACCTTGGTCGCCTTTTCCCTGACCTGTTCCTTGCGATTTACTTGAAGTTGTTTTCCCCTGATAAATGGCACGGGAGTCTACTGTTCGAACCGGTTCCGTTTTAACTATAGGTTTGGTAATTTTTACTTCCTGCTTCTTTTGCGGAACTACCTTTTCCGGTTTATTTTCCTTTGCAATTGGAGCCTCTTCGAAATCCTGAGTGGCAACGGGCTCTTCATTGGCTTTCTGTGGAATTACTTTTTCCACTGTTGGTTCTTTTGTAATATTTTCAGACATCGGCTGAACATCTCCGGAAGCTTCATCGAGGGTGCCGATGTTTACCAACACTCCACCTCCACCGCCGGCTTCAGGAAAAGGAGGAATTTGTATTGTCATAAAAGTAAATAACAATATCAGAAATAAAGCGACGTGAACAAAGATCGCCAATGCAGCGGATCTTGAACGAATGGATGCATCCATGATTATTTCTTCGAAGATTGAGTGGCTAAAACCATTTTAATTTTCAATCGATTTCCAATGTCCAAAAGATCCACAAGATTTTGTACTTGAATTGTCTTATCAACCTTCAATAGCGCTGTAGGATCCGGTTGACCGGCAATTAACTTCGTTAATTCACTCTCTAATTGATCAGGCATTACAGGCGTATTGTTAACCGCATATTGCAGATCTTCTGTAACGGAAATTGAAATAGGATGTTTCACTGATTGAGTACCGCTTTTAGCATTGGGTAACAACAGCTTTAATACATTGGGTGTAGCAAGTGTAGAGGTAATTAGGAAAAATAAAAGCAGGAAGAACATGATGTCGTTCAACGAGGCAGAATATACTTCGCCAACAGCCCTGTTTCTTCTTCGGAGATTCATTTGTTTATTTTTTTTCTATTGTATCAGAGATAATAAAACAACTACGCTTTTACCGGTTCTTCCAGCAAGTCAATAAATTCAACTGCATTAATCTCCATTTGATTGATTACCCTATCTAAAAGGTGAACAAGATAATGGTACGCTCCATAAGCAATCATTCCCACCAATAATCCGGTTGCACTTGAAATCATTTTAACGTACAATCCGCCTGAAATTGTGTTGATTTCTAAACTGTTTTGTTGTGCAATTTCATAGAATATTTTGATAACCCCGAAAATAGTTCCTAAAAAGCCAAACATCGGAGCAATTCCTGAAATAGTTGCCAAAATATTCATGTTTTTCTCCAACTTATATATCTCCAATTTCCCAACATTCTCGATCGCACCTTCAATCTCCTTCACCGGTTTTCCCAATCTCAAAATACCCTTTTCAATCATTCTTGCAACAGGAGTCTTCGTATTTCTGCAAAGCATTTTTGCAGCATCGATATTACCATTGTGAACGTAATCACGAATCTGATGCATGAAATTCAAATCAATTTTTGAATAGCGTCTGATTGTAAAAAGTCTTTCAAAGAAAATATAGAATGCCATTATGGATAAAATAGCGATCGGTATTAAAATAGGACCACCTTTTTCTGCCATCTCCCAAAGGGAAATCGACTTCAGTTCGGGTGGTGGTAACTGGGCTCCTATTGCTTGTGCTGTATCCGCTACGATAGTGGTCCCCTGTGTAATCTGTAAAATAAATCCGTTCATTTTTGTGTGATTGAAATAGTCGGCAAAGTATGAAACACCCTTCTATATTGAATTTCTTTCGTGTGTACTTTTAAACACTTCAATGTTAGTCAACGGCAAGCAACAAAGTTTATTGAAGGATACTAAAAGAAACAGGCAAAACCATTTTTGTTTTAACAGGATTGCCACTAAATAAACCGGGAGACCATCTTGGAGAAGTGTTCAAAATGCGTTGAACCTCACTTTCCAGTCCAAAACCAACTGTATTCATTATTTCAATTTCCCCTAATAATCCTTCCTGATCGATAACAAAAGATACATATAACCGTGCGTTCACCCCGGCTTCTTTCGCCTCTTTGGTATACCGGATTCTATTGATTAAGTATTTATAGAACTTTTCAATCCCTCCAGGAAATTCCGGAACCTTCTCTACTGCTGCAAGCCCCATTGTTGTTATGCCAACTTGAGGAATTCCTCCCGTATAAGCGGTGTCCTGAACCTGACCAACTCCTGCAACTGTTTGGTTGTTTTCCAATGTATCAGATGAAACCGTCGCAATTGTATCGACGATTTCACCAACCGGAATCGAATCGGCAACAAAAATAAACGATCCGGCTTGCTTGAATTTACGGATGGGCGAACTTGTTTCAGTTTGTCTGATTTGAATTTGCCTTACCTGTTCAACAGTGAAATTTTTAGATATGTCGATCACATCTGTCATGGGAACATTTAAAGTATCAATGCCCTTTTTATTTTTGATGATTGCAAATAATATCAGTAATAAAAACACCGATAACGTAAGTGAAAAAGAAATTGCAAGTCGTTTATTATAGTTACTTCTCAATTCAAATGCTCCGTAACTCTTATTCCTGTTTTCGAAAACGATTTCGATCATGGATGGAATTTTTTCTTTGGTTCTCATATTATTTTTTTCGGTTGACAACAACCCTTTCCGAAATCCATAAATCTGAAAAAAGATGACATTTTAAGTACAAACAGGAATCAACTCTCTTTAAAGTAGATATTTATCTTGCAAAAAATTCTTTTTTTACTTGTTTACATGACTTTTTATTTCACTTTTGCCTCTTCAAAAAAAAACAAAAAGTAATTTTAAGTTCTCATTTCAATCATTAACTTGCTTCAAATTATTCACATGAAAAAAACGCTGACCCTTGTACTTTTTATTATTGCAAGTACACAACTCTCTTCCGCGCAATTAAAAGTGACATTCCCTTCAACCGATGGATTGACGGTAACTGCAGACTGGTATCCATTAAGTACAAATCTCCCCGTCATTCTTCTTTGCCACCAAAATGGCTACAGCCGCGGTGAATACACGGAAACAGCTTCGCGCCTCAACCAATTCGGATTTAACTGCCTCGCAATTGATCAGCGTGTCGGACAAGAAGTAAATGGTGTAGTAAACGAAACAGCAGCCGCAGCTCAGGCAAAAAAGCAGACTCCCAAATTTGAAGATGCCGAAAAAGACATGATCGCCGCTGTCGATTTTCTGTATGCTAAATATAAAACACCTGTTATCATTATCGGAAGCTCTTATTCGGCATCATTGGCTTTAAAATTGGCTACCGAAAACCCGAAAGTCTCTGCCGTTGCTGTCTTCAGCCCCGGTGAATATTTCGATTCCACCAATTTCGTCAGCAGCCACATCGGCTCTCTGCTAAAACCCGTTTTCTCAACTTCATCGCGTGAAGAAGCCGACAAGGTCACCGATCTGTTGAAAGACGTCAACTCCAGAATAAAAGTACAGTATATCCCTTCCTCAAAAGGTGACCATGGCTCCAAAGTTCTTTGGTCTAAAGCTCCTAATAACCAGGAATACTGGATCGCATTAATGAGCTTCCTCGACAAGCTCAAAAAAATGAATTAAGCGTGGTCCTTGATCAATGAAACGCGGCTTTTTAGTATATTGTCTATGCATTTTCTGGCAATCGGCGTATTCTCAAAAAGGCATGACTACTGTCGGTATACAGGTTAAACCTATCTTCCCGGTTGCTTTTCTCGGCACAGGAAAAATTATTAATGACACCTCCGGCGTTCATATGGAAACTGTTTTGAGTTCCGGCTATAGTGCCGGCCTCGTTATCAGACATAATTTCTCAAACCTCATTGCTTTTGAAACCGGGATCAATTACGTAAAAAGAAAATACACCTTAAGTTTTAAAGAGGACGGTTTTAGCAGCAATACTTCATTCCGCATCATCGGATATGAAATACCTGCCGTCCTAATGATCTATTCGCAATTGGGAGAAAAGTTGTACATCAATGGCTCTATGGGACCTGCAATTGATATGTTTGCCAGTAGTGTTCAAACATTCGACACCTATTATAACAATACTGTTTTCAGAAACCATATCGTTCAACCTTCTGTAACCGCAAATTTGGGATGTGAGTACCGCACTAAAAAAAACGGCACCCTCTATATCGGTGCTTCGTTTTTAAGGCCTTTCACCTTCATCTACTTGTCTAAAGTCTTTTATGCAAGAAACAGCCGTTATCTGGTTGTAAGAAATGAATTATCAGGCAGCTACCTGACGATTGACTTCAGGTATTTTTTTCCTGTTGCACATCCGAAAAAATAATTCTAAAAAATTTATTTTTCCAGAACCAGTTTTTCCACTCCGATAATCTTGTCATTTATGCTGACAACCACAGAGTAAACACCTGCAGCCAAATGGCTCAGATCAAGCTTATCTGTTGAAACTTGTGGAACAATCAATATTGACTTTCCTATAGCATTCATTACCTGAATCGTAATGTTTTCTGAATGAACCGGAAGATTCAATGACACGATTCCACTTGCAGGATTCGGAAAAATGGAAAATGATTGGGCAACAGTCGAAGGAATTCCTGTAGTGGATGAAGTAACCACCACTTGACCGAAATATGGAATAGTATTATAAGCTGTTACTGTAATATCCATTGTATCGCCGACTGTTAATCCGGAAGGAAGCAATGCAGCATTTCCCATTAACGACCATCCTGTTGAAATAATCTGATTGTTATGACTCATACATACAAGTGCTCCATTTTCTGTGCAGGAGACATTGAATGACGTTTGATTTACATCGATGTTAGCAGGATGTGATATAGCCATTTGACTTGGTGTATTGGTACGAACCATCAATGAAGGATCGCCGAACAAAGTCCAAGTATCTGTTATTTCATCGCCATTCGCACCATACTGATCATTCATGTGCATACAACCATTTGCAGAAATGCCGCCAAAAGTATGCTTGATGTTTCCCGGATAAGTTTCTACTAAAATGTCAACCATCTCATCTTGCCCATCCATTGGTGGATCCCAGCTTTGATTGATCGTTGACATGAGCGTAGCAACTGCTCCTGTCGCTTTTCCGGTTGAAGAAGTTGAACGCATAAGTGCTTCGGCTAAGCAGGTTCCCGAACTGAAATCTCCATTAACACAGGCAACAGACCAGATAAAAGGTAGCTCGTCGAAGTTCGTAAGCATGGTTACATCTGAAATACTGTAACCGGTAGTGCCCAAGCTCGATGAAGAACCATGCCCGGTGTAAGTAACAATACCACGACCATCGTTTAGAGAAGCATTCAGATCCGAGGCATTAGGGTCGCCCGATGAATCAACAACACCTTGTGAGCCATCATATAATTCATCAACCGTAGTATAAGTATAAGCCTGAAAATCGGATCGTATATTTCTTTCATGCTCAAAATCCATTTCATTGTCATCACCGGGACCTTGATCAGAACCAATACAAACGCCTTTATGATACCACTGTCCGGTCGGATCCGGATACATTTCATAATTTAGTGACCGCTGAACCTGTGTTTCTAACTCAACTGCATCATTAGCCGAAAATCTTCCAACGATCACTTCTGCATACGAGTCGCCACCTAAAATATAACCGTAAGATGGATCTGAGTCGCCGTATTGAGAAGGGAATGGAGGTATCATTGGACCATCACCAACGAGTAATACGAATGTCAAACCGTTAGTGGTAAAGTAGTTTTCGATATATGTTTTAATGTCTGAAGGATTGGTACCTATTGTTGCTACATCAACCATCTCTGTTGGCTGTCCCATTCGATTTTTCCAATCAACGAAAGGTTGCATGCTGCTCATCAATGTTGCATCTGCAATCACCAACATGTTTCCATGTTCATATAGCGGTGTATATGTTAGGGTTCCTGCATTTAAAAAATGTGTTTTGTAAACTGCAGCGAAAGTCGCATCCACACCACTGATTGGCTTCTTGCGTTGTAAAATATTTTGTGTGCTTGAATTTCCTGTTGATGCAACCTTGATTTTTACTGAATGATAAACACGAAGTGTCTGCGTAACCGGATTGTATTGAAAAGGACAAACAACTACACTCTGTCCTCTGTAGTCCCGAAGGATATAGGGGTCACGCAAAGAAACTAATTGCGAAGGATAGAATTCATTTTTTAAATACACTGCCGAATATGAAAAAGGAACCAACGATGGATCCTGATTTCTTTTTAAATTTCCTTTTGATGGCGCAACAATATATTGGTAGTCCGTATAGGAAGAAGACAAAACAGTGGATTGCATGATTGCTCTGTCGGGAATTGCCAGTGAAAATGTAAGTTGTGAAAGATCCGGGTTGCCGGCAGCTAACATTTTTGCTGCTTCAGGAAGCGAAACAGAATAGGCCTTTCCTGCGGGAGTTTGTTTTTCTTCCAAATAGAAACCGGGAAGATTTATTTCAATTACAGATTCGGAAGAATTTAAAGCCTTAAAATGTGGGGTGCATTTTATAGGTTCCGAATGATTGATTCCTATCCAAACCTTTTGTGAGGCGAAAGTAGAAATACTGAATAAAAAAGTACACAACGTCAGGGTGTAGAATTTACTTTTCATAATAGTAGATTGGTCCGTAAACATACTAAATAAATCTGAAAGTGAGGCAATTAGAAAACCTGATTTTATCACTTTTTTGTAACTTTTTCAGTCATTTCAAACAAGAAAAATTCAAGAAAAAAAAATAAAAACCTCGTCTTTTAAAAAAAGACTGACAATAGTTATGCATACTTTCCTTTAGAGCTTTTTGTTTTTCAAATGTCTCTTCGAATCTCTTTTGGTCTTTTTAACGAGATTTTTTTTAAAGGCTTTTTCGAGATCGATTCCTGTTTGGTTGGCTATACAGATAAGTACAAAAAGCACATCGGCTAACTCATCCGGCAAATCGCCCTTCACCTCCTTTTTCTTGGAAGATTGTTCACCGTAAAGTCGCGACATGACTCTGGCTACCTCCCCAACTTCTTCAGTTAGTAATGCCATATTGGTAAGTTCGTTGAAGTACCTTACTCCATACTTCTTTATCCATTGATCAACTTGTTTTTGCGCGCCTGAAATAGTTACTGATTTATTCATTCCTTATTTTTTGAATCTATAAAAATGGTGACGGGACCATCATTAACTAAAGCAACTTTCATATCTGCTCCGAACACGCCGCTTTGTATATTTAGTCCGGACGACTGTTTTAAAACCTGTAAAAAAGACTCGTATAAGGGTATGGCAGTCTCCGGTCTTGCAGCATGTATATAAGAAGGCCTGTTTCCTTTTTTGACCGCAGCTTGTAACGTAAATTGACTGATGACAAGTATTTCGCCTTTTATCTCCTGCACGGAAAGATTCATCACATCGTTTTCATCGTTGAATATGCGCAAACGATTCACCTTGCCTGTAAGCCATTCGATATCTTCCGGATTATCCGCTTCTTCAATCCCGACAAATAATAAAAGTCCTTTCCCTATGGACGATTTTATTATTCCATTGATTTCTACAGATGCTGACGAAACTCTTTGTATAAGAATTCTCATTCTTTTTAATACTCTATATTGTTTCTCAAAAATAATTCACAGGATTTATTTGAATACATCCTGCCCACTCATAATACTGTAATAACTTTCGAACCTGCTCGCCGCAATTTTCCCCGATTCAACTGCCGGGATTACGGCACATCCTTTTTCAGTGGTATGCAGACAATTGTTGAATTTGCAATTTTTTGCGACGGCAAAAATATCCGGAAAGAAATGTGAAACCTCATGTTTGTCGAAGTCGATGGTTCCAAACTCCCGTATTCCCGGTGTATCTATGATGAAACCACCAGTTGCCAATGTATGCATTTCAGCAAAGGTTGTTGTATGAATTCCTTTAAGATGTTGGGAAGAAATCTTTGCAGTCTTTAATTTCAATTCGGGAATCAAGGTATTGATCAAAGAAGACTTCCCCACTCCGCTATGCCCGGAGAACAGACTTACTTTATCTTTCAACTCTACTCTTAATTCATCCAGACCATCGCCATTTAAAGCAGATACGGTAAAGACTTTGTAGCCGATGCTTTCGTATAAAGTTTTTGTTTCACGAACGTGTTGCCATACACGTTCATCATAAAGATCGGATTTGTTCCAGATAATTCCGGCCGCCAGACTGTAGGCCTCGGCAGTAGCGAGAAAGCGATCAATAAAACCTAAAGAAGTACGAGGCATTACAGGTGTTGCAACAACAAATGCCCTGTCCATGTTTGCCGCAATAATCTGAACTTGTCGGGACAACTTAACTGATTTGCGGATGATATAATTCTTGCGATCGTAAATTTTGGTAATCCATAAATAGTCGCTGTCTGTATTTTCTGCAAGTTCAACTTCTACTTTATCTCCAACAGTCAATGGGTTTGTGGCTTCAAACTCTTTTAAACGGAGGTTCCCCCGGATCTTGCAAAACGGAATTTCCCCGTTTTCCAGCATCACCCGATATTGATTTCCTGTCGATTTTATAACTGTACCTTGCACGAAGCGAAGATAAAAAAGTGAATGGAGTTTCAGTTATCCGTTATCAGGATTCTTTTGTAATTTGCGAGTCGTAATCAAAGACTAAACGATTCACAAAAAAACCAGTCCCACTTATGTCCATTTCTGTCCATAACATAAGCAAGCTCTACGGTATGCAAAAAGCACTCGATGGAGTTTCATTCGAAGTCGGAAAAGGCCAGGTTGTCGGATTTCTTGGGCCGAATGGAGCCGGAAAATCTACCATGATGAAAATTCTCACCTGTTACATTCCACAGTCAGAAGGGAAGGCCTCTGTTTGTGGTTTCGACGTAGGTGAAAACTCCTTAGAAGTAAGAAAGAGAATCGGTTATCTACCCGAGAATAATCCATTGTACGTAGATATGTATGTGCGCGAATACCTTGATTTTGTGGCCCAAACCTATGGAATGAAAGGCGATCTGAGAGGAAAAATTCAGGACATGATTGCATTGACAGGACTTGAAGTAGAGCAGAAAAAAAAGATTGGCGCATTATCAAAAGGTTACCGTCAGCGTGTTGGTCTCGCTCAGGCACTTATTCATTCTCCTGAAGTTTTAATTCTGGATGAACCCACAACCGGTCTCGACCCCAATCAACTTTCAGAAATCAGGGAATTGATCAAAACAATTGGAAAAGAAAAAACCATCATGCTTTCAACACATATCATGCAGGAAGTTGAAGCGATTTGCGACAGAGTAATCATTATCAATAAAGGACGCATTGTTACGGACGAAAACACCTCCGTGCTTAGAACGACTTCACGAAACCGCGATACTATCAGTATAGAATTCGAAAAAGCTATCAATAAAAACGATTTGCTTAAAATCGCCGGTGTAGAATCAGTGATTAGCGTAAGAGAAAACTGCTGGAAAATTTCCGGGAAAGAAAACAACGACGTCCGTGCATCACTTTTCAAATGGGCCGTTGAGAATAATCACACCATCTTATCGTTGCAAAAGGAAGAACAAAAGCTCGAAGACATCTTTCAACAATTAACCGGGAAAAATTAATTCTCCTGATTTTTTCCCTGCCGGCAATCATTCAAGTTCAATAATCAACCTAAATATTTCTAATAAATCTTTTTCGAAAATGAATTTCAAAAAAATCTACTTTGCTTTTTTTATACTCTCCTTAAATATTCTTGTTTGCTTAAACTCGTCTGCGCAAAGCATCACTGCTTTTACCGATAACAAGGGCAACCTTCAGGTATTTGACAAAGGTTTTTTCAGACAACTCGAATACCTGCCTGTTACAAGTTATAAGATCGGGGGAAATTCTATCGCCTATATCGATCATAAAAACGACTTTAAAATCTATTACGACGGGCAAACATTTCCACTCTTAAACGCAGCCGAATTCAGTTATTATGTAACCAACAACCTCACTGTCTTTAAAGTGGGAAATGTTCTTTATGTGTTTGATAAAGGTGAAAAGAAAACGCTTTGCTATTACTCCTCTATGATCGCAGCGAATGACAGTATTGTATCCTTTTTCGATGAATCCCAATCCTCGTTAAACATTTACTACAATGGCGCAATTGCCAAAACAGAAGATGCATTTATTGCCAGACCCAAAGCCATTAAAACCGGAGCTAACCTGGTTGCCTGGATAAATCAATCGAATTATTTCAATGTCTTTTACCAAGGCCGGCTTATTGAATTGGACAACATGGCTCCGGTTCAATTTGAAGCAGGACGCGATATCGTTGCTTATGTCGATGACTATGAACAAAAATTTCGATTGTTTTATAAAGGAGATACTGCTATTGTTGAGAGTTTTCTTCCTGATTCCTTCAAAGTAGGATACGGAATTATGGCTTATGTAGATAACCTTGGAAACTTTCATATTTTCCACGACGGTACATCCACAAAAGTCCTTTCTGACCGCCCTGATTTTTTTACCGTGAAAGGCAATGTTGTTGTCTATTGCTATAACAACTCTTTCAACATTTTTTATGAGGGCAAATCCTATCTGTTACAGAATGCAACTCCCACCGAATTCGAAGTAGGAAACGATGGAATTGCCTGGATAGACCCCAGCAGACGTCTCCAGTTGTTTCAAAAAGGAAAAACCTATACTGTTTCCTATGAAATAATCAACAAATTCAAGATCAATGGCGACGTCTTAAAATATGAAGTCGGGGTAAATACCGTCAATGTCTTCTACAATGGTAAAAACCAGTGAGGTTTGTGCATATTCTATAATAAGTTTCAATATTCTATATACAATCTTTTTCCTACTTTTGAGTCCGTTAGTGGAATGATTTGATTGTCGCTCTTTTGAGGCAATATTGCAACCACGGTAAAAAAATGCTAAGGCATTTCTACCTTTGTCGGTCCTTCCCCTGTTTAGTTAAAAATTAACCTTCTAATCAAACAAAAACCATGTCTTACTTGTTTACTTCTGAATCTGTATCCGAAGGCCATCCGGATAAGGTAGCAGACCAGATTTCCGATGCTCTAATTGATCATTTCCTTGCCTATGACCCCAATGCTAAGGTTGCTTGTGAAACACTTGTTACAACCGGACAAGTTGTTTTAGGTGGTGAAGTAAAATCCACAGCCTACCTCGATGTGCAGGATATTGCCAGAGATGTAATTCGTAAAATAGGATATACCCGCAGCGAATATATGTTCGAAGCGGATTCTTGCGGAATCCTTTCCGCAATACATGAGCAATCTGCCGACATTAACCGGGGTGTCGAAAAAAACGACCCTTGGAAACAAGGCGCCGGCGATCAGGGAATGATGTTTGGCTATGCTTGCCGCGAAACGGATAACTATATGCCTCTCCCTCTGGAACTCGCTCACACACTCTTACGTGAGTTGTCAGCGCTTCGTCGCGAAGGCAAACAAATGAATTACCTCAGACCGGACGCAAAATCTCAGGTTACCATCGAATACGATGACAATAACAAGCCGGTTCGAATAGACACTATCGTAATCTCTACACAACACGATGATTTCGATAAAGATGTTGCCATGCTTAAAAAAATCAAAGAGGACGTTCAAAATATCCTCATTCCACGCATCATCAAAAAACTCCCCAAACGCGTCCAGGCATTATTCAACGATAAAATAAAATACCATGTAAACCCTACCGGTAAATTTGTTATCGGTGGACCACATGGCGACACCGGACTTACCGGAAGAAAAATCATTGTCGATACCTATGGCGGAAAAGGAGCACATGGCGGCGGAGCATTCTCCGGTAAAGATCCTTCAAAGGTTGATCGTTCGGCTGCTTATGCTACCAGACACCTTGCTAAAAATCTTGTTGCTGCAGGCGTTTGTGACGAAGCTCTCGTTCAGGTCGCTTATGCTATTGGTGTTGCAGAACCGGTTGGATTATATGTGAACACTTTCAAAAGTTCTAAAACCGGATTAAGTGACGGTGAAATCTCCAAAAAAGTAAAAGCAATGTACGATATGCGACCTTATGCAATCGAGCAACGCTTTAACCTACGCACGCCAATTTATTTCGAAACCGCTGCTTACGGTCACATGGGTCGTAAGACAGAAGAAAAAGAAAAAATCTTCAACAAAGGGAAAGCAAATGAAAAACGCATCAAAGTAAAATTATTCCCGTGGGAAGAGTTGAACTATGTCGATAAGCTTAGAACTGCTTTCCGACTCGATGCTAAAAAAGCAACTTCTAAAAACCCGGAGTTCCTTCTCGCATAACAATTTCCTTTTAGCATAAAAAAAAGTACAAAGCCGATTCGCTTTGTACTTTTTTTGTTTTAGGTATTCTTCTGATTTTACAGATCAAATGCAGGTTTTTTATTTAATGATAATTCTACTTTTCTTCTGATAATTTTATTAACTCTTCCAATACTGCGGGATCTGCCGGGCGTTTTGCATTGATGTCAATAATTACACCTTTTTTATTCATTATCATATAACGCGGTATACTTCCAATTTGAAAATAAGAACATGCCTTTGATTTCCAGTTACCGGGAGAAATAAATTGTGTACCAAGCATTTCCAAATCCTTTATTCCTTTCATCCAAGAAGCGGTATCAGCATCGATAGAAATATACAAAAACACAATATTCTTTCGTTGCTTATCAGTCAATTGTTCATGCATCTTTTTAGAGTAAGGCATCATCTTACGACAAGGCCCGCACCAACTCGCCCAAAAATCGATATAGACAACTTTGCCTTTAAAATCATCCAGACTTACCGGCTTC
The DNA here is from genome assembly GCA_031385005.1 of Bacteroidota bacterium. GTDB lineage: Bacteria > Bacteroidota > Bacteroidia > AKYH767-A > 2013-40CM-41-45 > JADKIH01. The sequence continues at coordinate 23,573 of JANNBB010000050.1, forward strand.
CCCTTCATATCAACCAAACCCGGATCACCTACAAAGTTAATTCCTGATTCTTCCTGGGTTCCTTTTGGTTCTACTTTCTTAGGTGTGTTGGTAATAACCTGATTGACGATCGTATAATAAGATTTATCCTTATCCACTTCTTTCAGAGAAGTAACCAATTTATTTGTACTAAAACCATTTAGATTTGCACATTCTTCTATTGTAAACCTTGAAATCCAATATAAATAAACTTCATCAATTAACTTCTCCCGTGCAATGGTCATTTTTCTGTCTGCTGATGATGTATAGTCTGTAAACTTTTTGAATTCATTCGACTTCGATCCTGAATAAATTATAAAATATTTTATGAAGTCACGGTAGGAAGAAGAAATCAATGCCTGTTTATTATTTATCATGCTCTCATCAAAACCATCTAACATGACGGGAGGAATAGGGTTGACTGTTTTTATTTTTGTGTCAATATTTGCATTCACAATCGGAAAGGCATAGAGGGATCTCCAATAATGGTAATTGATCTCGGCTTGAATAAATTCATTAAACCCTTTTGAAAAACTACTGCTATTCGGATCTGCCTTAACAAAATCTGATTGCGCTTTTCGTTTTGCAAATAAATCCATTTCGTAAGCATCGATCGTTTTACTTTTCATAGAGGCATCATTCAGACTATCATTAAAATCGTTTCCGAATTTAGAATAGAATTCATGCATAAATTTGTTCTGATTCACAACCTTGCCTGAGACAAGGGTTGTAAAACCGGAATCTTCCTTTTGTACGTTTAATTTCAATTCATCTCCCGGCTCTATATAAAGCGTTGTATTGAAAACCGGACTTTTAAATTCGATGATATAACTACGATCTATCGTTGTATTAAATTGAAATTTTCCATTTGAAATCAGTATCGTATTTATTTCTCTGTTACGGTTTAAAAAATTACGGTCAATAATTACCTGCACATGACCTGTAACATCTCCGGTGAAACTTCCACTGATAGAAAAATTACCTTCTGCATAGACTTGACTGCATAACAAAAAGGAAAATAAAAATACTCGGATTAGGTTGTTCATAGTTGATTAATTGGTTTGCAAAAATACAGATAGAGAAGATTAGATTGATGAAAATCTGATGTTTATTTAGAAGGAATAAATGTCATTTTACTTGAATATGTCGCTTCTATCTCTTTTCTGTTCATTTTTTCCATTCGCACAACTCCTGAATTATACATTTTGGTCTGATTGCTATAATAACGACTCATAAAATTCCCGGATTGACCACTTGGACTAATATTATAACCATTTTCCGGCTGGGAGAAATCAATAGAGCGCCTCAATGCCGGAGAAAGATTGACTTTGTAAACACCTTTCCGGTTTAAATCGAAACTCTGATTATTAATTGTTTCCAATCCACCGGGAGCAGCATATGGACCAATATTGAAAAATTTATCAAATGGTTTTTGCTTGCCAATGACATGTTCGATTTCAATTGTATGCACTTTTTTCCAAATCCACTTCTCCGGATTGGGGCCAAATTGATCGATTAACTCCGTAATAGTGCTATCAAATGCCTGTTCAAGAATTTCCGGTTCTGTTTCTTTAACTCCCTGAGTAATTACATTATCCCACCAAACAGATTTATTATTTTGAAGTAAGGACTTAACTGCACATTTCTCAACATGCGTTTTTATAAAAGCTTCGAAATCCTCTTTTCCTAACTCATCCAGAAATGTATTTTCTAAAATATGAAACAGCCATTTATAATAAATCACCGGAGCAATATCTTTGAGATCATGACTTCCATCCCACTGATCGAGTATTTCTGCCGCCCGATGATGAATCTGAGTTTTTAATTTAGAAATCCCCGGTAGTTTTTTAAGCATGATCTGAGAACACTGCGATGCATTCGGGTTGATAACATCTGTATTCATTATCTGTACATCCTTTAAAGACAATATTTTCTTAGAATGAAAAAATTGATTGATACGGATATACCGGTCGGACGGCAAATAATATCCCGGAAACGATTTAACACTGTCTGTCGAAACAGGATTATTAGCAGATAAGACAACTCCGCGTGTTGGATTTTCGATCTGGGGATTCTCCTTAAAATCATAGTACCCCAACCAATCGTCAGAGCCGGATCCATTGAGAATAAGATTTGGATTCGTGCCTTCTTTTCTCTTGACAAATTTTGCGGCTGCATACCAGGCAATATTGTCGTCTACATCTCCGTAAACAACATTTAATCCGGGAGCGACTATCAAAGAGACAGCATCACGAAATTCACTCATCGATTGTGCTTGACACATTTTCCATGTAACCTCAGGAAGGTTTGCAGGAAACTTTAGAAGTGTCCAACAAATCGAAACAGGCATATTTCGCTCTGATTTAAAATCAGGCAACACATCGCTGCAAATCGGTCCGTGATGCGTCCATCTGCAAGGTAATACAACAGCAGAACTATCCTTTACATAAATTATTTCATTGCGCACTTGTATCTTCTCCCAACCATCATCGCACCCAACCAATGTGGAGTCTTTCGGGTTGATTTTTTCAGCGAAAAAATCAAGATCATCATTTTCTAACATTGTCAGACCCCAGGCATGATGCCTGTTATGACCCAAAGCCGGAAAAGGGAAGCCGGCAAGAAAACTCCCATAAATACTAAACGTAGGACATTCCAGATGTGCGTCATACCAAGCGGCAGGTTGCTGAACTCCAATATGCGTATCATTCTCGAATAGAACTTTTTTACTCTTGCTTCTTTCAGCGCTAACAGCCCAGGCATTACTTCCTGTCCAGATTTTTAAAGGCAGAAGTCCTTCAATGGATGTCATTAAGGAATCCAGTTTTCCCAAGTCAGTTGTATCAATTTGCTGCAGTTCCGCTTTAACGCCAATATCCGAAATGTAATCAGCGCCCCATTTTTTTGATATCCTACTGATTAATGGATCTGTCTTAAATGCTGCCTGAAAATTGTATGACATAAAATCAGCAATCAGATACATATCCTTTATAGTGAATTTCTCCTTGGGGATGTCAAGCAATAAAAATTCAAACCTTTTTCGTTTAGTATCGATGTATTGATTGATCCCTTCAATGTATGCGAGCGCATCTTTTTTCCAGGGCACATCCGTATTGCTATAAAAACTTTGCGACGATTCAATTGCTCGTTGATTGATACCTAATACACGAAAAAACTTATCGACTTCCAAAGTCTTGCCACCAAAAATTTCCGAAAGTCTTCCGGCACTGACTCTTCGGGCAAGTTCCATCTGAAATAATCTTTCTTTCGCATGTAAATATCCGAGAACACGAAATACGTCTTCTTCATTCTGACCATAGATATGCGGAACACCGTAATCATCAAAGTAAACGGTAACCTGTTTACCCAAATTAGGCATTTCCCATTTTCCTGAATAAACCGGTTTTTGCAATTGAAAATAGATGTAAACAAAAAGTGCAACAGATAAAATGAGCACCACTAAAAAGAACAGAACTTTCTTAATAATTCGCATACGTTTGTTTATAATGAATAACCAAAACGGCGAAGCTTATTCTCATTTTTACGCCAGTCTTTTTCTACTTTTACAAATATTTCAAGAAACACTTTTTTACCAAGAAACTTTTCCATGTCAATACGTGCTTCTGTTCCCACACGCTTAATGTCCTGCCCGCCTTTTCCAATCAATATGCCTTTCTGTGAATCTCTCTCCACATATACAGTTGCTGCAATTTTTATGATTGCTGCTTCTTCTTTAAAAGCATCCACTATTACTTCGGATGAGTACGGAATTTCTTGCTGATAATGTAACATGATTTTTTCGCGGATAATTTCGCTGACAAAAAATCGTTCGTTCGCATCACTCAAACTGTCTTTGGGAAAATAAGGTGGTGCTTCCGGAATAAATTCTAAAAGGGCTTCAGTTACTCTTTCAACATTAAAATCCTTTAGAGCTGAAATCGGAATCACAGCTTTTGGATTCAGTTTCTTTTTCCAACCATGAACAAGCTTATTTATTTCATCGGAGGATGACATGTCCATTTTATTGATAATAACGATAATCGGTGTTTTAATTGTTAAAAGCATTTCCATCGTTTTCTCATCCAAATAGGTTTCACTGAGATCAGAAATAAACAAGACGGCATCAGCATCTTCCAGAGTCGCTTTAACAAAATCCATCATTTTTTCCTGGAGGAGATAATTGGGTTCTAATAATCCGGGTGTATCCGAAAACACAATCTGATAGTCTTCATGATTCAATATTCCTTTAATCCGATGGCGTGTCGTTTGCGCTTTGGATGTTACAATGGAAAGCCCCTCGCCGACCAGTTTATTCATTAACGTCGATTTTCCGACGTTGGGTTTCCCTATTATCCCGACAAAACCGGATTTATGAGCCATTTTTAATATTTTAAAGGATTATTAGCATAGTAAAAGAACGAATTATATCTTTGCAGTCCAAAATAAGAATTTAAAGCAAAAAGCTAACAAAATATAGTGCGGGGTGGAGCAGTTGGTAGCTCGTTGGGCTCATAACCCAAAGGTCATCGGTTCGAGTCCGGTCCCCGCTACCTGAAAGGAATAGCCGAAGTGATTCGGCTATTTTCATTTAATACATATTTCCAATAAAATGTCAACAGTAATAGCCATTGTAGGCCGTCCAAACGTAGGTAAATCAACATTGTTTAATCGTCTGACAGAATCCCGTTCGGCTATTGTAGATGAACAGAGTGGCGTTACTCGTGATCGTCATTACGGTCATGCGGAATGGAACGGTAAAAAGTTCTCCATTATCGATACCGGTGGCTATGTACGTGGTTCTGAGGATGCTTTTGAGGGTGCCATAAGAACTCAGGTAGAGTTTGCCATCGAAGAAGCCGATATGATCATGTTTGTCCTCGATGTCGAAACAGGAATTACTGCTTCTGACGATGCTGTAGCAAGCATCCTTAGAAAAAGCGGTAAAAAGATTTTCCTCGTTGCCAATAAAGTAGATAATCCTCAACGAATTGCACAAGCTGCTGAGTTTTATAATTTTGGCTTGGGTGATCCCTTTCCTATTTCTTCCATTAATGGAACAGGCACAGGCGAACTTTTGGATGAAATTGCCAAAAATCTTCCAAAAGATTTTGTCGATGAATCTGAAGGCCTTCCTAAATTTGCCATTATCGGTCAACCCAATGTTGGCAAATCCTCACTTCTAAATATGCTCATTGGTGAAGAACGAAGTATCGTGACTCCGGTAGCCGGAACCACTCGCGATGCTATTCATCAGCGTTACTCAAAATACGGACACGATTTTATTCTTGTCGATACAGCAGGTATCCGGAGAAAAGCACGTGTAACAGAAGATCTGGAATTTTACTCTGTATTGAGATCGATAAAAGCCATCGAAGAAGCTGATGTTTGCCTGCTGATGATTGACGCGGAAAAAGGTCTTACTGCTCAAGATTTAGCTATTTATCATCTCATTGAAAAAAACAATAAAGGTGTTTTAGTAGTCATTAACAAATGGGATCTCGTTGAAAAAGACAGTATGAGTTCCAAAGTTTTTACAGATAACCTGCTAGACAAACTTGCTCCATTCAACGATGTGCCTGTAATCTTTACCTCGGTTGTAAACAAGCAGCGCGTTTTTCAAACACTCGAATTAGCCATTGAAGTATTTCTAAATAGAAAGAAAAAAATTAAAACTTCTGAACTCAATGACTATCTGCTTCCGATTATTGAAAACACTCCTCCTCCATCGATTAAAGGCAAGTACATAAAAATAAAATACATTACCCAGCTTCCAACACCTACTCCACAGTTTGCATTTTTCTGCAACCTTCCCCAGTACATCAACGATCCTTACAAACGATTCATTGAAAACAAACTCCGGGAAAAATTCGACTTTAGAGGAGTACCGTTAAATCTTTTTTTCAGAAATAAAAACAAAAAAGAATAGTCAAATGCGGCGCATCCTATAAATTTCCGGGAAGAATAACATCTCCAACTTCTTCTCATTAAATCCCACACATTTTTTTACGAATTAGTTTACATTTGCTCATTGGTCTCATGGTACAATGGATAGTACGTAGGTCTCCGAAACCTAAGATCCAGGTTCGACTCCTGGTGAGACCACGAAATACAGTTTGGGTGCGGTATCGATTGCTATGGTTATTGAGTGCAACTTCCTGATTGAATTAGCGCACTACTAACTCAAACCGAAATTCAAACTTTCGCAATCTAAAAAGGATGATGTTTAGATAATATCCTACAAGTTAACTTTTCAGAAAACGTAATGTTTCAGGGTCGACGTCAATTCACGATGTAAAAACAATAGTCGAATACAAAAAAATACCTCTAAATTAGCGGCACACTTTTGTATCTTATGGCATTTAACAGTTTTCTAAATAATACCCGGTGGCATAAGGCACTCTTATTTATACTATCCTTTGCCTTTTATTTCAACACCATCCACCTGGACTATGTACTCGATGATGTACTGGTAATTACCAATAACAGTTTTGTAAAAAAAGGAATCAGCGGCATACCGGATATCCTCACACATGATAGCTACTTTGGCGCATCCGGAAAAGTTGCAAAAGCATCCGGAGGAAGATACAGACCCTTATCACTCGTGTTTTTTGCCATTGAAAAAGAATTCTTTGGGTTAAAGCCGGCCGTCTTTCATTTTTTCAACGTGTTCTATTATGCCTTATTAAATCTTTTACTTTATGTTTTCCTGATCAAATGGGTATTTAAAGAGAATCCAATTGCAGCATTTTGCGCCACTTTGCTATTTCTGGTTCATCCTGTCCATACAGAAGTAGTCGCTAACATTAAAAGTCGGGATGAAATCCTCTCCTTACTTTTTATGATTCTTACATTGAATTTTTCATTGAAACATATTCACACAAAAAAGAATTACTATTTATTTCTATCACTTGCTTCTCTTGGGTTGGCCTTACTTTCAAAAGAACATTCTCTTATACTTTTGGGCATGTTACCTTTAACTATCTATTTGTTTTCTTCTTCAACTCTTAAAAAGGCATTCCTCTACAGCACTCCTTATTGGATTTTGATTTCAGCATATATTTTTCTTCGCTACAACATAAATAAAACAACATTTGTAGATGAAAAAGACCTGATGAATAGCCCCTATCTCCTGGCAACATTTCCTGAAAAAATTGCCACCATTTTTTGGTGCTTGCTGCAATACATTAAAATGATTTTTTATCCCTCGCCTTTAAGTTACGATTACAGTTACAATCAGATTCCCTACGTAACTTTTTCCAATGTGCAGGCTATATTATCTGTAGTGATATACGGAACACTAGTCATCGCTACCGGCTTCTTCTTGCTCAAAAAAAATGTTACCGCTTATCTGATGGCTTTTTACTTAGCGGCTATTTTTCTTATTTCAAATTTATTTGTCAATATCGGGACTCCAATGGCTGATCGGTTTTTATTTACTTCAGGATTCTTCTTTATCGTCGCTATTGTCCATTTAATTAATAAATCTTTTTCAAAAATTAAAAATATCAATCCAATTATTCCAACCTCTTTACTTCTCTTAATTACTGTAGTATCTTTTGCATCTGTTTATAAGAGAAATAAAGTATGGAATAACAACAATACGCTATACTTTACAGATGTCAAAACAGCCACAAATAGTGCACGCGCCCTTGCATTCTGCGGCATGACCATCGTACCTGAAACAGATGCTATTACCGACTCACTATTCAGGATACAAAAGCTTAACGAGGCGCTGAGTTATTTTAGACAAGCTTATCAAATCTATCCCGGATTCGCATCTATGTATCAAAACTGGGGCGGGGCTTACTACAGATTAAATAAAGTGGATAGCGCTTCCTGGGCATGGGAACAGTTAAAAAAGCTAAACCCAAACAGTAAATTCATCGAAGTAAATGACGATCTGCTTGCCAAATACTATTTCAATATCTATCGACAACAGTATGAAATTGCACTAAAAGAAAATAATCTCCCGAAAATGCTGGACACATACAGGGAGGCCGTTAAACATTACGACAAAATGCCCGACTCATGGGTTCTGCTCGGACAATTATATCAACTGAGTAATAAATCCGACAGTGCGGAATATTCCTGGAAGAAATGCCTGGAAATGGATCCTAAAAATCAAAAAGCAAAGGAATTTCTCCATCGTTAATTCATTGATTAATTTCGTATTTTCCCCTCCGGTTATTAACCTGCTTATTTTTTTATACGACGTGGATAACTTCAAAACTCTTATACAACTAACTTGACTCATTCCGGAAATAATTCAACAGCATTTTTCGATGCGCTTGCGGATGGTCGTGTTCGATCTCGTAAACAACACCGTTACTATTGGAATGAAATTTCCAACTATTGCAATTTCTTCTCTCATAATTCTTTGTCCATTCTTGAAGTGGGATGCGGTACCGGAGAACTACTGAATTCTTTAAAAGGAAATAAAAAAACAGGAATCGATTTTAGTTCGAAGATGGTTGAAATCGCACGATCCAATTTTCCGGAGATAAATTTTCATGTTATGCCGGCCGAAAACATTGAGCTAAATGAAAAATACGATCTGATCATCTTATCAAATCTCATCGGATATATCGACGACATTCAAAAAGTATTTGAACAACTTCACCGTGTTTGTCATGAAAGAACAAAAATCATTGTTACCTATTACAATCATCTTTGGGAGCCCACATTAAAACTTGCCGAATTTTTGGGGCTGAAATTAAAAACACCCAATCAAAACTGGCTGACAAAAAATGACATTAAAAACCTTTTGATGCTGAGTGGTTTTGATGTGTACAGAGAAACCAGAAGAATGATATTCCCAATTTACATCCCCCTTCTATCTGAATTCCTGAATAATTTTCTTGCGAAGTTTCCTCTGATAAGACAACTCTCGATAAACAGTTATTCTTTTGCTCAGGTCAAACCTTTTCTTACAAACGAACAAGTAGTAAATCGATATTCAGTTTCTATTGTTATTCCCGCCAGGAATGAGAGTGGCAATATTGAAAATGCAATAAAACGTATGCCTGCATTCGGTACTTTTCAGGAAATCATATTTGTTGAAGGACATTCAACGGATGATACCTGGGAAAAAATAAATGAAGTAAAAAACAAATATGGTGACACACATCGTATCAAAATTGCCAGGCAGGATGGTATTGGTAAAAACGATGCCGTGCGTAAGGGCTTTAGCATGGCTGAAGGAGAAATTCTTATGATCCTTGATGCGGATTTGACCGTATCTCCTGAAGATTTACCGAAATTCTATTTTGCAATTGCGACCGGAAAAGCAGACTTTGTAAACGGCTCACGTCTCGTATATCAAATGGAAAAGGAAGCCATGCGTTATTTAAATATGCTGGGGAATAAATTTTTTAGTCTGGTATTTTCATGGCTGCTCGATCAACCATTTAAAGACACACTCTGCGGTACAAAAGTTTTACTCCGTAAAGAGTATGAAAACATGAACCAAAACCGTGAGTACTTTGGAAATTTTGACCCCTTTGGCGACTATGATTTAATTTTCGGAGCATACAAACTGAACCTGCGCATTGTCGAACTTCCCGTTCGTTATCATGAACGAACCTATGGATCGACAAACATCTCTCGAATAAAACATGGCTTTCTGCTGTTAAGAATGTGCTTCTTTGCATTCAGAAAAATTAAGCTTAAGTAATATTGCTTCATGATTGATCATAAAAAAAGCCCCATCGTAGACGGGGCTTTTTTGTTTTTTAGTGAGCCATTAAAACTCCCACATATCATGTTCGTAATTCACGATTTCGTTTTTTATTTTCTCGGCTTCCAGCAAAGCGCTAATGCCTGTCTTGTAATCTTCAATACGACGATCATAAACGTTTGTCTCTTTGTATATGTAGCTACCAAAAAGTCGCTTCTGAAAAATTTCATCAAATGATCGGCGTTCAGCATCGTTTTCGCGATTAAACACTTCAGCATTTGCTAAAAGTTTTCTGGCTTCCGGATAGTAAATCCAGAAGAGTGGCATTTTTATATTTCCTTCACGGACATTACCTGACTCATCAATTGCAAACATCAAAGGAGCCATACCAATTATGCGCACATCCATTACAGAGCGTTGTTTATCGAAGAACCAATCTTCTTTTACACGGTAACCAATAACCTTGTCTCGGGAGAAATCACGGGCTACAACGGTATCGTAGGAATCATAAGGAGGATCCGGTCGCTGCATCTGTACAGTATCTGTACGCGCACCTCCGCGAGTTTCGATTTCCTTCATGGTAAGCGGAGCGATAAATTCATCGTCTACATAGCTATATGCAGTTAATGAACCTTCCTGAACAGCATCCATAAGTAAATCCGTTAGATTTTTCCTGTTGGTAGTTTGTTTACTACTAGGAAAACGCAGAGGAAGATTCATCTTCTCGTTCAAATCGATTACACGCCAAATGCGCTTCGACCATTGAACATCTGCTTCGCGTAAATACGGGTAAGGTATTACCTGACGAGTTACGGTGTTTTCTTTTACATAAACACCATCGAGCACGTTTTGTGACATAGCTGTTCCCGCATAAATCGAAAACATTAGTACAAACAGGATCCTTAATTTCATGAGACCTCCTTTTTATTATTGTAGTGTGAAAGACATCGGTGACAAGTTCCTTGTGCTTTGATCCGCACCGGTTGCCATTTTTGCCTTAATATATTCAAAGAATATTTTATCGCCGGGACGCGCTTTCGCCAATTGGTCACGCATTTGCTGACTCAACTGGTTAGTGGTTGATTCGAATTCGAGGATATCTCTTCCTTTTCCTGCTATCGTCATTTTAAATCCGATAATCTTAAAGAATAATTCGAAGTCGAAATTCTCCAACTGTGGAATAAGCGTTCCTGCAGCAATCAGATTTTTATTGATTGGTCCGCCTTTGCTGTTTGCTATGGTCGCAACAGGATCAGGAACTTTTTTCACACGATATTCGAAACTACCCATTGGAATCACTCTGCCACCAATCTCTGCAGAAACGGCAATCGTTGCTTTACCGACAGTAGTTACAGTAGCAAGGTAATGACCTTGTCCTGCAGCCGGATTGGGCTTTAATGACAAGCCGGCACCGGTAGCTGAAACTCTTACCTTATCGCTGGATACACCCGGCACGGAAATAGCCATTGGATTATCCACTCCAATATAAAGTACATTCATCTTTTCGGCAGCAACAACTGAATTTGGTTTTTGTGCGATATAAGAAGCGTTGAATGGATAGTAATCCATTGAACCGTCACCCTTTTTAACTCGGATTACACCACCCCATTTTCGCTCACCTTCACCTGAAGATGCCTGAACGAATTTGGAATACCCGCCTTCAGCCGGTAATGGCGTACCATCACAACCTTTGCAAGCTTTAGAAGTAGAATCGTATGTAGCTCCAACAAATACATCGGGTGCCAGAGTAGAAGACGTTGCTGCAAGAAATATATCCGCTTCATAGTTGCTACCATTGGTAACAACAGTGCTATTGGCTATGACTTTAGGAGCAAGTCTGTCAGGGCGAAAATCAAATTTACCGACTGAGTTAAATAATTCTTCGATTACTTGTGCTTCGGCGCTTCTGACATCTGTTTCAAATTTAGAAAGCAGTGCTACAGTTGCTACAACCGGATTATGATAAAAACTCATCATCTCCCATGTACGTTTTCCATCCTCACCTTTTGAAGGATCAGAAGTATTTAGCAAAGTATTAAGTCGTTTTTCAAAATCGGCACGTGATGCTTCAGGAGCATTGGTAACGATAAGCTTTTTATATTCCTCGAGCCGTTTTTTCAGTTCACTTGCAATTGCACCTTTACCTTGATTATCAGCACCACACATTATGTGTGTAGGTGAATCATAATCTTCCTTATTTTCAACTTCAGATAAAGGAGGTATAGGAGCATTGGGCTCCAATTTTTCTGCTGTGCGTATTAATGTTGCTTTAGTTTCTTCCATAAACTTATTGATTTCATTCGCCGATTTACGAATGATCTCAGCACGCTTGTTGACATCCGCATATTTTGCGCCGTCAACAGTCATTGCTTGCGCAAAAGCCGCATAAGTGATTTGATTTTTCTTATCCAAGTTTTCTTTAGATAATTCGATACTTTCGTTTATGGTGACAAAGGCAAGGATGACCTCCTTTGTTACGTTTAGCGCTAGAAGAGCTGTCAACACGAGATACATCATGTTGATCATCTTCTGCCTGGGTGATAGTTTACCTCCTGCCATTTCTGTTTTTCTTTTTGGTTAGACTAATGATTCACAGAAGGGCATTAACTTTTTATAGTCATTGCGGAGAGCATATTTCCATATACAGTATTCAACTGAGTGAGGTTTTTAGCAAGTGCCGAAACCTGATCCTTATATTTTTTCGTGTCATCCAATGATGAACTCAAGTTAGACATCAGTTCATTGATACCTTCATAGAACCTGCTTGTCTGCTTAAGATGCTCGTTGCTGTCCTGCAACTGTAATTCATATACAGCATTCAATGCTGCCAGATTCTTACCTGCAGATACAACCTGATCTTTATACACACGAACTTCCTCGGTAGATGAAGATAACTGCTCGATTGCCTGAGCTGCACGTGTATAAGAATTGTTCATTTGGCTGACAGACTGAGATGCTTTCGAAACGTTTTGTACATAATCATCAGTTGCAACAGCGGCCTTTGATAAATCAGCAAGCTTAGATGTGCTATCACTCATGTTACGAAGTCCCATACCCAGACTTTCTAAAAGTTCAGGTCCAATCTTTGCATCTTCCATCAAACGATCGAGGTGTTGAGAAATCTGATCCGTTTTTTTCTTTTTCTCTTTTTTATTGGAGTGACTGTTTTCATCTTCCATTCCTGCAAGCTCAGGATATACTAAAGACCAATCCACTTCTTCATGTGGCGGCTCGAAGGCCGAAAAGAAGAAAATGACTGCTTCAGTACCCAAACCGAGTACTAGGAAAAATCCTGATGCCGGCCAGTGTTGAATTTTAAAAAGGGCGCCAACAATTACGATTGCAGCTCCCCATCCATATAACCGTGACATGAACTTTTTAAAGCTCTTGCCTTGTGTTATTTCTGTAATTCCCATAGTGTTTAGTTAGATGAGTTGGTTAGTAATTAAATAGTAGTTTGGTTTGGTTTAAATTATTTTAGGATAAGAGATATTCTTTCAGGTAAAACAAATAAATTATTAATAAAATTAGAGTTTAGTAATCGGATTTATCTCGTCCGAGGAAACTCATTACACAACGAAAACCGATATAACACTTAGCGGTATCCTGATATTCATAAGTTCGGGCGCCTGTTTGTAAGTAATAACCAACATCTTTCCATGAACCTCCGCGAATTGCTTTACGCTTTAATGCAGGAGGATCACTTTCTTTTGCATCATATTCGTAATCAGTGCTTATATCGTGTGTAAAACTATATGCTGATTCATCAAAAGCATTGCTCGTCCATTCTGAAACGTTTCCTGCCATGCAATAGAGGCCGTAATCATTTGGCCAATATGAAGTTACCTTTACAGTGTAAATTCCACCATCGTCCATATAATTACCTCTCATTGGCTTAAAGTTACCTAGGAAACAACCACGGCTGTTTCTAATGTAAGGACCTCCCCAAGGATAAGGCGATAAATCCAGACCACCTCTTGCCGCATATTCCCACTCCGACTCCGTTGGTAAACGGTAGTCCTGAACATATGCACCACCATTGTCTTCCAGATAGCTATTTAATAACTGAGTTCTCCAGATACAAAAAGCTTTTGCTTGTTTCCAGCTAACTCCCACTACAGGATATTCATCATAAGCCGGATGCCAGAAATACATTTTTGTTAACGGATCATGGTATGAATATGTATAATCATGAATCCATGCAAGTGTATCCGGATATACATTGATTACATCTTTCTTAATGAAAACGGAACGATCACGTAAACCTTGCTCACGACTTTCACGCTGTGCAGCTTCTCTCAAATCGATCCAGTAATATTCGTAGTTTAATTTACGGCTATCTATTTCTTTACGGCGATAAAAACGTTCTGTTTCGGGGAGAAATAATTCTGCAAGAGTTTCCTCATTGGCATCGTCATCCCATTTAATTTTCATTCTCCAGTTAATACGCTCTCCATATTCTCCCTCTTCAATAATGTGTTCGCCACCAATTAGACGATGAGCGAGTGAGTCACGCACCCAATAAACAAATTGACGGTATTCATTATTGGTGATTTCAGTGTTGTCCATGTAGAAAGCCGGAATGGTTACCGTTTTTCCCTGAGCCGTGATCGAATAAGGTACATCCTGATCGCTTGGTCCCATCGTAAATGAGCCCGCAGGAATGTAAACCATTCCATAAGGATCGGCCTGATACCATTTTTCCCTACCCATAACACCGGTAAGTTCACCTTTATTACTGCTACCGCAACCTGACAGCGCAATAAGAAAAATGGAGTAAAGGAAACCGGTCCATTTTAACCCGAAGATTTTTGGATTCATCTTGATTATATGAATAAAACTGTTTTCGTAATAACGGAACATGCTTTTGTTTATTGGATAGAAGCCTGAAAGGTGTAATATGTTTTAACGAAGTGATACACCATTGGTTTCACCCAAAACTATGCATTATACCTATAGTTGACAAGTTATTTATTACAGAAATCTTACATTTCTGTGGAATTGACGTTTTATTGATTTTGATGGCTTATAACAGTAACCTAACATGATTTCATGAGATCCGTTACTATATGTCTTTATATCAGATGTTGTAAAGTCATAAGAATAGCCAAATTTCAAATTTGGAATGATTTCCAACCCTGCTAACAGCACAATTGCATCCTGAATTCTATAAGAACCCCCAATCCAGAATCTATTGTTTATCATTAGATTAGCATTGAAGTCAATCTGTGTTGAGACCGCATCGCTTTTCAACTGAATCATCGGTTTTAACGTTAATGCAGATGTAAGATCCAGACCATAACCGGCCATTAAGTAGTAATGTCTTACCATTTTCGACTTGATTTTAGTCAAATCAATATTGCCCTCCATTAAATGAAGCGAGGATAAACCGACAAATAACTTATCCGTATTATAATATGCTCCGAATCCCAGATCGAAAGTACCTCCGCTTATGTTCTCAACCGGGATGTTAATATCACCTAAGTCATTATAAATGAACTTTCGGGCATCGATGGATTTTTGCTGATAGCCAAAATCAACTCCCAGGCCTAGTCGTCCTGCACCCACATTGGCGCGATAAGCATATACACCACGAACATTCAGGTTCTTTTCAGCACCCAATTGATCGGCAGCATAAATGTTTAATCCGACTGCCCCGTGAATTACCTCAACAGGCATGTCAAACGTTACCAGCATACTCTTTGGAGCACCTTCAAAGCCGGTCCATTGATTTCTGTAAAGCATCGTTCCACATATCGCATCGTTCGAACCAGCAAAGCCGGGATTTGTCGGCAATTTGGTAAACATGTTCTGACTGAACTGCGGATCCTGTTGCGAAAACCCCGCAACGCTGCTAAGTAGAAGGATTATAAGAATTGTTACCGTAAAATTTTTAGTCATCATTTACTGGTGTTTTGCTTATGATCTTTAATTTTTTGAAGTGGGTAAAGTAATGAAAAAATATATCTAAAAACAAAATTTTTAATAAACCAATTGTTAATAAATGTTCGCAGATATATTTGACATTTATACTACTATATTACTAAAAGGTTCTTTGTTTTTGAATATGATGAATAACAAATTCTAACCATACTGTTGTTAACAGTTGGTTTATCTTCATAAACAATCTAAACTACATGATGAATTGTAAAAAAAACGGATTCCGCTCTACGAAATCTTTTGAAACGCCTGCCACCATCTCTCAGGAAGTTCTTCCTTTAATGCAGTCTCATAATCCTTGTAGGAACAAGGAACAAGATGATGTCGTTGATAACGCATTTTATTCATGTGAAAAGGAACTTCCATCCACCAACGTTCACTCTTATTGCTTTTATAAAAAACAATTTCCTGATCGTCTTTCTTGATCGGAACATGATACTTCATGAATTCAGTCTTATTCTTCAACGGCACATCCTTCTTGCGATTATAATATCCATCCATAAAATACCAGATCATCTGTGCTGCCAAATGTGATGTCTGATCGTGGTTATCGTATAAAGGATTGATTTCATAAATGCCTATACTGGTCAGTTTATCACTCATACCGGCATACCGAACAATCCGGCATGCTTCTTCTCCATAAAAACCATTTGGCGAGGCATTTCCATTTCCGGGAGCATCACTTTGTCTTATTGCTGTTACATCAAACGATAAGATATCTGCATTTCGAACAATGGGTTCAACTTCTTCCATGTCACTCCTAACCTGACCGAGACGATATGAATCGAAATAGAGTTTATTCATCAATTCAATTTGCTCATGTCCGACAAAATAGGTCTGATAACCGATGTTACTAAAGTTAAACAGAAAGTTTGGTTCGTGAAGAATGATTTTTCCCAGAAAAGAATAAGAATTAATCGGTTCATCAGTGGAACCCAAATCGAAGGTCGCATCTACCGATACGATATTAACAGTTTCTTCCAGTTTCTGATAGGCCGTGTACTGTGCAAAGGTCAGGTCCTGGCTGCCGCCTAGTATGATTGGAACAATTTTTTGCTTTAACAGCTCGACAATTACAGATGATAATGCTGCATAAGTATCACTCAAGGTATTTCCTTCTTTGATATTTCCCAGATCTAAAATTCTGTAATCATAGGAAGCCATCTTCAGTTCATTCAGCTTGTCTCTGATAATGTCCGGCGCATTCGCACAGCCATCATTGTGAACCGATCCACGCTCTTCTCCAACTCCAATAATTGCCAAATGATACCCTTCCGTTTCCGGAAGTCCATCCTGCAAAGTAAATCGCTTAATAACACTGCCTATTTTGGTCTTTTGAGTAGCGTATTGCTCAAATCGAGATGCATCAAGTGGCTTTAAATAATCCGTCAGAAGTTCTGTAATGTCCATACCGCAATATTACTATCTAACACAATTACTTCTTCGCTTTTACAGCCGATTTTTTAACAACGGTCTTTTTTACAGCAGTCTTCTTTACAGCTGCTTTTTTAATTGCCGGCTTTTCAACCAGTGGTTTTTTAGCCACTGTTTTCTTGACTACGATTTCTTTTCCCGGGGCTTCCTTAACGACCGCTTTCTTTACTGCCGTTTTTTTAACTGGTGCTTTTTTAACAACTGCCTTTTTAAAGGGAGTCTTATTGAATGTCGACTTTTTCCATCCACCTTTTTTGGCCGTAACCGGAGTTTTTTCTGCTAACTCATGAATTTCCTGAATTGTAAACGATTCAGGTTCACGATCTTTCGGTATTCTTAAGTTACGATCTTTATAGGCAATATAGGGACCCCATCTTCCTTTGAGAATCTGCACTTCAGGATCTTCCACAAAAGTTTTGATAATTCTTTCTGCATTGGCCTTTCTCTTTTCCAAAATGAGTTCAACTGCCCTATCGTAAGTAATCGTATAAGGATCATCTTCTTTTTTCATGGAAACGAAAAAATCGTTTAATCTGACATATGGCCCAAATCTCCCAATGGAAACTGCTACATCGTGATCTTCAAACTGACCAAGGTTTCTGGGCAACTTGAACAGATCCATCGCTTCATCAAAAGTGATCTGATCCAGACGCTGATCATTACGCAGTTTTGCAAAACGCGGCTTGTCTGTTTCATCTTGTGCACCTATCTGTGCCATCGGCCCGAACCGTCCAACTCTTACTAAAAGTGTGCGCCCAGATGCCGGATCTTTTCCAAGTATCCTCTCACCGGTAACACGCACCGATTCCTTTTCTGTTGTCTGCACCGTTTCATGAAATGGACCATAAAACTCCGAAATCATATTTTGCCATTTCAATTCCCCGTTGGCAATGTCATCGAATTCTTTTTCAACATAAGCTGTAAAATTGTAATCGAGAATCTTTTTAAAATTTAATACAAGAAAATCGTTTACAAGCATTCCGATATCTGTAGGAAATAATTTATTTTTTTCCGCACCGGTAATTTCTGTTTTTTTCTCGTGCTCAATTTTATTGTTTATCATTTTAATAACCACATAGGAACGTTCTTTTCCCATCCGCTCTTCCTTGACTACGTAACCGCGTTTTTGAACAGTAGAAATTGTAGGAGCAAATGTGGATGGTCTTCCAATTCCCAGCTCTTCGAGTTTTTTTACCAGAGATGCCTCTGTAAAGCGCGATGGCGGATAGGTAAATCTCTCCGTCGCTGTAATTTCTTTGAGCAATAAAGCATCGCCTGTTTTCATAGGAGGAAGGAGGCCTTCTTGTTCTTCCGGCGCTTCTTCATCCGTGCTCTCCATATACACTTTCAAAAATCCGTCAAAACGAATAACTTCTCCGGAGGCAATTAAATCTTCTTTGGTTTTTTCTGAGCTAATGGTAATGACTGTCTTTTCAAGAATTGCATCAGACATTTGAGAAGCAATCGTTCTTTTCCAAATTAGATTGTACAAGCGTTGTTCGCGGGGATCATTTCCTGCTTCATCAACGTTAAAATCTGTCGGACGAATCGCTTCGTGAGCTTCTTGAGCCGACGCAATCTTATTTTTGAATTGACGAGCCTCGTGATATTTCTCACCGTAATTACCTATGATGGCACTTTTCGCCATTCCAGTTGCATCCTGAGAAATATTCACGGAATCAGTCCTCATATAGGTAATCTTTCCGCTTTCATAAAGCTTTTGAGCGAGTACCATCGTTTGAGCTACACTGTATCCAAGTTTGCGGGAAGCTTCCTGCTGTAATGTTGAGGTGGTAAATGGTGCAGAGGGTGTTCGTTTTCCCGGCTTCACTTCCAGATTTTTTACACTGAAAGAAGCGCCAATACAATTCTTAAGAAAATCTTCTGCTTCCTCTTGTGTAGCATATTTTTTAGGAACCTCTGCTTTGAAAGTTTTTCCTCCTACTTCAAATATTCCAACGACTTTAAATGATGCTGTAATATTAAATGTATCAATTTCTCTTTCCCTTTCTACAATCAACCTAACTGCTACCGATTGTACTCTTCCGGCGGAAAGTTGCGGGCGAATTTTTTTCCATAATACCGGCGATAATTCAAAACCTACCAAACGATCTAATATTCGACGTGCCTGCTGTGCATCTACAAGATTTTTATCAATCTTTCTCGGATTTTTTATTGCTTCGGTTATCGCTTTTTTCGTGATTTCGTGAAAAACAATACGTTTTGTACTCTTTTCACTTAGTCCAAGTGTCTCAAATAAATGCCAGGAAATGGCCTCTCCTTCGCGGTCCTCATCCGTTGCTAACCAGACAATTTCAGAGCTTTTTGTGAGCTTCTTCAGATCACTTATAACTTTCTCTTTATCCGGTGAAATTTCATAAACAGGTTCAAAGTTTTTTTCCACCTGAATGCCCATTCCGCTTTTAACCAAATCACGAACGTGTCCGTAACTGGAGCGAACGATATAGTCACTACCTAAATATCCTTCTATTGTTTTTGCCTTTGCAGGGGACTCAACTATTACTAAATTTTTAGCCATATTTTTTATTTCGACGGCCACAAATAAAAGGATTTTATTCGTTAATCGCCTTTTTTATAAAATCCCGCTCAAAATAGATCGAAAAAAAACACCTATAATGGCTCTTTTCTTCCCAAAATCAATCATTTTTTTACGAAACGATTTTTTTGAACAAATTTTAAAAACTTTTAGAGTAAGTTATGTCAAAAAGCTAGTAAAAACAGTTTTACCGTATTAATAATCAATTATATAGATAATAATAAAATTTGTAAAAGTGCCATCTTGTCACGCTTACTTCAATAGATTATCTTTGCAACAAAGGTCAAAGAATGCTCAGAGAAGAAGAAAATAAAATCATTGATGAATCTCGTCAAGGAGAAGCATTGGTCATTCCTAACTTATCGGGGAATGGAAAAAAGCTATATCTGGAAAGTTATGGTTGTGCAATGAATTTCGCCGACAGTGAAATCATCGCTTCTATAATGAAAGATCAGGGATTTGTGACAACACCAACTGCTGAAAACGCCGATTTAATTTTTTTAAACACGTGCGCAATTCGTGACAATGCTGAATTAAAAATTTGGGCCCGTCTAAAATCGTTTAGACAGGCAAAAAGAAAAAACCCGGATTTATTAATAGGAGTGTTAGGTTGTATGGCCGAACGATTGAAAACAAAATTACTCGAGCAAGAAAAGTTAGTTGACTTGGTAGTTGGACCGGATTCATACCGCGACTTACCTAACCTGGTAAAAAAAGCTGAAGATGGACAAAAAGCAGTTAACGTATTGCTATCGCGAGAAGAAACGTATGCTGAAATAAGTCCTGTTCGTTTAGGCAGCAATGGAATCTCCGCATATATTTCAATCATGCGAGGATGTGATAATATGTGTTCTTTTTGTGTTGTCCCATTTACACGCGGAAGAGAAAGAAGTCGCGATCCGCTTTCCATTATCGAAGAAGCAAAATCATTGATAAACGAAGGCTATAAAGAGATTACTTTGTTAGGTCAGAATGTAGATTCTTATTTATGGTCAGGCGGTGGACAAAAGAAAGATCTGGATGAAGAAGTTGTTCAAGCTGCTCTTGAAAATAAATTACCGGCAGAAGAACAATTAAAATTTATCACGTTTGCTGACCTGTTGGAACAGGTTGCTTCGATTGACAATAAATTAAGAATTCGATTTTCCACTTCAAATCCCAGAGACATGACAGACGCTGTTTTACATGTAATGGCCAAACATGAAAACATCTGTAAATATGTTCACCTTCCAATTCAATCCGGGAATACGCGCATTCTCGAAAAGATGAATCGAGGCTATACAAGAGAACAATACATGCAGCGTATTAATTCCATACGCAACATTT
This sequence comes from Bacteroidota bacterium, assembly GCA_031385005.1. Lineage (GTDB taxonomy): Bacteria > Bacteroidota > Bacteroidia > AKYH767-A > 2013-40CM-41-45 > JADKIH01. The sequence continues at coordinate 44,524 of JANNBB010000050.1, forward strand.
TGCCTGATGCAGGTATTTCTACCGATATTATAACCGGATTTTGTTCGGAGACGGAAGAGGAGCACAAAGAGACAATTAGTATGATGGAATGGGCAGGTTACGATTATGCCTATATGTTTAAATATTCGGAGAGACCCGGAACTACTGCTGCGAAAAAATATCCCGATGATATTCCGGAAGAAATTAAAGCCCGAAGACTGAATGAAATTATTGCTACTCAATCGCACGTCTCTCATATCAGCAATAAAAAAGATTTGGGAAAAACATTTACTGTATTGGTTGATGCTATTTCTAAACGTTCGGATCAGCATTTATCGGGACGAACATCACAAAACAAAGTTGTTATTTTTCCTCGTGGCGATAAAAAACCGGGCGATTATGTCAACGTAAAAATAAATGACTGCACTCCTGCAACATTAATTGGAGAAGTTTTAAAAAGTTAATCGAAACCTATTCGTTTCAAAAGAAGGGCTTAAAGCCAAAGAGTAGAATGACCATTCAGGAAATAAAAGCAAGATTCGGCATCATCGGAAATTCTCCGCTGCTTGAACATGCTATAAATGTCGCCAGACAAGTAGCCCCGACAGAAATTTCGGTTTTAATATCAGGAGAAAGTGGAGTAGGAAAAGAGGTCTTTCCTCAGATTATACATCAATTGAGTCCAAGAAAACATGGTCCATACATTGCCGTTAACTGCGGAGCTATTCCGGAAGGGACAATTGACTCAGAGTTATTCGGGCATGAGAAAGGATCGTTCACCGGTGCACATGAAGCAAGAAAAGGATATTTCGAAGTCAGTGACGGTGGCACTATTTTTTTAGATGAAGTTGGAGAACTTCCTCTCAATACGCAAGTCAGATTGCTGCGGGTATTAGAGACAGGAGAATTTATTAAAGTCGGTTCTTCAAAAGTTCAGAAAACAAATGTACGCGTAGTGGCAGCGACGAATGTTGATTTACTACTTGCCATTGAGAATGGAAAGTTCCGGGAAGATCTTTATTACCGGCTAAATACAGTTCCGATACGCATTCCACCGTTGAGAGATAGAAAAGAAGACATCTATTTATTATTTAGAAAATTTGCTCACGATTATTCAGAGAGATACAGGGTTCCTCCATTAAGTTTGCTGGCGGATTCGCAAAAACTAATTTCAGAATATCGATGGCCGGGAAATATTCGTCAGCTCAAAAACATTACGGAGCAGATGTCCATTTTAGAAAAAGACCGAGACGTGAAGGCCGAAATATTAATGAACTACCTTCCTCAATCTCCATTAAACAATTTACCTGTATTGTTGAGATCTGAATCTAAAAACGGAAATGAGTTTTCAGAAAGAGAATTATTGTACAAGGTATTATTTGATATGAAGAAAGACATGAATGACATGAAACTGCTCATCAATGAAATCATGCAACACCCTTCTGCTGATCCGGGTTGGCAAGAGAGGAAATCACAAATCATTTCACGAATAGAGCCGGAACATGTTATGCCTGAAATCCGGGAATCTGAACTTTCTTTTCAACCGGGAGGATTTCAACCGGGAGTAACACTCACGCCTGTCCAGCCCCATGTAGTTGTAGAAGAATCACTTTCTCTTTCAGATAAAGAAAAAGAATTTATCCAAAAGGCCCTTCAGAAACATAAGGGAAGAAGAAAAATGGCTGCGAAAGAATTGGGGATTTCTGAGAGAACTTTGTATAGGAAAATGAATGAATACGGATTGCATTGATCTGTTGTATTGAATATAACAAAATTCTACCTTCGACATTATTATTAACATGAAAACTTTTGCAGGGGCTTTATTAATTTTTGTTTGTATGCAGTTTACCTCATGTAAAGTGAATTATTCCATGTCCGGTGCATCGATAGCTCCTGATGTAAAGACGATTGCTATTAAGTTTTTTAAAAAAACAGCTGCATTAGGCCCCTCCTCGCTCAGCCAGAATTTTACTGAAAAACTGAAAGATAAATTCTTGTCACAGACAAGTTTAAGTTTAGTTAACGGGGCTGCTGATTTAACCTTGGAAGGATCCATTACAGGTTATACAATAACACCTCAAGCTATTCAGGCCAATGAAGTTGCTGCAACCAATCGCCTTACTATAACTGTGAATGTAAAGTTCACCAACCTCAAAGATGAAAAACAGAATTTCGAAACTTCTTTTACTCGTTTTTCGGAATACAATACCTCGCAAAATTTAACTTCAATAGAAGAAGCATTGATTTCTGATATCAATACTCAACTTGTAGAAGACATATTTAACAAGTCGGTTATAAACTGGTAATGGACTATTCACAATTTATGAAATTGATGGAACCCGGGGGGAATCTGGGCAAAGATTCATTGCAATCTTTGCAAGAATACATCAGTGAGTTTCCATATTTCCAAACGGCTCATGCTTTATTGGCGCAAACCATGAACGAGCAACAACATGTGCGTTTTGAGAAGCAATTAAAAGTTGCCTCAGCATATGCAGGAGACAGGAATTCTCTCTACAATCTTATTCACCCGAAGCCATCCAGATTATTCAGCGATAAACCTTCAGCAATTGACTCCCCTTTCATCGTCAAGGCAGCCGAAGTTGAGTTAGAAAAGGAAAATATTTTTTTAGAAGAAAAGTCTGTTATTCCTCCTTCTGAAGAAAACAAAGAAGATTTGGTTGTACCTGAATATGTTTTCACACCTACGCCTCCTTTATTTGTAGATGAATTAGATTTACCGGAAGAGTTGACGGAAGCTGACAACGACGATGGGCCACCTGTTGCAGATCCCCATGAAATAATTCGTCGTCGATTGAGTGAAATTTTGGGATTGAAAGAAAATCAAATTGATGTTTTACCAAAACCTCCAATAATTTTTACACCTGCTGAAAAAATTCCGGAAGAGGCGATTGCAGAAACTTCTTTAGAGAAAGAAGTGCCGGATGAAATAGAAGTAAAATCAGAAGTAATTCAGGAAGAAAAAACCGAACCAAAAGTTCCTGAACAAAAAATCGGTTTGATAGAGAAAATAATGGTCGAGTCGGCCAAGGCAACAGATATAGTACAAAAAGGAGAGTTGGAATATGCATTGGAAGCATCCATTATTCAATCACTTGAGAAACTTCCGGAAATAAAAAAGATTGAAGAACAAGAAACAGTTTTAACAGAACCATCAGTTGAGCAATCCTTTTATCAATGGCTAAAGTTAAAAAGCATAAATGGTTTTGGCCGGGTAGAAGAAGTACATGCTGACGACGAAGTTTCCTTAAAAGTTGAAACGGAAGAAATTCAGTTTGTTCCTGAAACAAAGTCTTCGGCATCAAAAGACATGAATGTGTTGATTGACCGTTTTATTAAATCGGAGCCGAAAATTATTCCATCGAAGGTCGAATTCTATTCTCCATCAAATCAGGCCAAAAAGAGCATTACTGAAGACGAAGACCTTGTTTCTGAGACGCTTGCCAATATTTATAGACAGCAAGGAAATCTATTAAAGGCACGATCTTCCTATCAAAAATTAAGCTTGTTAATTCCCGAAAAAATGGCTTACTTTGCCGCCCTTATTTCAACGATTGATAAGGAATTAAATAATCAGGATAAACAGGACTTATAATGTATACAATAATCACCATTTTAATAGTACTTACCTGCATTTTGCTGGTATTGGTTGTGCTCGTTCAAAACCCAAAAGGAGGAGGAATTTCTTCAGGAATTATCGGATCGAATCAGGTAATGGGAGTTAAAAAAACAACTGATTTTATTGAAAAACTGACCTGGGGTCTAGCACTTACACTTGTTGTATTATGTCTGGCTGCAGGAATGTCATTACCTAATAAAGAAGACAGAAAAATCGGAACAACTATGCAGGAGCAGATTGACAACTCTGGCGGAGCGCTTCCTGTTCAAAACGTACCGGCCAATCCGGGAAATAATCCGGCTACACCCAATCAACAAACGCCGGCTAATCCAAACCCAGGGAAATAAAAAAAACTTTAAAAACCTCTTCAAAAGAGGTTTTTTTGTGTCATGATGACACCAATACCCTGACAATACTGAGATCACACTTTGTATAGAGGAAAAGTTGTCAGAGAAAAAGAAAAATATCGTATTGGCATATTTTCTGACAAACAAAGGTAAATTCCTAAAATTTTAAAGTCTAACATTTAAATAAATAATGAAAAACATGAAATCAGTTTCCTTAAAACCTTTAGCAGATCGCGTATTAGTTGAGGCTGCCAAAGCAGAAGAAAAAACAGCCGGAGGAATCATCATTCCTGATACGGCCAAAGAAAAACCACAACGCGGAAAAGTAATCGCAGTTGGAAATGGTAAAAAAGATGAACCATTAACAGTAAAAATCGGTGACAGCGTATTGTACGGTAAATATTCCGGTACAGAAATCAGCATCGAAGGAAAAGAGTATTTGATCATGCGTGAAAGCGATATTTTCGCAATACTTTAAACAAAAACAAGAGCAATCTTGTTTATTTTTTTTTAATCAATCAATAGAAATCATAACAACTTAAACAAAAACAAAATGGCAAAAGATATTAATTTTGATGTAGAAGCACGCGACCGTCTAAAAAAAGGCGTGGATGCTCTTTCAAATGCAGTAAAAGTGACTTTAGGACCTAAAGGTCGTAATGTAATCATCGACAAAAAATTTGGTTCACCAATTATTACAAAAGACGGTGTTACAGTAGCAAAAGAAATCGAATTGAAAGACCCCATTGAAAATATGGGTGCTCAAATGGTAAAAGAAGTTGCATCAAAAACTGCAGATGTTGCAGGTGACGGAACAACAACAGCTACGGTACTAGCTCAAGCGATTGTAACTGCAGGATTAAAGAATGTTGCAGCAGGTGCTAATCCAATGGATTTGAAACGTGGTATCGACAAAGCAGTAACCAAAGTTGTTGAGACACTTCAAAAAATGAGCAAGAAAGTTGGAGATGACAATAAAAAAATCCAACAGGTTGCAACAATTTCAGCAAATAACGATGCTGAAATCGGAAAGTTGATTGCAAGTGCAATGGAAAAAGTTAAAAAAGAAGGAGTAATAACTGTTGAAGAAGCAAAAGGTACTGAGACGACTGTTGAAATCGTTGAGGGAATGCAATTTGACCGTGGTTACATCTCTCCCTATTTTGTAACAAATGCTGATAAGATGGAAGCCGTAATGGAGAATCCACACATCCTTATCTACGATAAGAAGATCAGCAACATGAAAGAATTGTTACCGATTCTTGAAAAACAAGTACAGACAGGTAGTCCGCTTTTAATCATCTGTGAAGAAGTTGATGGAGAAGCATTGGCTACATTAGTAGTAAATAAAATCAGAGGATCACTCAAAGTTGCTGCTGTAAAAGCACCCGGTTTTGGTGATCGCCGTAAAGCAATGTTAGAAGACATCGCTATACTTACAGGTGGAACACTTATCAGCGAAGAGCGCGGTTTTAAACTTGAGAATGCTGACCTTTCATATTTAGGAAAAGCAGAAAAAATCACTATCGACAAAGACAATACAACGATTGTAGGTGGTGCAGGAAAGAAGGCAGATATTACTGCTCGTGTAAACCAAATCAAAGCTCAGATTGAATCATCTACTTCTGACTACGATAAAGAAAAACTTCAAGAACGTCTTGCTAAATTAGCAGGTGGTGTTGCCGTATTGTATATCGGTGCAGCTACTGAACTTGAAATGAAAGAGAAAAAAGACCGCGTTGACGATGCATTACATGCAACTCGCGCAGCGGTTGAAGAAGGAATTGTACCGGGTGGTGGCGTAGCTTATATCCGTGCAATTGCTGCTCTTGAAAAACTAACAGGAGAAAACGAAGATGAAACGACAGGTATTGCAATTATAAAACGCGCACTTGAAGAACCACTTCGTCAAATCGTTAGCAATGCAGGAATGGAAGGTTCTATCGTTGTTCAGAAAGTACGTGAAGGCAAAGAAGACTTCGGTTACAATGCCCGTACTGACAAATATGAAAACTTATATACTGCAGGTGTCATCGATCCTACTAAAGTAACTCGTGTTGCTTTAGAGAATGCAGCTTCCATTGCAGGTATGTTACTCACTACTGAGTGCGTTCTTGCTGAAATTAAAGAAGACAAACCAGCCCCTTCAATGCCGGGTGGTATGGGTGGTGGAATGGATTACTAATCCCTCCCCACGTCGAACGAAAAAGCCGTCCCAAAAGGATGGCTTTTTTGTTTTCCGGCTAAACCGGATATTTAACAAAAAACTTTTTAAAAAAATAAAGATTATTTCATACCTTGTTATATAAATACATTCTCAAAGAAACTAGTAATTATATACTATGCTGTTTTCAAATATCAATTTAAGAGATGAGTTGTATCGTGAAAGAGATCAACAAAGCCGCCTGATAGATCAGGTTGAGGAAGTATTACATGCTGCTTCTGAAAGTGACAGAGACATTTCGGAACGCCTGGATGGAAGTAGTAATTTAACCCATCATCAGAACCTTATACATTTTGAAGGAGAAAATATTTTCTCCCTCTCTCAAATCCGAAATGTTTGCATTCGTTACCGGCTACGCTTTCTCGACTCATCCTGCTTTCGTTCCGAATTCCCCTATGAAGCCATTATCAAAATAAAAGAGCTGGAAAAAAGAAGCGGAATAAAAATCGATTCGTTTAAGATAATGGCACCTTCGAAATCTTTTGATCTGGAAAACATCAATAAAGATCCATTACTTTTTGCTAAAGTGAGTGATCAAACGTTCATCTTAATTCATAAATGGGGTAATGACCTGGCCTGGTTTCACCGGCTGGCAGCATGGCCATTTCAGAGTTTCAAGACATTGATTATTTCTTTGACAGTACTTTGCTTTGCTTTTTCATTTAGCCTTCCTGCTTCCATTATGCACATCCTTAACTTTCAAAGCGAAGTTTATCTCCGGATCTGGTTGGCGATTCATACTTTTATCGGGATGCTGGGAATTTCATTATGGCTTGGAATTTCATTTGACAAATCCTTTAGTTCGATGAATTGGGAATCGAAGTATTATAACTACTGAGATTTTTCGAATCGTTTTTTTCACTCTACTTTAATCTCATCTACGAAAAGCCAGTCTTTTCCATTTGAATTTTTTGCGATAACCTTCACCCATTTTGTTTGTACCGAAGGGAATTGAAGTCGTAAAGCGCGTTTCATTTTTTCAATCTCTGCTTGGTTCAACGAAGCGACTTTAATGAAATCCTTTCCGTTATCGCTTATTAGAACAACCACTTCTTTAGGCAAATAAATTTTTCCCGCATTTTCTTTCAGCACATCTACTGTTACTTTGGAAATACGCAAAAGTTCGCCCAAATTTATAGTTGCATCAAGATCATTTCCGGCAAAACCCAACCATTCTTCCGGCAACCAAGGCAGGCTACTTGTCGATCCATCAATTAAGGAGAATGCTCCACCTTTATTGTATTCTTCATGCGGAGGATTCGCCAATGTAATTTCTTTTGCTGTTGAAATTGAAACAGAAAAATTACGAATAAATATGCCTCCAAGTTGCTGTACACCTTCATACAATGCAGCACGAATTGACAGCGACTGATCGCTTACAATATTACCTGAAGAAACAGGAGAGCTTAATTTAGGATCTGTTCCATCAATCGTATAATGGATTTGCCCTCTTGGAAATTTAGTGAACAATTCAATTTCAATATTTTTTTCCACGCCCTTATGAATGCGTGATGAGATATCATAAATTGCGCTTGAGTAATTAATCTTGTTAAACTTTAGAAACTTAAAATGTGATTGCAAGCGGGAAGTGAAACTGTTGTAATCTCTTCGATCCAAAGGCGACCACAACACTTCTGCCAAAGCACAAATTCGCGGGAAAATCATTTCCTGAAGATATTCCTCATTGGATATGTATTCAGTCCAGACATTACCCTGAGCACCTAATATGTGCTTAGACTGTTGAGCATTTAATGCATCAGGAACCGGTTCGTAACGATAAATCATATCAATAGGCAGGTAACCGCCAATTGCCAGTTTCCCATCTGTGAAACGTGATTGGTAATAATCAAAATAACAATGTGAATAGGGTGTCATAATAACATCATGTCCCCGACTTGCACCCTCAATGCCACCTTTATATCCGCGCCACGACATAATAACTGCCTCGCTGCTAAGTTTTTCATCCAGGATTTCATCCCAACCGATAGCAATTCTATTTTTCTTTTTCAGATAATCGGAAATGCGGTTTGTAAAAAAACGCTGAAGTCCATTTTCATCGATCAGATTTTCTTTCCGAATAAGTTCCTGGCATTGTGGGCATTCTTTCCATCTTTCTTTCGGGCATTCGTCTCCACCGATGTGGATGTATTTTCCCGGAAATAACGAACAGACTTCATCAAGAATGTTTTCGATAAATTGAAAGGTCTCTTCCTTTGGACAAAAAACATCTTGAAATACACCCCACGTTTTCCCGGTTTCGAAGGGCCCGCCGGTACAGGAGAATTCAGGGTAAGCAGCAAGAGCAGCCAGAGCATGACCGGGCATTTCAATTTCAGGAATCACTTCGATGTGACGTTTGCTTGCATATTGAATAACATCCTTAATTTCTTCCTGAGAATAAAATCCACCGTAGCGAATTGTATCATATTGTTCGGGCTCATCGAATTTATGTCCGATTAACGTACCTTTTCTCCAGCCGCCAATTTGATGAAGTTTAGGATATTTTTTTATTTCAATACGCCAACCCTGATCGTCTGTTAAATGCCAATGAAATGCATTGAATTTATAAAGAGCCAGATAATCGATATATCTTTTTACTTCCGCGACAGAAAAAAAATGTCTGGCCACATCGAGATGCATTCCGCGGTAGCTGAAGCGAGGGTTATCTTCGATTTCGACAAAAGGAATTTGAAGATTGTTAACCTTTCCTGCAGGTAATAAAAGAGTAAGTGTCTGTAATGCATAGAAAACTCCGGCACCGTTTCCCCCAGCAATACGGACACCTTCTGAATCAACAGAAAGTGAATAGTTATCAGAAGGCATATTTACATCCGATAAGATTACCACCTGATTTTTCTTTACTCCTGTATATTTTTCAATTTTAAAACGGAAGCCATACAATTTATCGATATAAGCATTAAAAACTTCGATATCAGATAAGGTTTCAGGATTGTTGCAAGAAATGGTGGAGGAACTATTGAGAGTAAAAAAACCGCTTTGGACATTTACTTTTTTCGGAATTGGAATAACAGGAATTTTACCGGGAGAAAATTGAGCATATAAATTGGCAACCATAAGCTGCATAGATAATATTATAATTAAGAAGTATGATTTATGATACATTGAATATTGAATATTGATTAAGAATGAAGGATAATATTATTATTAAGTGAGAACGTAATCGACATAAAAATAATTTTTACTTGTAATTTAAAAATCTTCGGTAAGATGTACAAAAATATAAGCATCAACAGTATTAAAAAGCGAAATCAAAAAAAAAGAGAATCTTTCGATTCTCTTTTCCACTGTAGATCTTTGCGCTTACTGTATTTTGCGGACACTGATAGCGTTTTGTCCTTTTTTACCATCGATTATTTCAAATTCTACACTGTCGTTCTCACGAATTTTTTCGATAAGACCGCTGTGATGTACAAACACTTCTGCATTGTTGTCATCGACTACAATGAATCCATATCCTTTAGACTCATTGAAAAATTTTACTTTACCTGTTTTCATTGTGGGTAATAAATTAATTGTTTGTGTTCAATATGCCTTTGCTTCCGTCTAACAAAGTTCATTTTTTTATTTTAATAATTGACGGAATTATTGCCTTCAAAGATAAAATAATATCTGCTTTTTACAATATCCCCAAAAATTTGTTAGCCAAGTAGCTGCTTTAACAGCTGGGAAACCAATTTATTATCGGCTTTCCCGGCAAAATGCTTGGATGCAAGTCCCATGATTTTCCCCATATCGGAGGGACCTTTTACCTCATTTTGTTCAAGAATCTTCTTTAATTCCGCCTTAATTTGGTCTTCGCTTAATTGAGCCGGGAGGTATTTTTCGATAACAGCAATCTCTTCCAATTCGGTTTGGGCCAGGTCGGCTCTGTTTTGGCCCTGGAAAATATCGACAGATTCTTTTCGCTGTTTCATCAGTTTTTGTAACATTTTTATTTCTTCATCGGGAGAAATGACACCTCCACCGGAGGTTTTAGCCAATAAGATTGCCTGTTTTATTGCCCTTAAACCACGTAAGGCAGATTCGTTTTTACTTAGCATTGCGCTTTTCAAATCGGTGTTGATTTTTTCTTCGAGTGACATAGGATTTTTTTGAATGCTTTAAGGATGAATTGATTTTTCTAAAATATACTATTTTCTAAATTGTATAGAATCTTGAATGCTTGATTAAGAATTTCGAAGGACTACCCAATTTCGTAAGCAGGTATCAAAAATAATAAACTTTCCCATACAAGATTCTCATTGGATTTATTGATCCGAAAAGGAGATTTCCGGATAAAAAAAACCCTCCGATTGGGAGGGCTTTTACTCTAAACTTAACATGGAACTAACCTAACGTATGAAAATTAGTATCTAATCAACATTGTCGTGGAGAAAAGAGTTGTTTTGTCTTAACTCCGATTTTTTTTCTTCTTCAGGTCCGAGAGTGAAACGAGAGATATTAGATTCGCTGGAGTGAGGAATAGAATCCAACTTAATATTTCTGCGTTTGTAAGCGGGTTCCTTTTCCATTTCAGAAATGTTGGCGTTTCCGATTCTGTAGCTAAGCGATTTCAGCTTCATGATACGCTCTTTGGATTTACGGGATTGCTCTTCCGTTTCATCGTCTTGGACGGTATCATAAAGGTGATGAACTACAGGATTATTTTTAGCCGGTTCCGTTTCAATTTTATCTTCAGCGACGATTGTCGATTTAGGTTCTTCGACTTCCGCATTGATATTAAATTCGAAATTTAATTCTTCCACAATGGGCTGAATAGGTTGAAGGGGTTCGGATGGAATTTCCTTTTTCAATTCCGGCTCAAAAATTTCCGGTTGCTTAATTTTATTTACAGGCGTTTCTTTAACGACCGGAATTTCATCGTTGAGTTGATGAACATTTTTTTTCTTTTCGATAGCACGATTTACCTCGCTACCTAATTCTTCTCTTGTCTTGAACCCTGTTGCGATGATGGTAACCAATAATTTCTCTCCGAGATTTTCATCCTGACAGTTACCCCAAATTACATCGGCTGAGAGTCCGGCTTGTTCCTGTATGTAATCGGTGATGTCACCAATTTCATCCATGGTAACTTCTTTAGAACCGGAAGCGACGTTCATTAATATATAACGGGCGCCTTTGATGTTGTTGTCATTTAAAAGAGGAGAAGAAAGAGCTTGCTCAACGGCACGCGTTGCGCGATTTTCTCCTTCGGCCAATCCGGAACCCATGATAGCTACACCACTATTATGCACAGCCGTTTTCACATCTTCGAAATCCACATTAATATAACCGGTGACGGTTATAATTTCGGCAATACCTTTTGCAGCAGTAGTGAGAATGTTATCAGCATGAGCGAAAGCTTCGGAAAGATTGAGGTTACCGAACATTTCGCGGAGTCGTTGATTCCGGATAACGATAATAGTATCGACATTTTTCTTCAGCAACTCGATTCCTTCGTCTGCTTGTTGTCTTCTTTTCTTGCCCTCGAATTCAAAAGGAATGGTGACAATAGCAACAGTCAAAATACCCATTTCTTTCGCTGTTTGGGCAATGATAGGAGCAGCCCCTGTGCCTGTTCCACCACCCATACCTGCGGTGATGAACACCATCCGGGTGTTTGCCAATAAAATCTTTCTGATATCATCAATATTTTCGATGGCAGCATTTCGGCCGACTTCGGGAATAGCGCCTGCACCTCTCCCTTCGGTAAGGCTGCTTCCGAGTTGCACTTTTGTTGGAACAGGTGAAGTTTCCAATGCTTGTGCATCTGTATTACAGACGATGAATTCGACGCCCTTTATTCCTTGTCGGTACATATGATTCACGGCATTGCTTCCGCCGCCGCCTATTCCGATTACCTTGATGATTGAATCACCATCTTTCATTAAATCAAATTCCATGTTTATTTAGTTAAGTGTCGTTATTAGTCTATTCTTTTATCTTTTTCATCTTCGAAGAAATGTCTGATGAATGAGAAGAAAGTGTTTTCAGAAACCTCTTGCGGTTGTGTTACTTTTTCGCCCATTTTCTTTTTCAATTCGGTTTCTTCGGCCTTTTGTTTTTCTTTGGATCGTTTTTCGATATCGAGGAACCCTTTGATGACGAGTCCAACTCCGGTAGAATACATAGGGCTTTTTAGTTCGTCAGAACCCTTTGCCAAATGTTCGTTAGGATATCCGATGCGGGTATCCATTCCTGTAATGAATTCAACTAACTGTACAAGATGACGAAGTTGTGCACCACCTCCTGTGATTACAATCCCGGCTATAAGCTTTTTTTCAAAGCCCGAGCTTTTGATTTCGTAGTGAACATGTTCAACGATTTCTTCCATACGAGCTTGAATAATATGGGAGAGGTTTTTAATTGAAATCTCACGCGGCTCTCTTCCTCTTAAACCGGGAATAGAAACGATTTCATTCTCTTGATTTTCGCTAGCCAGTGCAGAACCGAATTTAATTTTCAGCAACTCTGCCTGTTGGCGGATAATGGAACAGCCCATTTTAATATCTTCGGTAATAACATTCCCTCCAAAAGGTATAACGGCCGTGTGCCTGATGATGCCATCCTGAAAAATTGCAATATCGGTAGTTCCTCCACCGATATCTACTAATACTACACCGGCTTCTTTTTCTTCATCGGTCAAAACAGCTTCTGAAGAGGCGAGTGGTTCAAGGAATAAACCTTTTGTTGTCAGCTTTGATCTGTCGACACATTTGTAAATATTTTTTGCTGCAGATACCTGTCCGGTTATGATATGGCAGTTTGCTTCTAAACGGATACCTGACATACCAATAGGGTTTTTAATTCCCTGTTCGTTATCGATAATATATTCTTGCGGGATAACGTGAATGATTTTTTCACCCGGTCCCATGGCAAGTTTATACATATCTTCTACAATTGCATCGATATCTCGTTGTTCGATTTCGTCATCGAGTGTATCGCGTGTGCGCATTCCACGGTGCTGATGGCTTTTGATATGCTGACCTGCTATGCCTACATAAACCGCTTCGATTATTACGTCTGATTTTTCAGATGCCTCACTAACAGATTTCGTAATTGATTCGATCGTATTGACGATGTTGGTCACGACACCACGAGTCACTCCCAGCGACTCTGATTTTCCATAACCCAGAATATCGATTTTTCCATTCTCGTTTTTACGACCAACTATAGTACAAATTTTAGTTGTACCAATATCCAACCCTACAACAATTTCTTCTTTTTCCATATTATTTTTTTATACAGACAACCTGATTTTTATATTTAAGATTAATGACTTTATAATTATCCCAACCTTTTTTGTTAAGTCCTTCTTTATAAAAATGAATCAGCTTGTTAAATTTTTCGTCAAGAAACTGATCATTTCCCAAAACTACCGTATGATTGCCAACTCGAGGAATGAATTCAATGTCTCCCTCTTCGTTAACAAAAAACTGTTGTATTTCAGCACTCCACAATTCACTTTTATTTGTATAGTAAACGATATTCAGCAATTGAGACAGTTTTGTTTTAGAGGACAAAGAATCGTAAGTTGAAATATCAGAAGTTAAAACGCGACGGGCAGCCTCACAGTCGAAAATGAAACCGTTTGCTACCGGAACTCGTGCTGTAAATTTTTCTGATTGTGGCATAAAAACTCCTTCTTTATCAATATAAAAACTTTCGTTCTTAAAATTTACAACACGCAGCACCGGAAAGCGTTGTTTCACCTCAATATTCAGCTTTCCATCAACGGTTGAAAATACTTCAGCATCGTAAATGAAAGGGTTGGTGTTAATGATTTTTTCCAACAGCGACATGTTAATAGAACTGATCGGTTTGCCTTCCGGCATTCCGAACTTATTATTAATCGTTTGAAGCAAATCGCCCGGAGTTACAAATCCGGCTACAACGCTATCAATAATGTTAATTCGAATCCCTGAGCAAAGCATATTAGATTGCTTATGCGAGGAAAATCCGACGGAGAAAAGAAAAAGAAACACTAAAAGTGTATATGCAGATATTCGAAGAATTAATTTTTTTACGTTCATTTTAGTTCGCTTTTTTCAAGTAATTGCAGATTGGATTAACTAATTGATCGATGTCACCTGCCCCTAAGGTCATGACAACTTCACATTTACTCTTCTTCAATTCATCGATTACGCTTTCTTTCTTACAAAATACTTTATCAGAAATAGTAACTTTTTCGAAAATAATTTGGGAAGTAATGCCGGCAATAGGAACTTCTCTTGCCGGATAGATATCGAGCAGTATTAATTTGTCAAGTAATGAAAGACTTTTCGCAAAGCCATCTACAAAATCTCTTGTTCTGGAAAATAAATGCGGCTGAAAGATGCCGGTGATTTTTTTATCCGGATAAAGTTCATGTGCCGATGAAATGGCTGCTCTTAACTCCTCAGGATGATGGGCATAGTCGTCGATGTAAATAACTTGTGGTGTTCTCAACTGATATTCAAAACGACGCTTTACACCGGTATATTCCAACAAAGCCTTCCTGATATCAGCATCGGGAATATTGAGTGCTCGTGCAACAGCTATAGCAGCAACGGCATTTTCCACATTGTGCAATCCGGGCATATCTGTTGTAATATCCTTGATAGAAGTTGAAGTATTATGCCAATCGAAGTGGTATCGATGATTGTCGATGCGGATATTCGATCCGACGTATTTGGCTGCAGTGTTAATACCATAAGAACTTTTAGTAAATGGAAGATCCTCAAGTGGGAGTCCATTCTTATAGATTAACTTTCCGTTTTCGGATAGTTTAGCGGCAAATAGCCGATAAGACTCAACCATGTATGCTTCGTTACCATAAATATCGAGATGATCGGGATCCATTGATGTGATGACAGAAATAGAAGGGGATAGTGCCAGGAAGGAACGATCGTATTCATCGGCTTCAACAACAGTAATTACATTCGAGGCGCCTGCTTCCGGCAACAACAGGTTTGTATTGTAATTCTTAGTGATGCCTCCCAGAAAAGCCAGACAGTTGATGCCGGAATGTTTCAAAATATGTGCTATCATGGAAGAGGTAGTTGTTTTTCCATGAGTCCCGGCAACGGCGACTGTAAATGTATGTTGGGTAATGAGTCCCAATACTTCTGATCTCTTTTTTATTGTAAAGCCATTCGTGAGGAAATAGTTTAACTCAGCATGCTTATTTGGAATGGCCGGCGTGTATACAATTAAAGTTGAAGCTTTATCTGATGATAATAAAATGGGATCGATATTCCTGATGTCATCTTCAAAATGAATAGGTATGCCTTCATTGATTAATTCTTCGGTTAATAGTGTAGGAGTTTTATCATATCCGGAAACATTTTTGTTTTGTGATTTGAAATACCTGGCAAGCGCAGACATGCCAATGCCTCCGATTCCTAAAAAGTAAATGTTTTTCAATGCTGAAAATTTCATTCGCTAGTAATTATTTCAAATTTTATGTTTGACTAATTTATATACTTCTGCAGCTATCCTTTCTGCTGAATCGTTAATAGCAAGTGCTTTTATTTTTACACTTAAAGAATGCTGAAGAGTTTCGTTCTTTAATAATTCGATGACAGCAGGAATGAGTGCTTGTTGCGCCTGTGAATCTTTTATTAAAATAGCTGCACCTTTATTCACTAAAGCCATGGCGTTTTGAGTCTGATGATCTTCAGCGACATTTGGCGAAGGCACCAGGATAACGGGTTTGGCGACCAACGCAAGTTCAGAAACTGAACTAGCTCCGGCACGGGAAATAATTACATCTGCTGCAGCATAAGCATAATCCATTCGCTGAATGAATGAAAAAGTTAGAATGCCTTTGCAATTGAGTTGAACCACGAGTTCTCCGGCTTTTTCGCCGAACGCTTTGCCTGTTTGCCAAATTAACTGGAAATCATTTTTTTTGAATTCGGTTAAGGAGTTTGCAATACTTTCATTTATTGTTCTTGCACCCAGACTTCCTCCTATGACCAAAACGGTTTTTTTATTCGGATCGACTCCGAAAAAATTGGCGGCCTCTTCTCTTTTCCCATCGATACGGGTAGTTTCTTCCCGAACAGGATTTCCTGTGATAATAATTTTATTACCCGGAAAAAATTTTTCCATTCCTTCATAAGCCACGCAAATTTTCTGAACTCTTTTAGCGAGAATTTTATTTGTAATTCCCGCAAATGAATTCTGCTCCTGAATAAGTGAAGGAATTTGCATAGCCGTTGCAGCATACAGTAAAGGACCACTGGCATAGCCACCCACTCCGATTGCCACATCCGGTGAAAACGCCCTTATTATTGCTCTTGATTTCATTATGCTTTGAAGTACTTTAAATGGCACTAACAGATTTTTAAGACTTAGCTTTCGTTGAATTCCACTAATATTCAATCCTTCAATTTTATACCCTGCAGCAGGCACTTTTTCCATTTCCATTCTTCCTGTTGCACCGACGAAGAGAAATTCCGTTGCCGGATTTATTTTTTTTAATGCATTGGCGATGGCAATTGCGGGAAATATATGTCCGCCGGTACCACCACCGCTGATAATAACACGCAGTTTAGGCGGTAGCAAGTTCGTGTCCTCCTTCTTTTTTTTCCTTTTCTACCTGTCTGCTTACGCTCAATATGATACCTAACGATATGCTTGTAAACCAAATTGAAGTCCCTCCCATGCTTAACAATGGCAATGGTTGTCCGGTGACAGGAAGAATATTCACCACGACGGCCATATTAATAAGTGCCTGAAATACGAGCATGAATGTACATCCGGCCGCCAGTAAAGTCCCGAATGCCATAGGACTGTGTTGGATAAATTTTATTACCCGGAAGAACAAGAGAATATAAAGAAACAGAATAAATGCTCCTCCGATAAGTCCATATTCTTCCAGAATGATAGCAAAAATAAAATCGGAATAAGGATGAGGCAGAAAATTTCTTTGATGACTATTTCCCGGAAACACACCTACTAAACCTCCGCTTGCTATAGCAATTTTTGCCTGCACGGTTTGATAACCATCGTCATCACCAATAAATTTTTCAATTCTTGCCTTCCAGGTATCTATTCGCCCCGTTTTACCTATCATGAATGAGACCATCAGAAATATCAAAAAGCCGACTATCCCAATGCCGAACATACCAAAAATAAATTTCATTTTAATTCTTCCGATAAACATCAGGTAACAAGCAGAAGCAAAAACCAAAGCAGCTGTAGAGAAGTTTGCCGGGAGAATCAAGGAACAGACAATTAAGACAGGAATGATTACGGGAAGAAAAGCTGTTTTGAAATTCTTTATTTCGTCTTGTTTTTTAGACAGTAAACGGGCGAGATACATGATTAAAGCAAGCTTCGCAAAATCGGAAGTTTGAAAGGTGATATTGGTACCGGGCAAAGTAAGCCACCTGCTTGCTTCATTTAGATTTGTCCCTAATACGAGTGTTACCACGAGTAAGGGAATAGTCAGCAACAAGGCGATTTGAGAAATTCTTGAATAGTATGTGTACTTAATCAGATGAGCACCATACATCAATGCCAACCCAAATCCCAGAATGATCAAATGTTTAAAGAGATAATACTCTGTATTTCCGCTCTGGTATTTATAAGCAAGAGTTCCTGTACTGCTGTAAACTGCCAGCAAAGAAAATATAGACAAAATGAAAACGATGAGCCAGATTGTTCTGTCACCTTTGAAATGTTTGTCGAGCCAGGTTGCTTGCATGGTTGGAATTGATGGTTGATGTTTTAGAATTGACTATTAAAGACCCTTTACTGCATTTTTAAATTGACGACCACGATCTTCGTAGTTTTCAAATAAATCGAAACTTGCGCAAGCCGGAGAAAGTAAAACGACATCCCCTTTTTTACCTAACTCATAACCGGCTTTAACAGCTTCTTCAGCCGTTTTAGTTTCAACAATTGTTGGAACAATGTTTTTAAACGCTTTCAGAATTTTCTTATTATCGGTGCCCAGACATATTATTGCCTTTACTTTTTCTTTGACGAGATCTTCAAGCACGGCATAATCATTTCCTTTGTCGACTCCGCCTAAAATAAGAATGACGGGCTGATTGAAACTTTCGAGTGCATACCATGTTGAATTGATATTCGTAGCTTTTGAATCATTAACAAATTCGATTCCATGAACAGTAGAAACAAATTCCAAACGGTGTTCAACGTTTCGGAAATCTGATAGGCTTTCGCGAATAACTTCCTTTCGGATATCAAGTACGCGTGCTGCAATTCCTGCGGCCATAGAATTGTAAAGATTGTGTTTCCCTTGTAGGGCGAGTTCGTGAATTAGCATGTTGTCGTGTTTATTGTTGGTTAGAAAATGAATTTGTTTTTCGTCGACCCAGGCACCTTCTTCCAGAACTTTTTTAATGGAAATTGGATAGGCCTGCGCCTTTATTTGAACGGAAGGGAGATATTCCGCTGTAATAGGATCGTCAGTACAATAGATAAATGCGTCTGAAGATGTCTGATTTTGTAGAATTCTAAACTTCGACATCACATAATTTTTTAATTCATAATTGTACCTGTCGAGGTGATCAGGTGTTATGTTGGTCAATACAGCTACATCACATTTGAAATGATAAGTATCATCGAGTTGAAAGCTGCTAAGCTCGAGTACATAATAATCGTAATCGTGTTCGGCAACTTGCAGCGCAAAACTTTTTCCGATATTTCCACCGAGTCCGACATTTAATCCGGCCTTTTGAAGAATGTGATAAATCAACATGGTTGTGGTTGTTTTACCATTTGTACCGGTAATTCCAATCATTTTTGCGGATGTATACCTTCCGGCAAACTCGATTTCGCTGATGACCGGTATTTTTGCTGATCGTATTTTCTTAATAAGTGGTGCTTTTTCCGGAATGCCGGGGCTCTTAATTATTTCGTTCGCCTCTAATATTCTGGACTCGGTATGTTGTCCTTCTTCAAATGAAATAGAATGTTTAATAAGCAGTCTTTTAAAATCTTCTTTAATGATGCCTTGATCAGATACAAAAACATCAAAACCTTTTTTAGAAGCGAGCACAGCTGCGCCTACTCCACTTTCCGCAGCGCCGAGAATGACAATGCGTGGTGTTGCAACGATAGATTTTTTAACTTTTTCTTCTTGCATTACCTGAGTTTGAGTGTTACGACTGTCAGCACGGCTAACATGATTCCTATAATCCAAAACCTGGAAACAATTTTTGACTCGTGGTAACCCAGTTTTTGATAATGATGATGAAGCGGAGACATTTTGAATATTCTTTTTCCCTCGCCTGTTTTTCTTTTGGTGTATTTGAAATAGCTAACCTGCATGACAACCGATAAGTTTTCGATAACGAAAATTCCGCAGAGTATGGGTATGAGTAATTCTTTTCGGATTGCAATAGCAAAAGTTGCGATGATGCCTCCAAGTGCGAGACTACCTGTATCACCCATAAATACCTGAGCTGGATAGGCATTGTACCAAAGGAAACCAACACATGCCCCGACAAATGCGGAAATGAAAACAACCAATTCTCCCGCATGAGGGATATACATAATGTTGAGATAATTTGCGAAGACAGTATTACCGGAAACATAAGCCAGAATTCCAAGTGTCGCTCCAATGATAGCGCTGGTTCCTGTTGCCAATCCATCGATTCCATCCGTTATATTCGCTCCGTTTGAAACCGCAGTTATAATGAGTATAACAACAGGAATAAAAACAAGCCAGGCATATTTTTCCATTCCTTCACCCATCCATGAAAGGAGAGATGAATAATCGAATTCATGGTTCTTAATAAAAGGAATGGTGGTCTTCGTAGATTTAATAGCATCCTTTGCATAGAGCGCATTCTCATTCTGTCGAAGGTCTTCTATTACATTCGTGTTTTGATGAGTAACGGTAATTGAATTTTTCTCAATTCTTTCTTTTACTACAACGTTTGGATTATAATAAAGCGTACATCCAATAATTAAGCCCAGCCCAATCTGACCCAGCACTTTGAATTTTCCGGCCAGTCCGGCTTTATCCTTTTTGAAAACTTTAATATAATCATCAATAAAGCCAATCAATCCCAGCCAAACTGTTGTAACGATCATAATGATCACATATACATTAATAAGTCGTGCGAACAATAAAGTTGGAATAAGTATAGCCGCGATGATTATTATACCTCCCATTGTCGGAGTACCTTTCTTTTCGCTCTGTCCGGTAAGACCCAGATCGCGTATCGTTTCACCAACCTGCATTTTTAGCAGGAAGCCGATGATTTTTTTACCAAACAATAAAGAAATAACGAGAGAAGTAATAAGCGCCATCGCTGCACGAAAAGAGATATATTGAAACACTCCTGCTCCGGGCAAGTTGTATTCATTTTTCAAGTATTCGAAAAAGTAATAGAGCATCTTAAGCCATTATTTTAAAAAGTTCGAATAATATTTCTTTGTCGTCGAAGGGTGATTTAACACCTTTGACTTCCTGGTATTTTTCGTGCCCTTTTCCGGCCACAAGAATTACATCTCCCGGTTGAGCGAAACTTACGGCAGTTTTAATTGCTTCCTTGCGATCTACGATAGAAACCATTTTTCTTTTTTGTCCCATCGAAATGCCATTCTCCATCTGATGAATGATGTCTATTGGATCTTCAGAACGAGGGTTATCACTGGTTAGAATTACGCGATCGCTGAGTTTACAGGCAATCTCTGCCATCAATGGCCGTTTTGCTGCATCCCGGTCGCCGCCACAACCCACTATTGTGATTACTCTTCCATGTCCACTATTAACATCGTGAATGGTAGAAAGTACATTTTGCAATGCATCGGGAGTATGCGCATAGTCAACGATGCCTGTTACTTTGTTGGGAGAAATAATAAAATCAAATCTACCCTCAACTGCCTGTAGGAGACTGATGGCATTCAACACGTCCGGCTTATTCTCACCGAGCAAAACAGCAGTAGCATAGGTGGCTGTTAAATTGAATGCGTTAAAGCTGCCTACCAGACGGCAAAGGACTTCTGTACCGTCAACATTTAAGAGCAATCCGGAAAAGTCGTTTTCGATTAAACGGCAACGGTAATCGGCCATGGAATGTAAGGCATAAGAATATTTTGACGCCTTCGTATTTTGTAACATGACCTTACCGTTTTTATCATCAACATTTGTTAAAGCAAAAGCACCGGAAGGAAGGGAGTCAAAGAACTCTTTTTTTGCTTTGAGGTAGTTGTCAAATGTTTTGTGGTAATCGAGATGATCGTGAGTAATATTGGTAAAAACACCACCCTTGAATACGAGTCCATCTATGCGATTCTGCACGACAGCATGAGAGGATACTTCCATGAATACATGGGTACATCCCGAATCAACCATTTCATCAAGCAATGCATTTAACTGAAGAGGATCGGGAGTAGTATGTGTTGCCGGAATTATTTTATCATTGATCTGATTTTTAACAGTAGACAAAAGGCCTGCCTTTTTCCCCAACAATCTGAAAAGATTAAACAATAACGTTGCCGTGGTTGTTTTTCCGTTTGTGCCGGTTATGCCAACCAGATTTAATTTTTCTGAAGGATTATTGAAAAAATTAGAAGCGATAAATGCCAGTGCAGAAGAACTATTGGCAACCTTGACGTAGGTAATGGATTCATTTAATTCTTCAGGTAACGTTTCGCAAACGACTGCGACTGCACCTTTTTGAATAACTGAAGGAATGAAATCGTGACCATCGGAAAGCGTTCCTTTTACAGCAACGAATAAAGAACCCTCTTTTACCCGTCTGGAATCGAAGCATACCTCAGAGATTCCGATATTTACCGGACCGGCAACGCTTACGATACCTGACTTGTATAATATATCTTTTAGGATCTTCATATTTCGAGGTGAATGGATATTCTGTCTCCCTTTTTTATTTTTGTTCCGGGAGCGATTGATTGTGACAGTACGCTGCCTTTTCCCGAGCAATTGACTCTGAGTCCGAAATTTTCTAACAGGTAAATAGCGTCAGCCATTCCCATTCCTCTTACATCCGGAACACTTCCACCATTCGTTTTTCTTTCTACAATTTGCACACGCTCATTGGAAGATGAAGCAGAAACAATTTTTGCCTCTTCGTCGCCGGATGAATTGGGTATTTCTAAAATGGTGAGAATTTTTTTGAGATCGCTTTGACTTCCTGCTTTTATTGAAGGGATGAAAGCCACATAAGAAGAGTCTACATTTGTGCTATGTAAATCGAGATGATTAGCATATACCTTGTCTGCGATTTCCTTAAAGACCGGAGCGGCAACGGCACCTCCGTAATAAACATTATTAGAAGGCGAGTACACAACAACAATACAGGAGTACTTAGGTGCATCGGCGGGAAAATATCCTACAAAAGATGCCTGATACGATTTATCATTTTTATTGTACCCATTCTTATCGTTTGCAATTTGAGCTGTACCGGTTTTGCCGGCAATTAAATAAGGAGAATCCTTTAAACTTTTTGCTGTACCGTGTTGAACAACCCCTTCCATCATTTTTCTTGCCTTGGCCAATGCATCTTTAGAGGCGATTGGTTTGTTATTCACTTGAGCCGGAAATTCTTTCACCAGTTGACCGTGATTTCTTACTTCTTTTACGAACCGGGGTTTTACCACTTTTCCGTTGTTGGCAATAGCATTATAAAAAGTTAAAATCTGCAGAGGTGTTAGGCTTGACTCGTAACCGATAGACATCCAAGGAAGCGAAAGAGCAGACCATGACTTATCTTTTGCATCCTTGATATTGGGTAATCCTTCACCTGCAATCTGAAGACCAAGTTTTTTATTTAGTCCGAATGATTTTAGTTTATCAATAAATGCCTGAGGATTTTTTGCATAAGCACTTCGAATAGCTTTTGAAACACCAACATTCGAAGAAGTTTCAAAAGCTTCTTGTATGGAGAGTCTGGTTTTTAAAGGAGGATGTGCATCCTTCATTTCGTGGCCGGAATAATAACAAACTCCATTGCCGACGTCTATCGTGTCTTCGGGATTAATGAGACCGTCATCTAATGCAGCGAGTAAGCTAGCCATTTTCATAGTAGAACCCGGCTCTGTTGACTCGCTGATTACATAATTGAAATCCTCGATATAACTACCATTGGCTGTTCTGGAAAGATTGGCGATGGCTTTGATTTCTCCTGTTGCAACTTCCATTAATACAGCACATCCATGATCTGCATTTTGACTCCTCAACTGATTTTCAAGAGAGTTTTCTGCAACACCCTGGATATTGACATCAATAGTTGTAATAATATCGTTTCCATTTCTGGGTTCCTTTACTTCTTTATCAGTTACGGGCATCCAAATATTTCCGCTGATGCGTTGCATGATTCTTTCACCGCTTATTCCTCGCAACTCTTCATTAAAAGCGGCTTCAAGTCCGACCGGATTACTTTGGCGCATGTAACCGATTGTTCGCGCTGCAAAATGTCGGAATGGGAGTTCACGCATTTCTTTTTGCTCGGCACGTAATCCCCCTTTATAACGTCCTAAACGGAAGATTGGGAAATCTTTCAGTCGTTGAATTTGAGCGAAAGTGACATTTCTCTTAATCAGATAATACCTTTCCTTTCTTGCTCGTGCAGAACGTATAGACTGAGCATAAGCACCGGGACTCATGTCCTTGAAAAGCTGTGACAGACAATAACCTAATGAATCGATATTTGAATTGAAGACTTCCTTCGTTAGAGCATCCGCTCTGGTATCCATGCGGATATCATAAATAGGAACTGAAGTAGCAAGCAATGCGCCATCATCAGAATAAATATTTCCACGGCTGGCAGGTATAGGAAGATTTCTCAATGTTAGACTGTCTCGCAGTGATAAGAGTTCAGGACCGTCTACAAACTGAATCTTTACAATCTGTCCAAGAATCAATAAGCCAAATAGACAAACGAAAATGAAGGAGCCATAAATCCTCCACATAATGTCCTTTTTAATTTGCATGCTGATTAATTATTAGTTTGTTGAACAACAATCTTAAATGGCGGACGGATACTCTCTTTAATTTGATATACCTCTAAAGCTTTTGCAAGTTCAGACTGATTGCTGAAGTACATTAGCTGGGATTTTGTAGAAATATATTCGGCTCTTTTTTCTTTCATGTCATTTTTAGTCCTATCAATCTCTCTTATCAGGCCTTCTGCATAGTAACTGTTACCGATGTAAATAATTAAAAGCGTACTGATAAAAAGTATGAATGGCATTGAATGAACAACTTGGTTGCGATCTACGTTCCCAAAAATCTTCATGAAGCGAATAAATTTCCGAGACGTGCGCAAAGACGACTTCTTCTTCGGAACAGGTGTAATAACGGGCTCTTCCGGTACGGCTTTTTCTTTAACTCGGTTTACAGACATGGTTAGTTTTTGTAAGCGATTCGTAATTTTGCACTTCTTGCTCTTGGGTTATGGACTACCTCTTCTTCTGAAGCTTCGATTGGTTTTTTATTTATGGCTGTTAAAGGAGTGAACTGAGGGTGGCCAAACAAATCCTTTTCTACTTCCCCTTCGAATTTTCCTTTTGCAATGAGATTTTTTACTAATCTGTCTTCGAGTGAATGGTAAGACATGACGACAAGCCGACCATTTAGTGCCAGAACCTGTGATGCCTGCAAGAGCATTTCGCGCAGGGATTGGATTTCGTCGTTTACTTCAATGCGCAATGCCTGAAACACCTTTGCGAAATATTGATTTTCATGCTGCTTATTTGTACACGAGTTAATGGCCGTGCGAAACTCCATTACATCGTTAATTTTTTTATTTTTTCGCACCTCCATTATTTTCTTTGCAAGTGTTTTTGCATTGAAAACTTCGCCGTATTGGGAAAAAACATTGACGAGTTCATTTTCGCTATAGTTGTTTACGATATCGGCGGCGGTTAGAGCTGCATCTCTATTCATCCGCATATCCAACGCAGCATCAAAGCGTAAAGAAAAACCACGAGATGCTTCATCAATCTGATGAGAAGATATTCCCAGATCCGCTAATATTCCGTTTACAGGAATTGCATCGTAGTATTTCAGAAAATTAGTCAGGTACCTGTAATTATGACGAACAAGAGTGAAACGTTCATCGTCAATCGCATTTAGAACAGCATCTTCATCCTGATCGAAAGCAATCAGACGACCTTTACTTCCGAGTTTTTTTAAAATAGCATGAGAATGTCCGCCACCACCAAAAGTGACGTCAACATAAGTGCCATCCGGATTGATATCGAGGGCTTCGATACACTCCTTAAGCATTACCGGCTCATGATAGGTCGTTGTCATTCTTTGCTTTCTTTCCCATTACTTCTTCAGCGAGAGCTGCGAAGTCGGACGTGTCGTCTTTTAAAATTCTTTCATACTCTTTTTCGGACCATACTTCAATACGATTTCCGTATGCGAAAAGGATAATATCTTTTTCAATACCCGCATATTCCATCAGTGATTTAGGAAGGAGGAGACGATTCGTACCATCCAATTCCATTTCTGTTGCGCCACGGTTAAATTTTCGTAAGAACTCACGGTTCTTTTTAACGAAGAGGTTGAGTTCGTTGACTTCAGCACTGATTTTATCCCACTCCTTCTTCGTATAGATAACCAGGTGTTTTTCCATTCCACGATGAATGACGTAGTGCTTTTGCTCTTTCACGGGAATTTGTTTTTTCAAACCACCCGGAAGCAACAAACGTCCTTTTGCATCAACTGTACATGGATATTCTCCGATAAAACCGCTCATCAACCTGTTTTTTTGACTGCGCTAATATATAGCATTTTCTACCACTTTTTACCACTTTTTGACACATTGTTGAAAAGTTGCTGAAACCCTTGTCTTTATTGGCCTTCAGGAATGGTGTCGGGCAATTCCGGTAAACTTTTTATAAATTGGAGGGGTTGGATTGATGCAAGATTCGGGTAACCTCAAACAGGGGTTATTCGTTAGATTCTATGAAACGGAATTGCTATCATTCAACATGACGGCTGTTTTAAACATACCTGTTCAATAACTATTCTCTGAACTGAGAATCCAACCGAAGTTTTTTTATTTACATTTGAAAAAAGATTCTATGCTCTACGAAATCAAAGGTGAAAATGATTTTCAATACATAGAAGAAGGTAACGGTCCCGTGCTTCTTCTGCTGCATGGTTTGTTTGGTGCATTGAGCAACTGGAACGATGTGATCCGGCACTTTTCTTCCTCTTATCGAATTGTTATTCCCTTGATGCCCATTTATACTTTGCCTCTTCTCAATACGAACGTAAAAGCATTGTCGGAGTTTGTATATGATTTTATTTCATTCAAAGGGTATAAGGACATCACTCTTGTCGGAAACTCATTGGGTGGACATGTCACACTCGTATATGTAAAAAAGCATCCTCAAAACATCAAAGCAATGGTACTGACGGGAAGCTCAGGACTGTATGAGAATGCAATGGGTGGAACTTTCCCAAAACGAGAAGACTACAATTTTATCAAACAGAAAGTTGAATATACTTTTTATGATCCTAAAACAGCGACGAAAGAACTTGTTGATGAGGTATTCGAAATTGTAAACGATAAAGGGAAACTGATACGTATACTTTCCTTAGCCAAATCAGCCATCCGCCACAACATGAGCGATGATCTCAAGTATATGAATATTCCTACTTGCCTTATCTGGGGCAAGAATGATACGGTAACGCCACCGGAGGTAGCTGAAGAATTTCACCGGCTTCTTCCAAAATCTGATTTATTTTTTATCGAAAAGTGCGGACACGCTCCCATGATGGAACAGCCTGACGATTTTAATCGAATTCTGGAAGCGTGGCTGAAGAAATCAGCGTCCATGCAACCGGCCTAAGGCCACTTATTAATTTTTACAGCATGGAAATCAAGGAAGCCGAATTTACGGTTAGCAATACGAATTATGAAAAATGTCCGGCTCCCATTATGCCGGAATATGCATTTATTGGTCGATCGAACGTCGGGAAGTCATCGCTCATCAATATGCTCACCGGAAAAAAGGGCTTAGCAAAAACTTCCGCAACGCCGGGCAAGACACAACTCATCAATCACTTCCTGATTAATAAAAAGTGGTACCTGGTCGATCTTCCCGGATATGGCTTTGCAAGAGTTTCTAAATCATCTAAAGCCGCATGGGATAAGATGATTAAAGACTATCTTGAAAGAAGAGAAAACATGATGACGGTTTTTGTTCTCATCGATATTCGACTGGATCCTCAGCCAATCGATTTAAAGTTTATTCAACAACTCGGGGAGAAGCAAATTCCGCTTGTCTTAATTTTTACGAAGGCAGATAAGATTTCCAAACAACAGGTCATTTTTTCTGTTGAGCAATTCAAAAAAGCGCTACGTAAATCGTGGGATGAATTGCCCTTAATGTATATTTCCTCCGCAGAAAAGAAAACCGGTCGCGATGAAATACTTTTATACATTTCCGAAACGAACAAAATTTTTAAAAAGTAATATTCGTCTAAACGATTCCGTTTTTCTTTCCAAACTTTTCGGCAAAACTCCGAATATCATTTGCCGACTCCGGATCATTTGTCGCACGCAAATATGTATCGGCCATTGTCATAAAGTTTTCATAGAAAAAACGCTTCATGTCATCGACAAGCATTTCTTTTGTCCATAGATCGATTCGCAATGTTGTATTTTCTTTAGGATCCCAAATACTCATCATCGTTGCATTACACGGCTTTACACCCTCCACTCCACTATCTGTTGCCGACCAACCAATTGATTCGGGAATGCGCTCTTCATCGAGCTTTACAAAGAACTTAATTTCTGAATTCATCCTTTAGTTATATAATTATTGATGACTTTTATTGATTAAAAATATTTCCGGAACATTTCCCGGAAATACACTTTAATAGTTTTTATTTTTTGGGCTTGTAGTCGGATTCATTAAATATTTTCAGCAAGTCTTTTTGTTCCATTAATTGCTGAAGACTTACTTCTTTATGCTTATTCATATAAGACTGAACAATCTTCCAGCCTATAAATTGTCCGATGTTACCGGGAGATTCCTGGGGAAAACCATTTGTAGTAGGACCATCGTTAACATATTTATTCATCAGATTTGGGTCTACGCTAAACAACAATTTGTTTTCAACAAAGAAACTCCAAATCCTTGCCTCATTGGCTACACACCAATCCAATTGTTCGGCAGTATATCCTGTTCTTATGCTATCCTCTGTTTCAGGTAAAACTTTCTCCAGAAAAAAAAGCAATCGCCCCTGATTAATCATAAAATCAACCATTCTGGCCGAAGATTCGTCTATACTATAATCACTCTGCGCCCATCCTTTCATTGCATCGCAGACTAAATATTCTTCTCGCATTCTGCTTCTGAGATAATTGGGCAAAGGAGGCTCCAGCGTTCCGTAATAATAATACTTTGGACCTAAATACATGTCCAGACTAATGCCCAATGTAAGCGAATCGCAAATCACCGGAAATGAAAATCCCGATATAAGAGTAACAACATTTGGAATTGTTTTTTCGGGAAAGAAAAAAGCGTAATTTCTGAAAGAGGTTGTTAGTTCATTATTATATTTCGCAAAATCACCAAAATGAGTTTCACAATCGTTGTAAATATTTCTGAAATTTGTATCCGACAGAAAGCTCATATAATTTTTTACTAACTGAATAGAATCCTTTGTTCCCAAGGTAGTTACCTGGTAAGAAAACAGATTAAAAAAATTGCCGTATTTTTTCTTTAATCGCTCTACCCCTGTTTGAGCATTTTGAATATCGATGCCAAATAAGTCGCGTTCAAAGCGATCGGCGTTAATTGTTAGGTTAATCTTCGAAATATCAGGCTTTTGGTTATTACAAGTACAGCCATTAAGAAGAAACATTGTATATGAAATACAAGCAAAAATGAGTAATTTTGGGCAGAATTTTTTAACAATCATCTTCATATATTTCGTCCGTAAAAGTAATTAATAACCTTTGAAACAACCCGTAAAAATAATAACATGAAAAAACTGTTTTTCACATTCTCTCTTATCAGTATTTCGATCTTGACATTAGCTGAAGATTCGAAACTTCATTTTGGATTAAAGGCAGCCCCCTCCCTCGCCTGGTTAAGAACAGATACGAAAGGGCTAGACTCCGACGGTTCTAAATTCGGCTTCAGTTATGGATTGGTAACGGAATTTAATTTCGCTGACAACTATGCATTTGCTACAGGATTAGATATCACCTACAGAGGCGGTAAATTTAAAACTGTTGAAACAGAATATCCCGATAGCTCAACGACTGTTACAACTTCTACTAATTCTTCCTATATTATTCAATATGTGGAACTTCCGGTAACATTGAAGTTGAAAACGAATGAAATCGGTTATCTGACTTATTATCTTCAGGCAGGTATTGCTCCCGGATTTAAAATTCGTGCCCGAGGTTCTTATGAAGCAGCTATTCAGACCACGACGAATGGAACAACTACTAATACTTCAGATAAACAAAGCGATATCGATATTATGAAGAATATCAATAACTTCAATCTTTCGATGATTATCGGCGGGGGAATTGAATATACGCTAAGCGGATCAACCGTACTACTTACGGGAATTCAGTTTAACAACGGTTTTCTTGATGTTTTCGACAGCAACGACGCAAAAGTAAACAGCAACTACCTGGCTCTTACGGTTGCGGTTTTATTCTGATAACAGATTCAGTACATTTGTCCTGCCCCCCAAAGGGCAGGATTTTTTATGCGCATTGCTCTAGCTCAACTAAATTATATTATCGGTGATTTTGAAAACAATGTCAGACGTATTCGTGAATGCATACAAAAAGCAAAGAATGAAAAAGCGGATCTGATTGTTTTTTCTGAGTTGAGTATTTGTGGTTACCCGCCCAGAGATTTTTTAGAATTCAATGATTTTATCAAACGCTGTAAGACTTCTGCAGAAGAAATAGCGAAGGATTGTATTGGCATAACAGCAATCGTAGGTCTTCCGGTAATAAATCCAATTCTTGAAGGAAAAAATCTTTTCAATGCCGCATTAATTCTGAGCGACGGAAAAATCGTTGATGAAATTCACAAATCGCTTTTACCCAATTACGATGTATTTGATGAATACCGCTATTTTGAACCCGAAAGAAAATCACATTGCATAAAAGTAAAAGACACCTGTATTGCATTAACCATCTGTGAAGATCTTTGGAATATAGAAGACGATCCGATGTATGTTGATTGTCCGATGGAAACACTCATTCACGAAAAACCGGCATTGATGATTAATATTGCCGCATCGCCTTTCGACTATGATCACGAAAAAAAGAGAAAAGCAATTCTGAACAGGAATGTAAAGAAGTATGGCATTCCACTTATTTACGTTAATCATACGGGCGCTCAGACTGAATTAATTTTCGACGGCGGATCAATGGTTATTGACAAATCCGGATCTATCGTTCATGAATTGAAATATTTTGAAGAAGATTTTCTTGTTTTTGACTTCGACGAAAAAAGTAGAACTGTTTTCGGGAATGCAAAAAAAACGAATCTTGAAAATTCAACGAATGAAATTGAAAAAATATACCGGGCACTTATTTGTGGTATCCGCGATTATTTTCACAAACAGAATTTCAAGAAGGCCATTCTCGGACTTTCAGGAGGAATCGATTCGGCACTTGTTACCTGCCTCGCTGCAGATGCTTTAGGACCGGAGAATGTTCATGTAATACTGATGCCATCTGAATTTTCATCTGTCGGTTCTGTTGATGATTCTATTGAACTCATCCATAACACCGGAGTGAGTTACGATATCATTTCGATCAAAGACATTTTCAATCAATACCTCGATTCATTAAAACCTTTTTTCAAAGATCTTCCTTTCGGTGTTGCTGAAGAGAATATTCAGGCAAGAATTCGTGCCGGATTGCTGATGGCCGAATCAAATAAGTTTGGTTATATTCTGCTGAACACTTCCAATAAGAGCGAAGCAGCTGTTGGATATGGTACATTATATGGCGACATGTGTGGGGGTATTGCGGTTCTTGGTGATGTTTATAAGACTCAAGTTTACAAACTTGCTCAATTTATTAATCGGGATAAAAAAATTATTCCCGAAATCATTATCACTAAACCACCTTCTGCAGAGCTTAGACCGGGACAAAAAGATTCGGACTCACTGCCACTCTACGACATTTTGGATGTAATTCTTTTTCAATACATCGAAGAAAGAAAAGGTCCGGATGAGATAATTGCACTGGGTTATGACCAACAGTTGGTGAAACGTATTTTGAAAATGGTCAACACTAATGAGTACAAACGATATCAAACGCCACCGATCTTACGTGTTTCTCCGAAAGCATTTGGCACCGGAAGAAGACTACCGATTGTAGGTAAATATTTATCATAAAAAATATTATAAAAAAACCGGCTGTTAAAACAACCGGTTTTTTTTATAAGAAATATATATCAGTTTATTGTCCAGGTTTCTTTACCGCTAAGTAAAGCATCCAAGTCGCCATTGCCTTTTTTCTTGCGGCTTACTTCGATTTGTTCAACCAGGCGATCTTCGTAGCAGTATCTGTTTTCGACATAAAATACACCGAAAGGACGTGGCAGATGTTTTTCCAATTTCGGATTGTCGAAAAAGCGGGAAAGAATTCCGGCTTTAACGCGATCGGTTTCATCATGTATCCAGAGATCGTTTGGAGAAATTCCCGAAGCGAGGTCGACAACAACAGGAGTAAATCCGTCAAGTCGAATTCCTTTGTCGCTGTTCTCACCGAAAACTAAAGGCTTTCCGCTTTCCATGAATAACGTTTCATTTTTCTTCGATGATTTCTCGGTAAATACTTCGAAAGCGCCATCATTAAATACGTTACAGTTCTGGTAGATTTCAACGAAGCTTGCTCCTTTATGATCGTTGGCGCGACGAAGAATTGCCTGCAGGTGTTTCGGATCACGATCCATTGAGCGTGCTACAAAAGTTGCGTCGGCACCCATGCACAATGCAATTGGATTAAACGGATGATCGACAGAACCCATTGGAGTTGATTTTGTTACTTTGCCTTCTTCCGAGGTTGGTGAATATTGTCCTTTGGTGAGACCGTAAATTTCATTGTTGAAGAGCAAAATATTCACATTGAAATTTCTGCGCAACATATGAATGGTATGATTACCTCCGATAGATAATCCATCTCCGTCACCTGTAACTATCCAGATGCTGAGTTCGGGACGTGAGGCTTTCAATCCACTGGCAACAGCAGTGGCCCGACCATGAATGGAATGCATTCCATAGGTTTCCATGTAATATGGAAAACGCGAAGAGCATCCTATACCGGAAATGAATACAATATTTTCACGTGCTATTCCGAGTTCGGGAATAACAGTCTGCGCTTGTTTAAGAATTGAGTAATCACCACAACCCGGGCACCAGCGGATGTCCTGATCGGTAACAAGTTCTTTGTTGGTAAACTTTTCGGCTGTATTATCCATAGTATTTTTGAATATTTAAGTTATTAGATTGGAAAACTACCAACCTCTATTACTTCAGTATTTCTTCTATTTTATTGTAAATTTCTTCTGCTGCAAAAGGCATTCCCTGAACTTTATTCAGACCTTTAGCAGGAATTAAAAATTTGTCGCGTATGATACGTATCAATTGACCGGAATTCATTTCGGGAATTAACACATGCTCGAAGTTGTAAAGAATTTCTCCTAGATTTTTTGGGAATGGTTTGATATACCGTAGCTGCGCGTGAGAAACATCGTAACCTTTGCTTCTTGCCTGTAGTACTGCACTCTTAATTGCTCCGAAAGTAGAACCCCATCCGAGGATAAGCAGTTTTCCTTTTTCTGTTCCGACTTCAATTTTCTGTTCAGGAATATAATCGGCAACTTTCTCCACTTTTGCTTCTCTCATATGTACCATGAATTCGTGATTCTGTGCTTCATAGCTAATATTACCGGTCTCATGTTGTTTTTCGATTCCACCGATTCGGTGTTCGAGGCCCTTCACTCCCGGAATGGCCCAGGGGCGTGATAATTTTTCATCCCGTTTATAGGGTAAAAATTTATCCGCTGAATTTTTTTCTTTAGCGAACTGAACTTTAATTTCGGCAAGGTCTGATGATTTCGGGAACCTCCATGGCTCAGCACCATTAGCTATATAGCCATCGGTAAGTAGTATAACAGGAGTCATAAAACTAACGGCGATACGGCAGGCCTCATATACCATATTGAAACAATCGGAAGGAGTAGCAGCTGCTAAAACAGGAACCGGAGATTCACCGTTGCGACCAAACAAGGCCTGATTCAAATCACTTTGTTCTGTCTTTGTAGGAAGTCCTGTTGAAGGTCCACCGCGTTGCACATTGATGATGACAAGCGGTAATTCAAGCATGAGAGCAAGTCCCATTGCTTCAGCCTTCAATGCAATTCCGGGTCCGGATGAAGCAGTGACACCAAGAGCACCTCCAAAACTTGCACCGATAGAAGAACAGATTGCGGCAATTTCGTCTTCTGCCTGGAATGTACGCACGCCGAAATTTTTCTGTTTAGAAAGTTCGTGAAGAATATCAGAAGCAGGAGTAATTGGATAAGTACCATAGAAAAGCTGCAAACCTGATTTCTGTGAAGCAGCAATTAATCCAAGAGCAGTTGCCTGATTACCCATGATATTTCTATAGGTACCCGGAGCAATCTTTGCAGGGCCGATAGAATAACGAGCGGTAAATTCTTCGCGGGTTTCAGCGAAGTGATATCCTGCTTTAAGAATTTTGATATTTGCATCGAGAATATCGGGCTTGCTGGCGAATTTCTCTTTTAAGAATTTTAAAGTGTGTTCCATCTCCCGGTTATACATCCAGTAGAGGAAGCCGAGGACAAACATGTTCTTCGCGCGATCAATTTCCTTTACTCCGAGTTGGGAATCTGCGAGCGCTGCACGAGTCATTTTTGTAACATCGATACGTATAACCCTGAAGTTTTCCAAAACGGAAGAATCGTCGAGAGGATTTTGGGCTTCGGGTATTCCGGCGAGGCGAAGATTCTTTGGATCAAAACCATCGGTATTGACAATTAGTATTCCACCTTTTCTTAGAAATTTTTGGTTTGATTTTAATGCGGCAGCATTCATGACAACGAGTACGTCGCAAAAATCGCCTGGTGTATAGATTTCCACACTGCCGAAGTGTAACTGGTAACCGGAAACTCCGGCTAATGTTCCTTGCGGAGCACGGATTTCTGCAGGGAAATCCGGGAAGGTAGACAAGTCATTACCGAATAAAGCAGCAGTATTTGTAAACTGTGTTCCGGTTAATTGCATTCCGTCGCCGGAATCACCTGCAAATTTGATAATTACGTTGTTTAATACTTCATTCTGATTTTCCATAGTAAGAGACTGGGCTTAAAAACCCTATAAAGATATATATTATTCGTTAATCTGAAGATCAGCTATATTGATTATTCGCTAATTGGGTTGAGGTAATTGGGAATAGAAACTACCCTACCGGTCAGTTTATAGTTAGTTTTCTTTTACTTTACAAAGAGAGAAAAGTTAGCTTTCTAGATTAAATTTTAAACAAATCGAAATCGTTCTTTTAATTAAAAAAAGGGCATTAATTCAGAGCAGGATTACCTTAGCGGCTAATCACTTAAACGGTCGAAAGAACTTCCAAAATACTGGGTCAAATCCAACCCTTCTCAAACATCTCCCGGGTATGATAAGAGAT
The DNA here is from genome assembly GCA_031385005.1 of Bacteroidota bacterium. GTDB lineage: Bacteria > Bacteroidota > Bacteroidia > AKYH767-A > 2013-40CM-41-45 > JADKIH01. The sequence continues at coordinate 79,372 of JANNBB010000050.1, forward strand.
GATGATTCCGGCTCCGGCTCTTGCAAAAGCATACATGTTTTCCATGACGATCTTTTGTTCGTCCAAGAAACCGGCTGCTGCGGCTGTTTTGACCATGGCATATTCTCCGGAGACGTTGTAACAGGCAACAGGGAGCATTGTTTCACGTCTCACGGCTCGAATGATATCCAGATAAGCGAGTGCCGGCTTTACCATAATAATATCGGCTCCCTCTTTGTCATCTAACATTCCTTCCAATAGTGCCTCCCTCCCATTTCTGAAATCCATTTGGTAAGATTTTCTATCACCTTTACCCGGTGCTGAATCAGCAGCTTCGCGGAACGGACCGTAATATGCGGAAGCGAACTTTATCGCATAGGACATAAGCGCTGTACTTTCAAATTTATGCTTGTCAAGATGATCCCGAATGGCTTTTACTCGTCCATCCATCATGTCGCTTGGAGCAACCATATCGGCTCCTGCCTGTGCATGAGCAAGTGCCATTTGAGCGAGTACATCCAACGTCGGATCATTTTGAACATAGTCATGCTTCAATATTCCGCAGTGACCATGGGTTGTATAAGCACATAAACAAACATCTGTAATGATGTACAGGTCGTCGCCAAATTGTTTTTTAAGTTGCTCAATTGCTTTCACAACAACTGAATTCTGATCGAATGCTGAATGACCATCTTCTGATTTATCTTCGCCTGTGCCAAATAATAAAATTTTATTGACGCCTGACTTCAAACCCTTTTCGACGTCGGTTAAAAGCGTATCCGGAGAGAAACGGTTGATACCGGGCATTGCGTCTATTGGCGTGACGATATTTTTCCCTTTTGCAATAAAGTAAGGATAGATAAACATGTCTTTTGACAAATGGGTTTCAGCTACCATTTCTCTGAGTAGCGGAGTTTTTCTTAATCGACGTAGGCGATGGCGCATTTTGAATTCGTTAATTTGTTAATTCATTGATAAGGTTATTCATTGATTTGTTTAGCACATTCATTAATTTTTATTCGTTAATTATCCGAAACTGCACTGGCTCCGAATACGGCTCTGGCAATTCCTGTATCATCAAATACATCGACCAATGCAGTAGCATAAACTTTTTTCATTTTGAGGGCATTTGCAGTAGCATCACCCATTGCAACTGCTTTCTGATTTTTGCTGAAAGAATAATTTTCAAACCAGGCTTCAACATTAGAGGGAGATGTGAATACGACTATGTCTGCAACCGGCATTTCGCCTTCATTCCTTTTTAGGGTTTCATACACGATGAGATCGATAACAAATTCACCTTTTATCATTTGTTGTTGAATAGACTTCAAACTTCCTTTCGCTTGCGGAAAGAGCACCTTTGCATTGCCGGACAAGGAAGCAAATTGTTTTCCGGTCATTCGTGTATCGGTAGATGCGCCGATGAAGGAGGCGCGTCGACCATACTGTCGGAGCGCATCAGCAGTGGCTTTTCCTACACAAGCAAATTTCTGATTACCAATTTCAGGTTTTTGGTCGAAGAAAAATTTTACGGCATGTTTACTTGAAAAGAAAATCCATTCACAGTTAGGAATAAGTCCGAAGGGAACCGGCTTCATTTCGATGAGCGTTTTCTCTTCAAGTGAAAATCCATTTCCTGACAATACGTTTTTCAGATAACTTTCTTTCCGGGGATTTCGTGTGATGAAAACACTGCAGGGTTTAACCGAATTAATTTTACCTACAATTCGTGCAGGAAGAACGTGTGGATCTTTGGACTCCGAATAAACAGAAACAGGACTTTTATCCCACGCTTTTGATTTTGCTGCACGCACAGAATAAACTTCTTTATCTTCGTCATAAGTTGCATAGACGCCCACTGGAGTCTGACATCCTCCTTGAAAAAGATTGAGGACTTTTCGTTCGAGTTCAGAGATTATTCTGACCTCTTTGTTATCGATTGCTTTTAAGATTTCGTGAAGAGCTTTGTCGTTTTCCCTAACTTGAATAGCAACTATTCCCTGAGCGGGAGCAGGAATAATTTCTTCCGGACCTATCTTTTCGACAAAGAAATCGTCGGTACTTAATCCGAGACGTTCCACTCCGGCGGAGGCGAGGATAATTCCATCGTACATACCATCACGTAATTTATTGAGGCGAGTGGGTACATTTCCTCTCATGTCAGTTACTTTTAAGTCAGGTCGAAAAGCCAGCAACTGCGATTTTCTCCTTGCAGATGACGTGCCGACGTGTCCGCCGATTTTAATTCCGAATTTCTTCCTGGGATCGTGGGCATCTTTTCGCACCAGGAATAGTTCTGAAGGGTCTTCTCTTTCGCTAACCGCTGCAATAAATAAACCGGCAGGCGATTCGGTAGGAAGATCTTTAAATGAGTGTACGGCAATATCTGTTTCCTCTCTTAAAAGTGCGTCTTCAATTTCTTTTGTAAAAAAGCCTTTCCCCTCCATTTTATCAGGACTTAGATCCTGCATATTATCGCCTTGAGTTTTAATTATTTTTAACTCACAAGCATGTCCGAGCTCGTGCAAAAGTCCTTTTACAAAATTGGCTTGCCATAAAGCGAGGTCACTTCCTCGAGTGCCAATGATTAAAGGTGAACGCATATTTAAGAAGTAGAAAGATTAAAGACAAAAATCGGGGTTAATCGTTGGAAAATCGTATTGAGTAAAAACTATATTAGACTCAAGGTCTTTCCTGTTCCAAAATGATTTCCTTTGCCATTACCATAGGAATAGAAATACATTTTTTCTCCATGTAGTTGAGTACACGAGAGAGGATTTCTCTGGAATTTTCGTCCATTTTAGAAATATCATCAGCGAAAATGTCATTAACAGCCTGATCTTTTATCTGTCTTATTTTTTGAGGAACATCTCTCATCTTCAACTCCAGTTTTCTGGTTTTGTTAAGTTGATGAAAGTGACTTATATTTTCTTCAATGACTTCTTCTGCTGCAAGAAATTCTTTTTGTCTTTCCGCCATATTTTTTTCGGCGATATTACGTAAACGGGAAATATCAATGAGATCGATATGGTTATTGGAAAAAACTTCAGGAGAAATATTGGTAGGAATGGCTAAATCAATTATTATTTTAGGGCTATTTATTTCGCCATTGAGTAATGCGGAATAAACCTGACGAGTAACAAATTGCTCCGGAGAAGAGGTACAAACGATTAACACATCAAATCCTTTATCGTATGTTGACAAGTCGTTTAACGAATAAGGGCGAGCTTCAATTTTATCTGTTGAAAGCATTGAGGCTAACTTTACAGCATTATCTTTTGAACGGTTAAAAATGGCGAAGCTGGAATACCCTTGCTTGACAAGGTATTTGCTCATGTTTAAGTTTGTCTCTCCAGCGCCAATCATCACAATACGAGAGTTTCTGGAAAGCTTCCTCGCTCGCAGTTCACGCTCCGCCAACGATACAATAGAAACAGGATTTAGTGCAATTTTGGTGTCGGTATAAACCTGTTTTGCGGTATTGATAGTGCTCTTTATTACGAGGCGAATTAAATCGCCACAAAGGCCTTCACTCTTGCATACATCGTATGATTTCCGCACTTGTGTGATGATTTCACGTTCACCAACAACCATTGAATCAAGGGAAGACGCAACTCTGTATAAATGGCGCAATGCTTCTTCTCCTTCGAAAACCTCGGCATGCTTTATGGCGAATTCAACTTCTTCCTGAGACCAGTCTTCCCGGAAGTGTCGGAAAAATTTTCTTAAAAAAGCAGTATCACAAGCATGAATCGTGGAAAAAACAAATTCAATTCTGTTGCATGTTGCGATATATAAAATCTCATTTATATCGCAGGTATACTTCAAAAACTCCAGGCGTTCTTTCCGGTTCTCTTCGTGTAAAAAGAATCGGTTTAACTCCCCTAAAGGTGTTACTTTGTGTGTGAATGCAATGGCTTTTAGACGATGCAAAACGATGTGGTTTTATCTGAATGCAAAGTTCATAATTCGTGGCCTCACACTGTCATAAAAATGTCATGAAGGGTGCGAATTATGTATGATTTCCATCATTTCTTTATAAGATTTGCTGAGAAAAATCATAATTGAAAGCGTAGTAGCTTTTTTTCATTTTCAATCCATGATTTAGGGAGTATTTCCAATTTATTCTTAATGTAACTTATTCATAAATTACTGCACTCAAATTTTAATTATGATAGATTATGTCTCAAGCTCACCTTCATCTTATTCTAAACCATTTTCCAATTGCCGGAACAATTATTGGCCTATTTGTACTCATTTTTAGTGTGATGCTTCAGAATGCCGTTATTCAAAAAACGGGATTGTGCATTCTTCTATTTGCGGCACTTACTGCTATACCGGTATTTCTTACCGGTGAAGGCGCTGAAGAAATACTGGACTCAATCGGGCAAAAAAGTGAGCACTTTATAAGTGTCCATGAAGAGTATGCAGAAAAAGCTTTTTGGTTGATGGAACTGACCGGATTATTATCATTGATTTCACTTTTTCGGTTAAGGTCAGGCAAGCATGCAAGAATTCTTTCCTTCGTGGTGATGTCAATGGGAATTCTGTCTGTCATTTTTATTGTATTGACTGCAAATTCCGGTGGTAAAATCCGACATATTGAAATTCGTACAGCGAATGAATCGCCACAGAGTAATGAACTTAAATAACAAAAAAAGACCTGCTGAGGTAGCAGGTCTGATATTTTAAAGCAACACGAAACTACTTTCAACCTTCGCCGGGTAGATTGGAGTTTTTTGTTTCAGAATATGGTGTTGTTTGAGGAATAAAATCTTCTTTTTCTCCCGGTTTACCGTAGTCGTATGGCCAACGGTGAACAGTTGGAATTTCTCCCGGCCAGTTTCCGTGAAGATGTTCAACAGGCGCTGTCCATTCGATCGTATTTGAATTCCATGGATTTTGTGTTGATTTCTTTCCGCGGTACATACTATAGAAGAAATTAAATACAAATATCAACTGTGCCAACCCACCCAAAATAGCAAACATTGAAATCAATACGTTGATATTAATCGCAGCATCAAAACCCTCATAAGCAGTATAAGCATAGTAACGGCGAGGTGCACCTGATAAACCAACGAAGTGCATTGGGAAGAAAGTACCGTATACACTAAGGATAGTTAGCCAGAAGTGAAGATATCCCATTCTCTTATCCATCATACGTCCATACATTCTCGGAAACCAATGATAGATTCCGGCGAACATACCGAAGATGGCAGAACTACCCATTACAATGTGAAAGTGAGCGACAACGAAATAGGTATCGTGTAAATTGATATCGAGTGCGGAATCACCCAGAATAATCCCTGTTAATCCTCCTGAAATAAAGAATGAAACCAAACCTACAGCAAAGAGCATGGCAGGTGATAAAACGATATTCGCTTTCCACAAAGTCGCCAGGTAATTGAAAACTTTTACCGCAGAAGGGATTGCAACGAGTAGTGTAGTGAAAACGAAAACGGAACCTAGGAAAGGATTCATTCCTGTTATAAACATATGGTGACCCCAAACGATGAAGGAAAGGAATGCGATCACAAGCATTGAACCGATCATGGCTTTATAACCGAAGATAGGTTTACGTGATTGAGTGGCGATTACTTCTGAAGCCAGACCGAGAGCGGGTAAAAGAACGATATAAACCTCCGGATGACCGAGAAACCAGAATAAGTGTTGGAACAAAATCGGGCTACCGCCTGAATAATGAAGCGGTGCTCCGTTAATGAAAATGTCGGATAGAAAAAAACTCGTACCAAAGCTTCGATCGAAGAGCAATAACAATGCGGCAGCAAATAAGACAGGGAATGATAAGATACCTAATATTGCAGTGATAAAGAAAGCCCAGATAGTTAGAGGAAGGCGCGTCATGCTCATTCCTTTTGTACGAAGGTTAATGATTGTAACAACGTAATTAATACCTCCTAATAAAGCGGAACCGATGAATAAAACCATACTCACTAACCACAAGGTCATTCCCAATCCTGAACCCGGAATAGCTTGTGGTAATGCGCTGAGAGGCGGATAGATTGTCCAACCCGCAGAAGCAGGTCCGGCTTGCACAAACAAAGAAGCCGTCATAACTGCACAACTAGCAAAGAAGAACCAATAAGAAAGCATATTCAGGAAACCGGAAGCCATATCACGCGCACCGACCTGAAATGGTATGAGCAGGTTGCTGAATGTTCCTGATAAACCACCTGTCAATACGAAGAAAACCATGATCGTACCGTGAATGGTAACCAGAGCGAGATAAAAATTAGGATCCAACTTACCACCTGCAGCCCAATGACCAAGGATCTTTTCAAGGAAAGGGAATTTTTCAGTCGGCCATCCGAGTTGAAGACGAAAGATTAGTGACATAAACATGGCGAGCACGGCCATAAGAATTGCAGTTACTAAAAACTGCTTGGAGATCATCTTATGATCCTGACTGAAAACATATTTAGTCCAAAAGGTATCGTGATGCTCATGATGAGCTTCATCAACATGCACGGCCTGATCGGAAGAATGAGTTGACATTATACGGGTAATTTAATTACTTAAAGTTATTAATTTTTCAGAATATTATTTGCCTGCAATTACTTTTACTTCTGATGCAGTTTTTTCAGCAGTTTTTACACTATCGGCTGGAATGGGAGCGCTTTCACGGGAAAACACGTATTTCTGTTCTTTATACCACCTTTTAAATGATTCCGGTGTTTCAATAATAAGTTTCATTCTCATATTGTAATGAGCTACCCCGCAAATTTTATTACAAAGAAGTATGTATTCGAATTTTGGATTACCTGTAATTAGCTTCATGCTATCGGTTGTAATAGTTGGTTCGATAAACATTTCCGTAGTCATACCGGGAACAACGTTCATTTGAGAACGTAAGTGAGGCATATATGCACTATGAATGATATCACGGGAATGTAATTTGAAGATTATTTTTGAATTTACAGGCATATGCAATTCCTGTGTTATTTTATCGTCTTTTCCATTGGCATCCGCACTATCAACACCCAGTGGATTTTCATCGGTAATAAGTCTGAAATTCGATTTGCCGAGTTTATTATCCTGACCACTGTAACGTGCTGTCCAGTCGAATTGCTTTCCATAAAGCTCAATAACCATTGAATCGGCAGGAGCCGGATTTGTAATATTAATCCAGAGTTTCAATCCGTAAACGATTAGTCCAATCAAAACAACTGCAGGAACGACAGTCCAGATAAATTCAAGTTTGTGATTATCCGGATAGAAATATGCTTTATGACCTTTCTTATGTCTGTATTTGAAGCAATAGTAAAACAACAAATACTGAGTAATAAAGAACACCACGCTAATTAAAGCAAAGTTCATGTACAGGTAACTGTCTGTCAAAACGCCATGCTTACTTGCAGAAATAGGAAGCAAGTATTTTTTCGCATCGATAGTAAAGTAAATCATACCGGCGAAACCGATAATCATAAAGGCAATGAACATTCGGCCATTAAACAAATTGTCTTTTTGAGTAATGGGTTCTTCTTCCCCTCTAAGATCGCGAACGAGCTCCAGCACCCTCATCAATCTCCATGCGGTCAGAAGGCCTATACCAATAACTAAATATGTCAACAGGGTTACCATGTATTGTATTTTCTTTTTTCTATAACATTAATTCCCGTAAGCCGGTTAAATATGATGATGCAAGCTTTCTGCAAGCATCGGGTGATTTTTCGGAACAAGCGCCGCTTTTGTTAATTCATTTAGGACAACATATATAAACAATCCCAGATAGCCGAGAGCTGTTCCAATTTCAATAAAGCCAATATGCCAGTCTGCTCCAACTGTTCCCGGCATTACCATTACATATACATCGAGCCAGTGTCCGATAAGAATGATAACCCCTGCAACAAGCAGCACCTGTGTTTGTCTCTTTGCATCACGAGTCATCAAAACCAGGAAAGGAGCGATGAAATTGACGAGTAAATTAAGCACCCAGAGAATACGGAAATAATTCCAACGTACCTGGAAGTAAACGACTTCTTCAGGAAGGTTTGCATACCAGATCAACATAAATTGCGAAAACCAGAGGTATGTCCAGAATACTGTAAAACCGAACATGAATTTTCCTACATCATGAAAATGGTTTTCAGTAAGGTGCTCCATGTATCCGCGGCTTCTTAGATAGATGAGGATCATACACATCATAGCCATTCCACTTACGAATAAGCCGGCGAAAGTATACCATCCGAAGAGTGTACTGAACCAATGTGCATCAATACTCATCAGGAAATCCCATGCAGAGGTTGAAGATGTAATTGCAAACAATACCAGGAACACCGCTGAAATAGAAACACTTTTTCTATAGTGCATCGTTCCACCCTCCTGATCTTCCTGAAGACTGTGTCTGCGCAATACATAAGTAAATCCTACCCAAATTGCAGCATAAGCAACAAGACGAATAACGAAGAAAGGAATATTGAGGAATCCACTTTTTCCTGCCATGATGTGATCAAACTCCGGACTAGCCGGGTCGTATTGTTCAGGATGCGTCCAATGATAAATATCGTGATGTCCGAAAATGAAAATCAGAAGCATTCCTGCCATACCGAATTTCAGGAAACTTCCCATGGCTTCTGCAATTCTTTTTACACCTACCGACCATCCGGCTTGTGCAGCATAATTGAAGGCAATGAAAAAGGTACCGCTAAGAGAAATAGCAGTAAAGTAAAAGTTGTTTTGCAGCAGGACCGCCCAGGCACGTGTCTTGTCTGTCATGAAACCCACGACAATTGCAGCGATTCCAATACCCATAAGGATCATTGAAAGCATCTTGTTATTTCGTGTAAGCTCGTATTTTCTGTCCATCATTTCGTGACAATTGTTAACTGATTACATTTTCTTTGTTCCGGCAGCAGCGGAATCAGGCGAAACAGCGGCCGTTTGACCTGCAGGATTCTGCAGTGTTTGTACATACATTATTATTTTCCAACGCTGAGTTGGAGTAAGCTGAGAAGCATGAGAACCCATCATGTTTTTACCCCAGTGAATAGAGTGATACATTTTTCCTTCAGGAAGTCCTTTTATTGCTTCCGAATTATAAGCCGGAGGTTTAGGTCCGTTATTCTGAACAACTAAACCATCACCTTGTCCGGTAGCACCGTGACAATGCGTACAATAATTTTCATACAGTCTCTTTCCTTCTGTCATGTTTTCAAGTGTTTTCGTAAGTGGGCTCATAACTTTTGTTCCCGCTTCTTCATAACCTTCAGGGGTGTTCGCATAAGGATAAGGAAGTCGATCGTAATCCGTAAAGATGGCATCTCCACGGGCAATCGTTCCGGCTACCGGCTGACGTGCCGTACTGCTATCAGCGAAATTAGGATTAGCAGAATACGTCTCATAAGAAGGTGAGCGATACATATCCGGCATGTACTCATAACCTGTTGTCTTCTTGTCATCATAAGAACATGAAGCAAGTTGCAGAACAAACAAGGTGGGCAATATATAAATGAAGATTTTTTTCATCTTTCTAATCAGGAAAATTGCATGGATTTAAGTAGAACTTCTTGAGCACCGGCTGATTTTATCATCGCTGCTATTTCATTCGTTTTGCTTTCATCCTTCACATCAACGTGAAGAACAAATTTATCATCAGTAATTCTTGGATGCGGAATAGGAGCAGTTACACCCGGTAAAATTTTACTTCTCAAAAGAAACGTAAGCGCCATTCCATGAGCAGCACAAAACACCGTTAACTCGAATGTAACCGGGATGAAAGCAGGAAGGTTTAGATAAAGCATGAAATTCGGTTTACCTCCGATATTTATCGGCCAATCGTGAATCATCATGTACCAGGTCATCCACAGTGCAAATGATGTTCCGGACAGACCGTACAAAAAAGATGCAATGGAGATTCGGGTGCGTGGGATATTCAGTAATGGTTCAATTCCGTGTATAGGAAATGGACTTTGAACATCTTTGCAGACAACGCCTTTTGCTTTCAATACAGGGATTGCCTGCATGAGTATTTCTTCGTCGTCAAAAATTCCGTAAATTAATTTAGCCATCTTAAATACCCTTTTTCTTATACTGATTTCCTGTTTTCTTGATAATCGTTTTCAATTCGGCCAGCGCAATCACAGGGAAAACACGGGAGAATATGAGAAAACAAGTGAAGAAGAGTCCGATCGTACCTACGAAAATTCCCACTTCAATGTAAGTTGGTGAATACATCACCCAACTGGAAGGAAGAAAATCGCGGTGTAGAGAAGTAACGATGATTACAAATCGCTCGAACCACATTCCAATGTTTACGAATATTGAAATAATAAATGTTGCCATCACACTCGTTCTGATTTTCTTAAACCAGAATAACTGTGGGGTGATAACGTTGCAAGTCATCATACTCCAGTATGCCCACCAATAGGGACCAAATGCTCTGTTCATGAAAGCATAACTTTCGTATTGAACTCCTGAATACCATGCCATGAAGAACTCTGTAATATATGCGATACCAACTATCGATCCGGTAAGAATGATAATCTTATTCATTAATTCGATGTGCTGAAGAGAAATATACTCTTCAAGGTTTAACACCTTTCGGGCAACAATCATCAGCGTTAATACCATGGCAAAACCGGAAAAGATCGCACCGGCAACAAAGTAAGGAGGGAAGATTGTGGTGTGCCATCCGGGTACAATTGATGTGGCGAAGTCAAAGGATACAATCGTGTGAACCGAGAGTACGAGAGGAGTTGAAAGTCCTGCCAGTACAAGTGACACCTCTTCAAATCGATGCCAGTCGCGTGCCGTACCTTTCCATCCGAAAGAAAGTATTCCGTAGATGAAACGCTTTGTAGGAGTAACGCAACGGTCTCTTACGGTAGCCAAATCAGGCAACAATCCGAGATACCAGAACACGAGTGATACTGAGAAATAAGTTGAGATGGCAAATACATCCCAAAGAAGTGGTGAGTTAAAGTTTACCCAGAGCGAACCAAATTGGTTTGGTAATGGAAGCATCCAATAATCTAACCAGGGACGACCAGTGTGAAATAAAGGAAACAAACCGGCACAGATAACGGCAAAAATTGTCATGGCTTCTGCAGAACGGTTAATCGACATTCTCCAACGTTGACGGAACAATAAAAGGATAGCAGAAATCAATGTTCCGGCGTGACCGATACCGATCCACCAAACGAAATTGGTGATATCCCAAGCCCAGCCAACTGTTTTATTCGCACCCCAAGTACCAATACCGTTACCAATTGTATAAGCCAGACATGTGAATCCCCATAGCATTGCTGCAAAAGCGATGAAGAAAGAAATCCACCAATATTTATTGGCTTTCCCTTCAACCGGACGACAAATATCTTCTGTCATCTGGTGGTATGTCTTCTTTCCGAGAATTAAGGGGTCTCGGACAACCGCTTCATGATTACCACTCATGCTTTTATTTCTATCTCTGTTAATTCTATAATACTATGCTTCTCTGCTTTCTTCAATGTTACGAACCTTAGTCTGATAAAACACATTTGGTTGAACATTTAATTCTTCGAGAAGATGATAACTTCTTTCTTTAGGTTTCCACATCTGATTGATCTTGCTATCCGGAATGTTATAATCTCCGAAAGTAATTGCATTGGTAGGACAAGTTTGAGCACATGCTACGTTGAACTCGCCATCTTTAATCTTACGTCCTGCTTTTTTAGCATTCAATTTTGTTTCCTGAATTCGCTGAACACACATGGAACATTTTTCCATAACACCACGTGAACGAACTACAACATCCGGATTCAAAACCATTTTACCCAAATCGTTATTCATGTTATAATCGAACTTAGGATTATCTGAATAACGGAACCAATTAAAACGACGAACTTTATACGGGCAGTTGTTTGCACAATATCTTGTACCGACACAACGGTTGTAAATCATTTGATTTAATCCTTCTGAACTGTGGCTGGTTGCGATAACCGGACAAACAGTTTCACAAGGAGCGTGATTACAATGCTGACACATTACCGGTTGAAATACCACACGTGGCATGTCGCTTGGGTTTTCCATCAGTTTAACATCACCCTTCTCTCCTTCTTTCGGATCAAAGTCGCTGGAATAATAACGATCGATACGCATCCAGTGCATTTCACGGCTTCGCATCACTTCATCTTTTCCAACCATTGGAACATTGTTTTCTGCCGTACAAGCTACAACACAAGCACCACAGCCGATACAGGAATTTAAATCGATAGACATTCCCCAATGGTGATTGCCTAATTCATGTTCATCCCACAGTGTTACTTCGTTTGCAGGTTTTTTAGAAATTTCTTTTCCGACTTTAACTTCGAAAAGTTCTTCTTCATTTCCTGCATTCGGATTCTTTTTATATTCTTCGAGAGAAGTTTCTTTTACGATAGCACGACCCATCATCGTGTGATGAGACTGTGTTGCCGCGAAAACATAATCTTCGTCTGCTGTTTTTAATATTTCTGCAGTTGCGGAATAACTAAGTAAGCCATTTACCATACTAACAAGCGGATAAGCATTCCATCCGATATTGTCAGCAGTCTTTCCTGCTTTTGTACGTCCGTAACCCAAAGCAATAGAAACCGATCCCGGAGTTTGTCCGGGCTGAATAAGTACCGGGACATTAACAGCAGCTTTTGCTGTTTTTACTGTAACGATATTTCCTTGTCTCCATCCTTTTTCGCGTGCATCTTTTGGAGACACGGCGAGATAATTGTCCCAGGTAATTTTAGAAACCGGATCAGGCAACTCCTGTAACCAAGGATTGTTTGCCTGAGCGCCATTTCCTACTCCGGCTTTTTCGTAAACAACTACTTCGATTGCGCCGGCAGCTTTGCTTTCGCTGATACCGGAAACATCGGCATTGAATGAATAAGAAGAAGGTGAAGAAGCGGTTTTTTCATAAACACCATCCTGAATTATTTTATCCCAAGTGGCTTCGGGAGCCCATGCTTTCCAATTGGCAGCCATGTAATCGTGGAATACTGCAGGTGTACCTGCCCACGCTAAAAGACTTTCCTGCATTTGACGAGTGTCGAACAAAGGAGAAATCGTTGGTTGTCCTGTTGAGTAAACACCTTTGCGTGGTTCTGCATCAGACCATGATTCGAGCGGGTGGTTATCCGGACAAATGAATTTACAAACTGAAGCAGTCTCATCAGGGCGATCAGCAAATGAAACAGACAAATCAATTCTGTTCATTGACTTGGCAAAAGCCTCACCATTCGGGAGCGTATAAACCGGGTTACAATTGTAAAAAAACAATGCGGCAACTTCACCTTTATCAGCTTCATCTAAAAGCATGGCGAGGTCTGCATCATTTCCTTTTCTTAAGTTAGAAGCATTATCGAGATCGATCGTACTTCCATAATTTCCGAGCATTGAATTGATCGAGTTTACAAGTTTCTGTGCTGAAGCATCGTTGATGCCGCAAACAACAAGAGACTTTCCTTTATTCGACCACAATTCTTCCGCCAATTTCTCGATTACCTTTCCATCTGCTGTTGCAGAACCTGCACTTTTAGCACCTGCTTTTGAGGCAATGGCATTATGAAGAGCGATTATATATGATAGTTGCTGAGATGGTTTTATACCTGTACGAACATCTGCATTACTTCCGGTTAATGAAAGAGCACTTTCAAACTGATAATGCTTAGACATTTCTTTTCGTCCGCTGTTCAATTTGCGTGTCTCAGCATATTGAGAAGCATATTCAACAGGTGAAATCCAGTTCAGTAAAAAGTCGCAGTCAAAAGCGACAATGACATTCGCTTTGTTAAATGAATACGTTGGCAATACACTTACTCCGAAGCTTTCTTTATTGGCCTGAATCATTGCTGAGCAGGAGATAGCATCGTATTGAATGTGCTTGGTGGTAGGATATTTTTTAGAGAAATCTTCGATGACTTTTAATGTCGAAGGGCTGATTACCGTTGAAGATAGAATTCTGATTTTACCACCGGCGGCAGCAATTGCAGTCAATTTATCAGTAATAGCTTTATCGATGTTTGTCCACGGCGCAGCATTGCCGTTCATCATCGGTCCACGTAAACGAGCATTGTCATATAAGGAAAGAACAGATGCTTGAACGCGTGCACTTACTTTTCCTTTTGTAACAGAGCTAAGAGGATTTCCTTCAATCTTAATTGGACGACCTTCGCGTGTTTTAACTAAAAGACTGGCATAATCGTAACCATCAAAATAAGTTGAGGCATAATAATTAGCAATCCCGGGAACAATTTGCTCCGGACGAATGAGGTAAGGAATTGTTTTTCTTACAGGTGCTTCACAAGCTGCAAGCGATGCTGCAGCAACTCCGAAACCAAGGAATTTCAGAAAGTCGCGACGAGGTGTTAAATTACTTTCCTCTGCCTTTTTTCCGATGACCTCATCGAGGGGAAGGTTTTCGTAAAACTCATTGTTCTTTAAGCGTACAAATTCTGCATCGTTCTGCAGTTCTTCAACACCTTTCCAGTATTTTTTTTCCATTTTAGGATCTTGATGGTCTTTTAAACCGGATATATTTTTACCACGCAAAGCGTGATTTAATTTATTTTAATAATGACAACGCGCACATTCCAGTCCGCCGATTTTTTCAACTGTAATTAAAGAATCAGGAATGTTTTTATCCATCATCTTTTTATGGAAGTCATCGTAATAACCATTACCTGCCATTTTCACTTTTGTTTGACGATGACAAGTAATACACCAGTTCATTGTTAAAGGTGCATATTGCGAAGCTACAGTCATGCTGTCTTGAACCGGTCCGTGACAAGTCTGGCACTCAATCTTTCCTACAACTACGTGTTGACTGTGATTAAAATAAGCCAGATCCGGGAGGTTATGAACTCTGACCCATTGGATCGGTTTAGGATTTGGACCGTATGTTCCTTTGTCAGGATCGTAATCGAGGGCTTTATAAATTTTTGCAATTTCTTCTGTTCCTGTAACCGGACCTTTCTTCACATATTTATGGCAGTTCATACAAACGTTTGCAGAAGGCACTCCTGCTACTTTTCCTTTTTCTGCTCCCGAGTGGCAATAGATACATGAAATACCCATTTGACCTGCATGTAATTTATGAGAATATGCGATTGGCTGGTCAGGAACATAACCTTGTGTAATACCTATACTCATTAATGCATACCATCCTTTTACGCTTCCGACGATTGTAAGGAAAATTAATATGACTGCAATAAGTTTTTTATTTCTTCTAATCCACTCACGATTTTTTTGTCTGGCTGTTGTTGGGGCCGGCTCCGGTAATCCCTGTTTTTGTCGAACAGCTCCGGCAAGTGTTTCCTGAACTCTGCGTAAAATACCGCTTAATAAATAAAGAACTACAAGCGAAACTAAAAGCCACGGCCATATTGGTTTTTCCTCTTGTGGTAATGCTGATTGTGCTCCTCCTACTGGTCCTGCGACTGCATCCGGTTTTGATTCTTCTGTTTTTATGTAGGCAAGAATTGCTTTTATTTCATCGTCTTTCAAATTGAAAGACGTCATAGCTAATTTATTATAATCGTTGAATAATTTTACTGCATATTCATCACCGGATTTTACAACTGCCTGCGAATTTTTGATCCACTTTAACAGCCAATCTTCCTGACGGCGTTGTGAGATTCCTTTAAGTGCGGGCCCGATTACTTTTTCTTTTACCGCATGACAAGATGTACAATTCGCTTTAAATAAAGCTTCTCCATCCTGAGCGTTTACTGATTTGGTCGATATCAGTGCAAGAAAAAAGACCGTAACTAAAATTGAAAAATACCTTTGTAAATTAGGATACTTCATGCGGATTATTTTGTCCTTCAACTATTAATTTTCAAATTCTGACACTCAATCCGGCCAACCGGTCATTGAAATGTCACTTTTTGAATCGGTGCAAATTTATCAGAAACAACGTTTCTGCAAAGATTTTCTGAAAAATATTTTAACCAATTTTAAGATTTTTGTTCAAAATCAGTTTAAAATTTCTAGGTTTCTTGATGTTAAATGCTAATTGTCAATGTTTAATGAAAAAATTAATCATCACTATCTTGTTTAAAAATAATTTAATGCTTATTGAGTATTAAGCCATTGTGAAAAAAAAATTGAACGTTTTGATCTACTCGTTAAACAAATGCAGAAAAAAAAATTCAACTAATTAATATTCAAACAATAAGGGCTTACTTGGACTAGCATCATTATCGAAACTTGCGACTTGAAGATTAAGAAAATAAAAACCATCCTTCACATTATCAGGGATATACGCCAATTCGGTAATCGTACAGTCCAAACGCGGGGAAACCGGATAATTCCAAAAATTATGGTGGGCAGACAACTTTCCGCCATCATCTTCCTTATCAATACTCGGAAGATCGAGGATTAAATGCTTAACGGATAATTCTCTTAGGTAGGTAGCAACTTGGCTATCTATAAAAGCAGGGTTAGTGCCGGAATAATGTGCATTTTTTTTGCTTTCACTATTCGGCAGGGTGCGAATGATCAGTGCTTCAGAACATTTTCCTTTCAAAATAGATTTTATTTGATCGATAGTAACAATTAAATCGCCTTCAATTTTTTCCGGATGTACCGATATTAGTTGCGCTTCAAAAAAGTAACGGTTCAGACTTTTATAAATAGGAAATTTTTCTTTTGAAATATGTCCGACAGTTTCCGTGTGCGTCCCATTGCCATGTGGATTAAAAAAAATTGAATTGACGTTGCAAGCGCCACCTTGATTTACATCTCCGATAAAACTACCTATACGAAACGGTTCAAATTTAATTGGAGGAATGTGAAAAGCATTTACATTTTCATCGCCGGCTCTTAATGGAATTGACAGATCGATAGGTTTTGAAAGATCTACACGAATACTCTTATCAGCAAGTTGAATGGTAGCAATCATTGTTTGTTTTCTTAGGAAAATAAACGCGCGAAGAAGAAGGCAGCAGTTGCAGCTGCGACTCCAATTAATGTTGTTCTCAATGCGCCCTTCAATGGTTCTTGTCCGGTTACTTTATTTTTAAAATATCCGAAAAACATAAGACAAAAAACAGTAATAATGGCTGAATAAATTAGTCCTCTATTAGGAGTATCAGTAAAAAAATAAGCTGATAGTGGTACAATTCCACCTACAATGTAAGCGACCCCAATGTTTAACGCGCTTTTTCGAGCACGGTTAATATCCGGTTTATCTAATCCAAGTTCAAAACGCATCATAAATTCTACCCATTTATCATGGTCCTTTTCCATTTCATTAATGATGAGTTCCTGCGATTGAGTAGACAAACCATAGCCGGCGAAAATTTCCTTCACTTCGTTTCTTTCGACATCGTAGTGAGTTTCAATTTCGGTATACTCTCTTTTCAACTCGGCATCATAGTGTTCAATTTCTGTTTTACCTGCGAGATATCCTCCCAAACCCATTGCAATTGATCCAGCAATGATCTCCGCTAACCCGGCAGTTATTATTATTCCATTACTCGCAACAGCACTGCTCAAACCTGCGGCTAAAGCGAATGGAACCGTTAACCCGTCTGACATACCAATAACGATATCTCTAATTGTATCCGACTGCTTAAAATGTTGTTCACTATGACTATGACTGTGAGAGGGTCCGTGCATTTAATTAAGATTAACTTGAATGAATTAAGATGCAAAGAAAACGAATTTGTTCATTCGCTAAAGCAATTAAATATTGTTTTTTATACAATCCATCACCAATTGAATGGATTTGTCGATTTCCATTTCTGTTGTAAAGCGCCCCAGAGAAAAGCGAACGGATGAATATGCATCTTCTTTACTGAGACCCATGGAAAGCAGCACATGAGAAGGTTCGGGCAAAGCAGACGAGCAGGCGCTTCCGGTAGCTATAGCAAGAGTTGGAATTTCCTTCATTAATCGTTCAGCTTTATAACCCTTGAAACATACATTTGTAGTATTGTAAAGCCGGTTTTTTATGCTTCCATTGATAAATGCTTTGCCTGTATCAACAAATGCTTGTTCGAGTTTAGTTCGTAAATATGAAATGCGAATGGATTCATCCCAATAACTCGAAGCGGCAATTTGACAAGCCATTCCTAAGCCGACAATCCCGGGTACATTCAATGTGCCACTTCGAAGATTACGCTCATGTCCTCCGCCATCCATCTGTGCAGCTAATACAACACGGGGATTTTTACGGCGTATAAATAATGCGCCTACCCCCTTGGGTCCATACATTTTGTGAGCAGACAAACACAATAGATCCACGTTCAATTCATTCACATCCACTCTAATTTTGCCACAAGCTTGTGTAGCATCTGAGAAAAGAATAGAACCTTTGGCATGCACAACTTCAGCAATCTGCTGAATGGGTTGAATTGCTCCGGTTTCATTGTTAGCCAGCATTGCAGCTACTAATATAGTATCTGTACGAATCGCATTGGAAAGAATGGTTAAATCTACTAACCCTTGTTGGTCGACAGGCAAGATGGTAATTTCCCTTCCTTGTTTAGAAAGATGAAGACAAGAATCGAGAACAGCTTTGTGTTCGCTTGCCAGAATGACCAGGTGATTTCCTTTTGCTGCATAGGATTCAGCAACACCTTTAATTGCCAGGTTAATTGCCTCAGTTGCTCCGGAAGTAAATATGATTTCACTTTCTTCAGCGTTTATAAAAGCGGCAACCTGCTCGCGTGCTTTTTTCACTACCTCTTCAGCCTCCCATCCGTAAGCATGTGTACGACTTGCCGCATTTCCAAACTTCTCGCTAAAGTATGGAAGCATTGCATCTAATACATGATTATCTACAGGAGTTGTGGAATTATAGTCGAGGTAAATCGCCATGGTGATTTCAAAAGTATCAGTTTATTTCTTAAGTATTGAAGAAAAAAAAAATTAAGAGGTAAAATGGTTTTCTGAAAACAATTCTTACTACGAATGAGATCATAAGAATTTAGATTTGAAAAAAAACTTCAAAAAACCAGAAGTCGATTTTTTACAAGAGAACAAAACTGCTCCTTAAAAAATTTTCACATTGTCTATCAACCTGACATTTTCGCAAAAAACTGCTGCAAAGCAACGCACATGAAAATGATTTTTCCAGTCAGACACAGGTTGTAAAGTTTCTTCATCAGCAATTTCAATATATTCTATTTTTAGAGAATCAACAGATTCGATTTTCCGCGCGATTATTTTCTTGAGTTCAGCCGGACTATGATTTTCACTTTTATTGACAGCGAGACTTAATGCTTTAAAAATCGCAGATGCCTCTGCGCGTCCATTTTCTGACAACCGTAAATTTCGGGAACTCATTGCAAGTCCATTGCTTTCTCTAACGGTTGGACATCCGATTATATGAATTGGAAAACCAAATTCTTTGGTCATATAACGTATGACAGCCAGCTGTTGAAAATCCTTTTCTCCGAAATACGATTTTTCGGGCTTTACAATTTCAAACAACCGAGAAACAATCTGAACTACACCGGCAAAATGTCCGGGCCGGTGTGCTCCTTCCATTACATTTCCTAAAAGTCCCAGTTCCAATTCCGGATAAGCGTTTTTACTTCCATCGTATATTTCATTTACGGATGGAGAAAAAAGAATGTCAACTTTATTTAATTCCAACAGTTGCTGATCCGTTTCCGGTGTACGCGGGTAATTTTTAAGATCATCCGGATTATTAAACTGAGTAGGATTTACAAAAATGCTCGAAATAACCACATCATTTTCAGCCGCTGCCTTGTTAACCAGAGAAATATGACCTTGGTGTAATGCGCCCATAGTTGGGACAAAACCAACAGTTTTGGCAATTTTTCTTAAGGACGTCAAATGGTCCGTTAAGGACTTTATTTCTTCAAAAATGAACATTATGATCCAATGATATTGAAATTTTAGAGAATAAGAACCAAGGCCTCCTTTACTGCTTATTATCAACGGATTAAAATTTCGCAGTATTGATTATGTAATAAAAACCCTCTCATTTCCGTTCAAGCACTCAATTAAACCTTGAAAGACTGCTTAAAAAAGCTTATCTTTGCAGTTCATATTTTAAATCCAACTCCAAGAATGAAGAAAGCGAAAGTTTTATTTGTTTCCCAGGAAATTACACCGTTTCTTGAGTTGACAGACGTATCGAAAATTGCCCGCCAGCTTCCCCAGGGTATTCAGGAAAAAGGGAAAGAAATCCGCACTTTTATGCCGCGCTTTGGTTTAATCAACGAAAGACGCAATCAATTACATGAGGTAATCCGCTTATCGGGAATGAATCTCATAATCGATGACACCGATCACCCATTAATTATTAAAGTTGCTTCTATTCAAAGTGCCCGAATGCAGGTGTACTTCATAGATAATGAAGAGTATTTTCAGCGCAAATCCATTTTCAGAGATGCAAAGAAAAAATTTCACAAGGACAATGAAGACAGAATGGTGTTTTTCTGCCGCGGTGTTCTTGAAACAGTAAAAAAATTAGGTTGGGCTCCGGATGTAATCCATTGCCATGGCTGGATGACTTCTTTAATTCCGTTTTTTGTAAAAACAGGATATAAGGACGATCCAATGTTCCGTAACAGTCGCGTTGTATTTTCTTCTTATTATCAGGATCTCGATGAAACAATGTCTCCGAATCTGGTTAAAAAAATGAAAATGGATGGCGTTACTGCTGACGACCTTAAGTTGTACAAAGACCCTACAATGGTTAATGTAAACATTGCGGCCATGAAATGGAGCGATGGTATCGTTAAGGGTTGTGATGAAAAAAATGCAACAATAGATGCCTATTTGAAAAAAGTCAATAAACCCGTACTTCAATTCAAGGCACTTGATGAAGAGAATGGTTTTGTTTCATCTTGCTCTGACTTTTACGATGAACTCCTGGAACAGGAAGCTGTTCTTACAGATTAACAATTAATTTTTTCCCGGCTCTCCCATAGCCGGAAAGGTTTTGAAAAAAATAAATCAGAACGTATTTGTGTTACTTAAAAGCATTTCCTCCGCTTCGCAGTGGAGGAAATCTTTTTTATTGGTATTAACTGTAGCCATTAGTTCTATTCTTTTTTCAGGATGTAAAGACGAAAATGAACTCGGTCGGGATATCTTACCGGACGGAGATTATTTAAACACCATTTTCTCCGATACAACTCAGGTATTAACCTCGACGGTAAAAGAAGACTCTCTTCGTGCCGATGAATTATCCCTTCAATTATTGGGAAGTGATAAAAATCCGGTATTTGGACTTTCAACGGCATCTGTTTACAGCCAGGTTAATCTGGAAGGCACACCTACATTTTCCAATTTACCTCAGGCAGATTCATTGGTGCTGATATTATCGTATTCAGGTTACTATGGTGATACTTCAGCACAGCAAACGATTAATGTTTATCGGCTGAGTGAAGATATGCGCACGGATAGCTCTTATTATTCAAACCGCTCATTTACCCATGATTTGACTTCAATAGGATCACTGAATTACTCACCACAGCCTTTCACCAAAGTTGTGGTTGATTCAGATACTGTGGCCGCACAAATCAGAATCCGTCTGGACCAATCGCTTGCTGATAGTATCATACTTCTGAATGGTACTCCTACCCTGTCTTCGAATGCAGATTGGTTAAGTTATTTTAAAGGGCTGTATATTGAGTCAATGCCGATTAATGTTCAAGGGGCAATTTCCTATTTTAGTTTCTTCAACTCTAAAATGACGCTATATTTTCATGATACAACAAATGTAAATGTCAGTAAAACCTATAATTTTTCTCTTACAGGTGCTCGCTTAAATCATTTTGAGCATGATTTTACAGGTTATGATGCAGGAAACCAGTTAGCGGATTCTACCGTAAACGACTCCATAAATTACGTTCAGGCAATGGCGGGCTTAAAAATGAAAATTACGTTCCCTTTTCTGAAACATTTTACCGATTCAGGGAGTATCCTACTTAACAGGGCTGAATTAAAAATTAATGCAACTGCCCCAATTATACCTTATTCATTGCCACAGAAAATGTATCTCGTAATTAAAGACGAAAACGGACAAAATAGTTTCCCACTCGATTATTTCGAGTCTTCAGGTTACTATGGTGGCGAAATCAATACTACCGGTGACGGCTATTCTTTTAATATTACCAGACAGCTTCAACGATACCTGGATGGTGTTGTTGATGATACTGAATTTTATCTCATCATTGCAGCTAGCGGTGTTGAATCAACACGTGCAATTATCAAGAGTGGCAGCAATCCGAATTCGAGGATGAAGCTTTCTCTTTCTTATACAAAACTCAATTAATAACTTTCAATCATGTGTGGAATTGTTGCTTACATCGGGCATCGGGAAGTTTACCCGATTCTGATTAAAGGATTGCAGCGCCTGGAGTATCGTGGATACGACAGTGCCGGTGTTGCTATTTTAAACGGAGACCTGAAGATTTTTAAAAAAGCAGGAAAGGTTTCTGACCTGAATAATTATGCAAAGGACATGGATGTCTCCGGAACAATTGGTATGGGACATACACGGTGGGCAACACATGGAGAGCCGAATGACAGAAATGCTCACCCACATTATTCCCAATCAGGAAAATTTGCCATCATTCATAATGGTATCATCGAAAACTATTCTTCAATCAAAGCGGAATTAAGCAAACGCGGACATGTTTTTAAAAGTGACACAGATACAGAAGTATTAATTCACCTGATAGAAGATATACACGACAATGCTGATGTTACACTCGACGAAGCAGTAAGACTGGCTTTGGGAGAGGTTATTGGCGCCTATGCCATCGTAGTCCTTTCCAAAGACAATCCACGTGAATTAATTTGCGCCCGTAAGGGAAGTCCAATTGTAGTTGGAGTAGGAAAAGAGCAAAACGAATTTTTTGTTGCCTCTGATGCGACGCCAATAATTGAATATACGAATAACGTAATCTATCTGAATGATGGAGAAGTTGCATTTATACACGACGGCAAACTGACTGTTAAGACTATCGACAATCAGGTGAAATCACCTTACATCCATGAGCTCGAAATGAAGTTAGAGCAATTAGAGAAAGGCGGCTATGAACATTTCATGTTGAAAGAGATTTACGAGCAACCTCGTTCAATTTGGGATAGTATGCGCGGCAGGATTGATGCGAAGAAAGGCTTTTTACGAATGGCAGGTATTGCTGAGTATGAAAACAAGTTTGCCAATGCGAAAAGAATATTAATCATTGGATGCGGTACGTCCTGGCATGCCGGACTCGTAGCCGAATACCTCATTGAAGATCTGGCAAGAATACCGGTGGAAGTTGAATATGCTTCTGAGTTTCGATACAGAAATCCTGTTATCAATGAAGACGATATTGTCATTCCTATTTCTCAGTCCGGTGAAACG
The DNA here is from genome assembly GCA_031385005.1 of Bacteroidota bacterium. GTDB lineage: Bacteria > Bacteroidota > Bacteroidia > AKYH767-A > 2013-40CM-41-45 > JADKIH01. The sequence continues at coordinate 102,668 of JANNBB010000050.1, forward strand.
GCAGATACATTAGCTGCTATAGAACTGGCGAAGTCAAAAGGAGCGACTATTTTCGGAGTTTGTAATGTGGTTGGGTCTTCCATTCCGCGTGCAACACATGCAGGTGCCTATACACATGCAGGTCCGGAAATTGGTGTGGCATCTACGAAAGCATTTACAGCGCAGGTAACGGTACTTACATTAATTGCATTACAAATTGCCCGTTATCGTGGAACCATTACGGATTCAAGATTTCATGAGTTGCTTACAGGATTGGAAGCTATTCCCGCAAAAGTTGAAAAGGCGCTTACCTCGAATGATTTGATCAAGAAACTTGCTCATAAGTTCAAAGATGCAAGAAACTTTTTATACCTCGGTCGCGGTTATGGATTTCCGGTAGCACTTGAAGGAGCACTTAAATTAAAAGAGATTTCATACATACATGCCGAAGGATATCCCGCTGCCGAAATGAAGCATGGTCCGATTGCATTGATTGACGAAGAAATGCCCGTAGTAGTGATTGCCAATAAAAACGAAACGTATGAAAAGGTGGTCAGCAACATTCAGGAAGTAAAAGCACGTAAAGGAAAAGTAATTGCTATCGTTACGGAAGGAGACACGACTGTAAAAGGAATGGCAGATTATATAATCGAGATTCCGGATGCAGATGATGTTTTGATGCCTTTGCTGGCTGTAGTGCCTCTACAATTACTTTCTTACCACATCGCTGTTTTAAGGGGTTGTAATGTAGATCAGCCGAGAAATCTGGCTAAATCGGTAACAGTCGAATAGCCCCCTTTTTTACAATTTATTTTTTATTGAATTATCTGTATCTTGGTCGATCTAAACGTCGGGCTATGAAACATTTACTTATTCTTTTAATTTTCGTTTTTTCAAATATGTCATCCGTCGTCAAAGCGCAGGATGTTATACGAACCAAACACGATACGATTTCTGCAAAAGTTTTAGAAATCGGCATTGACGAAATTAAATATCGTAATTATTCAAACCTTGATGGTCCAATCATCGTCATTCCTAAAAATGATGTAGTAGAAATTACCTATGAAAACGGCTCCAAATTTTTTATCGCTCCGGATCCTTACGATGTGAATAAAGAAGTTCAGGTTAGAAATAAAAAACGATCGATTAAGTTTGAATTCTTTTCGCCCTTAACAAATGACATTGCTTTCGGTTATGAAACGATGATGAAAGTAGGACAGAATCTTGAAATTAAAGTTGCAGTAATTGGACCCGGGACAGCAAAAAATGTCAACAACGCTTCCGGATTTTTTTTCAAAGGAGGAGTCAAATTTTTAACTAGTCCAACATACATTCAAAACGGTGTAAAATATTCTCATGGGTTAAAAGGAGGCTATATAAAACCTGAATTAATTTTCTCCTCTTATTCTGACCGTTACGATTACACCAACTACACAAATTATCCGCCCTATTATACAAATGAAAGTATAAATATCACCCATACGAACATTGGTTTCGATATTGTTTTTGGCAAACAGCATCTTTTGGGAAATATTATGACCTTAGACTATTATTTTGGTGCCGGCTATGCACTTCAATATTCTTCCCGAAATTCGATATATCCCTATTTAGATGGATATAATGACACATACTCGTATAGTCATTTATATCTTGGTAAGGAGTTTCCAATGATTTTAACAGCCGGATTAACACTTGGGATCCTCCTTTAAAATCTGAATATTGAATGAATTATGTGAGTATATTTTTTCATTTTTTAATTTTCATTTTTTCTTTTACTTATTTTTAGCTCCAAACTAAAATCAAAGAATAAACTATGAAATCATTCCTCGTATTTGTAACAGGTGTTCTGTTAACTTCTCAATCATTTTCATTAAATCCATCCCACGAATACAAGGTGAAGCCGGAAAAATATGGAATGGTATACAAAGAAGAAAAGATTTCTACAAAAGACGGCGCTTCTTTGAATGGCTGGTTTTTTGAAACGGCTAAAAAAACAACCAACTGGGTAATTATCAGTGGCAGCGGTGATGGAAACATGGCAGACAACATTGAAATCTGCGGTCAATTTCTTTCGGCAGGTTGGAATGTCTGCATGTATGATTATCGCGGATACGGATCCAGCAGCGATTTTCAGATTGATGCAGAAACATATATTTATCCGCAGTTCTTAAACGATCTCAATGGTGTGGCCGACTATTTACGCAAGTCAAGAGCGATTACGAAATTTGATTTGTACGGACAAAATATCGGAGCGGGATTGTCGCTTGGTGTAGGTTGCAATCGTCCGGAAACAAGAAAAATAATTGCAGATGGCTCGTGGACGGGACTTGAGTTGATGAAGAAAAAATTCAAAGAGAAAAAAGGCATCGATGTGATTATTCCTTTTGGTTATGATAAAACCTATGAGCCCATGTATGCATGTGACAAAATGCGTCCGGGTCTTAAGGGTGTAATGTTGATTGTTTCTCCTCAGGATGAATTTCTTAATCCGACAGACATGAAACTATTAAAATGTTCAACGTTTACGTACATCGTTCCAACCAGTCCTTCAAATGCCGAAAACTTTTCTACCGATAAAAATTTTTACTTCGAGAAAGTGAGTAAGTTTTTAATTCAGTAAACGAAAAGATCTTTTAAAATATTTTTAAAATGCCGCTCTTGAATGGGCGGCATTTTTTTTGCACAACATGATTGCTTTACCATTTTTACGGAAGACTTGAATAGTAAACCGGCAAAGACAACTGCTGAGAATGTATTAGCAACTGCAGCAAGAATTCAACCTTTAATTTTCAAAACGCAGGCTAAAACGCTTTCAAGCCCGCTGCGACAGGAGCGAAATAAAATTTCAGATCGAATAGTTTCCTGTTATAAAGATAGTTAAGCATCGCTGTGAACAAAGCTTTATGCCTATTCGTATCTAATGGTCATTAAAAAAACATACCCACTTCGAAAATTTCCGAAATGGGTATGCTGATATTTAATTAAATGCGAAAGGTTCAATGAACCATAATTACATCATTTATTCAATAATAACTTTGACAGTTTTCGAGGCACCATCATTTCCTATAATATTCAGGAAGTATAATCCTTTGGAGAACATCGTCAAATCAATATCCGTTTTATTAATGCCTTCGGTTGCATGGAAATTTTCAGCAACGATAACCTGGCCGGAGATATTGATAATCTTTATCATATATTCGGCTGATTGGTCTGAATTAAACTCGATGGAAACTTGTCCATGAGTTGGATTTGGGTAAACTGATAGAGAAGCAATGTCTACATTCAAATTTTCCTCTGTCATTTCTTCGTTAGCAGAAGTCTTACAAGTTAAGCTTACAGCTATATTCAGATTTCGTGCAGGAGAATTACCGCAAGGATTAACAGCGCTAACACTTAACACGGCTGCAGTTGTAGTTGCAGTGGTATATTTGACGCTTATTGATCTTGTACCCTGACCTGAGGTAATTGTAGCGCCACCTGTAACAGACCAGAAATAAGATGTAGCCCCTGTGATAGCTGTGATTGAATAAGACTTCGTTTGACTCTTACATACAGATGTTGGGCCACTGATAGCACCCGGCATGGCAAGCAAAGAAAGCACCTTCACATCCGTTCTTACATAGTCACTAATTCCTTTACAATTTACGGCAACAACTCTTAGTTTTTGAATATTGTTATACCCTACAGGAACGTTGACATCCACGCAAGGGCTACCTTGTCCGGAAACGATGGTAATAGGATTTGCACCAACACCCTCGATGGTCCACAAGTAACTGTCTGCGTTTAATACAGTAGGGATACAGAAAGTCTGGATGCCTGCTGAACAAACATTACTGAAAGTGTATATAGCACCCGGTTTAGCAGGTCGGCTTGTATAAAGAACTACACCTTTACAGCCCCAAGCACCTGCTCCGCACTGATTGAGAGCTCTGGCACAAATAAATCCTCCAATGAATTTTGTATTGAAACAAATCGTAATGCTTGTTCCGGACGAAGAGCCGGTAGCACCGGTTGGCAACAACCATTCATAAGAAACAGCTCCGGGAATTGGATCGATTGTAAACACTGAACATCCACCTCTGCAAGCACCACCGGCACCGTTAATTATTGAAGGAGCAGGAGGAATTGTTCCACCTGAAGAAACACTTGTAACGGCAGAAAAAGTACATCCTCTGGAATCAGTAACGATTACATTATATATACCAGGAGTTAGTCCGTTAATTGTTGAAGTTGACTGTCCGCCCGGCATCCAAGAATAGGAGTAACCCGGAGTACCACCTGTAGGAAGAACAGTTGAGGTTCCATCATTCCCAGCACAAGATGAAGGAGTAGAAGTTGCAGTTGCGGATAATTTAGGTGGTTGGATTAGGGTAATAGGATTAGAAAAAACCAAGCAACCATTTGCATCCATTACAGGATATGAAACTGTTCCTGCCGATTGGGAAAAACTACCTGTTCCTGTGTAAGGTGATTGTCCGCCGGTTGCAGAAATAATAATGTTTGCTGAACCATTGTAACAAGCAATAGTACCGACAGTTGCTGAAATTACCGGAGAATTATCGGTATGTGAAATATCTCCTGTTGAAGGATTACAAGCATCTATTGTACATGGGTTAGAGTCATCGATTGAAACAGGGGTATGAGAAACACCCAAAATTGGATCACAAGCATCAGTAGTACAGCCGTTTTGATCATTAAAATCAATAGTTGTATGAGATATTCCGGCAACAGGATCGCAAGCATCAGTTGTACAAACATTCTGATCGTCAATTATAATATCCACATGGTAAACTCCTGTTGAAGGATCACAATAATCGTCTGTACAAACATTATGATCATTCGGATTAACAGGTGTATGTGATATTCCTGTTAATGGATCGCAGGCATCAATAGTACAGGCATCCTGATCGTCGTAGTTTACATCGGTATGATACACTCCGCTGGATGGATCGCAAAAATCATTTGTGCAAAGATTATTGTCATCTGGATTGACTGTAGTATGTGATACCCCTGTTAATGGATCGCAGGCATCAATGGTACAGGCGTCTTGATCATCGTAATTTACATTTGTATAAACAGGTCCTGTATTCGGATTACATCCGTCAATTGTACATAAATCGTTGTCATCAACACTTGTATAAACTGTAATACTAAAGGTAATTGAAACCGGAGCATGACATGAATTGTACGTATCGCTTACCAACAATGTAATAGAATGTACTCCGGCTTGCGCATTAGTAGCCACTCCTGTTAAGGTACAGTAATCAGGGTTAGACTGAGAAAGAGTAAGCCATGAAGGAAGTGATGTACTGCTGAAAGTTAAAACATCACCGTAAGCCAAGTCGGGATCAGATGCATAAAATGAAAGAGTTAAGGTATTGTCTGAACAAACAGATATATTTCCATAATTAACAAAAGTCGGAGTAGTATTTACAATTAAATTGTAAGAATGAGTTGTAGCATGAAAAGTTGCATCTGTTGCGGTAAAAGAAAGTGAATGAACTCCCCAATCAGAGGCCGCAGGCGTCCAATTAAAATTTGTAGCAGTTGTATTTCCTGCAGGTGTAGGTAGTGCAGGAGAAAGTGTTGCACCGGAAGGAATTGTTGCAGCAGTTAATTGAACATTGACAGACGGATCCGGCGCATGGGCTTGAATGAGATTCGTAATAGATGAACCCGGTGTATAGCAAGTTGAACTTCCTGAGGCAGGCGTTGGAGGTACATCAAACTCCGGATCACCTGTTACAAGAATATTGACAGTACTATTTGTTTGAACCCCAAATCCATCTTCGGCGGTGAAATTAATTACATGTCCGCCAATACTACTTTGAGTTGGTGTCCATGAAAAAGTTGCATTAACCGGATTTCCGGAAGTTGGAAGACCTGGAGTCATAATTGATCCAACCGGCAATCCGGCTGCCGTTAACTCCACAATATCGATAGGATCCACGTCCGTTGCTCGCACTGAAAACGTAAGAGGTGTTCCCCATTGAATAGTAAATGTTGACGCATTTGCCGGAGTTGGTGGATAGACAAATGCTGGAGGAGTCGACTGAGCTACTATTTTCATTAAAAAATCCAATGTTGTAACTGCACCTGCGCTATCAATAACCCTTACGGAAGCGCTATACTCCGTATTCAAAATTTTTCCTACGGTGTTAAATGTAACAACACCGGTTGCTGGATTTAACGAAAACCCTGGAGGTTGCGTTGCACTTGCATTGCCCATTTGAGCAGGAGTTGAAATAGCAAATGAAAAAGGGTTTCCATCCGGTTCGATTACCGGAATTTGGAATTGTGCTGCTACAAGATTAATTGGAACATTAACAACAGATGGCAGTGTTGAAACAGGACTATTATTGGGTAGTAAACTATTTGCATTTGCATTTACGAAATTCACTACTGTTTCAACTCGATAAGGCCCGAGTCCTGCATTATTTCCCAAATCTAGATCGCGAGCGCCACTTCCAACAAGAAAAGCAAGCCTGGTTCCTACTAATGATGCATAAGTATGCACTATGTTAGTAGTACCTGTCCACCATCCTTCTGTTACATTCACCTGTGTGATAGTCAAAGGAAAAATAGTTACTTGTGCAGTTGCATCACCGAAATTAAAGTTTTCTGTTGGGGCACTTCCAGTTCTGACCACTGTTGCGCCTACTGCCGGAATTGCACCGGAAGAAAAGGTGTAATAATTTAAACTAGTGCCTGAACTATTTTTATAATTATAGGAAGCATTTATTTTGAAAGTTACCTGACTACCTGCTCGTGTCCAGGAAATATTTGCATAGCGAAAATGTGTAGCAAAACTTTCAAAAGTAAATAAGCTAAAAACAGCAAAGAGAATTATCGTCTTTGCCATACTTAAGGAGAAACAACAATAATTGCCGCTCACCGATTTTTTTTCTGAGTACTTGTTTTTCATGTGTTTTGGTTTTGAAGTTTATTAATGGTTTAGTATGTGAATAAAAAAAATAGAAGGCACTGTGTATAATAATACATTTAATAAGTATTATTAGTTCAATCAAAAAAAATACAACAACAATTTAAACTAAAAATACAATGCCTAAATAAAAGAATATTTAATTAAAATAAAAAATAATTTAATAATTAAAGTTCTGAAAAGCCCCTAAAACAGTGGTTTTAAACAATAATAAAATAAAAAATGGGCTAATTTGCGTTAAAAATAAGATAATAATTTTAAATTAATGATTTAATAACGCCAAGGAAATAAAAACTGTTCAAATTCAATATTAAAAAATATTTTATAAAACCAATTCGTCCGTTTCGGTAATGGCAACAACTCCTTTTATTTCCGGCACCATTTTTAAAATAGTTTGTTCAATTCCTGCCTTCAAGGTCATTGCACTCATGCTGCAGGATTTACAGGCACCGTGAAATTTTAAACGTACGATTTGGTCATCTGTAATATCAATAATTGAAACATTGCCGCTATCGGCTTCGAGATAAGGGCGAATCTGATTGAGGGCATCCTCGACCTTTGAAATTAAAACAGTATCAACAAGTGGTTTCATTTTTCTTAGTAAGCCGCGGCAGCAGTTCGTTGTGTAAGTGGTTTTGTCGCATTGCGAATTGAAATATTACGTACCAGCAGATCTGCAACTTCAATAAAAGCTTTAGCAGCGGGAGAATCTACGTCCAATGCTATAGGGAGTCCGGAGTCTCCGCCTTCACGAATACTTTGAACGAGGGGAATTTCACCCAGGAAAGGTATTTCAAGTTCTTCCGCCAATTTTCTGCAACCTTCCTTTCCAAAAATGTAATATTTATTTTCAGGCAATTCAGCAGGAGTAAAATAAGCCATGTTTTCTATCAACCCGAGAACCGGAACATTGATGGCGTCCATTTGAAACATGTTGATTCCTTTGCGTGCATCGGCGAGTGCCACGTGCTGAGGGGTGCTGACGATTACCGCACCGGTAAGTGGAACAGCACTCACCAATGTAAGGTGAATGTCGCCTGTACCGGGAGGGAGATCGATGAGCATATAATCCAAATCGCCCCATTCAGCATCACTAAAGAGTTGCTGAAGTGCTTTAGAAGCCATGGGACCTCTCCACGGAATCGCTTTATTGGGATCGACGAGCATACCAATCGATAATACTTTCACGCCATAACGCTCGATGGGAATCATGAAGGATTTACCGTCACGTTCGTTTACATAGAGTCTTTCATTTTCTACACCAAACATGATGTGTTGGGAAGGACCGTAAATATCTGCATCGATCAGTCCGACTTTTACTCCTTTTGCTGCAAGTGCGATAGCCAGATTTGCAGCGACAGTTGATTTGCCGACGCCACCTTTTCCCGAAGCAATAGCTACTATATTTTTCACACCGGGCAGAACAGGCTCATTCGCCGAACGACCACTGGTAGTTTTTGCAAGCATGTTTACAGTCACATCTGCTGTTTCATCTACAAAGTGAATGATTGCATTCACACATGCCTGACGAATCATTTCTTTCATCGGACAAGCAGGAGTTGTTAAAATAACATCAAAGCTGACTTTCTTATTTTCAACAGTGATATTCTCGACCATGTTCAAAGTAATGAGGTCTTTTTTCAGATCCGGTTCGATGACGTTCCGGAGGGCTTCAGTAACGGTTTCTATGGTAATTGACATGTTTACAAAGATACGATTCAGGCTGCTCGGAAACAATTTATTATTTAGCGAATTTTCAGTAATAAATTACTCGCGAATCGATACTTAGAAGCATTCTGATTTCTAAAAAACACAATGGAATTCCCTTATGAAATTAAAATGATTGAAAAGTATAATGGCTATTCGATACAAAGCTCAACTGTTGGATCCCAAAAGAGATTTTTAAAATCGACAACCTGATCCTTTTTAACTTTCACCATTTCTTTTTCCAGGAGTTCTTTCATTAAGGTGGGAGATTTAAAATGATGTTTGCCGGTAAGCAGGCCTATGCGGTTGACTACGCGATGTGCAGGAACTTTAGGCCTTATTTTGTGAGATCCATTCATGGCCCATCCTACCATCCGCGACGAACGGGCCGTACCCAGGTATTTGGCAATCGCTCCATAAGATGTTACGCGCCCTTTGGGTATTAACCGTACAACTGCATACACCTGTTCGAAGAACGAATCTAGCTTTTCTGACGACATTGACTAACTAATTTAAATTAAAAAAAATAATTTGGAATAATCAAATCTCAAAACGGACAAAACAAATCTTAGCTCCTTCTTTCAGCCAGATGTTTTCATAGGTAGTTTTGATAGCAAGGATTTCATCATCAACTCTGTTTTGATGTACATCCTCTTCTTTAATTAGCAATTTAAGATTCTCTGAATGAATAATATCAAGTGTGTAATCAAACAATGGTCTGTTGTCTGTCTTCAAATTAATAATACTACCCGGACGCATAAAACTTCTATACAAATTAATTAACCGGGGAGATGTCATTCTTTTACGTTCTTCGGTTTTCCCCATATGTGGAACAGGGAAAGTAATCCATATCTCATCCACTTCTCCACGAGCAAAAAAAGCATAGCAATTCAGAATTTGAATGCGAAGAAATGCTGCATTTAACATATTCTCTTCGAAAGCCGTTTTCGCCCCTCGCCATAAACGGGCACCCTTCCAGTCGATTCCGATAAAATTTTTGTCAGGAAATTTTTTTGCCAACTCAATTGTGTACTCGCCTCTGCCACAACCAAGTTCTAGTACGATTGGATTATTGTTTTTAAAATAAGAAGTATTCCAATTCCCTTTGAGAGCATCATCCGGTGGCGGATAGCTGATATTGGGCTGAAAGAGAGTCGTAAATTTCAGGTTCTCTTCAAATCGTTTAAGTTTATTTTTTCCCATTTGCGCTGGCTAAATTAGGTATTACATTTATTAATTCCACTCTATTACCACAGTTAATTACCTCTATTATTTCAGATCAGAATTTCCGATTTCATATCATCCACGAAAACAAATAACAACTTTTATTTTTATAACAATTGATTTATTTCAGGTTAAAATCTCTCCTTTGATTACCTTGTGATAATTTTCAGATGATCTATTAAAATTTTAAAAAGTCGTCCGGCATTTTGACAATGAATCAGCCATTAAAAAAAAGAATTTTGATAGCTCCTCTTGATTGGGGATTGGGACATGCTACACGTTGCATTCCGGTCATACGCAATCTTCAAAGCCAAGGACATGAAGTAATATTGGCATCAGCAGGAAGAGCTTTGATTTATCTGAAAGATTATTTTCCTGAATTAATAATCTTAGAAAAACCAGCTTGCAATATTCATTACTCTGACCAATTACCTTTATTCATTTCAATCTTATTACAAATCCCTTCCTTCTTAAATTCGATATCCCGGGAGCATAAATGGCTAAAAAAAGTTATTCATGAATTTAAAATTGACGAAGTCATTTCCGACAATTGCTATGGTCTTTGGAATAAAAATATTCATTCTACAATTATTACGCATCAATTAAATATAAAATGTCCTAAATTATTCAGGTTTGCAGAGCCGATTGTCAATAGAAGAATACAATCTTACATCAATAAATTCGATGACTGCCATGTTCCTGATCTGGAAGGCGACTTCAATTATGCGGGAGAATTATCGCATCCCAAAACAACTTTAATGAATGTAAGCTACATCGGATTGCTTAGTCGATTCAGTGAAGATCAGAAAACCGCCATATCTACAGGATATGATTTATTTGTTTTATTGAGCGGTCCGGAGCCGCATCGGACAGCTCTTGAGAATAAGATTGAAAAAATAATACTTGGAAAAAGCATACGAGCTTGCATTATTCGGGGTTTACCGGGAGAAAAAGCTGTCAAACCTGATTCCGAAAATATCCGGTGGTTAAATAATGCTAGCGATGAACAAATAGTAACCTACTTAAAAAACTCCAACAAAATAATCTGTAGAGCAGGATATTCAACTATTATGGATTTAGTTGTTTTAAATGTTGGCGCCATTTTGATCCCTACACCGGGACAAACCGAGCAGGAATATCTGGCAATTCACAATAAAGACAAAAAGAAATTCAGATTTATCAATCAGCATAAATTAAACTGGGAAGAAATAATGAAAGCTGAAATTAACACCGGAAAAGAAAGTGAAAGCTTACTGCGTATTTAAAACGATTTCAGAAGTAGTGACGACATTGCTTTGATGCAAAGCGCGATCATAAATGAAAACATCCAGTCGAAAAGTATCGAGATCGGCCATTATTCCGGCCAGAATGAAGTTACAGGTGATTTGACCTTTAAGAGCTTTGTTTTTCCCGTCTGGAGTCAGGTAAGGTAAGCGACCGCCAAGAGGAAGGACTGTCGGGTATTCATTCCATGCATTGTTTTTAAACAGAAAAAGTTTGGCTAGGTAATTATTGTAATATTGAGAACCTTGCGTATCGTAAGGCGGACCATTCTGACCTAACTCTTTATAACCAACGTCACCGTCACCATCTGTGAAATTCAAAACGATGGTCAGATTGTCATCATGACCTTGGGCATTTTGTGTTGAGTAGATGTCTGTAAAATTAATTACAGGAACATCAGGAAACTCCTCCGGCTTTTTACAAGAAGCAAGAATTCCCAAAAGGAAGAGGCCAAATAAATACTTCATAGTTAAATTTGAAAGCATAAATTTACAAAATAAATTCAGACCACCGAAATATGGCTCTTATCTTACCTGTCCGTGACATACAACCAAAAATAGCCGACTCCTGCTACCTGGCCGAAAATTCAACTGTAATTGGCGATGTAGTTATCGGCGAGAAATGCAGCATTTGGTTTAATGCAGTCGTTCGTGGCGATGTCAATAGCATCCGTATTGGAAAATATGTAAACATTCAGGATGGCGCAATTATTCACTGCACCTACCAGAAAGCAAAGACGGTTATAGGAGACCGTTGCAGTATCGGTCACAATGCCATTATACACGGATGTCGACTGCACGACAATGTACTTGTTGGCATGGGAGCGATAATTATGGATCATGCAATAATAGAATCCTTCAGCATTATCGGAGCGGGATCAGTAGTTCTGGAAAATACAATTGTTGAAAGCGGATATGTTTATGCCGGAACCCCGGCCAAAAAAATTAAACCCATTACACCCGAACAGAGAAAACTGTTGGAAGAATTGCCGGATAGATATGTGATGTATAGTGGGTGGCTTGGTTAATTCGTTGATTAGCTAATTCGTTAATTCGTTAATTAGATAAGTTTCAAATAAGTTTAACAAGAATAATGGCAACGCTCAGGTTAAGCATTTTAATTTTTCTACTCATTCCAAACCTTGTCCTGTCTCAAAACCAGGACAAGGTTTGGATGATGGGTTATGGGTGTTGTAGCCCCAACTTTACCGGAATAAATATGGACTTTAGGAGTGGGAGCTTAGTCGTATCATCAGTGGTCAGATACTTTAATTTTGTTGAGACCAATGGACAGATGTGTGATAGCGCGGGCAATACTTTGTTTTGTTCTAACGGTATTTATGTTGCAAATGCTCTCTATGATACCATGCTTAACGGAAGCGGACTTAATCCCAGCGATTATACTGCTGCCCATACTCTTTATGGTTTACATATTCCTCAAGCTAATATCGTAATTCCAATGCCAGGTGATCCAACTAAGTATTATTTATTTCACGAAACAAGCGATGATAGGTTTAATACTTACGCAACATATTACCTTTATTATTCAATTATAGATATGGCTTTGGATGGAGGGTTGGGTGGAGTTATCCAGAAGAATACAGTGCTACTTCATGACAGCCTTGTTGAAGGCGAACTTACTGCCTGCAAGCATGCAAATGGCAGAGACTGGTGGCTGTTGGCGCATAAATTTGAAAGCGATACCTTCTATAAATTCCTAGTTACTCCACAGGGAATTCAAGGGCCCTGGATTGATGAGACCGGTTCCTGGCGTACCAATTATTTTGGTCAGACAGTCTTTTCTCCCGATGGAAGCAAGTTTGCATATTATGAGCCTAACAGCGATTTGGATATTTGGGATTTCGATCGGTGTAGTGGTAGCCTTAGCAACTTAATACATGTTAGTATTAATGATAGTATGGATGCCGGGGGTGTCGCATTCTCCAGAAGCGGAAGGTATCTGTATGTATCTAGTGTAAATTTTGTCTATCAGCTTGATATGCAGGTAACAAATATACCGGGAAGTATTCAAACTATAGCAGTGTATGACGGATTTGCAAATGGAGGAGTTTTTCCTACTCAGTTCTATCAAATGCAATTAGCACCGGATAATAAGATTTATTTTAATTCACCAAGTAGTGTTATGGATTACCACGTCATCAACTTCCCCGATAGTGCTGGCCTTTCTTGTAATATTCAGCAGCATTCTTTACACCTTCCAGGATATTCAGCTTCGCTTCCCAACCATCCGAATTATTTTCTCGGTCCTTTACCTGGTTCTGCCTGTGACAGTCTTATAAGTTATGTTCCAACTATTTCTTCATCAATTCAATCGTTTGAGGTATTTCCCAATCCTGCTAGAAATATCCTGTATATCACACAAGGAAGTAATGAATTAATAAAATTTACTACTATTTTTAATTCCATCGGTCAGAAGCAAGTCGTAAATTATTCATCGATCAAGAATGGCGAATATCTGGAAGTGAATGTTTCTTCTTTGTCCCCAGGAATTTATTTTATTGAATTGTTAACGGACAAAAGAAGCGTGGTTAAAAAGATAGTAAAGGAGTAGATTGAACAAAACGATAGAAAATATTTCTTCCTTAAGTAATAGAATATACATACTTCGAATTTACGGAAAGGATAATATGGAAAATAGTTTTGGTCGACTTACAATTATGAAATAAGTTCATTTATTTGAAAAATGAAAAAAGGGGCTTTTAACTTTTATTTTATTTTTTGTTTAATATTTCCAACGCTTGTTCTAGGACAAAACAGGATGCCATCGCCGCGAGGTGCGTGGATGGCCCTCGCTCCTCTTCGATTATTTTTTCCGTATTCTTTGGTTGTTCTAACTAGGGGCTTACATTTTTAATGATAATTTTTATTGGCTTTTTAATAAAACTTAATCGTTTACTGGTTATTCTTAATTTTAACCGGACAACAGTAATTCGTTAATTAGCTAATTAACGAATTAGCTAATCAACGAATTGAAAATCATTTCCAGAAATTCACTTTTTCCAGGTGAATTTTATTTCGGAAGAAAAAGCGGGTACTGTCCTCGAAAGATTTTGTAAAATCGGAGACATAAAAATGGTGTTTGGGAGTTTTCTTTTTGCTTAAAAGTTTGTTTTTCTGTAGCACTTCTTTCACGTGAGCAGCTACTACACCGGCAGTATCTACGATATCGACTTTATCTTTGTAATAATCTTCTACTTCCGGACGAATGAGAGGGTAATGAGTGCAAGCAAGAATGAGTGAATCGATTTTAGCGAGTTTGCGGCTTGACAAATATGCACCGATAATGCTTCGGCTGATTTTATTGTGGAAGAAACCTTCTTCGATCATGGGAGCAAGAAGCGGTGTTGCCAATGAAGACACTTCCATTTTCTTGTCTTTCGCTTTTATTTTTCTGGCATAGATGTCGCTTTTGATCGTTCCTTTCGTCCCGATTACTCCTACTTTTTTAATTTTCTTTTTTGCTGTGATGTATTCTACTACAGGGTCGATTACGTTTATCACGGGAACCTTTCCTCCCACGAAATCTTTTACTGTTTCATAAGCGAGAGAAGAAGCCGTATTGCATGCGATAACGATCATTTTGCAGTTGTGTTCAAGAAGAAACTGGCAGATTCGGATTGCATAATACTTTATCGAATCGGGCGACTTATCTCCATAAGGCAAATGGGCAGTATCTCCAAAATAGATAAGCGTTTCATTCGGTAAAACTTTTTGAATGGCATTGGCGACGGTTAGTCCGCCGATACCGGAATCGAAAATTCCGATGGGACCGGAGGATTTATCAGTAGATTTTCTTGGTGACATAGAAAGGCGAAAGTAACGAAAATCAATTCGAATTTTTGGGGAGAGAGGTTTTTGAAGAACAAGATTAGGATTGCCACGAATTCACGAAATGGTATATTGTTAGGATTGTATAAATAGGTGGTTTTGCAATCAGGTTTATTGCATTGATCGGGAACTTAAGTTTTTGACTTTAAGCCAGACACCTCCAAAATGTCTCAGAAATTTCGAAAAAAAAGATTATCTTCGCATCCCTTCTAATTTACCCTTATCACCCCGGAAATCAGTGAAAAACATTCGAAATTTTTGTATTATCGCCCATATTGACCATGGAAAAAGTACCCTGGCTGATCGTTTGCTGGAATTTACTAAGACAATCAGCAAAAAGGACCAACAGGCACAGGTATTGGACGATATGGATTTAGAGCGTGAAAGAGGGATTACGATTAAGAGTCATGCCATCCAGATGCAGTACAACTGGAAAGGCGAACAATATACTCTCAACCTGATTGACACTCCGGGCCATGTGGATTTTTCCTATGAAGTATCCCGTTCCATTGCGGCTTGCGAAGGAGCTTTATTAATTGTGGATGCAGCTCAAGGAATACAGGCACAGACCATTTCAAATTTATATCTCGCTCTAGAGCACGGTTTGGAAATTGTTCCGGTGATGAATAAGATTGATCTTCCCAGTGCCGATCCGGAGACTGTAAAAGATCAGATTGTTGATTTGGTTGGTTGTAATAGAGAGGATATTATTCCGGCATCTGCTAAAACAGGAATTGGAATTGAAGAAATTCTGACTGCTATCATCGAACGCATACATGCTCCGAAAGGAGATCCTGCTGCTCCGTTGAAAGCATTGATTTTCGATTCGGTTTTTAATTCATTCAGAGGTATCATTGCATATTTCCGGGTGATGGATGGAGAGATTCGGAAAGGCGATCTGGTTAAGTTTGTTGCAACGGGAAAGGAATACCTGGCCGATGAAATCGGAATTTTAAAATTAACAAAAGACCCAAGAACTGTAGTAAAAACGGGGGATGTTGGTTACATCATATCCGGTATCAAAGAGGCGAGAGAAGTAAAAGTAGGTGATACGCTCACTCACGTTTCTCGTCCTTGCGTAGATGCGATTAAAGGATTTGAAGATGTTAAGCCCATGGTATTTGCCGGAATCTACCCGGTTGATACAGACGAATACGAAGAATTAAGAAAGTCGATGGAGAAGCTTCAGTTAAATGATGCTTCACTCGTATTTCAGCCGGAAGCATCTGTAGCCCTTGGCTTTGGTTTTCGTTGTGGATTTTTAGGAATGCTTCACATGGAAATTATTCAGGAGCGCCTCGAACGTGAATTCAACATGACCGTTATTACGACGGTACCGAACGTTTCCTATACAGCATACATGACGAATGGAGATGTGAAAGAAATTCACAATCCAAGTGAAATGCCTGATCCAAATTTTCTTGAACGTATTGAAGAACCTTATATCAAAGCACAAGTCATCACAAAGGCAGAATACATTGGCGCAATTATGACGCTTTGTATAGGTAAGCGTGGAGTTATCACCGGACAACATTATCTTACCACAGACAGAGTTGAATTAACTTTTAGCATGCCGCTGGCTGAAATTGTTTTTGATTTTTATGATAAGTTGAAGTCCATTTCAAAAGGATATGCATCGTTTGACTATCATCCTATCGGTTATCAGGAAAGCGACCTTGTTAAACTTGACATTCGTCTTAACGGCGAACCGGTTGATGCATTGTCGGCACTTGTTCATCGGACACATGCCCATGATTTTGGAAAAAAAATGTGTGAGAAATTAAAAGAACTCATCACTCGCCAGCAATTTGAAATTATCATTCAAGCAAGTATCGGATCAAAGATTGTTGCCAGAGAAACCGTCAAAGCACTTCGTAAAGACGTTACCGCTAAGTGTTATGGTGGTGATATTTCACGTAAACGAAAACTTTTGGAGAAACAGAAAGAAGGAAAGAAACGAATGCGTCAGGTTGGAAATGTGGAAATACCACAGCAGGCATTTATGGCGGTTTTGAAACTGGATTAATTCAATTTACTAATTAGCTGATTCGTTAATTAGTTGATTAGATAATTTGTTTTTTGGCATTATTGACAACTTTTATTGCTTTTTTTATATTAGAAAAAATCCGGAATAATATCTTGTTGTTTTTTTCCTACCTTGTTAAGTGCATTTAAACTTTCCCACTATGAAAAAAGCGATTTTCACCGTTGTTTTATTTTTTCACTTTCTTACTTCTCATTCCCAAAACATAATAAACCCCTCCTTTGATAGTGTGTACCTGGGGGGTATAGACAGGATATTCGATTGGATAACTTCTGATGCATTTCCGATATTCCCGGCTGATACGGTTCACCCTCTCAATCCTTTGGATCATTATATTGCCAGTGGACTGCTTTATCATGAATTACTTTATTCCACACAATTGGAATATACGAATCCTTATCATGGACCTTTTGCTATAAAACTCTTATCGGACTCTGATCGTGTTGATATTTTCGGAAACCCCTACAGAGGTTTTGTAATTAATGGCAATCACTTTTATACGGATAGTGTAGGTTATCCTGATTTAAAAAAGTGTGGCATCCCATTCGCTTACAGACCTTCAAAACTAATCGGACATTATAAGTATGAAGATAGTTCGCCGTCTTTTAATAATTATCCGGAAGCCATTGTATTACTTAAAAAGTACAATCCAACTACTCAATTGTCAGATACAATAGGTTTTGCAGATATAACTACCCCTTTCGTTACGACCGGTACATGGCGCCCCTTCGAAATGCAGATTAATTATTACAGCAACCAGGTTCCTGATTCAATAGTAGTAGCTTTCTATTCACCACCATTGGGTTATGTTTCCACGTTTTGGATCGACAGTCTGGGTTTTGAATTTTCCTCTCCGACAAATCTTCCGGAAAACTCCATTGAATTAGGATTTATTCAAATCTATCAAAAGGAAAATAAAATCTTTATTTCAGATGCCGAAAAGTTAGTCTCTGTAAAAATTTATTCTATTAATGGGGATTTACTAATCTCGAAAGAAAATTCATTATCAGAAATAGATGTATCTGAACTAAGTAAAGGAATTTTTTTGATTTCCCTTTGCGGAATTGACAAAAAAATCTTTTCAAGAAAATTAATCATTCAATAATATCCCTAACTCTGATTTACGAGATAATGTGTTTAAAACTAAGAGAGGATTAAACACAGAGGCAGATCATAAAACATATTTCTTTGATTTCTCTGTTCAAGCCTTTGTTAACTCTGCGGTAAAAATCCGACAATTGTACTTTTATAGGTGGTGGATTTTTACCGCAGAGTTCACATAGACTAACCTCTAATTTTGAAAAGATTTTTTTAGTATAGTTTGTTAAAATGCAAATTACTTTTCTTTACTAATCATCACTTTTCCGGTCAACCTTTTGTCGCCATCCTGTACCATTACCAAATACAGGCCATTTGAAAAAGATGACAAGTCAATTTCAGTATAACCAAATAAATTACCGGTTATATTTTTTTCCATAATCTTCCTGCCTGAAAGATCAAATAACGAGACTGAATTAATTTTTGAATTCGATTTTATGGACTGAATTCTTGTCAAGCCGGAAGTTGGATTAGGATAAACAAAAATATCATCCGAATAGTTTGAAAGTTCATTCACGGATGTGATATCGCTCAACGGCCTTTTCCAAACTCCATAACCATCCACTCCGGCATAAATATAAATGCTATCGAACGTTATAGATCTACTGAAAAGAGAAGGCATTCCTGTGTTAAAAGTGCTCCAGCTTAATCCATTATTGTCAGATATAAAAATTCCCCCATAATCAGCTGCAGCAAAGAGATAGGCATCCATACCGGTGAGACATTGAACATTTAAATTTGTCAATCCATTGTTTACAGCAAACCACGTATTTCCTGAATCCAAAGACATAAATACTCCTCCACCATACGAGCCGGCAAAAACTCTTGATCCTTTTACCGTCAAATCAAAAACAATTGCATTCGCTATTCCGGTATTTGCCAATGTCCAATTGGCTCCGGAATCGGCTGACATAAATAATTCGCCACCCAAACCACCGGCAAAAATGATAGAGCCCATTGTAGCAAAAGAAAAAATTAGAGAAGAACTCATTCCTGTATTTGAAGGACTCCATGTAGCTCCACTATCTGTCGAAACAAAAACACCATTCCCAAGTGTCCCGGCGAATAATTTATTTCCAAGATTCGTAAAAGTAAAAACATTGGGATTTGTAATGCCTGAAGTTGAAAGCGACCATGACAGACCATTATCATCAGATACATATACACCTAAATAATTAGTCCCAAGAAATAATTTTCCTGCAAAAGAATAGATTTCCTGATTATTAAAGTCAGAAATCCCGTTATTGTTTGTTGACCAAGTAGCCCCACCATTTGATGTACCGGAAACACCTGCTCCACTGGCAGAACAATAAATATTATTGCCTTCTGTAATTAAAGATCCGGGATAAGTTCCATACATTCCGGTATTCGTATAAAGCCACGAGGAGCCGCTATTATTTGATTTTGCAACTCCATTGCCACTGCTGCCTGTAAAAATATTTATGCCATCGTTGCAAAGGGCATAGACTTTGAAATTATATAAATCAGTGTTGACTTCCGTCCAGTTTAGTCCATCGTCAGTTGATATGTAAACACCTAACCCAAATACACAGACATAAATTTCGTTTCCTTTAACTGTAAAATCATAATAATAACTAGCCCCTACAATGCCTGTTGGAACAATTGTCCAGGCGGCACCATTATTAACAGATTTATAAATTCCATCATTGTCTATACCAACATAAATATCTGTCCCTTTCGCTTCTATTGTTCTGATATTAAGTCCTGTTAAACCGTTATTTACAGCAGTCCATGTAGCACCGCTATCGGTCGACAAGAAAACGCCACCACCATTCGTTCCTGCAAAAATATTTGTTCCTGTAACAGCCAAACACTTTACATCTAAATCAGTAAGTCCGGTGTTTACGGCATTCCAGTTCGCACCGTTGTTTGTAGAGAGAAAAACTCCCCCACCTAATGAACCTGTAAAGAGCAGAGATCCCATTTTCGCTAAAGATGAATTGGAGAAATAAGTTAGCCCTGTGTTTATAGGATTCCATGTTTGCCCGTAATCTGTAGAATTAAGAACACCATTTGAAGTTGCTGCATAAACGTTTGTTGCATCTATAAGTATAGAAGAAAACTGGTAATAAAAAGAAGAATAATAATGCGATGTCCATGTATTACCATTATCATTAGAAGAAAATATTCCGCCGTAAGCAGATCCGGCATATAGGTTCGTTCCATCTCCGGCAAGGCAATCAATGTAGCCACCTTCCGGGCCATTTGTTTGTTGCCATTGTGCGTGTGCCGCTTGCAGCGAAAGAAATGTAATAAAGAAGAATAGTGTGTGTAGATTTGTTTTCATAAGAAGTTTTTTTAAGGTTAGAAATTTGAAAGAAACTTGTATTGTGCAAAATAAAATTACACATTTTTAATTAAAAAAATAAAACTTCTGTTAATATCCATTTTCATCCAAGAGCCATTATGCAGTTTGTGCAACGGATTTA
This sequence comes from Bacteroidota bacterium, assembly GCA_031385005.1. GTDB lineage: Bacteria > Bacteroidota > Bacteroidia > AKYH767-A > 2013-40CM-41-45 > JADKIH01. The sequence goes on from JANNBB010000050.1 coordinate 123,245, forward strand.
AATAATACCGCTTTATTTAAAACTTTAAAAAATAAAAGCAAATGGACTTATTTAGTAAAAACAGAGTTGTTTAATATCGAATTTACCTTAGCACTCACTTAAACTAATTGGCACATTAGTAGCCAGTCCGCCCTCTGCCGTTTCTTTAAATTTAGTATTCATTTCGAGGGCAGTGTTCCACATTGTTTTGACAACATCATCGAGAGAAACTCTTGCCTTTTCAGGGTCACTATTCAGCGCAAGTTGAGCGGCAGTAATGGCTTTGATTGCGCCCATAGTATTTCTTTCTATACAAGGAATCTGAACGAGTCCTTTAATTGGATCGCAGGTTAGTCCGAGATGATGTTCCATGGCAATTTCTGCAGCCATCATAACTTGCTTAGGATTGGCGCCGAGACGTTCGGCAAGAGCGCCTGCTGCCATTGCAGAAGACACCCCGATTTCCGCCTGACATCCACCCATTGCAGCGGAAATTGTCGCGCCTTTCTTAAAGATGCTTCCTATTTCTGATGCCGTTAGTAAAAATCGAACGATATCGTCTTCAGAAATATCTTTGAAAAATATTACGTAATATAATAAGACAGCAGGGATTACACCGGCGGCACCATTAGTAGGTGCTGTCACCACACGGCCGAATGAAGCATTTTCTTCATTGACAGATAAGGCAAAGCATGTTACCCAATCAAGTGTGTATTTAAAATTATTTCCGCCTACGCGAATATCTTTTATCCATTCATCAAAGGTGTTATATTTTTTTCCGTTGAGAAATTTACTGTTCATGTTTGCCGCACGACGAATAACTCTTAATCCTCCGGGCAATTCACCTTGGGCATGACAGCCGCGGAAAACACATTCAGTCATTACCTTCCAGATTTTCAAAACACCCTTTCTTACTTCGCTTTCATTTCTCCAGCATTTTTCGTTTTCCATGACAACCTCCGAAACACTCATGGAGTTTACATGGCAATAAGCCAGAAGCTCATCTGCTTTATCGATGGGGTATTTTAATTCGATTCGGTTATTATTCGCAGAGTGCTCTTCTCCTTCTTTGACAACAAATCCACCGCCAACAGAATAATATGTTTCGGAAAATGTTTTGCCGGCTTTCAAAGTGGCGGTAAAAGTCAGCGCATTGGGATGAAAGGGTAACGATTCAGTAAAAAGAAAATCGATATCCTTTTCCGGATTAAAGGGTATTATTTTTTTTCCATCCAGGTTAAGTTTTTTCGCGACATTAATCGCTTCAATAACCGAAGTAATTGAATTGACATCAAAAGTAACCGGATCATAACCGTTTAAGCCAAGCTGAACGGCGATATCTGTACCATGACCTTTTCCGGTTTTTGCGAGTGATCCATAAAGGAGAATTTTAACATTTTCAACAGAATCGAATAATGTCTTTGAACTTAAAGATTCAAGAAAAAGATGTGCGGCCTTCCAAGGTCCTAAAGTGTGTGAACTTGATGGTCCGACACCGATTTTAAACATGTCGAATACGGAAATTTGTTCTTGTTGAGTCATGGTGGGTGGAAAGGTAAGGGTTTTAAAGCTTGAAAATAAGTCAAAAGTTAGACGTCAAAAGAAGAAGGGAAAAGCCAATTGTCCAAGGATTTTGGTGTTGAGGAAAATAATAAAAGTTCAAAGTTGTGAAATATCCCTTTTGGAAGGCAAATTTTAAATAAAGTCATTGTTGATTACTTTTGAAAGCTCAACAATCATCTGTTACATTTTATTTTCAAAATCAGTCAATTATAACTGCTTATTAAAATCCTTTAAACTTAAAACAAGCGATTTATTGTTAAATATTAGTAATAATTTAAACGATAATTATTGAAATTTAACCTAATTATAATGCTTTCTGCAAAAATTCATTTTCAATCTGCAACTTACTTCCACTAACTTTTAATTTTGGACTTTAAACCTTTATTAAAGTTCCTGTAACTTCCAACCCACAGAACCGTCCCATAATTAAACAGGAACTTTTGATCAATGACTACAGCGGAATTCAATAAGTGTGTTGATGAACATGCAGATGGGCTTTACCGGTTTATCCTGAAGAATATCAAGGATGAAGAAGAAGCGCGAGATGTTGTACAAGACTCGTTTGAAAAAATGTGGAAAAATGTGTCGGGTATCGACCATGCAAAATCAAAAAGCTATTTGTTTACGACGGGATATCATACGATGATAGATAGGATAAGAAAGAAAAAACATTTGAGCGATTATAATGAAGTTAATGAAAACAGTTTGTTTCATACACATCAATATACAGATATCAAAGAAGTGTTGAATAATGCAATCAATCTTTTACCGGAAAAACAGAAAGCAGTAATTCTGCTTCGCGATTATGAAGGGTACAGTTATGAAGAGATTGGAGAAATTACAGGATTAAATGAATCACAAGTGAAGGTATACATCTACCGTGCGCGTTTATTCCTGAAAGAATATATAGGTTCACCTGAAAAAGTAATGTAAAGTGATCATTCAACGTTCCAATTACGAAACTTTTTTCATCGACTATTATGATGGAAAACTGGACGAAATCCGGAAGGAAGAGCTATTTACTTTTTTGGAGAAATATCCTGACTTGAAAGAAGAATTCGAACTTTTTTGCAATGTTTCTTTGGAAGCGAACATAGATGTTTATTTTACGGGTAAAGACAAACTAAAAAAAGATGTCCTTACCATTTACAATTACAAAACGCATTTCATTGCTTATTTCGAAAATGATTTAAACGCTAAGGGAAAAGATGAAGTTGAAACTTTTTTGAAGAACAATCCTGTTTACATACCGGAATTCGAGTTATTCAGACAAACGCAATTAACTCCTGAAACAGAAATCGTTTATCCTAAAAAAAAGGGACTAAAACGTGGTGGTAAAGTTATTTCATTGTGGTCAACCATGAAGCCGGTAGCAGTAGCAGCTGCTATTGTAGCTCTATTTCTACTTACCTATTTTCTGTATCGCCAAGATAAAGCTGATCATTCTATTGCTATAGAAAAACAAAAAGCAATTGAAAACAATGTTGTTCAAAATTCCGATAATGCTGAATCAGTAAAAGAATCAAACGAAAAAAATAAAAATAATCAAAATAAAGATTCTATAACTACTAATCCGGTTATTAAACAATACAAAATAGTTGATCCAAATACAATTCCAACTGAAGAAGCAATAATATTCGTACAAAATGGAGTAAGTGAATCAGATACCGCCCTTCTAGCTCCCGAACCTATTCAAATACCGGACAACCCTCCGATTTCAGAAGAAGAAGATGAAAAAGAAAACAATAAATTTTTTAGTAGCGGAATTAGAATTGAAAGCGTCGTTATTCCTGTTATCACATATGGAATAAAGGCGAATGTAATTCAAAAGAGAGTTGTACTTAATCCAATTCAAATTCAGGCAATCACTGCTTCAGATATTTTTGATGAAGGTGATTTACAAGAATTAAGTATTCATTCTGAAGTTGAAGAGAAAATCCAAACCAATGCTGAAGTGCTGATGAAACTTACAGCGACTGAATTAAATAAAATTGCTCAATCAGCAAACATCAAATTCGATAAAACAAAAAGCCAAACAAATAAAGCAACGACCTATACTTTAGCATTGGGAAATAAGTTTTCTGTCTCGCATACGATTTCTAAATAAAGCAGGATCAAAAGTTTAAACGAAAAATAATACTTGACATCTGTAACAAAGTAAACAGGCGAAGCGTCATATAATTATAAAACACAAATAAAATTAATATGAAAACATTTATTGCATTAGCATTAACAACTTTTATTTACTTTTCAATCAACGCTCAAACTATTTATAAAGGAGAGCCATTTACTAAAATCAGAATAAGTGATTGGGGTAATGTAATTGTTAAACAAGATTCCGTATTCTCTATTATAACTGAGGGTGATAATTCGATATTAGGTGGGAAAACAATTGTTAAAAACGGGACATTACAAGTTAGCAGTTATGGAGAAAATAAAATCAGGGTTTCACTTCCGGTATTAGAGCAAGTGACAATTGACGGACATGGTTCAGTAAAGGGTGAGTCCTTATTTACAACCGATAAACTAACCTTGAATATTAGTGGAGATGGCAAGATTAATCTGGAAGTTGCAGCAACGACAATTGATGCAAAAATTTCCGGCGTCGGAAAAATTGTATTAAGCGGAAGAACGCAGGAAGCTAATTTTTCGATTCCCGGTGCAGGGAAAATTGATGGGCTCGAATTGAAAGCGATACGCTGTCATGCAAACATTTCAGGTATTGGCAAGTGTCTGATTGATGTAATAGATGAATTGAACACTTCTATTTCAGGCAATGGAAAAGTTGTATATAAAACATTTCCGAAAAAGGCAACGGAAGAAATTTCCGGAATGGGATCTGTAAAGGGGATCAATGAAAGCGAAAAAGACGATGATACCGGCATTGAAAACAAGCCATGTATTGCAGATGATACAACAAGATTGGTATTTGGCAAAAAACAAATTTGGATATTCGGAGGTACCGATTCATCACATGAAAAAAAGGAAAGTCTGAAACCAATCTGGGCCGGGTTTGAAATGGGAATAAATTCATTCATGGACAATGGAGGAACGTTAACATTAAGTTCAGGTAAAGAAAATTTTGATCTGCGTACAGAAAAATCGATTTCCGTCGCATTGAATGTATTGCAATATGATGTTCAACTGGGCAAAAGTAATATCTGGCTATTGACAGGACTAGGAATAACCTGGAACAATTATCGCTTCGATAATAAAATTATTTTGGAAGGCGGTTCATTTACAAAAGCGATTGTTGATACAACATCGAATGTAAAGTATTTGAAATCAAAACTCACAACCAGTTATCTGACAGCACCTGTGATGCTTCAGGTTTATACGAGTAAGAATATTAAGAAAGCATTTCATTTGGGGGGTGGAGCAATGCTCGGATTAAGAATCGGATCGCATACAAAAAGAAAAATCGAAGTGAATGATGACATAGTGAAAATAAAAGATCACGATGATTTTAATTTAAATCCATTTCGGGTGGGCTTTAGATTTGTAGTTGGCTATGGCAAGCTTAATCTTTTTGCCGACTACTATGCTTCCACACTCTTCAAAACAAATAAGGGTCCGGTATTGTTTCCGGTTAATGCGGGGATTACTTTGGTCGGGTTCTAATACGTTAATTCGCTGATTCGTTAATTAGCGAATTAAAAAATTAATGTTTTAGTTTATTCAGGAAATTGATATCTACTGAGCCTGTGTTTCGGTAAATCATCATGAGTAGAGCCAGTCCGACAGCGACTTCCGCAGCAGCGACGGCCATAATAAAAAAGACAAATACTTGTCCGGCGGCATCTGAAAAGTAAGTTGAAAAAGCAGCCAAAAGTAAATTCACAGCATTCAGCATAAGTTCAATACACATAAAAACGATGATTGCGTTGCGACGAAATAGTACACCGATAATTCCAATACAAAAGAGTAACGTACTTAAAATTACGTAATAATTGATTGGGATAATATTAAAAATCTGATTTGTATTTTCCATTAGTTTAATTCCTTTTTACCTAACATAACAGCACCAACCATTGCAGAGAGAAATAAGATTGAAGAAATTTCAAAGGGCAACATGAAGTCGTTATACAAAACCATTCCCAGACTCTTGATCATACCTACATTGTGATAGGAAGTCGCTTGTGACGCTTCTGAATAAGTACGAAGAGCCCCAACAAGAATAACCATTAACATCCCTCCTGCTACGGTGGCTGCAATTTTCAGCCATTTGTTTTTATGCGGCTCTGTATCAGCATTCAGATTGAGCAACATGATGACGTAAAGAAACAGAACCATGATAGCTCCTGCATAAACAATAACATGAACTGCTGCTAAAAATTGCGCATTTAGCAGAATGTAATGTGCGGCTATCGTGAAGAATGTCAAAATTAGATAGAGCACACTATGGATGGGATTTTTTGCGATCACCACCATGAGGGCGAACAATATTGACAGGAAGGAAACAAAGTAAAAGAGTTTCAGAAGCATCGCTCGGGAGGTGTGTGTTCGATTATTTAAGGATATTGTGTTGAAGTGTTTTATCTTTTTTAAATTCCAGCACTTCGTTTGTTTGTCTTTTAGATATATCGATCGGCTCGTCAACCGATTCGACCAGTTTATCTTTTCCGTAAATAAACTCTTTCCGTTGAAATGAAGTTGGCACTAAGCGATCAGTAAGAAAGATCGCTTCTTTAGGACAAGCATCTTCACACATACCACAAAAAATACAGCGAAGCATGTTGATCTCATAAACGGCAGCATATTTTTCTTCGCGGAAAAGTTTTTCTTCTCCATTTTTTCTTTCCGCTGCCTGCATAGTAATGGCTTCGGCAGGGCAAGCGACAGCACAGAGACCACAAGCCGTGCATCGTTCTGCTCCATTCTCGTCGCGTTTCAAGACATGTTGTCCGCGATAAACAGGTGCAAAATCACGAACAACTTCAGGATAAGAAATAGTTACTTTCTTTTTGAAAAAATGCTTTAGGGTAATTCCTAATCCTTTGATGATGGCAGGAAAATAGATTTGTTCAAGAAACGATTGCTTCTTGTTTACGACTATTTTACTTCTGTTTGTTAATTGTTGCAAGGTGATTGCCGGTTATTTATTGTTTGATAAAATTACTTAAAAATCAGTTAATATAGATATCGTCACATTTACATTCATTGTTCAACAGGATGTTATTTTAACTTACCCATCATCCACATAACAAATCCTGTAATAAAGATGTTAGCTATAGACAAAGGAATTAATTTTTTCCATCCAATATTCATAAGCTGATCATAGCGAAAACGTGGCAAGGTCCAGCGAATCCACATGAAGAAGAAGATAAAGAAAAATATTTTAGCGAACAGGAAGAGTGTTCCAACCATGCTGAGTATATTCGGGTCGGTGATAAACCTGTCGATGAAAGGCATATTGTACCCGCCGAAATACAGTGTACTGATAACCGCAGAGGAAATAAACATATTGATGTATTCGGCAAAGAGGTAAAACCCGAGTTTCATTGAACTGTATTCGGTATGATAACCTCCTACAAGTTCAGTTTCACATTCAGGAAGATCGAAGGGAGCACGATTTGTTTCGGCGAAAGCACAAATGAGGAAGATGACAAAACCAAGCGGCTGATAAAAAATATTCCAGTGTCCGCCTGCCTGTTGTTCGGTTATTTCACGAACGCTCAATGTTCCTGTCATCATTACTAATGCAATGATGGAAAGTCCCATGGCGATTTCATAACTGATCATTTGAGAAGAAGCTCGCAAAGCACCGAGAAGTGAATATTTATTGTTGGATGCCCAACCACCGATCATGATTCCATAAACACCTATTGACACAACACCGAATATGTATAAGATTCCGATGTTTACATCTGTTGCCTGAACCGGATAAAATTCGCCGCTGATTGTTAGTCCTTTTCCCCAAGGAATAACTGCGCTTGTCATTGTAGCAGTAAGCATGGCAATACATGGCCCGAGAATAAAAAGAAACTTATTCGAAACATCGGGGATAATTTCTTCTTTCATAAACATCTTTACTCCATCGGCAAGTGGTTGTAAAACACCGAATGGACCTGCACGGTTCGGACCCAGCCGGTCTTGCATGAATGCCGCGACTTTCCTTTCGGCATAAGTCGAATACATGGCTACCAGCAACGAAATCAGGAAAACTGTAACGATGATGCAGATCTTTACGATGAGAAAAGTGAATGTCATTGATCTGATTTATTATTGGTTGGAGATGATAATTGTTTTCCGGAAGGAACTACATGAACACTGTTCAACAATGGTTTATGATCCGGTTCTTTTAATGTATAATGATTTTGAGAGATGACGGAATGCCGGCTGATATTGCTTGGACCATCAATAATCCAGTCGCTTGTTTTTTTCTTTTCAAAACGGCAGTCGTTGCAAATCCAATCGATTACTTCTCCGTAGGTGTCTTTCCTTCCGGTAACTCTGAATACTTCTTCACCTTTCATCCACAGCATAACTTTTCCGCTGCATTTTTTACAATCGCAGTGAGCGTCGACGGGATTAACATTCCAAACACGACTCTTGAAGCGGAAGGTTCGATCTGTAAGCGCTCCAACAGGACATACATCTATCATGTTTCCGGAGAAATCATTGTCGATTGCCTGCGAAATAAACGTACTGATTTCAGAGACATCGCCACGATTAAATACACCATGTACACGATGGTCTGTAATTTGTTCGGCAACTTTCACACAACGGTAACATAAGATGCAACGTGTCATGTGTAATTTTATCTTTTCGCCAATATCGATTTTTTCAAAAGTTCGACGCGGAAATTCATAACGGGTTTTGGCTAAGCCATGTTCGTATGCCAAATCCTGCAGGTGGCACTCACCGGCCTGGTCGCAGATCGGACAATCGAGCGGATGGTTTATCAAAAGAAATTCGACTACACCGGCGCGGGCTTCCATTAAGTCAGGCGATGTGATATTCTGAACCTCCATTCCATCCATAACAGTTGTCCTGCAGGAAGCTACAGGCTTAGGCATGGGACGTGGATCTTTCTCCGAACCCTTGGTCACTTTGACAATACAAGTACGGCAATATCCTCCGCTGGTTTTTAAAGTAGAGTAATAGCACATTGCCGGCGGAACAATTTCACCGCCAATCATTCGAGCTGCGTTGAGAATCGTTGTTCCGTCCGGAACTTCAATGGATATTCCGTCAATGGTGACCTTTGCCATGTTTAAATTAATATGCCAAGTTTTCTTCAGGTCACGGCACTAGAAATGTTTCGTGCAAAGACACAAAGAACCCTTAGGTTAAATTATTATACTGAAAACTCTTTTTTCAAATTTTTTTGTTGTTCGACTTTCTCAATCATTTCTTCGAATTCGGACCTGAAGTGACGAATCGCACTAGCCACCGGCCATGCAGCCGCATCGCCTAATGGACAAATTGTTTTTCCTTCTATCTTCGATTGTATGTCCCATAACAGATCAACGTCACTCATTTTTCCATGGCCTTCGAGAATACGATGTAGAACTTTTTCCATCCATCCCGTTCCTTCACGACAAGGTGAACATTGCCCGCAACTTTCGTGATGGTAGAATCGTGTGAAGTTCCATAGATTCTTTACGATGCTCGTTGTTTCATCCATGACGATGAATCCGCCGGAGCCAAGCATGGTACCTGTTGCAAAACCACCATCGGAAAGTGATTCGTATGACATCAATCGAGGTTCGCCGGCTGCTGTTTTTAGAATAAGTTCTGCAGGTAAAATAGGTACAGAAGAACCTCCAGCTACAACGGCCTTCAGTTTTTTATTGTTCCATATTCCTCCGCAATATTCCTCACTGTAAATAAACTCTTCAACGGGAACGCCTAATTCTATTTCATAAACTCCGGGCTTGTTGATGTGTCCGCTGGCAGAAATAAGTTTGGTTCCCGTGCTTTTTCCAATTCCAACTTTTGCATATTCTTCACCGCCATCGTTGATGATTGGGACAACAGCAGCAATCGTTTCGACGTTATTTACAACTGTCGGACAACCATACAATCCTGCAACTGCGGGGAAGGGTGGTTTGATACGCGGATTGCCTCTCTTGCCTTCGAGTGACTCCAGCAAGGCAGTTTCTTCGCCACAGATATAAGCACCTGCTCCAACATGAACATACAAGTCGTGAGAAAAATCTGTTCCTAAAATATTTTTTCCGAGCCATCCATTTTTATAGGCCTCAGCGATTGCTTTTTCGAGAATTCGAGTGATGTAATAGTATTCTCCACGTATATAAATATAAGAAGCATTGGCACCCAATGCATAACTCGACGTTATCATTCCTTCGATTAACAGATGAGGAATGTGCTCCATGAGATAGCGATCTTTAAAAGTTCCCGGCTCCGATTCATCGGCATTACAAACAAGGTAACGAGCAACTCCGGGAGGTTTAGCCAAAAAACTCCATTTCATTCCTGTAGGGAAACCTGCGCCTCCGCGACCACGCAATCCACTCTTTTTAACTTCTTCTGTAACGGCATCCGGTGTCATGGACTTCAATGCTTTTTCCACTGAAGTATAACCGCCGGTGTTGCGGTAAACTTCATATGATTGAATACCCTGAATATGATCGTTCTTAAGTAGTAATTTTTTTCCCATCAGGCGTTTCGGGTTTCAGGTTCATCTAAATATGTTCGGCGTTTCCCTTCGTTTCGGAATTTTTGCAACAAGGAGTCTGTTTTTTCTTTATTGAGATTCTCGAAAAAGTCAGTCCCTACTTGCATCATTGGTGCTGTTCCACATGATCCCAGACATTCAACTGTTTTCAATGTAAACATTCCGTCAGAAGTTGTTTGTCCGACTTTTATCTGAAGTTTATTCTCCAGATGAGATACAATATCCTCTGCTCCTCTTAACCAGCAAGAACTAGTACGGCAGACTTCAATCAAACATTTGCCAACCGGCTTTAAATTAAACATCGAATAAAAGGAAGCCACTTCATAAACTTCAACCGGCTGAATTTTCAGAATGGATGCTACATAATCCATTACTGCAGGACTAAGCCAACCATCAAATTCTGCCTGAGCAACATGGAGAATAGGTATAAGTGCTGATTTATGTTTTCCTTCCGGATAACGTTTTATCAGACTATGGACATAATCCAGCGACTGATCGGAAAACCTTATATTATCATTTTGCATTTTAAATATTCAATATTCTGTTTTCAATATTCATTTATTAAGCATCAAGCTCTCCGGCAATTACATTCATCGAACTCATGGTTAAAATAGCATCACTTAAAAATCCACCGCGAATCATTTCCGGATAAGCCTGGTAATAAATATAACAAGGTCTGCGGAAATGCAACCTGAAAGGCTGGCGACCGCCATCACTAATAAGGTAATAGCCCAGCTCTCCATTTCCCCCTTCTACACAATGGTAAACTTCTCCAATAGGAACATCGGATTCGCCCATTACGATCTTGAAGTGATAAATAAGTGCTTCCATGTTATTGTAAACTTCTTCTTTCGGAGGTAAATAGAAAGAAGGAATATCGGCATGAAAAGATTTTTTATCAGGAAGATTTTTAAGTTTATCGATTGCCTGACGAATGATACTCAGACTCTGCCACATTTCCCCATCACGAACCATGAAACGGTCATAAGTGTCGCCATGAGTACCAATTGGAATATCGAAATCGAAATCCTGATAAGAAGAATAAGGATTCATCTGACGAACATCGTAATCAACACCGGCAGCACGAAGGTTCGGGCCACTGAAACCATAATTCAAAGCACGTTCGCCTGTAATGGGTCCGCAACCAATTGTGCGGTCCATAAATATTTTATTTCGAACAAGAAGTTTTTCAAATTCTTTTAGTCCTGCCGGAAAATCTTTCAGAAATTTATCGAGTTTATTCCAGAACACATCGCTGAAATCTCTTTCGAATCCACCAATACGTCCGATGTTTGTTGTCAATCTCGCACCACAAATTTCTTCGAATAATTCATAGATATCCTCTCTCCACTGAAACACATATAAGAAGCCGGTCATTGCACCTGTATCAACACCAATAACACTGTTGCAGATGATATGATCAGCAATCCGGGCAAGTTCCATGATGATGACGCGCATGTATTCCACACGCTTAGGCAACTCAGCTTTTATCAGTTTTTCTACTGTCATATACCAACCCATGTTGTTGATTGGAGATGAACAGTAATTCATTCTGTCCGTTAGTGGTGTTACCTGATAAAAGGGTTTATGTTCTGCAATTTTTTCAAAAGCACGATGGATATAACCGATAGTAGAAACAGCATCCACAATAATTTCTCCGTCCATTGTAAGGACATTTTGGAAAATTCCGTGAGTAGCAGGATGCGTTGGACCCAGATTAAGCGTGGTATATTGCTTATTCTTTTCCTGAGATATTTTTTCGGTACTTAATTCCATTTATCAGCGAAAGCTATTAATTCATTTCTTTATAACCGGCCTTTTCACGACCGAACATTGTATCATCCTTATCATAACGAGTTCTGTCTTCGACAGGATATTCTTTTCTCATGGGGAAATAATCCATGTCATCCACATTGAGAATACGCTTTAGATTTGGATGGCCATTGAAATGAAAGCCATAAAAATCGTATGCTTCTCGCTCCATCCAATTAGCTGCAGAAAAAATGCTTGTAAGTGAATCAAAACGAGGTTCGTTGTCGCTGGTAAACGCTTTAAAACGCAAGCGGATATTATGAATGAGACTATGTACTTGCACCATTAATGCAAATGGCTTCTCCGTTCCCGGATAATGAATTCCACATAAGGTTGTCAGGTAACGAAATTGAAAATTTTCATCTTCGTAAAGAAAACGGATGATATGCAACAATTCGTTTTTATCGACTACAAAGACAGGATAATCGTAAGACTGTTCCTGAGAAATTATTGCATGACTGAATTTTTCTTTCAGCTTATTGGCAATCTGTTCTATGTCCGGTTTAGTCATGAATTGATTTGATGATAATTTATTCTATACCAAAAGAATTAAGCAACGCTTTATATTCAGGAGAGTTTCTTCTTCGCAAAGACTCATTATGAACGAGTTTTTGTATATTTAAAACACCATCGAGAATTTGTTCGGGACGAGGCGGGCAACCGGGCACGTAAACATCAACAGGAATGATATGATCGATGCCTTGTAAAACGGAATAGGAATCAAAAATACCTCCGCTGGAAGCACAGGCGCCTACAGACAAAACCCAACGAGGTTCTGCCATTTGCTCATAAACTTGTCGAAGTACAGGACCCATTTTTTTGGCAATCGTGCCCATTACCATCAGTAAGTCTGCCTGTCGTGGCGAAAAGCTAAGACGTTCAGATCCGAAGCGAGCAAAATCATACGTAGATGCCATCGTGGCCATGAACTCAATTCCGCAGCAAGAAGTCGCAAATGGCAAAGGCCAGATGGAATTTTTTCTTGCTAGTCCAACTGCTTTATCCAAAGAAGTAGCAAAAAAACCCGGACCTTCATAACCCGCAGGTGCCTGAGCTACTTTGATATCATTGGGGTTTCTTATAATTTCTGCCATCTGCTATAGTCTTATTTATTCCCACTTTAATGCTCCTTTTTTAATAATATAGAAAAAACCGGTTAACAACAGAACCATAAATACCAGCATTTCTAATAGACCTTGTACTCCAAGATCCTTGAAATTAACTGCCCAAGGATACATGAAAATTACTTCTACGTCGAATAAGACAAATAAAATAGCCACCAGAAAATACTTGATGGAAAAAGGAATTCTTGCATTGCCTTGCGGTTCGATACCGCATTCGAACGTTTCGAGCTTTACTTTAGATTTTCTTTTTGGACCTAATAAGTGAGTAGCGACAATGGTTGTAGCTACAAATCCCAGAGCCACAACAAATTGGATAAGGATAGGTAGGTATTCGGAGGTGGTACTGGACATGAGGGTTTCGGTAATCAGGATTAATTTCTAACGTAAAAACCATCACAAAGTTAGGACTTTAGTTTAAATAAATTGATTTACAACTAGCATTTAATTCACACCGATTCGTATCAACGGTAATCCAGGATAACTTCATTTTATCAATTAAAATGCACCGAATTGCACGTGTATTAAGCTCATAATCAGTCAGCATCTATCTATCCGGAAATGCGCTGAAAATTTCATTGACAAAAGTTTTTTGTCCGTTATTAAAGATATTATCGGACTGAAAGTTAATAAGTATCCCTTTGGGTACTTTTAGCAACTTCATATAAGAAATGATTTGGGCATCAAAAACGGGTAACATTGTAAGTGACGCTTTTATCTCCAGAACAATGGCATCTTCCACAAGAAAATCACAGCGAAGATCTGCAGATAACTTGCTTCCCTTGTAATTTATTGGAATGTTAAACTCGGATTGAAATTTTATGCCTTGTAAAAGAAATTCATGGGAAAGGCATCTGTGATAAATTTTTTCGAGAAGCCCCGGGCCAATGCTTTTATGAACTTCAATTGTTGCACCAATGATTTTGTACGTTAATTGGTTTAGATACTCTTTTGTCATTGTTATTATTTTTTTAACCACATAGGAACTTAAGACACACAGTTTTTTTGCATTTCTATGTAATCTATGTTCCTATGTGGTTTATTTTTTTTTGAACAACAAAAATATTTCAAAAACTTCTAAATACATACAACGCAGAACAGTTTCTCTACTTAATTAAGGTTACTATAAAAACCGTATCAAAAGTTTATTAAAAAAGCAATCAGTTTAAAAAAATTCATTCCTTATTTTTCCAAAAATAAAAATTTACTTCGTCCATCAATTGAAATCCGGTATGTGCATAAAGAGCGTTGCCTTCAACATTGCTTTTTGATGTCTCCAACAGCAATCCGTCAGCATTTGTTTCTGTTGCGAACATTTTGCAATGTTCGATTAATTCTTTTGCAACCCCCTTCTGACGAAACTCCTCTCTGACAAATAAATCGTTTAATAACCAACTTCGCTTCATCCCGACTGATGTATAAATCGGATAAAGCTGTACAAAGCTAATCGGTATTCCGGATTCACTATCTGCAACAAAAATAATCGAATCCCTCTTCTCAATTCTTTCGCTCATAAATTTCAATGCTCCTTTGTTATCTGATTGTTGGAAATAAAATTGTCTGTACAGGTCAAATAGTTCTGACACATATTGAATATCGCTCTTTTGGGCTTGTCGAATTTTCCACATATTACTTGGAATAAAATTATTTTGTTGATTATTACGTCTGCAAAATAAAACTCTTTTACATTGCGCCATATTATTCCATGAATAAAATAAAAAACAACGCTTTAACCTTTATTTTCATCACACTATTAATAGACGTGATTGGATTGGGCATAATAATTCCGGTATTGCCGCGATTGATTGAGAAAATGATTCAGGGTGATTTGAGTCAGGCATCTACCTATGCCGGCTGGCTTACTTTTGCTTATGCAGGTATGCAATTTCTTTTTTCTCCAATTGTAGGCGGATTAAGTGATCGCTATGGCAGGCGACCTGTTCTTCTGGCTTCCCTGTTTGGGTTTGGAATCGATTATTTTCTGATGGGCTTTGCCCCCACCATTGGCTGGCTCTTCTTAGGTAGGATGATTTCCGGAATTACCGGAGCCAGTTTCACCACAGCCGGAGCCTATATAGCTGATGTAAGTCCGCCCGAAAAACGTGCACAGAATTTCGGACTTATCGGAGCTGCCTTTGGGCTTGGATTTATCATTGGCCCTGTATTGGGTGGAATCATTGGTCATTACGGTGAACGACTCCCTTTTTATGCAGCAGGAAGTCTTGCTTTGATAAATTGGGTTTACGGATTTTTTGTACTGCCAGAATCATTAAGTAAGGATCTTCGGAGAAAATTTGAATGGAAACGTGCCAACCCAATTGGCACTTTAAAGAATTTCGGACGCTATCCCGTAATATTAAGCCTTGTTGCTTCTTTGGTTTGTATTTACTTGTCGAGTCATGCTACACAAAGCACCTGGACTTTTTACACGATGGAGAAATTTGGATGGAATGAAAAATGGGTTGGGTATTCTTTAGGATTTGTAGGAATTATGATTGCGATCGTTCAGGCAGGACTGATTCGAATTATTATTCCTTGGCTGGGACAAAAACGATCCATCTATTTTGGACTGGCGTTTTATACTCTAGGATTTATCTGTTTTGCTTTTGCAACAAAGGGCTGGATGATGTTTGCTTTCTGCATTCCATTCTCTCTGGGAGGAATATGCGGTCCGGCATTACAAGGTGTGATGTCATCTCAGGTTCCACCAAACGAGCAGGGAGAGTTACAAGGAGCGTTAACGAGTCTGATTAGTGTAACGTCCATCTTTGGTCCTTTAATGATGACTAATCTGTTCTCCTATTTCACTTCTTCGAAAGCACCTTTTTACTTTCCGGGTGCTTCATTTGCGATGGGTGCTTTCCTTTCTTTATTAGCAGTCCTTTTTGCCATGCGTTCGCTTAAAAAATTCTCCAGGCATGGGAAAATTGGTGGTGAATGATTTGAAATAACTTTAATCCATCAGTAGATTAAACATTTCAGCAATTCACTTCAACCATTAACTAATTGCTTCCCGAATACCTCTTACTTCATGTTCCAGACGCATTATTTTTGATAAAAGTTCGTCTTTCGCAAATGTATTATCTGGCAATTCGCTGCTTAAATAATTGCAGAACTTCCAGACCTCACGAATTTCCCCAATGTGCAATTCATAGGGGTCATAAAGAGTGTTCAACGATTTAAGCAGAATTGTTTTTTTCTTCTTCAGCAGGTTGGTAACCACTTTAAATACAAGGCCTTCTTCCTGAGTAAGAACAACGTAGGCCTCTCCGTCTTTCATGTCATACCAATTCTCTAAATATTCTCCTATTACCCATGACTTATCCGGGATTGGCAACATAGAATCGCCGCTTATTTGAAACATCCTGTATTTGCGGTCGCTTAACAGCAACGGCAGTTGAAAGGTTGGCAGTTTTTTAATGAATTCCGGATCGGCAAAACCATTTTTATAACCGGCTTTTGCTTTTAATGGAACAACTTCTATGTTTTCCCTGTTTTGTGAATCGACTGTCGTTGCTATAACGCGTAAACGAGATCCCGTAACGTAAACATCATTTCCTCGTTCCAATTCCGATAATTGAAAATCGGAAAGCTTGCTAAGATCGACCTTGACCATGGTATCAATTGACAATCGAAAGTATTTCGAAAAAATCATGAGAGCATCCAGTGTCGGATTTTTGATACTTCCGTTCTCATAACTGTTCAACGTGGATCGGCTCATGCCTAGTTCGCCTGCTACGATATCCTGCGTTCGTTTACGTCTGTTGCGTAAAATTTTAATATTACTACTAAAAAACATGTTTGCCTCCTTTTTGATTACAATACAGTCATTTATCATGGCTGCTTAGCAGTCAAATGTAGGAAGAAAAGTTAAAAGTCAAAAGTTAAAAGTCAAAAATTTAAGTCAAAAGTTTGGGATTAGGTAGAAAAGTGCATTTCATTAGCAATTCAAATGATTTCAACGAATTATTATTCTTCATAAAAAAATAACACCTTTGCATTTCACAAATTCATATGAAAGTAAACGAACATTTAAAGCGGGGTAAGGACAAGACATTATTCTCAGTAGAAATTCTACCTCCGTTAAAAGGAAAAAGTATTCATAGCATTTACGATATTCTTGATCCTATAATGGAATTCAAGCCCGCATTTGTTGATGTGACATATCATCGTGAAGAATATGTTTATAAGAAAAGAGACAATGGGCTTTTAGAAAAATTTTCGATTCGGAAGCGACCGGGAACTGTGAGTATTTGTGCGGCTATCATGTATCATTACAATGTAGATCCTGTTCCGCATATGATTTGCGGTGGGTTTTCCAGAGAAGAAACAGAGAATGCTTTGCTCGAATTAAATTATCTTGGAATCGACAACGTATTGCTGCTCCGTGGTGATGCAATTAAATCTGAATCGGTATTTGAACCTCATCCAAAGGGACATAATTATGCATTGGACCTCGTCAAACAGGTTACCAACATGAATAAAGGGATTTACCTCGACGAAGAATTACAGGAGGTTGCGGCGACTAACTTTTGTATTGGCGTAGCAGGTTATCCGGAAAAACATTTTGAAGCTCCCAATCTGAAAACCGACTTGAAATATCTCAAAGCAAAAATGGATGCCGGCGGAGAATATATCGTCACCCAAATGTTTTTTGACAATCAAAAATATTTCGACTTTGTTGAGAAATGCAAAGAAGCAGGTATCGATATTCCAATCATTCCCGGATTAAAACCTATCACTACTAAAAAACAATGTTCCACTCTTCCTAAAGTGTTTCATGTCGATTTGCCGGAAGATCTTGCAGATGCTATTGAAAAATGCAAGACCGATAAAGAAGTAAAAGAAGCCGGAATCGACTGGTGTGTTCAACAATCTATAGAGTTAAAAAAAGCCGGTGTTCCTTGCCTTCACTATTATACCATGGGCAATTCCGAGACTACTTGCCGGATTGCAGGACGAGTGTTTTAACAAATTGAGTATAATACACTAAGTAAATTTTTGCTTTTGCCAAAAGATGTTTACAGGAATTATTGAAAATACAGGCACTTTAGTAAGCACTTCCAAAGAGGGTATGAATGTCCGCTTAAGGATAGATTGCCCATTTACAGATGAGCTTAAGATCGATCAAAGTGTGGCGCACAATGGCATTTGCCTTACTGTTGAAGCCATAACCGGAAACACTTACGAAGTAGTTGCAATAGAAGAAACCTTGAAGCGCACTAATTTAAGCATACTTCAAGCGGGCGACATCATTAACCTGGAGCGTTGCATGAAAGTTGGAGACAGACTTGATGGGCATATTGTCCAGGGGCATGTTGACACGGTAGCGAAAGTCACACAAATTGTTACCATGCAAGGAAGTTGGCTGATTCATTTTTCTTATGATGACTCCAAGTATATTACTGTAGAAAAGGGATCTGTTTGTGTAAACGGTGTAAGTCTAACAGTTGTGGATTCCGGCGAAAAAACTTTTTCTGTTGCAATTATTCCTTACACTTTCGAACACACGAATTTCAAAAACCTGACTGTAGGCGGCACTGTAAATATTGAATTCGATATCGTAGGAAAGTACATCGCAAGACTTGTAAAGTAATAAAAGGATTATCAAAATCGTTTTCGGATTTTGTATCCTGCGGTATTTTTAGAATCAGGAGATAAAAATAGCTTGTAAAAAATGCTTGTTAATCTCTTATCAATTGCACCGTTCCATGTAATTCCTGAACTTGTTCTCCACTTACACTGAAGAAATAAACTTTACAAGTATAGAAATACACTCCGGCTGAACATTCGTTTTTTGTGTCCTTGAATTTTCCATCCCAATTTACATTCTTGTCCTTGGTTTCAAAAACCAAATTACCCCATCGACTGTAAATTTTTAAATCGATGCTTTTAACATTTTTATAGGGAGGACAATTTTTATCCTGCAACTCCTGAGCTGTAGTCGAATCGCAAGGGTGAAACAAATCATTTTTGAAATCACCATTAGGAGAGAATGCAGAAGGCAAAACGTATTGACGACATGTATCCACACAAACAGGCGCGGGAGCGAGTGTTTCATTGCCCACTGAATCTACTGCCGTAACTTTATAACACCCGGAGATTCTCAGTAAGTTATCATGAATATAAGTGGTGTCGAATGGAGATGTCAAAGTGTCGATTAGCTCAAAATTGCCGCTTGCCGTATTGCCAAAATAAATTCTATACCCTAAAACATCATCCGAACAAATATTATTAGGATTGTTCCAGACAAGTTTGTTCAAA
The DNA here is from genome assembly GCA_031385005.1 of Bacteroidota bacterium. Classification (GTDB taxonomy): domain Bacteria; phylum Bacteroidota; class Bacteroidia; order AKYH767-A; family 2013-40CM-41-45; genus JADKIH01. The sequence continues at coordinate 142,628 of JANNBB010000050.1, forward strand.
CTATTTTTGCAATCAGAATTTACTTCCAACAAAGGTGCGCAAGGCGGCACATTGTCGAAAGGAATTCCACATTCTAGTTGCGATCTGTTTATAAGAGGATCAACGAATCCGTTAAAAAAATAAGTTCCAATTCCACGGATGTAATAACAATATTGATTTCCATTTACCAATCCGGTATCTGTAAATGTATTGACACTTACTGAAGCAATTGAATCAAATACCAATGAAGCATTCTGTTTAAAAATATCATACCGCTGGTTCACCCAGGGAACATGTTCTTCCCAACTTAGAATTAGTGCATTGTCTGTCGGGGAAATCTTCAGAAAAATCGTAGAAGCAACAGCCGTCTGCCCCTTCAACTTAAGAGTAGTATCGGTGTAATACAATTCTATTTTATAAGACCAGGGCTGCGTTTTCGTGTCGATGAGTGTATCAACATAAGAAGTATCGTTGAGGTCGTTGAAAACAACAATCGGAATCGGATTAAAAGCTGCTCCAAAAAAACCGGATGAACGGTAAACTCTATATTGATAAGGTGGCAAATAGGTAACTGTATCCAGTTCTGTTGGCTTGCTCCATCCTACAAATACACTTCCGTTTAAATTGTCTGTTGTCCGAACATCTGCATGGGTAATTACGGGAGCATCCTTTTTTAATGATTCACAATCCTGAGGTGACACACAGCTTTCTGAACCATTCGGATAAACGGCTGTTACGAGATAACAAAACTGAATACCAATAGCAAGGCCTTGTCCATTATTGTTATCGTTAAAGGTTGTGTCTGTTCCGTCCAAAGTAGAACCAATCAACGTAAAACCTGAAATTGCCGGCACACCATTATCACAGGGACAATCAATGGTATCCATGTACATGCCATTTCTTCTATAAATATTATAATGTGCAACGCCGGGACAAAAGGGCGAAGACCAACTAAGATCGATTGAACTGCCATTAGCAACAGCATTTAATGTCGAAGGACCGGGCGCTATTACTTTGATAGATGTTCCCTTCAAGTTCACCAGTGGTTGATCTCCGTTAGTTGGAAAATCTTTTGCACTGAATAAAACAAAATAAGACTGTGGTCTTAAGTGATCACAGTTGGTTTGCCAAAAAAAGTGGGAAGTTACTGTATCATTATTGATAGATACAGGAGTAAACAGGGCCGGATTTGGAACGATTGCTCCATCCATAACACCTCCGCTGGCAGAGAGTATAACAATATCCATATTTGGATCTATCGCTGTTACATCAAATGCAATAGAATCTCCGGCAAGAACACATAATTCACTCAGGTTGTCAATTTCAGGTGGTTGATTGGTGCAATTATTTATAACGATTTGCATGTCGCGCCGAACCAAACCAATATAATTGCCAAACCTCCATTGAATAATATTGAAAGCCACATTGTATTCACCGGTTGCAACGGGTGAATCCCATGTAAGGTCGCCGGTGATGGAATCCATTCGGAAGAAATTAGAAGCAATCGGATAACTGTATCCGGGAATCGGATTTCCGTTGAATCCGCCGCATTCAATCAGTTCATAGGAAAGACTGTCATTCGGATCCGGATCGTGAGCTCCCGGATTATGAAGAAATACTCTTCCAACACAACCTCTGTCGATTGGCTCATAAGTAAGAACAGGCGAACTGTTTTGTCCAAGGAAAGAACTAATTATAAGTTCACTTTCCAAATAAAACGGAACGTAAACAGAGTTTGGAATATTCACAACGTTTGCATTCCTGTTGGGATCGGTAAAATGTATTTTATAAACACCCGGACCCAAATAGGTGTGTACATTTTCATATACATTTCTTCTGATGTCATTCGGAAGATCGGTGAAAGAGACCCGATTAAAAATTACCGCAGGTGATCCATCTCCCCAATAAACCGAATCGAGCTGAGGCCTGTCGGCTGCTTGACTGCTGGTAACAGTAAAAGTTGTGATTGTGACTTTATAGGTAATGCCCGTTGGATCAAGACCGATCCATTGATAAGTGATTTCCCCCGCCCTGTTATGCGTTGCAAAAACACGTTGTGTACAAAACAAAATAATAACAACTAAAAAAAAGCGAAAGAATATTTTCATCATCAGTAATTGATAACTTGTTGTTCAATCATTTCGGGTAAACTCCTGTGCTCATACTGCTGATTTCGCAGTTGAGGAATAAATCCTGCTTCACGGATTGCCTGTTGAATACCATCAGCAGTAAACCGGTGCGGAGCTCCGGCTGCGGAAACAACATTTTCTTCGATCATGATGGAACCAAAGTCGTTGGCTCCTGCATAGAGGCATACTTGTGCGATTTCTTTTCCTACAGTCAACCAGCTTGCCTGGATGTTTTCAATATTGGGAAGCATTAGGCGACACATGGCAATCATGCGGATATACTCTTCACCTGTTACTTGGTTGTTTACTCCTTTTATTCGTTTCAACAACGTTCCTTCATCCTGAAATGGCCAGGGTATAAAAGCAAGAAATCCTTTGGCATCAGCCGGCTTTTCTGACTGAACTTGTCGCAACATGACGAGATGTTCGAAACGCTCGTAAAGAGTTTCGACATGTCCAAGCATCATGGTTGCGGAAGTAGTAATATTTAATTGATGAGCAGCTCGCATAACATCCAGCCATTCTCTGCCGGAGCATTTACCTTTTGAGATCAAACGACGAACTCTGTCGTTCAGGATTTCCGCTCCCGCCCCGGGAAGTGAATCGAGTCCGGAATCCTTCAATGCTTTCAGCACTTCATAATGAGTGGATTTTTCCAGCTTGGTAATATGAGCGACTTCAGGAGGCCCAAGAGCATGTAATTTGAGTGTTGGATAGAGTTGCTTTAATTCACGGAAAAGTGTTGTATAAAAACTCAACCCCAGATCGGGGTGATGACCGCCTTGAAGCAGTAATTGCTCACCACCGTAACGAAATGTTTCTTCTATTTTTGTCTTATACTGATCAATGGTAGTTATATAAGACTCTGCATGACCCGGAATTCTATAAAAATTGCAAAACTTGCAGTTAGCAATGCATACATTGGTAGTATTTACATTCCTGTCGATAATCCAGGTAACAATATTTTCAGGGTGGAGTTTTTTTCGGAGGCGGTGGGCCGCGTCCATCAATTCAGCCGTAGAAGCATTTTCAAATAAAAACAATCCTTCCTCAATAGTCAGGAAATCAGACTGAATTGCACGATTCAATAAGTGGTCTGCATTCATAAATTAATCGCCAAAATAATAAGACTCGAAACAAGCATAAATGTTAATTAAGCAACAAATATTTTGAGTAATTTTCGCCCTTCAAAAATACAATTAATAATGCAGACAACAATCAAGCTAGCTACAAGCTACAAGCCCGGAGATTCCCTCATTTTACTCCTCGATGACAAAGGCAATTTGCCCAAAGGAATTTTTTCCGATAAAGAGGCTGAATTTGTAAATAAAGAACTGAAAGCCGATAAAAAGTCGCTGATAATCAACCAATATAACAGAATTGTGGCTGTTTTTCAACCGGATAAAAAGACTGAAATCAACAAACTCCTTGAAAAATGCCGAAAAACAGGTGATGGCTTTTTAGGTACACTAAACAAGCATAAAACCTCCAGAGTCGTAATTGTTAATAATACTGGTCGTAAAGATCTGGGTTTAGCGGTTGCTGAAGGAATGGCTTTAGGAAATTACCAGTTTCTAAAATACAGGAAAGAAAAAAAGAAAGAAGAGAATTCACTGAAAGAAATTGCCGTCATCAGCAAAGGATTGAAAGCTGTTGAATTATCAAATCTGGAAAATGTGGTTGCCGCAGTATGTCATGCAAGAACGCTGGTAAACGAACCACAGTCGTGGTTGAATGCAACGCAACTTGCTGATGAATTTAAGAAACTTGGACAGGAAGCCGGCTTCAAGGTTGAGGTGCTGAATAAAGCACAAATCAAATCTCAGAAAATGGGTGGACTACTTGCTGTAAATCTGGGAAGTCCGCAGCCGCCAACGTTTTCCATTATGGAATGGAAGCCAAAAAATGCTAAAAACAAAAAACCTTTTGTCATTATTGGAAAAGGTGTTGTCTATGATACGGGCGGATTAAGTCTTAAACCGACACCTAATTCCATGGATTATATGAAAAGTGATATGGCCGGAGCCGCTGCAGTGGCTTGTACAATGTATGCGCTGGCTAAAAATAAAGTTCCTGTTCATGTAATTGCTCTCGTTCCTGCAACTGACAATCGTCCGTCCGGGGATGCCTATACACCGGGTGATGTAATTACCATGATGAGCGGACATACTGTTGAAGTACTGAATACAGATGCGGAAGGCCGACTCATTCTTGCTGATGCATTGCATTATGCGAAGAAATATAATCCTGAATTGGTACTCGACTTCGCAACACTTACCGGAGCTGCAGCCATGGCTGTCGGACCATATGGTATTGTTTGTATGGGTAAAGCAGGAGATCGTGTAAAGGAAAGTTTGCATAAGAGTGGTGAAGCTGTTTACGAACGATTGGCGGAATTTCCTTTTTGGGATGAGTATGATGAGTTAATCAATTCTGACATTGCAGATATGAAAAATATCGGCGGACCAATCGGCGGTGCAATAACAGCCGGAAAATTTCTCCAGCGATATGTTGATTACCCATGGATGCATTTCGATATTGCAGGTCCTTCCTTTCTGCATGCCGGCTCCAGTTACCGTGGAAAAGGCGGAACAGGTGTAGCCGTAAGATTTTTAGTAGATTTCTTTTCGAAGAAATAATCCATTTTAAATAAATGTTGTACTTTGTTAAAAGCAGTTTAACTTTTCAATTGATAATCTGAAATCAGGCATGGAAGAAGGTAAAACAAAAGTAGGTATTACATGTGGCGACATAAATGGTGTTGGTCTCGAGATTATGCTGAAGACTTTTATGGATAATCGCATGCATCAGGTTTGTACACCTGTTTTTTATGCAAGCAATAAAATGGTAAGTCTCCAGAGAAAGCTTCTTAACATGAACGACTTTCAATACCTCACCATAAAAAACAGTAATGAGATCATTCTACGCAAAACAAATGTGATTAATTGCTGGGAAGAAGAAGTCCCTGTTGAATTTGGCTCTGCGACACCGAATGGCGGCAAATATGCTTTGCTGTCATTACAGGAAGCCGTCAAAGATCTGAAGGAAAACAAAATCGATGTATTGGTGACTTCGCCGATTAACAAACACAATATTCAATCAACAGAATTTAATTTTAACGGTCATACCGAATATTTAGCAGATAAATTTGCTGCTCAATCTCATTTGATGTTTCTGGTTAGCAATGATCTTCGTGTCGCTGTTGTAGCAGGACATATTCCATTGAAAGAAGTTGCGGCTTTCCTGAACCCTGATCGTATCAGCACAAAAATCCGGCTGATGAATAGTTCGCTGAAGCGGGATTTTAAAATCCGGAAGCCAAAGATTGCAGTGTTGGGATTGAATCCGCATGCAGGCGATTCCGGATTAATTGGTCAGGAAGAAAAAGACATCATTGCTCCGGCGGTGAAAAAGTGTTTCGACGAAGGCATATTTGTTTATGGTCCCTACTCCGCTGATGGATTTTTCGGGTCTGCGGGATTTAAAAATTTCGACGCTGTTTTAGCCATGTATCACGATCAAGGATTGATTCCGTTTAAGACACTCAGCTTTACATCCGGAGTTAATTTTACTGCCGGATTATCTATAGTGCGGACTTCTCCCGACCATGGAGTAGCATACGATATTGCAGGTAAAGGAATTGCAAGTGAAGACTCCTTCCGTGAAGCAATTTATACGGCAATCGATATTAAAAATAACAGAGAGGATTTTGACGAGATTAATGCTAAACCTCTGGTATTCTCGAAACAAACGAGAGAACACTAACTAATAAATTTTCAGAAACTTTTATTATCCCGGCAAATTCCGGTGAATAGTCTTTTGCAGGACTTCAACCGGAATTCATCCGAAATATTTTTTTAACAAAAGATGATGATCGAAAAACTTCCCAATTGTACTTTAGTTTTTAATAAATTTTCCGCTGAAGATCTTGTTGTTATTATTGATAGAATAAAAATAAATTCCGGAGTTTAGATTGGCAATATCCAGGGTGGTATAATCGGTGTTGAATTTAGCGTTTGAAATCGTTCTGCCACAAACATCGGTAATTGTTAATGAGTAATTTCCTTTTTCAATCAGCTTAATCTGGATCATTTCAGATGCAGGATTTGGATAAAGATCGATTTGACTTTCTGAAGAAATTAAATCGACACCTGTTGTAAATGTATTGGCAAAAGGCGATGGATCAATTGGAGTGCAACCGAAAAAGCGGTAAAGAAAATTACTCACAAAACGAACAGTTGTGTCCATATAAGCAACACTGGAAACAAAAGGCACGTGTCCGGCGCCGAAGTATGTGTACATTTCATTCTGAACGCCAATGGTATTGGCATAATCTGAAATTGAATAACTTCCATCGACAATCATTACGGGAAAGGCGCCGAGTACATAAATCATATCAGTAGCATAAGGGACAACATTATCGGTAGTTCCGTGCATTGCAACGAAAGGAACATCACCCGGCTCGAGGTATGTTTTATTTCCCAGTGCACCGCAGAGGTCTATTATAGCATTTACAGATGAAGAATAACCCGGACTTCCACTGTTACCTTCTATTGTGCCCATGGCTACGGTATCAATTGCAATCGGCATTTCCGAATATTTATCGAGGTAGCCGACATGTAAAGCAGTAAATGCTCCAGCGGATGTTCCTCCGGCGAAGATGGTATTGGGATCAATCTTATACAGATTAACCGTTGCGGCATCTTTTCTCATATAACGGATGGCGCCTCTCATATCCTGCACGGCACGGTAAACAGCTTTCAAAGCGCTTTCCTGGTTAATGGGAAATGGAATGCCTAGTCGATAATTGATAGAAACACAGACATAACCGCGTTTCGCAAAATGCTGAGAAAGGGAAACTACATCACCATCATTTTTTGTCCCGCTAAGAAAACTACCACCATGAGCCCAGACAATAAGCGGACGAGCTTGCATCGTATCGCCGGTTGGTTCATAAATATCCATAGTCAGGTTCAGGTTGGCACCATTCGCATCAATATTGGACCCGAACTGAATGTCGCTTGTCGTTGTTACATTTGAAAACACTTCCTGATCAAAGCGATTCGAATTGCAATTAATTGTTAGCTGAGCGGAGACGCTCATGGTTAGAAAAATAAACAGTGCGGTAATTGTTGTTTTCACGATAATGAGTATTTAGTGTTGAGGCGAATATTGGTGTTTGATATTGGAATAGAATTGTAAAGAATGTTTAATAAATGTACGTAAACTAATTCGCGCAAAGAATGTATAAAAAAATTCTTTGCGCGAATGTAGTTTGCATTAATGATTATCGATTATTCGAATACAACTTTTTTGGTAACATTCCCTTTAGCCGTTCTAATTTCGACTAAATAAATGCCATCAGAAAGATTGTTTCTGTCTAAAGTAAGTTGCGACTGATTAACATTGTTAATTTGTCTGATAGTTTTTCCTGTGATGTCAGTCATTGTAGCAGAAAGTATTTTTGTTCCTTCTACATTCACAACAACCTTATTACTTGCAGGATTCGGGTAAACAGAAACCAGTTGTGAATTCAGGATGTTTTCGTTTAGGCCGGTATTAAGTGGCAGACAGAAAGCAATACGCGGATTCACATAATTCTGAACAGTATCGATATAAGCAAGAGCTTTTGCTTTTGACATATCCGGATTTGTACCAAGACCATTCATATAAGCTTGTGTTCCTGCAGAAGCGGAAAGTCCGATTGCCTGAGCATAAACAACAAGAGCTGTTGAATCATACCATTCCCAAGGACCTGCTTCTCCCGGTGCTGATGGAGGAGTCGGACGTAAGAATGGAAATAAACCATCTTGATTGTTGTTGATTGCATTTGCGGCTAAAGTGTATGGATCCGTAAAACCGGCTGTATTGAAACAAGCATTGTTACCCAGAAGATTGGATTTAGTAATAACTGTACGGCTACCACTTACATCAACAACAAACTGTGGAGGAACAGTTGGAACATAAACCGGTCCGTCGCCATAAGGAGCAAAAGGATCGTTCGTTACATGCAAAGCAACCATTGGCGCATCCCCTGCTTCTAACCAAGAGCTGTCACCGAGTGCACCGCCCATGTTAAATACAAAATGAACCTTATTGCTAAAACCAACGTGATTATTCGGATTGTTGAAAGTCGGATTTCCGCCGTAACCATCAAAATCTCCTAAGATAGCCTGATTGACATAAGACTGTCCGATTTGAAATCCATAAGTAGCGTTGTTGGTATTCGATAAAAACTTTGACAATTGTATCTCTCCTACTTTATCAACAGTAGCGTATGCCATAGCGATGTAACCGCCTGTTCCTTGTCCGCCAAGAATAATGGTGTTGGTATCTACTCTGTGAGTATTACCACCAACGGCAACATTCTCATAGAAATATCTGACACAGGATTTAGCATCAATAAGCGCACGGTAAACCGCTTGCAACAAAGTGCCCGTTCTTACATCCTGATCAGGATCTTGTGGAACCCAACCCTGGCGATAGGTAGCAGAAGCAACAACATATCCGCGTTTAGCGAATTGCTTGCACATTTCAACAGTAGTACTGTCTGTTTTGCCGCCTGTAGGATTTTGATTGGCAACAGCAGGGATAAAACTTCCGGTATGAAAATAAATGATTAATGGACGAGCAGATAAAACGTCACCTGTTGGTTCATAAATATCCATTTTCAAATCCTGAGCAGTTGGAACACCCGTTGGAAAAATGGTAATGTTGTTTCCGTAAACAACATTCGATGTTACATCGACAGATGTAAAAATCTCAGAGGTATAGCGTGCTTGAGCAAAAAGTGACCCTGAGGAAATTGTTAAGAATGCAAATAATGATGCGTGTAGAATTTTTTTCATTTTTTAGATTTTATAGTTGAAGTAAAGCTATTGATTTTTTGGCTAATTTAGTTAGAAAGTGGAGAGATTTTAACCTTTTTCTAAATTAACAAATTATTGATGCCTTATAATGAGTGAAAAAGCAAGATTTTGATGATTTTTTAATTAGATGACAAAAAATATATGCATAAAAATACTTGCGCTTAATAAACTAAAAGGTCTCTGATGAGATAATGTTGTTAATAGTAAAGAAAGGTAAATAGAAGCTAATTTAACTCACCATTTGAAATTCAATTTTTTCGAATGCAATTATTCATAAAACGTATGCCCGTTCCTGTTTTACGGGTGTTGTTTCTAAGTAAAATCAATCGGCCTTATAGTTGAAACTAACCACTTTATTTTTGCCACGAATTCACGAATGAAAAATCAATTCGTGAATTCGTGGCTTATCAAAGTTAAATTTAATGGCGACATCAGTTTCGATTTCAAAAACTCAACACCATCTCAATTCAACTCCAACAACACACTAACATAAGCCAATCTCCCAATCTGCGGTCCGCCATACACTTCATAATGTAATTTATTCAACACATTGCTAGCGCCGGCTTTAACGGTGGTTTTCCAGGTCGTGAATTTTTTATTCACCTGTACATCCAATACATTATAGTTTTCAATCGCTCCTGTAAATTGCGGCGATCCTTCAAATACAAATCCTTGTATCCATTTATAATTCAGGTTAAAACCCCAATGGCGAACGGTGAATTTTTTTCCTATGGCCGCAGCGATGTCTCTGCCGCTAAAACCCAGATTGAATTTATTTCGAGGCGTATTGAAAGCGGGAATAATCGGATCATCGGATCCCCGCAGATTGAGTTCATTCCAGGAATAATTTCCTGTCGCCGTAAAATATTTACCGATAAAATAATTTAACCCAACAGAAAATCCTTGTGAGTTTACGATGTCATCTGCATTGGAAGCTACTCTGTATATGTTAGTGACAGTTATCTGATCACCTACCGGTGAATGATAAGCAGTCACATCTGCCCCAACCTTGTAACCGATAAAATCTTTGTAAATGCTATAATAATAATTGGCATCGAGGTACAGTTTTTTAAACAACGACGCTCTGTAACCGACTTCAATGGTTTTTACTTTTTCCGGTTCTACCGGACTAATATTAAAATAAACCAATGTGTCAATATTCGGATATCCTGATGTAAAATTTACTAAAGAAGGTATTGTAACTAGTGAATCATACCCGGATATATTGCCAATAAGCGTAGCACGACCCACATTGTAATATAGATACTGATCAGTTAAGGTCGGATTACGAATCGCCGAAGAAAGTGCAAAACGCAAAAGGTGATTGCTGTTTACCGAATAAGTAACAGATCCTGCCGGTGAAAACAAGTAATCGAAATTTTGATTTTTATCCAGTCGTGTTGTAATGTTGATTTTTACTTTATCGTCAGAAACTTTTTTCTCGAAACCGGCATATACACCCCATTCGTAATTTTTTATCGTTCTCCCCGATGTATCACTGAAAATCGTTCCGTCGGATTTCGGCATATACTGACGGTAATTCGTACCGGTAATAATCTCCATAAAAGATGGCGTAAATTTATACTCTGCCTGAACATGATAGAGTGATGACTTATCATAAATCCTGCTACCGCCTTCCGTAAATGATTTACCCGAAGTCACCGCCGCCAGTGCAGAATCAAACCTCGCTGTACCCGGGGCAAAAAAAGGAATTTGATTTTGAGCCGTGTTCACGAGGTTGTCTGTGTAGGTCCGTGCATTGCCATGAAAAAGCACCAATGAATCATAATAATTGTTTAGCAAAAACGGATTGATGGCATCAAGGTATTCCTGGTATTTCACTGCATAATCAGGTGATCCAAACGCCGGGGGCTGCGGATAACCGGGGAAGTTTCTTTCTCGATTGAAATAATTATTTGCCGGCAACGCCCAAAAGCTTCTGTAATTCTGGCTCCAGAAAATGTCTGTCTTGGAAGCACGCTGCAACAAGAGCGCGGTAAAAAATGCATCGTATGATTTTCCTGCATCTTCATTCGTCGTATAGGCACGAATAAAAAACTTGTCTTTCTTTCTGTATTCTATCCTGTGCTGAAAAAACAAAATATCCTTCAGACTGTACCGATTGTCGCCCTGATAAACAGTCGTTCCATTTCCAAAATTAGAAGCAAGAATAATTTCATTTTCCGGCTTCACCTTGTAATGAAAAGCAGCGCCCAGTTTTAAATTCCTTGTATCGTAATCCACCAAATCTTTTTCCTGATATCCTGTTCTATAGTAAGCAATCAATCCCGGATTCGTCGAGGGCTGCTTGGAGAAGTTACTGGATGCATAATATTCATCACCATAAATATTTACTGCATCATATCCGCCCGGATTTCTTGTATCATGTTTCGAGTCGGGTGTAGCGGAAAGATTGTCCGCGACCCAATCGTTTGCCCTTAGGTAAAAGATGTTCAGCTTATATCCAAATTTTTCATTGCCTGCCTTGTTTTTAAATACCTGCGACCAGCGAACAGCCGTTTCAAACAAACTTCTCTCTCCGGCTTTGACAGATACTTCCAATCCCGGTTTTATAAAAGGACTTCGTGTCGTCATGCTGATAACTCCGTTGAAAGCATTGGGACCATAATAGGCAGTACTGGCACCTGCTATGAGATCGACTTTCATTACATCCAGCTCCGATGCTCCTAAAAAATTTCCCAGAGAGAAATTCAATCCGGGCGATTGGTTATCGACTCCATCAATTAACTGTAAAGACCTCACAGGAGATGTGCTGTTGAATCCTCGTGTATTGATAACCGTGAACCCCAATGATGCACTCGTCAAATCAACGCCTTTCAAGCTTCCCAATGCTTCGTAAAAGGAAGTCTGCGGACACTCCTTTATAGCAATTATATCGATAGACTCGACAGTCAGCGCCGACTCTCTTTGCTTTTCAGAAACGCGACTTCCTGTAATTTCAACATCCTTCAACTTGACTTCTTTCGACTTCAATTGTATGTCAACCGGCTTATCCGTTACTGCTACTTCCTGTTGTTCGAAGCCCACAAATGAAATGATAATGGTAAAAGGCGGATTTATGTCCGGTGTAAATTCAAAACGTCCGTTGATATCGGTTACAGTTGCCAGTTTACTACCCTTTAGTGAAACAGCGGCTCCGATTATGCTTTCACCGCTTGCTCCATCGCGAATTACTCCGGAAATTTTTTGAGCAAGACAACACGTGGACAGAATTAATAAAATAAATAGTAGCTGTATTTTTTTAAGCATTCGGATATCTTTTGATTTATTTATGCCCGGAATTATGTTACATCAATCCTTTTATTCAATAGCGAACACTTTCCACCTGTACAAAGTAGGCAGAAAAAATTTTAATATCAAAAATTATTATTTCCATTTTCCAATAAGTTATGTAAGAAGTTACTGAAAATACTTTCCACCATAAAAGCGGATCGTTAACCTGAGTACCTATTGTGGAATGTTTTGCAAAATCCCTTATGACAGGTCTAACATTACCTGGTTCTTTTCAACCTTATCACCCTTAATTACATGTATCTTTTTGATAATTCCATCGGTGGGCGATTTTAATATGTTCTCCATTTTCATCGCTTCCAATACAACAATAGCATCGCCCTTTTTAATAGTTTGTCCATTGGCAACCATTACCTGTACGACCATTCCCGGCATAGGTGCCTTAATATCATTCACCTTTCTTCCAGCCACTTCATCGATACCCATTTCCTGTAAAAGCTCATCGTAGCGGTCTTTTATGGAAACAGTCAGTGTAGAATTACCCACTTTAATCATGCATGTTTTTGTTTCCCTGTCAACGGATAAAATTTCAGCGGTATAGCTGCGATTTTCCAATAATACATGAAACTTTCCTTCGGCATATTCAAGGAAATCAGGTTTTAATTCTATCCCATCAACTGAATCCAAACCATTGCCGGAAACAATAAATGTGCGATCTTTTATGTTGACTTTAAACATAGGGCGAATGTACGAAATGTATTTTTTAATTGGAGACTTTGCGTTTCAGGCTAAAAATTCAGTACTTATTACATTCAATACTTTTTCAGGAATTTTCCATACTTATTGTAATCAATCGAACTACATTTTGTATTCAAAATGCAAATATCTTTCATCAGCTCTCTGTTTTAAAATCCTATATTTGAACACCATGAAAAAAAGCATATTTATAATAATTCCTGTCATTTTCCTGTGGTCTTGTATAAGTAAACCTCCTGTTTCTGCGATTAAAAATCAAGAAAAAAAAGAGTCCATTACCGGTAAAAGGAATAACTACAGGGCTGCTTACACACGCTCATTTTCACTTCAACATACAAAGCTAAATGTTGCATTTAACTGGAAGAAAAAAGAACTTTTAGGTGTCGCTGAGTTAAGGCTTAGTCCATATTTTTATTCCACCGACAGTCTGACCCTTCATGCAAGAGGAATGGAGCTAAAAGAGGTGTCTTTGCTTTCCGGAAAAGATAAACACATTCCGTTGAAGTTTGAATATGACTCCATGCAAATAAAAATAAAACTGGACAGAACTTATAACAAAGAAGAATCCTTGATTTTATTCATCAACTATATTTCACGTCCCGAAAATCTAAAAAAAGGCGGAAGCCGGGCCATTCAAAAGGATAAAGGATTGTATTTTATCGATGCCGATAGTCTGGATACAAACACACCGACACAACTATGGACACAAGGCGAAACGGAATCCAACTCTGCCTGGTTTCCGACCATCGAAGATCCTCAGCAACGAATGACACAGGAAATCTATATCACTGTTGACACCGCCATGACAACACTTTCCAACGGACTCTTGCTGTCATCGGTTAACAATAACAACGGCACAAAAACGGACTACTGGAAACAAAGTCTGCCTACTGCGCCTTATCTAGCCATGGTTGCAGCAGGAAAATTTGCGGTCGTAAAAGACAAATGGAAAAACATCGAAGTAAATTATTATGTCGATCCTCCCTATGAAAAATATGCAAAAATGATTTTTGGCTTAACTCCGGAAATGCTTACATTTTTCTCGGATAAGCTGGGTGTTCAGTATCCATGGGAAAAATATTCCCAGGTCGTCGTACACGACTATGTATCCGGTGCCATGGAAAACACAACGGCTGTCGTACATGGAACCAATATGCAACAAGATATTCGTTCTTTTATGGATGGAAATTATGAGGATTATATTTCTCATGAACTTTTTCATCATTGGTTCGGAGATCTGGTGACTTGTGAATCGTGGAGCAACATTACATTAAACGAAGGTTTTGCCAATTACTCTGAGTATTTGTGGAGAGAGCACAAGTACGGACGTGAAGATGCGGATTGGTTGAATCAAAACGATCAGGCCGGTTATTTATATGTTTCTGCACAATCCGATCCGCCTTTATTCCGCAGTGAATATGAAGACAGAGAAGATGTATACGATGGTATTTCCTACAATAAAGGTGGACGTGTTTTGCATATGCTTAGAAAATATGTCGGAGATACGGCCTTTTTTGCAGCACTTCAACATTATCTGATTTCACACAGTTATTCATCTGTTGAGGTCAGTGATCTTCGCCTCGCTTTTGAGAAAACAACAGGTGAAGACCTGAATTGGTACTTTGATCAATGGTTTATGCATGGAGGCCATCCGACGATAGGAATTGAATACGAGTGGAATGACAGTCTGCATCGCGAAACAATTACAATCAAACAAAAACAGGACTTATCCAAAAATCCTCTCTATAAATTGCCTATAGATGTCGATATATATTACAATGGCAAAAAGGAAAGAAAAAGAATTGTTATCGAAGAATATGATCAGCAATTCAGCTTTAATTTACCGGTGAAACCCGATCTGGTTAATGTCGATGCAGAGAAAATGTTGCTATGCAATAAATCAGACTCCAAAACAAATGCAGAATTCATCTTTCAATACTATCACGCTCCTTTGTACCTCGACAAATATGAAGCAATAACAAAAATTGGCTCATCGTATACAATCAATTCTCCTGAAGCAAAACTTATTAAAGAAGCGCTCAATGATAAGTATTACAACCTGCGACTTACAGCACTTAACAATGTCGGCGAACTGGCATTGAATCAGCCCGACTCCATCAAACAGAAACTGATGAGCATGGCCGCTACGGATAGCTCTTCTGATGTTCGTGAAAAAGCTCTATCAATCCTGGGGAAAAATTTCAGTTATTCTGAATTATCCAAATTTTATGAGAATGCCTTAACGGACAGTTCCTATCAAGTTGTCGCCCGTGCATTTAAAATCATCAGCGAAAAAGATTCTGTCAAAGCAAAAGAAATTGCTTTGACCTTAGAAAAGGATAGCGGTCAGGTTATCCTTCTCAGATTAGCAGAATTTTACAACAACTCTTCAGAAGATAAAATTGATTTTTACAAACGAGCTTTGCGTTTCAGCAGTTCATACAGACGGTATGCTATCTTGAAAGAATTCGAAAAATATTTAAACGCGTCTATAGATCTAAACATAATAAAAAAAGGCGCTGAAGTACTTTATTCACGTGCAATTAACAAAGGTTCAAGAATCTACTCATCCTATTTAAGTACGTTGAAAGAAATTAAAACGGTAGCGGAAAAAAAAATAAAAACGCTCGAAGATTCAGGCAATAAAGCTAAATCTGCAAATGAAAAAAACCCTGCTTCTTTACTGCAGGACTGGAAAACCTTTCAAAACGAGTTGACAGAAAAAATTAGTGCATTAGGAAAATAAATTTTATCTGCAGGTATATTGAAGTACAATTTTGAAAAATCCATGAAAATTATTTTTCGATTCATTCTTCTTGTTTTTCCTTTGCAAATATTTTCTCAAACCGTAGATTCAACTTCCGGTTCATGGAAGCTTATGCTCAAAGTTGATTACGGCTTTGTAATAGCCCATCGCCCGGCTCTTGAGCCACTACAAGAAGAACATGTAAAAGGATTCGAGTTTACACTTTCACGCCCAACTTTCGGTAAAAAAGACTGGGAAAATCTTTTCAACTTTCCTGATTACGGTATAACGCTTGCGCTCTTCGACCTGGGAAGTCCTTCCCATTTAGGAAAAGGTTTTTCCGTTTACCCTTTCGTTGATTTCCCATTGAGTAAAAATCCCGGACAAGGATTACATTTGAGATATGGAATGGGATTGGGTTATGTTGAAAAGACTTTCAACGCAGAAGACAATTTCAAAAATGCAGGTATTGGTTCACACATCAATGGTGTCATGCATATCGATCTGCACTATGAAAAATCGATTTCCGAACGATCTATGCTGGAAATCGGAACGGGAATTACTCATTTTTCAAATGGGAGTTATAGCTTACCCAATCTTGGGATCAATGTAGCAACCTTGAGTCTGGCCTATCACCATTCTTTTGGAAATAAAATTGCTATCGTTCAACGTTTGATTAGTCCTGTTGATAAAAACCTTCAACTCCATTTTCACACAGGTGGTTTTTTGAAAAAAGTATATCCTCCGCTCGGCAAAAACTACTTTGCCGCCACGCTTTCAGGCATGGTCTTTAAACCGGTTACTCATAAAAGCGCATTCGGAGCGGGAATTGATATCTTTTATGATAATTCCATTTCCGCACGTATTGAAAGACTTGGAGAAAAGCAATCAAAAGCCATCGACAACTATCGTCCGGGAATTTATGCAGCCTATCATTTTTCCTTAAACAATCTGGGAATCATGTTTAACATGGGACATTACATTTATAATGGATGGAAAGATGATGGAAACATTTATCACCGCGTCTGTTTGAATTACTATTTTGAAAAATTATTTGTTTGTCTCAACCTGAAAACACATTATGCCCGCGCAGATATGGTTGAATTAGGAATCGGTTATAGAATAAAAAAGAAAAATCCAACAAGATGAAAAAGAATGCATTCATACTCTTGTTTATTGCTGCAACACTAACCACTTGCAAAAAAGATCACATGCTCGATTGCTTCAAGAGTGCCGGAAAAACTGAAACTGAAATTCGTGCTGCAAGTCCTTTTACGCGAATCGACTTGAAAAATAATGTCGATCTCATTATCGTCCCAAATTCTTCTTTTTACATAAAAGTTACTGCGGGTGATAACCTTATAGATGGAATCATCACTGAATTAAGTGGAGAGACCTTGTACATAAGGAATGAAAACCGATGTAACTGGATGCGCAGCTTCAAGAATCAATACACAGTGGAAGTTGGAATGGATAAACCGGTTAAAATAGATTACTATGGTTCCGGCGACATCACTTGCAAAGACACGATCCGTACAGATGAGTTTTTCTTCGATTGCTGGAATGGCTCAGGCACAATCGATCTTCTCTTCAACTGCAGTAAAACACATATCAACAACAACATTGGTCGTGCCGATTACCTGGTAAATGGCTATTCCGGAGTAAGTTTTATTTATATGAACGATGTATCACCAATAAATGCAAGTGGAATGAAAACAGGATACAGTTACATCCGTAACAGATCAACCGGCGATTGCCACATAAACGTCAGCACCGAATTGGTGGCCGATATTGAATACAATGGAAATATTTATTATTCCGGAAATCCTGCTAGTGTAGTAAAGAACATCAGTGGAAGTGGGAAGGTTGTTTCAGAGTGAAATTAATTAGCTACGTTCGTTCAACTCATACCAACTATCAATTTTCAAATCCGACCCAAAGGAAGCCTGAACTGCGAGTTCATCGCAGCGGTTGTTTTCTACATTATCAGCATGTCCTTTTACCCAAACGAAGCGAACTTTATGTTTGCGGTAGACCAATAAAAAGCGCATCCAGAGATCGGGGTTCTTTTTTCCGCTGAAATTTTTTTTCTCCCAAGTGAAGACCCATTTTTTTTCGACGGAGTCGACTACGTATTTCGAATCGGAATGAATGACCGCAGTAGTTTCACTGTTTTTCAATGCCTCCAAGGCAACAATTACACTGAGCAACTCCATCCTGTTATTGGTTGTGAGACGATAACCTGCAGAAATTTCCTTTCGATGTTTTCCTGAAATTAAAACAGCACCATAGCCACCCGGACCCGGATTTCCTCTTGAACTGCCATCTGTGTAGATTGCAACCATTTCAATTCGTTAATCAGCTAATTTTAAGCACCCCAAGTTGCTTACCAACTTTTTCAAAAGCAGCAACCGCCTTATCTAAATGATTTCTTTCGTGAGCAGCGGAAATCTGGACGCGGATGCGGGCATTTCCTTTAGCGACTACGGGATAAAAGAAGCCGATTACATAAATTCCTTCTTCGAGTAAAAGGGTGGCGAATTCCTGTGCCAACTTTGCTTCGTATAGCATAACAGGAACTATTGGATGTTCGCCCGGCTTGATATCAAAGCCGGCGGCTGTAATTTTTTCACGGAAGTATCTTGTATTCTCCCATAATTTATCACGCAGTTGTGTTGTTTCACTAAGCATATCGATTACAGCAATGGATGCCCCGACTATCGCAGGAGCCAATGAATTAGAAAAAAGATATGGCCTTGAGCGTTGTCTAAGTATT
The DNA here is from genome assembly GCA_031385005.1 of Bacteroidota bacterium. Classification (GTDB taxonomy): domain Bacteria; phylum Bacteroidota; class Bacteroidia; order AKYH767-A; family 2013-40CM-41-45; genus JADKIH01. Next base: position 161,135 of record JANNBB010000050.1, read on the forward strand.
TCAACGATTTCTTTTTTGCCGCTAGTGAAACCACCCATGGCACCGCCAAGAGCTTTTCCTAAAGTGCCTGTGATGATGTCTATTCTACCCATCACATTTCTATATTCATGTGTCCCCCGACCTGATTTACCCATGAAACCGGTAGCATGACACTCATCGATCATAATTACTGCTTTGTACTTATCGGCGAGATCGCAAATTTTATCGAGCTGAGCGATTGTTCCGTCCATGCTGAAAACACCGTCTGTTACAATCATGCGATGGCGAAGGTTTACTGTCTCCTGCAAAACTTTTTCAAGTTCTTCCATGTTGTTGTGCTTGTAACGAAAACGCTGTGCCTTGCACAAACGAACACCGTCGATGATGGAAGCATGGTTTAATTCATCGCTGATGATTGCATCCTGTTCATTGAGCAAGGGTTCAAATATCCCACCGTTTGCATCAAAAGCAGCCGCATAAAGTATTGTATCATCTGTGCCCAAAAAAGTGGAAATTTTTTTTTCGAGATCTTTATGAATATCCTGTGTTCCACAAATAAATCGAACGGATGACATCCCATATCCATGCGTATCGATGGATTTCCTGGCAGCATCAATCACTTTGGGATGAGAAGACAATCCCAAATAATTGTTGGCGCAAAAATTAATTACTTCTTTTCCATTTACGCGGACAACAGCGCCTTGTGGTGAAGTGATGATTCTCTCATTTTTATAAAATCCGGCAGCTTTTATCTCTTCAAGCTCTTTTTCCAGTACAGGTTTTAGCGTATCGTACATAACAGAAATTTTTAACGAGTACAAAAATGAAGAAATAAAATGAAATAATCACCTGTTAGTAAAAGTTGAAAGAAGCTTTTCTATTATTTTAGAATTTCGACCTATTTCGATAACAGTTTAAGGAAAAAATCAAACAAAAGAGCAAATCATCAAAAAGCTCTGATCGCTCTTACAGAAATGAAATTGTTCTTGCTGGTTCCTTGGGTTATTCCATTAGCGAATATCACCTGCCATGCAAATGAAGCTGTCATTTCTGAAGATGACCAATAGGAGGTATTGCTAAAAGACGCTAAACCCGCACTGTGAAGGTTGGTATACATTAAACGCAATTCCTCTTTTGAAGGCAAAAACCAATCGGTATATCCATTTAGATTAAGTGTATCACAGAGCAGAGAAGCAGATGAAGAAGTGCATCCGGCTATAATATCAGCAGTGTTTTGATTTCCTGTTCCGATTGCCGTTCCATCAGCGCCAATAATGGAAACGCCATTACAGCCCCATTCTGCAGAATCACTTTGGTTGACAAGAGCACTTATCAATCCATGCATATTGGTATTGTCGAGGTAAAAAATAATTCCACCCTCGTAATTTAAACCGACTGATAAAACGACGGTGGTTGTGAAGGTTCGTTGTTCACCATAAGATGTTCCGTTTTTATTGGTCGCATAGGCTCTTACATAGTAAGTCGTTCCGGCTGTAAGGCCTGTAATGGAGCTTGTAAAACTTCCGGATCCAATACTATCCGAGGTATGTAAATCAGCAAGTGTAGGGTTCTGAATTTCACTCCAGCAAACACCGCGGGCAGTAATATCCAAACCACCATCAGAATTAATTACACCCCCGCTCTCAGCTGAAGTCTGTGAAATTCCTGTAACTACTTTAGTAGATAAAACCGGAAAACCGGTAGCATCCAATGCCCGTGAGTCATTCGCATCGTCTTTTGTACAGGATGAAGACAGAATTAAAGTAAGTACCGAAAAATAAAATAAAATATTTTTAAACATGAGTATTGGTAGGGGTTTCAGAGGAATTAAACATTAACACGGACAAATATATAGTGTTTTTTTTAAATAGTAATAATTTTAAGGAAGATGAAAATTCACAGAATAACATCTCACTCTGACTCAATTTCATCCAATTCAATTCAATCTAAACGAAAAAAAAAAAATTTAGTTAACCCTACTTAAAAAACTCTATTTTTGCAGGAGAATAAAAATATGCGCAATAACTTCCTTTTTTTACTCTTTTTCATACTATCTAATTCAACATCCGTAGCTTATGGTCAGGATGTAGAGAAAAAGAACCCGAAAGGCCAACTTTACTTTTTATGGGGTTATAATAAAGACTGGTTTTCTCTCAGCGACCTACATTTTGAAAGTACAAATTCCAATGATTTCGACTTTACGATATATGGAGCAAAAGCACACGACAAACCCCGATTTGAAAGCGTCTTAAATAGGAACATTTCAATTCCTCAATTTATTTACCGTATTGGCTACATGTTTTCCAAACACCCAAATATGGGAATTGAAATCGGCTTCGATCATGCCAAATACATCATGAATCAAAATCAGGTCGCTCGTGTTAAAGGAAAGATTTTTGAAAATTATATTGACAAAGACACCGTGCTTGCCAATAACTTTGTTCGCTTTGAGCATACGAATGGTGCCAATTTTTTAATGGCCAGTTTTATCTATAGGAAGAATATTTATGCCAGCCCTTCAGGAAGCAATTGTTTTTACGCAGCATTGAAACCCGGAGCAGGAATCGTAATTCCTCAGAGTGAAGTTGCACTTTTTGGAAAAAACCAGAACAACAATTATCACATTGCCGGCTATGTAACCGGTATGGATATCAGTGGTCGTTATGAATTTCGAAAGCACTTTATTGCTGAGACCGGTTTCAAGGGTGTATTTGCCAATTACCTCGATGTATTATCAGTTGGCGAATCAAAAGCTAATCACCATTTTTTCTGTGTGGAGTGGTTGTTTTCCATTGGCTATCAGATTGCTCTATAATTTCAGAAAACCTTTGTAATACGTTTAACCCGGGGCAATTACATTGCTCTGCTTATAACTTATTTTGCTCCTATCCTCCTATTCGATGTAAAGTTGTATTTTAGACGACCATGCTTGAAACGGCTGCGAGAATAATAATTAGGCACAGGGTAATCACCTTGATTGTACTGTTTGCCCTTACCATTTTAATGGCTTTTTATGCTAGCCGGGTAAAGCTCAGTTATGAAGCAGCGCGCATTCTACCTTTATCCGACACCACCTATTCCGAATACCTAAAGTTTAAAGAAAAATTCGGTGAAGACGGAACGGTAATGGTCATCGGATTCAAGAGTGATAGTTTGTGGGCGAAAAATGTTTTTGCTGATTGGCATAAACTTACCAATGAGATTAAAATAATTGAAGGAATACAAGAAGTCATTTCCGTTACACGAGCTTTTCATGTTTTAAGGAATGACAGTTTACACAAACTCGAATTCAAACAACTTCAGGAATCTATTCCGGTTACACAAGAAGAAGTTGATGTTGTCAAACAAGAGTTGGAACGTTTGCCTTTTTATCAGGGACTTTTATACAATGACACCACGAAGGCAACAGTGATGGCCATTACGTTTGATCAGAAAAAAATCAATACGAAAGGGCGAATAGAAATAGTTGGTCAAATAAAAAAGATGAGTGATAAATTTGCTGCTGATCACAAATTATCACTTCATTATTCCGGTCTACCTTATATCCGTACTGCCGTTTCGCAGAAGATATTAGCTGAAATGAAAATGTTTCTTTTCTTAGCTCTGGGTGTTACGGCTTTAATTCTCCTGGTCTTTTTCAGAAGCTTTTATGCAGTATTATTTCCAATGCTTGTTGTAATTCTAGGTGTTATATGGTCGTTTGGAACCCTGGAATTGTTTGGCTATAAAATCACCATTCTAACGAGCCTGATCGCTCCAATCATCATCGTAATCGGAATCCCTAATTGTATTTTGCTTTTAAATAAATATCAGCAGGAATATGCCAAACATCAAAATAAGATTAAAGCACTCGTCCGCTCAATTTATCGTATAGGAGTTTCGACGTTCTTCGCCAATGTCACTACAGCATTCGGATTTCTGGTATTCGCTTTTACACATAGCGATGTGCTGGTTGAATTCGGAATCATCACAGCCATTAACGTGATGTTGACATTTTTGATATCTCTCATTCTGATTCCGATTGCCTTCAGCTATCTACCAACTCCTTCTACCAAACAAATCAAACACTTGGAAAGAAAGTCGCTTTCATTTATTCTGAAGAAGATAGACAAATGGGTACATGCCTACAGGATACGCATTTACACTGTAGTTACAATATTGGTAGTTGTTAGTCTTTACGGAATGACGAAAATTAAATCGATTGGCTTTGTTGTCGACGACCTCCCTAAAAAAGATGTTATTTATACTGACCTCAAGTTTTTCGAAGATAATTTCCGCGGCGTTTTACCTTTTGAGATCAGTGTTGACACAAAAAAACCAAAAGGAGTTCTTGAATTAAAAAATCTGTATAAGATTAACAGGGTACAAAAAATAATGGCGGGATATAAAGAGTTTAGCGAACCCGTATCCATTGCAGAGGGAATAAAATTTTCTTACCAGGGATTACAAGACAACGATCCGAAGTATTACATCATTCCGAACGTAGAAGAGATGGGACGATTGTCGGGATATGCCAACACAGCAAAAGGAAATGAGCGAATGTTCCGTTCAATCATCGACAGCTCACAACAGGTCACACGTATCAGCTTTCAGGTTGCAGACATTGGATCTGTGAAGATGAAAAAACTTCTAGCTGAAATAAAACCGCGCATTGACAGCATACTTCCTCCTGCCGAATACGATGTAAAACTAACAGGCAATTCCATCATCTTCTTAAAGAACAACGACTATCTGCTGCTGAACTTAAAGGAAAGCATCATACTTGCCATTTTATTAATCGGATCAGTCATGTTTTTTCTTTTCATGTCCTTCAGAATGGTAATTATCGCACTCATCCCCAGTATGACACCCTTGTTGATTACAGCAGCAATGATGGGATACTTCAACATTGCATTAAAACCTTCAACGATTCTTATTTTCAGTATCGCATTCGGTATTGCAAGCGATGGAACAATGTACTTCCTCACCCGATACCGCCAGGAACTTCGCAAACATGGCGGAAGTATTTCTAAGACGGTTTCCAAAGTAATCCATGAAACAGGACCGAGCATGGTTTATACGGCAGTAATTTTGTTTGCCGGATTTTTCATCTTTACAGCTTCCAGTTTCGGTGGAACGTCGGCACTTGGATTGTTGATTTCAATAACACTTTTACTTGCTATGTTAAGTAACCTCATCTTCCTTCCTACGTTATTATTGTCATTGGAAAAAAGAATCATTACTAAAGCATTCTTTAAAGAGTCACTGATACAAATTTTCGATGAAGACGAAGATGTAGAACTAGACGATTTAGAGGTGAGACGGGACGATACTTTAATTAGCTAATTCGTTAATTTGATAATTAGTTGATTCGCTTGTTCAGTAAAATTATTAAAAACAGTAAGAGAATAAATATTGAATAGATTTTCATGATAATTATAGAGGAACTTTTTCTTTTTCTATATTACTTGCCCCATTTCGAATTAACGAATTAACGAATTAACGAATTAACGAATTAACGAATTAACGAATTAAATGAAAGGTATAATTCTCGCCGGCGGTTCCGGCACACGATTGCATCCGCTTACATTGGCAATGAGTAAACAGATGATGCCTGTTTACGACAAGCCAATGATCTATTATCCATTATCCGTTTTGTTGATGGCGGGAATAAGTGAAATATTAATTATTTCAACTCCACACGATCTGCCTCATTTTCGCAACCTGCTTGGTGACGGGAAAAATCTGGGATGTTCCTTCAATTATGCAGAACAAGCTGTACCCAATGGATTAGCACAGGCATTTGTAATTGGAGAAAAATTTATTGGAAATGATAAAGTCGCCCTAATTTTGGGTGATAATATTTTCTATGGAACAGGTCTTCAACAATTGCTACAAAGCAACATCGATCCGGATGGAGGAATTGTCTTTGCTTATCACGTCAGTGATCCGGAACGATATGGTGTCGTTGAATTCGATAGCAATAAAAAAGCCATCAGCATTGAAGAAAAACCTGTCAACCCTAAATCAAATTATGCAGTTCCCGGACTTTATTTTTACGATAATTCAGTCATAAACATTGCTAAGAATCTTAAACCCAGTGCACGTGGCGAATATGAAATAACAGACATCAATAAAGAATATTTAAAAAAAGGAAAACTAAAAGTCGGCATCCTCGATGTTGGCACTGCCTGGCTGGATACCGGAACATTTGCCTCATTAATGCAGGCCGGACAATTTGTTCAGGTAATTGAAGAGCGTCAGGGCTTAAAAATAGGCTGTATTGAGGAAATCGCCTACAGAATGAAATTCATCGATAAAATGCAACTTATGAAACTTGCCGAACCTCTGGTAAAGAGCGGCTATGGAAAATATTTGCTTTCACTTAAATAGAGATTGGATTTAAAATTTTTAATTTATTGCAACATACTTTTATACTTTTAGTTTAAAATGAAACTGGTTATTTAAATGTACCGGATATTCATTATCCTTCATTTTACTTTAAGAAGCCGGCAAACAATAGGGCTGTTTTCGCCCATACTTACTTGCAATTGGTAAAAATCCACTTAGTTTTCCCGAAAAATTACTCAATATTTGTTTAAATTCAATTTATAAATTATGAAACGAAAAATACTCATCACAGGTGGAGCCGGATTTATCGGGAGTAGCCTGGCCGACCGCTTATCCAGAGATCCGGATAATTACATTGTAATCGTCGATAATTTACTCACCGGATCGATAACAAAGGTACCTAAGTCAGTCCATCAGAATGTGAAATTCATCAAAGCTGACGCAAACAACCTCAACGACATCTCCAGTATTTTTCATGCATATCGATTCGATTATGTATTTCATTACGCTGCATTGGTAGGTGTAAAAAGAACTCTTGCTAATCCGGTGATGGTTCTGAACGATATTACAGGAATTAGCCAAATTCTTAATCTCTCCAAAAATACCGGTGTAAAACGCGTGTTTTTCACTTCCTCGTCAGAGGTTTACGGAGAGCCGGTGGAATATCCGCAAAATGAACATACGACGCCATTAAATTCGCGTCTACCTTATGCAATTGTGAAAAACGTTGGAGAGGCCTATTTACGTTCTTTCAAAAGAGAATACGACCTGGACTTTACTATCTTCCGCTTGTTTAATACCTATGGACCGAAACAAAGCACCGACTTTGTGATATCCAAATTTCTGGCTGCAGCTATGAAAGACAAGGATATTACTGTTTATGGAGATGGCAGTCAGCGTAGAACTTTTTGTTATATCGAAGACCACCTGGACGCCACAACAAATGCTTTGTATAACAATCTTTTAGTCAACGATGTTGCAAACATTGGAACAGATAGCGAAATCTCTATGCTTGAACTCGCAGAACTTCTCATTAAAATAACAAATTCTTCCTCTAAAATAATCCATCTTCCTTCTCTCAAAGAAGGAGATATGACTCGTCGTAAACCGGATGTCACGAAAATGAAACAATTGCTTCAACGAGACTTTACTACACTGGAAGACGGAATAAGAAAAATTATGAAGCACAGCGATTACGTGCTGCAATAGTTTTTTCGCTTTTCAGATTTTTCTAATAGAGATGCAGGAATATTCTCCTGCATCTTTTTTATGCCCGAAGTTTTTTCATTTTGTCTTAAAGGTTTTAAAAGCTGTTTTTATAATAATCTTAACAACATTTATTAATCTTTCCCTACTAATGGGTTAAATTATTACCTCGCAATTGGATTATTCCGCTTCAGCATTGTATGTTTACACCATGCATTCAGAAAACCACTTCCGCGATATTATCGAAAGCGAACTGGCCAAATTAAATCTCAGTAATAAACCGGCCAGGTTGTACGACCCAATACGTTATATGATCAGCTTAGGTGGGAAACGCTTGAGACCTGCTTTGCTGATGATGTGTAATGAACTTTTCGAAAATGATCCGATGGAAGTTCTTAGTCCGGCTTTAGGCATAGAAGTCTTTCACAACTTTACACTGTTGCATGACGATATCATGGACAAAGCTCCTATCCGCCGTTCCCGAGAAACAGTTCACAAAAAATGGAATCCGGATATCGCCATCCTCTCCGGCGATACGATGTTTGTTTTGTCCTGTCAGTTGATGATGAAAGTTAAATCCGACTACTTGCAGGATGTCATGGATATGTTTTTAAAAACTGCTATTGAAGTTTGCGAAGGTCAGCAATACGACATGGACTTTGAAACGGAAGTTTCCGTAACCATTCCGGATTATATTAAAATGATCGGATTAAAAACAGCTACGCTACTGGGCTGCTCGGCTTACATCGGCGCTTTATGTTCCGGCGCAGGTAAAGAAAACGCAATGCACCTTTACAACTTCGGCAAAAACCTGGGCATAGCATTTCAATTGCAGGACGATATTTTAGATGTCTATGGAGAATCCGAAAAATTTGGAAAACAAGTCGGCGGTGATATTTTATCCAATAAGAAAACCTTTTTATTACTCTCCGCTCTTGAAAAATCAGGAAGTAAAGAAAAATCGGAATTACAATACTGGCTTCATAAAACCGATTTTGTACCCGTAAAAAAGATTGAAAGTATTGTTTCTATCTATGATAAGTTAGACATAAAGAATCATGCTACAGAAGTAAAAAATCAATATTTCTCTTTAGCTCTGAAAGAGTTGGAAGTGGTAGATTTACCCGAATCAAGAAAAAAACTCCTCATTGAACTTACCGATAGGCTGATGGTAAGGGAAGTGTAATTTATAATTTGTTAATTCGTTGATTTGTTAATTAGCTAATTAACAAATCAACGAATTAACGAATTACTCTCCCCGAAGTACCTGCACCCATCCTTTGTATTCTTTTTCAGGACTGGTAACAACGTAAAAATACACGTCTGATTTCAAGCCATTGGCATCCCAATCATTCTGATAATAATCGCTCTTATAGACGAGCATACCCCATCTATCCCAAACTTGTAAAGTAACATTGGGCACCAGGTGTTTCACAACGAAATAATCGTTTTGTCCCGGGCTGGATGGATATGGTGTAAATACATTGGGAATTTCGAGTGGTGAGAAATCGATGACGAGATAGTCGGATACCGGCAAACAACTTCCAACAGTTGTTACAGTAATTACAATCGAATCCTTGTTGAAGTCGTCCTTCGAAGGCACATATACGGCATTCAGTGTAGTATCAGAAGGTGTAAATGATCCTGTTCCTGAAGTGGTCCAGATTACTCCTTGCACATTCGTTGAAGTTGGATACAAAGGCAACATAACACCGGGACCGGCACCAATTGTCAAAGTAGTATCTGTTCCGGCATTAATATATGGGTGTTGATTGATAGTAAGAATTACCGTATCCGTCAAATTCAGACAGGCACCTGTTGTTGTCAGGTAAATGGTTACTGATCCGCCAAGTGTATCATTATTCCCCGGATCATAAGTAACCGTGCTTGATGTATTAAACGGATTGAAAACTCCATCTCCTGAAGTTGACCAGATTAATCCTCCGGCATTTATTTGCGTTCCATTCAATGTAATCACATCTCCATTACAAACATTTTGATCATTCCCTGCTGTCGGAATTCCCGGAGGTATCACATCCACATTATACGTTACAACGGTCGTACAATTATATGAATTCGTGACAGCTACCGTATAAACAGTAGTTACAAGTGGACGTATACCAATGATTGGACTTGGAATTCCTCCCGGTGTCCAGATATAGGTATCTGTGGCTCCTGCAGTAGCACGTAAACTGTCGATTGAACCATAACATATAGGAGCTACCGGACCTGTAATTGTAACCACAGGTGAAGGAGTTATATAAAGAGCCAGCCAAACCGTATCATTTGCACAAGGCGCATTGGTAGCAACCATGTATAAATGCACATAACCTGTATCGGTGATAAGCGGTGTATAAATTGGGGAAGTAATGGTTGAATCACTTAAACTACCATTTCCATCGTGATGCCATACAGTATTTGGTGTGTTGGCACTTGCAATGATTTGGTAGGCAGTGTTGTTACAAACAATAGCTGAATCATCGTTCAGTATTATCTGTGGATGCTGAATGATTGTTACAAAAATTCCTGTTGTATCACTGTTACAATTGTAGGTGTTTGTCTCGAATACTGAAACCTGTCCGGCTGTACTCGGTCCCCAATTTACAAGTAATGAATCGGTACCCGGATTTAATGTTTCAGAAGCATTGTTGATTACATCCCATGTATAAATTGAACCCGCATTAGCCGCTACTAAATAAACTTCCGGAATGTTATCACACACTAGAGTATTTCCGATAATGGTTACAGGACCCGGACGAGGATTGATTGTGACATTATAGGTTGCGGACGGTCCTGTACAATTGGCTGAACTAACTTCATACACTCCCAACGTTCCCGGTCCTGCAGCACCCCATTGAACCGTATTCACGGAACCGGTATTTCCTGCGGTAAAACTACCACCGGTTACTGACCAATAGTAAGTTGAACCGGCTACAATACCTACGAAATAAGTTTCAATTCCATCCTGGCAAACTACCGGAGGACCTGTTACTGTTGGTGTATCAGGCATCGGATTTACTACAATATTCATTGTCTGTAATGGACCTGCACAACCATAAATATTTGTATCCACTACGGAAAGGAATGCTAATCCGCTTGTATCCCAAGCAATCAGAATACTATCAGTTCCTTGTCCGCTTACAATTGTTCCACCGCTGAGTGTCCAGGTATAATTTCCATTTTGTGGACTAACATGATAATAAGATGTGTCGCCTTCGCAAACTGTTGTTAAACCGGTAATCGGGGTCGTGACAGGAACAGGATTGACGGTTACGACAACAGTATCAGAAGCAACGCAACTGCCGATTGTTCCGGTAACAATGTAAGTATAAGGAGAACCGGCAGCAGTAAGGTTACTGAAAACAAGAGTTTGAACAGTATCACCTGTACTCCAAAGGAAAGAATTTGCACCGGAGACATTAAGAGTGGCAACACCACCTTCACAAAAGAATGTATCAGGAGTAAGTACAAGGACAACACCACTTACCACGGTTACTGTGCTGATTAGGTTCGTAGTACATGTAGTAACTGAATCATAAACAGACACTGCAAATGTGTCAACTGCCGGACCGCATGCAGCGAAGTCGAATAGCTGAGTATCCGAATTAGCAGTGCTTGGTGTCACACAAGCCGGTATAGTAGTCCAGGTATAAGAAGATGTCGGAGATGCTCCCGTAATTGTTATTGTAGATTGACGGACGATATCTGAAGTACACAGGAAAGGGGGACTGGATGAAATCACCGGTTCGGTAAAGACATTCACCGTATCCTGTGCCATTGAATCACAACCTGCCGAGTTGGTGACTAACAGATAAAAAATACTAGGCGTATTAATATTTGCAGTGGTACTTATCAGTGTTGTATCGGTAATTACTGCCAAAGGATTATCGCTGCTCCAATCGTAGGTAGTACCCGGTAAAGTTCCTGTACCTGTACCATCCAGAGTAACGACGGTAGGTACACCTATACATATATTAGTCGGAGTTACATTGACCTGAACATCCGGGCGCGGAGTCGCTAAAACAACAATAGAAGCGGATGTTGCACAAGTAGTAATTGTGTCTGTAACAGTTAACATGATAGTATCTGTATCACAAATATTAGCTGTAGTAAATAATGCTGTAGGGTTAGCTATTGAACTTCCCAAGGTACTGGTCCAGAAATAGCTCATTCCTGCAGTACTTCCTACACCATTTAAAGTATCAATAGCACAACCGCAATAAGGAGCAATCGGACTTACTGTTGCAACAGGGTTTCCATATACTGTAAGTGTATCAGTAATAATTTGAGTACAAGTCCCGGCAACACCTGTAATTGTAAATACAGTAGAACTTGGCGGCGACATTACTTGTGCTGCTGCTGTTGCATTAGAAAAAGCATATGCAGGTGATGCAGACCAGGAGTAGGAAACTGCACCCGATGCGGTTAATGTTATTGTATCCCCATCACACATTTGATTCGGGCCGGTAATTGTCATATTTAAACCGGGAGTAATATTGAAGGAAGTATTTACAGTGTCCTTACAACCCGTCAAGGCATCAATAACAATTGCTGTAAAATTGTAGGTGCCAACTGTAGGCGGGAAAGTAACGGTAATGCTGGAAGAATCCGGAGCAGCACTAGTTATTAATGAATAGGATGTTGACAATCTCCAGCTATACGATGAACCGGCATTAGGGCCATTCACGGTAAAGGTATTCTGTAAACTCGGCTGTGTTGTACAAAGAGCTGGATTTGAAGAAGATATTGTTGGCTGAGGGTATTGATTTAATGAGATACAATCAGAAATTGAAGGACAATTATTGGAATCACTAACGACTACGCAATAGCTGGTTCCGTTGGTATTAAATGTAAATGGGTTATAGATAGTCGAACTACTCAAGCCGGCTGAAGGTGTCCATTGATATGTATAGGGAGGATATCCACCGGACGGAACTGCATTTAATTGTGCAGTATCGTTTTTACATAGTGTCATTGAACCTCCTGCAAAAACAGAAGGACGTGGATGAACGATTACATCTTTTGTAGTATCTGCAGTACAACCATTATTATCGATAATAGAAAGTGAAAAAGTATAAGGTCCGCCCGGAATTAGGTTTGTGATGTTTGTAGTTGCACAATTGGTACACGACAAAGTACCCACTCCGCTCCATGTATAAGTAATTGCAGGAGTTGCAAATTGCAAACTGGAACCCAGCGTTAGCGTTTGGCCTTCACACGACTCAGAAGGGCCGTTAATTGTTACAATTGGATTGGGAAGAATGGTGATTGTTTTAAATGTTGTATCCGGTCCACATGTACCATGAGCAATTAATCTTACGCTATAAGTAGCCGGTGGGCCAATAAATAAATGCGAAACATTTTGTCCGGTTGCATTATTGGATGCTCCGGATGCTGTATCACCAAAATTCCATTCCCAAAGGGTGACATTTGGATTTACAAATGGAGGCGTTGGAAGTACAGAAGCTGCGGCGGTAAAATTGATCGGAGTACCCACACAAGTAATGGACGGAACTGCTGTAATTGATGGGACAAGATTCTGAGAAACAACATCTTGACTTACTGTTTTACAACCGCATTCGAGGTTACAAACTTTTAATTGAATTGTATTTGTTGCAGCGGCGCTAAATACAATTGTAGTATCCGCCCCTGTTGAAGGCACGAATGCACCTGTATTGATTTTCCAAGAATAAGTGATGTTATTTCCGCCGTGCAGAACAGTATTATTATCAAAAAAAGTAGATAAAGGAATACATCCCGAATAAGGATTTACGTCAAAATTTGAATTTGGACGTGCTACTATTGCATCGTTTGGTGTTGTAGCAGTTATATCAAAAGATTCTTGATTTCCGGTGTTTCCATCTACCATGATGTAATAGGTTGTTCCCGCGACCGTAGCCAGAGCAATGTTCATGGTCCCTCCGGTTGCACTGGATCCGCTGGCACAAAGTCCTGTAGGTGTAAAAGAACCGCAAGATCCGGTGTAAACTTCCATATCAAGACCCGGGTTATTGTCAATTCCTGTAACGGTAATCGTACAATTTCCATTGTTGATAGCAAGAAGGGAAAACCAAACACTATTGGTTACCACACCATCGCCACAACTCAATGCGGGATCAGAAGCTACTGTTGTAGCAGCCACTGTTGTCCGGTTTAATGTACTGCTAGCACAAAGCGAAGAGGCAGTAGCACAAGTATCTTGTGCTTTAGCAGCAAAACCTAAAAATAAAAATAGTCCGATAAAGTAAAGTATTCGTTTTGTCACCGTTTTTTTTTTAAGCTTACAAGGTAGGTTGAAGCGATTAATGAATTTTTAGACGAAAGACCAAATTATTAACAGGATAATTCCCCTTTTTCCTGTACATTTTTCTATGTACGGTAATTTTTCCCAATGGTTATAGTCTGCGAAAAGTCCTATGTTGTCAGCGGTCTGCATAAAATTAAAAGACAAGTATGGCATGAACTAACTTTCTCGTTTGTTGATAAGTAACATTTTCCGATTATTCAATTTGACCTCGCTTAACTCCATTTATGGATATTCAGTCTGAGTACTTTTTACAAGCCATTTTATCTGCATCTTTGTATTTCGATGAATAACCATTTTCCTGATCTGGCCAATCTTATTTCAAAACTGACTTTACGGAGGATCATTAATATTTTTAAAGTTGGGGGTGGTTATTATTTATCCAGATTATTTCAAAAGCCAATGGTTTTTGGCTTACCGGTATCCATTTCAATTGAACCAACTACTTCCTGTAATTTGCGTTGCCCGGAATGTCCGAGTGGGTTAAGATCTTTTACAAGACCAACCGGCATGCTGGAGGAAAAATTTTTCAGACAAATCACCATGCAACTGCATCGAGAGTTATTGTACCTGATTTTCTACTTTCAAGGAGAACCTTTTCTAAATCCGGGCTTTTTGGAAATGATTCGCTTCGCTTCTTCAAAAAAAATCTATACAGCCACATCCACCAATGCACATTTTCTCGATGATGAAACCGCCAAAAGTACCGTACAAAGCGGGCTCGATAGGTTAATCATTTCAATAGACGGAACGACACAAGACGTTTATGAACAGTACAGAGTCGGTGGATCCTTGCAAAAAGTATTAGAAGGCACCCGGAATATTATCAAATGGAAAAAAAAATTAAACTCAACAACACCTTATGTTGTGTTCCAATTTTTAGTTGTCAAACCGAATGAACATCAGATTGAAGAAATAAAAAAATTAGCGAAAGAAACAGGTGTCGACAATGTGGCTTTCAAAACAGCACAGATATATGATTATGAAAACGGGAATCTGCTAATACCCGATACAGAGAAATTTTCTCGCTATAAAAAGTCTGCCGGTGGTAAATTTACTCTAAAGAATAAGCTATCGAATCATTGTTGGAAACTCTGGCATTCTTCTGTTATAACATGGGATGGGAAAGCTGTTCCATGTTGTTTTGATAAGGATGCCAAGCATCGAATGGGAAACCTGAATGAAACTAGTTTTCAGGATATATGGAAAGGAGAAACTTATACCCGATTCAGACAATCCGTTTTAATAAGCAGAAAAGAAAACGATATTTGCACAAATTGTTCCGAAGGCACCAAGATATGGTCTTGATTTTTTAAACTGAGTTTATCTTTATTGTCATGCCATTAACTATTCAAAAAGTTTTTACTCATTCTGCATTTGACTCGCCTGTATATGCATTGGAAAAATATGGCGAGAATACATTTTTTTCCGGCGGCGGTGATCGTATTGTTAGTTCCGGAAAATTCGAATCGGGATCTCCTTTAAACGGAATTGTAAACACGGGTTCTACCATTTATTCGCTCAAATTTATTGCCCAAAAAAATATCCTTCTTGCTGGTGTTTCAGGAGGTGGAATGCATGTAATTGACTTCAATTTAAAGAAAGAAATACATTTTTTGCTTTTCCATCTGAATGGAATATACAACATCTGCTATTCTTCAAAAAACAATCTGGCAGTTACTGCCGGAGGGGATGGGAAAATTGGTCTTTGGTCAACTGAGGACTTTTCTTTAATCCATTCCTTTTCCTTTTGTCGGGAAAAGATAAGATCACTTGCATTTGATAGAGAAGAAAAAATGCTGGTGGTAGGTTGTGGTGATGGAACAATCAGGTTCATTGACATTCAACTCAACATAGAGATTCATTGCATTCAGGCACATCAGGCATCTGTAAATGCATTGTGTTTTCATCCGACTGAAAACAAATTAATTTCCGGAGGGAAAGATGCTCTGCTGAAAGTTTGGGAACTCGACAACTACGAAGAAGTAACCTCTGTTCCTGCACACAATTATGCAATCTATTCTATTGTTCTTTCACCCGACCAATCACTATTTGCAACGGCGAGCAGGGATAGAACTATAAAAATCTGGGAAACTGACAGTCAACGTTTTCTTGTGAGAATCGATGCGGAGAAGTATGCCGGTCATTCACATAGTGTCAATAAAATTCTCTGGATGGACAGCCTTTTAATATCAGCGGGAGATGACCGGAAAGTGATAGGATGGAAAATTGATCGAAGTAAGTAGGTTATAAATGCAAAAAACTCCGGAGGTTTCCTCCGAAGTTTTCTGATCAACAACTAAAATTACTTAACTTAAAACTTAACATGAAACACAACTATTCTAACGCCGGTTTGTAAGAAAGGTTTCATAAAATAATTTTCGCCCCTTTTTAAACCAATTTTAATGTTTTTTCCATGCTTTTTATCGATTTCAATACGTTTTCATTACACTTCAACATATCCTGATTTACTTTTTTTGAAGTGAATGCTTTTTTTTCAATGAGATTAATAAACTCCGGAATTATTATCAAAAAAAAATCCCTTTCCAACAGGAAAGGGATTTTTAAAATTAGTTTGATTGAGTTTATTCAACCACAAGTCGAATAACCTTTGCATCCAATCCTTCTGTTTGGATTGAAATTAAGTAGATTCCTTTAGCAACATATTCCAGATTTAATTCTTTTGAATTATATCCTTCATTCATGTTAACATCGGTACTAATTTGCACTTTTCCAATCATATCAATAACCTTCAGAGAGTACTTAGCATCACGTATTGCATTAAATGTGATGTTTACTTTACCGGATGTTGGATTAGGATAGACTGTTAAGTTTTCAAATATATCTGTTGATTCGTTTGAAATTATTGCATCATCAGAAACTTTACAACCCAGATTAACATTAACAGTTTTCGTACGAGGTGAAGATACTCCACAAGCATTGGATGCGGTAACGCTGATAACTGCTGTAGTAGAAGTTGCAGTAGTAAATCGAATGTTCACAGAACTGGTACCCTGACCGCTGAAGATAAATGCTCCACCGGTAACTGACCATGCGTAAGTTGTACCGGCAACATTTGGAACTGAATAATTCTTCGTTTGTGACTTACAAACTCCGGAATTTCCGCTAATGGTTCCAGGTGTAGCCGGAGTGAATAAACGTGTAATGGTTAATTCTCTGTTGCTGCTTGATCCTTTACAATTAACCGCTTTAACACGAATCTTCTGACTTCCGTTATAACCGGCAGGAACATTCACATAGATACATGTAGAACCCTGGCCGGCTCCCAACGTTAAACTTGGGTTAGCGTTTCCGCTAATTGACCAAACATAACTTGTTGCCCCTGCAACTCCCGGAATGCAATATTGTATGCTATTAGGTGCACAAACTGCTGATGGTCCGGAAATTTGAGACGGTTGTGAAGGAGTTCTTCTGACATCCTGAATATATAAACAAGTATATGCACTGTTACCACATGGTCCAACTGTTCTTACGCAGATATAACCGCCACGGAAACGAGTAGAGAAACATACAGTAATAGATGTACCATTAGAAAATCCTGTTGCACCATTCGGTAATGTCCATTGATAAGATGTTGCTCCGGCAACAGGTGCAATAGAATAAACAATACATTGGTTTGTACATGCCCCCGATGCGCCATTGATTGCAACAGGAGCCGGGTTATTACCACCGCCTGTTGTTCCAACCACTGTTGAGGCAGTACCTGTACATCCTGATTGACTTGTTACTGTTACAGTATAGGTACCCGGTGCAAGACCGGAAATTGTTTGAGTTGAGCCACCATTCGACCACAAGTAATTATTTCCGGCCGGTAAAGCAGTTGCTGTACCGTTGGAGGTGTTACAACCCGCCGGTGTGCTTGAAGCACTGGCTGCAATTGATTCAGCTGATACAGTTGTCGCTGCTGTAGACGTACATCCACTTTGATTGGTAACGGTAACTGTATATGCACCCGAAGTTAAATTACTTATAGTTTGGCTTGTTGATGCATTCGACCATAAATAAGATAGTCCTGAAGGACCCGCGGTGGCGGTACCATCGGAAAGATTCCCGGCACAAGTTGCCCCGGTTGAAGTTGCAGATGCAACAAATCCGGCATTAACTACTGTTGTTGATGCAGTTGAGGTACAACCACCCGGACTTGTTACAGTAACAGTATATGTTCCTGCGGATAAGCCGGAAATTGTTTGTGTTGAACCTCCGTTTGACCAGAGATAAAAAACTCCGGAGACAGGTGATGCACTTGCAGTACCGGTTTGATCTCCACAACTTGGAGGTGAACTCGCTCCTGCAACAACGGATGATCCAACTGTTGTAGATGCGGAAGAGCTACAATCTCCTACTATACTTGTAACTGTTACAGTATAAGTTCCAGGCGTAAGACCGTTAATAGTTTGCGTTGTTCCGCCGTTTGACCACAGATAAATTACACCGGATGAAGGTGTAGCAGATGCTGAGCCATTATTTCCCGTACAACTTCCTGTTGAGGTTGCTCCGGCAATAACCGGTGCACCGACAATTGTAGAAGCTGTCCCTGTGCAACCACCGGCAACATCTGTTACGGTAACAGTATAAGTGCCCGGGGTAAGACCTGTAATAGTCTGGGAAGAAGCTCCATTAGACCAAACATAAGTTACTCCATTTGATGGTGAAGCAGTTGCTGTTCCATCATTTCCTCCACAACTTGATGTTGAAGTAGCTCCGGCAGTTAAAGAAGAACCGCTTAAAGTAGTTGAAGCTGTTGACGTACAACCTCCGTTTATACTGGTGACAGTTACGGTATAAGTACCTGCCGCAAGGTTATTGATCGTTTGCGTTGTTCCTGCATTCGACCACAAATAAGTAACACCTGAAGTTGGCGTAGCACTAGCCGTACCGTTGCTTCCTGAACAACTTCCGGTAGAAGTCGCTCCGGCTGTTACGCTGCCGTTGGCTACTGTTGTAGAGGCTGTAGAAGTACAACCTCCGTTAATCGCAGTTACTGTTACAGTATATGTTCCCGGTGCAAGACTTGAAATTGTTTGTGTTGTTGCTGTTGTAGACCAAAGATACGTTACACCTGTTGCAGGAGTAGCTGTCGCTGTTCCTGTAGTTCCGCAACTTCCTGTTGAAGTAGCTCCGGCTGTTACACTACCATTTGCAACTATTGTGGAAGCGGTAGATGTACAACCTCCGATAGTTTTGGTAACAGTTACTGTATAAGTTCCCGGTACAAGACCTGAGATTGTTTGAGTTGTTCCGGCATTTGACCAGCTATATGTAACACCTGTTGCAGGGGTTGCGGTTGCTGTTCCGTTTGTTCCGCAACTGATTGTGGATGTTGCTCCGGCTGTTACACCACTTGCAACTGTTGTAGATGCTGTAGAAGTACAACCGCCACTAATTGCCGTGACCGTTACTGTATAGGTGCCCGGTGCAAGACCTGAAATTGTCTGAGTTGTTCCGGCATTTGACCAGCTATACGTTACACCTGTTGCAGGGGTAGCTGTTGCTGAACCGTTACTTCCCGAACAACTACTTGTTGAAGTAGCTCCGGCTGTTACACCACTTGCAACTGTAGTTGAAGCAGTAGACGTACAACCGCCACTAATTGCCGTGACCGTTACTGTATAGGTGCCCGGTGCAAGTCCTGAGATTGTCTGTGTTGTTCCGGCATTTGACCAGCTGTATGCTACACCTGTTGCAGGAGTAGCTGTTGCTGAACCGTTACTTCCTGAACAACTACTTGTAGAAGTTGCCCCGGCTGTTACACTGCCGTTAGCAACCGTTGTGGATGCTGTAGATGTACAACCGCCGACTGTTTTGGTAACAGTTACTGTATAAGTTCCCGGTGCAAGACCTGAGATTGTTTGAGTTGTTCCGGCATTTGACCAGCTATATGTAACACCTGTTGCAGGGGTTGCGGTTGCTGTTCCGTTTGTTCCGCAACTGATTGTGGATGTTGCTCCGGC
>JANNBB010000061.1:0-63505 GCA_031385005.1 Bacteroidota bacterium
TAATTCGTTAATTCGTTAATTCGTTAATTCGTTAATTCGTTAATTCGTTAATTCGTTAATTCGTTAATTCGTTAATTCGTTAATTCGTTAATTCGTTAATTCGTTAATTCGTTAATTCGTTAATTCGTTAATTCGTCTAGTGAAAAAAAAATATTTTAAATTACTCAACAAAATAATTTGCTAATTAAGGAATTAGCCAATTAGCTAATTGAAAAAAGTGAATAAAAACGGACGCAAACCGGAGAGTTTTATTAAACTACCAATATATCAGGGAGGGCAGAAAGCCCTGAATGAGTTTGTTCGATCCAATCTCAGATACCCGGAAGAAGCTTTAAATAATAAAATCGAGGGATCAGTAACTGTTAATTTTGATGTAGATATTTTCGGCGATGTAATCGCTACTAAAGTAAAACACGGACTTGGTTATGGTTGCGATGAAGAAGCTTGTCGTGTCGTTAAACTTTTCAAATACCCCAAAAAAAAATACAAAGGTATGCACGTCGTTTTTCATATGAACATCAATATTCATTTTAAAATTAATACGGCAAGTAAACCTGTGGAGCCGCAAACGAAGATCGTTTACAATTACGTGGAGAAGAAGAAGTGAAACCGTTAATCGATTTTTTTCTAAACCGGGATATATCATCGTGATTTTTTATTTTTTTGAATAATCAACTATTATTTCTCGTGGTAATTAATTTTTTATTAAAAGATATCGGCTAAAATGTTGGTTAAAAATTCCTAACTTTAACAATCAAACCCTGAGAATAAAATAAACTGTTATGAGAATGCACCTACTTTTCTTCTTACTTATTTCCGTAGCGAATTCGTTTGCGCAAACCATCCCTCCTACCCTGACTTCGGATTGGTCAAAGGCCGGTTATCCGGATAGTTTTCCAAATCCGACTCTCGTTTTTGACATTACTAATTTTGGTGGAAATGGAAATGGTATTTTTGACAATACAACTGCCCTTAGTGATGCAATCGATTCATTACATGGTAACCGTGGAGTAATTTATTTCCCTTCCGGAAATTACATCATAGGTTCAACGATTGATTTACCGGACAGCGTTATCATACGTGGACTTTCTTCCGATTCAACTCACCTGATTTTTAATTTAAATGGATCAGTCGGGAATGGCTTCAATGTTACAGGTGGTGCTAGTGGCGTTTTTGCAAGCGTCCTTTCTATGGCTGTAAGGGGCAGTACAGCAATTGTTGTTGATGATCCATCCTCCTTCACCATTGGTGATTACTGTGAACTGATTCAGAATAACGGATCGTGGGACACACAACCTGTAAGTTGGGCTGATAATTCTGTTGGACAAATTCTCCGCCTTACGAATATTTCCGGTGATACACTGTTTTTTGACTCTTCGTTACGAATTAATTTTGATGTATCACTCAACCCACGTATTCAAAAACTAAATCCTGCTCATGAAGTCGGCATTGAATGTCTTCAACTATCCCGTGCAGACAGTGTGCATGTAGGTGTATGCATCAACATCTATTTCAACTATGCGGTGAACTGCTGGGTTAAAGGTGTTGAGAGCAGCAAAAGTATTGGCTCGCATATTGAAATGGACGCTTCATCAAATATTACGATTACAGGATGCTATGTACATCACAATTTCGAATACGATGGTACATCGACACATGGTTATGGCATTACTACATTCGGTCATTCCGGACAGTGCCTGATTACGAACAATATTATGAAACACCTGCGCCACTCCTTCTCCTTTCAGGCAGGAGCAAATGGGAATGTGGTATCGTACAATTACAGTATTGATCCAAATCGTTCGGAAGCGCCATCGAATTTCGGAGCTGATATTTCCATGCATGGGCATTATCCTTTTTCCAATCTCTTCGAAGGCAATATTGTTCAGAACATTCAGATAGACCAGACCTGGGGACCAAGCGGGCCATACAATACTTTTTTCCGCAACAGAGCAGAGTTGTATGGAATGCTGATGACTTCGGGAACGGTACAAAGTGATTCACAGAACTTTGTTGGCAATGAAGTAACAAACACCACTCCATTTTTTGGCAATTATGCCTTAGCAGGAGGCGCGCATTTTGAATTCGGAAACAATATTAAAGGTACAATCACACCGACAGGAACAACCAATCTGCCGGATTCCAGTTATTACTTAGCAGGTTTACCTTCTTTCTGGTCGGGCTCGCTGTTTCCTTCAATTGGATTGCCCAATACAATTAACACAGGAAGCATTCCGGCGCGTGACAGGTATTTGTCGGGTGTGAATCTCACAGTATGTAATGAGGAAATAATTAATAGTGTTGCTACATTGAATGAAAACAATATTGAAATTTTTCCCAATCCGGCATCAAGTCAAATCAGGATAAAAGGAATAAATCTGAATGCCGGCTCCGTGATTACTCTGAAAGACATAAGCGGCAGAAATGTTTCTATTCAAAGGTTGACTGATGATTCAAATGAAGCAACTTTTAATATTGCACAAACAATTAAAAGTGGAGTTTATTTGATTGAAATTTTTCAAGGGGATAAGAAGGTTGTGAAAAAACTGGTTGTGATAAAATAACTATTCTACTTTCATTTAACCCGGTTTATTTGTTTTGAAAAGCAGCACCGGCTTCGAAAAGCTCAGCCTACGGAAGTAAGCTCAGGCTTCGACGGGCTCAGCCTACACAAGCAAGCTCAGCTTCCGCAGGCTGAGCTTGTCGAAGCCTGTCGAAGCCTGTCGAAGCTACATCACCAAATCAGTAATCGCAAATCCTGCAAAGATTATACTTGCAATTCCATTTGTAGTAAAGAAAGCCAGGTTTACTTTACTGAGATCATACGTCTTCACGAGTGTATGCTGATAGAAAAGCAATGCAGAAAAAATTCCGGTGCCTATCCAATAGATATACCCGAATGGCAATGCGAATCCCGCTGTTACCAGAAAAATTATGGTGATACTATGCAATACATTTGAAATATTCAGGGCGCCTTTTTTTCCGAAAGCAACAGGTAATGAAAATAAATTTTGAGCGCGATCGAATTCTTCGTCTTGCAATGCATAGATAATATCAAAGCCGCTGACCCAACAAATGACTGCAAATGAAAAGAACAAAGGCAGCCAGTCGAATTTACCTGTGACAGCAAGGTATGCTCCGATCGGAGCCAATGAAAGTCCGATGCCCAATATCAAATGGCATAGCCACGTAAACCTTTTAGTTAGCGAATATCCTAAAACAACAGCCAATGCAACAGGGGATAAATAAAAACATAAACGATTAATGAAATAAGCGGTAACCATAAATGCAAGCGAACTGAGGACCACAAGAAACAGAGCTGAGAGCGGAGTAACTGCACCACTCGGAATCTCCCTTACCAGTGTTCGTGCATTTTTTTCATCAATTCTTCTGTCTATGTATCTGTTAAAAGCCATCGCTGCGGTTCGGGCGAAGACCATACATAAAATAACTTTCAAAAAAAGTGTGCCATCAAAATGATAACCCGGTTTAGCAATGCCCAGGCAAAATCCAATAACAGCAAAAGGCATGGCAAATACCGTATGACTGAACTTGACAAGGGATAGGTAGGTTTTGAGGGTGTTTAGCATGTTTTTTGAAATTAACTGATTCGTTATTTGCTAATTCGTTAATTTGTATTTTTTTGCGAATGATGAAAAAAATTTCTGCAATATGGAAAGAAAGTTGGAACATTTGAAGTCCTTTTAGGTTTGTTATTGATTATAAATTATTGCATTTTTTTGCTCTTTGGCTCAACCTTTTTATACTGAACTATCTATATAATTCAACCTTTTTTACGACATTCGCACCTCTTATAAAAATGCGGCTGGAGGGGAAAAAGTCCTGAAATGCCTTAAAAAAAACAATAATTTTCATCCAATGGCTGACGATAAAAAAATCATATTTTCAATGGTAGGTGTGAGTAAAATATACCCACCCCAAAAACAGGTATTGAAAAACATCTATCTTTCCTTCTATTATGGAGCGAAAATCGGTATTCTCGGTTTGAATGGCTCGGGAAAATCGACACTTTTAAAAATCATAGCAGGATTAGAGAAATCTTTTAACGGAGAAGTTGTTTTTTCTCCTGGATATTCTGTTGGTTACCTTCCGCAGGAGCCGGAATTTGATCCTAATAAAACAGCTCGTGAGGTAGTGATGGAAGGTGCGGAAAAAGTTGTTGCTCTACTTAAAGAATTCGAGGAAATCAATAATAAGTTTGCAGAGCCCATGAGCGACGATGAGATGAATAAACTCATTGCGCGACAAGGAGTCGTACAGGATGCCATTGATGCTGCAGGCGGATGGGAAATCGATAACAAAATAGAAATCGCCATGGACGCACTACGTTGTCCGGATCCGGAAGCGAAAGTCGCCAATCTCTCCGGTGGTGAAAAAAGAAGAATTGCCATGTGTCGTCTTCTGTTGCAGGAGCCCGATGTATTATTACTCGATGAGCCAACGAATCACCTCGATGCCGAATCCGTTCTCTGGCTCGAACAACATCTTCAGCAATACAAAGGAACAGTCATTGCCGTTACTCACGATCGTTACTTCCTAGACAATGTAGCAGGATGGATTCTAGAACTGGATCGCGGTGAAGGAATTCCATGGAAAGGAAATTATTCTTCCTGGCTCGAACAGAAATCAAATCGATTGGCACAAGAAGAAAAAACTGAGAGTAAACGTCAGAAGACTTTACAACGAGAGTTGGAATGGGTACGCATGTCGCCGAAGGGCCGTCACACTAAATCAAAAGCGCGTATTGCCGCATATGACAAGATGATCAATGTAGATCAGAAAGAGCGCGAAGAGAAACTCGAATTATTTATTCCTCCCGGTCCTCGATTAGGTAGTGTAGTCCTTGAAGCTGATAAAATCTCTAAGGCCTATGGCGATAAAGTTCTTTTCGAAAATCTGACTTTCAGTTTACCACCGGCAGGAATCGTCGGCGTAATCGGTCCGAACGGCGCGGGTAAGACTACACTGTTTAAGATGATCATGGGACTCGAGCAGCCGGATAACGGTACTTTCAAAGTGGGCGATACAGTTAAAATCGGCTATGTGGATCAATCGCACGACGACCTCGTTACAGGAAAAACCGTTTACGATATAATTTCGGGCGGAACAGATACCATGATGGTAAGCGGAAAACCATTTAATTCCCGCGCTTTTGTTTCTAAATTTAATTTCAGTGGAACGGATCAAAGCAAAAAACTGGAAGTGCTTTCCGGTGGTGAAAGAAACCGCGTGCACCTCGCTATTGCTTTGAAACAAGGAGCAAACGTTTTATTGCTTGATGAGCCCACGAACGATATCGATATAAACACACTTCGCGCACTCGAAGAAGCGCTGGAAAATTTCGCCGGCTGTGCTGTAATCATTTCCCACGACCGTTGGTTCCTCGACAGAATTGCTACTCACATCCTGGCTTTTGAAGGCGATTCGCAGGTTTACTTCTTCGATGGCAATTTTACAGAGTACGAAGAAAATAAAAAACAGCGCCTTGGCGATGTACAACCGCATAGAATTAGGTATAAGAGTCTGGTTAGATAACTAGAACCTCTTATCCATTTTATATGAAATTATATACTTAATAAGTTTGGCGTTAAACCCAACCAATACGGAGCGTCTAACGACTATCTAATAATTACTAACGTTAAATTTTAAATATGACAATCAAGCTACAAATGGCTGTTTTGTTAATGGCAACAATTGCTGTTTCCGGGCAAAGCCTACCCGATGAAATGTATTTCTCTCCCGATGGACGGATATTATTTACGGGTGGCCAACCAAACGCCGGACTATATGACCAATCCATAATTCGTAATTTTTATCTCGATTTTCCACAATCAAATTATTGGTCATTATTAACCGGTAACTACAGTTCCAAAACAGATTTACCTGCAACACTAACGGTTGACGGGATCATTCTTGATAGTGTTGGGGTTCGGTTTAAAGGACAGACTTCCTATAACACAGGTTCTTCTCAAAAAAAATCATTTAACATTACCACCAATTCTTTCATTAGTGGACAGGATTTAATGGGATATAACATAACTAACCTGAATAATAGTTTTCAGGATCCATCTTTTTTAAGAGAAATCTTTTATCAAAATCAGATTAAGAAACACATTCCGGTCGCTAAATCGTGTTTTGTTAAGCTTTACATCAATGGTGCAAACTGGGGAGTATATCCAAATGTTCAGGCATTAAATAAAGACTATCTGAAAGAATGGTTTATGAATAACGATGGCACAAACTGGCGCGCTGATAAACCACCGGGAAGTCCGGGTGGACCCGGTGGCGGCTGGGGTGATGGCACAGCGGCAATGAATTATCTTGGACCGGATACAGTCGATTATAAACAATACTACACGCTGAAATCCACTAATCAATCGAACCCATGGGACAACTTAGTAACTGCTTGTCAGGTTCTGGACACCACTTCAACTGCACATATGGAAGATGTTATTTCTAATTATTTTGATCTTGACCGCACGCTTTGGTATCTGGCAAGTGAAATATTATTTTCAGATGATGATAGTTATGTTTACAAAGGCAAGATGGACTATTATGTGTATTATGACGAAGCAACAGGCCGCATGACACCGCTTGAATATGACGGGAACAGCGCTATGGAAGCAAACTTTGTTAACTGGAGCCCTTTCTATAATCAAAACAATGCAAACTATCCTTTATTAAATAAGTTATTGGCCGTTCCAACCATCAGGCAACGCTACCTCGCGCATATGAGGACTTTAATTGCTGAAGAATTAGATTCAGCTTCTGCAATCGGTACACTGGAAGACTTCAAGAACACTATCGATACGATGGTTCAAAACGATCCGAAAAAATTATATACATACACACAATTTACAACTGAAGTAGAAGACCTGAAAGATTTTATTATTAACCGCAGAAACTACTTAAACAGTAATGCAGAAGTTAATAAAATACCTCCTGTTATTTCTGATGTAAATTATTATTCAAACGGAGGAGCCTGGATTTCTCCAAATGCGAATGAAGATGTGACAGTTACTGCTCATGCTACGTCTGTTTATGGAATTGATCACTTGAATCTTTATTATGCAAACGGCATCTATGGAAAATTTAATAAGGTGTTGATGTATGACGATGGTACCAATAGCGATAGTTTAGCCGGCGATGGATTATTCGGAGGTATTTTACCCGGACAATCGAGTGGTTTATGGGTGAGATTTTATGTTGAAGCTGTTGCTGCAGATGTAGCACACACCGTCTCCTATTCACCCATTGGAGCAGAACACAATGTATATATTTTTCAAGTTGTACCTTCTCTAGCTGCTACAGTAAATGTAACGATAAACGAAGTTATGGCTTCTAACACGACTTCGGCCGCAGACTCTTTAGGACAATATGACGATTGGATTGAACTTTACAATCTGACTTCACAACCGCAAGATATCAGTGGTTATTACCTTACAGATAATTCACTCAATCTGATTAAATGGGAATTCCCTGCAGGATCAATCATACAACCAAACGGCTACCTGATTGTATGGGCAGATGAGGATGGCGGCCAGGGCGATTTACATGCTAATTTTAAACTTTCTTCAGCAGGCGAACATCTTTTATTGTTGAACAATAGTTTAGAAATCATGGATGATGTTACATTCGGAACACAGACAACAGATATGGGTTATGCAAGGGTTCCGAATGGTACAGGTTCATTCGTAATTCAAGATCCAACTTTCAATGGTAACAACGATTTGAATACATCTGCTCAATCTGTTCTTAAAACGAATACAGGTTTGTCCATTTACCCAAACCCGGCAAGCAACTTCTTAAAAATATATCTGGGTGAATCCATTGGGAAACAAATTGAAATATTTAATTCTTTAGGTGACATCATTTATTCAAATGATTCGTCCAATGATTACAATCTGGATATTTCCACTTGGGCTAATGGTATTTATTTTGTGAAGGCCGGTAATTCCAGTAAGAAAATTATTATTCAACATTAAAAAATATAAACGATTCAAATTAAAAACGCACAGACAAAATCTGGGCGTTTTTTTTTGATATCGAATTATACCTTTAAAATATCTAAACCCGTTATTTAAAAATTTCCCGGGAAATAAGCACCGGAAATAAAAGTTTCAATTGAAATACTTGCTTCTAGTTCGGTTCAGTTAAAAAATAAATTAACAGCTTTCATAATTAATTTCAACTAATTCAAAGGAATTTCAAGTTAAAAGGAGAATTACTTTTCTAACAATTCCAATAAATAGGCAATTTCAACGTTTCTCCCATTTAAAATCCTGAACTGCAAATAAGCATTGGAAAATTACACACATTAAACACACAACTATGAAATCACTCATTCATCTAAACAGTGCCTTTGTTATTTCCCTGGTGATCTTTAATTATTTTTTCTGGCAAGAAAACCTTGGAATCAATCTATCTATTTTTTCCATACTACTCGTATTCATGCTTTTTATTAATTATAAAAAAGCATTTAGCTCACGCAATGTCAAAATAACACTTGCAGGAACAATACTTACATCGGCAATGGTTGTTGTCTTCAACTCAGCGGAATCCAAATTCGCCCAGATTTTTTCCTTTCTTCTGATGGTAGCATTCATCCATGAAACGGAATTAAAATCCGTGATGTATGCATCTTTACACATGCTAGCAGGAATTATCAGCACTCCCTTGCGTTTTTTTAAAAAGAAAAACGAATCACTTAAAAATTTCCCACGACTAAACCAAACATTAAGAATATTGAAACTAAGTATAATCCCATTCTCTGTTGCATTTATTTTTTTTATGCTCTACTGCTTTGCCAATCCGATTTTTGGCAATTATGCTGAAATCTTCTTTGATAAATTCACTTCCTTACTCGATAAATTATTTTTTGAAATTAGTTTTGAAAGAATTTTCTTTATTTTATTTGGCGCCATCATTCTTTCAGCCATTTATTTCCGAAATGAAGTTACCGTGTTTTTGCAGAAGGATCTATCTTTGAAAGAAAAACTAGTCCGTATAAAAGAATTAAAAAGAAATTCACTTTCTAAAAAATGGAAGCCCCTTTCTCTGCCCTATAAAACGATTGAATTAAAAAACCAGAATCGAAGAGGTATTATCCTGTTGATTTTTGTAAACGCACTTTTGCTGGTAGAAAATGTAATCGATATCAAATGGCTCTGGTTTGGATTTGACTTGCCGGATGGCTTTAGTTTGAAACATTATGTCAGAGAAGGAACCGGTTTTTTAATTGCAAGCATCCTGCTATCCATGGGTGTTTTGATCTATTACTTCCGCAAAAATCAGAATTTTTATACGAAGAATAATTTACTTAAAAAGCTCGCATATTTATGGGTTTTTCAAAATGCACTATTATGTTTTTCGGTTTTTCTTCGCAACTATCATTACATCGATTTCCATGGACTCGCCTATAAAAGAATTGGTGTAGATGTATTTTTGCTGATGACAGTAATAGGATTGATTACGTTATTCATAAAAATTAAAGATGTAAAATCAGTTTATTATCTGCTCAAAGTAAATACATGGGTACTTTATATCGCAATTGTCTTCCTGAGTTTTTTCAATTGGGATGTAAAGATTGCCGAATACAATGTTGCTCATTGGAATAAAGGAGAGATTGATGTAGATTTTTACCTGAAACTATCCGAAAAATCCATGCCCGTTTTATTTGCAAATCTGGATAAGATCGAAGCACAGATTGAAGCTCATAAAAACAATAAGGTTCGATGGATAAACCACCTCGACTTTGAAAAATTTGCAGAAGAATTAAGAACAAAAAGGGAAAAATTTTTAATTTCCTATGAAAAGAAAAGTTGGTTATCATACAATATTACTGATCAACATGCTTATAATTTATTGAGTAAAAGGGAAATGGCAAAGAATTAAAAACAAGACAAAGGCACTAATCCCTTCATAATCGTGTGAATAACTGTTGCTATTTCCACGAAAAGCTTCGACCTACTTTTGTACATTAGACAATAATTTTTTTACATGTCGAAGCCATCCATACCTAAAGGAACTCGTGATTTTTCGCCGCAACAAATGCGACAACGAAACTACATTTTTGATCTTGTCAGGGAATCTTTTCATCGTTATGGATTCGAACAGATAGAAACCCCTTCGATGGAAAACTTATCTACGCTGGAAGGAAAATATGGCGAAGAGGGTGATAAACTTTTATTCCGCATACTGAATTCGGGAAACGTAATCGAAGATGTGCGCACCGCCGGGAGTGGTGTTAAAATCGGAGACCTGACAGAAAAAGGTCTTCGCTACGATTTAACAGTACCTTTTGCCAGGTATGTTGTTATGCATCAGAATGAGATTGCATTTCCTTTCAGAAGATATCAGATACAACCTGTATGGAGAGCCGACAGGCCGCAGAAAGGCAGATACAGGGAATTCTTTCAGTGTGATGCGGATATCATAGGGAGCAATTCATTGCTCAATGAAATCGACCTTTTATCCATAATTGACAATGTATTTTCGAAATTGAAAATACAAGTCAGCATCAAACTCAATAACAGAAAAATATTAGCCGGCATTGCAGAAGTCATCGGCTCACCGGAAAAAATCATTGACATCACGGTTGCTATCGACAAACTGGATAAAATCGGCTACGAAAAAGTCATTGAAGAATTACGCGGAAAAGGAATTTCCGAAAGTTCATTGGAAATGCTTGCACCTATTATCAATCTGAAAGGCAGCAATGTTGAAAAAATCGAAACGCTGAAAAAAGTATTGTCAGTTTCTCCTACCGGATTAAAAGGAATTGAAGAAACAGAATTTATTTTAAATGGTTTTAGTGAATTAAAGAAACCAACACCGGTTGAAGTTGACATCACTCTTGCACGTGGACTCAATTACTATACCGGCGCCATCATCGAAGTGAAGGTGAATGATAGCCGGTCGACATTTACCAGCAGCGTTTGTGGAGGCGGAAGATATGACGACCTGACGGGAATATTCGGCTTACCGAACGTGTCCGGAGTGGGCATTTCCTTTGGCGCAGACAGGATTTACGATGTACTGGAAGAGATGATTGCATTTCCTGATTTCAGTTCTGTATCAACAAAAATCCTCTTCGCTAATTTCGGAGAAAAGGAAGCAGCGCATTGCATATTAATAGCAGAACAGCTCAGGGAAAATAATATCAATGCAGAAGTTTATCCCGACGCAGCAAAGATGAAAAAACAAATGAGTTATGCGGATACGAAAAAAATTCCTTTCGTTGCGCTAATTGGTTCGGAAGAAATCAGCAAAAATATAATTACAGTGAAAGATATGATGAGCGGAGAACAGTTTCATGCTACGACTGGAGGTCTAATTGATAAAATGAAAATGTAATCGTTCTGCATACTAAACTTTTTGCAGAATGCAACAAACCCTTGTTTTGACTTACACTCCGGATAAAGAAAAAAAAAGAACACCTTTTAACTATGGCTTTATATAAAATATCATCCGAAGAATTGAGTATAGACATACTCGAATCGTTGATTACCGGCGAACAAAAAATTGCACTTTCAGAGGACGCAAAATCTAGAATCAATAAATGCAGAACCTACCTCGATCGCAAACTCAAAGAAGTAAAAGAACCTATCTATGGCATCAACACCGGCTTCGGCGCACTGTATAATAAAAGTATTCCGGAAAATTCGCTAAGTGAATTGCAGCACAATCTGGTAATGTCTCATGCTTGCGGAACAGGAGAACCGGTTCCTCCTATTATTGTTCGGTTGATGTTATTGCTCAAGATAAAAGGACTCGCTTTCGGAAATTCCGGCGTACAATTAAAAACAGTTGAACGCCTGGTCGATTTTTTCAATCAGGATGTATTGCCAGTAATCTATCAGCAGGGTTCACTTGGTGCATCCGGAGATCTGGCACCTCTCGCCCATCTTTCTCTTCCACTCATCGGTGAAGGCGAAGTATACTATCAGGGAAAAATTTACCCTGCTAAAAATATTTTGAAGAAATTCGGATGGAAACCGATTACACTGCAATCCAAAGAAGGACTTGCATTGCTGAATGGAACACAATTCATGTCCGCTTATGGTTGTTACAACCTGATGCAGGCATATCAACTGGCCTCACTGGCAGATTTTATCTCCGCCATTTCACTGGATGCATTCGATGGGAGAATAGAGCCTTTTGATAAACTCATCCACAAAATCAGGCCTCAGGTTGGTCAAATGGAAGTAGCCGAAAACATGCGGAACATATTAAAAGGAAGCCAACTTATCAGAAGACGAAAAGAACATGTACAAGACCCCTACTCTTTCCGATGCATTCCTCAGGTTCATGGTGCTTCACGCGATGCAATTAATTATGCCGCTACCATCTTGCATACGGAAATAAACTCAGTAACTGATAACCCAACTATTTTTCCGGATGAAGATCGCATTATATCCGGTGGAAATTTTCATGGACAACCGCTAGCTCTGATACTCGATTTTCTTGCTATCGCCTTATCAGAGTTGGGAAGTCTTTCCGAACGCAGAACCTATTTGTTGATCTCCGGACAACGCGAACTTCCTCCTTTTCTCGTTGCCGATCCCGGTATCAATTCAGGATTCATGATTCCTCAATATACGGCTGCATCGATTGTCAGTCAGAACAAACAACTTTGTACTCCTGCTTCTGTTGATAGTATTGTCTCCAGCAACGGCCAGGAAGATCATGTTAGTATGGGAGCCAATGCTGCCACAAAGCTTTTCAGGATCACAGAAAATATTTTCACCATTCTTGCAATCGAACTGATGACTGCTGCTCAAGCTCTTGAATTCAGAAGACCTTCGCAAAGTTCACCTATGATTGAAGAATTCGTAAGTGCTTATCGCAAAGAGGTGCATTTTTTAGAAAAGGATGAAGTCTTGTTTCCTCTCATTCGCAAAAGTTCCGAATTTCTGCGAAAATTCTGATTTATTCCACTTTTCACCACATCAGATCGTGAATAAAATATAATTGAAACCAAGTCTGTTTGACTGATCCTGCTTAAATTTGCAGTGCAAACAATCGATTTTAAAAATTACATCTTAATTAATAGTATCTTTTTGAAATGAAAAAGCTGATCGGCCTATTTTTTCTATTTTTTTCACTTACTGCATCCGCTCAGATGAAGCATCTTGAAAAATTAAATCTTGATCACTTTTCGGTAAGAGAAAAAAACATTTCCGTAGATTTTAAAAAATATCTTAGTGGAGAATTTCTTAATCATCCTGAACTCGGAATACTTCCTTTTAATGGTCCTCCTTGCAATACCTGTATTGAAAGAATTGATAAACGTGATGCTTTTTCCCGTTATTTTATCGATCCGGCATCCGGAGTAAGCACCTTCTTTCAGGAAGTTGCTAATTCACCTATCAATTATCAGGATGAAAAAGGATGGTGGATGGAAATTAACCACAGACTAATTCAGCAGGATGAAAAGATATTTGTAGCCACCAATCAGCCTACGCCTGTTCGTATAGATCTTATCAATAGAATAATTTCTATTGGCAAAAACGATCAACAGATTCAAACCGAAATTCCCCTACTTTTTTGGCGAGACGATAAAGGAGAAGATCATGACCTTGGAACAGCTAATCTGAATTCGATTACTGCCGGTGATGATGGATTAAAAATCATCGATATTTATCCGGGTATTGATTTAATAGTTTCACTGAGAATAGGAGAAGTTGAAACAAATTTTATTCTTAACAATCGTTTGCCATATTCGACCGGAACAATTATTTTGAAACAACCTTTCACGTTCAATGAAAATCTGAATTTCCAATCCAACGCTTCTATTATTCCATCAAACAAAGAGATTTATATTGTAAATGATAAAAACATTCCTGCTTATACGATTGAAAAAGGAATTGCATTCAGTAGTAACCCTTCGTTGAATTCGCTAAACCTTCAATCAAAAATTGCCTACAATAAAATACTTGAGTTTTCAATTCCAACTGAATGGCTAAACGATCCCGGAACCCATTATCCGGTGGTAATAGATCCTTTGATCACCACATCCAACACGCTTCCAACAGCTTCAATAGCAGGAACACGATACAGTCCGGTTTGCTGGACAAACGGCTGCGATTACTTCTTGACCGTTCCAACTCCACCCAATTCAACTATTGCCGGCATTTATCACAGTTTTGAATATTATGCAACCGGATTATGCTTTAGTGATGACGGCGGATACAGCATTGATTTTCTCGGCTGCCACTCTCCTGCAGGTTCTCCAGGAGTTTTTACGGATCTCTCACATTTAACCAACTTCAATTTTACTGCCGATACGGTATTACTGCCTGAATTTAATTCCTGTTTTCCTGCTCCGAGTTGTACATCGCAAAATCTAAATTTCACACTCCATTTTTTTCGTTGCAACAACGATCCTGACACGACTTGTTCCGCAAATTGTATTCGTGCAACACAACCGTGGATCATGTTTGTTAAAGGAAATACGCTTGAGCTATCTTCTGTTTCAAGTGCTTCATTTATTTGTGAGGGAACCGGTTCTTTTCTTTCAGTAACTCCTCAATATGGAGTTACACCTTATGGCTACCTGTGGTCTCCGGTAGGTGCCACAACTGATACGATTACAGTTTTCCCAACAACAACAACATCTTATACGGTAACTGTTACAGATGCATGTGGTACAACAGCATCCGCATCGTCTACCGTTTTTGTCACCAATAACAACAATCCAAGCTTCACTGTTACACCAAATCCTGTTTGTGAGAACAGCCCTGTTACTATCAATGGAAATGGCTCCGGTGCGGCTTCAGAGTACGATTGGTTTGTCTCAGGCAGTAATGCACCAGGAGGAATTGTAAACGACAATCAAAATCCGGTAGTGAATTACAATTTACCCGGAGTCTATGATGTAATTCTTTCATTTGGCAGTTGTGGATTTCAAGATACTGTGCAACTAACAGTGGATGCCATGCAACCGGCAGATGTTTCAATTACTGCTCAACCATCTCTCACAATATGCACCGGTGATGTTATTACTTTTCATGCACTTCCTGTTAATGGCGGACCAGCCCCTACTTACGTTTGGTTGGTAGATAGTATACTCGTGCAAAATGGCCCTTCCGATTCGCTGGTAACAAGTGTATTGAATAACGGTTCGAGTGTTCAGGTAATCATGCAATCCAATAGCCCATGCACCTCAAACACGCTTGATACAGCCACTGTATTTATTGCTGTTTCAAGTTCGCTTACTCCTCAAGTTTCAATTAGTCCCGACACGATTGTTTGCCCCGGTTCCTCCATTACCCTAAACACGACAGCAACTAACGAAGGTTCTACTCCACTTTACCAATGGTATTCAAACGGACTACCAATTGCTGGAGCAAACGCTCCGACATATACTTTAATAGCCAATCCGCCTGATACAATAATTAGTGTAGAGGTGACCTCCTCATTCAGTTGTGTGACAAGTCCAACGGCTACCGATAGTACAACGATAAATTTCTTCACGAATATATTTGCAGGCGTGGCATTAACGGCAAACCCGGTGGGTATTGTTTGTTCAGGCGACAGTATTGTTTATACCGCACACCCGGTTAATGGAGGCAGCACCCCACAATTTGACTGGTATGTAAATGGAGTTCTAATTGTTAGGACAGATTCAGTATTTAGTTATTTTCCGGCAAACAATGATTCCATCAGTGTGTTGATGACTTCATCGATTGCATGTGCGACAATAACAACAGACGACGATTACAACATTGCCGCTGTCTCTGCTTCGGTAAGCCCTACAGTAAGTATTGCTGCTACACCTTCCACCTCTGTTTGTCAGGGCGACACAGTAAACTTTACAGCAAGCGCCGCAAATGCCGGTAGTAACCCCACATATGCCTGGACGGTCAATGGAAATTCTGTTGGGATGAATGATAGCTTGCTAACTTATTTCTCATTTAACAATAACGACATCGTAGAAGTGGTTGTAAGTTCTTCCTTGAACTGTGCCCCTATTCCATCTGATACGGACGATGTTTCAATTATTGTTTTTCCAAATGTCACTCCTTCCGTTTCGCTTGCTATTTCCGGTGGAACTGCTTGTGAGGGAAGTCCGGTACAATTTATTGCCACACCCATTAATGGAGGTACATCACCAGCTCTTCAATGGTTTGTAAATGGTGTATCGAGTGGACTGAATAATGATACAGTCGTACTTACTACTTTAAACAGTGGCGATACTTTGGAAGTATTTATGACGAGTAGTGTTGCTTGTACTTCACCGGCAGGCGCCGTTACATCGACCTATCTGGTAGCCTTGCAACCGAGGGTTACTCCTGATATAACAATTATTCCAAATCCAATTGACAGTGTTTGTTTAGGTCAGTCTGTAGAAATCACAGCAATGACATTAAATGGAGGCAGTGCTCCGAATGTACGCTGGTATGTAAATGGAAATTTGAGTGCGTCAAATACAAATTTATTAAATGGAATTACATTTTCTCAGGGTGATATCATCGTAGCTAATTTGGTTTCGAGTGAACAATGCCTGACCAATCCTGTTGATACTTCTAATTTCATCAGGATATTTTATAGAAGTCCGGTAAACGTAACATTAACTTCAGGATTGCTGGGTTGCACAGGAGCCCCGACAACTGTTCGTGCAACAGCATCAGGAGGAACAGGTGGTCCATATCAATTAAGTTGGAGCGATGGAACTATTGGCATTGATAGCATTACAGTTTTGCCTAACAATAATACAATCATCAAAGTGCAGGCAACAGATAATTGTACGGCCATATCTGCATCCGATTCATTGTTTGTGCCTGTGCTTCCTTCACCGGTTGCGAATTATAATTTTTTCAACCCCTATGAAGGAGCATTTCTGAATACCATTCAATTCGTCAACAGTTCAACAAATACAGATAATTTGGTTTGGTATTTTCCTGACAGCAATACGACAAGTACAGTTAACAACCCTATGCATACGTTTCCACGTAAAGGAACCTATGATATAAAATTATTCACTATGAATAATAGTGGATGTACAGATTCAATAACCTATAGGGTAACTGTTGGTGAAGAGATTGCAGTTTTTTATCCAAATTCTTTTACCCCTGACGGAGATGGCAACAACGATTTTTTCAGACCGATTGGTGCAAGTATAGAAGACTATGAATTATTAATCTACAATCGTTGGGGTCAGGTTATCTACAAGGGAGATAATAAATCCGTATGGGATGGAAGAATTAATAATACTGCCGTGAATGCCCCTGAAGGCGTTTATGTATTCCGGATAGAATTAAAGTTTGCAAGCCGTGCAGATGAAGTTGTTACGGGCCGGATTACTTTAATTCGCTAATTCGCTAATCATAAGCATCATAGAATTAAAAAAAAATCCCTACATTTGCAGGACTTTTCAAGCCGAAATCATGGCAAAAAACTTCATAAGCAATAAAGACGAAACAGTTCGCATGTTTGAGAATGGATTTCTCGAGCGCCTGACACGCATCCATTATTCTGTTCCTTTATTTTTATTTATTCCTGTTATCATTTACTCCCTTTATCGTGCCATTTGGATTGATCACATTAATGACTTATCGCTGGCTGGATATATTTTGTTGGGTTTATTCGTTTGGACATTAACGGAATACGTCATGCATCGCTTCGTTTTTCACTGGATGCCTCCGGGAAAACTCGGAGAGCGTATGCATTTTGTTTTTCATGGTGTGCATCATGACTACCCCAGCGACAGCAAGCGTCTCGTGATGGTGCCTACCATCAGTATTCCTTTGGCAACTTTATTTTTCTTTCTATTTAAATTAATACTTGGTCATGTAAACGTATTCCCATTTTTCGTAGGGTTTCTGTCGGGATACCTATTTTATGACATGGTGCATTATGCCATTCATCATTACAATTTCAAGAGCAAATTCTGGCTCGATCTGAAGCATCACCACATGTTACATCATTACAAAGACATGGACAATGGTTATGGAGTAAGTTCCAAGTTTTGGGATTTGATATTCCGCACAACATTTGGGAAAAAAGATAATTCGCCCTCCTGATATTTGCAGATAGAGTCTTTCATAAAAGGCGGATATCTGTCAATTATCATTTTTATTTTAAAATTGAATTTCCTTTTGTAAAAAAAACACAATCTACTTTTCTTGCAATAAGACTTCAATGTCGTCGATTAGTTTTGTAACCTCTGTTGAATCAGTTCCGTCATACAACCCTCGAATACGTTTTTCAGGATCGATTAAAGCGAAAAACTGGGTGTGAACAAAATCGATACCGGCAGTATCGTCCATTGAAGCAACGAGGTATGAATTCCTTGCAAGATCGTTGATGACTTCCTTTTCACCGGTAACAAAAAACCATTTTTTTGGATCGGCATTTCTTTTATCAGCATAGTTTTTCAAAACAGCAACAGAATCCTCTTCGGGTTTTACTGTATGAGAAAGCAATAACACTTTAGGATTAGCCATATAACTGTTGGCGACACGAACCATTTGATCGCTCATTATAGGACAAATTCCTTCGCAGTTAGTAAAGAAAAAATCTGCCACATAAATTTTATCTTTAAAGTTATCGGAATTAATTGTCTTACCCTCTTGATCGATTAGACTAAATTCAGCAATCCTATGAGCTGAACCATCAGCACTTTTTTCTCCCAATACAGGTAACAATAAAACCTTAGGGCGATCTTTAATAATAACGTAATATCCATAAAGAATGCCACCTAAAAAAACAATAGCGACGATCGTCCATCGCAAAATTACATGCTTACCTACCCACATCTTTTTTTTGTGCAAGTTAAATATTATTCACGGTGATTGGCAGAATTAGCAGACATAAAAAAACCTCCCGGATTAAATTCCGGGAGGTGGAATTGAAATTAATTGATGACTATTTATGTGCTTCGATAATAGTTGAAGAAACAGAAGTATTTCTTGAGATGGATGGATTCTGCATTCTTGCTGAAAAAATTTGAGGTGGAGCTATTGTCTGTCTTACTAAAAGGAGATTGTTCTCCATTAAACTATAGTCTGCTGACTCAACAACTCCATCACCGGTAATATCTTCAGGAACATAACCTACAGGAGTAGTAATAATTGCATTTTCCATGTCTGAATAATCTTGTGACTCAACTATTCCATCTTGAAGGCCAACCTCAGCTTTAGCAGCATCTGAAATATCCCCACTAAAGAATGCCCAAACTGCAGGATCATCATCTGAAGGAACTTCTGCACCCAGATTAATCATGTTTTTACCATATGCTTTCTCATTGCTATTAGTAAAGTCATATTCTGCATCAATATTATCACGAATAGGAATACGCTCACTAGTCCATGTTTCTATTGTATTGCGGTGATTAACTTTGAGATAATATTCATCGTCAGGCGCGTCAAAACTAAGCTTTAAAAATCCTGCAGTAGTTACAATTCCAACATGAGGTGCTCCAACTTGTTCCAATTTTAAACTTGAATTAACTTTAAATAAAGTAACAATTACAAAGTCTACCTCTTCAGGGTTATCAGAGAACATTTCAGGAGAGTTCTCTTTGATATTAGTTGTATTCAATAATCCGACAAATTCACCTAAACCATTAACCCCATTTCTCATTTCTTTCAAATCCTTGTTGTAATACCCTTCAAGAACTAATTTAATTTTTAAATTTTTTCGGCCGGTTTCATTTAAAGCGGCTCTCAATACATTTGAATTTGAACTCTTAACATTTCTAGTTGATAAAGTTCCAACTGAATCTTCTTTTGCGCAAGAAGTAAGAAAAATCATGATTCCGAAAACAACTGCGGCGACCAAACTTCTGAAGTTCAATAACGCCATTTGATAATTTTTTTTCATGGCTAGAATTTTTAAATGATTAAAAAAAGTTATGTAGAACGTGTTTTAAAAAAATTAATTTCAATGATTAAATGTAGATCAAGATGAAAATAAAGTCATTTAAAATTGAGTCAATTGTCAAAAATTAAGTTGAATGGTAAAAAATCGAATGTCTTTTGTATTCAAAATCCGAACACAAATTCAACATCTGTTCAAAAGAAAAGCATTTTTTCTTCTAAAACTGAATCGTATATTTGTCACTATTACATTTAAAAATATGCAGGAAAGCACAGAACCTCAGATTAGCGCAATTGTTTTCGATGATTTTCGAAAAGAAGTCTTAAACGATTTTCGGATTGCCAATGAAAGCCGTCAAGCTAGTTTGATCGGTCGTAAAGAAGTGCTTACCGGCAAAGCAAAATTCGGCATTTTTGGAGATGGAAAGGAAGTAGCCCAGCTTGCCATGGCTAAACAGTTTAAGCAGGGCGATTTTAGAGCCGGATATTACCGCGACCAAACATTCATGTTTGCAACCGGAGAAACGACCTTATTGGAATTTTTTGCTCAGCTTTATGCTAACCCTGATGAAGAGAAAGAGCCCAGTTCAGCCGGCAGATCTATGAATGGCCATTTCTCTACACGCAGCTTAAATGCTGATGGAAGTTGGAAAGACCTGACTAAAATAAAAAATTCCTCATCCGATATTTCTCCTACTGCATCCCAAATGCCCCGTCTTTTGGGACTTGCATGGGCTTCGAAATTATACAGAAATAATCCGGGGCTTCAACATTTAACTTCTTTTTCGAATAATGGCAATGAAGTAGCTTTTGGAACAATTGGAGATGCAAGCACTTCTGAAGGATTATTTTTTGAAACCTTCAATGCAGGTGGAGTTTTGCAAGTACCTATGGCAATTTCAGTTTGGGATGACGGATATGGAATTTCAGTTCCGGCTAAATACCAAACAACCAAGCAAAATATTTCCGAAATTCTTAAGGGCTTCGAAAGAAATGATAAAGGTGAAGGATATCTTATTCTCCGAGCCAATGGATGGGATTACCCTGCACTTTGTGAAATGTATGCAAGAGGAATAAGTGTTTGTCGCAACGAACACGTACCAGTTCTTTTTCACGTACAAAAATTAACACAACCTCAAGGTCATAGCACTTCCGGTTCACATGAGCGATACAAATCAAAAGAACGTCTGGCTTTTGAAGAAGAATTTGATTGCATTAAAAAAATGCGTGAATGGATGATTGCTTCCTCTATTGCAACTGCAGTCGAATGCGATCAGATAGAAGCAGAAGCAAAAAAAGTTGCTCAGGAAAACAGAAAAAAAGCATGGGAGGATTTTTTCACTCCTATCAAAACAGAAATTGCAGAAGTTGTTGAAATATTTGATGAAGTGATTTCGCAAGAACTTTGTGCGGACGAAATTTCGGAGATAAAAAACAATCTTTTGAATACACTCGATCTTTCCCGCAGAGATATTGGGTCAGCAATTAATAAAGCGCTGTTAGCATTGCGTTTCGTTTCTTCCGATGCAAAAGATAAACTCCAGGGCTATCAACGAATGAATAAAAATCGCAACGAAGAAAAATACAATTCTAAATTGCATAGTGACACTTCTGAAGCGGCAATGAATATTTCTGCTATTCATGCAACTTATGAAGATAATGCACCGCTGGTTGATGGAAGAGAAGTATTACAAGCAAATTTTTCTGAATTGTTTTCTAAAGACCCGCGCCTTGTTGCATTCGGTGAAGACCTCGGGCATATTGGCGATGTTAATCAAGGATTCGCCGGACTTCAAAGTAAATTTGGTGAAATACGCATTACCGATACAGGTATTCGTGAAGCAACAATAGTCGGTCAGGGTATCGGACTTGCCTTACGCGGATTACGGCCGATCGCCGAAATTCAATACCTCGATTACTTATTATATGCGCTTCAAACGCTGAGCGACGATTTGGCTACGTTGCACTATAGAACTAAGGGAGGTCAAAAAGCTCCGGTAATTATACGTACACGTGGACATCGCTTAGAAGGAATATGGCATAGCGGATCTCCAATGGGAATGATTATTCATGCTTTACGTGGAATCCATGTTTGTGTCCCAAGAAACATGGTTCAGGCAGCCGGATTTTACAATACTATGCTAGCCAGTGATGAGCCGGCATTGATTATTGAATGCCTGAATGGCTATCGGTTAAAAGAAAAACTTCCCTCCAATTTAGGAGAATTCCGAGTCCCTATTGGGATACCTGAAACCCTAAAAGATGGCAACGATATTACCCTTGTTACCTATGGATCCTGCGTCAGAATTGCTCAGGAAGCCATAGTCGAGCTTGAAAAAATGGGGATTTCAATAGAATTAATAGATGTTCAGACATTACTTCCATTTGATAGGAATCATATGATTTCCGAATCTTTAAAGAAAACAGGTAAGTTATTAATACTGGATGAAGACGTGCCTGGCGGCGCAAGTGCCTATATTTTACAGCAAATTCTCGAAGTTCAAAATGGTTTTAAACTTCTGGATTCGCCGCCTAAAACATTGACTTCTAAACCACATCGCCCTGCTTATGGTTCGGATGGCGACTATTTTTCAAAGCCATCAGCAGATGATGTAATAAATTCAGCATATTTAATTATGAATGAGTATTTCCCATTGAAATTTCCATTGTATATTTAAAGCCGGCTTTAATTAGTATTTATCACCCTTTTCTATGACCGAAAAAATTACCGAAAAAGAATCGCTCTATTCGGGACTTGAAACCATGAATGTTTTTGATTTGCTAAAAGCTATCAACGAACAGGATAAAACGGTT
The DNA here is from genome assembly GCA_031385005.1 of Bacteroidota bacterium. Classification (GTDB taxonomy): domain Bacteria; phylum Bacteroidota; class Bacteroidia; order AKYH767-A; family 2013-40CM-41-45; genus JADKIH01. The sequence goes on from JANNBB010000061.1 coordinate 22,659, forward strand.
CCACTTGCCATCGAAAAAGTACTGCATCGAATTGAAACAGTAGTTATTTTGATAACGGAAAAACTCCGCTTAGGAGGACGATTGTTTTATATTGGAGCAGGTACCAGCGGACGAATTGGCATTCTGGATGCATCTGAATTACCACCTACATATGGCCTCGAACATGGGCGTGTTATTGCTCTCATTGCAGGCGGCGATGGCGCCATTCGAAAAGCCGTCGAATTTGCAGAAGATGACGAAGAACAAGGATGCAAGGATCTTTTGGCATACAATATTTCCCCTGCCGATGTTTTGATTGGAATTTCAGCTTCAGGAAGTGCTCCTTATGTAGCAGGTGCTTTGAAAAAATGTAGCGAAAATAACATCCTAACTGTTGCCATTACTTGCAATCCGGATTCACCCATGGCGAAATTTGCACATTATCCTATTGAAGTGATTGTTGGTCCCGAAGTTGTAACAGGAAGCACACGCATGAAAGCCGGAACTGCCCAAAAACTCGTACTCAACATGATTTCTACTGCAGTCATGATTCGTCTTGGAAAAGTAAAAGGAAACAAAATGGTTGACATGCAACTTACCAATAGCAAACTTATCAAAAGAGGTACGAAAATGCTAATGGAAGAATTAAACATTGATGCCATTGAAGCTGCCGACTTATTAAGTAAATATGGCAACGTAAGAAAAGCCCTCAATGCTAGTTCGAAAAAAGCTTAATTGAAAAACTGCTTTCCGTTTTACCAATTCCCTCTCAAACATTTCAGCTTTCTTAAAAATTCATCCATTTAATTTTTACAAACTATAGCTCTTCGGATTTTTTAATGAATATTTTACTGTTGATATTTCTACATTTATAATTCTCAAATCTTTCGTATCTTTTCGATGATTTATTAAAAGGATTATTGTGCAGGATATCGAACCGTTTTATAACTGGAGAGAACTTTACGTCGCCTCGGAAGATGAAGACTCCCCATTCTACGGGGTAATTTACAGCGAATTTGAATATTCAAATACCGTTTACAACTATTATATTCACCCTCAATGGGATGAATTCGGATCAACAACTTTGTATATAAAAGTGCTTTATGCCGATTACGACAGAAAATTTGCCATAATCGAATTTATAGGTGAATGGAACGATGCTATTAACAATGATATTATGTTTCTCAAAAGAGAAGTTATCGAATCTATGATCGGTAATGGTATCAGTAAATTTATTCTTATCGGTGAAAATGTATTGAATTTTCATGGCTCTGACGATTGCTATTACGAAGAATGGTTTCAAGATGTGGAGGAGGGATGGATTGCAGCCATCAACTTTCGACCACACGTAATGAAAGAAATGGAACGATTTAATGTCGATTCCTACTTTGTTACGGGCGGTGAACTTGACGACATGAACTGGCGTTTGCATAACCCAATTGAACTCATCACTCGAATTGAAAAAATTGCTAATAGAAGGCTCAATTAAATGTCAATCGCCTGAATTGGCTATATTATTACAAACAATTTTTACTTACTTTTTTTCGTTATATAATTTAAGATTTTCATAAATTAATATTCACATACATTATTCCGAATAGATTCATGTGTATTCAAATGAAATCAACTTATGTAATGAATGCATTACTTTGCATTTTACTTTTAATTAACACGTCTCTTAAGTCACCGGTAAAACATAAAAGTAGTTCTCCCATAAAAGCATCCTACTACGATAAAAATTTTCATGGAAAAGAAACAAGCAATGGCGAGATTTATAACACATTTGATTTCACTGCCGCGCATAAGACATTCCCTTTTAATACTCTTTTACTTGTAACCAATAAAATAAATGGCAAATCTGTCGTAGTTAGAATTAACGATAGAGGGCCGTTTAAAAAAAGCAGAGTTATCGACCTTTCCTATTCTGCTGCCCAACAAATAAATATGGTACAGTTTGGGGTGGTACCGGTTAAAATAAAGGAATTGCATTTACTCGACAAACAATTGATTGACAGTTCAATTGTAAAAAAAGAAAATATATGGGACTGTTATGGGAAAAAACAATCCTTGAAAAGTAACAGTATTTCATTCTGGCAAACGTACAACTGGAAACATGCATTTTATATGGCGAGTAACATTTCCTTACAACTGAAATTAAAAACAGTTGTCGTAAAAATTAAAAAGTTAAATAATTTGTTTCAGTATCAATTAATAGTAACCGGAATTGAGTCGAATGTAAATGCAGAAAAAACCGTTTTACTCTTAAAAAACAATGGATTTGTTGAAGCGAGACATATCAGTAAATAAGTTTATTGAATTTCATTTAAAAAAACATTCAAATTCGCTTATAAACGATTTTTTATGTAACTCGGATAACCGTATTAAACTTTTTTTCAGATAACATTTTCCCTACCGCACGATCAACAACCAGGGAAAAGGAATCTTCAGAAATAGTTTCAGGCAATATATATCGGAACGACTGTGCTCCTTCCTCTTCCATTTCAAAATCAAACACCCTTTTTGCAATTCTAAATTCAATTTGTTTAAGAGGATGCATCGTATAATAAATACTTACGACTTGCCTATCTGCATGAAAAACGGAATTAACAAAAAAACTTGTCGTGTAAAAATGCGAAAGAATTTCAAATTCCGAACCTGTTTCTTCGATCATTTCCCGTCTCAAACAATCCATCGGCCCTTCCCCGTATTCTAGTCCACCACCCGGAAATTTGGTAATCCTCCGCCCTTTAACTATTTCGTCGCTTACAAGAATACCCAACTCCGGATTATTATAAATTCCATACACCCGAATGATAATTTTACCTGTTTCCATTTCACAATAAAGGTATATCTTTCGGGCGAAAGAGTAATAACATTGTTTCCTAGTTATGAACGCAGAAGAAATTTTAATTGTCGGTGCCGGACCGGCAGGTATAGCAACTTCACTTTTTCTAAGTCAAAAAAAAGTCCCTCATACGATAATCGATAAGGCCTCTTTCCCTCGCGATAAAATTTGCGGTGACGCATTAAGCGGAAAAGTTGTACATGTATTAAACAAACTTGACCCCAAATTTGTAAATGACTTCACTTCCATACCCGGACAATTCACAGGAAGTTATGGGATATGTTTTTTTGCCCCCAATGGTAAAATGCTGGAAGTTCCATTTTCCCTTCATCCGCAAAAGTTAAAAAATGCACCCGGATTTATTTCCCGTCGATTACATTTCGATGAATACCTTTTCAAGCAAATTGACAGATCATTTGCCAACGTTAAAGAAAATACAGAATTAATTGATCTTACCAGAAATGGAAATGAGATCATCGCAAAAATGAAGAGCAAGGATTCAGCGTATGAAAAAAAATACAAATACATAATTGGTGCAGAAGGTGAGAGATCTGTTGTCGCAAAAAAACTCGATCCTTTAGATAAAAATTTATCACACTATTGTGCGGCATTGCGTGGATATTACAAAGGAGTAACCGGCACACATTCTCAAAATTTCATCGAGTTGCACTTTCTGAAAGATATCCTTCCCGGTTATTTCTGGATATTTCCTATGAGTGATGGAACAACAAATGTCGGCATAGGTATGCTAAGTGAAAAAGTAGCTAAACGGAAAATCAATCTGAGGAATGAATTTGAAAACATTATCTCCAATCATCCTGTGATCAGCAAACGATTCGAAAAAGCAATATCCGAAGGGCCACTAATGGGCTGGGGACTTCCGCTTGGGTCAGCACATCGTTCTGTCGCCGGCGACAATTACTTGCTGACAGGCGATGCAGGATCGCTAATTGATCCTTTTACAGGAGAAGGAATCGGAAATGCATTATTCAGTGGCATGCTGGCTGCTGAAACGCTCATCGCTGCTTTGGCCGAAAAAAGACATGACAAAGCATTTCTTTACCAATATGAATTGAAATTATATAAAGCGTTAAATGACGAATTGAGAATCAGCAATGGCATTCAAAAACTTTCCAACTATGCCTGGCTATTTAACCTTGTTGTTGGAAAAGCAATTAAAAATAAAACGTTGCGAGAAACGATCACCTGTATGTTCGATGATCTTGACATCCGTGCGGAGCTTAGAAAACCATCTTTCTATTTCAAATTAATTTTTAATTAATCAGAAAGTCATTATTACTTCTTTTCTTCCTCAGCATATTCTTTATTCAGCCCCGAAATTACTTGTCCGGTAATATCCAAAGAATCGTTTGCAAATAAGATACCTCCCCCTTTTTGAAACCCAAGGATGTAAGTATAATTCTTCGAAGCATTATATTTTTTGAAAAAACTGTTCAAGCGTGAAAACAATTCATCTGAAGAGTTGCTTTGTTCCCTGTCAAGTTTGTCAAGGAGCTCTTCTTTTCTTTGAACCAATTTCTGTTGCTTCATTGTAAGTTGCTCTTCAATTTGACCGCGCTGAGAATCGGACATTCCTGCCGATTGCTCCTGATATTTCTCAAACTCTTTTTGCAGGTTTTCTGTCTGTTGCTGCAATTCTGATTTAATCCTACTTTGAGCTTCGGCAAATTCCTTTTTCTTATTTTTATAATAATCGTATTGATCCAATAATGAATCAGAATTGACAAAAACAATCCCGGATTGGTTCAGCGATTTGGCCAAAATGGGCATTTCTACAGTTGACTCTTCTACCGAGGATTTTCCTTTAAAATTCAGGTAGTAAAGGTATCCGACAGCAGCAACTAAAACAACATTAAGAATCATTGAAATATTTCTCATAAACTACGTTTTTTCGGCAAATATAGGTTAATCTTAATCAAATTCCTTCCTTTGACAGGCATTGAAATTATTATTAAATTGCCATTCCGAAAAAGCCCCCTCCACTACATGAAAAATTATTTATTCCTACTCCTCGTCTTATTTTTAAACTCTTGTTCTAAAAATCCACCTGCAATTCCAAATCCGGCAAATGCTCCCGATGTTTCAGCGGTTCCGGCAGATTTCGAACAAAAAATTGTAATTGAAAATTTTACTCAAACAACTTGTGGGCAGTGTCCAAAGGCAAGTCTCATACTTGATTCACTTATTCGCTTTAATCCGGACAGAGTATATGGTGCTTCGATTCATATTTCAGATGTGTTAGCTGATACTTTATCGAATTCCATCTTTACAGGACAAAATTATTACGATTCGCTTTTTAACTCATCAGGCATTTATCCTTCCGGTATGGTTAATCGTGTCGGAACATCTGTATCCGATTTTTCACCTGACCAATGGGCTTCTAAGGTATTTACATCTATGGGCCGAACTCCGTCTTGCGGTATTGCAATCGAAGCAAAAGACATCCACGACAATAAACTCAGCTTAACCGTTCATGTCGGGTTTTCAGCGGCTTTAGCAGGAGACTATCGCATTCATACATACCTCATGGAAGACAATGTTTACAGTAACAATCCAAGTTACGATCAGCTAAACGACTTCAGCATAAACGGCAGTACACCCGATACTCTTCTTTCCTTATACAATCTTGATGATACAATACATCTCTATCATCATAACAATGTTCTTCGTAGAGTTGTAAGTCCGGGTGGATTTACAGGGACTCCAATTCCTCAATCTGCAATGGTAAGTGGTAACGATTATGTGATTAATTTTGAAGTTGACATCTCCGGAATCAACCTCGAATACGGTTCGATTTTAGTTTTCGTAGATAAATATGCACTTAGTCCTTATGGTCACTGGATAGAAAATGTTCAATCCGTTCCTTTAGGTGAATCAAAAGACTGGAATTAATCAGGTATGGATTTTATCGATAAGGCCATAAACGACTATGCCGAAAACCATTCCTCACCTGAATCTACTGTTCTTCAGGAATTAAATCGCGAAACATTTGCGAAGGTATTAATGCCTCGCATGTTGTCCGGACATCTTCAAGGCAGATTGCTTAGCATGTTTAGTCGAATGATTCAGCCCAAGCAAATTTTAGAAATCGGAACATATACCGGCTATTCTGCCATTTGTATGGCTGAAGGATTGTCTGAGGGTGGAATGCTTTATACAATTGACGTAAACGATGAATTGGCTTCACTCGTTACCAATTATATTGAGAAAGCGGGTATGCAAAAACAAATCAAGCCCTTCGTTGGTGATGCAGTGAAAATTATTCCTTCTTTGCAAGGTCCCTTCGACCTTGTGTTTATCGATGCCGATAAAATCAATTACTCACTTTATTACGACCTGACTTTTGATAAGGTCAGAAAAGGTGGTTTTATAATTGCCGACAATGTTTTGTGGAGCGGACATGTTTTGGATCCTTCAAAAGCGGATAAAGATACACGGGCACTCATTGCATTTAATGAAAAAGTACTCCGGGATAATCGCGTTGAAAAAGTAATGGCGCCGGTTCGGGACGGTCTTTTGATAATTCAAAAATGTTAACTTTCTAAATGTTCGTCTAATTTAAGTGGCAGAAATTATTCTTGCCAATTAAGAAAAATAACTCTAGTTATCATAAAAACTATTTCATTTAAATATAATTAAAACAATTCAAAAACTAATACTCATGAAAATTATTAAACGCATACTTATTATCTTAGCAAGTCTCCTTGCTCTTATCTTGATTGTTGCACTCTTTGTAAAAAAAGAATATGCTGTTGAAAGAAGTATTTCCGTCAACAAACCCAAACAAGATGTTTTTAATTATATCAAGTTCCTGAAAAACCAGAACTACTACAGCAAATGGAACAGTATGGATCCTGAAATGACACAAGAATACAAAGGAACAGATGGAACAGTGGGATTCATTTCGGCTTGGGACAGTAAAAAAGATGATGTCGGAAAAGGCGAGCAGGAAATTATTAAAATCACAGAAGGAGAAAGATTAGACATGGAACTCCGATTTATCCGACCGTTTGAAGCAACGGATTATGCTTACATGACAACAGAAAGTGAATCAGAAACATCTACTAAAGTCAAATGGGGTTTTAATGGAAAAATGAAATATCCAATGAATTTGTTTTTACTGGTTATGGATATGGACGCCATGCTTGGAAAAGACCTGGATGTCGGATTAACGAATCTGAAATCTATACTTGAAAAACAGCAATAACTTAACCGTACGGAACAAATCAATTACTCAGATACATTTAAACAAGAAAAATCAAAAAAAAATTCATTTGGATTTGTAGCTTTTGCAATGTTCATTACTGATTTCTCAAAATAATTTTAACATGCTAATTGACCTTCGATCGGATACCGTAACTCGCCCTACTCCAGCTATGCTGGAAGCTATGTTTTCGGCAAAGGTCGGCGATGATGTATTCGATGAAGATCCGACAGTAAAAGAATTGGAATCGAAGGCAGCAAAAATGTTTGGTAAGGAAGCAGGACTTTTTTGTCCGAGTGGAACTATGACAAATCAGGTTGCAATCCGAATTCTCACTCAACCCCAACAAGAGGTTATTTGTGACAAAGGTGCGCATATTTATTATTACGAAGGAGGAGGAGTTGCATCAAATTCCGGATTATCGTTACGATTATTAGAAGGAGACCGAGGCAGAATCAATGCTCAACAGGTTTTAGAAAATATCAATCCACCCGACAATATACATCAACCTTTCACTTCGTTAGTCTCGATTGAAAATACTTGTAACAAAGGTGGCGGAAGTTTTTATCAACTTCAACAGATGAAAGAAATTTCCGAAGCAGGAAGAAAAAACAATCTGAAAATTCATCTTGATGGAGCAAGAATCTTCAATGCAACAACAGAAACCGGCGATTCCATTCTTGAGATCGGAAAACTTTTCGACACTGTATCCGTTTGTCTTTCTAAAGGACTGGGTGCACCAGTTGGCTCTGTTCTACTTTCTTCGAACGAATATATTAAATCGGCAAAACGTGTTCGAAAAGGTTTTGGAGGTGGCATGCGTCAGTCCGGATTTCTTGCAGCGGCGGGAATTTTCGCTCTTGAACACAACATCAGTAGACTTAAAGAAGACCATATCAGAGCTAAATCTATTCTGAGAATTTTAGAATCCTTAACGTATATCCAGGAAATTCTTCCGGTAGATACGAATATCATTGTATTCAGACTTAAGGATGAAAAACCGGTGGTGGATTTTCTAAAATACCTTTCCGATAATAATGTAAAAGCACTTCAGTTTGGAAAACAAACAGTAAGAATGGTAACACATCTCGACTTCAACGACCATATGCTAAACCTGCTCGAAGAAATATTAAAAAAATATTAACTCCTTACCTATATTTAGCTTCTACGCTTGAACTAAAATGTCAAAATACAAATATTCCCACGCCACGGTAACCAATATTATTGTAGAATCGGATAACGTAAAACGCTATTTCTTTAAAGTTACGGATGAGGTTTCTTTTGATTTCAAACCGGGGCAGTTTGCAATGCTTAATCTTCCTATTGAATCAAAATACACCAACCGGAGTTATTCAATTGCCTCTCCACCTTATGGAAATAACACGTTTGAATTAGCCATCGTCTTAAACCCAAAAGGACTTGGAACACCCTATCTTTGGGAGAATATAGAAGTTGGATCAGTCATTGATGTATCCAAACCTCTCGGAAAATTCAATTTAGAAACACCAATTGTTGAAGACCTTTGCTTCATCGGTACAGGTACAGGAATAGCCCCGCTTCGATCGATGATCCTTCATATCTTAAATAATAATATTCCTTATAAAAACATCTACTTGATTTTTGGAAACAGATGGGAAAAAGACATCTTGTATCGCAGTGAAATGGAAGAACTTCAGTCTAAACATCCCGGATTTCATTTTATCCCTGTTTTATCCCGCGACAATCCCGGCTGGAGAGGAAAAATCGGCTATGTTCATGCTGTGTACGAAGAACTTTTTGCAGACAAAAAACCGGCAACTTTTTATCTCTGCGGATGGCGTGATATGCTACATGATGCACGTAAAAAACTCGAAGCTATCGGTTATGACAGAAAAAAAATCCGATTTGAATCCTATGACTGATTTTTTTACTTCTACATAATGTGATAATTTCCTACCTTTAACAATCAGCCCAACTTCCTTTTAATCCTGTTTGTTATATGTCTCAAACTGTCCAAACTAAAATACTCAAGTTTTCCGGTTCAGAAATTAAAGAAACAGATGACCTGTTAGCTGTCGAAGAACCTCTGGAGATAAGAATTGAATTTCACAACGGCAAAGAATGGATTCTAAAAAACCTCTCCGTTACCATGCGTACTCCGGGTAATGATAAAGAGCTTGTTGCAGGTTTTCTTTTTACCGAAGGAATAATTTCAGATATCACACAAATAGCGTCCATTCAAAGTCCCGGTGAAAATATAATTACGGTATCGTTGAAAAAAGAAATTTCATTTGAACCGGCCAACCTTGAAAGACACTTTTATACAAGCTCGAGTTGTGGTGTTTGCGGCAAAACTTCAATTGAAGCAATTCGAACTACAAAAAAAAGCCGTTTAGAAAGTATAGTAAAAATACACTCAAGCAACCTTTTTTTGCTTACCGATAAATTATTAAAACATCAGGATGCTTTTGGAAAAACAGGAGGAATTCATGGTTGTGCCTTTTTTAACAATATGGGTGATTTAATAGAAGCAAAAGAAGATGTTGGTCGTCACAATGCGCTCGACAAACTAATCGGCTCTCTATTATTACAAGAGAAAAAAGCCGGTGAACTTATTTTGTTATTAAGTGGAAGAGCCAGTTTTGAATTAATCCAAAAAGCGGCAATGATGAATGTAAATATTGTTACTGCCGTAGGAGCTCCTTCCAGTCTGGCGGTAGAACTCGCACGCGAAAAAGAAATGACTTTAATTGGTTTTTTAAAAAACAACCGATTCAATATTTACTGTGGAGAGGAAAGAATTTTAACCGAACCATTAAATAAAGAGAACCGAATTCATATTTAATAAAAAAAGCGATGCAAAAATAATTCTCTGCACCGCCTTTCAGGAAATAATAAATAAAGCAACTACTTAACAACAATTAATTTTTCTTTTAACGTTGATTTACTTCCGGAAATCAAAACTGTATAAATTCCTTGTTCAAGGAGTATATTACTCACCGGAATCAACTCCCCTTTTGATACAATGCCTCTCTGATTGACCACAATTTTTCCAACATTATCAAAAATTTCCAATTTATATTCCCCTTCTACATTACTTATAAAAAGAGTCTTATTATCCACAAGTGGGTTTGGAAAAATTTGAGCATTCTCATCTTTAAATTCACTATTAAAACCACTGGAAACTTTTGTAAATTTCTTTATAAGTCCATCTGAGGCGCAAACATATCCTGTTGCTCCTTCAAAAGAAATTGAATTTAAAGATACATTAGGTCCATAGAAGCCACCGGATACAGCATACTCAAAAGTCCAGTTTAATCCACCGTCGTTTGTTCCAAATATTTCTCCCATTTTTGTAAGCAAATGTCCATCATTGGCATCTATGAAATCAAAATCCTGTATCTCGTAAATATTAGGAACATCGATTGTATCCCAGGAAATTCCGCCGTCTACAGTTCTAAACATTCTGTTTCCATAACTCAGGGAGGAAAATATTTCATTTTGATTTATAACATCCAACTTGAACATGGAGCTGCTAAAGAAAAAAGGAGTCATGGCAGTTAATAAATTACTCCAGGTTTGTCCGCCATCTGTCGTTTTCATAACTACACCATAAGCATTCAATTCTCCGCTAGCGAAACCGGTATTCATATCTAAAAATTTTATACTCTCAATATAAAATCCGGGAGTCAAAGTTGTCCAATTTAAACCTCCATCAACTGTTTTGTAAATTGTTGAAGTATTTGCCGCAAACCCATTCTGCGGATCAATAAATGAAATCGAACGGATGTGATCAATAGTAAGCGAATCAGGAGTTATTTCATTCCATGTTGCACCATTATCAACTGTTTTTATTAACACCTGACGACCGTTTTTTAATCCACCAATAAAACCTTCATTTACTGAATTAAAAAAAATGTCAACAACATTAAAAGTTGCGGAAGCAGTACTCAATGGAATTGAATCCCATGATGCGCCACCATTATTAGTACGAACAATAAAACCATCCGCAGAAAATGGATTATTGCCACCAACAATTACAGAATTGTCTGTAATGGCAAAGGCCTTATTAAAAATGCTGACGCTGTCGAACCTGACCATGTGCCACTGTGCAGCAAGCATTTCAGGAAAACCAATTAACAGAATAAAGACCGCTTTAAGTAAAGTTATTTTTTTCATAAGAGTTAGTTTAAAAGTGAAACTTAATTTGAACAGTACAAATATGCCCCGGCTAACTCAATTCGATGTTATGAATTTCGGCAGATTACTTATGAATATCGACCAATTTACTGCTTAATTCAGAAGGACTAAAACCTGTTTTATTCTTAATAAACTGACTAAAACTAGCATGACTATCGAATCCCAAATGAAAAGCAATCTCCTTTTGTGAGCTATTGTTGAAAAGCAAAAGTCGTTTGGCTTCAAGAACAAGACGCTCATGAATGACCTGAATTGAAGTAAGGCCCATATATTTTTTAGTGATCGCTGTAAGTTTCTTTTCAGTAACACCTAACTGTGCAGAATACTTACTGACCAAATGATTTTGCAGGAATTGCTCCTCTAATAAATATTGAAAATTAAATAAAACTTTATGATCCTCTGAAAGTGCACTTGAAACGCCGGTATTAAAATTATCCAATAATTGAAGTAAAAGCGCCTGCAGATAATTTAGGGAAATTTCATTCGATAAATCTGAATGCTTTTCTAAACTCCCCTTCAAAAGACTAAGAATAATTTCATTCTTCTTAATTTCCTCAGGATTATTTTCGAATAATACTGCAGGATTTTCGCCGAATGAACGTTTTTGGAGTAGAATTCTTACTTGAGGGGACGATAAAACTTCTTCTTTAAACTGAACAAGAATCCCGCATGCTTGTGCTCCTCTTCGTAATAAATGTATTTGCTGAGGGAAAACGATATAACAACTACTTTCCAATACAGGAATTTCCCTGAAATCTATAAGTTGATTCCCTCCTCCTTTTTCAAAAAAAAATATTTCAAAGTATGTATGTCTGTGCTCGCGTGTAAAATCATATGGATTGTTATATTCAATTCTCCTTACATGGACGGGAAACTCCAGCAAAGAAAGCGAATGAACAGGTAGAGGATTATTGGAGCTAGACATATTGAAAACTTAACAAATATTATTTATTAAATAAATACCAAAATAGTTTAATTCCGCAAAGAAAGATTATTTTAAATAAATAATTCTATTTTCGTATCACTGAAATTGAAATTATATCAATGGTTGAAAAGGAAAACTTACTAAATCAAGTTCCCGGAAATCCCAAAGCAGAAAATCCTGAGAAATTCACCGGATTGAAGCTTCATTTGCCAAAAACGGTTGCTGCAGGATTAACAGCCGTGACAATCAGCGTACGTCATATGCTAAATGAAATGGGGCCATTTCGTGCTTACAAGGCACTAAATTCTTTAAATAAGTTGGATGGCTTTGCCTGCCCCGGCTGTGCCTGGCCTGATCCCGATAATGAAAGATCTAAATTAGGCGAATACTGTGAAAATGGCGCCAAAGCAATTGCTGAAGAGGCGACAACTAAATCACTCACGCAGGAATTCTTTTTGAATAATTCAATCTATGAACTCTCTTTACTTAGCGATTTTGAAATTGGAAAAAAAGGAAGAATAGCCGAACCGGTTTTCAAAGCTGAAGGCGATACACATTACAGACCTGTTTCCTGGGAGTCCGCATTCCAAATTATTGCCGGCCATTTACACAATTGTAAGGACCCCGATGAAGCGGTATTTTATACAAGTGGAAGAACAAGTAATGAAGCAGCATTTCTTTATCAGTTATTTGTACGTCAATTCGGAACAAACAATTTACCCGATTGCAGTAATATGTGCCACGAATCCAGTGGTGTTGCATTAACAGAAAGTCTGGGAATCGGTAAAGGTTCCGTGACACTGGATGATTTTTATTCGGCAGAAGTAATCATCATACTTGGACAAAATCCCGGAACCAATCATCCACGAATGCTAACTGCACTTGAAAAAGCTAAAGAAAATGGTTGCATAATTATTTCCGTGAATCCATTGCCTGAAAGCGGATTAATTGCGTTTAATAATCCACAAAAAATTAACGGCTTGCTGGGAAGATCCACCAATCTTTCTGATCATTTTATTCAGATAAAAATTAACGGTGATCTAGCATTCATTCAAGCCATTGAGAAATTGCTAATTGAGGCAGATGAGGAAGGCGGAAACAAAGTGCTGGATCATCATTTTATACAAACAAGAACCCAAGGTTTTGATGCCTTACAACAACATTTAAAAAATTCGGATTTGATCTCACTATCTGAACAATGCGGAATAAACCAAGATGAATTAAGAAAGATTGCAAATGTTTTAAAAGATAAAAATAAAATTATCGCCTGCTGGGCAATGGGACTGACTCAACATAAGAATGCAGTTGAGACGATAAAAGAAATTGTTAATCTGCTTTTACTAAAAGGAAGCATTGGAAAAAAAGGAGCCGGTACATGTCCGGTTCGTGGCCACAGCAATGTTCAAGGCGACCGTACAATGGGCATTTACGAAAAACCTTCAAAAGCATGGATTGAATCGCTAAAGAAAACCTATCAAAAAGATTTTCCCGAAAAATGGGGGTACGACACCGTTGAAAGTATCCACGCTATGCAAGAAGGAAAAGTAAAAGTATTTATGGCAATGGGAGGTAATTTTTTATCGGCAACACCTGACACTACATATACTGCAAAGGCACTTCAGAAGTGTGAGCTGACCGTTCAGATTTCAACAAAACTTAACAGGAGTCATTTGATCACCGGCAAAGCGGCATTAATATTACCTACGCTTGCCAGAAGCGACAAAGATGTTTTAAACCATGTCGAACAAATCGTGAGCACTGAAAACTCCATGGGAGTAATTCAACAGTCGAAGGGAAATTTAAAACCTATTAGTGAAAAATTATTGAGTGAACCTGTTATCGTTTCTCGTTTGGCTGAAGTAGTACTGGGAAATGACGCCGGTTCTCATTGGAAAAAGTATCTGGAACATTATGACCACATAAGAGACGATATTGAAAAGACCGTTCCCGATTTCGCTGATTACAATCGTAGAGTAAGAAAAACCGGTGGATTTTATTTAAAAAATTCTGTACGGGAAAATATTTTTACAACGGAAACTCAAAAAGCGATTTTTAATATCGCCAAAGTTGAATCATTCATTTTAAAGAACGACGAATATATAATGATGACGATTCGTTCACACGATCAGTTTAACACCACGATTTACGGGCTGAACGACAGGTATCGGGGAATCGAAAATGAAAGACGAGTCGTTTTTATGAATGAAATGGATATGGCGAAAGAAGGTCTTAAAAGCAAGGATATTGTCGATCTATACAATTTTCATGGAGGAGAACAAAGGGTTGCCCGAAAATTCATTGTTATCCCTTACCGTATCCCTGAAAAATGTACAGCAACATATTTTCCCGAAACCAATGTTCTGGTGCCCATAAACAGTACAGCCGACAAAAGCAATACTCCAACCTCGAAATCGGTAATTATCAAAATCAAAAAGCATGAGGAAAAATGATGAAAAATCCATTTTTTTTCACGGTTTGTCAACATAAAGTCAAATAACATTACAGTCCCTCTTCCGGTCGAATTCTATATAATTTTTAGGGTTAATTTTCTATATTTGACCACTACTCATAGTACTCCCACTACCTAAAACTAACCTACCCCATCATGAAGATGTTTCGCCTTCTCATTCTATTTTGCATTCCATTATTAGTAGTAGCTCAGAAAGCTGCATTTTCCCCTCAGGAACAAACCGCTACTAAAGAATTAGTAAAAAGCTATCTTCTTTCCAAACAGAGTGAATGGAAATTAACTGAAGAAGACATCGCAAATTGGTCATTCAGCGATATGTATTCGAATAAAAAAACGGGGACAACCTATGTTTATGTTCAGCAACAGATACGTGGAATTAAAATATACAATGCTGTAAGCAGTGTTTCTATAAAAGAACATACAATAAAATCTTTTTCAAAAAGATTGCATGCAAATGCAGCCGGAAATGCAAACACATTTAAACCCTCGATAACGGCTGCTTCGGCAATTCAAAAAACTGCAGCATATTTGAAACTTGATTTGAAAGAAACGCCGAAGTTTTTATCATCAGTAAAATCTGCTTACCGATATTATTTTTCTCCTTCCGGAATAGCCGCACAAAAAATAAGAGTCGACCTCGTTTATCAACCAATAAACAAAAAACTTCGTTTGGCCTGGGATGTTAATATCAGATTAATTGACGAAAGTCATTGGTGGAATGTACGAGTTGATGCAATTACCGGAGAAATATTAGAGAAAAACGACTGGACAACTCATTGCGATTTTGGTGGAGGAACAGGAAATTCATTTACTGCAAATACAAGTTCGCCGATTACTCCTGTGGCAACAAATTCTACTTCCGGTTCTTCAAACCTTTCCTCTTCTGTTCCTTCTTACAGAGTATTTGCACTTCCTGCAGAATCCCCAAACTTCGGGCCTTCCACATTAGTTCCTGATCCATCTGATGCCACTGCATCGCCTTATGGTTGGCATGACACTAACGGCAGCGCAGGAGCTGAATATACCATCACCAGAGGAAATAATGTACATGCATACGACGATATCGCAAACGTTGATGCACCCGGATCTTCGCCGGATGGTGGTGCACCGCTTTTATTTGACTTTCCTGCCAATCTTTCACAGCCCGCCATCAATTATCTGGATGCATCAATTACCAATTTATTTTATGTCAATAATATGGTTCACGACATCCTGTATCATTATGGTTTTGATGAAGCATCGGGAAATTTTCAGGAAACGAATTACTCAGGTCAAGGTCAGGGATTAGATTATGTTCTTGCCGAATGCCAGGATGGAGGCGGAACCAACAATGCAAATTTCTCCACGCCTGATGATGGACAAAATGGAAGAATGCAAATGTATCTTTGGTCAGGGGCCGTTCAATCTGTATTAACGGTTAACAGTCCGGGAACAATTGCAGGAAATTATGCTGCTGTTGAAGCCGGATTTGGTCCTGGCATTTCTTCACCGGTAACAGGAAACCTGGCAATAGTAGATGACGGCACCGGAGTAATTACCGATGCTTGCGAACCAATTATTAATGGAGCTTCTTTAGCCGGTAAAATAGTATTAATCGACAGAGGCACGTGTAATTTTTCCGATAAAGTATTTGCAGCAGAGAACGAAGGTGCCATTGCAGTTTTAGTAATAAATAACTCTGCCGGCGCGATTTTCTCCATGGGCGCAGGCACTGTTAACCCTTCCATCCCATCTGAGATGATTTCACTTGCAGATGGAAATATTTTAAAGAATGCAATCGCAGGTGGAGCAACAGTAAATGCTACACTAAATCCTCCACCAACTACTGCAGTAGACCTGGATGGATCGTTTGATAATGGAATCGTCATACATGAATTTGGTCACGGTGTTTCTAATCGTCTTACCGGAGGACCAAACAACTCAAATTGTCTATTCAATGGCGAACAAGGTGGAGAAGGATGGAGCGATTTCTTTGGACTGATGTTTTCCATTCAACCGGGTGATGCTGGAATTGATCCTCGTGGCATTGGCACGTTTGCGTTAGGACAACCGGCTAACGGACTTGGTATTAGAAGATATCCATACTCAACCGACATGGCTATAGATCCGGAAACCTATGGATTCACTTCTCAAAGCACAGAGGTTCACGATATCGGTGAAATCTGGTGTACTGTTTTATGGGATATGAATTGGGCATTTATTGATCAGTTTGGATTTGATCCCGACTGGATCAATGGAACGTCCGGTAACAACATCACTTTATCATTGGTAATGGAAGGAATGAAACTACAACCCTGTGGACCCGGATTTCTTGATGGGCGCGATGCAATTCTTTTAGCAGATGATAATTTATATGGAGGAGTTCACAAATGTCTCATTTGGGAAGTATTTGCACGCAGAGGAATGGGATATGATGCTTTACAAGGCGATGCCAATGTTGCTGGTGATGAAACAGAAGGATTTGATCTTCCCCCACTTTGTCAGATTCCGACAAACGCTCCTTCGGCAGATTTTCAAGCCGACATAACAAATTCTTGCTTTGGCACCATACACTTTAGCGATCTCTCAACAGATATTCCGCAATCATGGAGCTGGAATTTTGGCGACGGAGATACATCCAATATACAGAATCCAATTCACACGTATACTACACCGGGAACCTTTACCGTAAAACTCAAAGTAACCAATACTATTGGCGTAGATAGTTTAGTCCGAACCTCCTACATAACTATTAGTTTTCCTGCTGCACCAACCTATTCAGGTGATACTCTAATTTGCAATGGAAATTCTACAACGTTAACCGCCAACTTGCTTTCAGGAAATGAAGCAAACTGGTATGATTCAAATGATAACCTTTTATTTACGGGTGCAACCTTTAATACACCGGCCTTAACTTCGAATACGACTTATCGGTTATCCCAATTTACTCCTACTGCGCTTCAACAAGTCGGTCCAACAAATACTTCATTTGGAAGCGGTGGCTATCACAATACCGGCTTTGAAGGAAAATTGCGATTCACGACCATTGCGCCAATGCGCCTCAAATCAGTTTGGGTTGATGCAAGCGGTATTGCGAACAGAACGGTTAATCTTTATGGATCAACCGGACAGCTCATCCAATCACTCAATGTGAATATTCCAAATGGTCAAAGCCGTGTTCAATTAAATTTCGACATTCAAACGCCTGGCAACTATGAAATCGGAGTGACGGCAGGTTCTAATTTATTTCGAAACTCTTCCGGAGCAAGTTATCCTTATACAATAAGCGGTCTTGTTTCTATTACAAGTTCCAATTCAACTACGAATCCTGCTGTATATTACTACTACCTCTATGATTGGGAGGTTCAGGAATTACCTTGTTCTAGTTTTCCGATTCCTGTTAATGTAACTATAAGTGCTCCTTTAAGTGCATTTAGTTTTTCCGCCACAGGTCTTGCTGTTCAATTCACCAATACTTCGGCAGGAAACATTGTGTCTTATCATTGGGATTTCGGTACGGGTGATTCTTCCAATACTCAAAATCCATCTTATGCTTTCCCTACTGATGGGACATATCCGGTTACCTTTACTGTTACAGATGCGAATGGTTGCTCAGCATCAATAACTCAATCGGTAACTGTACAACACGTAGGACTTGGTGAATTAGCTAATAGTTCCATCAGCATTTATTCGTCCGGAAATAATTTGTATGTGAAGTTTGCAAATGCAACAGAAAATTCGCAAATCAGTATTTATGATCCAATCGGAAAATTAATATTGAAAGAAGATTTCAACACCGGAAAAATGTTTGTCAAAGACCTTGGAAATATCAGTGCTGAATTTATCATGGTCAATGTGTTGAAAAACGGAAGCAAATTTTCAGAAAAAATTATTTTATTAAAATAATTTTCACTACGATTATTCTGTTTATGAAAATAACTTAAACAGAATAATCGTTTTTCAAATAAAGAACAAATATGAGAGGTAGCTTATTCATTTGCTTTATTTTTCTCTCTCACTCAACAATAGCGCAACATCTTTTTTTAGGAAGCTTTCTTCTTTCTTTTCAAAAATCCGAGCTTATAAAAGACTATCCGATGCTCTGGAATATCCGAAGCAATGATAAAGGCATCCAGATGGCTATGGAGATTCAGGATGAAATGAAACTGAAAGGAGTAAGTAAACGCATAGTATTTAATCCGGCAGATAGTACCTGGATGATGTTGATGGAATACAATAAAGTCAAACAAGGAACTGTTATTCGAGCGGCAAAAATGTTTAAAGATACCACGGAGGAAAAAAATATAATTTTAAAGAAAACCCAAATTAAAGAAATCATTGAAGGATACTCGTGCAAGAAAATAATACTGGAAAGCGGCGATTTTATTGCGGAAGCATGGGTAACAGACCAACTAAAATTTAATTTAGCCGGCTTATATAAACTTCTTAGTCATTGCGGAATGGCAAGTGAATATGTACGTGCAGGAGACTGGTATTTCTCAACAAACGTGAAAGGAATGATATTAAAGCTAACATCACTCAATAAGAAAACCAACGAAACATATACGTTGCTAGTATCAGAAATAAAACCGGGAGATCTAAAACCAAAATTTTTCGACACGACAGAATTCAGAATTTCCGAGATTCCGGAAGGTCAGAATTGCGGTGTTCAATCCGAGAAAAATTAATCACATTTCTAAAAACATAAAGACCCATTTCTGAATTTTATTAATTAAAATTCAGAAATGGGTCTAATTACTTTCTTTAAATTATAACTGCATTGCAGTTAACAGCAGAAATTAGTTTTTAATAATCTTTCGTGTTACCCTTTGTCCTTCGTAATCAACAACTACAAAGTATGTTCCTGGTTTAATATTTTGTGGATTCTCAAATTTGTATCGATTACTACCTTCATCTGCTTTAATCTTTTTTCTCTCAACTACTTTTCCATCCGCACTTAACAAAGTAATTCCGACATTCCCTTTAGATTTCATGGTATATTCAATCTCCAGGTCCGAATCAAATGGATTTGGAGCAATGCTATTTACCGAAAGCTCTTCGTTAATCGACATATCTTTATTATTAATTGCCCTTATCTCACTGTATGTGAATTTTCCGTCGAAATCGGTTTGTTTGAGTCTGTAATAGGATTGTCCTTCGATTGGATTATCATCAATTGCTTCATAATTTCTACGGGACGTACTATTGCCGGCACCTCTTTTTGTTAAAACAGATTTAAAATTAATTCCATCGACAGATCGTTCAATAGTAAAATAGTCGTTATTGGTTTCGGAAGCTGTTGACCAACTGAGCAGCACTTTCTTGTTTTGGAGATTTGCTTTAAATTCCAACAACTCAATAGGTAAGGCAAATACAGCTGATCCTATCAGGAATGAACGGAAATATAATGAAGTCTGGCGGGTTTGAGTAGATGCAGAAGTATTGACAGCACCGGTTCTGTAAAGTAATGTATTTACATTATTATAGTTTAGCTGATACATGATTTGATGATAGGAAGTATCAATATTTGCAATGCTATAAGTAGGGCCTAATGCCTTATACCTTCCGCTGTCATTCGTCATCGTTAAGTCGGTAGCCGGATCCAATGAATAGCTCGTAGGCATCGTAGCAACAATAAACTCACGGATATTTGTACCGCCATCAACATCCACACCGGTGGCGGAAACTTTTTTCAATGTAGTGTCAATACTTGTATTTGCTTTTTTGAATCTGATTTCCCATTCAATATAAGACTCTTTACCTGCAGGGAAATTAATAAACGGTTGAAAAGATTCATTATACCCAATTGCAGCGTTATCAATATCGGAAAGGGTTGCTCCGTTATAAATACTTGTTATTTTAGTCCAAAGATCAATCCCTCGCAATGCATCCTGAAACAAGTACGTTGCACCTACTGCACCGGCGGTTCCACTAATAAGGGATGGATTGGAAAGCGTTGGAAAATCGCCTAATGCAATACCATATTGAAAGAATGAAGTTAATCCGGAACGATAAGCAATAACTGTACCTCCACTTACACTTTGTGTATTATCGTTATGTGTACCTATCGATTGCCATGATGAAGTAGCATCGTTTCGAACTAGAATACTATAAATTGTTCCGTTTGAAAGCATGTTGGAGAATCCTGTTTCATTTAACTGAACGGCATATGTTCCTCCGGTAAGCGAACTATTCGGAGAAAGGGACCAATATCCATGATCCAGCATTTCAGTCATATCTACACCACTTACTACAGCTGTTAATGGATATGTTGTATCATTCGTTACTGCATTCACAAATGAAGCTGTCATACTTGTACATCCTGTCACTCCCGTGGTGGTAACATTCATTAATTCATAGCTGACTAATGACCCAACAGGGAAAGCAAATGTTCCGCTTGATGAAATTGTTCTCCTTAAATTTCCTACGACAACTGAATTTACAGATGCACCCGTGATGGCTGTTGAGGAAGTGTTTGTTACATGAACCTCATTATTTCCTGTGAGTATTCTTCCGTTTACCAGATTTAAAATATTACTTACTGAAGTGCTATTCGTTAACGTAAGGTAATTGCCATTATTAATAGTTAATTTGTTAATTGTCGCAGGCAAACCATTTCCTGTAACCTGGGCTTCTGTACCATTATATAAATAATACCCTCCTGCATTATAAGTTCTTGTTCCGCTAACTTGAATATTTCCTGAAGAACCGGAAGATGTAATTCCGTTTGAAGAACCAATACCAATCTCTCCTCCACTGGCAAGAGTGAAATTTCTTCCAAACAATGCACTGGTTCCCAAATTTAATGTTGAACCACTACTAATTGTATAGTCGACACTACCTGTTACGGTATTTCCCGAAGATGAATAAGTTTGAGTTCCGGATTTATTGAAAACCACTTGACCAACTGAACTTGTTCCTGTAGTTGACAATGTTCCTCCATTGTGTGTAAAATCTCCGGAGATATTAATAGCTGTTGTAGAAGAATTGCCTTGTCCTAAATTAAAAGTCCCGCCGGTTTGAACATAATTACCTGTGATGTTGCAATTTCCCGTACAAGAATTCCCGGAAGAAAAATTCAACACTCCTCCATTAACGAATAAATCGCCGGTTTGATTTATCGTAATTGTTTTAGTAGAAGCAATATTATAATTTAATGTGCCACCGTTTAAGGTTAAATTACCTGTAAAATTCAATGTATAATTACTACTAGCCATTTGTAATTCAGCAGATCCGGTTGATTGAACAATAAAATTTCCGGTAAAAGAAGTAAGTCCTCCGCCAAAATTTACATTCACTGTTTGTGAAGCGCAATTCCATTTTAGGTCACTGAATGTCTGGTTTAGACCGCTTGGAATTCCTGCATTTGTTGTATAGCCATAAATCTCACAAGTTGACCCGGAATTCCATACACCTGCAGGAATTGTTCCCGCTGATGTAGTGAAATTATGCCGATAGGACCCTCCACTATAGTAGGTAATATTTGTTCCGGCAGTTATCGAAACAGTACCGGCATTTTTGAATATACCATAGACTTTTAAATCCGGTGCAGTGGTTTTTCTCAAACTAAGAATAATACCGGTAGGCAAATCGAGAATAGCTCCCGACTCTACAACAATCTGATCGACTGTTAATGCTGCATTAATAGTAACGGTATGCCCGCTTTGAATGGTTATTGTATTATCTCCATTTGAAGGAACAGAAGTCGCTGCTATCCATGTACTACCATTGTACTTTTGCCAGATGGCCAGATTAGTCCAATTCCCGGAAGATATCGACCTGATATCGCCGTTAACAGCGGCAACTAATTTTTTATTGTTTCCAAAAAACAATGTTAGGAAAATGCCTGATCCTACAATAAGCGTAAACAAGGTAGCAAAAGCAAGCCTTTGTCTAAGTACATTCCTTAGCTGAATTTTATTTCTCATGATTTTTTAATAATAATTAAACCTATTTAAATTCCGGATTTATATAATAATCCATCCTTTAGGTTTACATTAATTTAGAATTTCAGTTTTGAAATAAAAAGATAAATCTTACAGTTTCAACATTCATTAAAATTCAAAAAAAAAGCTTTATGAATTTTAAAATGCCCCTCAGGTGGTTTTAAAGGCAATTTAAAATGCATAAAGCTTTATTAGCTTTCCTTCTTACTTTTAAGGGCGCATAACTATTCGGATGAATGAAACATTATTTTCAATTAATGAATAATCAGACGACTCAACTATTCTATCTCCGGTTATATCTTCAAAGACGTATCCTTGTAAAACACCATAAAGGGCATTTTCTAAATCCCCATAATCCTGAGACTCGATTAAACCATCCTGAATACCTACCAAAGAACTTCCGGCATCAGAAATATCTCCGCTGATAATAGCCCAACCCATGTTATCATAAGTTTCTACTAAATTATTACCGTATGCTTGAGATTGTCCAATTGTAAAATCAAAAGTTCCGTTCGATGTTAAAGTTACAGGATTGGCACTCCATGTTTCCAAACCACTGCGGTGACGTACAACTATGTAATAACTATTGGAGGCAACATTTGCAGGAAATTCAAATACCCCATTACCGTTGGTCAAAATTAATCCGGTATCAGCAAAAAGGATATCATATGGAATCACATCTCTTGCTAACTGAATTATCACAGTATCACAAATCCCCGGTGAACCAATTGGATCGATTGAAGCATTCATTTGACTTACTCCAATGTAAAAGCCCTCAATGAATAATTTAATATTAAAACTAATTAAGCAGTTCGGACTATCATCAACTATTGAATTACAGTTGTCATCAATACCATTACAAATTTCGATGGCTCCCGGATGGATTGAAGCATTTGCATCATTACAATCCAAATTGTTAGAAACGAAACCGGGTGGTGGTGTACATCCAAGTGCAGATTCTGTAATTAAACCATAAGTATCAATATCTCCATCATAATAAAAAACATTAGCAGCAGGTTCAGAAATAAAAACATTCACTTGCGGACTTGAACAGCCAATATTATCGAATGCCGTAAGAGAATAATTTCCTGACATACAGTTTGCTAAATCTCCTCCTGGCAATTGATTCACGATATTTATTTTCCAACCCATTCTACTATGTGCTCCACATTGAAAATAAAGCAAATTTGGGTGTGAAGCATCGGGAGTGAAAAACAAATCTCCGGCAGTTACCATGCTATTTACTACGCCTTGTGTTACTTCAGATGCAAGATTTGCAGGACCACCAACAATACTTGTTGAGATAAAGAATGGATGTCCGGGTGCAAGCACGGAAAAAGTATAAGTGATGCCTCGAATTAATGTTAATTCTTTTCCTTGCACTCCATCAATTATGTATCCATTAGCACTTCCGGCACCAAATTGAGGATGAGAATGATTTTTAGAACCTGCAATTACAGAAAACACAGGTCCGGTTCCGGATATTACATAAGGAGGAGTACCGGAAGATGGTGCTAAATCAATTGATCCATCAGCCGACCCAAAACAAGTAGCATCAGTTGTATTATTCACAGCTAATTCAACAGCTACACCGCCGGCATTTACAGTACTACTCGTCGTTGCTAAACATCCGTTTGCATCTGTAACAGCAACTGAATATATACCTTCAGAAAGCCCTTGGGGATCTTCATCGTTTAACCCATCCGAAATATTTATGTTATATCCCATATACTGATGAACAGCGCAAACATATTTTAACAATGGCGGATGCGAATTGTTTGGGGTAAAGGTGACGAATCCATTGTCATTGGGAGCTCCTGTTTGTCCTGAAGTGACTATATTGGTTGAATTACCTCCAATATTATCTGTCGAAATGTGAAACGGATGGCCGGGACTCATTACATTGAAAGAATATTGCAGACCTCTGACTAAATTTAACTCTTTAGCTTCTTCGCCATCAATATAAAATGCAGAGAGACTCCCCAACCCAAAATAAGGATGATTGGAGGTCTTAGCTGCCACCATAACACCAAAGTTAGTTCCATTAATTTTATTATCAATATCCCAATTGATACCATAAGGAGGGCTTCCACCGGAAACAGTAAGATCTATAGATCCATTATTGGGTAATCCGCACGTTAAATTATTGACTACAGTAGACAAACTTAAAGTTGAGGGAAGTTGATTAACGGTGTATTGTCCGGTAGCGGTACAGCCGTTTGCATCTCTTACAATTACAGAATAAATTCCGGGTTTCAGATTTGCAGGATCTTCAATGTTATAACCATTTTGCAAATTTATTTTCCAACCCATGAACTGATGAAACTGACAAGGGTAATAAAGTAAAGATGGATGAGTATTGTTTGGAGTAAATGTTACAGTACCACTTTGCGTTGGTGCACCGGTTTGTCCACTAGATACAATAAAAGTAGAATTCCCTCCCACATTATCTGTTGAAATATGAAAAGGGTGTCCGGCCGTTAAAACACTAAATGAATAGGTGATTCCTTTTGTTAAAAATAATTCCTTCCCTTCTATACCATCTATAACATAACCGACAGAAAAACCTTGTCCGAACAATGGACTTGCAGCAGTTTTTGTGGCAACTGTTACTCCATATACGGGTCCGTTTTGAATGTTTGTAGTATCCCAAAATACAGAATAAGGCGGAGTTCCTCCACTGATATTAATATCAATTGAACCATTTCGAATTCCCGGACATGACACATGAGAAATAGTTGCGCCGGAAATGACAGGAGGTGAATTTACCGCCACCATAGTAATGGAATTTGATGTAGCAGTTAAAGAAGTAACACAAGTTAAATTGGAAGTAAGCACACAGGATATTACATCTCCCGGAACAAGATTGTTTAAAGTTATTGTTGGAGTACTTGTTCCACCATTTACTCCATTTTTTTTCCATTGATATGTAGGTGCAGTTCCTCCATTTGTTATCGTAGCTGAAAATATAGTTCCGGAACCTGAACAGGCGCCCGTTGGTCCGGTGATTACAATAGTTGGAGTTAAGAATGATGGACAAATAGAAATGTTATCGACAGCAAAGCTGGGTCGGTCAGTACCCAAAGTACCACTGAAATCACGTTGTACCCATCTAATTTGCACCACCGGCTGGTTATTACAAGCGGCAGGAAGTGTAAATGATTTTGCCAATGAATTCTGAGGAGTAGTTACAGCGGTTGTCTGATTAACGGTGTTATTTTGATATATGCCATTTGCACTTCCGGAGAACGATATAAAATTTCCGGTTGTGCCAACTCTGTATTGAATATCAACTTGGTTTATTCTGGTGTTTGAACCAGTAAGGAATGGATTTCGGATAGTCATGATATCGAAATTCACCAGCACAGTAAACCGGCCTGTTGTTACAATACTTAAACATAAGGCCGGATCTCCTGTTGTATTATTGGCCAGTAGTCCAACTTTACCATTGTAGTTATGTATTCCTGTAACAGTTGTAGCAGCGGTACTGGATGCTGCAAGACTAACATCAGAAAGCGGTGAAGTTAAACGAAATGCAGTTGACGTACCTGTAGTAGCTAGATTCCATCCTTGCCATCCTGCAGGATAGGAAGTAGAGGTAGCTAATAATGAGGTAAAATTTTGCGAATAAGGCAGTGATTGAGCGGCAGGATTCGTTTGACTGAAAGATTTATTTCCCAAACAGAAAAGAAAAAATAACCGGAGAATAAATAAGGAAAGTACTTTTATATTCATGATAAATTAATTTTAAAATTAGAGTAGAGAATAATGAATAATAAAATGGAAATTTTATAATCTCGAATATAGAAAAAATATATGGCCTCAGCAAATGTGGTTAAAATTGTAATAAAAATTAATTTAAATATTAGCTGAAATAATTAAAAATACCCATTTAGATACCTTAAACAAGGAAAATAAATGAAAAAGCAGCTACATTATTATTACATTTTTTAAGGATGAATTGTAGCTATCATAAAATAAAATGCATTTTCCATAAAAACATAATCTAGAGATTCAACTATTCCATCCCCGGTTAAATCTGCAGGAGTATAGCCAATTATAGTTGAATAAACATTCAATTCCATGTAATTGTAATCTCTCATATCGATTAAGCCATCTTGAATTCCATAAGTATTTGTTGCATTGTTACTAATATCGCCGCTCCAAAGAGAATAATTTCCATCACCTAAATCGAAGAGATTATTTCCAAATGCTTGCTGCATAGAATCGGCAAATGAATAATTCATAATCGAATCACTAAAATAAATGGGTGAAGAACTCCATGTCTGAATCGCATTTCTATGTCTTGTAACAATATAATAGCTGTTTCCCAAAACACTATACGGAAATAAAAAACTACACTCTCCGCTAATGTTCAGTAATCTTTTATCAGAGAATAAAATGTTAAAGGGGCTTGAAGCACTGCGCAACTCAACTTCCAAGGTGTCACATATTAACGGATAACTGCTCTCATCAATTGTTGCACGCATTAAATTGTTACCCAGATAAAATCCTTGTATAAATAATTTAATATTCAATACCTCATTGCATCTTTCATCTATTAAGCCATTACAATCATCATCAATTCCGTTTCCACAGATTTCAGATACTAATAAATGTGAAATACCCGTTACAGGATCGCATGCATCAGTTGTACAGATAATCCCATCATCAATGATTACGGGTATATGCGACACCCCGTTTAAAGCATCACAAGCATCTAACGTACATGCATTGGAATCATCAATAGTAACCGGTGTATGTATAGCCATTCCGCTTATTAAATTACAAGCATCGATAGTGCATACATTATTATCGTTTGTATCTGCGACCACAGTAATGGTGAATAAACAATTTGAGGTTGAACAACCATTATTTGCAGTAAGCACAACATTTGTTGTTCCCCGGTTAAATACAGATCCGGATCCACTTCCGGTACCAGTCATGGAAGTCGCTCCACTAAATTGATACGATAACGAAGGAACAGGACTTCCTGTCGTTGAAGCAACATAGTTGACTATTTCAGAACACAATCCTGCCCCGGCAAAAACTGTTTGCGTCGAAGGACAACTTGAAAAAGCAGGATTTGTACATATTGACGTTCCTCGAATAGCAAAATCGTAGTCAACTACTCCACATTCAGTTAAATTAATATGTGCAATTGCATTATGTATTCCTCCGGTAGTTGGTTTATAACGTATATAAAACGACAATGAGTCACCCGCATTAATTGTTATTGGATAAGTTATCGCTGAATCCTTAAACATTGTTGGACTTGCTCCGGTGAAAGTGCAACTATTTACAATGACAATTGAAGCACTTGGATTTTTTATTCGAAACAATTTATATAATGGCGTATTAATATTTACAGAACCCAAATCAGTATTATTAATAATCGAAACGGCAGCACTTCCATCAACGATAGTAAATCCGTTTCCTGTTACACTCGAACTTGTTTTTTGCCCTAAACGAATTGAGACATTATTTGAGCCATTATTCAGCATGGCTATATCCAGAATGCTATCTCTGTTGAAATCACCTGTCATGGACTGAATAGGTGCAGTGCCGGTAGTGATTACTGATGATCCATTAAAACTTCCCACACCATTTCCTAACCACAGTGTTGCTTTATTCGCTTGATAATTTGAAACAACCATGTCTTGTTTTCCATCACCATTGAAGTCTCCAACAGATAAGTTATCCGCTCGCACACCTAAATTAAAAAAATTATTTGAGGAAAAACCGCCTATTCCATTTCCTATTAAAACGGATACTGTTGTAGCACCGGTGTTGGCAACAAGTAAATCCTGATTGCCATCATTATTCAAATCAGCAATGGCTAATTCACCGGGAAAATTTCCTACAGGAAAATTTAATGTTCCGGAAAAATTTCCAAGGCCATCTCCAAACATTAAATACACACTTGAATTTTGGAAACCACCGGCAGCAAAATCCTGATTTCCGTCCTTATTGAAATCCCCAATAACAATATCTCCCAAATTTCCACCAACAAATAAATAAGCAGGAAATGAAACCGGATTGACGAAATTACCATTCACGTCGTTTACTCTAACCGTAACGTTTGCACTGGAATTACTTGTAGTGATAAAATCTTGCCGACCATCATTATTAAAATCTCCTATTGCAATTTTCCTTGCATTTGCTTCAACAGTTACGCTATTCGGGGAAGTAAAGCCTCCTGAACCATTACCAAAACGCATTGAGACCGTTCCTGAATTATTTGCAGTAGCGAAATCCTGATTGCCATCACCATTCAAATCACCGATGGCCAAACCGGAAGGATTCGTTAAGGTCGTGTAGCTTGTAACTGAACCGAACCCGCCAAGACCGTCACCTAAACTTACTTGAGTAATATTGGCAACATAATTTGCGGTGACAAAATCTATTTTACCATCTTTATTAAAATCTCCTGCTTTGATGGAGTTTGGCTGCGATCCGAGTGAAATATTGTTTGTGCCGTTTAAATAACCCTGACTACAAACCGGATTGGTTACGGTCAATGTAAAAGTCCGGATCACAAACCCCGTCGCATATAATTTTACCAAATAAATTCCTGCAGGTTTTGCATCTGAAACACGCACCAATCCTGTAACGGGATCAGCAGTAATTATACCTGTAAAACCTGTTGAAGTAATCGCAGTTAATTTTGTAAATCCGGCTGGCAGGGCATTGGGCAGCAATGAAACACTATTACCCGCTACTACCGTTGTATCTGAGTATGTTCCTAATGATTGAATTACACCTACCCCTCCTATCGAATAATCATAATCCACTAATGAGCATTGCGAGAAGCTAATGTGTACCGTTGCAGATCTCACTCCCCCGGCTTGAGGAGTAAATGCTACACTAAACTTAACGGATGAGTCTCCTTGAAGTGTATATGGAAATATTATTCCGGAGTATGTATAATCACCGGCACTTAAACCTGTTAATGAAATGCCATTAAGAATTAACGTATCGGCGCCTAAATTTTCAAAATAAAAATCCTTAACAACAGTATTACCTGTTGGAACACTTCCAAAATCAGTATTATGTGTCGTAGACAATGTCGTGCTGCCGTCAATAATAGAATTTAATCCTCCACGCACTATTGCAGGTGAATCAACTCCAAGTCTGATACTGATAGTTCCTGAGTTGGCAGCTACCAGGTCTTGTATATTGTCGTTATTAAAATCTCCAATTGTTACAAAATTTGTAAGGGCTGAAATATTCGTAACTGTTCCTCCGTTAAATCCGCCTGAACCATTTCCAAGTATAACAGATGCTTGTTGGTTACTATACAGTGAAACGCAGAGATCCTGAGATCCATCACCATTAAAATCACCTACTGTAACATTGACCGGCGAATTAAATCCGGTCAATTCAAAACCTGAAAAAC
The DNA here is from genome assembly GCA_031385005.1 of Bacteroidota bacterium. GTDB lineage: Bacteria > Bacteroidota > Bacteroidia > AKYH767-A > 2013-40CM-41-45 > JADKIH01. The sequence goes on from JANNBB010000061.1 coordinate 52,606, forward strand.
CACCTAAACCATTTCCAAGTCTTACCGATACAGAATTAGATGTCTTGTTTGAAATGGCAAGGTCTTGTTTTCCATCTTTATTAAAATCACCTACTGTCACTGAATTTGGATTTGTTCCGACCGTTAAATTACTCACCGCAAATCCTCCGCTTCCATTTCCAAGCAAAATGGAAACAGTAGACGAGTTGTAATTGGCCACTGCTAAATCAATTTTACCGTCTGAATTGAAATCGCCTGTTTCAATTGACTCAGGAAGTGTTCCAACAGAAATATTTCCGGATATGCTGAAACCTGCTGATCCGTTTCCAAGTCCGATCGTTACATTGTTTCCCAATTCATTAACGGTTGCGAAATCCTGGTATCCGTCATTATTAAAATCAGCCAGTACTATCGAAACAGGTCCACTTCCAACTGAAACTTCAGATGTTCCGCTGAAATTACCGGCACCATCACCGATGCGAATAGAAACGGTATTAGTACTTGTATTTGCACTTACGAAGTCTTGTTTGCCATCCCCATTGAAATCGCCAATTGCAATAAATCTGGAAAAATGACCAACTGATACTTTTTTTGTGACCGAAAATCCTCCTAAGCCATCGCCCATACGGATCGTAATTGAGTCGGATAATAGATTGGGCAAAGCAAGGTCTTGCTTATTGTCATTATTAAAATCTCCGATAGCAGAATTATATTGATAACTCGAAGTAGTAGTAATCGTACTTGTTGAATTTCTGAATATACCTGCGCTACATGCTGGCTTAACTACGGTTAAAATAAACGTCTGTACAACCGTATTTCCAACAGCCACTTTCACAGTGTAAATACCGGCCGGTTTAGCATTTGTAATTTTTATAACACCTGTCGACGGGTCGGCTGTAATAATTCCTTTAAAGTCAGGTGTTGTACTTGCAGTTAAAGCCGTTACAAGTGTTGGTGCCGTTGCAGGAATTATAGCAATACTCGAACTTGTAACAACAGAAGCGGCCGGATATGAGCCCAGGGTAGGAAGGCCTCCTGTACCTCTTAAGTCAACATCAAACGAACCTGCCTGACAACTTCCATGTTGTATTTGCAAATGAGCAAAATAAAAGCCCTGAATTGTAGGAGCGAAAACAATACTAAAAGTAGTGCTTGCTCCGGCTATCAAATTAACAGGCAATGAAATTCCGGAAATACTGAATGGTGAGGTATTTGACCCACTCAATGTAATTGACTGTATGGTATTTGTAAAAAGTGAATTATTTTGAATGGTAAACGTTTTTGTCACCTGTGTGCCAAGAGGAACGAAACTCATGTCCGTGTTGTTAGAAATTGAATAAGCAGTGCTATCGTCAGGAATATTATTTCCATTAGATGTCAGACGAAGACCATCATCTTTGCCGAGTCTGATCACAACATTATTTGGAGTATAATTTGTAATGGCTAAGTCTTGACGACCATCTTTATTAAAATCACCAACAGCGAGTGTATAAGGTTCTGCTCCCGCATCCAAACCCGGCATTACTGTAAAGGATCCTGTTCCGTTTCCTATGCAAAGCGAAACTGTATTTGATAATTGGTTAGTTACAGCAACGTCTTGTTTTCCATCTCCATTAAAATCACCTGCTGCAATATTAAATGGTTTACTTCCTACAGTAAGGTTTGTGCTTCCGGTAAAGAGACCTGTCCCATTACCCAACCGAATTGAAACCGTATTTGAATTGTAATTTGCAGCCGCAAAATCCTGAATTCCGTCGCTATTAAAATCACTGATTGAAACAGATGTCGGATTGGTTCCAACACTAATGTTTGTAGATCCACTAAAAGCACCGGCACCATTTCCAAGCCGAATTGAAACAGTGTTTGAAGAATAATTTGCCGTAGCGAAATCAGGATTTCCATCGTTATTAAAGTCACCAATTGCAACCGAACGTGGAGAAGTTCCGACAGAAATTTCAGTGGTGCCTGTAAATGTTCCTGTACCACTACCCAGTCTTATAGAAACAGTATTTGAAGTTTGATTCGCCGTTGCAATATCGAGTTTACCATCTTTATTAAAATCGCCGGTTGCAATTGAGTATGGGGAACTTCCAACACTGAAACTGCCGGCAGAACCAAAACTACCTGAACCATTTCCTAGACGAGTTGAAACCAAAGCAGAACCCGAGACGGCAGTTGCAATATCCTGATTACCATCTCCGTTAAAATCACCAACAGCAACAGCTATTGCACTGTTACCGGCTGTCAAAGGAGACGCAAATGCGAATCCACCTACTCCATCACCATAACGAATAGAAATATCAGCTGAATTAAAATTTGCCGTTACAAGATCCTGAAAGCCGTCTTCGTTAAAATCACCGATTGCAATACCATAAGGTCGTGTACCACCTGTTGTTGTTGCGGCAAATTTAAAACCGGCCTGACTGCAAAGTGGATTGCTTATGGTTAAATTAAATGTTCTTAGTATACTGCCACTCTGCACTGTTATTAAATATACCCCTTCGCGCTTTGCATTGGAAATTTTTACAATTCCCGTTATGGGATCAGCGGTAAGAACCCCCGTAAAATTTGTATTTGTTGTTGCTGTTAAGGTGCTAATTCCCAATGGAGGAAGAATTGGGACAACTGATGTATCTTGTCCTGTCACAACAGTTATATCCTCATAAAGTGCTAAAGCCGGACCTCCTAATTTGTTAACATGAATAGCAAAATCATAATCACCCGGTATACCACAGCTCGTAAAATAAACGTGTACTGTCGACGTAAAATTACCTACAGTTGCATTCAGGCAATTAATTGTAAAACCGGACCAATACCCTGCCTGTAAAATACCCAGATTACCTGTATCAATTAAATTAAATGCTGATGGGATCGTACCGGTAATACGGATGCTGTCTATACTGATATCAGCATATCCATTATTTTGAACATAAAAAAGATGATCTGAGTATTCTCCATAATTAACCGTTCCAAAATCAGTAAAATTAGTTGCGGAAACTGTAGTACTTCCATCGATAATACTTGAATAATTACCTGCCACTGTCACAGAACTTCTTACTCCCAAATTAACGAGAACATTATTATTATCAGTACTTGCAGATACAAAATCAACTATATTGTCAGAATCAAAGTCGCCAATTGCGATAGCTATTGTACCATTTGAGATGTAAGTAGCCGTGCTGGATAAATAAGTTCCATTACTTCTAAAAAGTGAGATAAATGAACTAGTTTTATTTGTCCCCAAAACGTCTGTTAAACCATCACCATTGAAGTCTCCTGCACAAAGATCATATATGTCATTTGTGTTCGGATCATATCCGGTTGAAGGGAATCCTCCTACGCCATTGTTCGAATAGCTGTTTAAAACATGAGAAGTCGTTGTCGCTACAACAATATCAGGTTTACCATCATTGTTATAATCCATTATAACAATTCCTTGAGGTCCTAATGAAGTATTTAAAGTTGCGCTTAAGGTGAATGTACCATTTCCATTTCCGAATAAAACTGAAACACTTGACGAACCTCCATTAGTAACTGTGATATCAGAATTACCATCCATGTTTAAATCACCAATGGCAAGTTGCTTAGGTGCTGTGCCTACTGTAATATCGCTGATAGAAGTAAATGTATTGGAACTAGTACCAAGTCGGATAGATAAATTATTGGTCAATGGATTTGCCGTTACAAAATCAACCCATCCGTCTTTATTGAAGTCGGCAATAGCAATATCACCCGGATTACTGCTAACACTTACCAAAAACGAATTAATCAATGCCCCGCTTCCGTTTCCCTGTGAAATTCGAACTGCATTTTGATTATAAAGTGCAGCTGCAATGTCTTGAAATCCGTCGTTATTAAAATCGCTCACAGCAATACTGCTTACAGCTCCTGCAGCAGGTATATTATAGGAAGAGGAAAAACTTCCTAATCCATTTCCGAATTTAACTTCCGTGTAATTGGATGGATCTTCAAACATTCTACCAATAGCAATATCTTGTTTACCATCACCATTAAAATCTAATATTGCTACAGAAGACGGTAGGTTTCCTGAACTAATTGTTGAACTTAAGGTAAAGGAAGTTGCACAATTGGGCGGCATTACAGTCAGCTGAAATGATTTCGTCATTGTCTGATAAGAAACATTAATATTATATACTCCTATTGGACCCGGATTAGTTACCTGAATTATACCTGTTGATTGATTTATAGTCAGAACTCCATTAAAAGAAGAAGGAGCGGATACAATTAAGGGAATTGCATTCACAGGAGTCGATAAGGGTGCTACAGTTGTATCACTTCTCTCGGAAACAATAATAGAAGGATAATCCGGAACATTAGCAACTATACCTGTTGCTTTAATCGCAAAATCATAATCGTTTGTAACACAAACGAAATTATTGACATGCACTGTTGCATTCCTTACACCGGTAACGTTTGTCGTACATGTTATTTTCAAGTTGACCGATCCGCTATCAGGAATTATAATTGGAAAAATATTTTCATTCGCGTTAAACTCAGCGGCATTAAGTCCGGTGAACGTAACTCCGGTAACTATCAATGAGTCGGCAGCTGAATTAGTTAACGTAAAAATTTTAGTAACCGGAGCAAGTGTAGAAACAACTCCCATATCGGTCATATTCGTTGAACTCGATACTGTACTACCGTCATTAATAATATTACTATTACCATAAATTTGAATTCCATTTATTGCTCCGATTAAAAGGCGAATATTTCCTGTAGAAAAATTCGTATACAAATTTGTTACAATATCTTCAATTCCATCTTTGTTAAAATCTGCAACAATGAGCTCTCTGGGATTCATTCCGGTATTTATACTTGTTGAAGACACAAGTCCGCCTAAACCATTTCCAAGAAAAATTTCAATTTTACTAAAATTCAAATAGGCAACCGCAACATCTGCGAAACCATCACCATTAAAATCGCCTGTGGCCAATTTTCCATAGTAATTGGAATTATAGGCAGCAGGGACTTCCGGCTGCAAAGTAAATTTTCCATTTCCATTTCCGAGAGCAATTATTACTTTGGAAGAGCCGGCTATGAAAGCTGCCAGATCCTCGTTACCGTCATTATTGAAATCTGTACTTACGATATCATAAGGAAAATCATGTGTATGAATGTTTGAATCATTTACAAAATTTCCTAAGCCATCACCCATCCATATTGAAATATTGTCGCTTGAACTAAATGAGTAATTCACAGAGGCAAAGTCCATTTTTCCGTCATTATTAAAATCAGAACGCACCATTGCCTGAGGAGTACCTATACAAGTCAATGTATGAGTTATTGAAAAATTTCCCAATCCGTTTCCTTGCAATACTGTAATTGAATCGTAATCGTAATCATATGATATCAATAAATCTGAAAAATGATCGGAATTAATATCTCCAATTATTAAATTGGACGGCCCTTTCGGAAGCTGAATCTCTGTGTAAAAACTAAAATTACCGGCTCCATCTCCTATCTCAACTGTTAATAAAGAATCATAGAGATCCAGTAAAGCCAAATCAAGGTTTCCATCTCTGTTAAAATCAGCCGATACGACATTAGTAGGATAATTCATCATGACGATATCTGATTTTGTATTGAAGTTGCCGTTACCATCTCCAAAATTAATTGCAGAAGGCGTCCATTGAGAGGTACTTAATGTAAGTATATCTGCCTTTCCATCGTTATTAAAATCGCCCAAATCTAAACCCATACAGTAGGTATTAGTAGAAATGCTTCCGCTATTATTGAGCACCCCTGAACTACATAATGGTTTCAAAACAGTTAATATAAAAGAGGTACTCAAATTTCCTGCATCGTGTATCGTTAAGGTATAAACCCCCTCAGGCTTTGCATTTACAACATGTACTGCCCATGTTTGCTGATCGATAAAAACCTTTCCGTTAAATTCGGGAGGAGCGGTAATCGATAAATTATTCTGAACCGGTATCGTTGAAGTTGGCAGGATTGTATCATTACCTGCGCGAACACTTGCATTTAAATAACTCCCAATTACAGGAGAAGAACCGCTAGCTGTCAAAGCAAAATTATAATCCACTACACTACACTGCGTAAAATTGACATGTAAAATTGAAAACTTAGTCCCTGCAGATACAGGTGAAAAATAAACCCTGACCGCAATTGAATCATTTCCTTTTAATTTTAGAGGCAAAGTGAATCCGGAAGATGAATATTCTGACGAACCGGATCCAGTAAAACTTATGTTGTTAAGAGTGATCGAATCTCCTCCGGGATTTTTAATAACAAAGGTTCTTGAAACAGAAGAGCCGATTGCAACAATACCCATATTGGTATTGTTGATAGTGGATGTTGACGAACTGCCATTGGCAATAACGATTCCATTTCCTTTTACTGTAAGAGATTGGATTGTTCCAAGTCGTATGAATACTTTACCTGTAGTGTTTGTTGTAATAGCTAAATCCTGCACACCATCAGCATTAAAATCTCCAACCGCCAACGCTGGGGGGTTATCAGTAGTATTCAATAAATTTGATGGACCAAAAGCTCCATTTCCATTACCCAGTAAAAATTGTTTAGGCATAACAATATCCAAAAACCCATCTCCATTCAAATCTGCTTGAGTCATGGCATTTTCATACCCGGTGATTGCTAAATTTACTCCGGCATTAAAACCACCTGATCCATTACCTTGGAAATAGGTAGTATAGTTATTATTAACAACTATATCCGGAAAGCTATCTCGGTTAAAGTCTGCCGAAGAAATTGTTGCAGGTGCATTAAGAACACTTAATTGAAGATTTCCATTAAAACCACCGATGCCATCACCATATCTTACAGAAATATTATTTGAATAATAATTTCCGGTAGCGAAGTCGACTTTTCCATCTCTGTTAAAATCAGCTAGTGTTATTGTAAGTGGATTATTGCCCACTGCAACACTTGTTGATCCTGAAAACAAACCGGCACCATCTCCCAGCTTAATCAATACTGCATTGGCCGGATAGACTGTTATGGCTAAATCAATTTTATTATCAGAATTATAATCATCAAATGCTAAACCATAAGGATAAGTTCCGGTTGTGACAGATGTTCCCGTTGTAAACCCGGTTCCATTACCAAGAAATATGGCAACATTTCCGGAAGCCGGTCTGGTAGCAGCAATATCCTGAAAACCGTCTTTATTTATATCGGCAATGGCAATGGAATAAGGATTTGTTATACTTAGGGTTGTATAGTTTGTAAATGCACCGTTTCCCAATCCTTTTTTGACAGTAATTAAATTGGAGTTGTAATCACAGGTGGCAAAATCCTGAATGTTATCATTATTAAAATCTCCAATTGCAATCGATCTTCCGTAAACACCAACCGATACATCAGTAGCATTTGAAAACGATGCAGTCGAACAGATTGGCTTGTTAACCGTCAAAGTAAATGTTCTGGTAAAATTATCAGCAATCACCGTCATTAAATATACTCCCGCCGGTTGTGAATTCGTAAATCGTATTAAGCCGGTGGCTGAATTGGTAGTTATTATTCCCTTGAACTCCGGTGGTGCAACAACTTTTATTGAAGAAATTCCTAAAGGTGATGCAGAAGGAAAACGGGAAATATTTGCACTCGTAATTATTGTAGTATCCGAATAATTTCCGATGGATGGAACATCACAAACACCCTGAACTGCAAAATCATAATCAGATTCACTGCAATCGTTGTTGTTCACATGAATAGTTGCTGTTTTTACACCCAACGATGCCGGATTAAAAGCAATGGTAAATGTTGTTGAAGTGCCTCCGTTTAGTGTTGCAGGCAGTGTAATCCCGGATATCGTAAAATCTGTAGTTGAAGCACCTGTCTTTGTAATGCTGTTAACAATTAAGGGTCCGCTTCCAGTGTTTTGCACGGTAAAACTTTTTGAAATAGCCAGACCAATAACGGTTGTACCCAGGTTGGTATTATTGGCAGTGGAAGTAACCGACGAACCATCCGAAATATTGGTTCCGGATCCTTGCAGATTAATTTCTCCGTTATCAGCACCCAAATAAACCGGAGCGGTCGCAGACAAATTATTCGCACTTACGAGATCCTGAATTCCATCCTTGTTAAAATCGCCAACCGCTACCCAAAATGATTTTGTAGAGCTGATATTCGTTGTACCCGTAAATCCTCCGGTTCCATTTCCGAATCTTATGCTAATTATGTTGGATGATTGTTGAGGTACTGCTATGTCTTGCAAACCATCACTATTAAAATCTCCGACGGCAACACACATTGATGCATTCAGTAAAGTAACTGACGACCCTGTGGTGAAACCTCCTAAACCATTACCTAAACGAGTAACGACATTGGCGCCTGATCCGATTGCGAGATCCTGAATATTATCGTTGTTGAAATCACCGATAGCTATTGCCCAAACAGATAATCCGGTGAGTGAGCCATTGTCAATAAATCCTCCTGATCCATCTCCCAGTTTTATTGATACAGAAGCCGAAGTACTATTCGCAATAGCCAAATCAGCGTTCCCATCATTGTTAAAATCACCAACAACAATAGTTCGAGGCGCATTCCCAACAGTTAAGGTAATCGAATTTGTAAATCCACCAAGCCCATCGCCGAGAAGAATAGAAACACTGGGCGAGTTTGCATGAGAAACCGCAATATCCTGTAACCCATCTTTATTAAAGTCACCCATTGCCATGTAAATTGGATTGTTGGAAACAACAATGTTATTCGTACCGGTAAATCCTCCAAGTCCGTTACCCAATCGTATAGAAACAGTATTGGTACCATTGTTTGAACTAGCAAAATCCTGTTTTCCATCCCGATTAAAGTCACCAACAACTATCGATGTAGGCGCTGAGCCAACAGTAACACTAGTAGTTCCGGTAAACCCACCGGTTCCATTTCCAAGTCTTATTGAAACCGCCGAGGTACCCGAATTGGCAACAAGAATATCTTGATTCCCATCATTATTGAATTCACCAATTGCTACATAATAAGGGTTTGTTGAAACGCTTACAGCAGCGGCATTAATAAAATTTCCCTGACTGCAAGTTGGATTTGCTACGGTTAACAAAAAGGATTCAATCACTCCATTACCTGCAGAAACACTAATAGTGTAGGAACCGGCAGGTTTTGCATCTACAATGCTAACAATTCCGGTTATGGGATTAGCGGTTAATACTCCTGTAAATGATGTTGAAGATAAAACCTGTAATGAACTAACTCCACCCGGAGCAGCATTAGGCGATACAATTATATTTCCACCCGAAGTAACAGAAGAAGATGGATAACTACCTAAAGTAGCAGCTGTTGATTCAAAAGGACTAGCGAAAATAAATGATATAAAGAAAATACGAAAGAGCATCTTTCGAAGTTTAAAAAGCACTATTTCAAAATATGGCATATGGCTAATATCTGAGTAATTAATTTTTATTGAACAGAGACTTGAGAATAATAAAGAAAAGCAAGTACAAAATAGCAAACCTACTAAGAACCCTTATTTGGCAAACGTTTTCAGATACAAGCAGAGCCAAAATAAGAAAACAAAACTAGATTTAAAAGAAACTAATAATTGTCCAATAATTAATAAAATAGGGAGCTTTTTCCCCATTTGTAAAGCTGAAATCTGAGATTCAATCGAAAGTCCAAATTCCCAATCTAAAATCTGAAATCGTACATCAAAAATTTGAAATCTGATCTCAGATTTCAGATGTACGATTTCTGATTTCAGATGTTAAGGACAAATACGCATATATTGGTTGTGAACAGATAAATGATCATTTATCTTGTATGGAAAATTAATCCGGAAATTATTATGAATAAAAAAGAACTTGAGGAACGCTTAATAAAATTTGCAGTGTGCATTACTGAAATAGTCTTATCCATATCGGACACAAAAGCAGCAAATCATTTAGGAGGACAACTAATGCGATCGGGAACTTCTCCGGCACTAAATTATGGTGAAGCACAAAGCGCTGAATCAACGAAAGATTTTATACACAAACTTCGAATAGTTCTTAAAGAACTAAGAGAAACAAATATTTGTTTGAAAATAATTCACCGTTCAAAACAGTTTTTTAATGAGGAAGATATTCTTAAAGCTGTACAAGAAAGCGACGAGCTAATTGCAATTTTTGTTACCAGCATAAATACACTGCAGCAAAATCAAGCATCAAAACTCAGGTCAAAACTCTGAAATCAAATCTAAAATCTAAATTCCCAATCGCAAATCTGAAATCGTACATCTGAAACCTGAAATCCAATCTTAAATCTAAAATCCAAAATCTTAAATCCAAATCGCACATCTGAAATCTGAGATTTGATCTCAGATTTCAGATGTGCGATTTCAGATTTCAGATTATAAAAAAACCCCCACGATCTTACGAAAGTGAGGGTTTATAAGTACGGCGACGACATACTCTCCCGGATGTAACTCCAGTACCATCTGCGCTGTTGGGCTTAACTGCTCTGTTCGGAATGGGAAGAGGTGGACACCAACGCTAAAGTCACCATAGTATTTTAATTTTGCTCGCTGAGCTTGTCGAAGCGAACAAAACTGACATTTAGAGAAAGAAAACAACAAACAAAAACCAGAGAGTTCTATCTGATAAAAAGTCTACGGGCAATTAGTATTGCTCGGCTTTGTCATTACTGACTTTACACCTACAACCTATCAACGTCATAGTCTCTGACGACCCTTAAAGGAAGTCTCATCTTGAGGCGAGTTTCGTGCTTAGATGCTTTCAGCGCTTATCTCAACCGTACATAGCTACCCTGCGATGCCCCTGGCGGAACAACAGGTACACTAGAGGTACGTCCGACTCGGTCCTCTCGTACTAGAGTCAGGTCCTCTCAAACTTCCAACGCCCACAACAGATAGGGACCGAACTGTCTCACGACGTTCTGAACCCAGCTCGCGTGCCACTTTAATCGG
>JANNBB010000002.1:0-4032 GCA_031385005.1 Bacteroidota bacterium
TCGTTTTGAACTAAAAGGAGAATCATTAAGAAAAAAACAAAACAAAAAATAATTTAACTTCGAACCATCAAATCCAATCACCCTAAAAGGGGTGGGTCAACATGGCCGGAATGGGTGGGTCAGTATCGCCGGAATAGTCAAAACAACAAAGCCTTGCATAGTTTTAGGTAAGAATGTGGATAATGGCAAAGATGTAGTGTTTGACCCATCCACAATGATTCCAAAGAAGTTGGCAAACCAACATATCTTAATTGTAGGAAAATCAGGTGCAGGAAAATCGCAAACCACCAGTGGTTTGCTTTATGAATTAAGCAAACAGGAAATTCCATTTCTCATTCTTGACTTTCAAGGCGAGTACATTTCGAGTGTATTGTCAAATGCAAATGGGGATTCTTTTTTACAGGCAACTAATGCAGTTGAATTAGACCCTTCTTATGGAATGGATGTAAACCCATTGGAGCTTTCCATAAGCGGCAGCAATGGTGAAAAGGTTAGTTACATGAACAATGTATATCAAGTTTCAGGCATACTCAAACAGATTTTTGGTTTAGGAGATATACAACACCCTGTTTTAAAGGATGCAATCAAAAGAGCATATCTTGAAAAAGGGTTTTCTGTAGCGGACAGAACAACACGGAATAATGAGCCACCACAGTTCCAGGATATTTGGACAATACTTGAATTTATGGAACAAAATGAAGGAAACAATGTCCGAAATTTGAAGTATAGAATAGAACCACTTTTCGAAAACAATATTTTTGTTTCAGGCGCAGACAGTATTTCAATTGCAGAAATTCTAAGGCAAAATTCTGTAATTAATCTTTCTACATTGCATACACCAGAATTGATGAAATCTGTGGCAAGATTTGTATTGCAGGCAATTTATAACAGAATGCTTGCTGAAGGTCCTTCTAAAAAAATAAAACTTTATGTTGTAATTGATGAAGCTCACAAACTTTCTTATGACCAGACACTAACAGACTTAATCCGTGAAGCAAGAAAATACGGAGTAGGTTTTATTTTGGCTTCTCAAAGTGTAAGAGATTTTGCAACAGTAGTATTTGAAAACATGGGAACCAAAATAGCATTGCAATTAGAAGGAGAGGATGCTAAGTTCATGGCTGAGAATTTTGGAGCTACTGATAAAATATCTAAAGAAGCAGTTTTATCAATGTTGCCATCTCAAAAACCTCTAAGGGCATTGATAAGAAACAATCATTTTGAACCCTTTGTGCAAGTAGATATCGAAGCGTTTTACGATAAGTAATTTAGATTTCATAGACGTTGGTTCTTTAGTCCGTGGTTTTTATTACCCTTGAATTTAATGTTCGCAAATGGAATAGGTAATTCTTTATCATACAGTTGCGAGAGAGTCAATTTACTTACATTACTCATAAAATATTCCAGCATATTAAGTTCTACGTCCCCTGGATTATCACATGCTCCATAATAAACACTATAAGTATTTAAGGCTTTAAGAGTTTTAATCCATTGGCCTGGAGTAAAGTAATTGAAGGAATTGAGTCGTTTATTTATATTTTCATTATACGGCATGTGTAAATATTAGTATTTGAAATAAACTTAAGAAAATAAATCCCTTTTGAAAGTTCAGACACATCAATTAATCTATTTTCAACATTATTGATGATTTTATTTTCCAAAACCTTAAGTCCATTTGAATTGTATATTTCAAGAATAGTGTAATTATCAATATTATTTGATTGTCCAATTATATTAATATACTTTTCTGCTGGATTTGGAAAAATAAATATATTTTGATTAAAATTATTAAATCCAGATGAAAGACATAAATCAACAAAAATTGAAATTGTGTCTGAATTACTGCAAGTATTAGAATCTGTATAGGAATAAACAATTTGGTGAACACCTACTCCTGCGATGACAGGATTAAAAGAACTGCCTGCAACTCCGGTTCCCAGAAGTAATCCACCAACGGGGTTGCCAAGAATATTTACCGGCGAATTATAAATACAAACTGTATCAACAACTGAAGAAATACTAACGATAGGTGGCATGTTTACAAGAACAGTTTTAGAGATACAATTCGTTGGCGGACAAACACCATTATTTTCAGCTCGAACATAAAATATAGTATTTTGATTGACGGAAGTATTTAAAGTTGCGCCTGAACCTAATGGGATTGACCCGCAGATATTCTCATACCAATACCAATTTGCATTAGTACCTAAACTACCGCCACTTACTGTAAGTGAAATGTTTTGTCCAAAACAAACTGAATTAACTGAAGCTATCTGTGTGGCTGAAGTTGATGGACTGTCTACACTAACTATTTTTGACAATGTTGAAGAACAACCATTGCCCAATGTAGAAAGAGTTACATTAAAGTTTCCGGCATTCATAAAGCAAATATTCATAGGATTTTGCAAGATTGAAGTATCCCCGTTTCCAAAATCCCAATGCCACGATGTCGGCGTATTGTTACTGGTGTCTGTAAAATTAATGCAAGTAGATTTACATATGGTATCATCACTTATCATAAAATATGCACCAATCGGACTGAATGGTGTATATTCTCCGAATACTTTGGTTTCGCCACCAATGACACCTCCTGTACCCACATATCCTTTATTGCAGATTGTAAATGTAACTGCATCAGTTACATTAATAAGGAATGGAGTTCTCGATACCCATGTATTGTTACTTTGATTCCATTCCCAAAAATCATTTTGCAATGTACCGCCATCACTTCCTGCACCTATATATCCATATTTCCCAATTGAAAAACCAAAAGCAAACTCTCTACCTCCTCCAGGGAAATTTAGTTTTTGAGTCCAAAAGTCCGTCAAATAATCATATTCATAAAAGTCGCTTGTTCTTGACCCTGTCGAATCAAATCCAGTACCTATATAACCTTTATTTCCAATACCGAAACCTATTGCAGCAGTTCTTGCAGTCCCAAGGAAATTTGCACGTTGACTCCAAGAATCTCCGAGAGGATCGTATTGATAAAAATCTTTGAAAGGTGATCCAGTTCCACCTACACCTGTACCAATATATCCAAAATCAACTATTGAAAAACCAACAGCATTATATCGGACATTTCCGGGAACGTTGGTTTTTTGTATCCACTGATTAATTGGAAAAGGTTCATACTCCCAAAAGTCTTGTACAATTGTTCCCGTATTAGATACACCAGTACCCACATATCCCTTATTTCCTATTGAAAAACCAACTGCATTACTTCTTTGTCCACCTCCATAATTAGCTATTTGAGTCCATACATTTGTTGAATCATCCCACTCCCAAAAATCAACTTGTGTACCTAGGTTTATTACACCAGTACCAATGTAGCCTTTACTTCCGATTGAAAAGCCAGCAGCAGCGGTTCTTCCAACATTGGTGATGCCATCAAAGTCAGCTTTTTGTGACCAAGAATTTTGTGCATTTGAAATTAATATTGAATGAAAAAAAATAATTAATAGAAGCAAAATAACCTTTTTCATAGTGATTTAAATTTTATTATATAAATTGCGTTTCAACAAAATCTTAGTCTGAGTTGTAAAAAATATGTAATTGTCTCAGACTATCTTGATCACAACAAACATCGCTAATAAAAATAGCATTTGCAAATTGTTCGAAATCAAAATAATTCACCGAAATCCCAACATTTTCCATCGCTTACATTTATCAAAAATATTATTCGACTTCCAGGTGTAACAGATGAAATACTGGAAACTTTCCTTGTAAAATTTCAAGAAGATAACAAGAAAAAAATCTCCGACTACTTGAGAAGAACAGGCTCTATTTACGAAAGCCATAAACCTCTTGGGTTATGGTTTAGGCGGGGTAAGGGAAAGAAAGAAAGAAAATGAATGAAACATTGGATAAAACGAGAGAAACTAAGCTAAACTGGAGATTTCAGACAAACTGACCCCTTCATTTCACTACAAATTGACCCCCTTGAGTTAACCACTGTTTGTACTTTAGTTAGGTGAGCGATTTAGTTATGTTTTTAGTTTAGTAAATATAGATTATTCTTCTGCATTTTCA
>JANNBB010000006.1:0-417137 GCA_031385005.1 Bacteroidota bacterium
CGATACAATAAGGAGTATGAATATTAGTGCAATGCTTTTATTCAAATAGCACGCATAAATCCATCGTGAAACCCCATGGTTTTAAAAATACACGCATGAAGCTTCAAGTAGTTTTCGATAACATTTGCATCTGCCGTGACGTTAAGCTTTTTTAAAAATCACCATAGAGGCACGGAGGCCACGAAGACACACGGAGAATTTCTTTTCGACTCCGTGAAACTCCATGTCCTTCTTGCCTCCATGTTATAAAAAATACACGCACGAAGCTTCAAGTAGTTTTCGATAACATTTGCATCTGCCTTGACGCTAAGCTTTTTTAAAAATCACCATAGAGGCACGGAGGCCACAAAGACACACGGAGAATTTCTTTTCGCCTCCGTGAAACTCCATGTCCTCCGTGCCTCCATGGTTTAAAAAATACATGCACGAGGCTTCATATAGTTTTCGAAAACATTTGCATCTGCCGTGACGTTAAGCTTTTATAAAAATTACCATGGAGGCACGGAGGCCACAAAGACACACGGAGAATTTCTTTTCGCCTCCGTGAAACTCCATGTCCTCCGTGCCTCCATGGTTTTAAAAATACAAGCACGATGCTTAATATAGTTTTCAATAACATTTGCATCTGCCGTGACGCTAAGCTTTTTTAAAAATTACCATAGAGGCACGGAGGCCACGAAGACACACGGAGAATTTCTTTTCGCCTCCGTGAAACTCCATGTCCTCCGTGCCTCCATGGTTTATTTTTTATAAAAACCCTCTGAATGAAAAAAGCCGCTCTCCCTAACAGAAAGCGGCTTAATATTTTAGAATGAAAAATTTAATTCTCCAATAAGAATTTCTTTACAACTCTTTCTTTGGAATTACTTAATTCAATAAAGTAAACACCTTTGGTCAGTTCATTTAAAGGGACATTGAATTTATTATCGCCTTCAACAACATCGAATGAAAGGCTACGAATCGTTCTACCTATCATATCAAATAATCGGATTTGTATGGTTTCATTAACTGGTGAATAGAAAACACCATTTATGAAATCACGTGCCGGATTCGGGTAAACAACAAGATCACTCATAGCCGGAATCGAAACGGACTCCTCTGTATTCTCACCCACAAACCTGTATGTAGTCGAGGCGGCATTCACACGTAATTTATAACATTGCGTTGTACTGTATGCGCCATTGTAACCATAAACACGAATATAATAAGTCGCTGCAGTAGTTGTATTACGAATGATGGTTTCACTCGTTGTTCCGCCATATTGCGAAATTGCTAGTTGCGTTAAGGAAGAATTGTATAGGCGAATGTCATAATCGCCTGCAAGATTCGTAAGCGTGATTTTAATATTCGTTGCCGGCGAAACAGTAGTAAATTTAAAATAGTCGTTGTCCGTTGTGCTACCGATAAGTGCACTGATATCCGTATTAACAGGAATTATTGTTGCTGTCGTTGAAGAATTATTGGACTCATAAGCATCAGAACAAGTAGTTGAAGAAGTAGTAAAAGAAGCAATTCCTGAATAAGTGCTTGTTCCTGTTGAACAAACGCCCTGCACCTGATACTGATAAACTGTTGCAGCGCTAAGTCCGGTTAACGCTTTTGAATTTGTTGTTGAAGTTGTAGAAGTCCAGGTTGTAGCAGAGCTTGTTTTATATTGAACATTGTAACTTGTAGCACCACTTACAGCCACCCAGTTTAATGTAGCGCCGGAAGTAGTAATTCCTGAAGCACTCAATCCTGTTGGTGTGCCACAGCTTGTCGTTGAAGATGTCGTAAACGTGGATACTCCGGAGAAGGAACTGCTTCCCGAAGCGCAAACCGCCTGAACCTGGTATTGATAGGAGGTTGCTGCAACTAATCCGGTAAGACCTTTAGAATTAGTTGTCGATGTTGTAGTTGTCCAGGTGGTAGCTGTACTTATTTTATATTGTACGTTATAGCTGGTTGCCCCGCTAACTGCATTCCAATTTAAGGTTGCAGAAGAGGTTGTAACGTTTGTGGCAGATAGTCCGGCCGGCATGCCGCAAGTCGTTCCTGATCCTGACTGACAACCCGTAGAAGATAACAATGAAACACGTGATCCGCCGGTAGCAAACAATGCATTCATACGTGTACTTTGACCGCTTGTAAACATATTCATACAGGCATCATCGGTATAATCCATGTAGTTCATGAACATAACGCCGGGAGACACAGCAGAACAGGCATCTGTACGCGGGTAAGTTGGACAACCATAATTTTCAGCTCCCTGATTTGGAGTATCACCAACCAGATCGCTGCCTGTACAACCGGATTCATCACCCCAGATGTGACGTAAATTCAGCCAGTGGCCTACTTCATGAGTGGCAGTTCGTCCCAAGTGATAAGGAGTTGCTGTACCCGGACTCAACATACTACCTATGGAAGAATACAATAACACTACACCGTCAGTAGCAGCGGCACTACCCGGAAATTGGGCATAACCTAAAACACCGCCACTCAGGTTGGCTGACCATATATTCAGGTAGCTTCCTGCAGCCCAAGCATCCAATCCGCCATTTGCATAGCGTTTGACGTTATCGTTAGTGGAAAAAGAAGTAGTAGTAGTTTGCCTGCGTTCGATACCGGTTGTTGAATTACCCAGAGGGTCGCGCTGAGCAAGGCAAAACTGAATATTCGTGTTTGCGGAAATCCCTTGCCAGGTAGAAGGCGTATTGCCGGCGTCCGAATTCATTCGGGCAAAATCGAGATTCAACTGGTTCAATTGTGCAATGCATTTGGCATCGGAAATGTTCTGCGCTGTCGTATTATAGACTACGTGAAATACAACCGGAATGGTAATAACAGCATTCGTAGTATTCACATTGTGCTTATTGCTGATATAAGCATTTGTAAAAACCTCAATTTGCTGCATACGGCTTTCCAAGGTTGGGTCTTCCTGTTTCAACCGATCGAGATTGTCCATCGTTGAACAGTTTCTTTGTGTAGGATTACCTGCATTCACTAAAACTGCAAGGAACAATCCCGAAAATAATAGTACTAATTTTTTCATTAATTTGATTTTTGTTTTGGTTAGGTTATAGTTATTTCATAAAAAAACATTCATTCTTCGAAAAACAATTTTAATTGACTTTGTTATACATAAATTTATATCCCACACCTCTTACTGAGAAGAAGTATTTTGGTTCTTTGGGATCAACTTCGAAATATTTTCTAAAAGCAAGAATGAAATTGTCGACTGTGCGGGTAGAAGGGTAGATGTCATAGCCCCAAACAGATTCCAGAATATTTTCCCTTGAAACCACTTCGTTTTTTCTTTCAATAAGTAATTTTAGCAAGGCAATTTCTTTTTTAGTGAGACGAATTGGTTTTTTATCCTTTCCGATAATTTCAAAAGTCTTAAAGTTTACTTCATTTCCTTCGAAACGAAATACATCATTCATTTCTTTTTTCTCTTCCTGATTTAATCCGCGTTTAACAAGTGCATTGACTCGTAAAAGAAATTCTTCCAGATTAAACGGCTTCGTCATGTAATCATCGGCGCCTCTTCTTAATCCGAGTATTTTATCCTCACTGGAATTCTTGGCTGTCAGAAAAAGAATCGGAACAGTAGAGTTATGCAAACGTATTGCCTCGCAAACACCAAAACCATCCAACTCAGGTAACATGACATCCAAAATGACCAAATTGAATCGCTCTTGTTTAAAGATTTTTACCGCTTCAATTCCATTGCCAACGGCTACTACCTTATTGCCCTCCAGTTCGAGGTTCAATTTAATAGCTTCCTGTAAGTGCTCTTCGTCTTCGACAAGTAGAATGCGTACCATAATTTTTAGAGGTTAAATTTAAATAAAAAGTTGGGTGAGAATGCAGAATGCCTCATTTTTTATATTTAAAGGAGGATTTTAAATGAGATACTATCAAATATTGATTTTTTATGAGCTATAAATGTCAGGTCTGCGTCAAAAAGAGAATGATTTACCATTTTCTGTATTCAAAAAGTGAGCTGCCAACAAAGGCTTTTCAGGTAATTATTTCAGTTGATTGAATACAAAATTCATTCTTACAACAACAAATAATTACCTTTGACATCCCTATGCAGCAAACAACTCCCGAATACATATATCATACTTCCGGTGATCCGGTACTTAACAGGATTGCAGAAAAAGTAGTTAACAATGAAAGAATTTCTTTTGATGAAGGTGTTCAGCTTTATCAAACCGGTGAGGTTGGATTTTTAGGTGCGCTGGCCAATTTTGTGAGGGAGAGAAAAAACGGAAACAAAACTTTCTTCAATCACAACTTTCATATTGAGCCGACAAATATTTGTGTGTTCTCCTGTAACTTTTGTTCTTACTCACGCACATTAAAAAACAGAGAAGCCGGCTGGGAATTGAGTGCAGAACAAATCATGAATATCGTTAAATCATACGATGGAAAACCGGTTACTGAAGTACACATAGTAGGAGGAGTGCATCCAAAAATGGACCTGCATTATTTTGCA
This sequence comes from Bacteroidota bacterium, assembly GCA_031385005.1. Taxonomy (GTDB): domain Bacteria; phylum Bacteroidota; class Bacteroidia; order AKYH767-A; family 2013-40CM-41-45; genus JADKIH01. Next base: position 4,484 of record JANNBB010000006.1, read on the forward strand.
GATATACTTAGACAAATTAAAGAACACCGTCCAGGGTTACACATTAAAGCATTCACGGCTGTTGAATTGGATTACATGTTTCGCAAAGCCAAGGTGACTGTACAGGAAGGACTGGAGTTATTAAAAAGTTCCGGCTTAGGTTCCCTTCCCGGTGGTGGAGCTGAAATTTTCGATGAAGAAATCCGAGCTCAGATTTGCAACGATAAGTGTAGTTCGGATGAATGGCTGAACATTCATGAAACTTCACACATGCTCGACATTCACAGCAATGCTACCATGCTTTACGGCCACGTAGAAAATTATATACATCGTATCGATCACATGGATCGCTTGCGGAAATTACAAGATAAAACCGGTGGCTTTAATACCTTCATTCCGCTGAAGTTTAGAAACATGGACAATGAAATGTCCAACGTCCCCGAAGTTTCTGTAATTGAAGACCTGCGTAACTATGCCATTGCCCGTATTTACCTCGATAACTTTAATCACATAAAGGCATATTGGCCAATGATAGGTCGTAGCACGGCACAACTTTCTCAAGCATTCGGAGTTGATGACCTCGATGGAACGATTGACGATACAACAAAGATTTACAGCATGGCAGGTTCCGAAGAACAAAATCCCGCCTTATCGACCAAACAACTTGTTGATCTAATCCACCAATCAGGCCGAATAGCCGTTGAGAGAGATACGCTTTATAATGTTATGCAGGAATTTCAGGTGGATTGATTTGTTGTAACATTTATTTTTTTTATCCGGAAAAGATTGATTAAAAAATTTCAGGATGTGCATATTATTGTTTTCAAACTTTTGGCACCCGGAAAATTAACAGGCATTGTTTCGTAAATTTTGTATTAAAAATGCTCTGCTGTTTTAATACCCACAAGATCCCTCCGGATGAAGGACTAAATGTTAAAATATACCGGGAAAGAATGGCCGCTTAGTTGCGCTTCTCATACTCCTTCGCTTCCTCCTCAGATCGTCAGACACAAGAAAAGCATTTCTGCATGTAATACAAAATTCACTAAAACAACATCGAAAATCTGAAATCGAAAATCTGAAATCTGAAATCATTTTGTTTCAAATTCAACACCGAAGTCGGCCATTATTCCCCCAATTCAATAAATAAAAGAAGAAAATGAACACTCATTCCCTCACAAACCTCCTCACCACCTTCTCCCCATCCGTAACCATTTCCAAAAAGTAAACACCCGGTGAAAGATGTTGTACATTAATCTCCAGGTACTCATTATTTTTTATCGACGAATACCTGACATCCATTTTCTGTCCGAGGGTATTGAAGACTTCTACAGCTCGTATCGTTGCATTCACTTTTTGTGTTACATAAAGTAGCCGGGTAGTGGGGTTGGGGAATAAATTAAATGCACTCTCCACATCAGGCACATCATCTATCCCAATATGCAGCGTATCGCAAATGCTGCCAGCTTCCGCGCCCAGGAAGTAGTTGGGGTGGTTGGGAATGGTGAAGGCGTTGAAGGCGGGTAGTTGAATGCAATGTTGGCAAACATCGCATGAAAGTCCGGCGCTATCAGGATAATTTATTACATGAAGTGCAGTTGTACTGTTTCCACAATTAATATATATTTTATCATCAGGCGCAAGTTGTGATAAATAAAAAACAGTTGCTAATGGTGGAGCAGGGGTATAAGTTGAATCCCAAACGGCCACTGTAATTTGAGATAATGCAATATCAGAAGCATATAAATCGAATTGATATACATAATACATACTTGAAATATACAAATACCTGCCACTTGGGGAAAATGCGACTCCACCACCTACAGCACTATCATTTATTGAAATATGAACACGATTGGAAAAATCTCCTGTACAACGATCGAAATCAAAGATGTCTAAATCGCCATAGGGTTCATAATATGCATACTTATTTCCCTGTTCAGAAAACACTACCTGTCCAAGATAAACATCTCTACTGGTTTGAATATTTTGAACAAAAGGACCATCAATATTATAAGGTGTTATTAAAAATTTATAAATTTTTCCATTCATATATTCATTGGAAATCAACCACCAATCTCTGCCATTTGCATGCTTACAAGCTGTCAGTCGTCCTTCAATAAGAGTGTCACTGAACAAAACTGAATTTTTCATAATTACCCCGCCTAAACCATTATCCAATGACATATCAATAATTGAATAATAAATATTTCGTGAATAACTAAATATAGGATAATCTTCAGCAGTTTGATGAAATAAGTAATATTTATTACTGTCATTTGGAAAAGGAATGATTAAGTTACCTTGCGGAATTGTTAAACCATATTGTGATTTATTGGTTGTATAATAGCAAGGATTCAAACCACTCCCATTCAGCATAGTATCATTATTCGCATTGGCAATATAAACTCCGTTAGAGTAAAATAACAGATTGCCGCTTTTGTCACAAACAACTCCGTTAGTTTCACTAAAATTCATGTTACGTGTCGCGGTATCAATTGTTAATGTGCCAGAAGAAAAATCAAGATTCATAGGATGGAAATAAGGTGCACAGCAGTCATATCCCAATAACCACAAGTTGTCAATGCCTTGACTGAATGATTTAACGTTTATAAATATGAATAAAATAAATAAATATTTTTTCATCTTAATTGTTCATTTCATTAAATTACTTAGTGACAATAAACTGGCCGACATCTACCATTATACCTTTTTCGTCAATGATTTTGTAACTGTACAAACCATTTTCAAGTTCAACAATTGAAAAAGTTTTTTCAATTTGTTCAGTACTCAATTCAATTTGCTTAATATTTCTTCCAAGCGCGTCAGTAATGATTAAATCCGAGTTAGAAGAAACATTGTAAACAATTGTAATTTCATTGGAAGCCGGGTTGGGGTATATTTTGCTATTGTGAGTTACGTTTCTGGAAGTTTTATATAAGTACCCGTTTTGTATACAGGTAAGTTCATCATCGTAAACCATTTCTGGATTAATCAGGAAGTAAAGACTACGAGCACGGTAAACTGCCGGACCACCGGAAATCGGACAGTTTGCTGAATCGGGATTTAGCTGTTGAATTGAATTCATAATACACAATGTACGTTTAATTTTTCGTCATGCTGAAAATTAATTAACGGTGTTCCGTTAATTTTTAATTAAAAATACCTTTCTACTTTAATACCCACAAGGTCCGTCTGGATGACGGACTTTGTCGGTTATCAAGTACCATAGGATGTCTGAACTTTGATTTAGCTGATTAAAGGATTTCAGGATTTTTACCATTCAATAATAAAAAACAGCTTATCCATCAATACCCAATAAAATCAACTAAAAAACTACCTCTCCTTATGCTTCACATACTGTCTCCACTTTTCCAATACTGCAGTAAAGTCGGGCGCTATTTCGCTTTCGAAAAAAACTTTTTTGCCGCTTGAAGGATGGGTAAAGCCAAGAGTTTTTGCATGCAGGGCATGACGGGGCATAATTTCAAAACAGTTTTCAATAAACTGGCGATACTTCGAAAAAGAAGTTCCTTTTAAAATCCGGTTTCCTCCATAGGTCTCGTCGTTAAAGAGGGGGTGACCTGCATACTTCAGGTGAACACGAATCTGATGCGTTCTTCCGGTTTCTAATTTACATTGTATCAATGTGACATAACCAAATCGTTCGATAACTTTATAATGTGTTACCGCATGCTTTCCATGGTCGCCTTCGGGAAAAACATCCATAATCTTTCTGTCTTTCAGGTTGCGTCCTACATTGCCTGTAATGGTTCCGGAATCTTCTTTAAAATCACCCCATACCAATGCGACATAATTCCTGTCAATCGTACGGTCAAAGAACTCCATAGCTAAATGTGTCATCGCTAAATCGCTTTTGGCAATGACCAATAGCCCTGAGGTGTTTTTATCTATTCGATGCACCAACCCGGGGCGATCCAAACTTCCTTTCCTGACAGGCAACGTCTTGAAGTGAAACATCAATCCATTCAATAAAGTTCCCGAAAAATTCCCAAATGCAGGATGAACAACTAGTCCGGGTGGTTTATTGATGATAACCAAATCATCATCTTCAAAAACAATATTCAACGGAATGTCCTGAGGAATTAACTCTTTGTCGCGAACCGGCTCCGGAAGTACAATCGTAATCTGATCGTTGGGTTTTACTTTATAACTCGGCTTCGTTTTTTTGCCATTCACCAATACACTTCCGGCATCACAGGCAAGCTGAATTTGATTACGGCTCACATTGGCCATGTGATTTTGAAGGTAAATATCTACACGCTGCGGAACCTGTCCTCTTTCAATAGAGTAACGGTGGTGCTCATACATTTCATCATGCTCATTTACTTCCTGTTCTTCTGCAGAAGTATTTTCCGGTGTACTCGTAATGGTTTTTGTCGACTTGATCAAAATGAATGTATTATTCTTGTATGTGACTAACTGAATGACGACTTCTCAACTTGTAAGAAAATCGATTTAAAATTTATTACAAAAGCGTAACTCGCTAATTCTTGTATTGAATTTGAATAAAGAAATACAACAAATTTTCCTATTGCACGATGAGCTTCCTGACACTCGATGTGTTTTTAGTTATATTCATTAAACGAAGGAAATAAAATCCTGAACTCATGGAAGAAACATCAATTTCTTCTGAATCTGAAATCTTGTTATTCAGAATGACATTGCCCAAACAATCCATTAATTCGAAACGAAACTGATGGCCATTGCTATCATCAAATTGAAGTCGGATATTTTCTTCTGCAGGATTCGGAAAAACACTGAATGGGAACTCCGGATTTTCCATTTCATAAACAAAAATAGCGGAAATGGATCGACCAAACAAAGGGCGCATCATCAATGTTCCATTGATCGATGAGTTTAACCAGTCGCCTGTTACCCTGTACAAAACCTTGTTGTGGGCATCTGTATTCTTATCAAATCCATAACCGAATAATACTTGCGGATCGTTTTGAATCACTCCAATCCAAACTGTTCCCGGACCAACAAGCAGGAGTGTATCTAACAAATATGTTTTAAAAGCATTGATTCCGTCAAATGTATCCGGCTTTTGATTGATCATTCTGTAAAGAACTGAATCCTGATTCGTAACTTCATCGATGTATTGCCAGATGACAAGCTGAAATAATTTATTGGAAACATTTTCTCCGGTCGGATTGAAATAGATCTGAATTCCACGAAGCGTATCCTGAATCTTCACATCGTACTTAAGAGCAAGCGATACATTCTGACTTCCTGTTAGTCCGTATGATAATTCTGCACTGCCATCATCATAAGAATAGTAATTGTAAAATTTCTGCGTGTAATAACTGGTGTCATTAAACGAATTGGATGCAACACCGCTCTGACTAAAAAACGATTTCACTAAAAACTCTGCGCTATCGGTACTTTGAATCGGATACGTAAAACCGTTTAGCGGAAATGAAAACGGAACCAATACATTTTGAGCAGGAGTAGAGAAGAATCCGCTTGCGGTAAAAAGAGGATTGCCATTTTGTGTAATTTCTGCCTGAGCCGTATAAGACGTGCCCGGATTTCCATATTTTATATTCGTAATCGTATCTTCCCACGTTGTTTTCATCGCTGCCAATTGTGAACTCAGCGCTTTGTAGTGTGGATATGGCATTGAAGTATATTCGTTCAGCAAAGTTCCTAACGGTCGCAATAAAGCATTATCCGATATGCTGTCCGTAGAAGATGAATTCTTTTTCAATCGTACAAAGTCCAAATTCCAATGATCTCTGTTCCCATTCACCGTAGCGATGTTATAAAACCGGAATTGAAATCCTTTGAAAAAATATTTTGTTTCCAAAACAGGTAAGGTGACACGAGCAAAGTCCGTATCGCCCCGGCCTTTCGTTTCCCAAACCGTATTCCATACCGCTCCTGTATCTTTAAATTGAAGTACCAGTGAATCTCCTGTCTCAGGTATATCGCCCAATCCTTGCGGCTGATAATAGAAAGAAAACCAAACAGTCGTATCTCCCGGTGCGATGACACCTAAATCAAGTGGGCGGGAAGTAAGTATATCTGCAATGGAATCTTGTGATGAGGAAGGATGGTAAGGACTACCGTATTGATTGAGTCCGTCAAAAGTCGCAATGCCGATTGTGAAAGGACGGGCCGTGTAATTATTGTTGATGTAAACGCCGCTATCTAGCCATAAACTGTCGAAGGGATACATGCCCGGACGAGAGAAGTCATCTTCAAAAGGAAGCGTCAAGGTGTCGTTTATTGCGGCAACTCTGAGCATGGACTTATCAGATGGCTTTCGGCTGAGTTCAGGATTTCCAAATTTGGGAAATAGGAATTCCTGCGACCACGAATTGGTTTCAAAAGCAACGAATAGAATGAATAATGCTAGAAGATTTCTTTTTTTCATAAGGAGGGGTAAAAATACAAATAATGCCCTGTTATTTGACGAATTAATTAACGAAGGAAAAGATCAACAGAATCACCTGCTTTTAGGATATCGGCGTCATCGGGTGACGGATTTTGCCTGTAAATTTTGGCATTTAAGGTATCATCGACTCCTTTATCGTAAAAGACCATTCCTACATTCAAATTTGCCCGTTTTAAAATGGACCAGGCCTCACTTTTGGTAAGACCGTTTAAATCCGGAATGATAATTTCCGTTTCTCCAAAACCATCACCCAATACCAGGTCAATTACAGAACCTTTGGGAATCATTTTTCCGGGTTTGATGATTGAGTTTTTATAGCGTTGTTCCAACACGGCATTTTTTGCCAGATCGGAACGATAGGTAATTTCTCCGGTTATAAGTCCATAAGACATTAAAATAGATTCGGCTTGTCTGTAAGAAACATCGATCAGGTCAGGCATTTTCACATCGGGAGGATTAATTGAATTGATCGTTAAATAAATCGTACGATTTTGTTTGACCTTACTTTTCGGGGCCGGTTCCTGATCTAAAACTGTACCCGGTGCCTTATCCGAATCATATAAAGAGTCAACCACCTTAAAAATAAAATTGTTTTCGTCTTTGATAGCATCCAGCTTGTCAATTTTTTTTCCCGTGAAATCGGGTAGATCGATCATCTGACCATGATGAGTAAAATTGTTCAAGACTGCGGTGATGATAAAAAAACAGGAAATAATAACTACCGCTAAAATTGCCAGATTCATCAGAAAAGTTCTGCTGAGTAAAAAATAACCCTTCGTTGCTTTCATAAATTAATATTAATGAATTTTCACCCGCTTATTGTTTTTCTGAATACCATATTCGAGTATGCGATCGATGAAGTCATAGGGCTTATATCCTGCAAGTGCGGTCTGATGAAAAATGCATGTTGCAGGTGTCATTCCCGGAAGTGAATTTACTTCGATGAATATTGTTTCAATGCGTCCATCGGAAAAAACCCTGACAAATGCATCAATGCGTGCATATCCTTCGACATGTAATAATTCGGCCGCGTGTTTTAAATCGGCTTTTACCTGATCGGAAATTCGTTGTCGCTCTTTTTTATCTTTGGCATATCGTGCAGGAGTAATGTTCTGCCCTTCTCCGGCGAGAAACTTTTCTTCCAAGGAAAGAATATCTCCGCCTGATAATGCCTCTGATGCTTCAAATACTTCAAACAAACATTCTCCTTTATCTCCAGTGCGTGTGAGTAATCCGCCGGTAATTTCAAGAAAATGAACAGCATCTTGTTTGGTTATTAATTCTTCGATCAGGAATTGTTTTTTACGGGGAAACTCTTCTTTCGGGCGCAGGTGAAGAATAGCATACTGACTCTCACTGAGTTCTTCCATCGGCCTGAAAATGGCTTCAGCAAAAGCATCCAGCTCTTTTTCACTGCGAATCATTTTTACCGCACTGCTGCATCCGTCATCAACGGGCTTGGCAATGAATGGGTACTTGAATGTTTGATTGATTTCTTTTTTAACAGCAGCCGGCTCACGCATCCATCTTTCCGCACTGATCAATTGATGATTGGCAACGGAGAATCCATTTTTTCTTAAAAGCTCATTCGTCTCGTATTTGTTAATGGTAATCTTAGAGGATAATTCACCGGAGCCATTGTACGGTATGTTCAGTTCTTCCAAACGATGTTGAACAGCTCCGTCTTCGCCCGGTCTTCCATGCAGGGCGATAAAAGCGATATCCGCTATCTCCGCCAGTTCATTATAGGAAATCTGCTTAGGAGTTAATACGTTTTGAGTGGATGAATATTTGGTAGTAATATTTTCGCAGATCAGCATAATTTCTTTTACCACTTCATGCACCGAAAAATGCATGGCTTTCTCTCGGATATCATCTGCATTATCCTTTAACATGAGATTGACAGGAATCTGATACAACATGTGTTCATTATCATTGCCGGTCAGGAAAATTGGAACAGGCGAATATTTATCGGAAGAAGAAAGTTTCTCATATACATTTCGACCGCTCTCTACGGAGATATGTCGCTCCGAAGAATAACCTCCCATAATTACTGCAACCCTGATTTTCTTTAAAGCATTTTTTCGAAGCTGATGAATGCTTTCATCAAGCTTGCTTACCATTCCTTCCAATTTTTTAAAGTCAAGTGTATCTTCCATTCTTTCCACTAACGACATCCGTATGATGAAGGTGAGAAATTGCGAAGGATTTAATCCGATTTCTGCTGCCTGATGAAAGAAGAACGATGAAGGCATCATTCCGGAAGTCGTATTCGGATCATTCAGAAAAACCTGACCTGATTTCGTAATAAATCCATCGATACGGGCATAGACGTTGAAGTTAAATGCCAGAAAAAGTTTTTCGCACTCCTGACGAATGTGCTGGATCTGGTCATAGGGTAATTCAACAGGAGTGATTTTTCGAGATAAGCCGGGAAGGTATTTGGAACGGTAATCGAAAAGTTCTTTTCCTTTTCTGATTTCAGTAGGAGGTAAGGCAACCGGTTTTTTCTCTTCATTGCGAATAACAATGCAGGAGAATTCTTTTCCTTCAATAAATTGCTCAACAACCACGCGGCTTTCACCATCACATGCTTCTAAATTTATTTCTGATTTACCCGATTTAAAAATTTCATTGATCGAATTTTCCAATTCATCAGGGTGATATATTTTTTTAGAGGTGATTCCCTGAGTAAGATAAACAGGCAATCCCAACCCTTCCCGGATATCAGTCAGACTCCTTATATAATTTCTTTGCTCCGTCAACTGCATCGAATTCCAGATAGTGGCGTTGATCGTTCGTTTAAAAAAAGCCAGGTCGATAGCTTTAATTAAGTCTTCAACTTTATTGACAATGCTTACACCGATAGAAGAACCCTGATGCGCCGGTTTAACCACACATGGAAAACCAATTTCTGTTTCGATCGATTTTAAATGGGTTTGGTTTGTCTCCCATTCATTTCTACTGATGACTAAAAAATTTGGTCCGGCAAAACCGGCATCCTTCATCAGCTTTTTCTGAACAGATTTGTCGATGCCGATAGCTGAAGATAAAATTCCTGATCCTGAATAGGGTATTCCAACATATTCAAGCATGCCCTGAATCCTTCCATCTTCTCCAAAGGGTCCGTGCAGGCATAGAAAGGCGAAATCAATTATTCCGGCTAATTCTTCCAACGAAATTTTTCTGCCGATTTCATTTATTAAAACTTCTTGTTTGGCAGCGTCTAAATCGCCCAGACTTTCAGCATACACCTGATAATTGCCTGTTGTTTCCGTCAATGCGCCAACAGGCGGATAGAAATCGCGAATACTTCCCTTGTAAACATATTGCCAGTCGAGTAAGATAAAATTACCGAAGCTATCTACGAAAATGGGAATAGCATCGAAGAGCGATTTATTGAGGTTGTCATAAACAGTTCTTCCTCCGGCAAAGGAGATCTCACGTTCACGGGAAAACCCGCCGAAAACAATACCAATCTTTAATTTCATAGCTATAATCCGATACCTGCAAATTTAATCAAATCAATCGGGTAGAGGTAAGGGATAAGAGAGACTTTTAAGAACGAAATGTTCAAAAGTCTATTTTACCTGTACGCCCAAATTGTAAAGCATGAAGGAAAAAATATCTGTTTGTTCCTCAATCTGCTTGGAAACTGGTTTGCTGGATCCTAAGGCCGTAGCAGAAGCATGGCCGGAATTAATATCGACACGGATCATCACAGGATTAGGTCCTTTATATTTGGATTGCAACTCTGAAATAAATTTAAAAGAATGAGCCGGAACCACTCTGTCATCATGATCGCCTGTTATGACCAATGTAGCCGGATAGTTGACATTTTCTTTGACGTTGTGCAAGGGAGAATAGGCGAGCAAATTACGGAAATTGGGTTCGTCTTCGCTTGAACCATAGTCGCCCTTCCAGGCCCAGCCAATAGTAAAGGTATGGTAACGTAACATATCTAAAACACCAACGACAGGAACTGCTACTTTAAAAAGATCAGGGCGCTGAGTCATTACTGCTCCTACTAATAATCCTCCGTTGGAGCGACCGCTAATGGCTAACTTAGCAGGATTTGTATATTTTTCACTGATTAAATATTCTGCTGCGGCGATGAAGTCGTCAAACACATTTTGTTTCTTAAGTCCTGTTCCTGCCATATGCCAATCCTCTCCATATTCTCCGCCACCTCTTATACATGCCTGAGCAAAGACTCCACCTTGTTCAAGAAAAGCCAGACGCTCAATTTTAAAATCCGGAGTTTTAGAAATATTAAATCCGCCATAACCAAACAGGAGAGTAGGGTTATTTCCATCCATTACCATCCCTTTTTTATGAACGATGAACAAAGGAATTTTTGTGCCGTCTTTGCTGTTATAAAAAACCTCTTTCGTCTCGTATTCAGAAGACTTGAATTCCATTTTGGGCTGGAAGAAAACAGATTGCTCTTTCGTTTTCAGATTAAACTGGTAGATGACAGATGGAGAAGTAAAACTTGTTAACGAATAAAATAATAACTCACCGTCTTTGCTGCCTGAAAGCTGTTCAACAGTTCCGATGGTTTCTGTATTAATATTTCCTAAAAAGTCTCCTTTTTTGGAAAACATCTTTAATACGCTGATGGCATCTTTCATGTATTTGGCAACGAAAATATTGTTACAGACAAGTACTTCCTGTAAAACATCAGAGGTTTCAGGAATGATGGTTTGCCATGCTGCTGTCGGATTTTCTGCATCCATCATAACCAATTTGTTATTCGAGGCGCCATCATTGGTTAAAACATAAAACTTTGAACTGTCATTATCAATTACTCCAAAGTCTTTATCGAATTTGTCGACGAAAGTGATGAGGGGTTCCTTTGCCGATTTCAATGACTGAACAAGGAGGTTATTTCCACTCGTACCTTCAGAGCCCGTAATGATCAGGTAATCCTGATCTTCGCTGACACCGGCGCCAAAATTGCGAAGCGGATGATTTTTATCTTCATAAACCAGGCGATCATACTTTTGCATATTGCCTAATTGATGATAATATATTTTGTGATATTCGTTTTTACCTTTCAATAAGTTTGCGGAATCAGGCGCATCATAACGTGAATAATAAAAGCCCTTATCTTTCCAGGAGATACCTGAGAACTTAATCCATTCCAATTTATCATTGAATTGATTTCCATTCTCCGTATTCTTGATATAAATTTCCTCCCAATCACTTCCGGCACGCGACAAAGCATAAGCCAGAAATTTCCCATCATGGGAAACAGATACATTAGGCATATTAACTGTTCCATCCTTCGAAAAAGAATTCGGGTCTATAAAAACCTCCTGCTTGGCAGCGGGACTTCCACGAAGGATGTTTAAAACAAACTGGTTCTGTAATCCATTATTCGTATAAACAAAATAATTTTTATTGGCTTTAAATGGCGATGATGATTTAGGAAAATTCCAGAGACTGGTTAAGCGCTCTTTTATTTTATTTCGAAAAGGAATTTTTGAAAAATAGTTTTCGGTTACTTCATTTTGTTTTTTTACCCAGTCACCGGTTTCAACTGAATTGTCATCTTCTAACCAACGATAGGGGTCATTTACTTCTGTTCCAAAGTACAAGTCTTTTTGATCGACCTTTTTAGTTATAGGGTAAGAATAGTTTTGTGCCACGCAATTAGCAATGGCGAATAGGAGTGTAATGGAAACGGAAAGTACTTTCATTGATGTCTGTAAATTTTGAGAAGCGAAACTAAAGTTTATCACTTAATTTTCAGACTATTTAACTTATTATTAACGTGCTGAATATCAAAAAACTGATATCAAATCAGAAATAGTTGAAATAAACGCTTTTCATTCGCCCTTCGGGAATGCCTTTCTACCTAGTAAAAGGGGAGTTTTACAAAAATTTAAATATCAGTCTGTTTATACCACATAATTTCGATGCATTATCTCGTTCTTTTAAAAATCAGATTTTTATACTACAGGTTTCTGATAATGCAGGTCTCCCTTCCGGGCTAGTCGTAAATCCCCTTTTACCGTCTTTTTATTCCGGAGTTTTTAAGGTAACGTCCGGTGCTCAAGTCGTTTTAATTAGACTTCACTTTTCACCGGCCGTTATCTTTTACCTGCTTATGATGGTTTTCATGTTTTGTTTAGGTAAGTTTAAAACGTTGCAGATTGGTGGTCTGCAGCGTTTTATTTTTTTGTAAAAAAAGAACCCCCGAATTTCTTCGGGGGTCCGAACACACCATGAAAACCAAACACACTATTCTTAATTTTTTCTTTCAGGTGCCTTCTTTATTTTTTGTTTCCAATTAATATACAATGCTAACGTGTCCTACCCATTCTGAATATTTTCCGTCAAGTCCCATTCCTTCGATTTTATAAACATATGTGTCTTGTTGACATTTTCTGCCTTCATAGTAACCATCCCAAGAACCTTCAAGTCCATTCCAGAATGTTAACATTTTCCCCCAACGGTCGAAGATCCATACTTTTACTTCTTCCATATTCGTGTGGAAAGGTCTGAACGTATCGTTGTTTCCGTCGCCATTCGGAGTGAAGCAATTCGCTATCCACAATGTTGAATGAAGTTTAACTTCTATCTTCTTCATTATGGTGTCGCGGCAACCCTGACTGTTCACCGTAATCAACTTTGCGGTATAGGTTCCTGTATCGGCAAACGTATGCGATGGATTAATTTCTGTTGTGGTAAAGGTACCATCTCCGAATATCCATTGGAATGAAGTATAATCCTGTGACTGATTGGTGAAGTTCACTAATGGCATCTGCATGTCGGTAATCAATGGGTCAGCAGTGAAGTCTGCTAACGGTTTCGGATAAACAGTTACAGCATTCGATTGGGAGTATGAATTCATACATCCGAAATCGGAAACCACTGTTAACGATGCATCATACGTTCCGCTGTTTTCAAAAACCATATTGGTATATCGTTGGTTCGATACTCGTCCATCGCTGAAGTTCCATAACCAGTTGGTAATTGTTCCCTCAGGAATCGAGCTGCTTTCGGAGAAGAATGCGTCGATCGGACCACAACCTGCAATTCCTGAATTGAATGTTACGTTTGGCTTCGGATGTACCTTTACCTGACGCATCACTGTTGAATTACAACCTTGGTCAGAAGTAATCGTAAGAGAAGCATTATATACTCCCCATGTATTGTAGGTGTGCGATGGATTGTTTTGAGATGTCTGTTGATTATCACCAAAGTTCCATATCATGCTGTTTATATTTCCTCCTGAAACGATTGAAGTATTGGCAAAATTCGTAGATGCATCCTGACATACTTCATTGGCATCAAACAATGCAACCGGAACAGGGTGTACTCTGAATTGATTAGTAGTCGATCCTGAACAACCTTCTGCTGTCGTTGCCGTCAGTGTAACCTGGTAGTCGCCCGGTGTATAAATCATTTGATTGAATGATTGTGCCGTAGAACTTGTTCCATTACTCAATGACCAGGCATAGTTAATTCCTGATTGCAGGTTTGAATTTCCTGTAAACGATACTGAACCTCCTGCACAAGCACTGCTTACCGCTACATTTACTTCCGGATTAGGGAAAGAAGAAACTGAATCCTGATCAGAATTCATGCAACCATAATTGGTGATAGCTAAAAGTTCCACGCGGTAAGTTCCTGAATCGGGGAACATGTGTACAGGATTCACATCATTTGAATAAGAACCATCTCCGAATGACCAGAAGTTAGAGGTAATTTGTCCATCCTGAGATGAACTGTAATTATTAAAATGGATAGGTGTATCGGAACAAGCATCCGGAGCGGCAAATCGTGCAAGTGGATTGCGATAAACATCTACCGGAAGTGTAACCTGCGCCTGGCAACCGTTTGTACTCGAAACAGTCAAGGTAACATTGTACGATCCCGGTGTAGAATATCCATAAACCGGACTTGTTTGATTTGTCGTATCACCGTTTCCGAATTCCCATGTAGAGTAAAAATTACCTCCGCCATTGATGGTTGTCTGGTTCAGGAATTGCATACTGTTTCCGATACAAACATTCGAAGCAGAGAAGTTAGGAACCGGCTCCGGAAACACATTGACTGTATTTGTCACGGAAGACTGGCAACCATTGTCCGTTGTTGCATTTAAAGTAACATTGTATGTGCCGGGGTTGGCAAACAAATGCGTTGGCGACATCTGTGTGGAAATCGTATTGTCATTAAAGTTCCAATTCCACTGAGCGATGTTTCCTGTTGTGACAGTTGAATTGTTTACAAAACTCATGGTTGAACCAATACAAACATTCTGAGCAGAGAATGCTATTGCCGGCATTGGATGCACAACAACCTGTTGGGTAATCGTATCGACACAACCATAATCAGATGACACGATCAATGAAACTGCATACGATCCTTCTGAAGCGTAATTATGTGATGCATTCTGATTCGAAGAACTTGAATTATCACCCAGCGACCAGTAGTAATTCTGAATCGTACCATTTGACAGCGTTGAGTTATTCTGAAAGTTTATAGCTGTTCCGAAGCAAACAGGAGCGGCGTTGAAATTCGCAGAAGGTACAGTGTAAATTTCTGTAGTATTAGTTACGGTGTCTGTGCAGCCATTTGCTGCTGTTACTATAAGTGTTACATTGTAAATTCCCGGTGCATTATAAGTAACAGTAGGTTCAAATGCTGTTGAGTTATTGCCATTTCCTAAATTCCAGTTATAAGCCGTTAATGCGCTTCCCGCAGCTCCTGAGTTGTTTATGAAATTCACTGCATTTCCTGAGCATACATTTGGAGATACGAATGCAGCTACCGGAATATCCATCACGACTACGTTATTGGAAATTGAATCAACGCAACCATAATTCGAAGTAACTGTCAAGGTTGCAGTATAATTTCCGCTGGAAGCAAAAGTGTGAATCGGATTAGCAACAGTTGAAGTTGTTCCATCACCTAAATTCCAATTCCATCCTGCGATTGAACCTGAACTGATCGTTGAGTTTTGATTGAAGACTACCGGCGTATTCAGGCAAGTCGATGATGTTGAGAAATCTGCAACAGGTACCGGATATATTTCAAGTGATTGAATTATAGAATCTGTACAACCGGCATTCGATGTAACAGTAAGTTGAACCTGGTAATTTCCAGAAGCAGAATAACTGTGAGTTGTATTGGATGCCGATGCCGTATATGAGTCACCGAAATTCCACAATACATTTTGTATAGAACCGGAGCTAATGGTTGAATTATTAGTGAAAGAAAGCAGACTTCCTTCACAACCCGGAGCAATTCCCATTATCGCATTAGGAATCGGGTTAATCGTTACAATATGATCAAGCGTTGCAGCACAACCATTCGTATCGGTGACAGTTACATAATAATTGCCGGCTGTATTTACTGAAATGGTTTGCGATGATTGTCCGGAAGACCAATAGTATGTACAATTTGGATTACCTGCATCTAATGTGGCATAAGATCCTGAACAAACATTGTAAGTTGCAGGTGGAGCATTCAAACTACCACCCTTTACTACCGTTACCGATCCAAACGTAGGACATAAATTCGATCCTGTAACAACAACTGAATAGATTCCGGAATCAGAAACTAAAATCGTCTGTGATGTTTCACCTGTCGACCAGCTATAATTTGATCCCGGATTTCCTGCATCCAATGTAACCGTATATCCATCACAAACCAGCGTCGTGCTCATATTGACAATTGGTGCAGGCCTTACAATTACAGTTACTGTATCGGATGATACACAACCATTCGCTCCTGTACCAATGACAACATAGTTTGTCGTTGTAGAAGGGTTAATTACAATACCCGGCGTTGTTAATCCAACCGGATTCCATAAGTATGAAGCAGCTCCTGTTGCAGTAAGTAAGATTGTGGATCCTTCGCAGATATCCTGATCAGGTCCTGCAGTAACTGCCGGATTGTTAAGTACGGTAACGTTTACCGTATCGTTATCCGAACAACCATTCGCATCCGTTACAGTTAAGATATATGTTGTATTTGTTGTCGGTTGTACCGAAACGTTCGCATTCGTCATTCCACCCGGTATCCAGAGGTATGAATTTCCTCCTAATCCCGAAAGATTAACTGAACTTCCTGAGCAGATTGTTTGATCGCTGCCTGCTTGTGCAGATGGTAAAGCTCCTACAAAAACATTTACCGCATCCGATGCTGTACAGCCATTACCGTCAGTAACTGTTGCCGTATATAAAGTTGTTGATGAAGGTGAAACTACCAGTGTGTCTGATGTAAAATTACCCGGGTTCCAGTTTACCGAATTTACTGAATTTACAAATAAGGTCGCATTTCCTCCATTACAAATAGACTGATCTGCTCCGGCATTGACTGTTGGCAATCCGTTTATAATTACATTTTGAGTAATCGTGTCTGTACAGCCGAAAGATGAAGTTACAATTAACCTTACCGAATATGTTCCGGCAGAAGCAAATGTATGTGAAGGAGAATTTTGTGTTGATGTATATGTATCGTTAAAATCCCAACTGGAAGAAACGATGCTTCCTGTTGCTATGGTAGAAAGATTCGTGAATACTGTTGTTGCTCCCAGGCATGTTTGTGTGCTGCTGAATGAAGCAGTCGGTAATGGATTTACTGTTACCGGATAGCTCACTGTTTGCATACAACCACCTCCTGATGTTACTGAAAGCGTAACTGTATAATTTCCTGCCGTTGAATATCCGTGAGCAGGATTTTGTAAAGCTGAAGTCGCTCCGTCTCCAAAGTTCCAGTTGTAGGAAGTGATATTACCTGTGGCGATCGATGAATTGTCGCTAAAGGAAACACTATTTCCCAAACAACTGTTGGAAAAAGTAAAATCAGCATTCGGTAGCGGATTTACTGTAACAGGTAAGGTTACTGAGGATGAGCATCCGGCTGCGCTCGTCGCAGTAAGTAAAACGTTGTGATTGCCAGTATAAGCATAGGTATGTGTGGGGTTTTGAAGTGTTGAATTAGTGGTGTCGCCGAAGTCATAGCTCCAGCTTGCTATTGATCCCGATGTAATGGTAGTTCCATCCGTAAAAGTCATCGCATTTCCTGCACAAACAGGAGTATAGCTGAAGTTTACTGATGGCAACGGACTCGCAATGGCCGAAACAGAAATCGAACCGCTGCATCCATTGGTGTCTGTTACCGTTACACCGTATGTACCATTGGTATAAACAGCTATAGTTTGTGTGGTTTCTCCATTCGGTGTCCATAAGTAAGATAATCCGGAATAGCCTGCATCAAGTATTGCACTGTCACCCTGACAAAAAGTAACATTCGAAAGGTTGATAGTTATTGTGCTGTCATAAGTAATGTTAGTAGTTGAAGATCCTGTACAACCGTTCAAATCAGTTACGGTAACCGAAAATGTTCCGCCGGAATTGATCGTTAGTGTTTGAGAGGTCGCACCTGTATTCCATAAATATGTCATTCCGGGATTCCCTGCATCTAATGTTGCTGATGCTCCTACACAAAGGAAAAAAGATTGCAGGTTTACAACCGGACGTGGGTTTACATTTACACGAACAATATCTGTTGCTGTACAGCCATTGCCATTCGTTACTGTTACAGAATAATTTTGAGACGTTGCAGGACTAACCGTAACTGAAGGAGTCGTCGCACCACCCGGTGTCCATGAATAAGATGTACCGCCCGAAGCTGTCAACGTTGCGCTAGATCCACTGCAAATGTTCTGATCAGGTCCTGCATTCGCCGTTGGAAGACTATTAACAGTTACCGTTACCATGTCACTTGCAGTGCAACCATTTGCTCCTGTTCCGACTACTGTATAAGTGGTAGTGGAAGTTGGATTTACCGTAATTCCAGGAGTTGTTGATCCACCCGGAGTCCAAATATAACTTGTTGCGCCTGTTGCAGTAAGTGTTACACTTCCACCACTACAAACCGATTGGTCAGCACCGGCATTTATTGTTGGACGTGGTAATACATTTACATTTATTGTATCCGTATCAATACAACCATTTGCATCTGTAACCTGAACAACGATTGTTGAACTTCCTCCCGGTGTAAATGTAACCGGTGAACCTGTTAACCCCGGTGGTGTCCAAACATAACTTACACCTCCGGTAGCAGTAAGTGTAACCGGACTTCCCGAACAAACATTTTGATCGACTCCTGCATTTGCATTGGGTAATGGAAATATTGTAACCGGTTGTACTACCGTATCTCCACAACCCATTGCATTCAGCGCAATTAAGGTCACATTAAAGGTGCCCGGAGTTAAATATGTGTGATTAGGATTTTGAAGTGCAGATGTTCCTCCATCACCAAATAACCAGCTCCAACTTGTAGGTGTGCCCGTTGTTTGATCAACGAAAGATACACTTGAGTTAACACATGTCGCACTCGCTGTAAATTGCGCGATTACCGGAGGAGCCACAACAACTTGCTGAACGACTGTATCGATACAACCCAGCGTATTTTCAACAATCAATGAAACAGAATAGGTTCCGGGTCCCGGAAATTGGTGTATGGGATTTTGAAGTGTTGAACTTGTTCCATCTCCGAAGTTCCAGTTCCATGAAGTGATTGCTCCGCCAGGAGTGGTTGAGAAATCTCTGAATGTCACCGGAGCATTGTAACAACCCGGAAGCGAATTCGTGAATATCGCTACAGGGATAAAAGGCATGGTTACAACAACTGTATCTGTTGCACTGCAACTGCCATCGTTTGCTGTAACATAATACGTTCCGGCGCCCGCTGTAATTGATTGCATCGTAGCGCCTGTGCTCCATAAATAAGTATAGGATCCGCTACCTCCTGAACCGACAGCTGTAAGTGTTGCCAGGTCGCTACAGGCAATTTGCTGATCCGGACCGGCATTTACATACATTCCAATTACATTCACGGTGTATGAATAAGTCTGACTTCCAAAATACGGACAGGCATCATCCGATACCGATACTGTAAATGTATATGAGTTGCCGATATTGGCTTGAGTCGGAGTCCAGCAAAACGTACCTGTCGGATGTTGCCCGGATGAACTGGTAAACGTTGCACCTGGAATCGAATAATTCCAATCAATGGTAAGTTGTTGTCCGGTATCAGGATCAGTGGAAAAAATATTGAAGCATGTTTGAGCATTCGCACAAACAGTTATGCTGAAGTTATTCGTTCCATTTATTCCTGAAAGTGAAGGAAGATTGTTGTTGCAATTCATCACCGTAAGTTGCAAGTCTCTTTCTACAGAACCGATTTTTACACCGTTTCTGTATTCGTCAACAAGAACAGCCATTACAGTCACTTCCAATGCCTGCGGTGTCAGACAGATATCTCCTGTTTGCGTGTTAAACGATGTAGCAGGAGAGGAGTTCAATGGATTGTTTGCATTATAAGGCGCATTATAAGAAACGGTTGTACTTGCAGTTTGCTTCGGAGTGATCAGACTATAAACAAGTGAGTCGCCATCCACATCATAAGCTCCGTGATTGAAACAGAATTGCTGACCTACACAAAGAAAGGGTACCGGCTTATTGGAGAAAGTTGGAGAGGAGTTACAAGGTGTGATTAGATTATTGAGCGTTGAGTAAATATAAAAGGTGTTGGAATTGGGTGAATTGATTGTGGTAATAGCCGCATTCCTGCAACACAACGAATAACCAAATACCCAATCGGCACATTGAACAGGTAGCGTTACAATGCCATCATAAACCCATTCCTGAATTCCGGTAAATGAACCGCCATTACAAGTAGTAACTGAACTGGAACAGGCAGGTGTCACTTCCTGTCCGGTTCCCGGTCTTTTATAACATGTTACACTAAAAGACTGACCGCATGATGATGAATTGATGGTAACAACAGGATTCGAGGGCGCCGCAATTCCAATACAATCGCGGTAAAAGGATAACGTAACTTTATATGAATTTCCCCCCAAACACTGATAAGTGAGATCTGCTCCCATGGTATGGCTACCATAAGCAGTCTGCGGAAGCAATAACCTGATGATCATCATCAGTGTCAGAAAAGCCTTACTTCGTATATATTTTTTCATGTACTTGTTTTTCAAACAACTCTTTTCAATTTTCCCGTAAAACATCGAGTTATTTATTGACGAGATAAAACTAAGCCACCTGCATACTTTAAGTAATCAATAATCATCACCCCAAACATTTGTAAGGTTTTTATCAAAAGGGGGAAAACAATATTAAAGCAGCGTTTAAAAGGACTCTTATTCGGAATCAAAAATTTTATTTCGTTGAAATGGGAAGGATCTTTATTGTAAGAAAAAGTGCAGGTGATGTGTTGAAGTCTAAAAGAAACAGCAAAAAGGATAATTAATAAAATACTTTACTGATTAATTTCTTCTCAAAAAACTAAAAATCTTATCTTAGCCATCCGTTTTTAAGCTATATTTTATATTTTTAGCTTGAAACTTAATTGAAGCATTACCATATCAGATGCTTTCAGAACTTAAATAAGTGTCTTAAAGTTCTGTTTTTGTCTGAAAAATTAATGTGTCAAAATATATATACTATCAAATTTTAAGTAAAAAGAAGTAAAATTATGTGTGGAATTTATGGGTTAGTTGGGGGAATTACCGAAACTAGTAAGTCATCTGAAATTTTTAATTCTTTCCAAAATCTTAAATCACGAGGTCCCGATCGCAGTTTAACGGTATTCAATAAAAAATGCTTTTTAGGTTTTCACCGCCTTGCCATTGTTGGACTCGATATTGATGGTGATCAACCTTTTCATCTAATTGACGGAAACCAAACCTTTTATTTAGTTTGTAATGGTGAAATATATAATTTCAAAGAATTAATTGATAGGTACAAACTTAATGTCAGTAAAACAGGGTCGGATTGCGCCGTAATTCTTCCGCTTTTAAAACTATTCAATTACGACTTTGACAGACTTAATAAAGAACTTCTCGGGGAATATAGCTTCTCTGTTGTAACGTTCGAGAAAGATATTTTCATTTCGTTGACTATTTGTACTGATCCCATGAGCGTCAGACCAATTTTTTTCGCTGTCTCTGATGATGATATGAGTTTGGGCTTTTGCAGCATTTTGGCCGGATTAAGTCCGCTCTTTAATAATGTAAAACGTCTCGATCAAAAGTCAATTTTAAAATGGTCGCCCGGAACAAAACCGACAATTGAAAAATATTGGCCAAAAGTGAAATACGAAGGTCCCGCAAATCCGAGTGATTTTACAGAGTCTGATATGAAGGATGTAGTAAGAATTTTTGAAAGTGCCATTCAACGAAGGTTAATATCGGATCGTCCTGTTGGTTGCCTGCTTTCCGGTGGACTCGACTCCAGTCTTGTTTGTTCAATAGCAGCCAAAAAACTAGCTCAAGACTATCCCGGAAAAAAACTTCATTCATTCAGTATAGGCATGAAGGAGGGAACAGATATCGTCTTTGCCAAAAAGGTCGCCGAACATGTAAATAATCTTTATAATAATATCGAACATCATGTCGTAATTTTTACCCCACAGGAAGGATTGGATGCTATAGATAAAGTAATCAATGCTACAGAAACCTGGGATATCACTACAATAAGAGCAAGCGTAGGACAATACCTTCTCGGGAAATTTATAAGCAACAATACAGACATCAAAGTAGTTTTAAATGGAGATGGTGCCGATGAAGCACAGATGGGTTATTTATACTTCTTCATGAATCCCGGTCCGGACGAAGCCCGTGATGATTCATATCGGTTGCTCGACGAAATTCATTTGTTCGATGGTTTGCGCGTGGATCGTGCAATTTCTTGTCATGGTCTGGAAGCTCGTGTTCCTTTTCTTGACAGAGAAGTAGTCGATTATTTCCGTGGAATTCCTACTGCCTGGAAGTTGCCAACGGCCGAACGTTTGGAAAAATATTTTATCCGTAAATCGTTTGCTGAAGTATATAAAAATAATCCTGTCCTCCCCGAAAATGTTTTATGGAGAAAGAAAGAAGCTTTCTCCGATGGTGTTTCAGGAAATGAAAAATCATGGTTTCAATGGGTTCAGGAATATTTAAATAATAAAGTTTCTGATTCAGAATATGAAAACAATAAATCCAAGTTGCATCCGAGAATTGTTCCGCCTACGAAGGAAGCTTACTATTACATGAAAAAGTTCAAGGAAAACTTTGGGGAACAGTGGGATGTTATCCCTCATTATTGGTTACCCAAGTGGTCGGGAAATATTCAAGAGCCATCAGCCCGGGTACTTAAAGTTTATAAGAGTAATTAATCATCTAAGACCTCTAAATCGATTCTTTTTAAAATACAGATACCTGAGAATCAATTTGAAATTGCAAATTCAAATAAGTGATTAATAACTTAAATGTTCAATTTAATTATTTGATATATCTTAGCGCACTCGGTTTAGAATCCGATTTAGCGTAATTAATATGAACGGTATGATTCTTTTGGATATATTTTCAACTTCAGGTCTAATTAGTCTTGCAACCCTTATTTTTCTTGAAATAATTCTGGGAATCGATAATATTATATTTATCGCCATCATTTGCAGTTACCTTCCTGCGAAGGATCAAAAACGTTCACGCGCAATCGGATTAATGCTTGCAATGGTGTTTCGCATTATACTATTGATGGGTATTTCTTACCTTGTTTTACTTACAGACCCTCTATTTTACCTGGGCAACCTTGGAGTAAGCGGGAGGGACCTCATTCTTTTTGCCGGTGGAGTATTTTTGGTTTATAAAACGGTCAAGGAAATATACATCAAACTTTGGGGAAACGAACACACCGGAACAACCAAGCAACGCATGCTTACTGTTACCCAAGCCATCATCCAGATTTCATTAATTGATATTGTATTTTCATTCGATTCAATACTTACAGCAGTCGGATTAAGCCGCGACCTTCCTGTAATGATTACAGCCGTTGTTGTTTCTATGTTCGTCATGTTATTTTTTGCACCTTACGTTAGTGATTTCATTGCTAAATATCCAACACTGAAAATTCTGGCATTGGTTTTTCTGGTAGCGATCGGAATATTATTAATGGTTGAAGGAGCGCACATTCACGTCGAAAAGAGTTACATATATTTCGGAATGGGATTCTCATTGATCGTTGAATTGCTTAATATTCGCTATCGAAAAATACAACACAAATCCAATTAAGTGATTGTAAAATTGCAGGATAATTATCCGGTAAAATTTTCATTCAGTTGTATTGTAATTTAGAAAGTAAAGTTGTAGATTGGTAAATGATTAAAGGTAAACCGCCGGTCCCTTTCCAGACTATTGCACTTGGAATATCTTTTTCACCCGGACTTCCCGCATTGATTTCAGAAATGAGACGATTAAGAGAGATACACAATTCTCTTGCCGTATTCATACATGTAGGAAAAAAAACAAGTGATAAAAATCGCGAATTATCTGAACTGCTTACCTTTCACGGTTTCAATGACTTCAATTCCCGTATCTATTGGGAAAATGGTGATGAAGTGACCAACATACTTCGTATTTGTAAACACGAAGTAGTCGACCTATTATTAATCGGTGCATCTGATAAATTAAATTTCGCCATGCCTGCCGGTAAAATAACACGAATTCTTGCTGTAAAAGCTAAATGCTCTGTATTAATATATACAACAATGCCCGCTTCTCAAGGATACAATTCGATTATTGTCAGCTCCAACGATGAACGAAAATCGGAACTTACTTTAACAACAGCAATACATTTAGCTGAAACCGAAAAAGCAAAAGAATTAATAATAAATGATGACATTGTAAGAAATATTGAAGCAGATTCAAATTCTCTTAGTCTGGTTGAAGAGCCGGTAATAAACTTAACTTCACTGACTGAAACTTTAAATAAATTATCCATAAAAGTTTCAAGAGTTTCTCTCAATGGTTATACCGAATTGGCCGATTATGCTTTTCGTAACGAGGTAGATCTGTTAGTCACCAATTCTTCTGATCACCGTTTACATATTTTCGACAGGATTTCTTATGAAGAAGGAATCGAAACATTAATCGATAAGTTACCTTGTAATCTGCTTTTAGTTCATTCACGCATTCAGAATTAATCCGAATATTTTTTGAATAATAGCTATGCGAATTTACCTGGTAGGATACATGGCAAGCGGGAAGTCAAAAATTGCCGAAGCGCTAACTAAGGTTTTACATATTCCTTTTGTAGATACCGATTCTCTTGTAGAAAAAAAGGAGGGAAGGACAGTTGAAAAAATTTTCGAAACTTCGGGACAAGAATTTTTCCGAAAACTAGAGAATCAGGTATTGATGGAAACCGAAAAAACGGAAAATGTTATTGTCGCAACCGGTGGTGGTTTGCCCTGTTTTTTTTCAAACATGGAATGGATGAATACCAAAGGAATCACTGTTTATCTCGAAGCCAATCCCGGATTATTATTTCATCGTTTAGCGACTTCAAGAGGCAACAGACCTTTATTAAACAACCTGAACGATATTGAATTGATGGAACAAATTACCGGACATCTGGCGGTTAGAATTCCCTTTTACAAGAAGGCAAAGATTACGGTAAGTGCAGCAAATTTAAATGCAAAAACACTGGCAGAGAAAATATTAAAATTCAAGAATGCTTAAATCTTGATTGAAAAATAGCTTTGAATTTACTTTTGATTTAGGTTCAATACAGCTTTTTACAAAACCATTCAACTCAACCAAGCTGTTATTTTACTTCCTTCAATTTCTACCGATACATGCTCCTGATGTGTTGTTGCAAGGGATAGTCCGGAAAAGTCTGCCGAAAGCGGAAAGCGTTTGTGATTGCGATCAATTAAAACAACCGTTCTGATTTTTTTAATATCGGCGTCTAAAAAGGGTTTCAAAGCATACATCATTGTCTTGCCCGAATTCAATACATCATCTACAAGTATTACAACCTTGCCTTGCAAGTCTTTTTTATTAATTGAAATAGAAATATCTTTGTTAACCTGGCTATGTTTATCAACAAGAACTTCAGCAAGCGAAATTTTAAGAGGAGATATAGATATTAATACGGAAGCAATTTTCTCCGCAAGCAAATATCCATTCTTCACGATCCCTGCCAATACAATTTCTGTTTCCTTTGAATTGTCTTCGAAAATCTGATATGCAAGTCTGTTTATACGTTGTAAAACCTGCTTTTCATCTAATAATAAGGTGCGGGAATCAATCATAATGTTGCCGGATTAATAAATGATACGTCCGCCTTTAAAAAAATATTTCTCATAGTATGGATCGTAAAGATCGCTAATAATTACACCTTTTTTCAGACTTGCATGAACGAATTTATTTTCCCCAAGATAAATGCCAACATGTGAAATTCTATTTTTTTTGATTTTAAAGAAAACCAAATCACCTTCTTTTAATTCATTTCTTGAAAGCGGTCTGCTTTTATGAAATAGGTCCTTTGCAGTTCCATTTACTTCTTTGCTATAACTGTTCGACATAACACAACTCACTAAGCCGGAACAATCCACTCCATTTTTATTGAATCCACTGTACTTATAGGGTGTCCCCAACCATTCTCCCGTAAGCTTATAGAGACGAGGGTTATTGATGTAGCTGATATTATATCCCAGCATATTCGAATAAATAAAACACCACTTTAGTTGCTGTTGCTCCCTGTCGATATTGGAATAAGCCGATTCACCCGGATCAGTGGCCTGTACGGAGCTGCAAAATGAAAAACAGAAAGTGAAAAAAAAGAATAAATACCTTTTCATTTTATCAATTTATCTCTTTACCAACAAGACAACATTTTCCACATGTGAAGTATGTGGAAACATATCTACCGGTTGTATTCTTTCAATACGATATTGCTCCATCATTAGTTGCAAATCACGTGCTTGCGTTGCGGGATTGCAACTGATGTAAACAATTTTTTCCGGTGATGCTTTTAAAATCGATAGTATCACATCGCTATGCATTCCTGCACGCGGTGGATCTGAAATAATAACGTCGGGCTTTCCTGTTTTATTTATGAAATCTTCATTTAAAACATCTTTGATGTCTCCGGCAAAAAATGATAGATTCGTTAATTTATTATCCAATGCATTTTGTCCGGCGTCTTTTATTGCATCTTCAATATAATCGATGCCATAAACTTCGGAGGACAATGAAGAAACAAAGTTAGCTATTGTACCGGTTCCCGTATACAGGTCATAAACCTTCTCTTTGCCGGTTAATCCTGCAAATTCCCTGACAATTTTATAAAGTTCGAAGGCCTGATTTGAATTTGTCTGATAAAATGATTTTGCACTTATCCTGAAAGTAAGGTTCTCCATTTTCTCCAAAATGTAATCCCTTCCTGAAAATAATTCTACAGGCAAATCAAAAATAGTATCGTTCTTTTTTGTGTTGATGACATATTGTAAAGAATTGATAAATGGGAATTTATCTTTGATGTGTTCAAGTAAATTATTTCTGAGTGCAACTTCGATAACATGAAAAACAACAATTACCATCCATTCCCCGGTTGAAGAATTACGAATGATCAGATTCCTCATCATTCCATGTTGTTCCTTTAAATCAAAAAATGTAAGATTGTTTTGAATGCAGTATTTTCTGATTTCCTTTCGAATCGAATTGGAGATTTCATCCTGAAGATAACAAGTGTTGATATCTAATACTTTGTCAAAACGTTGAGGTACATGAAATCCAAGAGCAGGTAGTTCGGCCTTCGTTTCTAAAAAATCATTTTTTGTCAACCAGGCACGATTGGAAAAAGTAAACTCCAGTTTATTTCTGTAAAAAGTCGTGTCTTTGGAAGGACGAATAGGAGTTATTTCCGGAAATTCGAGATGACCAATTCGTTCAAAAGAATCGGCTACCAATTGTTGCTTAAAATAGAGCTGTTTATCATAGGAAAGATGCTGCCATTTGCAGCCCCCGCACACACCGAAATGTTCGCAAAACGGTACAGTCCTATCAGGAGAAGGTTTTACAAGCCGAACAACCTTAGCTTCCCCAAAGTTCTTTTTTTTATGGTATAACTGAACATCAGCAAAATCACCCGGGACAGCATTTTCTACAAAAACGACAAAATTATCGATACGTCCAATTGCTTTTCCTTCACCTCCATAACCGGTAATTTCGAGATTTTCAATGACGTCGCCTTTTTTCATATTCCTGCGAAAGTATGAATTAATCGCCTTTCTTTCGTGCAATATTGATTGAAATGGCCCTAAATGATTCCTTATTTATTTTTAATCTCTATTTCTTACAGTTCAACTAATTTGACGATTAGAAATTTACTTTCTCGGATCAAAATCCTTATTTTTACAGGAATAATTCTTTTATGAAAACGACCATCCAACGTACGAAAAGCGACCTACTTATTGAACTTGAAGATCAATATGGTGCACATAATTATCACCCTTTACCCGTAGTACTTGAAAGGGGGGAAGGTGTTTTTGTTTGGGATGTGGAAGGAAAGAAATACTTCGATTTTCTTTCAGCTTATTCAGCACTTAATCAGGGACATAACCATCCAAGAATTGTAAGCGCTTTAATTGAACAGGTTCAAAAGCTATCGCTTACTTCTAGGGCATTTTACAATAATTGCCTGGGTGAGTACGAACAATTCATTACCGGACTTTTTGGTTATGATAAGGTTTTACCGATGAATTCCGGTGCTGAAGGAGTGGAGACGGCCTTAAAGCTTGCTCGTCGTTGGTCATATCAGAAAAAAGGCATTCCGGAAAACCAGGCTAAAATAATTGTTTGCGAAAACAACTTTCATGGAAGAACAATAACCATTATTTCAGCTTCGACAGATCCGGACTCCTTCGGTAAATTTGGTCCATTTACACCCGGTTTTATTAAAATACCTTATAACGATATTCATGCCCTTGAAAAAGCATTGGATGATAAATACGTCGCCGGATTTCTTGTTGAACCCATACAAGGCGAAGCAGGTGTAATCGTCCCGGATGACGGTTATCTTTTTGCAGCCGCTGAATTGTGTAGAGAAAAAAATGTGCTGTTTATTGCAGACGAAATCCAATCCGGTCTGGGCCGAACAGGTGAAATGTTGGCTTGTGATCATGAAGGCGTTCATCCGGATATACTCATTTTAGGAAAAGCGCTTTCCGGTGGCTTGTTACCCGTTTCCGCTGTGCTTGCTGACGATGAGATTATGCTGTGCATCAATCCCGGGGAACATGGAAGTACCTATGGAGGTAATCCGCTTGCTGCAAAAGTGGCCACAACAGCTTTGCAGGTATTAGTGGATGAAAACATGGCCTATAATGCTTCTGTTCTCGGAAAAATATTACTGGCAGAATTAAAATCCATTCAAAATAAAAATATTGAGTTAGTAAGAGGGAAGGGTTTATTCTGCGCAATGGTTATTAAGCCCTCGAATGGAAAAAACGCATGGGATCTGTGCGTCTCTTTAAAAGATAACGGACTTTTAGCTAAACCAACACATGGTGATATTATTCGTTTCGCCCCACCACTAATTATTACGGAAGATCAATTGATGGAATGTATAGACATCATTAAAAAAACAATTGCTGAATATTGATTTGCGGAATTAAGTGAATAAACTAAATAATTCTTAACCGTAAAACGATTTCCTTTTTGGTCAATGGCACAATTCGTTTAATACAGCTTCTGCTTGTTTATCGCCTAGCTTCAGTGCCTTTTGTAAATCTTTACAAGCGGATTCTCTTTCCCCAATGTTATATTTGGCGATGGCCCGGTTATAGTAACATTCTTTGTCATTCTCATCAAGAAAAATAGCTCGATTATAATCCTCGATTGCTTCTTTGAAATTTTTCAATTCAAAATTTGTATTTCCTCTGCAATAGTAGAGTTCTACACTTTCAGTATCTGTCAATAAAGCTGTGTTGTAATCGTTGAGGGCATTCGAATAGTCTTGCATACGGTATTTTGCCATACCTCTGTAGTATAGAGCTTCTGCACTTTGCGGGTCCATTTCAACGGCCTTGTTATAATCTGCTAAGGCCCCTTTGAAATCATTTACATCTTCCTTTTGATTTCCACTCTTAATGAAATCGTCGGCTGTCTTCTGAGCAAATAATTGTCCGCTCATTAAACAAATAAAAAGTGTGATAGTTATTCGGATCATAAAATTATTATTATTTGTGACGTGGAGCTACATGGATTCTTTCCCTGTGATTTTGTATTCTATTGTGCTTTCTAATTTTATGTTTGAGATATCTTCTAACGGGCTTTCTGACAAAATGCCTTCTTTCTTTATGTATTACATAAACCTTTGTTGTCTGTTGTGTAGGTGGTTCACTTTTAACGATAAATTCGCTAAATAAGAGTGCTAAAAAGAGAACTAAGAATTTCATAATTAATAAGAATTAGTCGATTTATTATTGAGATGCTAATATATAAAATTGGTTTAATCCGAAAACCGAATATTTTATTTTACTCCAAGGAAAAAATCAGGCTGCAGGCAATGAAATTTTAAAAACAGTCTCGTCGTCCTTAGATTTCTCGAGCTCCAATATTCCATTATTGCTTTTTATTATCCCAAAACTGGATGTCAGCCCAAGTCCCTGTCCATCTCCAATTTTTTTGGTTGTGAAAAACGGATTAAATATTTTATTGAAATTTTCTTCAGGTATATTCACCCCATTATCGATTATCCGAATTTGTACCATATCGTCTACAACAGAAGTCTGGAGTGTGACTTTCGGATTAAAATGTTGATCTCTTGCTTTCTTTTCAATTAAAGCTTCAAAACAATTATAAAGAAGATTTAAGATTGATTCACCAAAGTCGGTAATTGAAATATTGCATTTGGGGTCATTTGGATCAAAATGATTTACAAATTCACATTCAAAATCAGGGTTCCTGGATTTGAAATTAGTGAGAGCTATTTTTTCAAATTCCTTGCATAGCAGATTGATTTCATGAAAATTTTTAACTATTTTTTTCTGTGCGCTACCGTTCGAATTTTCATGTCTGATATCGTAGTTCATCCTATGAATTACATTGAATATTTGTCTGCTATATTCCGTGATCTTTATTTGATCGTTTTTAATTTGATCAAGAATTTGTTCTTTTTCTTCAATTGGTCTTGACAGATTAAACTCCTTTAACATGTCAATTGTTACATCGGCAAATCCGATAATTAGGTTTATGGGATTTAGTATCTCATGTGAAATTTTTGAAGTTAAATTAGTCAGTTGGAAAAATTTCTCTTCTTGTAATTTGATTTCCAAATCTTTCTTTTTCTCTAATTCCGCATTAAGCTTTACCAGCTCGGTAACATTTCTTGCTGTTGCGAAAATCAAACCTGTTACATTATCGGGTATAGCATTCCAACTTAACCAAATGTAACTTCCATTTTTACATTCATACCGGTTTCTAAAAAATTTTACTTTTTGTTGTTGATTATTGATGTCATTAAGAACATTTAATGTTTTCTCTTTGTCTTCAGGGTGAACAAAATCTAAAAACGGTTTTTCAAGCAATTCACTTTCTGTATAACCTAACTCTTTGGTAAAAGCGGAACTAATCCTTGAAAAATAGCCGGTAGGTTTGGCAATACAGAGAAAATCAGGTGACAAATCAAAAAACTTATTCAAATATTCATTTGCCTTTACTAAATTAATTTTATGCTGTTTCAAAATGATAAAATCAACAATTGCATTTGCAAGAATGCTTAGAGAAGATTTTTGCATTTCATTAAGTGCACGAGGAACAACATCAATAACACAAAGCGTTCCCAAATTATAGCCGGATGGATCCTTTAATGGCATGCCTGCATAAAACCGAAATCCGGTTTCTCCTGTAACAAAGGGATTATTTACAAATAGTTCATTTTGTCGGGTATCCTTAACTTCGTAGAGTTCGTTATGTTGAATAGCATGAGTGCAAAATGAAATATTTCGAGGACTTTTAGCTAATTCCGTACCTTCTTTAGAAATGAAATGTTGTTCAAATTCATCTACAATAGAAATGAGAGCAATTGGTGTTTCACATATTCGACTGGACAAAGAAGTAATACCGTCCAAATATTCTGAATAACCTTGGTTAAATATATCATAGGACTGAAGTACTTTCAATCTTTCACTTTCGTAATTTGTGTTTTGGTAGTCGGGTTCCATAGAAAAAATATTTAACTAAAAAAAACTTAAGAGAATTCTGTTATAGAAAAGGAATTCTTGAAAAAGAAAAATAATATTTAAAAACAATCAACCTCCTTTCATTTTAAATGGCATATCTAAGTTATAATAAAAAAGAATCACTTTGCAAAAAAAGACTCATTATTTTTCAAAACAATTCTTTAAAACGCCGTTTTTTTTCGATTTTGGATGCTAAGTCAACCTTTGTCTTTTTATAAAGCGTTCAAAATGGCCTGTTTTTAATGCGGCCAAAAAAACGACACTATCAAAAATTTACTTATAAACTGAGTAAATGAAAAAAAACGAAATCGAATTTTTAATCAAATATTTTTTCAATTTTAGAAACTACTTGCTTGATATCTTTATTATCAGCCACTTTATTTTCAGTAGAACGGAATAAAGAACAGAATTCAATTGTTTGGTTTTTTAAAGAATGAAAAGAATTTTGAATGTAGCCGAGTAAACCTGTCTGAAGTAAACCAATATTTGCTCTTCGGTGAATTTTCTTAATTCGATCTTTATTATGGATTGTTTTAGAACGAAGGTTTAGAAGACGAATACCTGCTGCTACTAATAAAATAGCAAAAATCGAAGAGAGAACAATCAGTAAAAAAGAAAAATTTCTTTTAAAAGAATTAATACTGACAGAAAGAGCGATTTTATCTTTTGTCATTTGAACTAATGAATCCTGCAATAACTTTTCCTTATCAGAATCTTTTTGATCTCTGAACTTGAAAAGGTCTTGTGTGTTTTTAATTGCAACAGCATTAGATTTTAATAGCAATGTTTCCTTGTATAGGATATATTTATTTATGACTTCATAGGCCTGCTTAAAATGGTTATTAAGGAAATAAGAATTTGAAATAGTGCGATAAGTATCTAAAAGTAAAGAATCATCCAATTGATTTTTTCCTGGAGCGCTATCAAATTGCCGCAATTGAATCATCAGACGATCAAGAGCATCGGGTGAAATATAACGATCTTTTGATTTTGAATTGATACTTTCCAGTTCACCTGCTGCCATAACAAATGAACAGGAAACAGAAAAAATAATAAATACTAAAAAAATAAGTCTAGCCATATTATTATTTAAAAAACTTAATGTAAACATCGGTGCTGTTTCCTTTTTCGGTTTCAATCTTTATTTCTCCTTTGTGCATTACCCCAACAACTTCCGTTGCGAAGTACAAGCCTAAACCAGCGCCAATTCCCTCTTGCTTTGTTGTATAAAACTCCTCGCTGGCTTTGGTTAATACTTCATCAGTCATGCCAAGCCCGTTGTCCTTTACGCGAATTTGAAGAAATCGTGGAAGGATACGGGTACTTACAGAAACCTTGGGCTCATATCCCTTAATTTCTTTATTACTTTTTTCCTGAACAGATTGAAATGCATTGATCAAAACGTTAATCAACATAGAACCTACTGCAGCTCGCTGTATACTAATCGCAGGAAGATTTTTTTCGAAGTCACGGGTTATTGTACAAGAAAATTCGCCTTCCTTTATTAATCCTTTCGAAACGATTTCCAAATATTGATTACAGAAGGTATTGATATCCGTTAACTCCGGTTCGTTTTCAGAATCACCGGATTGAGAAATAATAGAATCTAATAAAAACTCTTCAGAGTTAACCGATTGAATTAATTGATCTGTTTTTTCAAGTTGACCTGAAATTTCTGTTGATTGCCCTGCTTTTTCTACCAGAGATTCTTTTAAACGGGAAAGTTCTGTTTTTGCAAATTCAAGTTTGGGTAAACGGGTTTTAATATCGTTAAACAATAAGGCGGCCTTTGAATTATAGGATTCCAGTTTTTGTAATTGATTTGTTGTTGAATTCAAGTTCTCCGTCGCTTTCTTCAACTTTCTTTTTCTTATTTGTAAGAGTAGAAGCACAATCCCAAGCCAAACCAGAAAAGAAATTATGGATTTTTTAATCAACGAGTTATATTGTTCTTTTTGTAATTTTTTTTGCCCCGTTATATCTAAAATTTGCTTCTCCAGATTTGAAATACTATTAATTCGCGAAGATGATTTTCTATTGTATTCCTGTTCAATCTTTGCCAGGCTATCTTTTTGCTCGGATGACACCAATGAATCAAGCATTATATCGTAATAGCGCATTTTTTCCAGCGCAAATCGATTTAAGTTGTTAGCTGCATTTTCTTGAGCCTTACGTCGTATTTGCTCCAATAAATCGATATTTACCTTTGAATTTACAGGCAGAACAGCTTCCTGTGATTCAGCATTATCAATATACACTATCGAACAAAAGCAGACAATAAAAATGCAGGGTACTACCCGTTGAATTATTCGCATACAATTTTATAGATTATTGCAAAATACACAGTTGAACCTGTTTACTTACCCTCAATTCGCTTTAATTATCAACGTTAGATTGTGCATGAAACAAGATTTGACAGGTTGAGAAACTTTGCCCATATTCGAAGGGAATTCTGAACATGTATAAACGAAAAAATCGAATTTATTTATATGTCATTTTAATCCTGCTACTGCTGGCCTTTTTGGCTTTTAGAAAAAATCTTCTCGTGTGGGGGATTCAAAAAGTAATAGAAAAAGTAAAGGCAGATACGGAAGCAACTTTAACTATCGGATCAGCCGGTTTTTCCGGATTAACGTCTGTTTGTTTGCAAGATATTGAAATTGTTCCGTCCGGCGGAGATACACTCTTTAGCGCCGATTCCTTGGATGTTCGTATTTCAATTTGGACACTTTTTGTTGGAACAATTCGAATTAAAGAAATAAACGGTTCAGGAATCCGTATAAACATTTCTTGTAAAGATAATATTTGTAATTATTCGGGAATTCTTCATCCGAAAAAAGGAGTAGATAAAAAATCGGAAAAAAATTATTCGAGGCTCATAAAAGGAATTTTAGATAAGGCATTCAATCTGGCTCCACAAAAAGCCATGCTCAAGGATATCTATTTAAAATTACAAAGGAATGACTCTATTCAGATGATTTATTTTCCTGTCGTTCATTCAGATGAAAATTCAGTAAATGGAAGTTTAAACGATATCCTTAATCATACTTCCTGGGAATGGAACGGAAAATTTTCTCAGGTAAAAAAATCATTTATGATAAATATTTTTCCAATTACCGGTCACAGTCTCTTACCCTTTACGAAAGAACTTACCGGAATTTCTGCGGGGTTCGACACATTACATTTAGCTTTGCATGATTATAATCTTTCTGGGAGTAAACTGGCATTAAATGGTAATGTATATGTAAAAAGCATGTTTGGTTTTCATGAAAAAATTTCAGATGATACCATTCGAATTCCATTTGCCGAATTTTCATTTCGATTCAACGTAGATAAAACATCATTCGAATTAGACAGTAGCTCTGTGGCCAAATTAGATTCGATTACTTTTTATCCCTTTGTACGTTATGTTTCATCCGACGAAATGGAATACATCTTAAGGATAAGGTCAGCGAGTACTTTGTCCAATAATTTCTTTTCTTCCTTGCCTGCAGGAATTTTTGATGAGGTCAGAGATATTAAAGCAAATGGAACGCTCGCTTTTAATCTGCTATTTGATTTGAAATCGTCGCAACCCGATAGCGTTGTTTTCGAAGCAGGACTCCAAAAAGATAAATTTCGACTTCGTAATACAGGATCATCAAACCTCTATAAAATTAATGAAGAATTTACACAGAACGTATATGAAAAAAACAGACTAGTTCGAACTTTTTCCGTTGGTTCTACAAATCCTTATTATACTCCTTTAGAAGCTGTCTCACCTTATTTTATTAATTCGCTATTAACATCAGAAGACGGGAACTTTTTCACTCATAATGGCTTTAATGAAGAGGCATTTCGTAAATCGATTGTTGCTAATTACAAAGCCGGAAAGTTTGCCCGGGGCGGAAGTACCATTTCCATGCAGCTGGTAAAAAATGTTTTTCTAACCCGTAAAAAAACAATAGCCAGAAAGGCGGAAGAAGCATTGTTGGTTTGGCTTATCGAAAACAATCGTACCTCATCCAAACAACGAATGTTAGAGGTGTATGTAAATATAATCGAATTAGGACCTTCCATCTATGGAATCGGGGAAGCTGCATCATTTTACTTTAATAAAACTCCTTCTGAAATATCGTTACCGGAAGGAATT
Source organism: Bacteroidota bacterium (assembly GCA_031385005.1). Classification (GTDB taxonomy): domain Bacteria; phylum Bacteroidota; class Bacteroidia; order AKYH767-A; family 2013-40CM-41-45; genus JADKIH01. The sequence goes on from JANNBB010000006.1 coordinate 40,072, forward strand.
TTTCTGGCAGGACTATTACCACGACCCAAGTGGTTTAAATACAATTTCGATACCTTAGGTAATCTAAAACCCTATTTGGCCGACTATTACAAATCTGTTTCCTCCTTCATGCTTCGGAAAAATCTGATAACACAGCAGGAGTTTGATTTGTTACAGCCAAATGTAAATATTACTGGTCCGGCGAGGGAATTTATTATTCCAAGAGATACGTTAATCCCTATAGAAGAACTGCAAAAAAGTTTTATCAGGCAATAGAATTAAGTGTTTCCAATTTGCCGTGCAATTGAAGAAAATCAGGGTTCGAATTATAAATTTCACGAATTGTAATTAGGAACTCTTGAGCCTGACTTAAATAGAAACTACGAACGCGCTTAAATTCCGACTCATCGGTTTCTCCGCTTTCTATGGCCATTTTTTTCAGGTCATCGCCAATATCACATAAAAATATTCGGCAGCTTAATTCCAACAGGGAATAAAAGAAAAGAACTTCTTCAAAGTCGTATTTAATAATTTCACCGGCTTCATATTGCCAATTATGTACTTCAAAATCTTCCAGCAAAGTATCTTCAAACATCTCCATTTTCATAGCTTCCTGTATCAATTCATATTGTGGGTGAATCAATATGAATTTACCGGCTGCAATAGATATATTCACGAGTTGTTTGAATTCCCGTGTAACTTTAATGTTTAAAGTATCTCCGTATAAAACGAGTGTTGCCATAATCAGTAATACAAATATACACGTCAAAAAGTTACTTTTGCCAACTTTCTAAATATTAATAATTTCTTGTAATCTTACATTTTATTATTATATTGTTCATTCGGAAATTGAATTAAAATTGTATGCTGGGATTAAAGTTACCAACCGATCCGCGTTGGGTAAACATAGTTGAAAAGAATATTGAAGAAATTCTTACGGATCACGCTTATTGTGAGCAAAAAGCATCGACCAATGCCATCAACCTTATTGTGCATTTCCCTGAATGTACGGAATTAGTGGATGCCATGCTTGATTTAGCTCGTGAAGAACTCGAGCATTTTCAGCAGGTGCATGAAAAAATTAAAGACCGTGGTTTTGCTCTTGGGAAAGAAAGAAGAGATGAATATGTTTTTGAACTGAATAATTTCATCCGCAAAGGTTATCAACGTCATTATGTGCTCGTCGATAAATTATTGTTTTCCGCTTTGGTAGAGGCCAGGAGCTGCGAGCGATTTAAAGTTTTATCCGAAAATATTATTGATGAAGATTTACGTAAATTTTATCGCGAATTGATGATCAGTGAAGCGAATCATTATACGGTTTTCATCAAATTAGCTAAGCTTTATGCAGGCGACATCGACGTCGATAAACGCTGGCAGGAATTTTTGGATTATGAAAATGATATTATCAAAAAGTATGGAAACAAAGAAACTATTCACGGATAGAACTGCCGTTAGAAATTAACTTTTTCGAATTCAACAATAGCTTTGCGCCAATCATCCGGAACGTTAGCAGAAGTAAGCGTTTCATAATTGTAAAAAACCGCTACCGTAATTGCTTTGGCTAACACAATTTCTTCGGAACCTGATTGCTTTACCATCTGATATTCATTCGTAATACTTTTAGAGCCAATTTTGGAAGTTCTTGTGAAAATCACTGCCCGGTCTCTGAAATGTCCGGGAACAATAAAATCAACTTCTGCTCTTGCCAGAATGATTCCTCTTTTCGACCAATCATACTTCCAATTTACAAGATCATTGTAGTAATGAATCCTGGCTTCCTCAAAATAGGTCAGGTAGTTGGCATTGTTCAGATGACCGAATGAATCCATATCTGAAAAACGAAAATGAACAGGGGAGGAGTGTCTAAACAACAGGTGGTAGATTTATAAATATAATTTACAATTATTTCTTAACATTAAGACTAAACTGAAAACTTGGGAGAAACTACAACATCTTTACTGCCGGCAGTGTATTTATAAAATCCTTCACCGGATTTGACACCCAGATTTCCGGCCATGACCATATTGACAAGCAACGGACACGGTGCATATTTAGGGTTTCCGAATCCTTCATGCAATACTTTTAAGATAGATAAACATACATCAAGTCCAATAAAATCGGCAAGTTGTAAAGGCCCCATCGGATGAGCCATACCCAGTTTCATGACCGTATCGATTTCATTGACTCCGGCCACTCCTTCATAAAGCGAATAGATTGCTTCATTTAGCATCGGCATAAGAATTCTGTTTGCAATGAACCCGGGAAAATCGTTCACTTCAACAGGAACTTTTTCCAATTTTTCAGACAAATCAAAAACCATTTTGGTAACTTCATCGGAAGTAGAATATCCGCGAATGACTTCAACCAGTTTCATTACTGGAACCGGATTCATGAAATGCATGCCGATTACCTGTTGCGGACGCTTGGTTTGTGCCGCAATCCTGGTAATAGAAATCGATGAAGTATTCGTAGCCAGAATTGCAGAAGGTTTGCACATTTGATCCAGGTCTCTGAATATTTTGCATTTCAATTCAAGGTTTTCTGTAGCGGCTTCGATAACAATATCTGCATCTTTAACTCCGTCCGCTACAACATGAAAAGTTCGAATATTTTTTAATGTACTTTCTTTCTGCGTCGGGCTTATCTTTTCTTTTGTAACCAGACGATCCAGGTTTTTTCCGATTGTATCAACCGCTTTTTTTAATGCATCCTGGGAGACATCTATCAGGTTTACTGGGAATCCATACTGTGCAAAAACATGTGCAATTCCATTACCCATTGTGCCGGCTCCGATAACTGAAATATTCATTGGTATAATTGTTAGTTTTAAATTTGCTTTTAGTTATTTTCACGATCATCCTAATTTTAGGATGAAAAAACATTTTTTATTTACCTTTTCTCTTCAAAATAATCATTACAGTATAAATCATTATTTTAAAATCCAGAGCGAGAGACATGTTTTCGATATAAATTAAATCGTATTTCAATCTTTCTACCATTTGTTCAACGTTTTCTGCATAACCAAATTTTACCTGACCCCAGGAAGTAATTCCAGGTCTCACTTTATGAAGGTGTCGGTAATGCGGCGCAAATTCCATAATCTTATCAATAAAAAATTGTCGTTCCGGTCTTGGGCCAACTATCGACATATCACCGATAAGTACATTGTAAAATTGCGGTATTTCATCCAAACGGATTTTACGCATCGACCTGCCAAATTTGGTTACACGACTGTCCTCATGACTCGATAATTGAGGTCCATGCTTTTCTGCATTCGCAACCATCGAACGGAATTTATAAATTTTGAAAGGCTGACCATGTAATCCAATCCGTTCATGAGAATAAAACAAGGGTCCTTTCGAAGTAAGTTTTACGCCAAGTGCGGCGAAAATATATAAAGGCAAAAGAAAGAGCATAAGGAAAATGGAAATGGAAATGTCGAGTATACGTTTTACAGAACGTTGCCAGACAGGCATCAGTAAAGGCGATATTTCAATTAAGGGTGCTCCGAAGATTGCATTCATTTTTACAGAACCGGAAAGAATATCATACATGTCGGGAATGATTTTTATGATTACCGGCATGTCTTCTAATTCATTAATGATTTTACCAATATTTAAGTGTTCAGACGATTCAAGTGCTATAATCGCTTCCTCGATCTGATACAAGCCAATAATTTCCCTGAGATTTCTGATTCCTCCGAGATTTGCCATGTGTTTAGCAAGCAAATGATCATTGTTGCCATCAACATGCACAAAACCAACAAAAGAATTTCCTTCAGCTAAAAACTCTTTTTCCATCTGATTCAAAAGTTTAACAGCATTGGTGTTGCTTCCAATCATTACCGTATTGAAACGAATATCCCTTTTGCGAATTTTTCTGATTATACGAGTCGTCAGTATGAGTCTAAAAAGTGCTGTAATCACAAATTGCAATCCTAGTAGAGTGAAAAAGGTATGATAGTATGTTCTGTAATTTATGATTGCATCATCCAGTAGTAATAAAAAGAAAATTATTAATACGCCGATAACAGACATGTAAAGTGTTTGTCCGAGTTCCCTTAAACGACTTCTTCGATAAATATTTTGATACGAACCGATTAATGCAAAGGCAGCTACCCAACAAACCGGGATGACTAGAATACCGCGAATAAATTTTGGGTCAGATAAGATTTCGTGGAATGAAATATTTTGCAGTTCTATGTGGAGCTTTCTATAAATAAAAAACAATCCCCATGCAAGAACGGCAGCTAACCAGTCGGCCACTATAAATTGCACAGTATTCAACCTTTTATTCATAACTTAGTATAGTACTTTCAGATTATCAATATACAAATCTGCCGTTGTTAAATCATTTCCTTTTTCGGCATGTATAAATATTTTGTAATTAATGGCGCCCACTTCTACACCTCCAAGTTCGCTGTAGGTTACATATATTTTTTTCCATTCAGTCGAAGCGCGGACAGAAAGTAAGTCCGTTTTAAAAATCCCACTTGTCGAAGTTAGAAATGCACCAATGGAAAAATCCACATCACTTTTATAATTCAATTCAACATAAACAGGAATATTCGTTGGCAACGTAAATGGCGCTGAAGAAGCAATTTCGAAAACCGGTTTGTTTGCATCCATTGTAACTTTTCCGGAATTGCCTTCGAAGGCAAAAGGGTCGCCGGAAGTAGTAATCGTCAAAGGAGCATTATCTACATTTGTAGTTATTAAAGTCAAACTGGCATCATCAAAATCTTCCAATTGTGGAAATACAGTTCCGCTTTTATAAACAATACCTGGAGAAATCGTCAGTGTATTTTTAGCAATTAGATTCACCGTTGTATCGAAAGAGGCAAACATCGGATATGCGGCACGTGAACCGGAAATTCCATTTTCAATAATTCCGCCTTTGATGGAAATTTTATGAGTTCCTTCGCCTATCAAAGGAATAGTTGCAGGAAGAGGAAAGGTACCCAGGTATTTATTATCATAAAGAATCCAAGCATCTGTAATTTTTTTGGACTTACTTCCCTCAATAGCATAGTTTGTTGAAAACGAAATACTGTCAATGTGCAGATAAGAAGCAGTAGGAGAGGCAGGATCAATTAATGAGCATGAGTTTATCAGGCAAATGAAAATGCTTCCCACAAATAATTTATAACTACTTGTAATCTTCATTAGGCAATAACATTTAATGAACTGTTTATTTTATCCATTACCTGATGTGCAATTTCAAGCGCACTTAATCCTTCTTCGAGGGTGACTGGAGTGGGCTTATCCATTTCAATGGCTTGTATAAATTGTTCGAGTTCCATTTTGATGGCATTGTTTTCTTCAATCTTGGGCTGATCAAAATAAATAAGTTTTGTTCCTTTTTCACCGAGATCAATAGTTACATCCAAAGGTCCTGCTTCTCCGGAAAGATTTTTCAAGCGTACAACTTCCGTTTTCTTTTTGAGAAAATCGACAGAAATGTATGCATCTCGCTGAAAGAAACGGCTCTTACGCATACTCTTTAATGAAATTCTACTTGCCGTTAAATTGGCCACACATCCATTGTCGAATTCAAGACGTGCATTGGCAATATCAGGTGTATCGCTGACAACTGCTACACCGCTGGCCATAATCCTTTTTACAGGTGACTTCACCACACTTAATACAATATCGATATCGTGAATCATCAGATCATGCACAACCGGAACATCCGTTCCTCTCGGATTAAATTCAGCTAAACGATGTGTTTCGATGAAAAGCGGTTGCTGTAGAAAATCCTTTGCCGCAAGGAAAGCTGGATTGAATCGCTCCACATGTCCAACCTGAACTTTAACACCTGCCTCAATGGCCAGTTTCAACAGTTTTCTTCCTTCATCTACCGTATGCGTTACAGGCTTCTCGACAAAAATCGGCTTCGACTTTTTCAATGCCATTACAGCATATTCAAAATGAGAAAGGGTGGGAGTTACAATATCAATGGCATCGGATTGTTCAATTAGCTCTTCAACATTGTCAAAACAAGGAATACCAAATTCAATTTCTATTTTTTTGGAAATTTCTTTATTGTGATCAAAAAATCCGATCAAATTCGCGGTCGTAATTTCTTTCAAAAGGCGAAGATGAATTTTCCCTAAATGACCGGCACCTATAACTCCTATTTTCAGCATCTTCCGTTTATTACAATCTGGCGAAATTAGCAAATAATAAGGGGTTCAAAAACTATATTTTACTTTTAAATAACCAATTTTTGTTAATATTTATCGAGAATTTTTATCAAAACAAGCCTAAATGCTACTTTCTTTGTTTTTCTTATGAAACAAACATTACAATTACCCGACGATACCTTCAAACATCAAGGGATGAGGAAACTATTGATTAATCAGATCAGAGAAAAAGGTATTAAGGATGAGGCTGTTCTTTCGGCTATGATGAAGGTGCCCAGACACTTCTTTTTCAATCAAGCATTTCTAAACCAAGCATATTCTGATTCGGCTTTTCAAATCGGGTCCGGACAAACAATTTCTCAACCTTTTACTGTCGCCTATCAATCTTCTTTATTGGATGTGAAAAAAGGCGAAAAGGTTCTTGAAATCGGAACAGGAAGCGGTTACCAAACATGCGTTTTACTGGAATTGGGTGCGAAGGTTTTTTCAATCGAACGCCAAAAAGAACTCTACGACAAATCTTCTGTTCAATTGCCTTTAATGGGCTATGCTCCCAAACTTTTTTATGGCGATGGTTATAAAGGTTTGCCGACCTATGCTCCTTTTGATAAAATACTCATTACATGTGGTGCACCATTTGTTCCGGAAGATCTGCTTAAGCAGTTGAAAATTGGTGGTTTAATGATTATACCGATAGGGGCAGGAGAGGTTCAAATGATGACCATCATAAAAAAAACCGGAGAGAATACCTTTGAAAAAAATGAATTGAAATCGTTTCGTTTTGTTCCTATGCTGGAAAACAAAGATTGGGGAAAGAGTTAAAAAGTTGCCATTGAATCGTGTTTTATTGATTCAACCCCGGCCGTTTTAATTTTCAATAATGACGTTTAATTAAACTCAATTTGTGAGAGTAACCTTTCATCTCTTCATTATAAATTCCTTGCTTATCCAGTTTGTCAATTCTTACTTTTCCACTTGCATGGATAATATTGCTACCCGGAAGAATTAATCCAACATGAGAAACTCGTCCTTCAGGGTTTTGAAAAAAAGCCAGATCACCTTGTTTGGCAAATTCCAGTTCTTTAATAGTTTCGCCTTGTTCAGCTTGTTGCCAGGCATCGCGTTTTAAAAACAATCCGCATAATTTATATACCATCTGAGTAAATCCTGAGCAATCGATTCCCAAAGGCGATCGTCCTCCCCAGAGATAAGGTGAATTCAGAAACATATAGGCATGTTCGATCATTCTTTGCGTTTGCGGCTCCCGGCAATCAGCTGCGTTTCCATCAAAAGAATATTCGGTTTGACCGATATGGAACTTATGATTGGAATAACGAGGCAATGAACTTCCGATTACAATTGGACAAACTTGATTTTGATTCCAGATGATAATTTGAAAAAGGTCTGTTGAAATAATATCCGGAGAAGCTCTTATGGTTAACATATCGTCTTCGGTAATAGGTAATATTTGTTTTTTATCTACCCAGCCAACGTAGTCATCATAGAATATTCTGACCTTTCTCCAGTTTTCCAGCTTATCCACAACCTCGACTAATTCACCGAATAATAACTGAGAAGTCATTTCACTTTTGTCTGAAGGATCTCTTCGGACAGGAACCAAGCTCAGGTTGCAAATTGAATACATAATTCTATTTTTCTATTAATAAAATTCCATAAATTATTTGGATAAACTTATCGTTCGAATTGACAATTATTTCAAAAAGACAAACCAACAACACGTGATTATTTTATCCAACCATTTCAACTACAAAAGCACTAGCTCCGCCGCCACCATTGCAAATACCTGCAGCACCAAGCTTCGCATTTTTTTGTTTCAATACATTCAATAAGGTAACTATAATTCGAGCTCCGGAGGCACCAAGAGGATGTCCTAAAGAAACAGCGCCGCCATTTATATTTACTTTAGAAGGATCCAGTTTCATGAGTTGATTGTTTGCAATAGAAACGACAGAAAATGCTTCGTTAATTTCAAAAAATTCGATTTGGTCCATCTTTAGTCCGGCCCTTTCAACAGCTAATGGAATTGCTTTAGCAGGAGTGGTAGTAAACCTTTCGGGCTCCTGCTGAGCATCGGCGAATCCCCTTATCTTAGCAATCGGACGGATACCTAATTTGTCTGCCTTTTCTTTACTCATTAAAACCAATGCAGCCGCACCATCGTTTAGCTTGGAAGCGTTTGCCGCTGTAACAGTACCATCTTTTTGAAAGGCAGGTTTAAGAGTTGGTATCTTATCGGCCCGCAGATTTTTATATTCTTCGTCCTCAGAAACAATTAGCGGATCTTTCCCCTTAACTGGAACACTTACCGGAGAAATTTCCTCCTTAAAATTACCTTTAGCATATGCATCTTGTGAACGTTTATACGATTCGATGGCATAAGCATCCTGATCTTCGCGGCTTATCTTGCATTCAGTGGCACATAATTCAGCGGCACTGCCCATGTGATAATCTTTATAAACATCCCACAATCCGTCTTTTACTAATCCGTCCGTAATACTTCCATTCCCCAATTTATAGCCATTGCGAGCTTTGTCGAGATAGTAGGGGACGTTGCTCATGCTTTCCATTCCACCGGCGACAACGCAGTCATTTTGACCAATCATTATTGATTCTGCAGCGAGCATTATTGCCTTCATTCCGGATGCACAAACTTTATTGATAGTGGTTCCGGGAACTGTTTTAGGGATACCTGCCCAAATAGATGCCTGTGTTACAGGGGCCTGTCCGATTCCTGCTGATAATACATTTCCCATATAAACTTCCTGAACCTCTTTAGGGTCAAGTTTAATGGCTTCAAGAGCTGATTTTATTGCGTGAGCCCCCAATTGAGTGGCTGTCAGGGAAGCCAATGCGCCTCCAAAATTTCCGATAGGTGTTCTTTTTGCGGAAACAATATATACTTCTTTCATAATTCGGTTTATACGGCAAAGATAACAATTCGGTTATTTTTTCATGGCATTTATTTGCATTCAAAAAACCCTGTTTAAAATGTAAAAATAAATTTAATTGGTGTTACTTTCTTCCAATTACTTCATTCTAATTTGTATTTTCGCCTTCTTATGAAGAACTACTTCATTCGACTTTCGAATAAGCACGAAACAATTTCAAAATTTATTTTGATTTTTTTGACGATTGTTATTATCGTTATCGCGCTTCCTAAAGAAACTCAATTTAATTATACCTATAGAAAAGGCAAACCCTGGGCTTTTGAAAACCTCATGGCTCCTTTCGATTATGCCATTAAAAAAACGGAAAGCCAACTCAACGAAGAGAAGGCCAACGTCATGAAAAATGTACACCCTTTTTACCGTTTTGAAGAAAATATTGTCGATCAGAAACTCCAATCATTCCAAAATGAAATTGACGGTGTATGGAAAAAAAGATTTGAAAGTCAGTCACAGGATCAAAAAGTTCAGGAGCAATTAAAAAAACTTAAACAAATCCAATATACAATTGGCGAACAAATTTTAAAAGTTGTCTACGATAGAGGGATAATCTTAATTTACGATCAATCGATGGGAAACAATCCCGATGGAATGATTACTGTTGTTCGAAGTAGCATTGCCGAAGAAAGAGGATTGAAAGATTATTTTACAATTCAAACTGCTTATAAGTATATTCTCGAACAACTTTCTTCCATTTCTACCGCTGACAAGAATTTTCTGGCTCCTTTATTGGAAAATTCACTGGCGCATAACGTTATTTACGACGACTTGGCCACCCGCCAATGGAACAAGCAATCGCTCGATAAAATTTCACTCTATGAAGGATTAGTCCAAAAAGATGAAGTCATCATTCTCAAAGGTGAAGTTGTTGACGATTCTAAATTCCAAAAACTGGAGTCTTTAAAAAGCGAAATGAAGAATCAGGAATTCACCGGCTCGGCGCGTTGGATGATGTATCTCGGTCGTTTCATTTTGGTTTCATTGGCTCTTGGAATGCTTATCATTTTCCTGTATCAGTTTCGCCGACATATTTACGATGATAATTCGAGAATACTTTTACTCATGCTTCTCATTCTTTTTATCGTATCTGTTTTTCTTTGGACAAGAAAATTAAATATTTTTGATATTTACCTGGTTCCTGTATGCATTTTACCGATTGTTGTACGTGCTTTTTATGATACACGTGTAGCACTGTTTACTCACATCATTACTTTACTCATTATCGGATTTGAAGCTCCCAGTGGATTTGAATTTATGTTTATTCAAACAGTTGCAGGAATGATTGCCATATTCTCTATTCTTAACATGAGTAGGAGAGCACAGTTTTTCATTTCCGTAACCATGATATTTTGCGCTTATGCATTTTCATTTGTCGGAATTTCCATATTGCATGAAGCAAACCTGCGAAGTATTGATTGGACAAACCTGAAATGGTTTGCCGGAAATTCTCTCATAACTCTTTTCGCTTTCCCGTTAATATTTATCTGTGAAAAAATGTTCGGTTTACTTTCCGATGTTTCGTTAATGGAATTGGCCGATTCAAATGCCACTTTAATGAGAGAACTTTCCATGAAAGCCCCTGGAACGTTTCAGCATAGTTTGCAAGTTGCCAATCTCGCCGAAGCCGCTATTCAACATATTGGCGGAAATCCACTTTTAGTGCGGGCAGGAGCCATGTATCACGATATCGGAAAGATTGATATGCCAAGTTATTTTATCGAAAATCAGAATACCAATAATAATCCTCACGACGATCTAACCTTCGAAGAAAGTGCGAGAATAATAAAAAGTCATGTCATTAAAGGTGTCGAAAAAGCTAAAAAGAATAACATCCCCGATCAAATTATCGACTTTATCCGAACCCATCACGGAACGGTTCGACTTCAATATTTTTACCAATCTTTCCTAAAGAATTATCCTGAACAAGTACCCGACGAAGAACTGTTTCGTTATAAAGGTCCCTTACCATTTTCCCGCGAAACTGCTGTGCTGATGATTTCCGATTCAGTAGAAGCCGCTTCCAGAAGTCTCAAACAAACGGATGCGAAATCCATTAGTGAATTGGTCGACTACATTATCGACAATCAAATGGAGCAAAAGCAATTTGATAACTCACCCATTACCATGAAGGACTTGAGTGAACTCCGTAAGCTCTATAAAAAAATGCTCATGAGTATTTATCATGTGAGAGTGGAATACCCTCATTAAAAGTCTGCAATCCATGTCGCTTGAAAATAATCCTGAACGTTTCCCCAATTCCGAAATCAACGGGAAATCCAAAAACGAGCTTCGTTATTTTATGCGCCTTTCATTCAATGGACGGGATTTTCATGGTTGGCAAATTCAACAAAATGCCAATAGTATTCAACAAGAGGTAAACAATGCTTTGAGTTTATTACTTAAAAAAAATATCGAAACCATTGGCTGCGGACGGACCGATACAGGAGTACATGCCGAAAATTTTTTCCTTCATTTTGATTTCAACAAACTTGAAAACATTCCGGATATCATTCATCAGTTAAATGCAATTCTTCCGCCTTCAATTGCCATTCATTCCATATTTCAGGTTGCCGACGATGCACATGCCCGGTTCAGTGCAACTTCCAGAACGTATCAATACAAAATCTATCAGAAAAAAAATCCTTTTAAAAGAGAACTGGCCTATTTTTTTTCTCCGTCAATCGATATCGAAAAAATGAATTCAATTGCTGTTTTACTATATAAGCAAAAGGATTTTTCTGCCTTCAGCAAAGCTCACACGCAAACATTCACCAATAATTGTTCAATATCTTTAGCGATCTTTGAGGAAGGAAAAAATGAAATCGTATTCACCATAACGGCCGATCGATTTTTAAGAAATATGGTTCGTGCTATCGTTGGTACGCTATTACAAGTTGGCATGAATAAAATTAATGAAAAAGAATTTTTAAGTATAATGGACAGTGGTGACAGGAGTGAGGCCGGAGTGTCTGTTCCTGCTCACGGACTATATTTAACCGAAATTACATATCCTTTTCCTTTATTCTGATGGCAAAAAAAACGGTTAGCGGCAAAGCATTTGATCTGAATATTCTGAAAAGAGTATATACATTCATCATTCCCTACAAGAAAAAATTCAGGCTGACAGTTTTCCTGACTTTGTTGCTTGCTTTTGTTTCTCCGGTTAGACCGATTCTTGTTCAATACACCATCGATCGATACATCATCAAATACGACCATCAAGGATTGATTGGCATGTTGGTATTAATGCTGGCTTTGCTTTTATTTCAGACGCTCATTCAGTACTATCATACTTATTTAACAAACTGGCTTGGACAAGTCGTCATTAAAGATTTACGGATTAAGTTGTTCAAACACATTGCCAATCTCCGCCTTAAATATTTTGATCATACACCGATTGGAACATTGGTCACACGAACCATCAGCGACCTCGAAACAATTGCCGATATCTTCAGCGAAGGATTAATTGTCATTATTGGCGACTTGCTTCAACTACTCGTTATAATAGGAGTAATGTTTTTTCTGGATTGGAGGTTGACGCTTATCAGTCTTTCTACCATACCAATTTTGCTTGTTGCTACACGATTTTTTCAAAAGGGAATTAATAAAACATTTAGAGAGGTACGCACGCAGGTCGCTCTGCTTAACACCTTCGTCCAGGAACACATTACCGGCATGAACATCGTGCAGGCTTTTAATCGGGAAGCAGAAGAAATGCGCAGATTTAAAAATATCAACAAGGAGCACATGAAAGCGCATGTAAAATCTGTTTGGTATTATTCCATTTTCTTCCCTGTTGTCGAGTTGTTGTCAGCTACCTCCATAGGACTTGTTGTTTGGTGGGGTTCTCAAGGCGTCATTCTAGGAAATGTGTCGCTTGGGAATGTGGTAGCTTTTATCATGTTCATCAATATGCTTTTTCGTCCTATTCGTGAACTAGCCGATAAATTCAATACTCTTCAAATGGGAATGGTTAGCAGCGAAAGAGTCCTCAAGTTACTGGACACTCAGGAAATGATTTCCAATGATGGTAAGATTGCAAAAAAAATAAATGGAAAAATTGAATTCAGAAATGTCTGGTTTGCTTACAATGACCTGCCTCTTAATGAAAGCGCAGAACCTGACTGGATATTAAAGGACATCAGTTTTACCATCCATCCCGGACAGTCACTTGCACTTATCGGCGCTACAGGAGCCGGTAAATCTTCAATTATTAATTTAGTTGGCCGTTTATATGAGTTTCAACGTGGAAACATTTTTATTGATGATATCGATATACGTGAATTTGACTTGAAAGAATTGCGTAAACAAATTGCTGTCGTTCTTCAGGATGTCTTTCTTTTTTCTGATTCCATATTAAACAACATTACATTGAACGATCAGGTAATAAATGAAAAAGATGTTGAATTAGCTGCTAAAGAAGTCGGCGCTCATGAATTTATCATGCGTTTACCCGGCAATTACCATTTCAATGTAATGGAAAGAGGAGCAATGCTGTCTGTCGGTCAACGACAACTCATCGCATTTATTCGTGCTTATGTTTTTGATCCTAAAATTCTTATTCTGGATGAAGCAACATCCTCAATTGATAGTGAATCTGAGGAATTGATACAAAAGGCAACTTCCAAATTAACTTTTCAGCGTACCTCCATCATAGTTGCTCATCGACTCGCAACCATTCAAAATTCTGATCGCATAATTGTACTCGATCATGGCAGAAAAATGGAAGAAGGGAACCACCAGGAATTGCTAAAACTTAATGGTTTATACAAGCAATTGTATGAAATGCAATTTTCCGAAAATCCTGCAATTTGATTGCTTCCTTTTAACGGCTTTTTGTACACATTGGCTGCAGCAACTAACATCCTTTTGTTATTAATCAGCCATTAGTGGCATACAATTCAATTGGCATTTTGGTTATCATGCATCGAATATGATTAACTACTTTATTCGGCGTCTCATCAATGGTTTTTTAGTATTAACAGGTGTCGTCGTCGTTATTTTCTTTCTTTTTACCATTCTACCTGCAGATCCCGCTCGCATGATGCTAGGACAGCGGGCTGATAGTGCTTCTGTTGCTTTGATAAATAAGGATCTCGGACTTGATCTGCCTGCCATCCTGCAATTTGGTAGATTTATAAACGACCTTTCACCGATTTCTTTTTTCAACAAAAACGAAAACGGTTCCTTCTTTTTCGACACAACGAAATACGGTGCAACAATCACTCTTTTGAATTTAGAAAACAGCAAAGTTGTTTTAAAGTCTCCATATTTACGTCGGTCCTATCAAAATAAAAAAAACGTAAGCAGCATTATCCTGGAAAAATTACCTGATACTGTTGTCTTGGCTTTCGCTGCAATTCTTTTCGCAACTGTGCTGGGATTAATTTTAGGAATATTAGCCGCTCTCAAAAAGGATTCGGCTACCGATAAATTGATCCTTCTACTATCGTTATCAGGAGTATCCGTTCCTTCATTTTTTGCCTCTATAATTTTTGCCTGGCTTTTTGGCTACGTACTGACCGGTTTTACCGGATTGAACATGACAGGCGGGCTTTATGAAATGAGTGCTTTTAATGGTACCTATATTGAATGGAAAAATCTCATCCTTCCGGCAGTTGTCCTGGGATTGCGTCCATTGGCAATTATTGTCCAACTAACAAGAAGTTCAATGCTCGATGTATTGTCTCAGGATTTTATTCGAACGGCAAGAGCAAAAGGACTTTCCTCTAATGTAATAGTTTATAAGCATGCATTAAGGAATGCACTGAATCCTGTGATAACCTCCATCAGTGGTTGGCTGGGATCACTATTAGCCGGTGCCGTATTCATTGAATTTATTTTTGGCTGGAATGGAATTGGTAAACTAACCGTAAATGCGCTTGAAAATTACGACCTCCCTGTTGTAACGGGAATCGTTTTGTTTATTTCACTAATTTTTATTGCGCTGAATATTTTAGCAGACATAATAAATGGAATGTTAGATCCCCGAATACGTTTAAACTAAATTGAACGTGTGTAATAATTATGAACCAATTCAACACTTCAAAAACAACAATCAAAATCGTTTATTGTCTGACAGGATTTCAGCATAAATGAATACCTTTATTCCATGAGAAAAAAAATTCTTTCCGCAAATTGGAAAATGAACCTCAATTTTGCCGCTGCCATGTCTCTTGCCGATACACTGGTTGACTCGGAAGACGACTTCGGTAGTTTGGAAATTATTATTGCTCCACCTTTTGTCTATCTCCACGATCTTGTAAGTAGAATTCAAAGTCAACCCAATTTTTCTGTTTCCGCACAAAACTGTTCCCAACACGAGAAAGGAGCTTTCACTGGAGAAGTATCGGCACCTATGTTGAGTTCAATTGGAGTGGAATATGTTATTCTCGGACACTCCGAACGAAGATCAATTTATGGGGAAAATGATAGCTTAATTACTGATAAAATAAAAAAAGTATTGGAGCATGATTTAACACCCATTTTTTGCTGTGGTGAAGAACTTGCGCTTCGTAAGTCAGGCCAATACAAACAGCATATTGAAAAACAATTAACCAATGGGTTGTTTCATCTCGATAAATCTGTTGTTTCTCATTGTATAATCGCTTACGAACCCGTTTGGGCAATAGGAACCGGAGTAAATGCAAGCCCCTCCGAAGCTCAGGAAATGCATGCATTTATACGTTCTAAAATTGCAGAAAAATATACTACTGAAATTGCAAACAACATTTCAATTATTTATGGCGGAAGCGTATCTGCCGCAAATGCCGATGTACTTTTTAGCTGTTCAGATGTCGATGGCGGACTCGTTGGAGGTGCTTCATTGAAAGCGACTGAATTTCTTTCTATCATGAATTCTTTGAAGAAAGCAAACAACTAATTTACCACTTATGAACTACATAGAGGTTCGTTTTTTTAATGCAATTTCTCTCAATGAAGTAATCATTGCATGGTTAGGAGAAAATGATTTTGATATGTTTGAAGAACGTGTTGATGGCCTCAATGCCTATATAACAGAAACGAATTTTGACGAAGAAAATCTGCATAAAGTAATTGCTTCCATTCCGGAATCGCAGCAGAATATACGCTTCGAAACTTCGTTGATTAAGGATCAGAATTGGAATAAGAAATGGGAATCTAATTTCGAGCCGGTTGATGTAGCTGGTAAAGTATATATACGAGCTCCTTTCCATGAACATTGCGGTGGATATGAGCATGAAATAGTCATTGAACCAAAAATGTCATTTGGTACAGGACATCATGCAACCACAACTCTCATGGTCAAACTAATGCTCGATTTTGATTTCATCAAAATGAAGGTACTGGATATGGGCTGCGGTACAGGAGTTCTGGCTATTCTTGCACTTCAATCAGGTGCAACAGATGTGACAGCCATCGATATCGATGAGTGGGCTTTTGCTAACTCCATAGAAAACTGTGAAAGAAATCAAGCAACTCAAATTCTTGTTCAAAAAGGAAATGTTGAGTTAATTAAAGGAATTCACTACGATGTAATTTTAGCAAACATCAACAGAAATATTTTATTGGAAGATATTCCTGCTTATGTTGAAGCACTTAATCAAAATGGGGCACTTTTTTTAAGCGGCATTTTAACAGGTGATAAAGAAGTTATAATTAATCGCTGCATACAATCCGGACTCACTTACATAAACGAAGCAACACAAGATAATTGGCTAGCCATTCATTTTAAAAAGTAATAACTATGAACTTTAGGATAAAAATCAAAATCCTTTTTATAATCTTAATAAGTACATCCAACGTTTTCGCACAAACGGTAAAGAATTTCACGCAAGATGCAGAGAAATTTCCCCTTGAATTGCAAAACTTTCTGGAAGATGCCGATAAAAAACAAGCGAATGATATGATGGAAGAGTTTAATCTGACCTGGAGCTCAGGAAAATTTTCTTCTAAACAAAAGGAGTCAATTATAAAAACAGCCAATGCAATGCTGAAAAAAAGATTGAAAGCCATTCCTGACTTCTTTAATTATGTATCCACGCTAAACACTTTCGCTAAAAGTTCTCAGTCTACAGAAAGTTTTTCTGCCTGGCAATCAAGCCTCGAAAAATTACTTCAATTACCGGCTCGCCATTTTTCCGGTTACCTGGTAATATGCAGAAATCTTTTCAGGGATAATACTTTATATGAATCCCCATCAACAAACTGGCATAGCAACAACTCCAATTATTCATTCGAATTTGACTCCGTTCCCAAAATTATATTTCCTTCTTTGAGTCTGATTTGCAGTGCCCGAGGCGACTCTTCTATCATTAACGAAACAAAGGGATTTCTTTATCCGACGCTGCATGTGTTTTATGGTACCGGAGGAAAAGTTGACTGGAACAGAGCCGGGTGGGACCCAACTATAATCAAAGCTGAACTGAAAAATTTTGTTATCGATGTTAGTGGAAGTGAATTTTCCGCCGACTCAGTTGTTTTTTACAATTCAACTTATTTTAATTCACCTCTCATAGGAAAATATACAGATAAAATTTTAGCAAATACTAAACCCGAAAATGCATCTTATCCTCGTTTTGAATCATATACCACCGGCCTTTCAATAAAAAATGTAGTTCCTGATGTCGATTATCGAGGTGGGTTTTCTATGCATGGTAACAGAATGTTAGGATCGGGAACTCCGGAAGATAATGCAACTTTAACATTTTATCGTGAAAAGAAACCTTTTTTGCTTGCACAAGGACTTCGGTTTTCAATAAGGAAAGAACAACTTACGTCGGATAATGCATCTGTGAAAATTTTTTTTGAAAAGGATTCTATATATCATCCGGGTGTTACATTTAAATACATCGTAAAAGATCGTGAAGTCGCTTTAATACGGGGGGAAGAAGGAAAATCCAAAAGCCCTTATTTTGATTCTTTTCATGCAGTCGACATGTACTTCGATGGACTTTACTGGAAAATAGATGAACCTCTCATTAATTTGAAAATGATTAGCGGAACAGGCGAAAGCAAGGCAACATTTGAATCCAGTAATTATTTTCGTCAACATCGTTTTCTTCGGCTACAAGGATTGAGCGAAATTCATCCATTGTTTTCCATCAAACAATATGCAACCAAGCATGACACAAAAATAATTTACACGGAAGATCTTGCCAAAGAGATGAGAATGCCGGATTCTGAAATCCGATCTCTGTTAATTCGACTATCCAATGAAGGATTTGTAACATACGATGCAAACGATGATAAAATAACGGTGAAAGATAAATTGTATTACTACTTGTTGGCGAATACAGGAAAAACAGACTATGATGTTATTCAATTTGAATCGATCATCAGTGCTCAATCGAATGCCTCGATCAATTTATTGAATTTTGAAATGACATTGAGAGGTCTCGCTCCAATTATCCTTAGCGATTCACAAAACGTTGTGCTTTATCCACAAGATCAGGAAATTAAATTGCATAAAGACAGAGATTTCGATTTCGCCGGAAGGGTACATGCCGGTCGTTTTGATTTTTACGGTAAATCCTTCTCATTCGATTACCATAATTTCAAAATTAATCTCGACAACGTAGATTCCCTGCGTCTCAAAGTGGAATCGGAAGATCCTTCTGAAGTAGATGAATATGGAAGAAGAAAATTACTTTCAGTTAAAAGCGTTTTGGAAAATATTACCGGTGATTTGTTGGTCGATTTTCAGGGCAACAAATCTGGAAAACAAGATTATCCCAATTATCCAATCTTCAATTCTAAAAAAGATTCATACGTAAACTACGATAAAGCTTCGATTCAAAACGGAGTATATGATAAAGATAAATTCTTTTTCCACCTGGATCCATTTACGATCGACTCGTTGGATAATTTCTCAAGGGCCGGATTAAAATTCAACGGCGAATTTGTTTCCGCAGGTATCTTTGCCGATTTCCGCGACACACTTCGATTGCAAACGGATCTCTCTCTCGGATTAACGCGCTCAACCGGACCGGAAGGTTGGGCAGCTTATGGCGGCAAAGGAAATTTCACGAATAAACTTAACCTGAGCAATGAAGGACTTCATGGCGATGGAACACTCACCTACTTAACTTCTACAGCTGAGTCAGATGATTTTCTATTTCTTCCTGACTCCATGAATTCTGATGTAAATAAATTCAACAACAAGAAAGAAACAATTGCATCAGTCGAATTTCCTTCCATCAAAGCAGAAAATGTATATGTCCATTGGGAACCGAAAAACGACTTTATGGATGTACGGACAAAAGAGGTTAAAATGGACATGTATGATGGCCAGGCTTCCTTAAAAGGGGGAGTGAAACTGAAACCCTCCGGACTTGAAGGAGATGGTATTATGACCTTTGTAGGTAGTGAACTGGAATCGACATTGTTTAAATACAAAGGCGATGATTTTGGAGCAGACACATCCGAGTTCCGGTTATCTTCTGATAATTCGGAAGCACTTGCAATTACCACTAAGAATGTCAATTCAAAAATTGATTTTAAAAAGAGAATAGGGGAGTTCAACTCAAACGGAGGTGGATCCTTTGTTAATTTTCCTCTAAACCAATATGTATGTTTTATAGACAGATTTAAATGGTTCATGGATGAAAAAGAAATTGAGTTTTCTTCAAACGACCAGAATGCAGCCACAGACACAAGCACGGGTGTATCTTTACAAGGATCTGAGTTTATCAGCATTGAGCCACGCCAGGATTCATTAAGATGGAAGGCTCCTTATGCCCGATATTCTTTGCGCGATTACCTTATCAAAGCGGAAAAGGTTGCTCTTATACAAACGGCTGATGCCCTTGTTTTACCCGACAGTGGTAAAGTGGTTGTTGAACGTTATGCTAAAATGCGAACTTTAAAAGATGCAAGAATTGTAGCAAATACGATTACGAAATACCATTCTATTTATAATGCCACAGTAGACATTTTGGGCAGAAAGAAATATGAAGGTTCAGGAGATTATGATTACATCGATGAAAACGACATTAAACATAATTTTCATCTGAGTAAAATTGGCGTCGACAGTATTTTTCAGACCTATGCTGATGGCGAATTGACCGATACCGCAGGTTTTCCCTTGAGCCCTGAATTTCTTTTTAAAGGAAATGTACATCTTTCCGCTTCCCAGGAATTTTTGACCTTTTCCGGGTATGCAAAACCGAATGTACATTGTGAAAAAATTCAAAAGAATTGGATACGTTTTAGCAATGAAATAAATCCGGATAAGATTTATATTTCATTCAACACTCCTGTGACAGACAATGGCACCAAACTATCAGCAGCAATAGCCCAAACCAGTGATAGTACCGGTATTTATGCCGCCTTCCTCATGCCTAAGCAACGGGTGGCCGATCTGGAATTAATCAGTGCCTCCGGGGTGCTTTATTACGACAAAGAATTCAGCCAATTTCGAATAACTACAAAAGAAAAATTACTGAAACCCGGTATTGCCGGAAACTTCTTAAGTCTCGACGATAAAAAATGTTTTGTCTTTGGTGAAGGGAAACTCGATTTCGGTTCCGACCTCGGACAAGTTACCTTACAAACTGTAGGAACCGTTAACAACAATCTGAATAACGATAATACCACTTTTGACTTGCTTGCAACAATCGATTTCTTCTTTAGCGATGATGCCCTAAAGATCATGAGTACTAATCTTGCCAACTCTTCTTCTGTGTTTCCAACACAGGATGCCGGACGCCCAACTTTCGAGAAGGGCTTAACAGAATTGATTGGAAAAGAAAAAGCAGATAAGTTACTCAGTGAATTAAATTTATACGGCGCATTCAAAAAAATTCCCGAAGAGCTGAGACACACATTGTTTTTTACCGAATTGAAATTAGTTTGGAACAACACTACACGATCCTATCGATCAGAAGGTCCAATTGGTTTGGGAAGTATTGATAAAACAAATATCAACAGGAAAATAAACGGATCCATCGAAATCATCCATAAAAAATCCGGCGACGCAATCAATATATACCTTGAACCGGATAACGCACAATGGTATTTCTTCAGCTATTCAAGAGGACTCATGCAGGCCATTTCTTCTGTAAGTACTTTCAACGACGAAATAAATAAAATGAAACCCGAGAAACGTGTCAGCAAAGTTAAAGATAAGGCCGATTTTGAATTCATCATGAGTACTGAACGCGCTGTCAAGAATTATTTGAAAAAAGTTCAAGGCGGGAAATAAAGTCAAATTGAATTAGTTGTTGTAGAAAGTTAAGTTAAAGAGTAACAAATATTTTGACAATCATTGAAATCCAATGCCATAGCTATATTCTGTTGTTATTTACCTTCTTATTAACTAAGATTGTAGTTGATTTTAACCAGTAAACATTTAAGATAATCTTAAATAATCGTTGCTAACACTTCCGAATATCCTTGGGCTTCTCGTGGCCTACCTCGTTGGATCAATTCCCTCTGCTGTTTGGGTAGGACGCACGTTTTATAACATTGACGTTAGGGAATATGGCAGCGGTAATGCAGGAGCCACAAATACTTTCAGGGTGCTGGGAAAAAAACCAGGCATTGTTGTGTTAATAATGGATGTATTGAAGGGGTTTCTCGCCGTCAAACTTGCTTTCTTAATGGGAGATTACGACTCTCAATCGCCCGAATTTATTGATTTTGAACTAGCTCTTGCTGTTTGCGGATTATTAGGACATATATTTCCCGTTTTTGTTGGATTCCGTGGCGGAAAAGGAGTGGCCACTATGCTTGGAATTCTCATAGGAATTCACCCCCAGGCCGCCATTATTTGTGCTTCTGCTTTCTTAATTACTCTTTTTCTAAGTGGATATGTTTCTTTAAGCAGCATGGTAAGCAGTATTGTATTCCCAATTGTTATCATGGTCTTTTATTCTACTAATTCGAGTATTAACATTTTTTCATTAGCCGTAGCAATACTAGTTCTCGTCACTCATCAGCGTAACATTGAAAGAATTCTTAGCAATGAGGAATCAAGAGTTAAATGGTATAAGAAACGATTTTTTTGAAACTCCGTAACGGACTTTAAAATCTTCTTCCGAAAGCACACTATCCTTTTCCCATACAACTTTCCTGTCCAGAAATGACCGCCCTTTTTTATTCAGATAACCCAAAGCAATCGAACGATGATAATAGGCCATCGTAAAAGTTGTATCTAATTTAATCGCTCTGTTAAAATCTTTTACGGCCGAATAAGCAATTTCTAAATCAAGATCCAGCGTATTTAACTTCAAAAAACCTCTTAGGTGATAAGCAACCGGATTATCAGGGTTAACGTCAATACTCTTATTGTATAAATCCAATGCTCTCATATAGTCTTTTAAACTATCTGCCAGCATGGCTTCGTTCAGGTACTCATTTGATTTTTCTGTATCAATTTTTTTGTACTTGTCAATATATAAATCAGCAACCGGACTCATTAATTCAGAATAGGCAGAACGAATATATTCTTCATACGTGGTTGAACGATAGAAATTATGAAACTGTCGTGGATTGAATAATACAGCTGAAAGCAACAAAAATGAAATTGTGAAATAAAGTGCATAATTGAAAAAACCTTTATTACTGCTTTTGTTTGTTAGAATTAAATAGCCTGTCCAAATGACTAAAACTATTGAAGGAAATATTTTCAAAGGAATTAAATACTGGATGAATGCAAAAGCAAGAAGAAGAAAAGAAGAAACGATTATCCGTTGATTAAAATGAATTTTCTGATCTGAAGAAAAAATAAAATTTAACAGAAAAATCAAAAATGCAGGATACAAGAGTATGGAAAAATAGGCCACACCAATTGCTCTCAATACTAAAACAACAATAAAAAGTAAAAATGAAATCTGTAATTTATATACTTTCAATGGGGGGAATATATCGCTCACAAAGATAATTACTCACAAAGGCATAAAACTTCCTTTTTGCAGACTATCCAAGAAAGTTTTTCCGGTTCATTTGTTAAGAACAACCGGATAAAGACATCCACTTATTTGACACAATGCTATACTTTTACATCTTATCTGCAATTTTGATGTCCAACCGTAAAATTATGCGTCTTTCCTTAACTATTCTTTTTTTTATTTCGGTTTTTAAAACGTATTCGATAAATCCTACACCTTTCTATTCCAAAGAAGCAGAGCATTGGGCCGATTCCATTCTAGCATGCTTAAATAGTGAACAGAAAATAGCCCAGCTTTTTATGGTAGATGCTTTTAGCAATAAAGATTCTGCACATGTTAATGGTGTTAAAAGATTAATTGAAAAGTACGGAATTGGTGGACTTATATTCTTCCAGGGTGGACCAATCCGTGAAGCATTGCTTACAAACTATTACCAGTCGATATCAAACGTTCCTTTATTAATCGGTATGGATGCTGAATGGGGTTTGGCCATGCGGATAGATTCTACCATCCGCTTTCCCAGACAAATGACAATGTCGGCAATACAAGATGACAGTGCTGTTTATAAAATGGGAATTGAAATCGCGAAACATTGTAAACGACTGGGAATACATGTCAATTTTGCTCCTGACGCAGATATCAATAATAATCCGGCTAATCCAATCATCGGTAGTCGTTCTTTCGGAGATCAACGCGAATTAGTTACTTCTAAATCGATCGATTACATGAAAGCTTTGCAAAGCCAAAACATATTGGCTACCGGTAAACACTTTCCCGGTCATGGCAACGTAGATATCGATTCTCATCTTGCTCTCCCGACTATCGATGCCAACGAAACGGAAATGGATTCGTTGGAATTGTACCCGTTTAGCAAAATGATCGAAGGTGGACTGGGAAGTATGATGGTTGCTCACTTGAATGTTCCGGCTTTGGAAAAAACCATCGATCTGCCTTCAACACTATCATCGTCTATCGTAAATAATTTGTTAAAGAAAAAAATGGGGTTCGAAGGACTTATTTTTACTGATGCCCTGAATATGAAAGGTGTTACCCAATGTTTCAAGCCGGGTGTACTTGAAAAAATTGCTTTGATAGCGGGAAATGATATTTTACTCTATTCGGAAGATGTACCATTAGCCATAAGTGAAATTTCCAATTCCGTAAAAAAGAATGAACTTTCGCAAGCTGACATCGATCAGAAAGTAAAGAAATTGTTAATGGTAAAATATTGGTGTGGTCTCAATCAAAAACAATTTATTGACACCACCAATTTATATAACGACCTAAACAGTCCGACTTCCAGGTTGCTTCAACGATCCTTGTATGAAAAATCCGTTACCATCCTCAGCAATACCGATTCGCTATTGCCGTTTCGCTCAAAAGACTCGCTGAGAATAGCCAGCGTTGTCATCGGTGACAAAAAAAACAATGACTTTCAACTGCAATTAAAACAATATGCCAATATTGAGGTTTTTAACGAAGATAAAGATGCGCCTCTTTCAGTTTTTAATGCATTGTTCAGTTATTTAGAAAACTATGATTACGTCATTCTCAGCTTACATGGCACTTCAATGAAATCACAATCGGGGTATGGAATTCCTGAGGTAGCAGGAAAATTCATAGACAATGTGCTTTCTAAATATAAATCTGTTTTTACAGTTTTCGGAAATGCTTATACATTATCCCGTTTTAAAAATTTAAAGTCTGCCCGTGCATTGATTTTGGCCTATGAAGACTTCCCACTCGTTCATTCAATCGCAGCCCAGGTTATAATGGGTGGACTTAGCGCATCAGGTAAGTTGCCGGTTGCTTCAACTCCTTCTTTCAACCGTTTTTCCGGATTACAAACAATGCCGCCTATCCGGTTAAATTATACTATCCCAGAGGCAGTTGGTATGTCTTCATCCATACTCAATCAAATTGATAGCATAGTAAAAAACGCAATAGAAAAAAAAGCAATCCCCGGTTGTCAGGTTCTCGTTGCTCGAAATGGCAGTGTTGTTTATCAAAAATCATTTGGCACATTCACCTATGATTTAAAAGATACCGTAATAAATTCCAGTTTATATGACATCGCTTCAATTACAAAAATTGCTGCAACTTCTTTGGCAACAATGCGCCTCTATGACAAGCATAAAATTGAACTCAATACAAAAGTTTCTAAAAACTTTTCAAAACTTAAAAAAACAAATAAAGGAAATTTAACGATCGGAGAAATTCTATCTCATAATGCCGGATTGAAATCGTGGATACCCTTTTACAAAGAGACACTTGTAAAAAACGAACCATCTGCATCTATTTACAGATCAAAAAATACTGATGGCTATAAAATCCGGGTAGCAGAAAATTTATACATAAATGTTTCATATAAAGACACTATTTGGAAGCGAATTATTGATTCACCTTTAGAAGAGAAAGGCAAGTATGTTTATAGCGATCTCGGACCAATAATCATGAAAGAGATTATTGAAAGTATCACCAAAACAAAATTAAATGATTTTGTAAATAAAAATTTTTACGGTCCATTAAACTTAAGCCGAACGGCCTTTAATCCATTGGATCATTTTTCAAAGAAGGAAATCGTCCCTACAGAAAATGATACCATTTTTAGAAAACAATTATTGCAGGGATATGTTCATGATCCTGCTGCGGCTATGTTTGGAGGAGTTTCGGGAAATGCAGGCCTATTTAGTAATTCTAATGATTTGGCTATCATCCTGCAGATGTTACTCAATAAGGGTAATTATGGCGGTCAAAAATTCCTAAGCAGTGAAACAATTGAGGAATTCACGCGGGCACATTATCCCAATAACAGAAGGGGATTGCTTTTCGATAAACCTGAAACAGACACCACTAAGCAAAACCCTTGCACACGCATGGCTTCACCTTCGACTTTCGGTCATCAGGGCTTTACAGGAACATGTGCCTGGGCGGATCCTCAATATGGACTCATTTATATATTCCTGTCCAACCGAATCAACCCGGATTCGGCTAACGATAAGTTAATAAAAATGAATGTCAGAACAACCATTCAGGAGATAATCTATAAAGCCATAAAAGACAACTCTTCTGTTTCAAATTGATGCAACAGAATTTTGAAATTTTACAAAAGGAATATGGAAATTGTTCCTGCCTTTATGTACTTTGCAGCAAATATTGTCATTCATTTCTGCTTTGAAAATTGGCCGGAAAACCCTTAATCCCAATCTATGAAAATCGGTATTCTTTGTTACCCAACTTTCGGCGGTAGCGGTGTTGTTGCAACCGAACTTGGAAAAGCATTTGCCAGTAAAGGGCATTGTGTACATTTTATAACATACAGTCAGCCGGTTCGCCTCGAACATTATGTTGAAAATGTTTTTTACCACGAAGTCAGCGTAGCTGATTACCCCTTATTTGATTATGCACCTTATGAAACAGCACTAACAAGCAAACTCGTAGATGTCGCTCGTTTTGAAAACCTCGATCTCGTTCATGTGCATTATGCAATTCCTCATGCTTCTGTCGCTTATATGGCAAGGCAAATCATGGAATCGCATGGTAAAAAACTTCCTTTTATTACCACTTTACATGGCACCGACATTACACTCGTTGGTAAAAATGAAAGCTATAATCCGGTAGTTACTTTTGCCATTAATCAAAGCGATGCTGTCACTTCCGTTTCCGAATCACTAAAGGTCGATACTTATAAAAACTTTCAGGTAAATAAAGAGATTGATGTAATACCTAATTTTATTGATCTCAGCAGATTTACAAAACAGCGGAAGGATCATTTCAGAAGAGCAATCGCTCCCAATAATGAAAAACTTGTTATCCATGCTTCTAATTTCCGTCCCGTAAAACGCATCAGCGATGTGATTACCGTTTTCAATAAAATTGTTGAAAAAATTCCTGCCAAACTACTCCTCATTGGAGATGGACCGGATAGAGATAAAATTGAAAAAGAAGGTAGAGATACTCCTGCAAGGGAACACATTCGATTTTTAGGAAAGATGGATATGGTAGAAGAGATTTTATCTGTCGGCGATATTTTTATGCTGCCTTCTGAAACAGAAAGTTTTGGTCTTGCCGCTCTGGAAGCAATGGCTTGTCAGTTACCCGTTATTTCCTCCAATACCGGTGGGTTACCCGAATTAAATGTGAATGGCGTAACCGGTTTTTTAAGCGACGTTGGAGATGTAGAAGATATGGCCAAGAATGCCATTTACCTGCTTGAAGATGAAGCCCGACTTCAAAAATTCAAACATCAGGCACTCGCTCATGCACGCAAATTTGATATTCTCCATATTCAACCGATGTATGAGAAATTGTATGAAAAAGTAATCGCTGACAACAAAAAATAATCCGATGCTCTACTTAAAGGCGCTGCATATTATTTTTGTTGTTACCTGGTTTGCAGGACTGTTTTACATCGTACGATTATTCGTCTATCACTCTGAAGCCGCAGAAAAACAAGAACCCGAGCGAACGATTTTAATGAACCATTTTATTATCGCTTCCCGGCGCTTGTGGTATGGAATTACATGGCCCTCCGCAATCCTAACCTGGTTGTTCGGAACATGGTTAATGATTGATATGTTTGGGAACAATATTCCCGATTGGCTATGGATTAAACTAAGTTTTGTTGCAGGTTTAACAATTTACCACTTCTTATGTGGAATGATTTTTAAAAGCTATCAAAAAAACATTATTCGCTTTTCCGGACTTAAAATGCGGCTTTGGAATGAGGTCGCGACACTCTTTCTTTTTTCAATTGTCTTTATCGTTGTTGTAAAAGATACATCACTATGGATAAAAGGACTTTTGAGTCTGTTATTCTTTTCATTACTCATGTTTGCCGCTGTGAAACTCTATAAAAAAATCAGAGAGGCAGGAGGGAAGCAATAAAAAGTTAAACGCTAACTAGCCGACTTTCTTCGCTTGATATCCTGCAGCAACCAGTAAACTTAATACCCGATCACGATGATCGCCTTGTATTAATATTTCCCTGTCCTTAACAGAACCTCCGACTCCACACTTGGACTTTAATTCCCGGGCTAGCTTTTCCAATTCATCTTCTTTACCGGTAAAGCCGGAAACAATGGTTACCGTTTTTCCGCCTCTGTTTTTCTTATCCAGCAATACACGAAGGTTTTGCTGTCCTTTACTTACAGAGGCCGCTTCATGTTGTTGAGTGGAATATTTAAAATCCGGATTCGTAGAATAGACTACATTACCGGTGCCTATTTTTTTTGCCATTACCTAAAATAAATTAAAATCTTTGGTAAAAATACGATCATTCCAATAATTCCGGAAACCAGAGCAACCATCACGACAGATGCTGCCGCAATATCTTTAGCTTGGCCTGCCTTTTCATTAAACTGCGGCGAAGAAATATCAACAGTTACCTCAAGCGAAGTGTTTACTAGTTCTGCCCCAATGACAGATCCAATACATAATAAAATAATACACCATTCCATGGGTGATAATCCAAGAACAAAAGAAGTAAAAATTACCACTGTCATTATCAATACATGAATTCGTAAATTAAAATGATTTCGAAATGCAAATGCAAATCCGGAAATCGCATAAGAGAAACTTCTAATTATCTTTTTCAACATAATTGTTTGAATAATTTATGCAACGCTTTTAATAATCAGAAAAAATTTTTTTTCCGAGAAAGCATATACTAAAGTAATTGGATATTTTTGATTGACAATGTATTTAGATGGCAGGGATAATTACCTTTAAAGAATCCCGATGGATGCTAATGTTTAAGTCGGAGTTAAATAAAACCGGCTCTCCATCAATATGACCTTGTAATTCAACATTATTTTTAATGATTATTTCTCGACCTTTTAATAATTCAAAATACCGGGATAGATGAATAGTATTGTGCATCAGTCTGTAAATCAATGATGGTGCTACGTAAAACGGAAAACGTTTCATGGCAGAAATATCTATTATTCCGTCTTTTACATCAGCAAATGGTGCTATCACTGCATTATTACCAAATTGAGATGAATTGGCTATTGTCAGCAGAAAACAATCCCTTTCATATGATTTTCCATCAACAAGAATAACGAATCTCTTTTCTTTATAAGAGGCAAATTCCGTGAGTACAAGCTTTACATAGGTAGAATATCCTCTTTTCCCCGCATGTGCGAATAGATGAGCAATGTGTGCGTCGAAACCGATTCCTATTGTACCGATGCAGAAACGGTTGTTCACTTCAAGCGTATCAATCGTATCTATTTTTCCTGTATTAATATTGGCTAATGCCTTTTTTATATCTACCGGAACTTTTAAATGCCTCGCCATTCCATTTCCGGAGCCGGTAGGAATTATACCAAGTGATGTAGAAGTATTAATGAGAGAACCGGCTGTTTCATTCACCGATCCATCGCCTCCAACAGCCACTACAATATCGTATTTTAAAGCCACCGCTTCTCTAGCTAATTCACAGGCATGACCTTGTGCTTGGGTAAAAGCTATATCTGTTTCGAAAATATTTTTATCGATTTCAGAATAAATTAATGCGGTCAGGTTTTTACTCTTTCCTGTACCGGATTTGGGATTAATAATAAACCGGATCTTCTTCATGGTTTCATTTCATTATGAATAATCGCTTTATTGAATTGCTGAACAACAGATTTTAATTTTAACTCCATTTTATTTTCCTGCAAACTTTCAACATCAGAAATATTTGAAGATAATGTGCTGTCCAAAACAAAATTGTATAATGTGTTTTGACGCAGTGTATCAAGTGTAAATATATAGCCATCTGAAATTAACTGATAGGTATCATCAATAAACTGAATGGCATAACCTTTAGAATTTGTTTCAAACATGCTTTCACCAAAAGCAAAAAAGGGCTTGTCATATCCCAAGTAATCCATTAGTCCCGGAAGGATATCAATTTGCTGGGTAGTTTTCATATTCACACCCTGCATTAGGGTATCACCCGGGATATACATTATTAATGGAACCGAAAACAAACCTACATGATTTCTGTAAAATGAGTGCTCTGACAAGGCAGTATGATCCGAAGTAATAATAAATAGGGAATTTTCATACCAACTCATTTTTGAAGCGTTCTCGAAAAATTTGCCCAATGAATAATCTGCATATCGTACAGATTGGTGAATCGGTAGCGTACCCTTTGGAAATTGATTAGCATACTTTTCCGGAATTTTATAGGGATGGTGGGAGGAAAGCGTAAAAATAGAAGCAAGAAAGGGGGTTGTAATTTTATCCAGTTCCTGTGCTGCTCTGACTAAAAATGGTTCGTCATAAATTCCCCAACTACCATCAAAGTCAGCATCATTATTATATTCTGATCTTCCAAAATATTTTTCAAAGCCGGATAATTTAGAAAAGTTATCAAAACCCATTGTGCCATTTGTTCCACCATGAAAAAAAATGGTGCTATAACCCTTTTTACCCAAAAGTCCTGCGACAGATGTTACTGCATTGCCTGAGTAAGCCGATGAAATAAAAGGATCGTGCATCAATGCGGGAAGTCCGGCCAATATAGCCGGAATACCTTCAATGGATCTTTTTCCATTCGCATAAGCATTCGGAAACACCAGACTTTTTTGAATCAGTGAATCCAAAAAAGGAGTGTAACCAATATTATTATTCAGAGTTCCAATATATTCTTTTCCAATTCCTTCAAGAATAATGATGACTACATTTTTTTTTCGGAAGGGTACTGAATTCCGCGGTTGCTTGATTACCGGGTTTAGTTTAATTGCTTCCGCATCAGTCATCCAATGTATTTCTTCCAGCGTTTGTTTTCCAAAAGTTTTTATGATCGTAAAAGAAGTATTTAAAACCAACTCTGCAGTTTTCACTGTACCATAACGGGAAGCACTGAGAATATTCAATGGCTTGTATTGAATTCCACCCCGAAAACCGATAAAAGTAAAACCTGTAAATACAATAAAAAGCAGAAAATTCATTCCAATGCCTGCCCATGCTGTTTTTTTCTCACTCTTTATAATCGAGTATGTTTTTAGTTTGGGATAATGCCTGATCATTAAAAAAATCAATGCAAAAAAGACTATCAACAGATACCAGAAATCGGTGATCATTTTAGGTGCTGTATTAATAAAATCGTCGCCAAATCCCATGATGCTGAAAATCTCCGATCCGGATCTTTTGCCGGTGAAGCGATACAACCCTAAGTCAATACAATTCATTAAAATGAAAGGAATATTGAATAGAAGAAAGAAGGTTTTTAAAAATAATTGATAAAACCGTGTATAAAAGAACCTGAAGGGCAATAGGTGTAGAGCAATAAAAAAAATATTACTTATGACAATTGCAGTTATATCGTAGCGTATTCCATAGAAAAAACTTTTTATAACAACTGCAAAACCGATGGTCGAAAAATAGGTGTAGTTAAAAAAAAGAAAGAGTAACCGGCATAAAAAATAGATTACCAGCAAAAATCCGATTCTACGAATAAGTAAGGTGAAATTATTTTGGTATTTATCCACTTGCACGAATGTATATAAAAAATAAGGTCAAAAAAAAGCCGTCCGCAAGGAGCGGACGGCTTTGTGAAAATTCTTAATGATGAATTATTGTTTTGTATAAGTTGCAACTCCGGTTGTAGAACCTGTACAACCAGATGTAGTAACTGCATCTGTATAACTCAATACAAATCCATTTGAAGTAACTGTAAAAGCTGTACTAGAAAATTGATGCGTAACAACATCACAAGCACCTGCTCCGGAACCGATATCAGCTGCGGTTTGTAATGGAATTTCAAGATTTCCATTTCCCAATTTTGTAGCATAAATTGCTGTGTTATTTGCATAATCTCCAAAACGGGAGAAACGTACTCTGTTATTTACAGTTGAATCAACACGGATTGTCTGATTGTAATTGAAAATAAATCCCGGAACGGTATCTCTAACTAAATAGTCACCGGCGAAATCTTCTGCATCATTCTTAACACGGATCGTTCTGGTTGAAAATTCTACATTTCCCGCTGCATCCTGTGCAGTATAGGTGATTGTATATGTTCCTACTAAATTTGTATTTGGATTAGTTGAACTTGCATCGGATGTAACATTAACTGCTCCATCTTCATCATCTTCAGCTGTAGCGCCAAGATCTGTCCAAGCTCCACTGTTTAATGACAATTCTAGTGAAGAAGAGCCTGTAATTGTAATTACCGGTGCAGTTGTATCATCTTTGGAACATCCGGTTAAAAGTATCCCCGTTAAGGCAATTGTAGCTAACGATGAAAGGAAAAAGTTTTTTCTCATTTTTTTGGTTTTTTTTTGGTTTTTTAACTATTGAAGGTTTACAAAGGTATAAAAATTATATTCTAAAATAATTTTTATATTTTTTTGATCTTTTGAAATAAAGACTATTTTTGCGCTTCCAAATTTCAAAGAAAACAAACATTAAAATGAAAAAAATCTTATCTCTTGTAACTGTTGCTGCTTTAGTAACTTTTATCTCATGTGGACCAAGCGCTGAAGAAAAAGCTGCTGCTGAAAAAGCCCGCATGGATTCAATTAACAACGCTATGATGCAAATGACAGCTGATTCTCTGGCTAAAGTTGCCGAAATGGAAAAAGCAGTTGCTGATTCTATGGCAATGGTAATGCGTGCCGATTCTATCGCAAAAGCTGAAATGGAAGCTAAAAAGACTGGTTCAAAGCCAAAACCAAAGCCAAAAACAGTTACTGAGAAAAAAGTCGAAGAAGCTAAAAAAGTTACAGGTGGTCGTGGCCACTAATCAGCTTTTTTACTAAAATATCGTATATTATAAAACTTTTTTAGATTTTATTGTGAAATCTAAAAAAGTTTTATAATTTCGCGCCCACTTAAAAAATCAAAACAAACCTAAAAAAAATGAAAAAAGTTCTCTCTACATTGGTTGTAGCTTGCTTCGTTGCACTGGTTGCTTGTGGTCCAAGCGCAGAAGAAAAAGCAGCAGCAGAAAAAGCTACTCAAGATTCAATCATGCAAGCTGAACAAGCTGCAGGTGCTATGCAAGAAGCAGGTGCTATGCAAGATTCAGCAAATGCTATGATGGATTCAACTGCTACTAAAATGGCAGCTGATTCAGCAAAATAATTATTTGCAATCTTTAAAAAGTTAAAAGGAGTTTCATGCTGTGAAACTCCTTTTTTTTGCTTTCTTTTTTATTTTAGCTGCTTTTCTGTAACACCACAATTGTCGCATCCCGCACTTTTCTTTCCTTTCATTTGCAGATATATCCGTCTGACAATGAAAAATACTGCCATTGCGAAAATTAAAATAACTATAATCAGTTGAATGTCCATATTAAGATCAATTATTCAAAGATACAAAGCAATTTTGGATATTTTTGCGCCACAATTCCTTTGCTATGCATTTTAACAGATCACCTTTTACTGACGACAAACTTCGAAGTATTTACCGCGAATTGTTAACTCCCCGAATGATCGAGGAGAAAATGCTCGTTCTCCTCAGACAAGGGAAAATTGCCAAGTGGTTTTCAGGAATCGGACAAGAAGCTATTTCTGTCGGTTGTGGTCTCGCTCTCCAAAAAGACGAATTCATTCTTCCTATGCATAGAAATCTGGGAGTATTTACTACTCGTGGTATTCCGCTAAACAGATTATTTAGTCAGTGGCAGGGGAAACCAGGTGGCTTCACCAAAGGCCGTGACCGCTCTTTTCACTTCGGCACTATCGATTATCACATTGTTGGTATGATATCGCATCTGGGACCTCAAATGGGCGTAGCCGATGGTATTGCTCTTTCCGATCTAATTCAAAAAAAACAAAAAGTAACTGCTGTATTCTCCGGCGATGGTGGAAGCAGCGAAGGCGATTTTCATGAAAGTTTAAATGTTGCTGCTGTCTGGAATCTTCCTGTAATTTTTATCGTCGAAAATAATGGATATGGTCTTTCTACACCTTCTTCAGAACAGTTTAAGATGAAGCAATTCATCGATAAAGGCATCGGCTATGGAATGGAAGCCGTTCAAATCGACGGAAATAATATTCTGGAGAGCTATTCTACTTTTTTGCGCCTGGCCGAATCTATTCGAAAAAACCCCCGACCGGTCTTAGTCGAATGCTTAACTTTCAGAATGCGCGGTCATGAAGAGGCTTCGGGGACCAAATATGTACCCCAATCTCTTTTTGATGAATGGGGAAAAAAAGATCCTCTTCTTAATTATGAGAATTTTTTACTTGAACAAAAAGTTATCGATAGTGTGTTTATTGAATTGACACGAAGAGAAATAAAAAGTGAAATCGAGAAAAATCTTGAAGTCACATATGCAGAAGTTAATCCTAAAGCAAATACACAAACCGAACTGGATGACATTTACCATCCGCCAACTTTAACAACAATTCCTCCTGCCTCTAATGCTAAAACGGAAAAAAGATTTCTAGATGCCATTTCCGATTCAATGAAATTGGCCATGCGAAAACATAAAAATCTGGTCATTATGGGTCAGGATATTGCCGAATACGGCGGTGTGTTTAAAGCAACTCTGGGTTTTGTCGAAGAATTTGGAAAAGACAGAGTCAGAAACACTCCATTATGCGAATCCGCAATAATCGGTGCCGCACAAGGTCTTGCTATCAATGGAATGAAGTCTATCGTCGAAATGCAATTCGCCGATTTTGTCACTTGTGGCTTCAATCAGATTATTAATAACCTCGCAAAAACGCATTATCGTTGGGGTCAGTCTATCGATGTCGTCATCCGTATGCCAACCGGCGCCGGTGTTAATGCCGGACCTTTTCATAGTCAGTCCAACGAGGCCTGGTTTGTTCATACTCCCGGTTTAAAAGTTGTTTATCCCGCATTTCCATCCGATGCAAAGGGTTTATTACTCGCTGCCATAGAAGATCCGAACCCTGTTATGTTTTTTGAACACAAAGCTCTTTACAGAAGCATTTCCGAAAACGTACCCGACGATTACTATACGATCGAAATAGGTAAAGCTAAACTGATAGCAGAAGGTAAGGATGTTACCATTATTTCTTATGGTTTCGGTGTTCACTGGGCAATGGAAATTCTTAAAAAACATCCTCAGATTTCTGCCGATCTCATCGACCTGCGAACACTCTTGCCATGGGATAAAGAAACTGTCCAAAATTCCGTCCATAAAACCGGAAGAGCCATTATTCTTCACGAAGACACACTTACAGGAGGAATAGGTGGTGAAATCGCAGCATATATTGCCGAAAAGTGTTTTGAATCCTTAGACGCTCCTGTGATTCGCTCTGCAAGTCTGGATACTCCGGTACCTATGAATGCTGATCTCGAAGTTAATTTCCTACCAAAAGAACGCTTTGAAAAACAATTGCTCGAATTAATAAATTACTGAAAAGATTAATTCACTTAACCCGTATTTTTAGATTTATTTTTCTAAATATTCCATACGTTTTCTTTCACCTTGAACCAATAATCCATAGGTGTGTGGTTCTAATTCATGCATGACTCTCATGAGTTCTTTAAAGCTTGCTACATTTTCCTGCAAGGAAACAGAATTGTAAACACTCATCTTTTCCCGCGTGGTTAAGTGCCAACTTAATGAAATATCCTGCTCTTTTGTAGGTAATTCAAATTTGATAAAATCAAACTTACCTTTAAACCATCCTTTCGCATACTCATATGCTTCATCTTGATTGTAATCCTGAATGGTCAATAAATTACCGTAAATATTACCTAGTGGGGTGATGATATTCTCAATCAATTTACGGCGCGGCCTTTTCTCAATTGGTCTGTCTTTATGGGAATCACGTATATCTACAAAGATTACTCCGCTGGTATTTTGCTGTATCCAATCTTTGTAGACATATAAAAATCGAAGCGAGGTCTTAAGTCCTGTATTATCTCTTATGCCTGCATCCATAACATGTATCATCGGTTCACTTGGTAAGCTAACAGCAGGTAATATATACGGAAAAGTTGCATTCATTCTTAAAACACTTGTGAATCGAATATTATCCGCATGTTGCTTCGAAAATAATTTCCTGAATTCAACTTCATCAATTGTGTTTTCAAAAATAAAATCATCTACCTTTTCATGATTGGTCATGTAACTCATTTCCTGAGGGGAAATCAAGAGGCGACGGCCGTCATTAACAATCGTTGGTGTAAATACCATCATAGGTATAAGCCCACTCGCTTCAGCAGTCCGGTAGGAGGAGAGGGGTTTGTCCAATACATATCCTGTATTTTCACTCAACTGCTTTTCAAATGCATAAGCACGATCCTTTGCAAACCATGTTTCGCCTTCTTTAAATTTCTGAATATTAAAAAACAAATCACTTACCGTTATGCTAAATGCAATTGGGTTAAGTAGATCTTTTCCTATATTGAAGATATTCTTTTTATTATTCACATGCTTATTTAGGCCCAATCGATCCTGCAAATAAATTTCACGGTAATATGCAGCACCAATCATCCCTCCAGAAGCACCCGTAATTAATTGTGTCGATCTTGAAAACTCATAATTGCTTATACTGTCAGCAACCTGCATTAATCGATACGACCAAATTGAAGCTCGCAATCCACCTCCGGAGCAGTTGATGAATATCATCTTTGGTTTCTTTCCTGTTCCGATGAATTTTTCTTTCCACCTTTCCAGAATCTTTAAAGTCGAATCATAATCTGCCCGAACCTGAACCGGGGTATTCAGCTTTTTAAAATTATCAATACTGTATTCTGAAATTTCTTTTTTATATTCCATTCCATAAGCTTTATTGTCAGAATAAAATATACCATACTGAGATATAAAATTGAAGAATAATATTAGTAGAATGAAAACAGATGTCGACCAGGCCTTCAGCCAAAAACGAAATGCACTGCTAAGCATGATAAACATGGAAAATATAAGCAACACACTTGCACCTGCCGGTATTTTAAACAAAGCGAAATCTTTAAACAAACCCATCAAAATAAACAAGCCGAACACAATGATCTCAATAATGGCTGCATTGAGGTGATTCTGGCGGAAAACTGATTCAACCATTTCTCTTGAGTAATGTCCTGTTTCTCGCACCAGTTTTACACGATAGGGCTTTGTTAAATAAGTATCCACTCGCCAAATCCTTTCCGACCGACTCGGTTTTGTTTTGGTAGTCTTTTTTTCGCCTTCCGTTCTCAAATGTTTGGCAAAAGGTGCATCCGGGTTGGCATCCGACGACTCAATTCCAAACATCAGGATAATGTCTTTATTCGTTCGGAAGAAATAGGTAAGAGTCGTCATGATAATTAAAGTTAACCCTACCAAAAAACCCATTAGCTGAGAAAGAATGTTCCAGATCGACTGATACTCGTTTTTAATTTGAAAGAAAATAATGTTTGTCAGATAAACGAGAATAAACAAACCCGGTACTATAAAATTATTCAAAGAGAATTTCAAAAATGGTCGAGATAAAGTAGCAATAAAGGGAAACCTATACCCATTAACGATATAACTCGAGATGTTATAGACCATGATAAAGCTGCCTGTAGCAAATCCCATGATAAAGAAAGAAGAGAATCCAACTGTACCCATGTACTCCGGATCCAGAAACAAATAAGGAATACCAAATGTATTGGAAATGGAACCGGTAACCCAACCAAATAAAATAATCCAATAAAGAAGTAACAGGTGATTCTTCTTCACTAAAACAAGCACAAGCTGTATAGGGAATGAATAAATAAAACGCCTGTATGCTTTGGCTGTGGTCATTTTTATATTAACGTATTTCAGAGCAAATTATTAACAGTTGATCCTTATTTCTGATACGTTAATTAGGGGCAAAGGTTTAAATCAATTTATTACAATTTTTGCTCAACCAAACCCAGAATAATCTCTTCCGATTTTATCGCCTCTAGCCGAATTTTTTCAGCTTCTGCAAGTATTTTTTCCAAATAGACCTTATCTTTTAACCCGGAAGCATTAATTCTTACATTTAAGTAAGCTCCTATTACCGCCGATCTTGCGCATAATGCACCTACTCCGGCATCCGAAACTGAATTAGGGTTTCCAATTTCTGCCATGGCTTTTATGATTTCCATCGATTCCAAAGACACTTTCATGACACGGAAAGGAATATCGATTGCATATTTTGTTGCTGCTTCAATTGCATTGGAACGAATAGATTTTTCTTCATCGCTCGATTTTGGAAGTGAAAAAGCGTCCATTATTTTGTTAAATGCTCTCGTATCTTCATCGGCCAAACCTAAAAGTTCTTTCTGAAGACGTTGTCCCTTTTCTGCCCAATTCGAAAACTCTTCCCATCGCTCATCCCATCCCTTTTTATGCGATGATAAATTGGCAACCATCGTTCCTAAAGAAACTCCCAAAGCTCCGATATATGCTGCAATCGTTCCACCTCCCGGAGCAGGTGATTCAGATGCTGTCTCATCCGCAAAATCCTTAAGCGACATTTGTATCAATCTTTCATCTTTCTTTTCCTTTAATAAGTACTCAATCACTCTTTCCTCCGGAATGAAAGGTGAAAACTCACTCAGTCCAAGTGTTTTTACTGCAATAGATACTAACTCTTTTTCTGAAACTCCTGAGGACCGGTTTTGTTGATGTAAGAAAAATTTACCTGCATCTGTCAACGCTTTTAAAGGGACTACTCCGACTAACTCGGATCCGGTAATTCGCATGCCTCTCTTAATCGCACTCTTTTCGCATTCGTGAAATGCAACGTGAAGAGGAGTAACCAGAATATTCGTAAGATTCATACTTACCTGAGCAATTCCATATTCTTCAATAAACCACCCGATTGCTTTTACCGATTTACAAGCGCCCGGTTGAATAATTTCTTCACCCTTTTCATTTTTAATTTTACGGCCATTTTCACGTACATCAAAAGCAACTGAATTGGCTCTTCTCACAGATGTAGTATTCAAATTCACATTGTATGCAACCAGAAAATCCCGAACTCCAATTACACTGGCTCCGCTTTTGGCATTAAACTCAACCGGTCCGAAATCCGGTTTCCACTCAGGTTGTTTAATCTTTTTAAAGAATCCTTCGTATTCTCCGGCTCTGATAATGCTCAGGTTCTTTCTAGCCGGATTAGCCTGTGCTGATTCATACAGGTAAACAGGTATTTTTAATTCTCGTCCAACTCTTTCTGCCAACTTGAGTGCATAGACAACTGTTTCTTCAATCGTTATTCCTGAAATCGGAATAAGCGGACATACATCTGTTGCTCCCATTCTCGGGTGTTCGCCTTTATGCTTACTCATGTCGATTATCTCTGCCGCTTTTTCGATTCCTCGAAAAGCTGCTTCAATAACTGCTTCCGGTTCACCTACAAAAGTAACTACAGTACGGTTTGTGGCCTTGCCCGGGTCTACATTCAATAATCGAATACCATCTACACTTTCAATTCTATCGGTAATTTGTTTGATGACTGCCGGATCATTGCCTTCACTAAAATTGGGGACACACTCAATCAATTTTTTCATGTTCGTTTACTACTTTTTATGTCGTTATAATAAGTTAAAAAGATTCCGGACTCATTAGTTGTCCGTTTAAAATAACTTTGTCCACTAAATTGCTTCCAAATGAATAAGGTAAAAATGAATAGGAAGAAATTTCTTTAGTAACAAATAGATTTGCCTTTTTCCCAACTGCAATGCTGCCCAAATCTTTGCTGAGGTTCATTGCATAGGCGGAATTAGTAGTGGCTGCTAGTATTGATTCTTCCGGAAGCATTCCGTAAAGAATACAACCTAATGCAACCATTTGATTCATATTCCCTGTTGGACTACTACCCGGATTGAAATCACTCGCAATTGCAACCGGTAAACCGGCATCAATCATCATTCGAACAGGTGGTTTTTGCAGACTTAAAAAAAACTGCGCTCCGGGAAGGATGACCGGCATGGTAGATGATTTTTTTAATAACTGAATGTCCCTTTCATTGGCAAACTCCAGATGGTCTACACTTATGGCTCCCATAGCAACTCCTGCTTCAATTCCCCCGCTATGGCTAAGTTGTTCAGCATGCACTTTCGGTGTCATTCCTGCTTTTAAAGCTGCTTCAAATAAACGAATGGCATCTGCCTTTGTAAAGTAATTTTGTTCACAAAAAATATCGCAGTAATTGGCAAGTTTTTCTTCCTGAATAGCCGGCAACATTTCCTCAATAATCAGATTTAAATATCCTTCTTTATTTCCTTTATACTCTTCAGGAACTGCATGCGCTCCTAAAAATGTCGACTTAATTGTTAACGAAGAAGTTTCTTTTAATTTCTTTATCACTCTTAAAATCTTTAACTCACTTTCAACATCAAGGCCATATCCGCTTTTTATTTCAACAGCTCCTGTACCTAAAAGTAGTATTTCATTCAATCTCTTTGTTGCATCTTTATAAAGTTCTTCCGAGGTGGCTTTTCTTAATCGCTTGGCAGATGCATTGATTCCGCCGCCCCTTAATGCAATTTCCTCATAAGTAAGTCCTTTCAATCTGTCGACAAATTCGTTTTCGCGGCTTCCGGAAAAAACTAAATGCGTATGAGAATCACACCAGGAAGGAAAAACGTGTCCCCTACCTGCATCTAAACAGGTAATGAAACTGTTTTCTTTCCGGATTTTTGATAAAGCAATGTCATCTGATTTTCCAAAAGCTTCAATTAAACCATTCTTAATAAAAACAAATGAATCGGTTATAGTTTGAATGGATGACATCTCTGTCCCGGTGTACTTTAAACGTACGTTCTCCTCCGTGTGTACGAGGCAGCCAATGTTTGTAATAAGTAAAGCGTCGGATTTCATTAAGAGTCCGAAAGTAGTAATAAACAATCATAATTGTAACAGATTTTATACACTTGTTACCGGCATAATTGTGAAAATAATTCTAATAATTTTATCAAATTAATTCTTTCGCATATTATACTTTTGGGTATTCGCTTCTGAATAAAATAATTAACAATTAACGACCTAAAGTATGTTAATTCTACATGTTTAAATGTATAATTCATGCCGTTTCGTTGTTTACTTTCACAGTCAAATGGCAGGAAATATTTTTGGTGAAATATTCAGAATCTCGACTTTTGGAGAATCGCACGGACCGGCAATTGGAGGATCTATCGATGGTTGTCCGGCTGGATTAAAAATTAATATGGAAAAAATTCGCGACGAAATGGCGCGACGTAAACCCGGACAATCCTCCGTAACCACAACACGAAATGAAACCGATGAATTTGAAATTCTATCCGGACTTTTCGAGGGAATGACAACGGGTGCTCCCATTGGGTTTATCATTCGCAATCATGATTATAAACCTTCCGATTATGAAAACATCAAGGATGTTTTTCGGCCATCTCATGCTGATTTCACTTATTACTCAAAATATGGATTACGCGATTACAGAGGAGGCGGAAGATCAAGTGCAAGAGAAACTGCAGCACGTGTATTCAGTGGTGCAATAGCCCGTCAATTATTGGAGACCGCAGGTATTCGCATTCAAGCTTTCGTCTCACAGATTGGCCCCATCCAATCAACTATTTCTTTCTCGGAAGTCGACTCAAATAAAGTTGAAAAAAGCCCGGTTCGTTGTCCGGATGAGAAAATTTCCGGAGAAATGATCCGTTATATCGAACAATTGAAAACAGAGGGAGATTCAACCGGCGGTATTATCCGTTGCAACATCACGGGTGTAAATGCCGGTTTAGGTGAGCCGGTATTCGATAAACTTCATGCCGATCTGGGAAAAGCTATGTTAAGTATTAATGCTGCTCACGGTTTTGATTTTGGAAGTGGCTTTGAGGGTGCTTCTATGAAAGGCTCTGACCACAATGATAAATTCATTAATGTGGAAGGACAAATTTCCACCAAAACTAATTTTTCAGGTGGTATTCAAGGCGGTATTTCAAACGGTATGGACATCTACTTCCGCATTGCCTTTAAACCGGTTTCTACCATTCGAAAAAATCAGCAAACTGTCAATGAAAAAGGAGAAGTAACAGAACTGGAAATAAAAGGCAGGCACGATCCATGTGTTGTGCCACGCGCTGTTCCAATCGTTGAAGCAATGGCTGCTCTTGTAATTGCCGATCATTTTCTCAGAAATAAAAGCGCTCATTTATAAATTCATTCAAAACTTTAGTGAGGAAAGAAAAGTGACCCAACTAAAGACAAAAAGTTTCAACTTTAATTTTAATTAAAACATAATTAAACATTCATTAAATATGAAAAAAACTCTCAAGTGGATCGGAATTATTTTTTTACTGTTACTTGCATTTCTTTTAGCTGCACCATTTTTATTTAAGGATAAGATCATCAGTAAAATAAAAGAGGAAGCGAATAAAAACCTGAATGCTAAATTTGATTTTGAAAGTGTTGATCTTTCTCTTATTCGCAGTTTTCCTAATTTAACGGTAAACCTCAGTAAACTAAGCATTATCAATCTCGCGCCATTTGAAAACGACACATTGATATATGCTGACAACCTTGACGTTACTCTCGATATTATGAGTGTCATCAAAGGTTCTGAAATGAAAATAAAAAAAATAAACCTGGACAAACCCCTGTTGAATTTTTTCGTGAATAAAGATGGAAAAGCGAATTGGGATATTGCTAAGTCATCAGCTCCTTCTCAGTCTTCGTCTTCGCAATCACCTTTCAAAGCATCCCTTCAAAAATACACCATCAACAAAGGTGTAATTGTTTACGATGATCAGACCATGCCGTTTTATTTGAAATTAAGTGACCTAAACCATGAAGGAAGCGGCGATTTTACACAGGATCTCTTTATTCTTAAAACAAAAACGAATATAGAAAAGGCCGATATGAGTTATGGTGGAGTTAAATATGTTTCCGGTGCAAAAACAGAAATCATTGCTGATCTGGATATGGACATGAAAAACATGAAGTTCTCATTTAAAGAAAATAAAATTTCTCTCAATGAATTGAATTTAGGAGTAGATGGATGGGTTGCAATGCCCGACACAAACATCGACATGGATCTGAAATTCAATGCAGCGAAATCTGATTTCAAAAATTTCATTTCACTCATTCCTGCAATCTATAGTGCAAATTTTAAAGATATTCAGTCTTCCGGTAAAATGGGTTTTGATGGTTTCATTAAAGGTCGGTATAACTTAAAAGAAATGCCCGGCTTTGGAATAAATTTGGAAGTCGATAAAGGAATGTTTCGATATCCTTCTTTGCCGGCTGCAGTTGAAAATGTATTTGTTACACTGAAAATAAATAATCCGGATGGGATTCCTGACCATACCGTTATCAACCTCTCTAAAATGCACTTGGAAATGAATAAAGATCCGTTTGATGCCAGACTTGTGTTGAAAAATCCGGTTTCTGATCCTGATTTAGATGCATTCATGAAAGGTAAAATTGATTTATCAGGAATCTCTAAATTAGTTCCACTTGAAAAAGGAACTTCATTAAGTGGAATTATCACTGCAGATATAATAGCAATTGGAAAAATGTCTGCTATTGAACAAAAAAGATATGAAGACTTTCAAGCAAGTGGAAATTTGGGGATTACAGGTATGAATTATTCATCGAATGAAATGAAACAACCGGTATTGATAAATACACTACAGGTATCCCTTAGTCCACAAAACGTCAACATCAGTAAGTTTATAGCTAAAATCGGTAAAAGTGATTTTATCGCATCCGGAACGTTGGATAATGTTCTGGCTTATGCCTTGAAAGGAGATAAACTGAAGGGAACGTTAAGTTTAAATTCACAATTAATCGACATGAATGAATTTATGGGCTCAGAATCGTCAGGTGCGGCAACTACAGATTCTTCAGCGATGTCTGTTATCGATGTTCCGGAAAACCTCGACTTCACTTTGAATGCGTCAATTGCTTCTCTGGCCTATCAGAATCTGATCTTGAATAATGTAAAAGGAGCCATTATTATTAAAGATAAAGCTATCCGAATGAAAGATGTCGGCATGCAGCTAATGGATGGCAGTATGTTATTAAACGGAGGGTATTCTTCTGCTGATTTGAAAAAACCAAATTTTGATTTCGCCATAAGTATTAAAGATTTCGATATTCAAAAAACCTCCAAAG
Organism: Bacteroidota bacterium; assembly: GCA_031385005.1. Taxonomy (GTDB): domain Bacteria; phylum Bacteroidota; class Bacteroidia; order AKYH767-A; family 2013-40CM-41-45; genus JADKIH01. Next base: position 84,049 of record JANNBB010000006.1, read on the forward strand.
CATTTTTATCAATTCAAAAGTTGGCGCCAATTGCCAAACATTGTACTGGTAAATTTTCAACCGAAATGGTTGCAACATCTTTGCTTGACAACACTATGTCACCTATTTTGAATACACTTTCCGGAGGTGGAAAACTGACTGCTCAGAATATAGTCGTTTCAAATTTTCCGGTCTTCAGTAAAATTGCTGATGTTCTTAAGATGGATTCATGGAAACAATTTACACTTCAATCTATTAATCCGTCATTTAAGTTTGTGAATGGTCGCGTTTATATCGATCCCTTTGATATCAAAATAGATCAGGTAAAATCTACAGTAAGTGGTTCAAATGGTTTCGATCAAACTATCGATTATTCGATGGCTGCCGAAATTCCGCGTGCCTCTTTGGGAGGTGCTGCTAACAATGTTTTAAACAACCTGGTTGCTTCCGCGAATTCAAAGGGAGCTAATTTAAGTCTGGGTGATGTCGTTCCTATCAATATTAAAATCGGTGGTACCGTTAATGATCCAAAAGTCAGCACCGATATTAGCAAGTCAGGTGGTAAATTGATGGATGACCTGAAAACAAAAGCGAAAGAAGAATTTAATAATGCAAAAGCTGCCGCAGAAGAGAAAGTAAAAGCCGAAGTTGAAAAAGCTAAAAACGAAGCCGCTGCTAAATACGATGCTGAAAAACAAAAAGCAGCTGCCGAAGCCGACCTCATTAAAAAAGAAGCCGAAGCCAAAGCAAAGGCCAAAACCGATAGTCTTAAAAAAGCCGGAGAGAAAAAAGCAAAAGAAGAATTGAAAAAATTAAACCCATTTAAATAATCGTTTAATCGTGCGAATTGTATTCTCCGAAAAGTCTACTATCATTCATTTATTTATATTTCTTTTTTGTTCCCTTCACATAAACGGACAGGAGGGAGGATGCCCGAAATCCTCTAATAAAAAAGCTATAAAGTATTATGAGAATGCCCTCGAGGCATTTAAGTCACGCGATTATGAGGAGGCAAAATCATCCTTAACAAAAGCCATCGATCAGGATCCTGAATTCGCCGATGCCTATTTACTTCAGGGAACCATTGCTCTGAAAAAGAAAGACGACAAAGAGTTAGATTTAAATTACCAAAAAGTAATTGAACTTTGTCCTGATTTGGATCCGGATGTTTATTTCCAGCTTGGATGGCTCTATTACGAATTGAAAAAATGGAAAGAGGCCGAAGATAAACTCAAGAAATATCTTGAATATGATAAAATAAAAGAAACACAAGCAGTTAAAGCAGAGTCTATGCTTAGAAGATCAGAATTATATGCACACCCTGTTCCTTTTAATCCGATTCCCGTAAAAGATATTTCATCGTCAGATCCTGAATATCTTCCTTATATTTCTCCTGATAATGAACTTGCTTTTTTCACTCGCAGATTTGAATTAAAAGAAAAAAGCATGCTCACACCGCAAAACGTAGAAAAATTTATGGTAGCCCATTTGCAACCCGATGGTTCTTACGATAGAGGAAAACCGATGGAAGATCCTTTCAATCGCGGAACAAATAATAATGAAGGCGGGGCAACTATTACGCTTAACAATAAACAACTTTTTTTTACCGTCAATCAAAAAGGCAATTTCGACATTTGTACTTCAGTAATGAAAGAAGGGCATTGGACAGAGATAACAAACCTGGGTCCGAATGTCAATGACCCCAAACAATGGGATGCACAACCTTCTATTTCCTCCAGCGGAAAAGTACTTTATTTTGCTTCTGCAAGAGATCCGTTAACAGGAATAGATATTTATAAGACGGAAAAAGACGAGTCAGGTAATTGGAAAAAAGCAGTACGGTTAGGAGATAACATCAACACTACAGGAAATGACAAGTCACCTTTTATTCATAGTGACAGCAAAACGTTTTATTTTTCTTCTGATAGCCTTCCGGGTTTAGGCGGATACGATATTTTCAAATGCCAAATGGATGAGCAAGGGAATTTTAAAAAACCCGTCAATTTGGGTTACCCTATAAATACGGATGCAGATGAAGTGGGATTCTTTGTCAGTCTCGATGGAAAAAAAGGATACTTCGCCTCCAATAAATTAATCGTTGGTAAAAACGGATACGATATCTACTCTTTCGATCTTTATCCTGAAGCCCGTCCAAATAAAGTTTATTTCCAAAAAGGAGATGTAAACGGACCGGAAAATAAGGAGGTTATTTCTGCAATGATTGAGGTTAAAACGGCCAATTCAAAAAAAGTCACGCAAGTCGATGTCGATTCAATAACAGGTGAATACGCTTTCGTTACCGATTTCAACGAAGATTTGTTGGTATCAGTAAAAAAGGAAGGTTATGCATTTCAAACACAATATGTCTCCTCAAAAGATACACTCAATGAACAACCTAAAAAAGTCGATATCGAATTGAAGAAACTTGAGTTAGGTGGGCAATATACAATTAACGACATATTATTTGCCACTAATAGTTTTGAAATTAACGATACAATTAAAACTGTTTTAGACGAATTCATAATTTACTTAAAGGAAAATCCCAGACTGAATGTAGTGCTGCAAGGTCATACCGATAATGTCGGTAATCCTGCCGATAACATAATTCTTTCCGAGAACAGAGCAAAAACTGTAAGTTATTATTTAGCTTCCAATTTAATTAACAAGTCAAGATTAAGTTATAAAGGTTACGGTGAAACCAAACCAATTGCCTCCAATGAAAAAGAAGAAGGTCGTGCAAAGAATAGAAGAACGGTCTTTGTTGTAACTTCAAAGTAGTAATTTTACAATGTTTATTTTTAATGCAGCAAAAAATATTATGGAAAACATTAAACTTCTGTCTCCGGTTCAAAATCCTAAAACCATGAAAACTCTCATCCTTGCTCTTTCTGTTTTTATTTGTCAAAATGCTTTCGCAGACATTGAAAAGTCAATCACAAAATCAGACATCAATGCTGTTAAAATTTATTTATCAGGAGCTCAAATCGAACGCTCCTTTAGCACAATGGTTGAGCCGGGCTTAACAACTCTGGCCGTTGAAAACCTTTCCTCTCAGATTGACAGATCGTCCATAACCGCTACCATTAACGGCAATGCAATGGTTTTATCCACTTCTTTCGAGCTGGATTATTTAAAAGAAAAACGCATGACTCCTCAATTGAAGAAATTGAAAGATTCTTTAGAAATCTTAACCGGAAGTATTAACGAATTAAACTTGTTTGAATCGGTTTATAATGAGGAAATAGCCATGCTAAATGCTAATAAAAATACCTCAGGAAGCAATGTAGGAGTGAATGCCGAAAACCTCAAAAAGGTAATCGATTATTATCAATCTAAAATGATTGAACTTAAAACTAAAATTCTTGACATCGATAAAAAGCAAATCAAGTTAAACGAAAAAATTAAAAACTTAAACGAACAAATTGAAGAGGAAAACGGAAGGATCAATCGTCCTTATGGTACAATTCTGGTAAACATTTCTTCTCAACAGAGCGGAAATATAAAAGTTGACCTCAGCTATTATGCTCAAGGAGCATCCTGGAGTCCTACCTATGATATTCGTGCTAAGGATGCAAAAAGTGAAGTCAATCTTATGTACAAAGCAATGGTCAATCAAAATACTGGAGAAGACTGGGAGAAAGTAAACGTTACTTTATCGACAGGTAATCCAACCCTAGGCGGAAATAAGCCACAATTGCAATCCTGGTTTCTCCGATATTATAACCCTGTTTATTTGCAGTCGGCTCCGGCTATGGAAAGTCGCAGTAAAGCAGAGGGAATGATGATGGATGCGACTACTGCTCAACCCATGCAAAAATCAATGGCAGAAATGGTTCAAATGGAAGAAAATCAGTTGGTAACGGAATTCGAAATCAAAATGCCATACACAATTCTCTCTGATGGGAAAACAGTAGTAATGGATATTCAGGAATTTAATTTGCCTGCCTCTTTCGCTTATTATGCTGTTCCAAAACTTGATAAAGATGCTTTCCTAACAGCAAGTATTACCGGCTGGGAAAAACTTAATTTACTTCCCGGTCCTTCAAAAATTTATCTTGAAAACAGTTATGTCGGAGAATCATATATCAATCCTGCTTCCGCTACAGATACATTACTTTTATCTTTTGGTCGCGACAAACGAATCAGTATAAAACGCGATAAAGTAAAAGACATGAATACCGTCAAATTTATTGGTGGAAACGTGGAAAAAGAGTTTATGTATGAAACGATTATTCGAAATACTAAAAAGGATAATATTACGATTACGATAGAAGATCATCTGCCTCTTTCTACTGATGAATCGATGAAAATAACAAACGGCGATTTAACAAATGGTAATTTCAATCCACAAACAGGATTAATTAATTGGAAATTGGAAATCAAGCCCGGTGAGTCGAAAAAAATCCGGATGGGCTATAAAGTAAAATATCCGAAGGACAGGATCATTCAAGGTCTGTAATTAGACTGATGAATCTAATTTATAATCGGGCATCAAAGCAATCACGCTTGGATGCCCGTTTTTTTTTGCTGAAAATGATCAAAAAGGCAATGTAACTGCTTGTTTTTCAACTAAATTTTCCTGTTTTATTAAATTTTTGTTACTTTGTATTCTTCCCAAAATAATTGTTGGTGTCCAAATTTAAAAACTGTTTTACGGCTTTATTGATTTTATGGACAAATGTGTTGTTTGGACAATGTTCAACAACTATCACTACCTTTCCTTATAATGAAAGTTTCGAAACAGGAACCGGTTATTGGGTTAGCGGTGGGACGAATAATGATTGGGCATGGGGAAGTCCTTCCAAAACGGTTATCAATGCTGCCGGCGCAGGTTCAAAATGCTGGATAGTTGGCGGACTTACAGCTTCCTTTTATAATTACGGCGAACGCTCTTGGGTAGAAAGTCCATGCTTTGATTTCACCTTGCTAAATCGCCCATATGTTTCCTTTTTAATTTTCTGGGAATCCGAAAGAAGTTATGACGGTGGTAATTTTCAATACTCATCAGACAATGGCTTAACCTGGAAAACGATTGGATCAGTTAACGGTAATAGTACTTGCACGGACCAGAATTGGTATAATATTTCTTCAGTCATTAATCTGAACAACCTGGTCAACAATACTTCCGGCTGGTCGGGTAACATCCAATCGAGTTCCGGCTCATGCAGTGGTGGTGGTGGCAGCGGTGGTTGGAAACTTTCCACGCATTGTTTAAGTGAACTGGCTAATAAACCGCTGGTGAAATTCCGTTTTACATTCGGCAGTGGAACAACCTGTAATGACTTTGATGGATTTGCTTTTGATAATATAACTATCGGACCGGCTCCAATTTCTGCCGTAGATTTTTTGAGTTCTTGTGCAGGTGGAAATCAACTAAATTTTAATGATGCATCACCTGACTGCCACAATAACTGGCAATGGAATTTTGGAGATACTCTTTCGCCATCCAATTCAGGAAGCGGGAAAAATACTTCTCATCAATATTCTGCCGGTGGCAATTATCTCGTCACGCTTCAGGTTTCAGGAAGTTGTGTAAACGACACTACTATTTCAAAATCTATTAAAGTATTAGAGGCAAAAAGTACTAAATCAAAAGTCAGTTGTTCAGGAGGAAATAATGGAAGTGCACAAGTGATTGTTACTAACCCTAGTGCTTTGATAAGCTATGATTGGTCACATGATACAACAATTAATGGACCTGTGGCAAATAATCTACCAACCGGACTCTACAACGTAATTGTATCAGATCCCGGAGCTTGTAGTTTAACCACCTCCATAGAAATCGAATATGGTCCTGATGCCTTTCCATACATTAATTTAGGAAATGATACGGTCGTTTGTCCGGGCAAACAAGTGACCTTATATCCGGGCAAATTTAACCGTTACATTTGGCAAGACAATTCGAATGATTCGATTTACATAGTTGAGAAAGCAGGCAAATATTCTGTTAGCATTGTAAATTCGGCCGGGTGTGGTGCTTCAGATTCATTAAACGTTGTTGAAGATTGTTTAACCGATATTGTTGTTCCAAATGCGTTTACCCCCAATGGGGATAACTTAAACGATATATTTTTTGTTGATGGATCAATTACAGCCGATTTTGAAATTGATATTTTTAATCGATGGGGAGAATTAATTTTCCATTCTGATAACCGGTCTGAAGCTTGGGATGGCACCTATAAGGGAAATCCTGTTCAGGAAGGATTTTACAATTATCTCATTAAATATAATGTATACGCAAAAGAAAATTTAAGAAAAGGAAGCATTTATCTTTTTAGATAATTTTAGTTGCTGAAAATAAATTACTTTTAACGTTAATCAGCTGGCGGTACTACTTTATGAATCATAGATTTCCTTTTCTGATTATTTTTCTACTCCTCGCCAACTTTTCGCATTCAACTGAATCTGAAGAAGTATTTTTAACAAAATCTAAAGCAGATTCAATTTCGTTTTTTCAGAATTCACCAATACCATCGAAAAAGAGAGTTCATTTGTTAAATTATTCCATCGTCGGACTATATGGAATAAGTATGACCTGGCTTTATACACAATGGTATAAGGATTATCCTCAAACTACATTTCATTTTTTTAATGATAATTCCGAATGGGAGCAAATGGATAAATATGCACATACATGGGATGCCTATAACATTGCAAAACCGCTTGTAAATTGTTACAAATGGACAGGTATGAGCAGAGAAAAATCCGTTTTATATGGAGTAGGGGTAGCTTTTCTTTTTCAGACATCCGTAGAAGTCTTTGATGGATTTTCATCGCAGTGGGGATTTAGTGGGGGAGATATGTTGGCCAATACCCTTGGACTCAGTTTATACACCTTTCAGGAATTAAAATGGCAAGACCAACGTCTGTCATTGAAATTTTCCTTCCGGCAAACAAAGTATTCTAAATATCGTCCCGATTTATTGGGTAAAAATCTTCCGGAAAACATATTAAAAGATTACAATGGACTTACGCATTGGCTTACCATTAATCCGAAATCATTTTTAAAGAGTTCTAAAATTCCCTCTTGGTTAAGTTTTGCTTTTGGCTTTGGGGCTGAGGGAATGACTGGCGGTAAAGAAAATTCATTTATATTCGATGGAAGAAAAATACCGGCATTTGATCGCTATAAACAATATTACTTTTCGATTGATGTTGAACTTCATCGCATTCACACTCGCTCAAAGTTTCTAACATCATTATTTAGAGTTGTAAACATTATTCATTTACCGGCACCGGCAATTGAAATTAGCAAAGGCAATAAACCAAGATTTCATCCACTTTATTTTTAAAAAATAATTGTTGCGTTTACTCTATAATTATTGTTTAAGTTCTCTCACAGAAAGTAACAAGGCAGGTTTTCCCAAATAATCAATTTTCTTGGATTTAATTTGAACCGGTGTCTTTTTTCCAATTTTAGACAAAGAAAAACTTTCAATCTCATTTTCTTTTTCAGAGAAGAGTAGTTTGTGATTTTTCATTACTTCATCTCTTTTTTCAACCGGAGTGAGATCCAGTACATTCATTCCAATTAATCTATCCAGGGGTATTGCCTGTACTTCCGCAGCCTTTAGATTAGCATTAAGAATATATCCATCTTCGTCTTCAATATAAATTGCATCTGGAGAGCTGTGAAAAATTTCAAGCATTAGATCTTCTGTTTCCTTCGATTTAGCTTTGTCAATCTCTTGATTAGAAATATCCATACAAACACCTATTATTTTCTCAACATTCCCCGTGTCTCCTAAAATTGCATTGGAAATCGATATCAATGTTTTCCTCTCGCCATTAACAATAACATTAACTTGAATAGAACCTGCTATTCCATGATTAACCAGATTCGACTGAAACTTCTCGAGAATTTCTCTATGCTCAGGCACAACGAAATCGATAATATTTAAATAATCAGGTTTTTCATCACTTGCTTTCAAGCCAAATAATTCCTTCATTTCATCTGACCAACGACCGGTTTTTGTAGCCATTTCATATTCCCAGGTTCCAATTTTTGCCAAATTAAAAACATGTTGAAATAAGTATGAATTTACTGTCAATTTTTCTTTTTGTTGATATAGTTCGGTAATATCCTTCAGTGTTCCTATTACCTTTTCAACCCTACCTGATTTAGCGATTATGGCATTTCCCATAATAAGAATTCTTTTTATACTTCTATCTTCAAAAACAAGACGGAATTCCATTTTAAAAATTGTACCCTTTGTAAACAGCTCTTTTAGCCTACTTGTCAATTCAAAAAGATCGTCAGTATGAACCAATTTAGAATAGTATTCAAATTCCGGAATTTCATTTTGGGGATCTTTATTAAAAATTGAATATACTCCTTCAGACCAATAATTTTTGTAACCTGTAACATTATCTACAATCCAGAATCCCATTTTTGATGATTCTTCAATTGTTTTAAGTAAAATTTTATTTTCTTCTGTTGCCTTCTGCGATTCTACCAGGTAAGTAATATCGGTAAATGTACCAATGTAGCCATCTACTATTCCGGTTGCGGGTTTCTTAATGGCAACAGTGCTTCCCTTTACCCAAATTATACTTTCATTAAGTTGGTTAAGAATTCTAAACTTTGATGTAAACGCTTTTTGATTTTGAACAGAGTCCTTCCATGTCGTTTTGACTCGATCGAAATCTTCAGGGTGAATAGCACGCATCCAGCCATCAACCAATGAATCTTCAAGTGAAATTCCCAAAATCTCAGACCACATTTTATTTATATATTCGCATTTTCCATTTCTATCTGTTCTGATAATTCCCACCGGTGCATTTTCAGATAATAGTCTGAACTGCTGTTCGCTCTTCTTTAAATGTTCCTCAGCTCTCTTGAAATGTGTAATGTTTTTACTGATGAATAAAATATTAGTCTGTTTGGGTGATATTCTAAAAGGGTAACAACTGATATAGGAATGAATAATTTCGCCGTTAATCTCAATTGAATCATCAACTGTAATTGTATCACCTTTCAGAACATTGACAAATCGCTCTTTCCATTTATTGTAAAGTAGTGGATGCGGGAGAAACTCTTCAACTTCCATTCCTTTTTTGAGCTTAATTTTAAATGCATTATAAATTTGTTCAGACATGTATGAATTAAATGAAGAAAGCTTTAATTCACTGTCAAAAATACATACCGCATCTGTTATAGCTTCAAATAAAGCTTCATAACTGCTTTTGGTTGCATGTAGCTCCTCATCCTTACTAACTTTTTCAGTTATATCACTTCCGATTAACATGACAGAAGAAACTTCATTCTCTTCGTTGTAAACAGGCAATAAACGCCCATGAAGAACCACATTGTTTTTCTTCCATTGCAATCTTACCTGAATATCCTTTTTGTGACCTCGAAATGCTGAAGAATGAAGTTCTTTAAATTTTTTAAGATCTTCGTGAAAAATTAATTCTTGCAGTTTAACTTTTTTATCAACGATCATTTTTAATCCCATGCTCTTTTCTGATGCCGGATTCATTGAAATGATTTCAGTTTTAATACCAAATTCGATAATTAAATCATTGTTATTTTCAAAATATTGATTAAACCTGTTTTCTTTTGACTTTGCTTTCTCCCCGGCTAAAGTATTTTCCTTTTGAAATTTCTTATTTTCAATAGCTTTTGTAATAACTATAGGTAGAGTTAGAATATTAAATTTATTCACATATTCATCTACACCATTCTTTAAATAATCTCTGGCAATTTCTTCTTCAATATTGTTTGCGATAAGTATAAATGGAATTAATTTTTGTTGTTCTTTCAAAAATGATAATGCCTCATTTACACTATACTTGCTTAAATTATAGCCGGCAATTACTACATCAGGAATAAAGCGATTAATAAATTTGTTAAATTCAGCTTCATTTTTGGCATATTTTGCCTCATAATCCAAACGGGAATCAGCCAAAACACTTTCAATTAACCGCACTTCAGAATGAGACTCCTCAAGAAATAAAATTTTAAGCATAATAATATAATTGATCTTTACTTAATACTTATACAACCCAAAATATTTATTGTTTTTTGCCTTCATTAGGCAGGAATGTAATTTTATAACGAAATAATCATTATTAAAGATCATTCCTCATAGAATTCCAAATTATTTATTAAATCTTTCAATTATTTTATTTTAATTTTTTAAATTCAAAAATAGCCTTCAAATACTGCTCAAACTACTACCAGCAGGGACTTTTCACAACTTTAAAGACCTTAATTTTGAGATTAAAATTCTGTAGAATATATCTCATTTTTCTTGCAGTATTTTCTTAAGTTACTGAATTCTATATGGATATTGTTTTGTAAAAAATTTAATTATTATGATAAAATATGAAACGTTTTCTTCACTTAATTGATTTCAAACATTTATTGCGAATTTATGCTTTGAATCAAACGTATCATTGTACCGAACATTAACGATTATGAAAAAACAAATATCAACTCTAATTACTTTACTAATTTTTATTTGTGCAGGTAGTCAAGCAAGAATTTATTATAGTTATAGCACAGGAAACTGGAATAACTCAGGAACGTGGTCTACAGTTTCTTTTGTTTCCGCTGTTAATTCAGGTACGTTTCCATCAAGTAATGACACTGTTTATATTAACAATGGAATTACTGTAACGGTTAATACTAATTCATCGGCCGGACTAGTAGTAATTGGTCAAGGAATATCAGGAAGCCTTATTTTTGGTTCTTCTGCCAATTACACTTTAACAATAAATCAAAATGTAACCGTAGCTGTAGGTGCAAATTTTGGCTACAACTCCAACAATAAAAGAACTCATAGCCTAAACTTGCATGGAAATTTTACAAACAACGGAAATGTCAATTTTTATTTTGATAATAATGACAGAGTGAATCTTACTTTTTTAGGAGCCGGTACGAAGACAGTAAGTGGCATAGGTGTTTGGGATTTGAATGATGTCAATATGAATTTAACATCGAGAACTGACATATTAGATATCGCAAACAGTGATTTTGAAAATGCTCTTCGCACAATTTCATTTACTGTAGGAACTTACATACACTCAAACTCATCTACTTTCAGTGTCGATTCTACAAATGATTATACAATTGTCCCTAATGTTACAATTAAAGTAACTAGTGGTGTAATGAAATTCGCATCTGACAGAGATCAACTATATCTGCAAGGCGGTTTAATTATTGATGGCGGTACTGTATATGTTGGAGATAGCCAGGGAAAAAAAGGAATTCGAACAGATAAAATTTCCACAATTATTCCTCGACTTGAAATTAACAGCGGCTTATTGAATATTAAAGGTGGAATTATTTACAGAAACAGTTCTGCCACCGAAGCACTTGAATTTTACATGGCAGGAGGTACGCTCTTGCTAAATAATGGAAGCCCGGGAACTTCAAATGAGTTATTTAAAATTTCCGATGTTTCAAGCAGTATATTTCAAGTTACCGGTGGAAGTATAATTTTTCAAAATCCAAATACTAGCGGAGTAGGAAGCAAAATCGATCTTGCTGTCTGCGGCACCAATGGAACGGTTAATTGCACAGGCGGTGAGATTCGTTTTGGAAATTCCAGCACTCAATCAAGCGCAACTTTTAACTTTCAACCCTTTGCCAATGTTTGCCTTCCAAAAATATTTGTTGATGGCCCTAACGGAAATTCTGTCAAATTAATGCCATGTAATGGTGCGGCATCAACCGATCATTATTGCTTTTTAGGTTTACAAATTAATACAGGAAATACTTTCGATAACCGATCTATTTCCGGAACAAATGGTGATGGAAAAACAATGTTTCTGAAACAAGATTTCACTAATAATGGAACCTTTACTCCAAGAACAGGAAGTGTAACTTTTAACGGAACAGCACTACAATATATTAATGGTTCAATTAACACAACTTTTTACAATTTAGAAATAAACAAATCTGCTCAAAAGTTAACAATTAGTACCCCCACAACCGTTTCCAATTTATTAACTCTTACACTTGGAAATATAAATACAACTGTAATTAATACACTTACGATTGGTAGTGCAGGTACTAGTTCCCTGGGCAGCAGCAGTTCTTACGTAGATGGACCTTTTATTAACCAAGTCGCTCAATCCGGGAGCAAAACATTATATTTTCCTATCGGTGCAGATGGCTTTTATCGACCTGCTGAACTAGTGGTTAATCACAATTCCACTGCTTCTGTCAGCTATTGGTCGCAAATGGTCAATTCTCCCGCAGCAGGATTGATTTATGCATTACCTGTAGATCTTTCAAGAGTGTCACTTAAGCGCTATTGGCAGTTTGTTCGTACCGGAGCATCAAATTTTGTTAATTCTACAATTAAATTGTATTACGGAACCGATGATGGTGTAAACGACTTTAATTCACTTCGTGTTGCTACCGGTTCTGTTTTAACATGGTTAAATCTTAATGGTGTGGGAACAGCCAATAATTCAGGAAGCATTGTTTCCGGAACGTTTACAACCTTCAATTCAATTTTCACATTAGGTAATGCAATAGGTGGTAATAATACTCTTCCTGTCAATTGGCTAGCTTTTACGGTCAAATCGGTGGAAAGAATAAATCGCTTGAACTGGAGTACTGCATCCGAGGTTAATTGTGCTAATTATGAAGTTCAACGTTCTAAAAATGGAATTGATTTTTATACTATTGGATCTTTGGATGGTGCCGGAACGGTCAGTAGTACAACGAACTATGAATTTATTGATTCCGAATATTCGACCGGAAAAATTTTCTACCGTATCAAACAAAATGATATCGATGGAAATAGCGACTTCTCAGTTATTCGTACAGCTCAATTTAATCCACCCGATATTACAATCAATCCTACGATTGCGGCGAATGGTTTTGTCGAATTATATACAAACGAAAATATAAAAACAAGTTTAGTAATTTTCAATGCTGTTGGAAGTATCGCAAAAAATATAGAACTCAATATTCAACAAGGTCAAAAAATAAATATTGAAACAGAATTTTTACCATCCGGAATATATATTGTAGCTATTCCTGATTTAGGATTTTCAAGAAAAATAATCATTCCTTAAAATGCAAAAAGAACATGTAGATTCAAATAGGCGAATAACTAAACTAGTAGAGTGGAAGAGAGTTATCGATTTCTTTTGCATAAGCTAAAATACCACCTTTCAAATTAAACAAATTCGTAAACCCAAATTGCTTCTCAAGCTGGGTAACAATGGCAGCACTCCTGGCTCCCGATCTACAATGAATAACGACAGGAACATCACGGGAAATTTTATCCGACTCATTCAAAATCTCACCCATAGGTATCAACTCACCTTTCAAATTGCAAATATCGTACTCATGTGGTTCACGAACATCTATTAATTGAATGGTTTCATTTGCATCGAGTTTGCTCTTTAATTCTTGTACCGTTATTTCTTTCATGACAATTAGGAATCTTTAGAAGATTTAAATTTAGAAATTAATTTTTTTGGAAATATTTCAATTCTTTTTTTTAACTTTTCATCAGTTTCTCCAGCGCATACAATTCATCTCTCAGTCTTGAAGCTTCAATAAAATCCAATTCTTTTGCCGCTTTCTCCATCGATTTTTTTGTCTGCCCAAGCAATTTTTTTAGCTCATCCTGATTCATATATTGAACAACCGGATCAGCTGCCAAACTCATACTTTCTCCCTCAATATAGGCCTTAGGTTCTGCTATTTTACTGTCTGCAACCTTGGTTTGTCCCATTATATTTTCTTTTGATTTGAAAATCTGAGTAGGAGTGATACCGTTTTTCAAATTATATGCCGACTGTTTTTCTCTTCTGCGATTCGTTTCATCAATTGTCTTTTGCATACTATCCGTCATCTTATCAGCATAAAAAATTACACGGCCGTTTATATTCCTGGCCGCACGACCTGCCGTTTGTGTCAAAGATCGATTGCTTCGCAGAAATCCTTCCTTGTCTGCATCCAGAATTGCTACAAGTGAAACTTCAGGCAAATCCAAACCTTCGCGAAGCAAATTTATGCCAACCAATACATCAAAATTCCCTAATCGAAGATCCCGAAGAATTTCAACCCTATCCAAAGTAGTCACTTCTGAATGTATATACCGGCAATTAATATTTAGCTTCGTCATATACTTTGTTAATTCTTCGGCCATTCGTTTAGTAAGAGTTGTTACCAATACCCGACTTCCCGTTTTAACCGTTTTGTCAATTTCTTCCAGTAAATCATCCACCTGATTTTTTGCAGGTCTGACTTCAATAATCGGATCCAATAATCCTGTCGGACGAATCACTTGCTCGACCATGATTCCTTCGCTTTGTTGTAATTCATATTCGGAAGGTGTAGCACTAACATAAATTATCTGGTTCAGCAGATTCTCAAATTCATCAAACTTTAACGGTCTGTTATCAAGTGCTGATGGAAGCCGAAAACCATATTCAACCAAATTTTGTTTTCTGGATCTGTCGCCGCCATACATGGCTCTGACTTGAGGAATTGTAACATGACTTTCATCGATTACCATTAAATAGTTATCCGGGAAATAGTCAATCAAACAGAAAGGTCGTTTTCCTGGTTCTCTGCCATCAAAGTATCTTGAATAGTTTTCGATTCCCGAACAATATCCCAATTCTCTTATCATTTCCAAATCATAAGTAACTCTATCCTCCAACCGTTTTGCTTCTAAATGCTGACCCAATGACTTCATATAGTCAACTTGTTTGACCATATCCGCTTGTATTTCCCAAATAGCTTCTAATTGCCTGTCAGCACTTGTTACAAATATGTTCGCAGGATAAATTGTTACAACTGTATTTTTCTCGATGGATTTTCCGGATATAGGATCGATGGTAACAATTTCTTCAATTTCATCACCAAAAAAATTAAACCTGTAAGCGATATCACCATAAGCAATAAATACATCAACGGTCTCACCTCTAACTCTGAATTTACCACGAGTAAATTCGGTTTCCGTCCGTGAATAAAGTGAAGTAACAAGTTTATGTAGGAAACCGTTTCTACTAATTCTTTCACCCTGGGAAATTTTTATTGTATTACTTTTGAAATCTGCCGGGTTACCAATTCCATAAATACAGGAAACTGAACTGACAACTATTACATCTTCGCGGCCGGATAATAAGGAAGTTGTTGTACTCAAACGAAGTTTTTCTATTTCATCGTTTATCGCTAAATCCTTTTCAATGTATGTATTGGTCGAGGGAATAAATGCCTCGGGCTGATAGTAATCATAGTAGGAAACAAAATATTCAACTGCATTATCAGGAAAAAATTGCTTGAACTCGCCATAAAGCTGTGCTGCAAGTGTCTTGTTGTGGCTAAGAACTAGTGTGGGACGTTGCACGCCGGCAATGACATTCGCAACAGTAAATGTTTTTCCGGAACCCGTAACTCCAAGAAGCGTTTGCGCATGATCACCCCTTAACAAACCTTCTGTCAATTGTAAAATTGCCTGAGGTTGATCACCGGTGGGTTGAAATTCGCTAGTCAGTCGAAATGACATGAAGTAGTGGTAACAATGGGTTAAGCGAAATAAGACAACTTTTAATTAGCACAAAATATTTAACACTTTAAAAATATGTCCTCAATATATAATATTTTAAACAAGGATTATTCATTTAATCCTTGCTTAAAAATTATTCAATTATTGTTGAGCAAAAATTGGCTCATTCCAAATTTCCCACGATTTCTCTGCTTGCAGACGCAGCATTCGGAAACCATTATGAATGAAAGCACCTGATTCTTTTGCTTTCTCTAAAAACTTCGTCTGTGCAGGATTATAGACTAAATCAAAACAGAGATTTTTATGGGTGAGGAATTCGTATGGAATATTGGGACACTCATCTACATTCGGATACATTCCAAGCGGTGTTGTATTCACGATAATCTGATAAGCCTTCATCGTATTGGCATTTAAATCTGCATAGGAGTAATGAAAACGAGATTCTTCTCTTGTCACGAAAAAATGTTCAATTCCAAGTTTTCTGAAAACGTAGCTAACGGCCTTTGCAGAGCCACCTGTACCTAATATCAAAGCACGACGGTGGTGTGGGCGGATAATCGGACGAATAGCAAGCTCAAAGCCCCAAGCGTCCGTATTGTAGCCAAATAGTTCAAATTTTGACTGATCGTGTCTAACGATGCGAACCGTGTTGACAGCACCAATTTTTTGAGAAATATCATCCAAATTATCCAACATCGGAATGATGTCTTGTTTAAACGGAATAGTAATGTTTAAACCTTGTAATTCAGGGACTTCTCTAATAATTTTTTTTAAATCATAGATATTTTCCGTATTATAATTCTCATAGGCCGCATCATTTATCCCTTCCCTTTGAAATTTTTCTGCGAAAAACTTACGGGAATAGGAATGCTCTAAAGGATGGCCAAATAAACCAAATCTTCTCATTTTTAATTAATTAAAATTTATTATTTTTAGGTAGGCAGGTTGAGCCGACATCTTTTAATAGTCAGCATTTGTTAGTGGTGGTAAAATAAATAATTTGTTACAGGCTGAAAGATGGTAGGTCGTAAGCGTGTAGCATCAAATGTAAGTACTTTAATATGGTTAATTATCAATTAGAGATATTTTTTTAACAATTAGTTGGTTATATCTTATGATGAACTTTTAACAAAACGAGTTTTAAACAGCCCATAAATAACCGGAATCAATGAAACAACAATTATTCCAAGTGTAACCAGACTGAAATTACTTTTTACCCAAGGATTGTTTCCAAGAACAAAACCGGCTAGAGTGAAAGTCAGTATCCAAATAGTATTTCCTAATAGGCAAAAGGTCAGAAATTTTCGGTAAATCATGCTTCCTAATCCGGCTACAAATGGAGCAAAAGTTCGGATTATAGGCACAAAACGAGCTATAATAACGGTTTTTCCCCCATGCTTTTCATAAAACTTGTGAGTTTTTTCCAAATAGTCCTTTCGGATAAATTTACTTTTGGATTCAATGATTTTGTGCCCGGTAAAATTACCTATTGCAAAATTGAGGTTATCGCCTATTACGGCAGCTATAAATAAGATCAAGATTAATAACCAGAGATTTAATAAACCGGCCCCAGCCAAAGCTCCGGCAGCAAAAAGAAGTGAGTCTCCCGGCAAAAAGGGTGTAACAACCAAACCGGTTTCACAAAATATAATTAAGGCAAGAATGAGGTAAGTCAATTCATTGTATTGATTTACAATGCTAAAAAGATGCTTATCTATATGTAAAATAAAATCTAAGAACTGCTGTAATAACTCCATCTATTCCTGAAAAATGTGAATAATAAATTTTTATTTTATTTAATTAATATGCACAAAGATACGGTATAATTAACTCAATCCTATATTTACAGAATCGAGTAAAAGGAATAATTTTAGAGTTCATTTAAAATCCAATTTGTGAAACTTAAACCAAGCGATAAAGTCCGTTTTTTAAACGAATCTGTAGAAGGAACAATTTCGCGAATTTTACCAAACGAAAAGGTCGAAGTTTTAGATACTCACGGATTTACTCATATTACCAGTGAAAAGGATTTAGTATTGATTGAATTGGTTTATGATGCCGATCAATTTGAAGTAACAAAAGAAGAAACCACTTTATCGCAACCGGATAGTCCATTGGCACATAAACAGGCTAATGAACTGATTCAGTCCTTAGAGCCGGATAATTCAATTTATGCTGCCATTCGTTTAATGAATGAAAAAAGTCCGCTTACAACAGACATCGAATTACACCTGTTAAACAATACAAATTTCTCTATTTGCTATACAGTAAGCCGAAGATATAATGATTTTCGCTCAGGACTTTATTCGGGAATGTTAATGCCAAAGAATGAAGATTTTCTTGGCATTTTTTCTCAGGATGAATTACATCGTTTCGAAGGATTTGAATTTCAATTTTTATTTTTCGGAAAGAACGAATACAAACCCAGACCACCGGCCGTTAAAACATTTCAGTTTAGCTCTTCTGATTTTGTAAATACAGATTATCGAAAATTGTTTTATGCCAAAGATGATACTGTCCTGCTGATGCCTCTTTATTCTCATAGCGATGCTGAAAATATTGATTTGTCAAAGTTAATAGACAAGTTCAGCTTTACTGAAGAAGAAGAAAAGAGAAATTTAAATCCCAAAGTAAAATCGGCAGCTTCTAAATTTACAGTCTTAACGAGACAAAAAGTAGTGGATCTTCACATCGAAGAATTAGTAAAAGATCATACCAACCTAAACAACTCGCAAATTATTTCTTACCAGATAAACTATTTTATGTATGAAATGGATCAGGCATTATTAAACAAAATGCATAAAATTACCTTCATACATGGAGTTGGAAATGGTGTTTTACGAAGTGCTATTCGAGAAGAACTTAAAAGGTTTCCGAACGTAAAATATATAGATGCTCCGCCGGAAAAATATGGATATGGAGCGACAGAGGTGGAGTTTTACTAAGTGGTAGAATCTGTTTTTGATGAAAAAAAATTAAAAAACAAATTTTTCATCCACCGGCTCCCACAATTCAATTTTATTTCCTTCCGGATCTATTATCCAACCAAACTTTCCATATTCAAATTCCTGTGTATCGCCAATTATATCCACTTCTGATGTCCGTAATTCTTCGATTAATTTATCGAGGTTTTGAACACGGAAATTGAGCATGAATTTTTTTTCGGAAGGTTTAAAGTATTCGCTTTTCATCGGAAAGAAAGAAAAAACAGTATGACCAATGTGATTCCTTTTATTCAAATCATTCCACTGAAAAGTATGCGAAGAATAACTAAAGAATAATCCAAAATGATTCGCATACCAATTCATTAACTCCTCCGGTTCTTTGCATTTTAAAAAAGCACCACCTAAACCCGTAACTTTATTAGCTTCAAATGGTGTATTGCTTTCTTCAAATCCCGAATCAATCGGCTCCCACATTTCAATTTTATTTCCCTCCGGATCCATAGCCCAGCCAAATCTACCATAATCGAAGGTTTCGACTTTATCGACAACAACAATCCCTACTTTCTTTAATTTAATTCGAAGTTCATCCAGATTTTCAACCCGGAAATTTATCATCATGTCGCTTTCACTTGGATGAAAATAATCGGTGTTGTCCTTAAAAAAACAAAATACAGTATTTCCAATTTTGTCGGCATTGTTTAATTCGCGCCATTTAAAACTGAAGTAAACCGATTGGCCAAATCCAATTCCGAGATTGTCCTCATACCAACGAGCTAAAAACTTCGGGTCTTTGGCTTTGATAAAAACTCCGCCTAATCCAGTTACCATAACTAATTAATATCCTAAAATTTTCAACATACTTTTTGCACTTTGTTCTTTTGCAAATAACCTCGTAGTGATTTCACCTTCCGCATTTCGATCAATAATTACAACTTTCGGGGCAGGCACCAGACAATGCTGAATTCCACCATAACCACCAATACTCTCCTGGTATGCTCCGGTGTGAAAAAAGCCCATATATAACGGGTCCTTTACTAGACTCTCTTCTACAGGTAAATAAACCTGGTTAACGTGCGATTCAGTATTGTAATAGTCATCGCTATCGCAAGTCAGTCCGCCAATATTCACCCTTGTATAATCCTTATCCCAATGATTGACAGCAAGCAAAATAAATTTTTGTTTTATACCCCATGTATCCGGAAGAGTGGTGATAAACGAGCTGTCAATCATATACCAAAGTTCATTATCATTTTGTTGCTTGCTCTCGACAACAGAGTACAAAGTCGCACCACTTTCTGCCACTGTAAAGCTTCCGAATTCAGTAAAAATATTGGGCTCATCAACTCCTTGTGCCCGGCAAGTTGACTGGATCTGTTTAATAATCTGTTCAGCCATGTATTCATAGTCGTATTCGAAACCAAGTGTTTTTCGAATCGGCCATCCGCCGCCAATATCCAATGAGTCCAAATCGGGACAAACTTTTTTCAACTCACAATAAACTTCAACACATTTACGTAATTCACTCCAGTAATATGCCGTGTCTTTAATTCCTGTATTGATAAAGAAATGTAACATCTTCAGTTTGAAGCGGGAATTCTTTTTCAGATTTTTTAAATAATATTCTTTGATTTCATCATAGCGAATACCTAACCTGGAAGTGTAAAATTCAAAATTGGGTTCTTCTTCAGCGGCAATTCTGATTCCTACCTTTACCTTTTTTCTTCCTTTGATTCGCTTTTCATAATGAGCAAGTTCGTTAATGCTATCCAGCACCGGAATTACATTTTCGAAGCCATCATTAATCAAATCGGTTATATTTTCAATATATTGAGGACGCTTATAGCCGTTGCAAATGATAAAGACATTCTTGTCAATTTTTTTCTCCGCAAACAAAGAGCGAATAATAGGAATATCATAAGCAGAGGAAGTTTCCAGGTGAATATCGTGCTTAAGTGCTTCATGCAGAATATAACTAAAATGTGAACTTTTGGTGCAATAACAATAGGTATAAGTACCTTTGTAATCCGCTTTTGCGATAGCTACATTGAAAATCCGTTTAGCTTTCTTAATTTGCGATCCTATTTTAGGCACATAGGTTATTTTCAAAGGAGTACCGTATTGCTTGATAATTTCCATCAGGTCAATGCCGTAAAAATGAAGTTGATTGTCAATCACTTCAAATCCTTCCTGGGGAAAGTAAAATGTCTGTTCAATCAGGTCGCGGTAGGTATTCTTCATCAATGTCGAAATAGGTGTTTTTAAAAATAGGGATAAATTTAAGTAACTTGGATGAATAGTAATTCGCTAATGTAAGTAACTTACTTTTATCTCAAACGTTGCAGAAGATATTTTTAAGCGAAAATAAAACATAATCAAGTATGAAAAAGATAAGATTTATCGAAGTCAAATCTGAAATTGGAGCAGGGACAAGAGGAGCCAGTATGGGACCTGATGCAATTAAAATCGCTGCACTTGATTACGGTAGCAACCTGTTCAGAAAAATTGAATCTACTGAAGTTCAAGTAGAAAATCAACTGCTGTTTGAATCTACCGGAAGCCCCTATGCAAAAAGAATTAAAGGAATTCTGGCTGTTAACGAGCGAATTGCCAATGCAGTTAAGACATCTCTCAAAGGAAATGAATTCCCAATCGTATTAGCCGGTGACCACAGCACAGCTGCCGGAACCATTTCCGGCGTCAAGATGGCTTACCCGAAGCAACGAGTTGGCGTCATCTGGATTGATGCCCATGCCGATCTCCATTCACCATGGACAACTCCTTCAGGAAATATGCACGGAATGCCTTTGGCGGCCGTTCTCGGGGAAGACAATTCCCAAAATAAAATGAACAAGCCGGATAAAGAAACGCTTGAACTATGGTCTAAAATTAAACGGATCGGAAACATTGCTCCTAAAATTGAATATAGCGACATCGTTTATATCGGTATTCGTGATGTGGAACCCGAAGAATCTTACTTACTCAAAAAACATAAGGTAAAAACGTTTTCCACAAATGAGGTGAAAAGGAACGGAGTTGAAAAAATTGCCCGCGATACTTTAGCTCACTTGAGCCGTTGTCCGGTTATTTATATAACTTTCGATGTCGACTCAATGGATTCCTCAATCAGCAAAGGAACCGGAACGCCGGTAAGAAATGGTATTACCGAAAAAGAAGCAGGTAGCCTTTTGGTACGCCTCATCCAAAATGAAAAAGTAGTTTGCTTTGAAATTGCCGAAGTAAACCCCACTCTTGATAAAGAAAATTTAATGGCCGAAAACACCTTTGAAATCTTACAACGTGTCGTCAGCCAACTTACCACGTAACAATGAAAGAAATTTCTTCCTTACAATTTGAAAATCCACTCAAAGAGGCTATTGCACAGGGTATTTCCAACCTATACAATGCTTCCGTCACCGCCGATTCCATCTCTTTACAGGAAACGAAAAAAGAATTTTCAGGCGACGTGACTTTAGTAGTTTTTCCTTTTACTAAATTTTCAAATAAGACACCGGAAGTCACTGCTTTCGAAATCGGAAACTACCTGCTCACTACCACATTTCCTCTCGAAAGTTTCAACGTAGTAAAAGGATTTTTAAACCTCGTTATTAGCGAGCATTTTTGGAAATATTTTTTTACTGCAATAAGTGCAAATACACAATTGTTGTTCGATCCCGGTTTTATCAGAGGGAATTTACCTGCGGGATATTTAATGGTCGAATATTCATCTCCAAATACCAATAAGCCACTTCACTTAGGCCATATCAGAAATAACCTGCTCGGTTTCTCCGTTGCCCAAATTCTAAAAGCGAACGGACATAAAGTCGTAATGGTTAATCTCATCAACGATAGAGGTGTGCACATTTGTAAATCTATGCTCGCCTGGGAAAAATGGGGAAATAATGAAACTCCGGAATCGACCGGTACCAAAGGCGATCATCTCGTTGGAAAATATTATGTCCTTTACGATAAAAAATATAAAGAGCAAGTAGAATTACTTGTCAAACAAGGCAAGCCCAAAGAAGATGCCGAAAAAAATGCTCCACTGCAATTGGAAATTCAGGAAATGCTTCTCAAATGGGAGGCAGGCGACCCCCATGTAAAATCACTCTGGAAGACCATGAATAATTGGGTATACAAGGGATTCGAAGAGTCATACAATAAACTGGGTGTTCGATTCGACAAAATCTATTATGAATCCGAAACCTATTTGTTCGGAAAAAAAATAGTTGAAGAAGGTCTAAAAGAAAATGTTTTCATTAAGGCCGAGGATAATTCAGTTCGAATTGATCTTACGGACGTCGGACTCGATCAAAAAGTCTTACTCCGAAGCGATGGAACCAGTGTGTATATCACTCAGGATTTAGGTACCGCTCAATTGCGTTTCGATGAGAATCCGGGACTCGAAAAACTTATTTATGTTGTCGGCAACGAACAGGAATACCATTTTAAAGTTCTTAAGGAGATTTTTCATAAAATGAAAAGAACCTGGTGGGATGGGCTTTATCATCTTTCCTATGGGATGGTTGATTTACCTTCCGGAAAAATGAAATCAAGAGAAGGCACAGTGGTTGACGCCGATGACCTGATTTTTGAACTCATTGAGCAAGCTGAAATGGCCACCAAAGCACAAGGTAAGCTTGACGATTTTGATTCTCCTGAAGCCAAAGAACTTTATCACTCTCTCGGTATGGGAGCTCTCAAATACTTTATTCTAAAAGTCGATCCCAAGAAAAGAATGCTTTTTAATCCGGCTGAAAGTATAGATCTCAATGGTAATACCGGACCATTTATTCAATATACCTATGCACGAATAAAATCAGTATTGAGAAAAGGAGGGGAGCTGATCAATCAAAATAAGGATTTCACAAATTATAAGCTCTCAGAAGAAGAGAAAAAATTAATCAAAACAATTTATCAGTACCCCAATGTCGTAAGGGAAGCCGGACTCAATTACAGTCCGGCATTAATAGCAAATTACGGTTATGAGATGGCCAAAGCATTCAATCACTTTTATCATGACCATGTTATCGTCGATGAAAATGATTTAACGACTACCGGCTTTCGGCTCGCCATCAGCAAACTGACTTCAATTGTTATTCTTGAATCTATGAATCTTTTGGGAATTCGCGTACCGGAAAGAATGTAAATGAGAAAAATAATTATAATGCTGTTAGTAATCATAACCGTTTCAGGCATGTTTGCCTGGAAGAGTAGTCAAAGCACGATACGGAATTATGACATTAATAATGATTCGAGTTTTCGGACAGAATTAATTCATTCCGGTGATATCATTTTCCGGGACGGCAGAGGGATCATCAGTAAAACTTTTAAAAAATTTTCGCTGAAGGACCCTCGATTTTCTCACGCAGGGATAATTCACAAAGAATCCGGAAGGTTATTTGTTTATCACATAATCGGCGATGCTCAAAATAAAAACGAAAATATGCGTAAGGAATTGCTAAGTAATTTTATCAGCCCCTTACAAGCAAATGGGTTTGCCATTTACCGTTCCGGCCTTAATCCGGATAAAATCGATAGTTTATCAGCTGTTCTCTTTACTAAAAAAATTCAATTCGACTCCTCGTTTGACTTAAATACTGACGATAAAATGTATTGTACTGAATTTGTCTATAAGGTGCTTTCAATCGTTTCCGGACAAAATAATTTTATACCTTTGAATAGTGTAAATGGTAAAGAATTTATTGCCTGCGATAACATTTACCTTTCATCAAACATGGAAAATATTTATTCCCGTAATTATGAAAATTAAAATTATTTTGAAAACTATCAAAATCATAATCCTGACATCCATAATCGGCCTTTTTTCTTCTTGTGGTAGAAATGATAATCCTCGATCGGTTGCTGAAAAATATTTCAATGCAATTAACGCACAAGAGTTTGAAGCAGCCAGAGAATATGGTACTCAGGAAACAGTTAACTTGTTAAACATGATGATTGCATTTAAAAAAATGAGTGCTGATTCAACATTTCAAGAAATTAAATTTGAAATTCTTCGGGAAAAAATAACCGGTGAAAATGCTATCGTTTTTTATAAAGAAGAAGGAAAAGAAGGTGAATTGAAATTACCAATGGTTAAAGAAGATGGTAAATGGAAAGTTATTCAAACCAAAGAATCAATTAATAATTCTGATCCTTCCATGGATATCGGCGCCACAAATTTAGATTCTGCCTCTAAAAAATAGTTTTTAGTCCGCCCTTGATAAAATAATATCCAATCCTTTTACTTTGCTCGTCGGATTATTTTACTTCCACATGTAATACCTTTTTACCTTCCAGAAATCCTTCCAATACATCGCCATTCTGAACAGGTCCTACTCCTGCAGGTGTTCCTGTAAAAATTAAATCCCCTTTTTTCAGAGTAATATAGCGGGAAACAAAACTGATAATTTCACTAAACGAATGTATCATAAAGGATGAGTTTCCATCCTGGACTGTCCGGCCATTCATATTCAAAGAAAAAGAAATCTCATTTGTATTAGCTAGTTTTGAGAAATCAAAAAACTCACCGACAGGAGCGGAGTTGTCAAATGCTTTTGCAGGTTCCCAAGGCAATCCTTTTGTCTTTTGTTTTTCCTGAATATCTCGTGCAGTAAAGTCCAAACCAACTGTAATTGAATCGAAATACCGGGAAGCAAATTCTTTCGAAATATTTTTACCCTCCTTACAAATCTTGAGTACAATTTCAATTTCATGATGAATCTCTTTTGAAAAGTCAGGAATGTAAAATGTATTTCCCTTAGTGAGTAAAGCAGTATCCGGTTTTAGAAAAAAAACAGGTTCGGTAGGCACCTCATTTTTTAACTCCTCAATATGTTTTACATAATTTCGACCAATACAAATAATTTTCATTTGATGATAACGTTTAATGCCGGTTTTGAAATGGAAATTTACTTCTGAAAAGCACGTAATCTCAATTGCGTGATTACGGTTTTTGTATTTGTAGAAAAATCGCCTTTCATCATCCAGTCATAATACGACGATTCTATCTTAAATATTTCCGTTACCAACCTGCCTTTATATTTACCAAAATTAAAAACCTCTTCGCCTTTTTCGTTAAAGATAATTCTTCCGGCCAGATCGACGTTCTTATTGATGCTACTTAGTTCAGCCAGATAATCTATATCATTCTTTAAAGAATCATACTTATCCAATTGAGCAGTTAATACTTCATAAGTGGCTAATGTGTCCGCTTCAGCCGAATGGGCATTCACCAGACTTTTCTGACAATAAAATTGGTAAGCCGCGGAAAGTGTGCGTTGTTCCATTTTATGAAAGATATTCTGCACGTCTATTAATTTTCGGCCGGTTAAATCAAAATGATGACCGTAACGGCTGAACTCTTCAATGAGCAAGGGAATGTCAAACTTATTAGAATTGTATCCTGCCAGATCACACCCTCCTAAAAAAGCATTTATTTCTTTTGATAGATCTCCAAAAGTTGGACAATCAGCTACATCTTTATCAACAATGCCGTGAATCTTGGAAACTTCTTCAGGTATAGGTATCGTCGGGTTTACCCGATATACCTTCGATTCATTATTTCCATTTGGATGTACTTTCAGAAGTGCAATTTCTACAATCCGATCGCTACCTATATTTAGTCCGGTTGCTTCCAAGTCAAGAAAAACAATTGGACGTTTTAAATTTAGTTTCATAAAATTATTTTGATGGCAGTAGGGGAATAGTTTTCTCAACTCCCTTTTTTAGAAATTCATTATTGACGTTTAGAGTATCCGAAAATGTACCGAAATTTAAGCCCTCAACGCTAATTTTATAATCTCCCGGAGAGGCGGAGATAACAAATGAATTCACAGAGTTTTCAAAATTGTATTCTTGTTTAGAACCAGTCTTCGTTTCTTCTAAAGAAATTTTTTTAACCACCATACGGGAAGTAAGTCCTGTGAGTTTTCCTGAAATAAAATTACTATAAGGGTGATTGATAGAGTCGGTAAATTCTACTTGATAAATATCCTTATCACCATAGCCCTCCGGACGCACTGCTGACAAATAAGCAAATCGATTGTTTCCTGTAAAACAAATGGTAGAATTTTCGTCTGCATTATTTAATGGAAAGCCCAGGTTAATTGGTTTCGACCAATTATTTTCGTTCTCAGACCAATCACAATAAAAAATATCAAAATCACCCATACTGTTCCATCCTTTAGAACTGAAATAAAGTCTTTTTCCATCCAAACTTAAAAAAGGGTTTTTCTCATCATAAGTGCTATTCACATTGGGTCCTAAATTAACGGCTTTGCCAAAAGCTCCATTTTCCTTTTTACACATCCAAAGATCTTTACCGCCAATTCCTTCTTTTCTATTGCATGAAAAAATAGCCATTGATCCATCCGGCGAAATACTAATACTGTATTCCTCTTCTTTTGAATTTATTTCAACCGGAAACATTTCAGTTTTTTGCCACATCTTTCCTTTCAAGGATGCTTTTCCTACGTCTCCAAAAGCAGTTTCATTATCAAAATAGAGATATAGCTCGTTGCCTGAAGGAGATATGCCTACGGTTTCTTCATCCCAATTTGTATTGATATTGGCACCTGTACTTTTTGCTTTTGTCCAAATAGTATCTCTCCATAAAGCCACATATACATCAGCAGAATAGATTCCTAAATCCTCTATAAATCCACCCAGATTTCCTTTTCTTCGGGAGGTAAAAACAACCATTCTTTCATCTGCCGGTACAAATGGATTGTATTCTTCATAGGTTGAATTTATTCCTTTTCCTAAATTTCTAAACGTGCAACTAACCGGATGCTGCATTAACTCTTTACCATTGTTGCACATCTCAATTAAACGTTCAGGAGAAAGAAAATCTTTTATTGGTTTGGTAGTTCCTGATTTCTTATAATCATTAAATGACTTAATGGCCTCATCCCATTTTTCATTGTACATATATGCCAATCCTAAATAATAAAACCAATCATTTTTTATATCCTTGGATTGAATTGCAAACTCCAAATGTTTTAACGCTGCTCTTCTATTGGTGGATGTAACTAAATAACAATAACCAAGTCTATAATTGTATTCGACATTTTGGGAATCAGTCTTGTAAAGCTCTAAATATGCAGTCAAAGCTCCTTTGTAATCCAAAGTAGTAAACATCGTCGAAGCATCCTTTTTTACAATTTTCGCTTCGTCCATAGTAAGCACATGAACTTTTGATTTTTGTCCCCAAACAGCAGAACTAATTACCCCAAAAAAGGTAATGATTAAGAAAAACCTGGCTTTAAACATTCCACTAAAGAAAGGAAAAAAAATCAAAACTGACGAGTTGTATCGAATTTTTCTAAATAATCTGCAATCCTTCTCAAAAAGCTACCACCTAAACTACCATCAACAACTCGATGATCATAAGATAAGGAAAGGAACATCATCTGCCTAATACCAATTGTATCGCCCTCAGGGGTTTCTATAACTGCCGGTTTTTTTCTAATTGCACCTACAGCTAGTATTGCCACTTGTGGCTGATTAATAATTGGTGTACCCATCACATTTCCAAAGGTTCCCACATTCGTAATTGTAAAAGTCCCGTCTTGAATTTCATCCGGTTTTAATTTATTATTCCTTGCTCTTGTTGCTAAATCATTCACAACTTTTGTCAATCCGGTGAGGTTAAGATAATCAGCATTTTTAATTACAGGAACTATCAGGTTGCCGGTTGGAAGAGCGGCAGCCATTCCAATATTGATGTATTTTTTAACGATAATTTTAGTTCCATCCACAGAAACATTCACCATCGGAAAATCTTTTATGGCCTTACAAACGGCTTCAATAAAGAGTGGTGTATAAGTAATTTTTTCTTTTTCCCTTTTCTCAAAATCGCCTTTTATTCTTTCCCGCCAGTTAACCAGGTTTGTTACATCGGCCTCCACATAAGATGTAACATGGGGAGATGTTTGCTTAGACATCACCATATGATCAGCAATTAGCTTTCTCATTCTATCCATTTCTATTATCTCAACATTACCACTAAATGAAGTAGATGCTGAAGCAGGAGTAGGGGCTGGAGAAACAGGCATAGAAACCTTTATTTCCTGTCTGCCATTCATAGCAGGAATACCTGAAGGTTTTTTTAACGCTTCGATATGATTCAATAAATCTTGTTTAGTAAGTCGGTTATTGGCGCCACTTCCGATTACCAAATCCAATTCGGAAAGAGCTATGCCTTGCTCCTTTGCAATATTTCTGACAAGAGGCGAGTAGAATCTGCCCGATAATGCTTTTTCTGATGAACTTGCTTTGCTTTCCACAACCTCCACAGGTTTTGAAGAGTTCATGGTGAGGCTCTCTTCTCGCTTTGCAGGAGCAGCAGATCCATTATTCGGACTACCTGCAGTTTCTTCTTTATCCGAAGAAATCATCGCAATCACTTCGCCAACTTTTACAACCTGTCCTTCAGCGAACAAACATTTTGATAGGATTCCTGCCGCAGGAGAAGGAACTTCAGTATCGACTTTATCAGTGGCGATTTCTAAAATCGGCTCATCCGCTTCTATACGATCACCTTCCTTTTTTAGCCATTTAAGTATCGTTGCTTCGGCTACACTTTCACCCATTTTGGGCATTATCAAATTAATCATTCAGCGTTAAGTTTAAAAGATGACGAACATACAAATTTATAAATAATAAGAATCATCAAAAAGGACTTCTTCCCAATTTTCTCCATCCTTTTCGAACTATATTTAGATCTGTATAAACTCTGTAATCCTTTGCATATAAAGAGTTAAGCCTGTTTATGGTCAGGTCATCCCTGATTTCACCGGTCAAGCCATCCAAAGGGTTTAAAACTCCTTTCTTAATGTATGGCAACTTACTCGTCTTTCCCGAATAGCCCACCCATGAAATTTTGCCGGTTAACACCCGGAATATGTTTCTTATAAATTCAATTGCATTTTTCTGCGTAAGAATAAAAACCGGAAGTAATAAAAGCATTGCTAAACTCAATAAAAAGTCCATAAAACGCTTATTCCTTTTGTTAATCTTATTACTGATGCTATTAATATCAATAATGTACAATTCCCCCGGATTTTCAACACTGCTGCTACCGATAATAAACATACTCTCCGGCGGTGCTATTTTGTATTCGACATTCAATCCTACAGTCAGTGACATAAAGTTGATGATTTCCTGAGAAGAAATGTCCTTACCGCAAAAAATGATTTCATCAATTGCATAAACTTCTGCCAATTCCTTTAACCGACCTGCCTTGCCAAGAAAATATTTTGAAAAATCTGATGATGATTTTATTTCCTGAACATCAGATTCCGGAGTGACGAATCCAATAAAATTGTGCGTTGTTTCAGATAGTTTCAACAGGGACAATATGCGATTTCCTTCTTCTTCATTTCCAACAATCAATAGTCGTTTTCTGGAAGCTTCTCCAATTTTGAACCGGTTTGTAAATAAACTGATAACCAGTCGAGCCGTAATCGTAACAGCGCTTGCCCAAAAAGCGCCAAGCAAAATCAAGGCTCTTGAAAATCTGTATGCTTCAGGTAACAAAGCATAAATAATGAGTATAAGTATGGTACCTGTAAATATTCCTCTTACAATTCGAGCCGGCTTAATCGGATAATCGTATCCGCCACTAAAAAAAATAGAAATAATCCAAACAAAACAATATACAGGCACCATTAGAATAAGAAATGTGTCCGGATAACGAATATTGAAATTCGAACTCCAATAATTTTTCATCAAATACATTCCAACGAAAAGTAAAATAAAATCTAAAGCCGGTAATAGGAGAGTCTTTATAAACCGCGTTAACAATGCTGCAAAGGCGCGTAAATAAATAGCTAACCGTATGAAAAAAGTAAACAAAGAAGCATTCGATTTCGAAAAATGCTTTTGTGCAAAAATGATCATCGCATTGTAAAAAACAAATACGTAATTGACACTGCTGCGCTTGGTACTTTCACCTTTATAGTGAATTATCCTCGTCTCGGGAAAATAATAATTTTTATATCCTGCTTTTATAATTCGGTAAGAAAGGTCAATATCCTCACCATACATAAAAAAATCTTCATCCAGCAATCCAACCTTATCCAACACCGATCGGCGCAAAAGCATAAAAGCTCCTGCTAAAATTTCCACCGGATGAATCTCTTCCGGATCCAAAAATCCCAGATGATATTTTCCAAATATTTTTGACTTGGGAAAAAAAGCTGATAAACCGAAAATCTTATAAAATGCAACATCATAGGTAGGTAAGCCGCGCTTCGATTCGGGTAAAAAATTACCGCTTCCATCGATCATTTTCACACCTAGACCACCCGCATCGGAGTGACTATCCATAAAAGATATTACCTTAGAAAAAGTATCTTCTTCTACTACCGTATCCGGATTGAGTAACAAAACATATTCACCTGTCGATAAAACTATTGCCTGATTATTGGCTTTTGAAAAACCTTTATTATCCGTATTCGCAATTATTTTTACCGTAGGGAACTTCTGTTGCACCATTTCAACAGAACCATCGACGGAATTATTATCAACTACCCAAATTTCTCCATCAATTGCTTCCATCGCTTTAAGCGTAGAGTGTAAACACTGCTCAAGAAAGTATTTTACGTTGTAGTTGACAATAATTACTGAAAGTTTCATGAATTCCTATTAATAATTCAGATCGTGTATTCTATATTTAAAAGTATTTGTCTTCTTTAAAAAGAAAACACATCCATTACCTTTTAAGAGAGTTTTCATAAGGCACTCTGTTTAATATTGACCTGCCTAATGTTACTTCGTCTGCATATTCCAATTCATCACCAACAGAAACTCCTCTGGCTATAGTTGAAAACCGAAACTCATTGGTACCGTTTTGAACTATTTTTTTGTAGAGATAAAAGGCCGTCGTATCACCTTCCATCGTAGCACTTAAAGCTATAATAATCTCTTTAACATCGCTTTCCTTCAAGCGATTTAAAAGTGATGGAAGATTCAAATCCGCAGGTCCAATACCATCCATAGGCGAAATAATACCACCCAATACATGGTATTTTCCTCTGAATTGATTGGTATTTTCAATAGCAATTATATCGCGTATATCCTCTACAACACAAATAACAGAGCTATCCCTGCTTTTATCCAGACAAATACCGCAAATTTCAGAATCACTCACATTGTTGCATATCGAACAATATCGAATTTGCTCGCGAAGCTTGATAATAGACTCTCCAATCATCCTTGCATCTGCCGGTGGAACTTTTAGTAAGTGTAATACTAAGCGCAAAGCTGAACGCTTTCCGATACCGGGTAACCGGCTCAATGCATTCACTGCATCGTCCACTGTTTTTGATGAAAAACTACTCAATTTCTTATGTTAATAAATTCGGAACTCAACAAGGATTGCACAGGGGCTAAATTAGTTACTTAGGTTCTTATTCACAACTCCATTCATGCCTCCAGGACTAATTCTTCTTTGTGTTGTCGCTTATTCAGTGCTCCTTTTCATTGTAGTTTGGATAACGAGCAAAAACGCCGACAATGAATCATTTTTTATTGGCAATAAGTCGTCTAAATGGTACCTGGTCGCCTATGGAATGATTGGTGCTTCCTTATCCGGAGTAACTTTTATGTCTGTTCCGGGTTTGGTGGGTGTTCATCATTTTTCATATATGATGGTCGTTTTCGGCTACTTGTTCGGCTATGCTGTGATTGCCTTAGTTCTCTTGCCGACATATTATAAAATGAATTTAACCTCCATCTATACATACCTCGAAACTCGTCTGGGTTTTTGGAGTTATAAAACAGGAGCTTTCTATTTCATTATTTCAAGAACAATCGGAGCTTCTTTTCGCTTATACATCGTTATTAACGTTCTACAAACTTTCATATTTGATGGCTGGGGAGTTCCATTTTGGGTGACTGTAAGTACATTTATTCTGCTCATCTTACTTTATACATACAAAGGTGGAGTAAAAACAATCATCTGGACGGATACTCTTCAAACAACTTTTATGATTGTCGCTCTTGTTCTTTCCGTCATACTCATTTTGCAGGAAACAGGATATTCATTGAGTGGAATACTATCCAAAATTTCAGATGATGGCTATACGCAAATTGCCAATACCGACTGGCGCTCCAAAACCTACTTCTTAAAACATTTCTTTGGCGGAATGTTCATAGCCATTGCCATGACCGGTCTCGATCAGGAAATGATGCAAAAAAATATAAGCGTAAGGACATTGAAAGACTCCCAAAAGAACATGTTTACTTTTAGCTTTATCTTAGTATTCATTAATTTGTTGTTTTTATTTTTAGGCGCTCTTCTTTATGTATTTGCTGAGGTGAAGGGCATTGCTATTCCTGTGAGAAGTACAGATGATTTATTCCCTGTAATAGCATTGAATTATTTGGGAGTAGCAGCCGCCATTTTTTTTATAGTAGGATTAATTTCTGCAGCTTATCCGAGTGCAGATGGAGCATTAACAGCACTGACTTCTTCTTTCTGCATCGACTTTCTCGGAATAAGAAAAAAAAGCTGGACAGAAGAAAAACAAAAACAAATTCGCTACACGGTTCACATTAGCTTTGCCTTACTTTTACTTTTCCTGATCATCCTTTTCCGTATCATTAATAACGATGCAATTATAAACGAGCTCTTCACCATTGCAGGATATACCTATGGTCCGCTTCTAGGGTTATTTGCTTTCGGACTTTTAACTCGTAAAACCCCTGTAAATGACCGACTTGTTCCCATAATATGTGTCCTTTCACCTGCTATTTGTTATTTCCTCAATAAAAATTCTGTTGCCTGGTTGAACGGTTATAAATTCGGATTCGAAATGCTAATATTAAATGGCTTAATTACGTTCATGGGATTGCTTTTTATTTCAAGGAATAATCAAAATCCTAGTAAATGATAAACTCTTCTTATTAATTTTGTTCCATGAAAAGTTTAACATTATTATTTATTTTAATCGGTTTAAATTTCAGTTTGTTTTCTCAGTCCCCGAATACAGTGACCAGAAATAAGGATGGAAAACTCTATCAGGTTTATTATGTTGTTTCCGGTGATGGCTGGTATTCCATTGCTAAGAAATTCAATACAACTTATGCAGAACTTCGATTAGCGAATAAAACAGGCGATGATAAATTAAACATCGGTCGGGAACTTCTCATACCACTAAGTAAAATTAAATCAAACGACCCTTTTTTTGAGAAAAACTACCTCGATTCATCCTCCAATTCGGCAAATAATAAACCACTTTTTCACTTGGTAGAAAGCAATCAAACATTATACAGCATTTCTAAATTGTATCACGTAACCTTAGATCAAATTAAAAAATGGAATAACTTATCTTCAAACGATATTAAGAAAGGCCAAAAACTAATTGTCGGAAAATCTTCTTCACCAACTGTTGAATATACTGACGTTAGAAATCATAAACAACAATCATCAGAAGTCGTAAAAGAAGAATCAACCCCGGTTAATTCAATTTCACGAGAATTCACTATCGTACCCGTTCCTTCTGAAGAAGAAGAAATCGAAGGATCCCGTTGTGAAGAACCAATCTATATCAACAGAAATTACGACGTTTTCCCTTCTAATATATTAGGTGATAGCGTTTGTTTTGATAAGAAATCCCAAAAAGAAACAACACTCGGGTTATCGGAAGTTAAGAATGAAATTAAAAAAAATAATATCGACCAAAGCAACGCTGTTGAATTAGAAAATATTGATTCGGAAAAAATTGTTTTTAACGAAGACAGAAAAGAAATTCTCGAAGAGGGTTATGGTTCTTTTCTCATCGATAAAGAAACTAACCAGGAAAAATACTTCGCCTATCACCGAACAGCTCCCAACGGCACAATTATTAAAGTGACAAATGTATCAACTGCTCAAAGCGTTTACGTGAGGGTAGTCGGTGGATTTTCGGAACCTCAATATTCAAAAGATATTATAATTCTGATATCCGGTGTTTCAGCAGAAAAATTAGGAATAAAGGAACAAAAATTTCAAATCAAATTGCAATACGGCATAGATAAAGAAAAATGAAATTTTCAAAATCAGGTTATTGGGAAATGAATTGAAATTCTTTTTATACTTGTAACGGGGTCAATAAAACAAGGACTCTTTACAAATTCATCTATAGTTCCATCTTCGTACTCGACTTTCACATGTACCTTTGAACCGGATCTGTAATTTTTAATAATTATAGACTTTTTATCGTCTGATAATTTTCCTTGAATAGGGGTGAAGTCCTTTTCATACATAAGCAGACGAATTTCTTTTGCCGGTTGAGAAAGGAAAATCTGGAAATCTTTAACATCGTTTTTTACTGGCTCCTGAGCAATAGAATTATTTAAAAAGCCAACGAAAAAAAGAAAAAGTATAAATTTTAACAGCATGGATGTCCTCATTATATCAAAGATACAAAAAAGAGAAGACAAATTTAAACTGGTAACCTGATTTAACGAAGATCGACAATTTCTGAACCGGGATAATTATCCTTGTTGAAAATAAAATTGCTATCATTCGAAGCTCCATCCGGTAAAAATTTATCTACGAGAATAGTTTGAATGGTACCATTTTTATCGAAAATCTTAGCTGCAACAATCGTTTTCTGACTCTTGTTTATGGTAAGACGAACCTTAAATACATTTTTCGATTTTGTTTCTGAAGGAATCAATTCTACAGTTTGGCACATAACATTTTTTTCCTTCTGTTCACTGATAAACTTAGAAAGCCAACCCTTTTCATAAATAGTAAAAATGTTGGTAGGGGTAATGGCACTCTCATCCACCTTCAAATTATCAATTTGAATTTCATTTGCGTCCTTTAAAAATGTCCACCTGGTTTTTCCATCACTGATAATTTCCTGACCAACTATCTGCAATTTGTACTTTTGTCCTTTTAGTAACAAAACACCTTTCTGTGTCTCTTTTGATTTGTCTTTTGCATTTTCAACTATTATTGAAAAATCGGCTTTAATGGACTTAAATGACTTGTATTTGTTGCTAAGTCCTTTGAGTATGTTTTCAGACTTTTTGTCGACCTGTGAATAGCTAGAGGAAGTGAAAAATAAGAGGAGAAGGGATAATATTTTGATTTTCATTTAGTTATATGAAATGGTTTGTATAAAAGTAATTCTTTTACCGAATTAACAAAAAACATTCCACAAATAATGATTTTCTAAATAAGGACTAATTCTCTCTGTTCCTTAGGCCATTAAGAATCTGGCCAAGACTCATTGGGTCTTTAATCAGAACCTCACGCGCTTTGCTGCCTTCGAAAGGGCCAATAATCTTAGCGGCTTCCAAT
This sequence comes from Bacteroidota bacterium, assembly GCA_031385005.1. Classification (GTDB taxonomy): domain Bacteria; phylum Bacteroidota; class Bacteroidia; order AKYH767-A; family 2013-40CM-41-45; genus JADKIH01. The sequence goes on from JANNBB010000006.1 coordinate 119,760, forward strand.
TGATCGATTATTCGTCCTGCTCGGTTATAGCCCAGTTTAAGGCGTCTTTGAAGCAGTGAAGCAGAACCCTGCTGATGTTGAACAATCAGTTGAGCGGCCTCTTCAAATAATGGATCTCTATCATCCGGATCAAACTCTTTGCTTCCTTCACCGCTTTCGTCGACAAATTCAGGTAGGAGGTGAGCATCGGAGTAACCGCGTTGGGAACCGATAAATTCGGTAATCTTATCAACTTCAGGAGTATCAACGAAAGCACATTGCAATCGAATCAGATCTGCACCTGTTGACAATAACATATCACCACGTCCAATTAGCTGATCGGCACCTCCGGTATCTAGAATCGTGCGCGAATCGATTTTTGAAGTTACACGGAAGGCAATTCTTGCAGGGAAGTTCGCTTTAATTGTACCGGTAATGATATTAACGGAAGGTCGCTGTGTTGCAATAATCAGGTGAATGCCAATAGCACGAGCCAACTGAGCTAAACGTGCAATAGGAGTTTCAACTTCTTTCCCGGCAGTCATAATCAAGTCTGCAAATTCATCAACAACGAGAACGATATAAGGCAGAAACTTATGGCCATTATTCGGACTTAATTTTCTGGCAATAAATTTTGTATTGTATTCTTTAATATTCCTAACCTGAGCATTTTTCATTAGCTCATAACGCTGATCCATTTCAATACAAAGGGAATTAAGCGTATGTATTACCTTCTTTGTGTCTGTAATAATGGCATCTGCTTCGCCGGGAAGTTTTGCCAAAAAATGTCGTTCGATCGTTTTAAACAAAGTCAATTCAACTTTTTTAGGATCTACCAGAACAAACTTTACCTGGGCTGGATGTTTCTTGTATAACAATGAAACCAGAATTGCATTGAGGCCAACAGACTTTCCCTGGCCGGTAGCACCGGCCATAAGCAGGTGAGGCATGCGCGTTAAATCAGCAACGAAAACTTCATTGCTGATGGTCTTACCCAGACCAATGGGTAATTCATAATCTGAATTAAAAAACTTTTCAGAACCCAAGATACTCTTCATGGGAACGACTTCAGGACGCAAATTGGGAACCTCAATACCAATTGTTCCTTTACCCGGAATAGGAGCAATTATTCGAATCCCCAAAGCAGCCAAACTTAATGCTATATCGTCTTCGAGATTTTTAATTTTAGAAATTCGAACCCCTGCTTGTGGTACAATCTCAAAAAGTGTAACAGTAGGTCCGATAGTTGCCTTAATTTTTTCAATCGAAATATTGTAGTGACTCAACGTTTCGACAATTTTATTTTTATTTGCCTCCAACTCCTCTTTGTTGACTTCAATTTTTTTGTCGCCATAGTTTTCAAGAAGATCGAGTGTTGGATATTTATAATCAGACAGATCGAGTGTTGGATCATAATCACCTTGTGCATGAGGAAGTTCTTCGTTGCCTTCTAATACGAGGGTTTCCTCTTCAATTGCGGCAACTTCAAGTGGAACATCTCCATCTAATTGCGGCTTTATTTGTATTGGAGTTATTTCAAGTTCTTCAGCAGTTACAATTTCGTCTTCGTTTTCATTTTCAATTATTTCGGGTTCCTCTTCATCCAGATTAATAAAGTCAACGTCTTCATCCTCCTTATCATCACTAGTAGCGGTTAAATTTTCATTTAAATCCAGTTCGATTACTTTTGCATGCTCTTCCTTACTCTTTATTGTATTTCCAACAACCTGAACAGGAGATTTTTCTTCTTCTACTTCGTTTTGATCGATTTCATCAACTTGATTTTCTTTCGACCATTTTAAAGGCATATTAAATGCAACAACAAAGAATCCAACAGCAGAAAACACCAGCAATGTTCCTGTTCCAATAAACCCAATTACCGAGTTAAGCATTTGGCTCATTCTATATCCATAACCTCCGGCTAACATTAATAAAGAAGATGATTTATGAAAAATAAAGCCCAGAAAAGTCGATAACCAAATTAAAGTAAACAAAGAATAGCGAAACGATTTGCCTATTGGAAACAATGAAATTTCCCATAAAATTTTCACTCCCATCAGGAAGGATAAGAATGGAAAAACAAAAGAAGAAATTCCAAACCAATCATTTTGGAATTTAAGTCCTGTAATGGCTCCTAATTTCCCTAACCAATTTTCAACTTCAATATCTGATCGGGATAACAAACCAAAAACCGAATCTGCTTCTGCAATTGCCTGATCGGTTTTCCAGGAAAATAAATTAGAAATGAAAGCTATCATCATAAAAAATGATACCATGATCAATACCAACCCAAAAATCTTATGCGTTCTTTCGTCTAAAAAAAAGTGATTGATTGCTTGAATACGTTCAGAAAAAGACAACTTGTTCTTTTTGGAACGATCCTTCTTTGTTTTTACTTCCTCAACCTGCTCACTCTTGAGCTTATTTGCCATGAATTCCCTTATTTTATTATGGTTTTAAAGATAAATACGCGTCTTTCCTGCATTCCCAAGACTTTTAAAAGATATGAACAACGTTTTCAATAGATTATTGAGGTATTTAACTTCAAACGCAGTTAATCAAAAAGATATTTTTGAGAGGAAAAAAAATCAGAAAAATTATCTGCGAAAAAACTGTCAGAAAGTTTAAATATTTATATTCGTAAAATAATAAAATAGCCTAAAATCTATGAAATCCGCTTCTTATTTTTTCTTGTTATTCTTTTTAACCCACAATATAGTTTGGGCACAAAGCACAACAAAAGACACCTATTCCGGAAAAATAATCTTTGATATCACTTATCAGGATGCTAAACTCGATAAAAAGAATATGGATAATATGCCTACTGAATCCATCGTTTATTTTAAAGATAATTTAATGAAAATGGAAATGAGTCTGCCAATGGGAAAAACAACTCTTATTTCCGACCATTCAACCGGTAAGGGTACAATGCTAATGGACATGATGGGAAATAAATTTTCTGTCAAAATGGATAAGAGCGATTTGGAAAAAGAAAAAAAGAGTAAAGAAAATACAAAAGTTACAATCCCCGGGGAAACTAAATTAATAGCCGGATACAATTGTAAAAAAGCAATCGTAACTTTTCATACACCGGAAGGAGACAAAACCATGGATACCTGGTTCACTAACGAACTTAAAATAAAAAATTCTTTCAGCTCTCAGATTGAAGGAATCGATGGTTTTCTTATGGAGTTTTATACAACTCAAAATGGCATGAGCATGAAAATGAAAGCACGCAGCCTCGAATTTACGAGTATTGATAACTCCGAATTTGTTATTCCTGAGGGCTATACACCTTTCGATATGGATGCCTTAAAAAAAATGCAGGGTGTAAAATAATGGTATTGATTTCATTATTTTTTCAACTTTTCTATTTTAATAAAGCAGCTTTGTAATTCTCTTTAATACCTTAGCTGAAATGTTACAAAAATTATCTGTACAAAATTATGCATTAATCGATTCACTCGATTTGCAATTTGGGAAAGGATTAAATATAATCACCGGTGAAACAGGTGCGGGTAAATCCGTTTTGATGGGCGCCCTCGGATTGCTTCTTGGTGATCGCGCTGATTCATCATCTTTACTCGATAAAACAAAAAAATGTTTTATCCGTGGTGAATTCACTTCCAGTCCGGCAATTCTTGAATTCCTAAAGAAGAGCGATATCGATTCCGATAGCGAATTAACATTACATAGAGAAATAAATAAAGAAGGTAAATCACGCAGTTTTATTAATGATACTCCTGTAAATCTTTCAACTCTTCGTGAATTAGGCGATTTACTTGTTGATATTCATTCTCAACATGAAACTTTACTGCTTAACAAAACGGATTTTCAACTTTCTGTAATCGATGCTTTCGCAAAACATCCGCAATTATTAACTGATTTTGCTTCTCGCTTTCAATCTTATCGTACACTTAAAAATGAATTGAAAGCCATGGAAGAAGAAGATAAACGATCTCGTTCAGAGTTGGATTATCTGCAATTTCAGTTTAACGAATTAGATGAAGCCGCTTTAATTCCGGGAGAACAGGTTTTGTTGGAAGAAGAATTAAAAGTGCTGAGTCATTCCGAAGAAATAAAAATAAGCACCAATAAAATTTCTGCAATTATAGAAGGTGCTGAAAAAAGTCTGTTATCCGGATTAAATGAATCCGTAAATCTACTTTCCGGGATTACAAAATATTCATCTGAATTCAATGAAAGCCAGACTCGTTTAAAAGCTGTGCAAATAGAACTGAAAGATATTATCTCCGAAATCGAACATGCTTCAGATAAAATCAGCGTAGATCCAAATCGGCTTGAAATCATTAACGACAGACTGAATTTTATTTACCGGCTGGAACAAAAACACCGCATTGATAATGTGGAAGGCTTGATTACCTTAAGAGATTCTATTAGCGAAAAGTTATTAAACTTCAGTTCTTTGGAAACAAAAATGATTCAGTCCAAAAAAGAATTGGAATCCTTGTTTCTGGATTTGAAAAAAACTTCTGTTCAAATTTCTGAAAACAGAAAAAATACTCTTTCGGGAATAGAAACAAAAATAAAAAAACTATTGGCAGATCTCGCCATGCCCGATGCAGTATTGAAAATTGAAGTAACCGATAAGGGAGACGAAGACATGAATGAAACCGGAAGAGATAAGGTGAAGTTTTTGTTTTCTGCAAATAAAGGAATTGCATACTCCGATATCAGCAAGGTTGCTTCGGGCGGTGAATTGAGTAGGCTAATGCTTTCTTTAAAAGCCAGCGTTGCCAAATTAATCGATCTGCCCACGATCGTTTTCGATGAAATTGATACCGGTGTAAGTGGAGAAACAGCTTTCAAAATCGGAAAGGTTATGCAAGAGCTATCTCTTTCTCATCAATTGCTTGCCATTACACATCTTCCTCAGATTGCAAGCAGGGGAGAAGACCACTTTTATGTTTTTAAAGAAGTGACAGGAAAGAAAACATATACAAAAGTGCGAAAACTCACTTATGATGAAAGAATTGTAGAAGTCGCAAGAATGCTAAGCGGAGATAAACCAACTGCAATTGCTCTTGAAAATGCAAAGGAACTTCTCAAAGTATAATTGTTCAATTAAGTTTTTGGAAAAACTATATTTACATAAAAAATAATATTATGTCACACAATCTGCTAAAAGGTAAAAGAGGTATAATTACAGGAGCTCTGGATGAAAATTCAATCGCCTGGAAAGTCGCACAGCGTTGTCACCGGGAAGGTGCTTCTATCATTCTGACAAATGCTCCAATCGCTATGCGGATGGGAGAAATAAAGAAACTTGCCGATGAAACGAAATCGGAAATCATTCCCGCAGATGCCACTTCTGTGGAGGATCTTACCAACCTCTATAGCCAATCCATGGACAAACTTGGAGGTAAAATTGACTTTATTCTCCATTCAATCGGAATGTCAGTAAACATTAGAAAAAATGTTTCTTACGTCGAAAGCAATTACGATTATTTCAGTAAGGGTATTGATGTATCAGCGATGTCTTTACATAAAATGCTCAGTGTTGCCATGAAAATGGACGCCATGAATGAATATGGAAGTGTTGTTGCCCTTAGCTATATTGCTGCTCAACGGACCTATCCTTTTTATACTGATATGGCCGATATAAAGGCAATGCTCGAATCAATTGCCCGAAGTTTTGGTTATCACTACGGAAAATTGAAAAAAGTCCGAGTAAATACTGTATCCCAATCTCCAACCCGCACCACTGCAGGTTCCGGAATTAAAGGATTCGATGAGTTTTACAATTTTGCCGATGCCGTTTCACCACTGGGTAATGCTCCTGCAGATGCTTGTGCGGATTATTGCGTAGCTTTATTTTCTGACCTTACCAGAATGGTAACCATGCAAAACCTCTATCACGATGGAGGTTATTCAACAACAGGAATCAGTAATGAGGTGATGTCTAAATTTTCAGTCTAAATATTTTTGAATCTAAATATTCAAACATAAAATTCAAACATAAAAAAAGCGAGTCAATTGACTCGCTTTTTTTATTTAAGACTATTCATCTTTCTTCTTTCTGGCTCCAGGTTTGGAGGCAGGAGGAGGGGTATTCACTTTTATTACTTCTATTTTAAGCGTACTGGTTTCTTTGTCGAAATTGACACTAATTGTATCGCCTTCAACAAGCTCTGCTTTGATGATTTCTTCAGCAAGAGGATCTTCCAGATATTTCTGAATGGCTCTTTTTAAAGGTCGGGCACCATAGTTAGCATCGAATCCTTTGTCGGCAATAAAATCTTTCGCTTCATCAGATAGAAGAATTTTATAACCCAACTCTGTAATGCGTTTATATAAGTGAACAAGTTCCACATCGATGATCTTATGGATGTGTTCCTTATCCAGTGAGTTAAACATAACTACATCATCAATTCTGTTTAAGAATTCAGGTGCAAATGCTTTCTTTAATGCATTTTCGATAACTCCACGGGAATGATCATCCGCATTACTCATCTTAGCATTGGTTTGGAATCCAACACCCTGACCAAAATCTTTCAACTGACGGGATCCAATGTTAGATGTCATAATCATAATCGTATTCTTGAAATCTACTTTTCTGCCAAGACTGTCTGTTAAAGTACCCTCGTCCAGAACCTGAAGAAGTAAATTAAAAATATCCGGGTGAGCTTTTTCAATCTCATCAAGTAATACAACGGAATATGGTTTGCGTCTAACCTTTTCAGTAAGCTGACCACCTTCTTCATATCCCACATATCCCGGAGGTGCTCCAATCAAACGGGAGACAGCAAATTTCTCCATGTATTCACTCATATCGATGCGGATTAAAGCATCTTCGGAATCAAAGAGGTATTTGGCAATAACTTTTGCAAGTTCTGTTTTTCCAACTCCGGTAGGCCCTAAGAAAATAAATGTTCCAATCGGTTTGTTTGGATCTTTAAGTCCGGCACGATTTCTCTGTATTGCTTTTACTATTTTAGCAATTGCATTATCCTGCCCGATTACTTTTCCTTTGAGTTCATCAGCCATTTTGACTAGTCGATGACTTTCGGTCTGAGCAACACGAGTCACAGGAATTCCTGTCATCATTGCAACCACTTCGGCTACATCTTTTTCATTTACAGTATAGCGATGCGTTTTAGTTTCTTCTTCCCACTGACGTTTAGCAACTTCAAGTTGCTCGAGCAGTTGCTTTTCTGTATCACGGAGTTTGGCTGCCTCTTCATATTTCTGGCTTCTGACAACCCTGTTTTTTTCATTCTTTATATCCTGAACCTTACTTTCTAGTTCGAGGATGTTTTTAGGAACGTGAATGTTTGTAATATGAACTCTTGAACCGGATTCATCGAGCGCATCAATAGCTTTATCCGGAAGAAAGCGATCGGTAATGTAACGGGAAGTCAAAGCAACACAAGCTTTAATTGCTTCAGGCGTATAGTTTACATTATGATGTTCTTCATAACGTTCTTTAATATTATTAAGGATTTCAATAGATTCATCTACAGAAGCAGGCTCCACAAGAACTCTTTGGAAACGACGGTCTAATGCTCCGTCTTTTTCTATATACTGACGATATTCGTCGAGTGTAGTGGCACCAATACATTGTATTTCACCACGAGCGAGTGCAGGTTTAAACATGTTGGAAGCATCTAATGAACCCGAAGCACCGCCTGCACCAATGATGGTATGGATTTCATCTATAAAAAGAATTACGTCCGGTGATTTTTCAAGTTCATTCATAACTGCTTTCATTCTCTCTTCAAATTGTCCACGGTATTTAGTACCGGCAACAAGAGATGCAAGATCGAGCGTAACAATACGTTTGTTAAATAAAACTCTTGAAACTTTACGCTGTACGATACGAAGAGCCAACCCTTCTGCAATAGCAGATTTTCCAACTCCCGGTTCACCAATAAGAATAGGATTGTTCTTTTTGCGACGAGAAAGAATTTGAGATACACGTTCGATTTCTTTTTCGCGACCAACAATAGGGTCTAACTTTCCATCTTCAGCGGCCTTTGTAAGATCGCGGCCAAAATTGTCTAGAACAGGAGTTTTAGATTTTGAATCTGAATTCTTTTTTCCGGTAACCCCGCCGCCGCCTTCATCATCCTTTGCATATGGATCATCTTCGGAAGGGTTTTGAGAAGCTTCAGACTTAAAATTTGATTTGATAACATCTAACTCTTCTTTTACAAGATCATAATTAATCCCATACTGATTAAGGATTTGAGTCGCAATGTTGTCTTCGTCTTTTAGAATAGAAAGTAAAAGGTGCTCTGTTCCAATTAAATCAGCCTTGAAAATTTTTGCTTCTAAATAAGTTATCTTCAATGCTTTTTCTGCTTGTTTGGTTAGTGGGATGTTGTTCATATTACTTAATGAACCGGAACTTCCTTTAACAGAACTTTCAACTGACTTTCGTAATTCTGATAAGTTAATTCCAAGCGACTTTAAAATTTTAATCGCCATGCCTTCACCTTCACGAATAAGTCCGAGAAGGAGGTGTTCTGTTCCAATATATTCATGCCCCAGACGTAAGGCTTCCTCACGACTAAAGGTGATTACATCTTTTACACGAGGGGAAAATTTAGCTTCCATATTTAGTTTCTTTTAATAGGATATAACGATTGAGTTTGCTTTTGGTTATTTGGTTGAAATGTAAGATATCAACAAAATTAGGTATTATGTTTAAGCCCTCTGCAATTAATGTGCAATTACTCAGGAACTGTCGTAAGGGCATACATTTTTTTCAACATTAAACTGTTTGTTAAAACGGCGTTTCATTCAGGTAATTTTACTAAATTCGGGCCTGTTTCTAAGGACCTGAATCAACTTCCTGTTTGATATACGTATTCGAAATGCATTCGGACTTTGAGAAGCAAAAGAAAAGCAATTTTTAAAAAAGAAACTTGTATAATAAGCTGAATTTCAATAGTATTAACGCAATTATTTAAAAAATGGTCGACGGAGAGAAAATAATACCAATAAACATTGAAGAGGAAATGAAAACCGCCTATATCGATTATTCGATGTCGGTTATTGTTTCCAGAGCACTACCAGATGTAAGAGATGGTTTGAAACCCGTTCATCGAAGGGTTCTTTACGGCATGCTTGATTTGGGTTTATATAGCAATCGCCCCTATAAGAAATCTGCCCGTATCGTCGGAGAAGTACTGGGTAAGTACCATCCACATGGTGATAGCTCAGTTTATGATGCTATGGTCAGAATGGCACAAGATTGGAGTTTACGTTACCCGTTAATTGACGGACAAGGTAACTTTGGTTCAATGGATGGAGATAGTCCGGCGGCCATGCGATACACCGAAGCCAAGCTTCGTAAAATTGCAGAAGAAATGCTGGCAGATATAGAAAAAGACACGGTAGATTTTGCCCTGAATTTTGATGATAGCTTAAAAGAGCCGACTGTATTGCCTGCAAAAGTTCCCAATCTTTTAATTAACGGAGCATCAGGAATTGCAGTTGGAATGGCCACTAACATGGCTCCCCATAATCTCAATGAAGTCATAGATGGAATAATTGCCTACATCGACAATAAAGAAATTACTATTGAGGAATTGATGAAATATATCAAGGCCCCTGACTTCCCGACAGCCGGAATTATTTATGGCTATTCGGGTGTGAAAGAAGCTTACCAGACAGGTCGCGGCCGTATTGTCATGCGAGGACGGGCAACAATTGAAACCACTCCTGCAGGCAAAGAAAGAATAATTGTAACTGAAGTTCCATTCCAGGTAAACAAGGCAGAAATGATTAAACGAACTGCCGATCTTGTTAACGAAAAGAAAATTGAAGGCATTTCTGATATCCGTGATGAAAGTGATCGCGATGGAATCAGAGTTGTTTATGAATTAAGAAGAGACGCTATCTCTAATGTTGTATTAAATAATCTATATAAATACACGGCTCTTCAGACGGCATTTAGTATAAACAATGTTGCTTTAGTACATGGAAGGCCGATGACATTAAATCTAAAAGATTTAATTGTTCATTTCGTAAACCACAGACATGAAGTAGTAATCAGACGAACGAAATTCGATCTTTCAGAAGCAGAAAAAAGAGCACATATATTAGAAGGATTATTAATTGCGCTGGATCATTTGGATGAAGTAATTGCATTAATACGTGCTTCTCAAACTCCTCAAATAGCACAAGATGGATTGATGACACAATTTCAACTGTCCGAATTGCAGTCGAAGGCCATACTTGAAATGAGGTTACAACGGTTAACCGGACTTGAACGTGATAAAATACGAGATGAATATCAAGAGTTGATGAAGCTGATTGATTATTACCGCAGTGTATTGGCCAGTGAAGAATTGAGAATGGAAATCATTAAGGATGAAATGGCAGAAGTTCGCTCCAAATATGGAAATGAACGCAGGACTGAAATTGTATTTGCAAGTGATGATATTTCCATGGAAGATATTATTGCTGATGAAGATGTGGTAATAACGGTTTCTCACCTGGGTTATATTAAACGTACTGCTCTTTCTGAATACAGAATACAAGGAAGAGGTGGAAGAGGAGCTAAAGGAAGTTCTACAAGAGACGAAGATTTTGTAGAACATCTTTACGTAGCGTCCAATCACAATTACATGCTATTCTTTACTGAAAAAGGAAAATGTTATTGGCTAAAAGTGTACAACATTCCTGAAGGAAATAAAACTTCTAAAGGAAGAGCAATACAAAACCTGATCAGTTTGTCACCGGATGATAAAGTAAAAGCATTTATCAATGTGAAAGATCTGGAAAACCAAGAGTACATCATGAATAATTTTATCATCATGTGTACACAGAATGGTACTATTAAGAAAACCGCTCTGGAAGCATATTCGAGACCGAGATTATCAGGAATCAATGCTATCAATATCGAGGACAACGATAGCTTACTTGAAGCTCGATTAACAAATGGAAAGAACGAAATCATGTTGGCAACAAGAAAAGGAAAGCTTGTTCGTTTTAATGAAGAGACCGTTCGTCCGATGGGAAGAAATTCCATAGGAGTAAAAGGTGTAACATTAGATGGGGAAGATGATTCTGTAATTGGAATGGTCTGTGTAACAGATGCAACTAAAGAATCGATATTAGTTGTTTCCGAGAAAGGTTATGGTAAGAGATCTGAAGTTGAAGAATACAGAAAAACAAACCGTGGTGCAAAAGGAGTGAAGACAATTAACATTACGGATAAGACCGGTAACCTCATTGCGGTTAAAATTGTTCAGGACGATGATGACTTAATGATCATTAATAAATCAGGCGTGATTATTCGGATGAACGTTGACGAGCTGCGAATAATGGGTCGCGCAACTCAAGGAGTCAGATTGATTCGCCTTGATGACGATGATGCAATTGCATCCGTTGCAAAAGTTGAAGTGGATGACGAGGAACAAGCGGCAAGAGCTACTTTAAAATTAGAAAATACGGATGGACAGGTTCCAAAAGTGCAAGACGAAAACGATTCAGAAGAGAATGAAGAATCAAATGAAACACCAACAGACTTAACATAATAAAAGACAAAAAAGGAAAATGAAAAACATTAAGTACACCATCTTATTTATTTGTTTTAGTGTAGTTTATGCATTTGGTCAAAAAGCAAAAGTTCAGACTGCATACAACTTTTACAGGGAGCCATATCAACAATATGACAAAGCAAAGGAAGCAATTGACGAGGCAATTTTAAATGAACAATCGAAGGCAATGCCAAAAACCTGGTATTACAGGGGATTAATCTATCATGCTTTATTTAACAATGAAAAATATGGAAATTTATGTGATAATTGCTTAACGATAGCATATGAATCATTTCAGAAGGCCAATGAAATCGATCCCAAAAATGAGTGGGCCGATGAAATTAGTCAGGTTAGAATACCATTAATAGCAAATAAGATTTTTGGCAGTGGTGTTGAAGCATTTAAAGCAAAAGATTTTAAGAAGGCATTGGCAAGTTTTGAAACAGTTCATAAAATGAGTCCTTCAGATACATCAGTAATTCTTAATTGTGCTTATTCGGCGGAGCGTGCCGGAGAAAATGCAAAGGCGAAGGAATTCTATTCAAAATTGATTTCATTAAAATACCCTGATGACAATATCTATTTGAATTTGTCTAATCTACAGAAGTTCGATAAAGACACCACCGGAGCATTAAAAACAATCAGAGATGGAAGAACCATTTATCCGGACAGCATCAATTTAATGTTGGCCGAGATTAACATTCTTTTAGCGACCGGTAAGAACGAAGAAGCAACAAAAGCATTGGATGTTGCAACAACTAGAGATCCTAACAATCCAAGTTTATATCTGGCATTAGGAAGCACCTTTGACAATTTAGCAAACCCAAAAGATGGCAATCAAAAAGACCTTCCCAAACCAAAAAACTATTCAGAGTATTTGCAGAAAGCTGAGGAAGCTTATAGAAAGGGCTTAGTGATCAATCCGGACAATTTCGAGCTGAATTACAACCTGGGAGCCATGTATTTTAATCAGGCAGCAGAAATGGCGAATAAGGCCAACAATTTAAAGTCAAATGATGAGTTTGTTAAAGAAAAGGAGCGATTTGAAGCCAAATTCAAATCGGCAGCGCCATTTTTAGAGAAATCGCTAAAACAAAACCCTAAAAAGACAGAAGACGATTTATTAACATATCAGAGTACATTGAATTCATTGAAGCAATTGTATGTTAGGATCGGGGATATGGATAATTACAATAGAGTGAAAGGACTGTTAGAACAAAAGTAAAGTTCAAAACCCGGAGAAAGCTCTCCCGTTTTTTTTTGCATAGTATTCAAATGAGTTGGTTTGATAAGTGTAGCGGACATGAGTAAAACCACATTATGACTTAACATAATATTAATTATAAGACAATATATGTAGCTTTTTTTCGAATTTAGGGCTAAAATGATTGAATAGCCATGTTTGACTAAAATTCAGGGATTTTTCGATGGTTTCCAACAGCACGTAAAGACTTTTGAAGAAATCAATTTGATCTTTAAAATTTTACCAATCAAACATCGAGATTCAACCTAGACTTCCGGACAATTCGCCCAAAATAGTTTTTAGGGTTCTCCCCCCCGATTAAATTAGCTTATTCTTAATCACCGCCATGATTAATCCAAAGCACGTTTTAAAAACTAAAAATTATGAAAACGAGCTGTTGTCAATCGACCAAAATTCAACAATTAAAAGATCGTATAATCTGTCTTAATAAGGATTGCATAAACTATATGTGTTCATCTGTATTTCAAAAGTCCAGAAAATGGAACAATATTGTGTTTACGGTATTTTTTAGTTTTTTCATCATTTTATCGTTTAGCGATTTTTCTTCTTATCCTGCAAAGGAAATTAACACAAGAAAATTTGCCGGCTCAGAAAATAATTGCCGGCCATTAACGGAAGAAAATCTTAAGATCGTTCTTAATGAAAATCAAATTATTTGTCCGGAACAAGTATTTGCGCAAATCATGATTGAATCAGGCAATCTGAATTCCTATTTAACGAAACGCACTAACAATATATTAGGAATGCGTTATCCTTTCAAACGAAAAACTTCTGCGGTCGGTATTTTTATTACATCCAAAAACCTCATTCTAACCGGCAATCAAAAGGATTTAAAGAAATTCAAAAAGCTCAATAATTATGCTGTTTATAATAACTGGGAAGAATGTGTAAAAGATTATAAATACTGGCAGGAAAAGAGTTTTAATCTTCCGGAAGTTTACTTGAAATTTTTAGGAAATGTATATGCTGAAGACAGTTCATATGTACACAAACTGAAAAGCATCAGGTGGTAATTTTAAAGAAAGTCTTCTTTGGACTTAACTAAAAAAAGTTATTAAACCGTTTATATCAACCCCATTTAAGGACACTAAACACCCAAATAAGTAATAAAACGATCCACAGGAAAGCAAAAACACCTGCACCGCCGGTACCGAAATATGTGTACCAAAACCCTCTTGGTGTTTGGTTGTTTGTATGATTATCGTGTGACATATCTTTTTTCTTACTCTGCAAATATGCAAAAGTTTTAATGTTTTTAAAAGCTCAAAGTAAACTTTTCTTCAATCAGGTTGTTAGTATTTTGTCCATCGTTCTTACATATTGCTGCACATGATAATTTATTTTCTGCCGCCTGTATTGCATAATAAATCTGGGATGCGGTAATTTTACAATTTCTTTGAAAAGTTTCAGCTCATCATTTAACTTTTTAAAATAATTGAAATTTTTGCCTTCTCCAAGGCATATTGCTATTTTTCTATTTACTCCAAAACTTATTTGTCGTTGAATAGTATCGTGAATAAAAGATTTACATGATTTGATTAATGTTGGATCATCATAATAATTTAAATTTTTTCCGTTCTTGACAAATCCTACCGGACAAATTGCTGTTAGAAAAAAATTGGAGAAGAATTTTTCATCACCACCAAACTCATTTATTACGGTATAAATAAAAGTACTTGATAATTCCGGTTTTTTCAAAAGTGAATTTTCGATACCGCAAACTTTTTCAAGCTGCACGGGATCTGTAAAAGCAATTCCTGTTGTTCCTGCGCCTAATCTGCCCGGATTAATTCCAAAAATAAAAGTTCGTTCTCTTTGATCGGAATAATATTTCAAAAAAAAATTTCGAATAAGTATTTTAACATCGGAAGAATCGTATGGAAGCAAAAAAGAGACGTCTTTTGGTAAATTGAAATTGGGATTTAGTTTTTTAAAAAACAGAATCGCTTTTTCAGAAAAATCTTTTTTCATTTTAACCAATCAATATCTTTTTTCAAAAAAGAAATGGTTTCTGCTTCCCGGCTTCCGGGTTCCGGTTGATAATCATATTCCCAGGAAGCAATTGGTGGCAAACTCATTAAAATGGATTCTGTTCGTCCGTTGGTATCTAAGCCAAATTTTGTACCGCGATCGTAAACTAAATTAAACTCAACATATCTTCCACGTCTTAGCAGTTGCCATTTTTTTTCGTTCTCACTGTAAACTGTAGACTTATTTAGATTTATTAAAGAAACATATAAAGGTGCGAATAAACTTCCTGTTGACTTTACGAAACTAAAAATATCCGTTAACGAATGGTTTTCATTTGCACGAAAGTGATCGAAAAAAATTCCTCCGATTCCTCTGGTCTCGTTTCGATGTTTGATGAAAAAATAATTATCGGCCTCTGTTTTAAATTTAGGATAAAATGATTGATCGTGTTTGTCACACATTTTTTTCAATTCCGAATGAAAATAAACTGCGTCGTGTTGATTAACATAATGTGGAGTAAGATCAATTCCTCCTCCAAACCAGGCAATTTTTCCAAGTTCAAAATACCGAATATTCATATGTATGATTGGTATTTCAGGACTTTTGGGATGCATAACAATTGAAACACCTGTTGCATAAAAGGTAGTCGCTTTTTCACCAGGAAACTGTTTCTTTAAAAAATCAGGCACGTCGCCAAAAACAGCAGAATAATTGACTCCTCCCCTTTCAATAATATTTCCATTTTTAAAAATCCGGGTTTTTCCACCACCTCCTCCGGGTCTCTCCCACTTATCTTCCACGAAACTGCCACCGTTATCGGCAACCTCCAAATTGGAACAAATATCATCCTGCAAATCTAAGAACCAATCAGAGATCTCTCTTTTCATCAATTGAAAAATTATTTTTTTATGTTTTTTATTAAGTCTTTTGTAATATCTCCTGCAGGTTGAAAAACATGGATGTTACTATTCTCAAATGCATTTCCGGAAATAATCTTTTCAAATGAATAATTAGAATATAGGCCCGTAATGTCCGCATGCTTGTCTTCTGTGATTGATTTCCAACCACCTTTTGATAAAGACATTTTTGTTACAAGCATGGCATCATAACCCAGGTAAGCAGATTCTGTAGGTTCCGAATAATATTTTTCGCGAAAATACTTTCTGAACATATAAACATTTTCATCACTGTTATCAATAAAACCGGAGTTGAATACGTGAACATTGCACAATTCCAGATGATTGGGTTCAATGGTTTCGAAGTATTGCCAAGTTGGAAGTCCGATTACAGTAACCTGATATTCCGGTATCTTAACTTTAAGCGAATTTAAAATTGAAGAAACCATATCTTCATTGGAAGATGAAATGAAGAGAATATTATTTTTCCCTTTTACTAAGCTATCGGCAAAAGCTATACTACCAAGTTTAGCATAATCAATTCTTTTAACTGCAGTAAATTTAGTGGAAAGCCACCCGGATTTAAAAGACTCTGCTCTTTCCAACTCTTTGGCCGATACAGATTTTAGAAGAATCAACGATGTGTTAGTGAAATATTCGGCAGAAAATTTTCCCATCATTTCACATTGTTTGAATGAAGAAGGAAGTAAACTAATGGCATATTTGTTCTCTTTAATTAGTTCAGAAGAGTTCATGGCAGAGGAAAGCAAATGGATCTGATTTTTCTCCGAGAAAGCAGAAATTGTGGAAAGCAGATTTCCGTTTTCATTCGTAATAATCAGATCGCAATTCTTTTTCTTGCTAAGTTTTCGTAACAGTATAAGACTATCGTTTTCAGAATCTATAATATCCAAATTAATTTTGAACCCTCCCATTTTTAATGATTCTGCCGAGCGTATAATGCCCTCTATGAATTCAAGATTTTGCTTGGTTCCATCATTTATAGGTTCATCTACAAAAGATTCTGTCGAGTCAGAAACTGTATAAATTTTGGGGAGGTTGAAAGAAGTTACAACAACAATTGAATAAAATGAATCCTTCTTCTTATCCTCTACTACATTGCTCGCCTTCTCTAATGAATCTTTTTTTAACCAGCTATAAGCAGGAATCCAAAGTTTCATTTTTACTTTTAAACCATTATTAATTTCATGATTAAATTGTATGATTTCCTCCTGTGGAATTTTGAATTTTTGTGAAATACTAAACAACGTTTCTCCTTTTTCAACTTTGTAAATGAAGAACTTCCGGGAATTCAAAAAATGAACATTGGAAGTATCCTTTTTTGATAACGTTTGAGCGTGCGTTGAAAAAGACAGTAAGAGAAAAAATAATGTAAATAGAGAAAATAGATATTTCACGAATCTTTTGTGTTTCATTTTATGCATGCAAGTAATAATAATATTTCCGTTTTAAGAATTATTCCCATTCAATAGTTGCCGGGGGTTTTGAACTAATATCATAAACAACACGATTGATACCTTTAACCTTATTAATTATTTCGTTTGAAACCAAAGCCAGAAATTCGTAAGGAATATGACTCCAGTCAGCTGTCATTCCATCGATTGAAGTAACGGCCCTCAGGCATACAGCATTTTCATATGTTCGTTCATCTCCCATTACTCCAACAGACTGAACCGGTAATAAAATAACACCTGCTTGCCAAATTGTTTCATACAAGTTGTGTTTTTTTAGCAGTGAAATAAAAATATCATCTGCGGCTTGAAGAATGGCAACCTTTTCTTCTGTGATATCTCCTAAAATCCGAATAGCTAAGCCGGGTCCCGGGAAAGGATGTCTATTCAATATATTGGGATCGAGTCCCAATTGTCTTCCAACTAATCGTACCTCATCTTTAAAAAGTGATTTAAGGGGTTCGATTACTTTCAGTTTCATTTTATCCGGCAATCCACCCACGTTGTGATGGCTCTTTATCGTAGCAGATGGGCCTTTGACACTAACAGATTCTATAACATCCGGATAGATAGTACCCTGCCCTAACCATTTGATGTCTTTAATGCGATGTGCTTCCTTATCAAACGTTTCGATAAATGCTTTACCGATAGCTTTTCGTTTTTCCTCCGGATCGCTTAGGTTTTTTAATGCATGATAAAATTCATTTTTTGCATTTACCCCGGTAATATTCAAACCAAGATGAAGGTATGAATCCATTACTACAGCAAATTCGTTCTTTCGAAGTAAACCATTGTCAACAAATATGCAGTGAAGGTTTTTTCCGATTGCTTTATGCAACAACATAGCTGCCACAGAACTATCTACCCCACCTGATAATCCAAGTACGACCTGATCATCTCCGAGTTGTTCTTTAAGTGAAAAGATAGTTTCATCCACGAAAGAAGACGGCGTCCAATCTTGGTTGCATTTACATATTTCAACAAGGAAATTTTTCAAAAGCGCTTTGCCATCAGTTGAATGCGTTACCTCCGGGTGAAATTGAATTCCATAAGTCTGTTCATTTTCAATTTTATAAGCTGCAACGGGAACATCAGAGGTTCCGGCAACTATCCTGAAGTTTTTGGGGACTTTAGAAATGGTATCTCCATGAGACATCCAAACGGTAGAATTTAATTGAATATTGCTGAAAAGATCGTTTTCTTTATCAATTTTCATCAATTGAGCTCTACCATATTCACGTGTCTTTGAAGGCGTAACTTCACCTCCGTTTTGAAATGCAAGCAACTGAGCACCGTAACAAACGCCTAAAACAGGTACTTTGGAGCGAATATTCGACAAATCCATCGTTGGAGCATTTAAATCACGCACGGAGGAAGGACTTCCTGAAAGAATGACTCCTTTAACAGAGGATGATAGTTTTGGAAAATGATTGTAAGGGTATATTTCGCAATAAACATTCAACTCACGAATTCTTCTGGCAATAAGTTGGGTATACTGAGATCCAAAATCGGCAATAAAAATTACTTCATGCATATGCAAAAGTATTTAGAATAATTCAGTTTTTTAGGGTTTTAAAAAACAGATATCATCAAATTGTTGTTTTCCTTTCGATTAAAAAGATAAATCGAAAAGTTAAATTAATTTAGAATAAAATGATAATAATCAAGTCAAAAGAATAGCTTACTTAAACTAATTATATTAATCTATTTTCCCTAGCTTTTGTTCATAGATTAAATTAGTTAGATTTGAAAAATAAATTATTAATTCATAATAAATCCAGTAAATAAATATTCATTTACTAATTAATTTGTTGAACTAAACTTCTAAAGAACATGAAAGAATATTCAATTTCAAAAAAAGTAATAACTCTGCTTACTTATTTGCTTGTATTGGGATTGAATTTTCTGATTACGAAAAATGCAAACAGCGCTACAATACCCAAACCTGACCATGTGGTAATATGCGTTTTAGAAAACCATACTTATAATCAGGTAGTAGATCCGATTGCTGCACCATACATTTTTTCTTTAATACCTCTTTCGGCAAATCTACGTGAATACTATGCAATAACACATCCGAGTCAACCGAATTACCTGATTTTTTTTTCCGGAAGTAGTCAGGGAGTAATAGACGACAATTTGCCATTGAACACCCCCTGGATGAGTCCCAATCTTGGTGGAAGTTTGATTAATGCAGGTTATAGTTTTGCGGGTTATTCAGAAGATCTCCCGGTGGCCGGATCGTTGGTGGCTTCTTCAGGTGATTACTTTCGGAAGCATTGTCCATGGGTAAATTGGCAAGGAACAGGACTGAATCAAATTCCATGGACGTGCAATTTGTCAATGAACGATTTCCCGACAAACTTTAATGACTTACCGGATTTATCGTTTGTCATTCCGAATCAAAACAATGATATGCATAATGGTGTAGATCCACTCAGGATAACTACTGCCGATAACTGGATTTTTAACCATCTCAAACCTTATATTGATTGGGCTCAAACGAATAATAGTTTGTTTGTGCTCATGTTTGATGAAGACAATTCGGTGGGAATTAATCAGACACTTTGCTTGTTTAATGGTCCAATGATAATGCCGGGTGATTATTTACTTAATGGCTACAATCATTTTGATATGCTACGCACTTTTGAAGATATGTATGGTCTACCTTATGCAGGTTTTAGTGCCAATGCCAATCCAATAGAAGAAATTTGGCGAGTAAATTCAGTTGATGTTGTTGAGACGAGCAGTCAAGCAAATGTAAGTATGACCATTTTCCCAAATCCACTCAATGAAAATTCCGTTCTTTCATTAAATGAAAATATATGGAATGAAAAATCGGATTTGAAAATATGTTTTTTTGATATTTCAGGAAGATTGGCGCATGAAGAAAGTATTCCATTTATACCCGGACAGAAGAATTATAATTTTGATAAAAATGGTTTAAGCAAAGGAATATTTGCCTTTAGAATTTCTTCCAACGATACTCCAATTGGTTCCGGAAAAATAATTGTGGAATAACTACAATTTACTCAACTTCTTTCAGAATCATAAATTCCTTTTCAAAAGGGTCGAAGTTTTCTAATAGCATATCAAAAAAACCTTTGCCGTGATTCAGGAAATGCGGAATTAGAGTCTCTTCTCTTTCCTGCAAGCCACCATTTGGGAAAAGCAGGTCCTTAATTTTACGGATTTGATTTAGTTCTGATTCCTTCTTCTTTTTCTGCACGCGTAATATTTTCTCTTCGAGACTAAGAAATGAGGATTTAATTTTTTGCTTCTCCCCTTCTACAAATGCATTTAGAGTTGCATCGATTTTAGAAACCTCATGTCCAATATTTGAGAGTTCAATGGAAATTCGATCAAGGGAAATATTGAAATCAATTTTCTCCTCAGTAGAATTCAGCATGAAATTTTTTATTAATTCGTCAGTAGAAAGAAATATTTCCTTGTCAGAAATAGAAAACTTCGAAAGTTTATCATTCGTACTTTTATTAATAATAGTAGCGCAGTTTCGCAATATCAAAGCGGGAAAAGGAACATGATAGTTATTAAATAGATCTTTTAATTCGAGCCAGTATGCGATTTCTGCAGGACCTCCCAGAAAAGCGACGTTTGGCAGTATGCTTTCCTGATAAAGAGGTCGAAGGAGAACATTGGGGCTAAAACGATCGGGAAAATTACTTATTTCATCGGTTAGTTGATTGAGTGAAAAAGTTATATCGGTATTAAGCACTTGAAACCGGTTATCTTCTTTCACTAATCTTTCCCGATAATCTTTTCCTAAGTAGAAAAGATTTATTTCCCTTGGTTTTGCCTGGGCATTGTATTTTTCAGATAATTGGCTGATAGAATTATCAACTAATTTTTTTGTAGTTTGATTCTTGACTTCATCCAAAAAAATATCTTTAACCCGGCTTTTAAAAACCATTTCGTGGCCGTCTATAATAACCAAGCCATAATCGCCAAGTAAAGCATTTATCCATTTACGGGTTGCTTCTCCCAGTGTTTGGCTGGTTAAATAAGATTGTTCAATTAGTTCAAATAACTCTGTGGCATATTTTGAATTACCAAAAGTATTTTTGATATTGTTGATTAAAGACTCTAATCCTTGAATAGGCATATTACCCGAAATGCCTTTCCATGAATGTTCCCATTCGTATTTTTTTCCAAAAAGATTTACTGAATCAATTTCGTTGATATCATGATCTTCTGTGGCCATCCAATAAACAGGCACAAAATGATTGGAAGGGAAAAGTGAATTCAAGTTTTTAGAAAGACTAATTGTTGAGATTAGTTTAAAGATAACATAAAGAGGTCCACTGAAAATATTTAATTGATGTCCAGCACAAACTGTAAATGTATTCCCGTTTTCAAGAGAGTTTATGTTTTGGGAAACGAGGTTGGGTATACTTTTTATCCCGGATTTTTGGTATTGTTCGGCAATGGTATTTTTTAGCAAAAGCCTGTCTAATCGGGGGTTTTGGTAGGTTTCAATCCTCCTTTTAATGTCTTTAGTTGACCCGGTAAAATCATAGAATTTTTTCAAAAAATCGCTTTCTTTCAAAAAATCCAGTATAAGCTCATCAAATTTTAATGTTTTTCTATAGGATATGAGGGATTTACTGAAAATTGAATGGAGCATTAATTTTATTTTAAGAAAGGGTAAAGTAAAGATTTACAGGTGGTGATTACAAAAAAAACTTGCAATTATTCATTTGATTAGCTATATTTGAAGAAGCACTACAAGTATTGAGCAGTTTTTTTGTTGTTCTGTGGCAATAAAAAATACTGCAAAATATGTAAGGGGATCAACTAAACTACCTATTAATTAATTAACTAATTATTACTTACTTTCATAAGTAAGATAGAAAATCATTTGCTATCATGAAGAGAACACTACTAAACGGAAAAGTTATTTTATTTCGATCATTTCTAATTGTTTTGGTCGTAGTTATTAATTCATTTAAAACGAATGCAGCAATTAATACTTTAGGTTTTTCTACTGTATCAGGTGTTGTTTTGGATGATACATTGAGCACTACGCAATTAATCGGAACAAACATAAACAACGTTGCTGGAGGCATTTCAGCGATCAGTTCAATAGGATTTACATTCGCTTTTAACGGGACAAACTACACTCATTTTTCAGTTAATGAAAACGGATTAATGAGACTTGCAACATCTGTTGCAGGGCCTGCTGTTTCAATGGGCGCTACAACAGCCAATCAATTAACTGCGAATGCAGATTTTCCAAAAATTGCTGCTTATTTTGATGACTTGAAGACGCAGACCGGAACTGTTCGATATAAGACAACAGGAATTGCTCCAAACAGAAAAATGATGGTTCAATGGAATGTAACCGTTGGAACAACATTAAACTGTAAGTTTCAGGTTTGGTTGTTTGAAACCACTAATAATTTTCAATTTGTTTATGGAACAATGCCCACGAATACGGCAAACTATTCTGTTGGGGCAGCTTCCGGTACTACAGATTTTGGAAGTGTTACTGTCAATACTACATTCGCAAATAGCACAGTGAACTTTGTAACATCAAACGATTTGAATCAGTCGACAATTGCCTCAGGTAATTCATTTTTATTCAAAGCTCCACCTTCTTGTCCGATACTAAGTTCTCCTGCAGCATCAGCAACAAATATTCAACCGGATAACGTTGTTTTAACATGGACGGCAGGGACCTCAGGCACAACAACACTTTATGATGTTTATTTTGGAACAGCCGCTTCTCCCCCATTGGTTTCGACAAATCAAGCAGGCACAACCTATAATACAGGTGCAATTATAAGTAATACAGTTTATTTTTGGAAAATAATAGGTAAAAACGGAACAGTGGTATCGACTTCATGCAGCACTCTACAATTTACAACAGCAGTTGCTCCTTCTTGTCCGATTTTATCCTATCCGGCTTCTTCAGCAGTTGAAATTCCGGTTGCAAATATGGTTCTAAGTTGGTCTGCCGGTTCAACCGGAACCACAAATGGTTATGATGTGTATTTCGGAACAGCAGCAAATCCTCCAATTGTATCTACCAACCAAGCCGGCACAACATACAATGCAGGAAACTTGAATTCCGGCACTACCTATTACTGGAAAGTTGTTGGTAGAAATGGAGCAGCATTATCCAGCGGCTGTACTGTTCAACAGTTTTCAACTGTAAAATTGAGTTACCAAATCACTCGCTCTACCGGGGTTTCTTATAATTCCATCGCAACTTCCGGAAATTCAGTAAGTAGTTGGAGGAATGGATCGAATACGGATGATAATTTAAGTAATGCTGTTTCAATAGGATTCAATTTTACATATAGTGGGAATTCATATTCATCATTTCTTGCTTCCACAAATGGATTTATTACATTAAATACAGCTACAGCCGCTACCGGAAATACAGATTTTCCTTATGGTTACCTGAACAGTGCTTTATCGGATGGAAATGCTTCAAGTGTATCAACATTAATAATTGCACCTTTTTACGAAGATATATATTGTCAGGGTAATCCCGGCTCCTTGTCAGGTTTAAATGGTTCTGTAAAATATAGTTCTAGCGGAACCACCGGAAGCAGGGTACTAACAATAGAATGGATTGCCATGGAAGGATTTAATAGTGCCGGTCCTAATTTAAATTTCCAGGTTAAATTATATGAAGGGACTAATATTATCGAATTTGTTTACGGACAAATGGATGCATATGATGGGACAATGAATCTTAATTATAATTACAGTTGTGGACTAAGTGCAACAACATTAAGTTCCACTCCGCTAGCAGGCGAATTAATTAATCAACTTATTGCCGATACCCGAAGTTTTGGAGCAACACCATCCAGCCAGATTTTGCAGGTTCCTGAATGTTATTCCATGTTACAATTTGTTCCCGGCACTTACTCCGCATATGTTCCCCCTGCAAGTTTAATTCCTGTTAACGATGAAAAAATTAATGCCATTTCATTATTAGTTAATACCAGTCCATGCTTGTCCATTTGCGGAAATAGTTATTCCAGTTTACACGCAACTGCATCCAGTGGATTTACAGCTTGCCCTGCAGGAATACCTGATGACGATGTATGGTTCAAGTTTATTCCTACCAATTCGAATACCTTAATCAAAGTTATTGGATCCGGGAATTATGATCCAACTATTCAGTTGTATTCAAGCTCCAGCAATACTGCTTTACTTTGTGGTAACTCAAGTTTTCAAACCGGAACTTCAGAGACACTAAA
The DNA here is from genome assembly GCA_031385005.1 of Bacteroidota bacterium. Lineage (GTDB taxonomy): Bacteria > Bacteroidota > Bacteroidia > AKYH767-A > 2013-40CM-41-45 > JADKIH01. The sequence continues at coordinate 144,090 of JANNBB010000006.1, forward strand.
TCCAACAAATCTTTCTGTAGGACAAACATATTATGTCAGAGTTTATGAACGAAATGCATTTTCAGGAACAAACAGTAGCGGACAGTTTGATATCTGTATAAGTGCGACTCCACTTCCTCCATCCAATGATGATTGTGCGAATAGTATTTCATTATCGGTGACACAAAATCCTGTATTCGTTAACGGAACTTCATCATTAGGCGCAACAGCATCATCCGGAATCCCTACATGTAATGCGACAAATTCAACCACACCGGATGATGATGTTTGGTATAAATTTGTAGCAGTAAATGCTACTGAAACGATAACCGTAACAGGAAGTACAGGATTTAATCCAGCCATCCAACTTTTTAGTGGTAGTTGTGCTTCTTTGTCTAGTATTGAATGTGTGAATTATTGGGGAAATGCTCAAACGGAAACTTTAACACAAACAGGTCTTACCATTAATGCTACATATTTTGTTAGAATTTTTCATGCAGGTAGTGGCCCGGGATCAGGATCATATACAGTTGCTGTAACATCACCACCACCTGCATGTACATCAACCATGCTTCCTCCAAACGATGATTTATTTGTAAGTCTGACCAATACTACATTTTATTGGGATCCAGTTCCCGGTGCAACTAATTATAAAATTTTGTTGGGCACTACAAATCCACCGGTTCAGCAATTAACGATAACTTCCGACACATTTGCAATATCAGGCGGCTCTTTGCAGCCGTTAACTGATTACTATTGGACTCTTCAGCCTGGAAATGGTACAGGATTTAATTCATCTTGTAGTATTTTCCATTTTACAACAGAACCGCGTCCGAATTTTATTGTAATTCGCGCTTTCCTTCAAGGACTTTATAATACAACGACTCATAAAATGAATCGATATTTAAATCCTGCCGATACACTTACCGATAGTATAACCTTTGAAATGGTAAACACGCTAGATACTTTAACGGAGGTTTCAATTAACACTTTTATAAGCGAAAACGGATATATATCTTCTTTTATTCCTTTATTTACAACTGGAGGAGAATATTATATAGTATTGAAACACAGAAATCATTTAGAAACCTGGAGCAGGCCATTTGTTTATGGCACAGATACTGTTTTTGATTTTACAGACACTATTAATGAAGCCTATGCAAATAACATGAAACTGCTGGAAGCAAATACCTACGGGATTTTTTGTGGTGATGTTAATAAAGACAATTTTATCAATGCACTGGATGTGACAACATCGGGAGTTGATGCAGCATCCTTTCAAACAGGTGTATTACGAAGCGATGTAAATTTTGACAAATATGTTGAATCCATTGATTTAAGTATTATTGAAAATCAAGTTCCTTTATTATTAAGAAGAAAATGTCCTTTATCACCTTAAATGAATTTTATTTTATTCAAATTAAGTTAATGGACAATTTAATAAAACGTTAATTTAAAAATGGGAATCAAGGTTTAAAAACCGATTCCCATTTTTTTTTATAAAAAATAGCATAAAATAAGCACTTAAACTACTTTAATTTAAAACACGAATACTTGCTTTTTATTTCAATGAGAATTAGACTAATTTGCATGCAAATATGCTTTTGAAATCGTTAAGTTTTGAAAATTGCAATATATCCATTTATAATTCAATGAATGATGAATTGCTGCAGCATTGGAGTAAAATACCAAGCAGTTCATTAAACCCTTTTTATTTAAAATTCATTGAAGACTCAAAACCTTTGGATCTTGATTTTAGATATTTAGTAATTGAAAAAAAAAACGGAGAATTGACTCAGCTATGCGGTTGTCTTTATTTTCAAATATTAAGTACATCCACTAAAAATTTCAGTTTTGGATCTAATCAAATTTTAAAATTATTTTCAAAGCTGTTTTTTTCATTACGTTCATTTAAAATATTAGTCTGCGGAAATCTTTTCACTGTGAATCATCCATCCATTTGGTTTGATAAGGAAAAAATTACCTTAAAAGAAATAATAAATATACTAGGTACATCTATTCAGGAATTTAAAAGCGATGTTGTGATTTTAAAAGACATGGATTCTGAATTCATGGAAAAAGACATGTTACACTTCGGCTGGAAAAAGTATTTTGATGATCTAACGATGGAGTTAACCATCACCGATTCCTGGAAGAGCTTAGACGAATATGTTAACAATCTTACTAAAAAATACAAAAAACGAGCACAGAAAATTATATTAGCAGGACAGGACCTAGTTCGTAAAAACCTTACTGCTGATGAAATAGCGTTACAGCAAAAAAATATTTTTAAGCTATTTGAAAATGTTTCCAAAAAGCAATTGGTCAGAATGGGATTAATCCGATCTGCTTATTTTTATGAATACAAAAAAAGATTTCCTGAGAAATTTTCATTGACCGGATATTATTTTAGGGAAGAATTAGTCGCTTTCTCCACATTTATAGAAAGAGGAGAAATTTTAGAAATGCATTATATTGGAATTGACTACGATTACAATAAACAGTATATGTTATATTTTAATATTTTGATGGATGGAATAAAGGAAGCAATTGATAAAAAGAAAAAAATACTCGAATTAGGCAGGACTGCCAAGGAGGCAAAAGCTAATTTGGGTGGCATTCCGGTGTATTTCAACGACTACTATCAGACTCATGGTAGGTTTACAGGCTGGTTGGTCGACAAAATCGTAACATATTGTTTAACAGTAATGAGCAGAGAGGGTATTGAGAGAAATCCTATAAAAAAATGAATATCCCATTTTTATTCATGAAATAAATATAAATTTGTGCTTATGATTAATCAAGACGCTAATAATTCAAAACAGTTCTTTTTTGCAGTAATTATTATTTTATTGGCTGCTCTAACTCGTTTCATACCCCACCCCTTTAACTTTACAGCAATTGGTGCTATTGCTTTGTTTTCAGGAGCCAATATCAGAGATCGTAAATATGCCTTTCTGATTCCAATAACAATAATGTTTTTAAGTGATTTAATAATCGGATTTCATTTTAGTATTCTTCCTGTTTATGCTTGTTTTTCATTTGCCGTTTGGATGGGCATTCTTATTCGTGAGAAACAAAATTTCAAAACCATTATTTCCTCCTCTATTCTTTCTTCATTGGTTTTCTTTCTGATTACTAACCTTCCACTTTGGTATTTGGATCTAAAGCTTTATCCGATGACAATTGAAGGTACATTAACCAGCTATCAAATGGCTTTACCATTTTTCAGAAATCAGGTTATTGGCGATCTTTTTTATAACGCTATTCTTTTCAGCACTTTTTACCTTTATTTTCAAAAAACAGCTTGGTTAAAAGCAGATAAGATTAAAAGATAACTAATATAAAAAAACAATCCGGCCTTACGGGGCCGGAATATTTCTTCAACTTTTTATCGTTGAATTGGATTAATCAATCTTACGGGATTGTTATAAAAGGTTTTTCAATTTCAAAGTGTTTTTCCGTATCCTATTACACCTCTTTTCATTCAATTGATACTCGCTTTTCATATAAAATCTGACAATTGAAAAAAATTTTAGAAAATTGAGAAATTTTTGGTTTACAGGACTAATTATTTGAAAATTCGATAAAAACGAAGTTTTTAAAAAAATAATTGACCTACAGTTTTGAAAGACTTACATAATATAATTGATATGAGGGACCGGATAATAGATAATTGCTTTAAATATCTCAAGAGCCCTGTTAATGAATCTCAAAATCTCCATACTTCTTCTGATGCTTCTGGCAACCTGCCATCAGGGAATAGATGCCGCGGCACCACCGGCAATGGAGTGGCAAAGATGTCTGGGAGGTAGTTTATTAGATAATCCGGGCGAAATGATTCGTTCAAAAGATGGAAATATCCTTTTGGTAGCCAATACAACATCACATAATGGCGACATTACCAGCTTCCATGGATCCACCGATATCTGGTTGACAAAACTAGATAGTACCGGTAATATAATTTGGGAGAAGTCCTTTGGAGGCAGTTCAACAGATATTGCTACCGGCCTACTTGAATTATCAAACGGAAATCTCATCCTTACCGGATATAGTTCATCTGCAAATGGGGATTTCCCAAGCAATAGAGGAAATTTTGATGCCTTTATTATTTGCACAGATAACCATGGTAACATTCAATGGTCCCGGGTATTTGGAGGATCATTGCCTGACCTCATTTATTCATGTATTCAATCATCGGATGGTGGATTTATCCTCGGCGGAGGTTCATATTCAAGTAATGGAAATCTAACTCAAAATAATGGTGAACAGGATATCTGGCTTTTAAAAACGGATTGTAACGGTAATCTACTATGGCAGATATCTGTTGGCGGTAACCGATTAGATGTATGTTATTCATTAGAACAAGACGACAATGGAAATATCTATGCTTGTGGCACAAGTAATTCATCCAGCGGAAATGTAATTGCAACACATGGTAATTATGATTTATGTGTTTCTAAATTCGATGTCAACGGAAATCCATTGTGGAGCAATACTTATGGAGGGAGCGAATATGAAACAGCACAAACAATATTAATAGATTCGCAAAAGAAAATATTCATTGGTGGATATTCTCTGTCGTCAAATGGTGATTTAACAGGAAATTTCGGAATGGGTGACAGTTGGCTCATCAGGATCAATTCGAATGGAAATTTGTTGGATCAAATAAATATGGGTGGTAGTGGAAATGATTATTTGTTCTCCATTTTAGAAACAACTGATGGCGGCTATTTGTTTGCATCCGGTAGTGGATCCGGCGACTTTCAAGTTAACAACCCGCTAGGTGCGGAAGATATTTGGCTGATGAAAGCGGATTCGGCCATGAATTTTGAATGGAGCAAAAATTTCGGAGGAACGGGAAATGAAAGACCGTTATGTGTCATTCCAAACAGTCAGGATGGTTTTTTAATTGCAGGTTATACCTTCAGCAATAACAACGATGTTAGCGGTGGACATGGATCTTCAGATATCTGGTTGCTTAATCTTGCCTGTTTGCAACCCCTTGCATTTTTCACCACGCCACCTACTATTTGCATAAACAGCACACTTCCGTTAATAGATCAATCACATGCCGGCTCAACTTATAATTGGCTGTTAAATAATACTTCTATTTCTACCCTTAGAAATTCTACTGTATCGTTAATCAATACTGGTTATCAGCATTTGACATTAAATGTTCAAACCTGTACATTTTCTTCTTCTTATAATGTGGATGTATATGTTTACAACTGCAACCTTCCGCAAATAGCAATTACTTCAAGTGATAAAAGCATTTGTGCGGGCGATGAAATAATGTTCTCAGATGCATCTACAAATGCTTCTTCCTGGTTATGGACGTTCCCGGGTGGTAATCCATCGTCTTCCATTTTACAAAACCCAACTGTACAGTATAATCAAGCGGGGACATATAGCGTATACCTTACTGCTACAAATGCTTATGGAGATCAGTCAGTAACAAAGTATAATTATATTACTGTAAATCAACTACCGATGAAGCCGGAAATTACTATTCAAGGTAATTTACTTTTATCGTCTCCGGCTGTCCATTATCAATGGTTCGTGAGTAGTCAACCTATTTTATCGGCTCAATCACAAAATTATCATGCAGCTACAGGTGGGTATTATTCAGTTCAAATAGAAGACATCAATGGGTGTAGTTCAGAATCTGATTCTATTTATTATACCATGACAAGCACAATAGATCAGTCATTAATAGAAACTGTATCTGTGTTTTATAATATTTCAACAAAAGAAATTGATTTAATTTTTTCTCAACCTTTAAATGGCAAAATAAAACTTTTCAGTTCGAGTGGACAACTTTTAAAAGAAATCATTTTCACAAAAAGTAAACAAAGTTTATCCGTTGGTATCGATGAGGTACCGGTCGGAATTTACCACGTTTTCCTACAAACGGAAAATGCAGGTTCCTTCAGCAAATCAATAATTAAACTCTAAAAACTCAAATATGATGACTTGGTTCTCAGCCTTAGCAATTATTATTATTTTAGCAGGATTCGTAGCTCTTGTGATTGAAAGTAAAATTTTACCAACTAAAACGAGTAAGGGAGAGGAATAATATCTCGCAGGGATTATTTGTTACCGCTGATAAATCCGCCTAACAACCCTCCTATCCCTCTGGTTTCATCCTTTCTGCCAACCCAACCGGAAGCAGAAATGATACGATCAGCGAGACGGGAAAAAGGAAGAGTCTGCAGGTAGACAACACCCGGACCGGTAAGCTGAGCGAGGAACAATCCTTCACCACCAAAGAGTACGTTTTTAAAACCTCCTACAAACTGAATATCATAGTCGACGGAGGGTTGAAATGCAACGAGACAACCCGTATCTACGCGAAGTCGTTCGTTAGCTTTCAGTTCTTTTTTTAAAACCGTACCACCTGCGTGAATGAAGACCTTCCCATCCCCGGAAAGACGTTGAAGAATAAAACCTTCTCCTCCGAAAAATCCTGCACCCAATCGTTTGGTAAATTCTACGCTAATTTCTACTCCTTGCGCGGCACATAAAAAACCGTCACGCTGGCAGAGGAAATTACCGCCGAGTTCAGCCAGGTTTAAGGGAATAATTTTTCCCGGATAAGGTGCAGCAAAAGTAACAGAACGCTTTACGGTTCCGTTATTCAGAAAACTGGTTATAAAGAAATTCTCTCCTGAGACAATTCTTTTTAATCCGGAGAAAATTCCGCCTTCAGCAGAAGTCTGCATTTCTATTCCTTCTTCCATGCTTAGCATGGCTCCAATTTCAGCACGAACTGCTTCGGCAGGATCGAGTTCAATTTGGACGGCTTGCATGTCATCGCCATGGATAATGAAATCTATATCGTGTGCCATTTATTTGTTAATTGTTTAGGAGTGTATGTTCAGCGGCTCTTAAAATTTCGAAAGCTCCCTCACGAGTAGACGATTCGGCATAAGCACGGAGTACTGGTTCTGTTCCGGAAGCACGAATAAGGAGCCATTCGCTGTTGTTATCGTCGAAGAAGTATTTGTAACCATCGATACTCTCTACCCTCTTTACTTGATACTTACCAAAAGAATGGTAGGCATTTTTTGCAGTATTTTTTACGATTTCAGCCTTTACCTCTTCCTTTAAATGCATGTCATTTCTTTCAAAAGCAAAAGGACCAACGATGTCGTAAATCTCTTTTATTAACTCATCCAGCTTCTTTCCACTTTTAGCCATGAATTCCCAAATAACTAATCCCATCCATATACCATCTCTCTCGGGAATATGACCTTTTATTGCTATACCTCCACTCTCTTCTCCTCCCAGAAGAACATCTTCATTCAACATAATTTCACAAATGTATTTGAACCCGATCTTAACTGTTTCTATTGGCAATCCATAGTGTTTGCAAAGTTTTTCGACTTTGGGAGTTGTAGAGAAAGCGGTACATACTTTACCTTTTAATCCTTTATATTTTACGAGGTAATGAATCAATAATAAAATGATATGATGAGAGTCGATAAAATTTCCTTTCCCATCATACATGCCAATACGATCTGCGTCTCCATCGGTAACGAGCCCGCAATCGATGTTGCCTTTTTTGCGAATAAGCTCGCTGAATTCAATTAGGTTTTTATGAATTGGTTCAGGGGCCTGTCCCATGAAACCCGGATTGTAATCGCAATGCAATTTTGTGATGTCCGGAAAAAGTCTTTTTATAACATTTTGTCCGGAACCATACATAGCATCGTAAGCCAGATTTAATCCTGAATTACGAATAGCGTTTAAGTCAAAATTATTTTCAACGTGCTTGATATATTCGTCTTCCAAATTAATATATTTTAATTGACCGATGGCTATTAATTCATCCATCGACTTCGATTGAAAATCAACCATACATTTTTCAGGGATCAAATCTTCTACTTGTTGAACATTGGATGGTTGTAAAGGTCCTCCATAAGAACCCTTCAATTTAAAACCATTATAAGAAGGAGGATTGTGTGAAGCAGTAATAATAATTCCCAAATCACATTTATGGTTTACGGCTCCAAGAGAAATCATTGGTGTTGAAACAAATCCTCTTGCTGCAAGCACTTTGACACCTTTAGCACATAATACTTTTGAAACGGTTTCTGTAAACAATTCGCCACCAAAACGGCAATCGTTACCGACAACGACTACAGGATTTGGGTTTTTCTTCAGTAACCAATTGGCACATGCTTCACTAACACGTGCAACATTTTCAACGGTAAACTCTTGTGCAATAATGGCTCTCCATCCATCTGTCCCAAATTTAATTTTTGTCATAAACGGTTTAAAATAATTTTTGAAATTGAAATTGAAGTGTAAAATTAAAATTTATATCCAGATCTGCCTATAAAAAACAGGATTTTTTACTTTACGATCGTATTCCTCGTTTGTCTAATGCCTTTTGGAATTTTCTGGCATTTACCAGATGCTGTCCATAATTGGAAGCGAAATTATGGTATCCGGAAAAATCTTCACGTGCACAAAAAAACATGTAAGGATGCTTGGTATAATTCAATACAGCATTTAAGGAAGAAGTAGTTGGCAGGCAAATAGGTCCAGGAGGAAGACCTTGGTATTTATAAGTATTATAAGGAGAATCGATAGCCTTGTAAACATTTAGAACCCGATTAATAGTAAAATCTCCTAGGGCATAAACGAGCGTGGGATCTGCTTCTAATTTCCATCCTTTATTCAGGCGATTAATATAAACCCCGGAAATAATATTTTTTTCGTCTTCTTTGTTTGATTCCAATTGAACAATCGACGCTATGACGGAAATCTCACTTGGCTTAAACCCGATGGAGTTTGCTTTAGCAAGACGTTGAGCTGTCCAAAACCGTTCATATTCTTTTTTCATTCTTTTTAAAAACTTATCTGCGGAAGTATTCCAGTAAAACTCATAGGTGTCAGGAATAAACATCGATAAAATATTATCAGAAGTAAAGCCAAGTGTTTTCGTGTAATCATTGTCATTCATCAAGTTCAATATGGGTTGATTGCCGGCTTCAATTTGCTCGCTAATTCGTTTTGCCAATTGTTCTTTTGTGCGGATATTATTAAATATTACCTGAACCGGAACCTGTTTGCCGGAGCGCAACATGGTAACAAGTTCTTTATTGTTCATCAGGGGTCTTAATTCATATTTTCCGGCTTTGACATTGGAAACATATTTCATTTGATTGGCAGTCCAACGAAATGATTTTTCATCTTTTAATAAACTCTGCTGTTTTAAAATCTGAACGACACCCTCAAAATCAGAACCTGTAGGAATAAATAAATAATGATTGTTACTATTAACGCCAACTATATTGGCGGTATAAATTCTTTTACCGATAATAAAGGCAAAGATTCCAACGATTAGTACCAAAATACCAACGATTGACCAGGCAAGGCGAATAAATAACTTCTTCTTTTTCATTAAGTACGAAAATACATTGGATTTCAATTAAGGTTATCTATTTGGTATTTATTTCTCAACATAGAAAAACATAATTTATTATCTTAATTAAAGGAAATCTTATTACTTTCAACTTCCTATTTGCCAAAATATCTCTTAACAATTTAATGATAAGAGGATAACGCTACAGAAACAAAGTGTGGTTAATTTTGAAATAAAATAAATATGAATCATATGCCTAAAGTACTGGTTGTAGATGACGAACCGGATATAGTCGAAATCTTAAGGTACAATCTCCAAAAGCAAAATTTTATGGTTCTGACTGCCTCCAATGGAAATGATGCGGTAGCAATTGCTATAGCCGAAATCCCGGATCTGATTATTTTGGATGTGAGAATGCCCGGGCTATCGGGAATTGAAACATGTAGAAAAATTCGAACTTTCCCATCTTTAAAAAGCACACCTGTTCTATTCCTAACTGCTGATACTGACGAATATACAAGTATGAGCGCTATAGAAGCGGGCGGAAACCACTTTATTACCAAACCCATTCACCCGACAATTTTATTGAACATGATAAAAGAGATAACTATTTGATTATATGCACATTAATCAGATCAATTAGTCATGTTAAGTAGATTTTCCAAGCTGTTACTTAACATTAAATTAACATTGCTAGAACCTTTTAATAACCTCCCGAACGTTCCTTTGCAAAAAAAACTAATTGATCAAATGAACAAAAAACTAACTCTTATTCTTCTCTTATTTATGGGAACGCTATTTAACAAATTAATAGCACAAGAAACGGATACATTGCCGGCCGCAGTTGAAGGCATCATCAGTAATCTGGAAGTAAAAAACAGATTAAAAATTAGTGGCTACATTCAAGCTCAATACCAGGTTACCGATTCGGCAGGAACGAAAAGTTTTGCCGGGGGCGATTTTGCAACTGGAGTTGATAAAAGATTTCAGCTTCGACGTGGCCGTATTAAATTTCAATATGATGGTGCCGTTGGAGAAAAAGGATGGTCTACCTCCCAATACGTACTTCAATTTGATGTGAGTCAGGGTGGATTAACAATAAAAGATGCATACGTTAAATTAACTGACCCTTGGACGGGCTGGTTTAGTTTGACTGCCGGAATGCAAAATCGTCCCTTTGGTTATGAAATTCCTTTTTCTTCCTCTTTACGCGAATCACCGGAGCGAGGCAGAATGTCGCAAATAATTTTTCCAAATGAAAGAGACTTGGGTGCTATGCTAACATTGCAAGCTCCAAAAACTTCCCGTTGGAATTGGATCAAGTTGGATGTAGGAATGTTTAACGGTACAGGTGCACCCGGAGCAGGAGCAAACACAAGTGACTTTGATAAATTCAAAGATGTAATTGCACATCTTGGTCTGAACAAAAATTCAAAATCGGAAAGAGTAAAATGGGGACTTGGAGTTTCTTATTATGATGGCGGCTTCAGACAAGACAAATCGGATCAATATAAATACGGTTTAGACAGCGCAGGTGTGAAAGGTTATACTATAGACATTAAAAAAGCAGACATTAGTTCTTATACAAATAACAGAGATAAAACAAAAAGAAACTATATAGGTTTTGATGCTCAGGTTACAATAGACTGGTTAATTGGATTGACAACGCTTCGCGGAGAATATATTCAAGGAGAGCAACCGGGTACTTCCGGTTCGTCAACCAGTTTGTCAAGTGCTTTGGGAACGACTACACCTTCCACTACCTATACTACAACGATTGATTCAACAACAATGACAGCAACGACTGTTGCAAGTACAACCTCCACAACGCTTGATGTATACGTTCGTAAATTCAACGGAGCTTACTTATATTTTATTCAGAATATCGGTCAAACACCTTTACAGGCAATTGTAAAATACGACTGGTATGATGCCAATACAGATGTTACAGGAGACGAAATTGGAAAAAGTGTAAAGGCGGGTTACAAAGCTACGAACTCAACCGATTTAAAATATACGACGCTTGGATTAGGATTAGCTTACAGATGGGATGCAAACATGAAGATTACTGCATACTATGACATGGTTAAAAACGAAACGAGTACAAATTTAAGCGGATATACCAAAGACCTATTAGACAATGTATTCACGCTACGTCTTCAAATGAAATTTTAATTTAAAACTTAAATATAAATAAATCAAAAAAGAAAAATGAAAAAAACAATTTTATTCGCTCTAATTACAATTACGACATTATTTGCTCAGGCACAAAAAGTAGTTCTAAAAGGAAGTGATACAGTTCTTCCTCTTGCACAAAAAGAAGCTGAATCGTATATGAAAAAGAACACAGGAAAAAGTATTACTGTAATTGGTGGAGGAAGCGGAGTTGGACTTGCAGCATTGATTGATAATTCGACAGATATTGCTATGTCATCCAGAAAAATGAAAATGGATGAAAGAATGAAAATGCAGGATGCAGGAAAAGCTTACAAAGAAGTAATTATTGCAAACGATGCATTGTCGGTAATTGTAAATCCACAAAACAAGGTTTCACAACTGACTCGTCAGCAACTTGAAGGTATCTTCACAGGAAAGATTAAAAATTGGAAAGAAGTTGGCGGAGAGGACATGAAGATTATTGTTTATTCGCGTGAAACAAGTTCCGGAACTTATGAATTCTTTAAGGACCACGTAATGATGAGAAAAAACTATGCTTCATCGGTATTGAACATGCCGGCAACGGGTGCAATTGTTCAATCGGTAAGTCAGACTAAAGGAGCCATCGGTTATGTAGGACTCGCATACATGACAAAAGAAGTAAAAGACATAGCAGTATCTTATGATGGCAAAAATTTCGTAATGGGCTCATTGGAAACAGCAATGAATAAAACATATCCGATTGTTAGGCCACTTTACTATTATTATCAGACATCAAAAGAAGCGACGGTAAAACCTTTTATTGACTTCATTTTATCAGCGGAAGGTCAAAAAATTGTTCAGCAAGTTGGCTATATTCCTTTGAAATAAGTTTAATTTTTTCTTTTCTTTGTAAAAAACAGCGGTGGTATACACTGCTGTTTTTGTTAGTTTATTGTCAATATTACTTTAAAGTAAAATAATTGTTAGCAAAACATCAATTGAAAAACAGGTTTAAAAAATTTCTTGAAAAAATAGTTGAAGGAGCATTACTGATTAGTGGATCAATCTCTACACTGACGGTATTACTTATTGTTGTTTTTCTTTTTCGGGAAGGATTTTCATTATTCAACACTTCCCCTGTTGAAAACCACAACCTAATTGTTGTTAACAAAGCCAATCCGGTTACGAAGCTTACCCCTTTACAAATTAAAAACATTTTTGATCAGCAGATCACTAACTGGAAAGAGGTATCCGGCAAGGATGAGGAAATAATTCTTTTCACAATCAATGATGCAACTGCTTTTTTTACTGAAGAAGAAATTGGCGAAAATTTTGAATTTCTCCCGTCAAAAATCGACTCATTGGTTTCTGTGACACCGGAAATTCTGGCTGTATATCCTGAAAAATATGCGAGTGAGAAATTCAGTGGAAAAAAAATTGAAGTACCGAAAAATAACATTCCTGATTTTATTACAGGAAAACAATGGTTTCCGACAGCCGAACCGGCTGTGCAATTAGGGGTACTTCCATTGATAATGGGAACCTTACTTGTTTCATTGTTTGCCATACTTTTTGCTTTGCCTGTTGGATTAGCTGCTGCAATTTATATGGCAGAAATTGCTGACGACCGCTTAAGAAAAGTATTAAAACCATTAATTGAACTATTAGCGGGTATCCCTTCTGTTGTATACGGATTTTTTGGTCTGATTGTAATCGTACCTGCAATTCATGACCTGTTCAATCTTCCTGTTGGAGAAACGGCTTTAGCAGGTAGTATTGTATTGGCTATAATGGCACTGCCGACAATTATCACTGTCTCTGAAGATGCCATAAGAAATACTCCAAGAAGCATGAAGGAAGCTTCCTTAGCCCTTGGCGCCAATCATTGGCAAACTATACGCCGTGTTATAATACCGTATTCTATTTCCGGAATTTCAGCAGCGGCTATTTTGGGAATTGGACGTGCAATTGGTGAAACGATGGCGGTATTGATGGTGACCGGCAATGCAGCTGTAATGCCACACTCCCTACTTCAACCCGTACGTACCATTCCTGCCACAATTGCAGCAGAACTTGGAGAGGCACCTTATGGCGGAGTACATTTTAAAGCACTGTTTGCACTGGGATGTATACTATTTTTAATAACTATGTTTATTAACTTATGGGTACAGTCAATTAGTTCCAAACGTAAAATGAATAGATAGTATGTCAAAAAATTTAAAAGAACAAATTGCATTCTGGATATTCCGCTTATTGACATTGCTGGTTGTAGCCGTTTTGCTTTGGGTATTGGAATTTATTTTCGTCCGCGGCTGGCACATGTTGAACTGGGATTTTCTAACGAAGATGCCGGAAGATGGAATGACGAAAGGCGGAATTTATCCGGCAATCATTGGAACATTTTGCCTCATCATCGGTTCCATGACTTTTGCCTTTCCGCTGGGAGTAATGGCGGGAATTTACATTCACGAATATTCAAGAGATAGCTGGTTCAAGCGCTTTATTAAATTAATGACAAATAACCTGGCTGGAATTCCGTCTATAGTATTCGGACTTTTCGGCATGGCTTTATTTGTTAAAACGTTAAATTTCGGCGATTCGATTTTGGCCGGTTCATTAACCTTAGGTCTGCTTGCCCTACCGGTTGTAATAAGGGTTACAGAAGAATCACTTATTGCCATTGATGATTCATTCCGTCATGCGAGTCTTGCTTTAGGTGCAAGTAAATTGCAAACAATTCGCAGAATTATTTTACCGATTGCTTATCCCAATATTATAACCGGATTAATTTTATCAATAGGAAGAGTTTCCGGCGAAACCGCACCCATATTATTTACTGTAGCCGCCTATTTTCTTCCTAAATTGCCTACATCCATATTTGATCAGGTAATGGCACTACCCTATCATCTTTATGTTGTTTCAACCAGTGGAACAAAAATTCAGGAATCGAGAGATATGGCTTATGGTACAGCACTCGTTTTAGTATTGATTGTTCTTGTATTAAATTTAATTGCCAATGCGCTAAGGAGATACTTTGGTAAAAAAGTAAAAATGAACTAACCACCATGCTTAAGATAGAAACAAAAAATGTAAATTTATTCTACGGTGCTTTTCATGCATTAAAAGATATTAATATTGGAATTCTCCCCAATACGGTTACGGCATTGATTGGGCCCTCAGGTTGTGGTAAGTCAACCTATCTCCGGCTTTTTAATCGTATGAACGATTTGATACCGGGTGTTAAAATTCAAGGAGAGGTACTGTTAGATGGAAAGGATATTTACCACTCAAAAGGAATGCGAACAGATGAATTGCGAAAAAAAGTGGGAATGGTTTTTCAAAAACCAAATCCTTTTCCAAAAAGCATTTATGAAAACGTGGCCTATGGGTTAAGAGTAAATGGACTGAACAACAATCAATATGTTGAAGAACGTGTTGAATCATCGCTTCGTCAGGCTGCACTTTGGGAAGAAGTAAAAGATAAATTAAAAAAATCCGCTTTTGAACTCTCTGGTGGACAACAACAGAGACTTTGTATCGCAAGGGCATTGGCGATTGAGCCATCCATTATATTAATGGATGAACCTGCTTCTGCGCTCGATCCTATTTCAACGGCAAAGATTGAAGAATTGATCTATGAACTTAAAACAAAATACACGATTATTATCGTGACGCATAACATGCAACAAGCGGCACGTGTAAGCGACAAGACAGCGTTTTTCTATCTTGGTGAACTGATTGAATATAACAATACGGATATTATATTCACCAATCCAAAGGTTGAAAAAACTCAAAGTTATGTAACCGGTCGTTTCGGTTAATTGAAATTGAAATCATTTTATATCCTAAAAATTCTTAAAAATTATTCTCTACTAAACTCCACCAAAAATGAACCATCTCGATATAGAAATCAAACGATTGAAAGACGAAGTACTGGAAATGTTTGAAATCATTGTATTGCAATTAAAAAAAACTCACTTATCATTATCGATGATGGACAAGCAGTTGGCACGTGAAGTTAATTTTAATGAAAAAAGAGTCAATGCGCTTGAATTAAAAATCGATAAAGATTGTGAAAATATTTTCGCTTTGTTTAATCCTGTTGCGATCGATTTGCGTTTTGTTTTGGCTGTATTAAAGATCAATTACAATCTGGAGAGAATCGGAGACATTGCAGATGGAATTTGCAGATATGTGACAGAAGCCAGCACACCTTTCGACAAAGAATTGCTGGAGTTAACTCGTATTGATGAAATGTTTCAAATGTCGATTGAAATGCTTGATAATGTGAAATCATCCTTCGACAATGAAGACACGAAATTAGCCAGAAGTGTTTTTCAGAAAGATGATTTACTGGATGAGATCAATGCAAATGCTGATCTGGCCATTGAAAAGTACATCAAACTTAATCCTGATAAAGTTCGACAATCGCTTCATATTGTATCGACTATTCGTAAACTGGAACGCACAGGAGATCAGGTGAAAAATGTTGCAGAGGAAATTATATTTTTTATAGAAGCGAAAGTTCTAAAACACGTTTCCGGGAAAAATTAGTTTTGGCTAAATCACATTTGGGTGATTTTTTATTTCAAGTCTTTGCCAGTAAAGCTTTGTTAATATCCTTTATTAATGAAGGGCCTTCGTAAATAAAACCGGTATAAAGCTGGATTAAATCGGCTCCTGCATTTAATTTTTCCAGGGCGTCATCGGCAGAATGAATTCCTCCTACCCCAATGATTTTAAATTTTCCACCGGATTTTCCGGATAGATAGCGAATAACTTCTGTCGATCTTTTTCCAAGAGGTTTCCCGCTGAGTCCCCCGCTGCCGGCAAATTCAATTTCTTTTTTATCCGATTTTAAATTTTCGCGAGAAACAGTAGTATTGGTGGCAATAACTCCGTCTATTTTCGATTCAAGCACCACTTCAATAATTTCGTCGAGTTGATCAATGGTGAGATCGGGTGCGATCTTTAAGAGGATTGGTTTGCGAGTGCAATTGTACTGAATGGCCAAAACAGCATTCAGATTTTGAAGCCGCAATAATATTTCCAACAGAGGCCCTTTGTCTTGTAACGATCGCAATCCGGGCGTATTCGGAGAACTCACATTTACGGCAAAGTAATTTACGCTTGAAAAAAGAACTCGGAAACAAACTTCATAATCGTCAATAGCTTTGCTGTTTTCGGTAATCTTATTCTTTCCGATATTTCCGCCAACTATTAAAGTTGCATTTTTTTTTCGTAATCGATTGGCAACTACCTCAACTCCATCATTATTAAATCCCATGCGGTTGATAATTGCAGCATCTTGCGGTAAACGAAACATTCTGGGTTTTTCATTTCCGGGTTGAGGCAAGGGTGTTACCGTACCTATTTCAACAAATCCAAATCCCATCGCAATAAATTCCTCATACAAGTGTGCATTTTTGTCCATTCCGGCTGCGAGTCCAACAGGATTTGGGAAGCGTATTCCGAAAACGGTTCGTTCCAGTTTTTTGTTTTTATTAACGAAAAGGGATTTAGCAAAAAATGCAGCTCCCGGAATCTTAAAAACAAATTTCAGCGTTTTGAATACAAAGTGATGAATTGTTTCAGGATTAACCTTGAATAATATTGGTCTGAAGTATGATTTGTAAATGTTCACGCGGTAAAAGTACAATTCGGATTCGAAATCGAAATACTATTTTAAGTCGGGTAGAAATATTTTCAAACGATTTTGAATACATTCTTGCCTCCGCTATTTATCAGATACGATAGCAATGAAACCGGTTTTTCAGACAATAAATATTATTGGGCAAATTTAAACACCGGACTGTTAATTAATAATTAAAATTGTTTAGTTTGATCAAATATTATTTTTAGGTTTGTCTAAACTTTAAGCCATGCAATTGACCTTCTCAGAGGAGAACTATTTAAAAGCGATTTTCAAGTTAAAAGAAAAAGAAGTCAAGAAAATAACAACGAATGCCATTGCTTCTTCGGTAAACTCTACTCCTGCTTCGGTTACGGACATGATTCAACGGCTTCACGAAAAGAAGCTATTGAACTATGCGCCTTATCAGGGAGTTTCACTTACACTGCAAGGAAAGAAGTCAGCTATTTCTGTGATTCGCAAACACCGTTTATGGGAATTGTTTCTTGTCACCAAACTGGGCTTTAACTGGGATCAGGTGCATGAAATTGCTGAACAATTGGAACATATTCAATCGGAAGAATTAGTTAAAAAGCTGAATATCTATCTGGGAAAACCGAAATGGGATCCACACGGTGATCCTATTCCGGATGAAAACGGCAATTTCCATACTCAAAAGACGATTCCACTAACGGAGGCCTCGATTAAGTTTTCGTATAAATTCAGTGGCGTAAGCGACCATAGTTCAGACTTCTTAAAGTATTTAGATAAAAACGGGTTTTCGATCGATAAGAAAATAGTCGTTAAGCAGCATACTACATACGATGGTTCGATGTCTGTTTTAGTGGGTAGCTCTACATCAGTGAAGCATATCAGTGCCATCATAGCTAAGAACATTTTAGTCACGCAACAAAGTAAAAAATCTGTTCAATAAATAAATTATAACTATGTCTGATTCAAGTAAAAATATATCATTACCGGAAGTTCATTCTACAGTAGATACAACGAAAAGCAAAAGCAAATTCAGAACATTTTTCGCTTTTGCCGGACCCGCCTATTTGGTAAGTGTGGGTTACATGGATCCTGGAAACTGGGCGACAGATATTGCGGGTGGTAGTCAGTTCGGTTATGCTTTGATCTGGGTGCTACTCATGTCAAACATCATTGCACTTCTCTTGCAGAGTTTAAGTGCCCGTCTTGGTATTGTAAGAGGCCGTGATTTGGCACAAGCATCCAGGGAAACGTATTCACGACCTGTTAATTTTTGTCTGTATATACTGGCTGAAATAGCCATTGCGGCTTGTGATTTAGCAGAAGTTTTAGGAATGGCAATCGGATTGCAATTATTATTCGGTTTACCATTAATAGTTGGGGTTACGATTACTGTACTGGACACCTTCCTTTTGCTATTTCTGATAAACTATGGGATTAGAAAAATGGAAGCATTTATTTTGGGATTGGTAGCCATAATCGGCATGGCATTTTTAGCTGAAATGTTTTTTGCAAAACCGGAAATGGGGCAATTGATTCAAGGTTTTATTCCTTCAATACCAAATGAAACGGCCTTATACATTGCGATTGGGATTATTGGAGCTACTGTAATGCCTCATAATTTATACTTGCATTCCTCACTGGTTCAAACACGAAAATTTGAGAGGAACACAGAAGGAATTCGAAAAGCAATCCGCTACAACATTTTTGATTCTGCCATTGCGCTTAATCTTGCCTTTTTTGTGAATTCAGCAATACTTGTTTTAGCGGCATCCACTTTTTTTAAAAACGGTTTATATCAGGTTGCTGAAATTCAGGATGCACATCGTTTTCTTCAACCTTTACTTGGAAGTGTTTGGGCACCGAAATTATTTGCAATTGCACTGATTGCTGCGGGACAAAGTTCAACGATTACAGGAACACTGGCCGGACAGATCATTATGGAAGGATATCTGAATATACGGTTAGCGCCATGGATCAGAAGATTAATTACACGACTTATTGCGATTATTCCTGCTTTACTTGTTATTCATTATTTCGGAGAAAGCTATACGGGGAAATTATTAATCTTCTCGCAGGTAATACTCAGTTTACAATTGGGATTTGCGATTATTCCGCTGATTCATTTTGTGAGTGATAAAGTAAAAATGAAAGAGTTTGCGATTCCGAATTATGTAAAATTTACTGCTTGGTTATTCGCTTCAATCATTGTCGGATTGAATGCACGTTTGGTGTATGCACAAGTGTTAGAATGGATCAATACAACTGATAACCCGTTATTAATCTTGTTTGTAGTACTACCATTAATTATCGGTGCGGCAATTTTATTGCTTTACATAACCTTCCGCCCTCTTTTCAGTAAAGAAGCAAAAACGGTAAAGGGTGGATTGCACAGAGCTTTTCAGCCAATCGATCCGAAAGAAATTAAACCCTTTAAAAAAATTGCCATTGCCATTGATTTTTCTGACGTCGATCAACAAACTATCAGTAATGCATTGTCACAAGGAGGAATAAGAGCCGATTACCTGTTAATACATATTGTTGAATCGGCGGGAGCGTTAATTATGAAAAATGAAATCAGGGATTACGAATTTCATTCAGATAAAAAATACCTGGATAATTATGCAGAAGAGCTCACCTTAAAAGGATATAAAGTAGAAACAAAAATAGGTTATGGTAATCCCAAAAAGGCAATTCCACAAATTGTTAATGAATATGGAGGCGATTTACTGATAATGGGAGCACATGGTCATTCGGGATTTAAGGATTTCCTATTCGGAACCACTGTAGGAAAAGTGAGACACAGGGTCAATGTTCCATTGTTGATTGTAAGGAAGATTGACTAGTTGATTTATAAAACATGTTTTTTCGAATTCCGAAATAGGGATGCGAACTCATCCTTTAAACCGGTGTTATGAAATGGCTTTACGGTTTTCAGGTAATAATGATTACTTTTGGACACTATGCCAAAGCAGCAGCAGCTGACTATTAAAAACAAAAGAGCTGCATTCGAGTATTCTTTTCTAGCGACCTATAAAGCGGGTATAATGCTTACCGGAACTGAGGTTAAGTCCATTCGGGAAGGCAAAGCAAATCTTACGGATTCTTTCTGCATCATTACTAATGGAGAATTGTGGGTGAAAAACCTACATATTTCAGAGTATAGTCATGGCTCGTATAACAACCACGACCCTAAAAGAATGCGTAAACTACTGCTGAATAAATCGGAGTTGACAAAACTACAGAGCAAGATGAAAGAAAAGGGTAATACGATCATCCCTATTCAAATTTTTTTTAATGAAAGAGGTTTAGCTAAACTGGAAATTGCCTTAGCAAGAGGAAAGAAAGAATTCGATAAGCGAGAAGGAATAAAAAAGAGAGATATTGAAAGAGAAATAAGTCGCGGCGAAAATTGAGGCAAAAAAAAAGCGCCCTTTGCAGAGCGCTTTTCATATATACTTTATACTTATTAGAAATAAAGACTGAAAGCAACCATTCCGGAAGCATTGTCTACATCAATAAGGAAGTCTGAACTTCCACCTGTTTTACCTGAAGAAGTTTTTGGACCTGAAGTAGTAGCATCATAATATTCTGCTGTAGCTTCGCCTTCACCTGTAGAAGAGATGGATGGTCCCCAGCCGTATTCAAAGCCGAAAGACATTTTCTCAGCGAAGAAGTATTCAGCACCAATGAAACCACGAACACCGAAACCAAAAGAAGAACCACCTTTATCTTCAGTAGTGTAAACTCCAGGGAAAGAG
Source organism: Bacteroidota bacterium (assembly GCA_031385005.1). Classification (GTDB taxonomy): domain Bacteria; phylum Bacteroidota; class Bacteroidia; order AKYH767-A; family 2013-40CM-41-45; genus JADKIH01. The sequence goes on from JANNBB010000006.1 coordinate 164,968, forward strand.
ATGTTTGTTCCGAAATCTGTTCTGTCAGGATTTGGAGCAGCAGAAGTTATTGCATTACCGTAATCGTAAGTAGTTTTGCTTGAACCGAGCATAATATATGCTTCAGCACCATAATAACCCTGTACACGACCTTTTCCACGATATTTCTGGATACCACCTCCTAATGTAATGTTCATGCTGCTTTCTTTCTTAGTATCAGTAACAGTAGCAGCAGGAGTAGTAGTTGAACCTGTTTGATCAGAAAAACCATCTTGCTTATGGCTGTGAGAACCAATTCTTAATTTAGCACGAAAAGCTGTGTTAGAAGAAGTCATCATTTTTCCAACGATAGTAAAATTATCAAGGAAACTGCTAGACAAAGCACTTGGGCCAGAATCTCTGAAGATTGTTCCTAATGGAGAAGCGTCGAAGCTGATTGACCAATCTCCATCTTCAGGTAGGATAGCATTACCTGCTTTTGTCGTTAATGTTTGTGCGCCAGCGAAAGCAACAATTGAAGCTAGGGCTGCAGTCAAAAATAGTTTTTTCATTTTTTATGTGTTTTTGGGTTTATTAGATTTTATGTCTGCAAATTTAAGCTTGCTACAAAGTACGAGTCAAGTTTTTTAGATTTTTTTCAACCTTACATTGTTCATAGACCACTAGATCAGGGCTTTAATTAATGAATGATAGATGTCATAATATTGAGTAAAAAGGACTAAAATGTAAAATTGAGCCAAAAAGCGTCAATTGTAATTTAAAGAATAAACTGATTTTACTTTATTAGTCGAAAAAGTTGAAAATCAAAGAAATTTTAAAATTATCTTAATAAATATCAGCACGTTGACAGTTAGAAAAGATTAATTTTAGGTTAAAATTTGTTAAATTTGTTATTTATTTTCCTAAATTGACCAAAATTTCAATTTTAAATTGTTTAACCAAAACTAACTTCTATGAGAAAAGCATTTACGCTATTTGCGTTATTGCTTGCATTTTTAACTATGCAAGTATCTGCGCAGGAAAGAACCATTACAGGTAAAGTTATTTCATCACAAGACAATCTAGGTATACCTGGTACCAGTGTTGTTGTAACCGGAACTACCATAGGGACTCTTACGGACATTGACGGAAATTATAAGCTAAATGTCCCTGCTGAAACTAAAGCAATTCGATTTACATCTGTAGGTATGAAATCGAAAACTGTTGAGTTAACAGCAGCCAATGTTATTGATGTTACACTCGATTTAGATGTTTTAAAACTAGATGAAGTTGTTGTAACAGCTTTGGGAATAAAAACAGAAAAGAAGCGACTTGGATTTGCAGTCCAAGATGTTCAAGGTAATGAAATTTCCAAATCAGGTGAAACGAACGTAATTCAAAGTCTTGCAGGAAAAGTTGCAGGTGTTGAAATTATTTCTTCTTCGGGAATTCCGGGAGCTTCATCTTTTATAAATATTCGAGGTTACCACTCACTTGGATCTACATCTGCAAGTCAGCCTTTAATGGTTATCGATGGTATTCCAATTGACAACTCCTATTCAAGTTCCGGAAATCCTGATGATGGAGGAAATAATCTAGTTCTTCAGGGAGCAGGGGCGTCGAATAGAGGTATTGATATTGATCCAAACGATATCGAATCAGTATCCATATTAAAAGGGCCAGCCGCAAGTGCACTTTACGGAATTCAAGCTGCCAACGGTGTAATCGTTATTACTACTAAAAAGGGACGCCCTTCAGGAGCTGGAAATAAATTAAATGTAAGTTACTCTTCTACTGTTCAATTTGACAAAGTAAGTAACTTGCCAAAGCTTCAAAACAAATACGCACAAGGCTCTGGAGGAGTATATAGAGGTCCTTCAACTTTAAATAGAAATAGCTGGGGGCCGGCAATAAGTACTCTTTCTTATGATCATGATATTGCTGATCCTTACAACAGTTTTGGAAAAATAGTTTCTAGTACTGACCCAGGTGCCGACGAAGCAGCTAAAGCTTATGATCCTTATGATTTCTTTAAAACAGGATCAACGTTTACAAATAGTGTGAATTTTTCAGGAGGAACAGATTTAGCAACATTTTATGTTTCTGCTTCACATTACAAACAAAACGGAATAGTACCAAAGAGTACCTACACAAAAACCAATGTTAAAGTGGCCGGTGATGCAAAATTATCTAATAAATTTTCTGTTGCAGGATCTATATCATATATAAAATCAGGAGGTGACAGAATTCAACAAGGTTCCAACCTTTCCGGTTTGATGCTTGGACTTACACGTACAGCTCCGACTTTTGATAATACAAATGGAGTTGATGATCCGGCTAATGACCCTTTATCCTATGAATTAGCCGATGGAACTCCTCGTAGCTATAGGCCAGGTATTTATGATAGCCCTTATTGGACCGTTAATAAAAATCCATTTAAAGACGACGTTAATCGTATGATTGGTGTAGTAACCTTAAACTATAAACCATTAAACTGGCTCGACGTTACTTATCGAATCGGAAATGATTTTTACAATGATCGCCGTAAACAAGTATTTGATATTGGTTCAGGTGCTTATTCTGCCGGACAAATTGGATATGATAATCATTTTGAGCGTGATGTTGTTTCTGATTTAATTTTGACAGCTACTAAAAAACTTTCGACTGATTTAAATGGAAGTTTTTTAATTGGAAATAACATATACTCTACGTACCATGAACAGCAGTATACACAAGGTGATGGAATGTCAATACCGGGATTTTACGATATTTCAAATACCAGTACAGTTCTTAATAAGAACTTAATTTCCAGAAAGAGAACTGCTGCTTTTTATGCAGATGCAAAATTAGATTACAAGAGTATGCTTTATCTGGATTTGACAGGACGTAACGAATGGTCTACCAGCCTACCTGATCCGATTCATAATTCATTTTTCTTTCCATCAGCTAGTTTAGGATTTGTATTTACTGAGCCTCTTGGTATGGCAGATAATAAATATTTACCTTATGGTAAATTAAGAGTTAGCTACGCTCAAGTTGGAAACGATGCTCCTATCTATGCAACAACCACTACCTATCAGTCTACTAAATACTCCGACGGTTGGGTACAAGGTGGTATTGGATTCCCATATCAAGGTGTTTCCGGATTTAATATTTCCAGCACTATTGGTAGTGCTGATTTAAAACCGGAAATTTCCAAATCAATTGAATTAGGTACTGAATTGAGGTTTTATCAAAACAGATTTTCACTTGATTTCACATACTATACCACTAAAATAGAAGACGAAATCCTTACAATTCCAATTTCAGCTGCTTCCGGTTTCCAGCAATTAACATTGAATGCAGGAAAAATGAAAAACAGCGGATTTGAAATTCAGTTAGGTGCAACACCAATTGAGATGAAAGATTTTTCATGGAACATTACGGCAAACTTTAGTAAAAACAAAAGCGAGGTTACTGAACTTGCTCCTGGAATTGAGAACGTATACTTAGGTGGTTTTGAATCTCCTCAATCGCGCGCTGTTGTTGGATCCCCATTTGGTTCCTTATACGGTGGCCGTTGGTTACGTGATGCTAGTGGAAACGTCGTTATTGATGATTCCGGTAGCTCTGATCCAAATGCAGCAGATTATAATCCGGCAAAAGGATTCCCAATTGCCGATGTTGAAGAAGGAATTATCGGAGACCCTAATCCGGATTGGTTAGCCGGCATCAGAAATACTTTCACATATAAAGGTTTTTCTCTATCGGGTTTGATTGATATTCGTCACGGCGGAGATATCTGGAACGGTACTGAAGGCGCACTGCGTTCAATAGGAACAAGTGCTGCTACAGAAAACAGAGGAGATCCATTTACTTTTGAAGGAGTTCTAGGTCATTTAGACAATGATGGAAATATTGTTTCTTCCGGAACAACCAATAACCAATCTGTTGTTTTAGACGAAAATTGGTATCGTCTAGGAAATGGTTCCGGATTTGGTGCCATCAATGAGCAATTTATTCAAGATGGTGGATGGGTAAGATTACGTGATATTACTTTAAGCTATACGTTAAATCCAAAATGGTTTAAGAAATCTTTTATTCGTTCTGCAGAATTTTCAGTAAGCGGTCGCAACCTTTGGATTTCTACAGATTATACAGGTGTTGATCCGGAAACTAATTTAACAGGTACCGGTTCATTTAGAGCAAATGGCTTTGAATACTTTAACATGCCAGGTACGAAAAGTTATAGTTTCTCATTACGTGTAACTCTTTAATTACAGACTTTTAAAATAAAATAATATGAAAAAAATATATAAAATAACATTTAGTGTTCTTGCTTTGATGGTTATTACTTCAACCGGATGTAAAAAAATCATCGACGAGGATGTAAACGTTAACCCTAATAATCCTATTGATGCACCTATGAGTTTACTTCTTCCAAGCGCTGAAGGTGGATTAGCATTTTCACTTGGATCGGATCTTGGTCGGTTTCCATCACTCTTTGTACAATCCCTTTCCGGTCTTTCAAATCAGCACCTTCTTTATGATAATTATTCATTAACAGAATCTGATGTTAATAATATGTGGTATTATAATCTTTATGGTGGAGTTATGACTAATTTGAAAATTATCATGGACAAAGCAGCTGCAACAAATTCACCTTATTATGGTGGAATTGCAAAAATCTTAATGGCAAATACATTGGGAGTAACAACTGATCTCTGGGGAGACATCCCATACAGTCAAGCTTTTAAAGGCGTTGATGGGTTAACACCTAAATATGATACTCAGGAACAAATCTATGAAGCAATTCAAGCATTACTTTCATCTGCTGTATCAGATCTTTCTGCAAGTTCAAGTACGTTTGTACCAGGTGGAGATGATTTAATTTATGGCGGTGATTTAGCTGCTTGGACTCAAACTGCAAATGCACTTAGTGCACGTTACTGGCTTCACTTAGGCAAAAGATTTGGTTCTACAGCATATACAAATGCTCTTACATCGTTGAGCAACGGATCATATACCGACAATTCTACAAATGCACTATTTGTATTTGGTGTAGACCCAACAACTGCAAATCCATGGTATCAATTTTTTTACGATGCTCGTCCGGGCGATGCAGGAATGGGCAAAGTTCTTGTTGATCAATTATTAACCACAAATGATCCGCGTTTACCATTAATTGCTGCAGAAACAGGTGATTCATTAATTATTTATGCAGGTTCTGCTCCGGGTGCCGGTGATGTAATTGTCTCCAATATTGGTTCATTTTACGGATCCTCTAACTCTCCTGTAGCTTTAATTACTTATCCCGAAATTAAATTTATTGAAGCAGAAGCTCAATTTCAAACGGGTAATTTAGCGGGTGCGGCAACAGCTTTTAATGATGCAGTAGCTGCCTCATTAGACTATTTTGGAGTTAGCGATTCAACTTTTAGTGCTAATTATGGAAATGAAACAGGAACATCTATTACTTTAGAAAAAATAATTTCTCAAAAATATGTTGCAATGTTTACGTTAGGCTATGAGCAATGGTCAGACTGGAGAAGGACAGGTTTTCCTGCACTTAGTTTAGCTGCTCAAGCTCAAACTTCAATTATACCTCGCCGTTTACCTTATCCAAATTCTGAAAGGCTTTACAATTCAAGTAGCAACGCCGCTGCAATTGCCAATCAAGGTGGAGCAACATTAACTAACAAAGTTTGGTGGGATCAATAAAAAAGTATTTTTGTAAAAAAAACCGTTCTATTAATTTGGAACGGTTTTTTTTTGCCAAAGTATTTCAATTACTTTTCTTCACATCCTTATTTGATAGCCACCAAATAATTATTCTACAAAATACAACTCGCCCGATAATATTTAATCTAGCCTTTATCCTACTCACCATCCGATTTTTCCTGTTCAGAATACTTGTTACATAGGTTTAAGGTTTTTTTGTATATTTACATTACAAATTCAAATTAGTCAAACCCAAAATCCTCACCCTATGAAAAAAATCTACAAACTTGTTTTATTCAGTTTACTTATTAATTGCTCGTTGAGTGCATTTTCTGCAACGCATTTTGTCGAATTAAACGATAATCCTTTTGGTTTTAATCCTTCCAGCATGACTATTGATGTTGGTGATACGGTTATCTTTTCATTGTTAAGCGGTTCGCATACTACAACATCCACAAGCGTTCCTGCAGGAGCCGCTTCCTGGAATATACCTATAAATAATACCAATCCGACCTTTACTTATATCGTAAACGTTGCCGGTCAGTATAATTATCAATGTAATCCACATGCGTCTATGGGAATGACAGGAAGTTTTATTGCTGTTAATACTAGTAATATAAATACTCCTTCAATTGCAGCCACATTTAATTTTAGTTTGATTCGCCCGGCAACTTATATGATCAATTACACATTGCCTAAATCAAGCGATTTGAAAATTTCCATTTACGATTTAACAGGAAAATCTACTCGGGTTCTTACTTCTTCTTATCATACAAGCGGCGTCTATTCAGAAATTTATTCGGTTGATGAACTTCAAACAGGAATTTATCTGGTTGAATTTTTAGCCGGAAATGAAAGAATTATTCGCAGAGTTGTTATTGATTAATTCTAAAAAGTGAATCGAAAAAAGACCTGTTTGAAATTCAAACAGGTCTTTTTTTTTAATTGTATTAGTCATGAAAATTCTATTTATTCCTATACCGGCAGTCATTTTGTCCTGCAAAACCTCATCTCCCTGTCAGAATGCCCCGGCAACAGGTATTGGCAACTTCTTTGACAAACCCAAGCAAAACAACGAACTATGAATTTCAATAATTTCACGATAAAGTCACAAGAAGCCATTCAAGCTGCTCAGCAACTTGCAGAATCATTGGGACATCAGTCAATAGAACCTGCGCACATCTTAAAGGGCATTCTTCAAGTAGACGATGGAATACTGCCATTTATTTTCAAGAAAGTAAATTCCAAACCTGATAAGATATCAACTTCATTGGATTCCATTATCAGTTCATTACCAAAAGTGGAAGGAGGAAAACTGTATCTATCTGACGAATCCAATAAGATTTTTGAAAAGTCGATTGCCTTAGCAAAAACATTCGGTGACGACTTTGTATCCATCGAACATCTGTTATTATCACTAATTGTATCAAAAGATAAAACAGGTCAGATGTTACGTGCTGAAGGATTGAATGAAAAAGATGCAAAAGCCGCCATTTTGGAATTAAGAAAAGGTTCTAAAGTTACGAGTGCCTCTGCTGAAGATACTTACCAGGCATTGAATAAATTTGCAAGAAACTTAAACGAATTAGCCAGACAAGGTAAGTTAGATCCGGTAATCGGTCGAGATGAAGAGATCAGGAGAGTTTTACAAATACTATCGCGCCGGACAAAGAATAATCCTATTTTAATTGGAGAACCCGGAGTCGGAAAAACAGCCATTGCAGAAGGATTGGCTCATCGGATCATCAATGGAGATGTTCCCGAGAATTTAAAAAGTAAACAAATATATTCCCTTGATATGGGATCCCTTATTGCGGGAGCGAAATATAAAGGAGAATTTGAAGAACGATTAAAATCCGTTGTAAAGGAAGTAATCAGTGCAGAAGGAGATATTGTACTTTTTATCGATGAAATACATACGCTCGTTGGGGCCGGTGGTGGAGAAGGCGCCATGGATGCAGCAAATATTCTTAAGCCCGCTCTTGCCCGCGGAGAATTGCGTGCGATTGGAGCTACGACATTAGGAGAATACCAGAAATATATTGAAAAAGATAAAGCACTGGAAAGGCGCTTTCAAAAAGTGGTTGTTGAAGAGCCGAATACAGAAGATGCTATTTCAATTTTAAGGGGATTAAAGGAGCGGTATGAAACACATCACAAGGTTCGTATTAAAGATGAAGCGATCATTTCTGCTGTTGAATTAAGTGAGCGTTATATTTCAGATCGATTTCTGCCGGATAAAGCAATTGACCTAATCGATGAGGCAGCTTCGAAATTAAGACTGGAAATAGATTCGGTTCCGGAAGAACTGGATGAATTGAACAGACGTATCATGCAATTGGAGATTGAAAGGGAAGCAATCAAACGGGAAAAAGACACTCGTAAGCTTCAGGAACTGAACGAGCAAATTGCCAATTTGCGTGAAGAGAGCAATGAAATTAAAGCACGGTGGGAATCTGAAAAACAGGTAGTACAGGGAATTCAATCGAATAAAGAAAAAATCGAGCACCTGAAGGTCGAAGCCGAACAGGCAGAACGCGCAGGAGATTATGGGAAGGTTGCAGAGATTCGCTACGGTCGTGTGCGTGAAATAGAAGACAAATTAAAAAATCTTGAGAAGCAACTTGCCGAAATGCAAATTGATAATGCACTCATAAAGGAAGAAGTGGATTCGGAAGATATAGCCGGAGTTGTTTCCAGATGGACAGGAATACCGGTTACGCGAATGCTACAAAGTGAAAGAGAAAAACTCCTTCATCTCGAATCAGAACTTCATAAAAGAGTAATCGGACAAGAAGAAGCTATTTCTGCTTTGAGTGATGCGGTGAGAAGAAGCCGAGCCGGATTACAGGATCAGAAAAAACCAATTGGATCCTTTATCTTTTTAGGAACAACCGGCGTAGGAAAAACAGAACTTGCAAAAGCATTGGCCGAGTTTTTATTTAATGATGAAAATTCAATGACAAGAATCGACATGAGTGAGTATCAGGAGCGGCACACTGTTTCCCGCCTGATCGGCGCTCCGCCGGGATATGTTGGTTACGATGAAGGAGGTCAGTTAACAGAAGCAGTAAGACGACGCCCCTACTCTGTTGTATTGCTTGATGAAATAGAAAAAGCACACCCCGATGTTTTCAATATTTTGCTTCAGGTTCTTGATGATGGAAGGTTGACGGATAATAAAGGACGAACAGCGAGTTTTAAAAATACGATCATTATTATGACTTCCAATATCGGATCACATTTGATTCAAGAAAGTTTTGAAGAGATGAATGATTTAAACAGGGATGAAGTTATTGCTTCAACAAAAAACAAAGTGTATGAATTATTAAAGAAAACGATTCGTCCGGAATTTCTGAATCGAATTGATGAGGTGATTATGTTCCAGCCATTGACAAGAGAAGAAGTAAAAGAAATAGTAAAAATTCAGTTTGGAATATTGATAAATATGCTGAAGCAAAACAATATCACAATAACCGCTACGGAAAATGCAATTGATTGGTTATCACAACTTGGATTTGACCCGCAATTTGGCGCAAGGCCGTTAAAACGAGTTATGCAGAAGAAAGTATTGAATGAATTATCCAAACAAATACTCTCGGGTAAAGTCAATAAAGAGGATCACATTGAACTGGATATAGATAAGAAAAACGAATTTGTCTTTCGGAATTTGAATAAAGCCGTTGAGGTATAAACAATTAAAAAAACCACCCCAAAAGGTGGTTTTTTTGCTTTAAAAGGATTGAAAACTAATTATTTCTCACTATTTTTACTTTCAAATCCTCAGATTTATGAAACACATTCTTACCCTTGTATTTACTCTGTTTACACTACTGAACTCGTCCTATTCTCAGATCTACATTGAAAAGAAATGGGACCACACCTATGGAGGAAATGATTTTGAGGTTTTAACTTCTTTGAAACAAACTTCCGATGGGGGTTTTATTTTAGGCGGTCACAGTAAATCCGCAATCGGTTTTGAAGTTTCTGATTCCTCCAGAGGTGGAAATGATTTTTGGATTGTAAAAACAGACTCTGCCGGGATATTTCAATGGGATGCAAAATTTGGAGGTAATTATGAAGATAAGTTATTTTCTCTCGATCAGACTTCTGATGGCGGTTTCATTTTAGGCGGATTTACTACTTCCGATAGCAGTGGTGATGTTTCGCAATCACCAAAAGGCGGAATGGATTTTTGGTTGGTAAAAACTGATTCAGCCGGAAATAAATTATGGGATAAACGATATGGTGGTAGCGACTACGATTGGTTATATGCCGTGCAGGAAACTTCCGATGGAGGAATCATCATGGGCGGATTAACTTATTCGGATAGCAGTGGTGATGTTTCACAACCAAGTTTAGGAAGTGATGATTTTTGGATAATTAAAACAGATGCATCCGGAAATAAATTATGGGATAACCGATTCGGAGGTAACAATCAGGATCAGTTATATGATTTAAAGCAAACTCCTGATGGTGGATTTATTTTGGGTGGGCGGACATCCTCTGACAGTATTTTTGACGTAACCCATCCACCAAGGGGAGATAACGATTACTGGATTGTAAAAACAGATGCAAATGGAAATAAAATGTGGGATAGTCGTTTTGGAGGGACGGGAAAAGATAACTTCCTTCATTTGGAAACAACATCCGATAGCGGATTCATACTGGGTGGATTTACCCGATCCAATATGGGGGCTGATGTTTCAGAACCAACACGCGACACATCTGCTTTAACAAATGTGGATCGTGGTGATGCCTGGATTGTTAAAGTTGATTCTACCGGCGCCAAGCAATGGGATAAACGATTTGGAGGACATTGGGTAGAAGATGCCTTTGGTTATGTTTCTCAGACTTCTGATGGAGGTTATATTATGGGTTGTGCAACCTATTCCAATATCAGTGGAGATAAAACCGAAAACAATTTCGGATACGAGCAAATGTGGTTGATTAAAACTGACTCAGCCGGAACTAAAATTTGGGATAAGACAATTTTTTCGAATGGTGAAGACGAATATGCATATCCAATCCAGCTTGCTGACGGATGCTTTGCAGTAGCTTGTTGGTCATATGCAGATTCTGCTGCCTATAAAACGGAGAATGGCAGAGGAAATTACGATTACTGGCTACTTAAATTATGTGAGACCACTCAACCGCAACTTCCAATTGCCAACTTTACAATAAGCGCTCCGGCATTATGCGCAGGCGGTTGTTTTGATTTTGAAAACACTTCTTACGATGCCGGTTCTTTTCAGTGGTTATTTCCTGGCGCTACTCCTTCGTCCAGCACAAAGGGATTTCCCACTTTCATATGTTATCCTGATACCGGTCATTTTGATGTAACACTTATTGCTACGAATGCCAGCGGAAGTGATACAATTATAAAAACAGGAATCGTAATAGTAAACCCGTTACCGCTTGTAAATATCACACAATTGGGAGATACACTTTTTGCACCTCAGGGCTTTGTGCATTATCAGTGGTGGGAAGGAAATTTGCCTTTACCTGTTGATACCAATTATTTCTATGTATTTACAAATGACGGATTCTACCATGTTGACGTACTTGATAGTGTGGGTTGTCCAAATAGTGATACCATTTATGCTTCTCACGTAGGTATAAATGAATTCACATCCAATGGGATTTCTATATTTGTTTATCCAAATCCTGTGGTGAATGAACTGAAAATTTCAGGATTGCAGCCATTTAAAAATGGCAACATGAGAATTATAGATCTATTAGGTAATGTAATTTATCAGGCTCGTATATCCGCTGAAGAACAAATAGTCAATCTTAGCAATTTTGTTCCGGGAATATATTTTATTGAGGTGGACAATAACAATATAAAATCATTTGCCCGATTTGTTAAAGAATAGAAATTAAACTTTTTTATTTCGAATAATAATAACAACTAATAAAAACCATTATGAAAAAAATACTTGTAATTCTACTGTTAATTCCGACTTTTTCTTTTTCGCAAAAAATGAGTTGTTGTAAAATGAGTTCAACCGAGTCCTTTGCCATTTTATCAAATGATGCAGGCTTCGTTTCGGAGCATTTGTCTCCCCTACCGTTTATTTTTATTCCCATGTCAGGGGAAATGACCTCAATAAAATGCAGTACAGGAGAAGGCACCCATGCATTTATTGTAAAATCAAAAACTGCTTCGAATAACTGGCTGTTTATTTTTCATGAGTGGTGGGGATTAAATGATTATATCAAACAAGAAGCTGAGAAAATTGCACTTGAACTTCCGAATGTAAACATCATGGCACTTGACTTATACGATGGTTCAATTGCCACTGATCCGGAAACAGCAAAGGGATTGATGGAAAAAACAACAGACAAAAGAAGTAGAGAAATAATAAATTGCGCATTGGAATATACAGGAGACAAAGCAAAAATTGCAACGCTTGGATGGTGTATGGGTGGTGGATGGTCTTTGCAAACCAGTTTAATAGCAGGAAAAAAAGCAAATGGCTGTGTAATGTATTATGGTATGCCTGAACAGGATATTGAAAAACTTAAAAAGCTTGAAACTGATGTATTAGGTATTTTTGCTCTAAAAGATGAATGGATAACAACTCAAGTTGTTACAGATTTTGAGTCAAACATGAAAAAAGCCGGTAAAACTCTCACAGTAAAAAACTATGAAACCGCACATGCATTTGCAAATCCAAGTAATCCAAAATTTGATAAACAAGCTTCATCGGACGCATATACACTGATGATCAATTATCTTAAAAGTAAAATGAAATAATTTTTACTTCAGGAAAAATTATTTTTACGCCTTTTTATTCCTGTTTTGTCAGAACAATTCAAAACTCTTTGGTTGAAATTAATACCTTTCATTATTAATTCGTAATTAATCCTTTAAGTATCCTATCCATTGGCAAGTGAGCAACATATCAAACAAGTTCTCACTCGGCATTGGGGTTACAGTACATTTCGACCTTTGCAGGAAGAAATAATTTTGTCAGTGTTATCAGGGAAAGACACTTTGGCACTTTTACCGACCGGAGGAGGAAAATCATTGTGCTTTCAGGTTCCTGCCATGTCTGGGGAGGGAATTTGTATTGTTATTTCGCCGCTGATTGCCTTAATGAAAGATCAGGTTGAAAACCTTCATAAAAAAAATATACCGGCAGTATCGATCGTTTCAGGAATGAGTCGAAATGAAATTGACATTGCACTAGATAATTGTGTTTTTGGAAAAATAAAATTCCTTTATGTTTCTCCGGAACGATTAGCATCTGACATATTTATTGAACGAATACAAAAGTTGAATGTAAATCTTTTGGCAGTCGATGAAGCTCATTGTATATCTCAGTGGGGTTATGATTTCAGGCCGGCGTATTTAAAAATTGCGGAAATTAGAAAATATTTGCCTGATGTTCCGGTGTTGGCATTGACTGCGACGGCAACAAAATCTGTTGAAGACGACATTCAAAATAAATTAGGATTCACTAATATTAACGCGTTCAAGAAAAGTTTTGAACGCAAAAATTTATCTTATATCGTTTTGTATGAAGAAGACAAACTCAAAAGATTATTAAAGGTTCTAAATAATACAGAAGGAACAGGGATTGTTTATGCCCGAACGCGAAAACGAACTCAGGAAATATCCGATTTTTTGAATCGAAATAATATTTCATCTACTTATTACCATGCCGGATTAAGCACAACCCGCAGAAATCAGGTTCAGGAGGACTGGATCAAAGAAAAGACAAGAATTGTTGTTGCTACAAATGCATTCGGAATGGGAATAGACAAACCCAATGTTCGAATAGTTGTACATGTCGATGCACCCGATAATTTGGAAGCTTATTACCAGGAAGCCGGCCGTGCAGGAAGAGATGAAAAAAAATCCTATGCAGTATTATTAAACAATCCATCCGATCGAACCGAAATTGAGCGTCGGTTAGAAACAAATTTTCCCGATATGAGTTACATTCGAAACACCTATCAGGCATTAGGAAACTTTTTAAAACTTCCAATTGGTTCCGGAAAAGGAATTAGTTTTGATTTTGATATCAGTGAATTTTGTAATTCATATGATCTTAAAATGCAGGAAACATTTTCCAGCTTAAAAATACTCGAATTGCAAGGATTAATTGCCCTCAACGATTCAGTTGGATTACAATCGCGTATCCATTTTTATTTTCGTGCGCAAGAACTTTATGAATTTCAGGTAAAGAACCAATCTTTCGATCATTTTATTAAAGTTCTGCTTCGTTCTTATGAAGGCATATTTGACGACTATGTTACCATTCAGGAAGATGATCTTTCAAGAAGGGCGCTTTTGAACAAAAATGAAACAGTTCAACTTCTTCAAAACCTTGATCGATTAAAAATTCTTTCTTATCAACCGGCAAACGATAAACCACAGCTTACTTATCTGGAAGAGCGATACGATTTAAAAGATTTGAATATTGATAGAGAAAATTTGGCAGACAGAAAAAAGAGATTTATGGACCGAGCCAGAGCATTTTTAAATTATGCAGAAACGAAAAACAGATGCCGAAGTCTCATGTTGGTCAATTATTTTGGAGAAACAGATGCACTTCGTTGTGGAGTATGCGATTATTGCCTGGAAAGAAATAAGGCGAACTTAAGTGATTTGGATTTCGAAACTATTCTGGGTAAGGTGAAAACTATTTTGTTGAAGGACGCTATGGATGTTGAAGAATTAATCAATCAGTTTCATAATGAAGATGAAGAAAAAACGTTACGCGTAATTGAATGGTTAATTGACAATGAGCAGATCCGATACCTGGATGGTAATCGCCTTGAATGGATCAAAAAATGAAACTCAACTCTTCCTTTTACCTTGGTGAAAATGTTGTAAAAATTGCTGAAGAATTAATCGGTAAATACATTTTTACTTATTTTAAAAATAAAATTACCGGAGGAATAATTACTGAAACTGAAGCATACAATGGCGTAATTGACCGTGCTTCACACGCTTTTGGAGGGAAACGTACTTCCCGAACAGAAATAATGTTTATGGAAGGCGGAGTTGCTTATATTTATTTGTGCTATGGTATTCATTCTCTTTTTAATGTAGTTACAAATAAAGAAGGCATTCCTCATGCTGTTTTGATAAGGGCGATTTATCCAATAGTCGGAATGGATGAAATAAGAAAACGCCGGGTGAAAGAGCTTACTTCAATAGAAAAACTTTGTATTGGTCCGGGTACAGTTACTCAGGCGCTGGGAATCCATTACAAAGATTCAGGGGAAAATTTAATGGGGAAAAAAATTTGGATAGAAGATAAGGGATTAATTATTCCTAAATCAAAAATAATTATTGGCCCAAGAATAGGAGTCGATTATGCCGGAAAGGATGCCCTACTACCCTATCGTTTCCAGGTTAATCATAATACAGTGAAAAAGTTTATTGAAAGGGATATGCAAGTATAGCCGGGATTTATGTACCATAAATTTCAACCAGAAACCGGAAATTATTCTTTAAAAAACTTAAAATTCTGTTCAATACCACTGTAAATAATTCGAGCAAAATATAAGCCATCAGCCATCCCATCCACATTTACACTTGACGGGCCACTCAGGTTTCTTTTCAGTATCAGTCGGCCATTGACATCGAAGATTTCAAAATGGTAATCCTCATTCAATTTCATGCCACTAATTTGAATTGTTTCAGAAGCAGGATTTGGATAGATTGATATTGCAGGATTGATAAATGCTTGAATTCTTGTTGTTGAACAAAAGTCGATTTCAGCAGTTGTTGTTCCGAATCCTTCACTAATCAAAAATGTGTAATTACTGAAATCCGCTATACCTAAAACAGTAATTGTATCCGTGTATGTTTGATATTGATTGCCAAGGTGGGCGAAAAAATTTACCAGATTGTCGTGGTTGCCAATTGTGTCACCGGTAGGAGAAATAATCTGAACGGACGGATAATTGAGGTGAGTATTGTTGCCGTTGAATACGGAAACATTAATAAAATTCGGATTGGCAATATCATACCAAACACTATCGACACATATCTGGCTGTAATCAATAAGCGAAGAGAAGGGACTTTCGAATTTTAAAAGCGTTGGGTTGCTTATGCTATCTTCCAGGATATAAATACCGGAGTTATCCAATGACATATCCACTACAAATTCCTGATTCGTATTTGAATTGTAACTACCCGACCAATTTTGATTACCATTGATATCGAAAGTGGCCACACCGACATCGGTTTGAATAGTATCCAGCAATGAACCGGCAATTACAACAACATTTGAAAAAGCGATCTTTGCAGCAATTTTATAAGTCCCTAAACCATTCAAGGAAGTAGTCCAAATCGGTGCACCGAAAGGATTGAATTTATAGAGACTGTCATCCACTCCTGCCACAAGAATATCGTTATTGAAGTCAGTTAAAACTTCTAACCCGATATCACCAAAAGGCGGCGGTGGAGGAAAATTTGTGTAACTCCATTGAAAAGCACCGGATGAATCAAGTTTTACAAGAGCATAAGAAGAAATATCGGTTAACAGGTATATATTATGATCGAAATCTGTAGTAATACTTTTTGCATAAATAGTACTGTCGGAGAAACTCAAAGCACCTTGTTTGGTGAACCTGAAAATATTGTCGTTGCTACCTGCCATAGTGCCGGTAACAATTAATCGTCCAAGACCATCAACAGCCATGCGATCGGCAACCATTGTTTGCGACCATTGTTCGATTCCATATAAGTTGACGGTAGCAATACCTGCTGAAGACTGAATATAAATTAAGCTATCCTTTAGAATTACCTGATTCAAGTAACCATAATTGAATGAAGTTATTGTATTGAGCATCCACTCCATCGTACCGGACGAATTAAATTTTAATAGTAACGGTTGAAAATTTGGTGCACTCATTAATCCGCCGGAAATATAACAATTGTCGTTTAAGTCTATGGCCATATCGAAGCCCCTTGGATCTCCACCTCCTCCATTATCATAAATAATATTCCATAAAAGATTACCATTCAAATCGTATTTATTCAGGTAAATTTTAAATTGAGTTGTTCCGGGAGAAATATTTTTCGAATAAGAACTGAGTACATATATATTGTTGCTACCATCGGTCAACACTTTTACAGGAAAGAGATTTGCAGAATCCGGCAATGTGTTAATACTAGCTGTCCATACAGGAACACTTTGAGAAAATATATAACACGGTTTAAAAAAGTAAAATATTGCAAGAAATAAAAGGGGAGAAAATATTTTCATTGGTCCAAAGATTAATAGTTGTATTCTGATTGCAATTTAACAAAAAAGGAATAGAAATACCCCATTATAAAGCTAGAAATATCAGCTTAACCGGTAAAATTAGCTTGTAATATTTCTTTTATTTGAATTTTTTCGTTTCAACTATTTACAGTTTCTTTGCCGGACATGAAAAAATTTGCAAAGATCATCCTTCATCCGAAAAAAGAACGGTCGTTAAGGTTATTTCATCCATGGGTTTTTTCAGGGGCAGTCGCAAAAACGGAGGGTAATCCGGGTGAAGGCGACATGGTGGAAGTCTATTCAGCAGATGGGCTATACCTTGCAACCGGTCATTTCCACGATGGCTCAATTAAAATCCGTATTTTTTCTTTTGAACAAACGGAGGCTGCTGAAGATTTTTGGGAGAATAAATTGAGAGATGCCTATCAGTTTAGGGTTAACCTCGGACTTACTGACGATCCATATACAAATGTTTACAGACTGGTACATGGCGAAGGCGATGGACTACCCGGCCTCATCATTGATATTTATGACACGGTTGCAGTAATTCAAACGCATACTCCGGGTATGCATCGTGAGAAAGAAAATATTCTAAGAGGTTTGAAAAATGTATTCGGCAAGCAGCTGGATACAGTTTACGATAAGAGTGCAGAAACGATGGGGAAGAAATTCAATTTGCCGGCAGGTAATGAATTCCTTTTCGGTGAGACATCAGAAAAAACCGTTATTGAAAATGGTTTACAGTTTAAAGTCAACTGGGTTGAAGGACAAAAAACAGGATTTTTCATTGATCAAAGAGAAAACAGAAAATTGCTTGAGCGATATTCAAAAGGGAAAAAAGTATTGAACACATTTTCTTACTCCGGAGGATTTTCGATGTATGCATTGAAAGGCGGAGCAGAATATGTTCATTCAGTTGACAGCTCGAAAAAAGCAATGGAATTGTCAGAACAAAATGCAACTCTTAACGGATATTCAGAACGACATTCACATTTCTTACTGGATGCATTTGATTACCTGAAAAAATCGGATGAACAATACGATATTGTAATTCTTGATCCCCCGGCTTTTGCCAAGCATTTGAGTGCAATAGATAATGCAACATCAGGTTATCGAAATTTGAATACTGAAGGTCTAAAAAGAGTTTCAAAGGGAGGATTGTTGTTTACCTTCTCCTGCTCACAGGTAGTAGACAGACAATTATTCAGAAAAATAGTTTTTCAGGCAGCGGCACAGACGAAGAGAAATGTGAGAATCATTCATCAGTTATCGCAGGGTCCGGACCATCCCGTAAGTATCTATCATCCGGAAGGAGAATATTTGAAAGGACTTGTATTGGTTGTGGATTAGTAACTCGGTTCAAGTATCTCTGTAAAATTCATTCAAACAATTTCTATATTTCATTACAAATTAATCTCTGAGAAACTATTTAATCCCTGATGCAGGTTTCAACTTCATATCGTGATATTTTAAAGATTGCAGGTCCTGTAATCATAGGCAGTATTGCTGTGACGGTTTTAAATATTACTGATACTGCCTTTCTTGGGAGAGTCGGAGAAACAGAACTTGGAGCATCTGCAGTTGGAGGAGTATTGTATTTCGTTTTTGTGATGATTGGATTATCGATTGGAACAGGAGCACAAATACTCATTGCCAGAAGATCGGGCGAAAAGAAAGATGGCGAAATCGGTGAAATATTTGATCATACATTTCTGATTTTACTTTTCATAAGCTTATTCTTATTTGCCATCTTAAAATGGGGCTCATCGCTAATCCTCCCTGTTATTATTAGTTCAGAAGAACTCATACATGCAACAGAAGAATTTTTAAAATACCGTTCATACGGATTAATTTTTGTGATGACGGCAACCGTTTTCCGATCGTTCTATGTAGGTATAGCACAGCCGATGGTATTTGGTATTTACTCATTCCTTATGGCAGGAATAAATATGGTTATTTGCTATGCACTTATCTTCGGCAATTTCGGATTTGAAGCAATGGGAATTGCAGGAGCGGGATTAGCGTCCAGCATTGCGGAGTTTTCAGCGTTGATATTTCTTTTTATTTATACTATCTATAAATCAGCAATGATTAAGTATAATTTATTCAGGTTTAAAAAATTTAACAAGACAATGTTCGTAAGGATTATGGATCTCTCACTCCCGCTAGTGGTGCAAAATCTTTTATCCATGGGAAGTTGGTTTATATTCTTCGTCTTTATCGAGAAAATCGGAAAACATGAGCTCGCTTCTTCGAATATTGTAAGAGGAGCTTATATGATTAACATGACGCCTATTTGGGGATTTTCCGTGGCCGCAAATAGTATGATAAGTAATATTATCGGACAAGATAAAAAATCGGAAGTAATGGGATTATTAAATCGGATTATTCGATTTACGCTTTACATTTCAGCGATTATGATTGTGCTCAATTTACTTTTTCCCTATTCATTACTTCATTTGTTTACCAACGATACCCAATTAGTAAAAGATTCATTGAGCAGTTTGCAAGTAATAAACATTGCGATGATTTTTTTCTCTTTTGCCATTGTTTCAATCAGCGCAGTAAGTGGAACAGGTGCAACACGCATGGCCTTGTACATCGAAATAGCCGCTATTTTAATTTACCTTGTTTACAATTATCTGGTGACCTTTGTTTTTAACGGGGGTGTAGAATTGCTTTGGATGAGTGAAGTAATTTACTGGGTATTTACGGGTATTGCCTCTTATATTTATATGAGATCCCTTAAATGGCAAAGTATTAAAGTTTAGAAAATAACTAGGGTAAAAAAGTTTGTGAGAATGAACCGGCTGACCTTAAAATCAGAAATACATGAATTTTTCTTTATTGTGATGCAGAATTCAGTTAAATTTGAATTTAGCAGGTAAACACTGTTCCCATTTCCGGTAAAACTCACTAACATAAATCTTCTGATAACTTCCTGATTTTCCCGGAGGCACAAGGCATAAATTTTCAGAAATTTGCGCCATGACAAAATCACCTAAAATCGTTTTTTTTGGTACGCCTGAATTTGCTGTTCCTTCGTTAAAAAAATTGCACGAAAACAACTTTTCTATAGGAGCTGTTGTTACCGTACCGGACAAGCCGGCGGGGCGAGGACAAAAAATTGTTACTTCTCCTGTAAAAGATTTTGCTGAGTCGCAAGGGCTGAAAGTTTTACAACCGGTCAATTTAAAAGATGAAAATTTTATTTCGGAACTGAAAACATTGGAAGCCGATTTATTTGTTGTTGTTGCATTTCGAATGTTACCCGATGCCATCTGGTCAATGCCGAAGATGGGAACTTTTAATTTGCATGCTTCCCTCCTTCCTCAATACCGCGGCGCAGCGCCAATTAACTGGGCTATCATGAACGGGGAGAAAGAAACAGGTATTACTACATTCTTCCTGAAGAAGGAAGTAGATACAGGTAAAATTATTTTCAGGGAGTCATCCATGATAGGTATGTTTGAAACTGCCGGTGATGTGCATGATCGTTTAATGGAGAACGGTGCAGCATTGGTTTTGAAAACGGTGAAAGCAATAGTTGCAGGAGACGTCCATACATTTGATCAGGATGAAATGAGCGAAGGGAAAATCTTAAAACCGGCTCCCAAATTAACTCGTGAAAATACCCGAATTGATATCAGAAAAAGACCGGATCAATTTTCAAACTTTATTTGTGGCTTGTCGCCTTACCCGGGTGCTTATGGTCAATTGAAAAACAGTAAAGGAATAAGTTTTTCGATCAAAATATTTGCCGGGATACCAAATCTCGAAATACATTCTTTTCCTGCCGGAAAGGTGGAAACTGACAATAAATCTTTTTTGAAAATTTATTTACCGGGTGGCTCCTATTCAGTTGAAGAAATACAAATGTCAGGAAAAAACAGAGTGAAGATAAAAGACTTTCTGAATGGGCTTAAAATAGAGGGTGATTGGATGATTGATTAACACCTTGAGATGAAAGTCAAATCCCAATTAACAGGAATCAGAAAAGATGAAAAAAATAGTTGTATTAAGCGGTGCAGGGATCAGTGCGGAGAGCGGATTGAAAACATTTAGAGATAGTGATGGTTTGTGGGAAAATTATCGGATAGAAGATGTAGCAACGCCGTCGGGTTGGAATAAAAACAGAGCGATGGTTTTAGAATTTTATAATGAAAGAAGAAAGCAAGTGTTAAATGCTTTACCCAATGCAGCGCATAAAGCACTGGTAGGACTGGAAGAAAAGTTCGATACAACGATCGTTACGCAAAACATAGACGATCTTCATGAACGAGCAGGATCAGGAAAAGTGTTGCATTTACATGGAGAGATTATCAAATCCAGAAGTACAGTGGACCCTTCCCTCATTTATAAAATTGAAGGCGATTTATTATCAGAAGGAGAGCGATGTGAGAAAGGATCACAATTACGACCGCATATTGTTTGGTTTGGAGAAATGGTTCCGGCATTGGAAAATGCAGCTTCAATTGTTTCTGCCGCTGATATTTTTATTGTAGTTGGCACTTCGTTGGCTGTTTACCCTGCAGCAGGACTGATTAATTATACCAAAGACGATTGCGAAAGATATTATGTAGATCCTGCCGGTGAAGATCTTTCAGGTTTTTTTGTCATTCGTGAAAATGCAGGAAAAGGAATACCTAAACTGGTAGATAATTTAATAGAGAAATATAATGAATAGTGAATTTTTAGAAAGCGAAGTATTCAGATGGGTAATATTACCTATTCTGATATTTATGGCCAGGACGTTGGATGTGACTTTAGGCACGCTGAGAAACATTTTTATCTCAAAAGGGTTTAGAAATATTGTACCGTTTATTGGATTTTTTGAGGTTTTGATCTGGCTTGTTTCCATCAGGCAGGTTATGCAGCATCTTGACAATCCCCTCTGCTATGTAGGATTTGCGGCGGGTTTTGCCATGGGAACCTATGTAGGCCTTCGAATTGAAAGCCGATTAGCTCTCGGATTACAGGTTTTAAGAATAATTACGCCAACTGATTGGGAACCCCTTTATGAGGCATTGAAGAAGCTCAACCTAGGATTGACGGTAATAGACGGGCATGGAGTAAAAGGTCCTGTAAAAATTATCTTTATGATTGTAAAGAGAAAAGATGTTTTAATGGTTAGAAAGGTAATTCAGGAGGTAAATCCGTCTGCTTTTTATTCGATTGAAGATATCAGAGTGGCCAAACAGGGCGTCTTTCCTCAGAAAATCGACAATAAAAGCGGTTTTGACTATATAAGAAGTGTGTTACCGGATATCAAGGAGAAATAGAAGTAATAAACGAATGATTGTCAATAAATAAGAGAAAATATTCATTCTAGATCAGAATCTAATAAGTAAATTTGCCACCATATAACCTTAAAAACCAAATTAAATAAGAATCATGAAAACTAAAATTGTTTTAGCATTATTGGTTGCCGGAGCTATGAGCTTCACAGCCTGTATGAAGAAAATTGACGAAAAAACTCTTTCTGAGATCAACCAGTTCGGAACTGATTGGACATCACTTGGCGAGAAAGCTACAACCTGGAGCACTGAATTAGCTCAGACAGCTACAAAAGCAAAAGAATTTGCTGCACAACAAACATCTATGATGAACAACATGGCTACTTCAAAAGACGAAGCTATGAAGTCAAAAGTAAATGAAATGGCTACAAAAGCAAACGAAGATGCTTCTAAGTTCGATGGTATGCAAGCAGAATGGTCAACTTTCAAGACAACTTGGGATGAGACTACAAACCAATTCAGCGAGTGGAAAGAGAAAGTAATGAAGGCTCAAATTACACCTGAAGATGCAGCTAAAGGTCTTGCTGACTTCAAAACAAAAATGAGCGATGCTCAGGCAAAAGTTGATAGCTGGAGCACTTCTTATGCTGAAGTTAAAACATCTTGCGAGCAGAATATGGCTATGGCAGAAACAATGACTGCAGCTCCAAAGAAGTAATCTTTATTTTATTTGACCGGTTAACGGTCATAAAAAAAGGTCTGAGAAATCAGACCTTTTTTATTTGCTTATAATCGTTGATTTCATTCAGCAATTCTCTGGAAAAGGTATTAAAGTACCGTTTATCCCGAAAAGCACCTACCCAACGAATTCCATTAATAACATCTGTCAGGAAGATTTCATCGGCTTGAAGGACATCTTCAATTGCTATTCCCTTTTCGATAACAGACAAGCGCTGCATCTTCAGGTGTTCAATAATGTTATCTCTCATAATTCCGGCAACACAAGCTTCGGTTAAAGAAGGCGTAGAAACCGTTTTTCCTTTCACTAAAAAGATATTTGAACTGATAGCTTCGGCAATCCTGCCATCGGTATTTAAAACCAGGCAATCACCTGTTTTCAATTTATTTTTATGCAATCCTGCCATCACATAGTATAAAGCATTTGATGACTTCAGATTAGATAACCTGCTGACCGGCTTCTTGATATCCGTATACAACTCAATTTTTAAACCTATATCATTCAGTCGGTAATTTTCGGCTGCTACAGGAGAAGTTTCTATAACATAGGAGACATCGTTGCTATAAGGAGTGTATAAACCACCATCATTCCGGAAAACTTCCAGCCGAATTCTGCCATTACCTTTAAGCTTATTTACCTGATCGAGATGTCTTATTGTAAGGTAAAGATTATGAAAAGTCAGATCATCGTGAAGATTCATACCGAGTAATTCCATACTTCTTGTCAACCGAGCGAGGTGTTTTTCAAAAAAGAGAATTTCACCATTCATTAACCGAATGGTTTCAAAAACAGCATCGCCATAACGGAAAGCCCTGTTCGCAGCCGTAAAAACGGGCTGTGAAGCATCGACAATATTACCGTTGAGGTTTAAAAAGGTTGTTGACATAGGGATTCATGCAAAGTTACCTGATTAAGATGAATAGGAAAACAGTTGCTTAAATATTTTTAAAGTTAAAGTTAAAGTTAAACTTCGGTAATCAATTGCAAAATAGAATCGAACTTTCCATTTACTTCTAACTTATAAGTACGTACTCCGGCTTTTTTCCCGGCTTCAACATCCCGGTCTGCGTCGCCGATAAACCAGGAAATAGAAGGATTTATTTTAAATCGGGCAATGGCTTTTTCAAGTAATTGAGAATCCGGTTTTCTGCATATACAATTACTAATTGTCGGATGATGCGGGCAATAATAAAATTCGGCTATTCGAATACCTTTTACTGCGAAAAATCTTTCGAGGTGTACATGCAGATAATCGGCTTGTTCTTTTGTATATATACCTTTTGCTATGCCTGCCTGATTGGAAATAACAATTAACAGAAAACCTGCGTCCGAGAATTTTTTTAGGGCTTCCACTACACCGTCGTTAACTTTTAAGTCGTCCAGCAACCAGGTATAGTCGCCACGTTCACGAATTAAAACTCCGTCACGGTCGAGGAATATGGCTTTGTTCTCAGAGGGCATTGCTGAAATTGAATAATTGAGAAAAGAAATTGGCCAACAAAGAAGGTTGTAATAAAACGGTATATGCGAATCCGTAAATCGCTCCCCACATGTGAGCACTGTGATTGATGTTGTCGCCCCCCTTCTTACCCATATAGACGCAATAAGCGAGATACAATACACCAAAGATGACTCCGGGTAAACAAATGATACCGTAAAGACACATCTTATTGACAGGAGCAAAAAGTATAGAAGCAAAAACCACTGCGGATACGGCGCCGGAAGCACCCAATCCATTGTACATAATATTTGTTTTATGTGAATTGAAAGTAGGTACCAACGACATCATTAAAGAGCTAACATATAATAAGAAAAAATAAAATGCACCACGTTCGCCGAATGCTTCAGAGTAATAATATTCGACTGCGCCTCCGAAAGAATATAAGACAAGCATGTTTATCGCCAGATGAACAACGTCGGCATGTATGAGACCGGAAGTGAAAAACCGGTACCATTGCTTTTGTGTATGAATGGTATAAGGATTAAAGATCAGCTTTCGGTAAACTTCCTGATTTTGAAATGCAAGTGCACTTACAAGAATTGTTGCTATCAGAAAAATGGTAGTCAAGGTGCTGAATTTTTAACTTATTTAAGAATGTAATTTTCAACAATTAAACATTGAATCTAAAATGCATGACATCGCCGTCATTCACTAAATATTCTTTTCCTTCGATACTTAATTTCCCGGCATCTCTGCAAGCAGATTCGGAACCAAATTTGATGAAATCATCGTAACGAATAACTTCCGCTTTGATAAATCCTTTTTCAAAATCGGTATGGATGACGGCTGCGGCCTGAGGTGCATACATGCCTTTAGTAATTGTCCATGCTCTTACTTCCTTTTCTCCTGCGGTAAAATACGTTGACAAATTCAGTAATCTGTATGCGGCTTTAATAAGTTTACTTACACCCGATTCATTCAGTCCAAGATCTTTCAGAAAGGCCACTCTGTCTTCATAGCTTTCTAACTGGGTTATTTCTGCTTCAATAGCTGCGGCAATAACTAACACTTCCGCATCCTCATCCTTTACTTCATTCTTCAGTGCGTCGACCAGTTTATTTCCGTTAACGACAGAACCTTCGTCGACGTTGCATACATACAATACCGGCTTAGCTGTCAGCAGAAAAATATCGTCAATAAATCTTTTATCCTCTTCCGTAACAGGAGCGCTTCTGGCAGATTTCCCTTGCTCAAGATGTGTTTTATAAATCTGAAGAACTTCCATGCACTTCTTGGCATCTTTATCGCCACCGGATTTAGCCATCTTCTCAGTACGGGACATTTTACGCTCTACACTCTCCAGGTCTTTAAATTGAAGTTCGATATCGATGGTTCCTTTATCTCGTACCGGATTAACAGAGCCATCCACGTGCACAACGTTGGGATCTTCAAAACAACGAACAACATGTATAATCGCATCGCATTCGCGAATGTTGCTGAGAAACTGATTGCCTAATCCTTCGCCTTTGCTTGCGCCACGAACCAATCCGGCAATATCAACTATTTCAATTGTAGTTGGCAATACGCGTTGGGGCTTTACTAATTTTTCTAAAACGTTTAACCGATCATCCGGAACGGTGATCACACCGATATTGGGCTCGATGGTACAAAAAGGAAAATTTGCTGCCTGTGCTTTTGCATTCGATAAACAATTAAACAATGTCGATTTACCTACATTCGGTAATCCGACAATTCCGCATTTAAGACTCATTACTGGTTTTTTGAGGGTTGGATAATGATTTAATAATTCGGTGTATTTTTTGAAATAAAATTTCTTTTATTTTCCACCGCTAATAGTTTGATATTTTAGTGTGTTGGCAGGATCAACAAGTGAAAAAATTTGAATGGCTCTTGTCTTTTCATCATTTGTTGCCTGAGAATATAAATTAATGAGTTCATCTGCTTTCGCTGTGAAAAATGTCTGCATAAAGAATGAATTCGGTTTATCTTCATATACTCTTCTTATATCCGGTAATCGATTGGTGATTTCTGCTCTTGCATCTGTCAGACTCTCGGAAAATTTATCGAAGCCAAGACGATGGTAAGTATAAATGAAATTTCTAAGCGGTTTAAAACTTACGTTCATTAAATTTTCTACCAACCAATAGCGGTTTCTGGAGCCCTCAAAAGCTCTCCAACCGCGATCTGAAATGTTTTGCGCATTGTTGACGATTGTTTGTGCTTTTAAAAAATACGGAGTTCCTCCTTCAGGAGAAAATGAATCGTAGTCCAATCCGATGATGATATATGCATAATAACCCAATACGGCAGTCAGGTTCGAATTGATATTCGACTCATCGAATTCAATCAACTGATCCTGTACGTAACGAAAATTGAAATCATTATCCTGGTGGTTGAACATCGGTGAATCGTAAGAGCTCTTATAAACCGGTCGGCGGGATTGAACCTGAATCTTTGCTTTGAATTCGTCTGTCGATACACGTTCTGAAATGGTAATCACAATGCTGCATTCGATTCTCTCTTGATTGAGGAAATCATCGTTTGTCCATTTTCTGCTATTCATAAAATCGCGTAATTCCGTCTGCAGCTTTTCATAAATCGATTTGTCGCTGGCCTGAATTTGAGGTGTCAAAACAGAAACGGTGCAATTCAATTCCTGACCGAAAGATGAAATGTTTATCAATAAACAAAGAGAAAGTATGGAAGTTAATCTGAACATCTTTTTATTTTTTAAGTGAATCCATGATAGCATCAACAAGGTCTTTTGCCACTTCTGTTTTGAGTTTCTTATCGAAAGATCTTTCTTTTCCGGAGCGTTCGATAAATGTCACTTTATTAGTATCGACATCGAATCCTGCACCGGAATCATTCAGCGAATTAAGTACGATGAGATCGAGGTTTTTTCTTTCCAACTTATCCTTCGCATTTGCATGTTCGTTGTCTGTTTCCAGGGCAAAACCAACGAGCACCTGATTCTTATTTTTCTTTTCGCCCATGTTTTTTAAAATATCCTGTGTAGGAACTAACGAAAGCGAAAGTGTATTATTTTTTTTACTGATTTTTTTGTCGGCTGAAACATCGGGACGAAAATCCGCCACAGCGGCAGACATGACGATGATATCCATATCGGAGAAATCCTTCATGCATGCATTGTACATTTCCTCGGCTGATTCAACATCAGACCGGTCGATGGCTTTATCTTTAACAGATAAATCACTTGGGCCGGTCACCAGCTTTACTGTTGCACCACGTTTAGAAAGTTCTTCGGCAATGGCAAAGCCCATTTTCCCGGACGAACGATTACCGATAAACCTGACGGGATCAATGGCTTCATGCGTTGGCCCTGCTGTGACGAGCGCTTTCATCCCTTTTAAGGGCAGATTAGTGAAAAAAAAATCTTCCAGTTTTTTAAAAATCATTTCCGGCTCTTCCATGCGGCCTTCACCTGTTAATCCGCTGGCGAGTTCTCCTTCCGTCGGAGAGATGAAATGATGGTTCTTATACGATTTTAATTTGTTGATATTTGCTTGCACGGATGGATGCTGAAGCATATCCAGGTCCATGGCAGGAGCAATAAAAACGGAGCATCGCGCTGAAAGATAACAGGTCAATAACTGGTTGTCGGCCATCCCATAAACCATTTTAGCAAGTGTATTTGCAGATGCAGGAGCGATGACAAATGCATCGGCCCACATTCCCGCTTCAACATGATTGGTCCATTCACCGGTTTCTTTATTGTGCGATTCAATAGTGACAGGATTTTTAGAAAGTACGGAAAGTGTTAGCGGGGTAATAAACTCTTTCGCGGAGGGTGTCATAACAACACGAACTTCGGCACCGGCTTTAACAAGCAGGCGCACGAGCATTGCAGATTTGTAGGCTGCAATGCTACCGGTTACTCCGACTAATATTTTTTTTCCGCGCATGATATACTTTGTAAACGAAAAAATCCAAAACAATTATGTCCTGGATTTCATTCGATAAGTTTAATGTTGATTACAGGTCATTGGTAGTTTCCTTGGAAGGATTTCTGTAATAAATTTTATTCTCTGTGTATTCCTGAACAGCAATTAAAGTTGGTTTTGGAAGACGCTCGTAATATTTAGAGATTTCGATTTGCTCGCGGTTTTCGAATATTTCTTCTAAGTTATCTGTCGTCGAATTGAATTCAGATAATTTGGAATTAAGCTCTTCTTTCATTTCGCTGGCAATCTGATTTGCACGTTTAGAAATTACGACGAGAGTTTCGTAAACATTACCTGTTTTCCTGTCGAAGTCAGGAATATTACGGGTAACGGTGGTGCTTGCTTCTGATTTATAATTCATCTGGATATAATTTTGAGATTATTTTTTTGCTGTAGAATTTATTTTACTCAGTTTTTTTTGGGTGATCGTTAAAATATCATCTGCTTTTTCTTTCTGTCTGCTCTCCGGGAATGCACTGACGAACTGTGTATAAGCAGCAATCGTTTCTTCATAGCGCTCCGGTTTTTTTGCATCGATGCTGTTTTCGGCATAAAGGAAAGATGACTTCAGGATTCGAAACAATGCTTCTTCGCGGAATTGAGTGGAAGGATAATCGTGTAATAAATTTTTATAGGAGGTTATGGCAGCCTTATAGGATTCCATATCATAATACATCTGGGCATTGGAATAGCTTTTCAATTCCAGTTTGTTCCTAAGCTGATCGATTAAGCGGTTACATTGTTCGAGTTTTGTGCTTCCGGGATAACGGTCGGCAAATAACTGCAATTCATTGATCGCTTTAATTGTGCTTGACTGATCCAGATTAAATTCGGGAGAATTTTCATAATAACAATAGGCATGCATGTAAGCACATTCTTCTGCAAATTCGCTGGAAGGATATGTTTTTGCAAACGTCTCGAAATCGTAAGCGGCACCTTCGAAATCACCTAAGCGGTAATTCGTATAAGCGTAGTAGTAATAGGTTTTCTCGGCCTTTTTCGTACCCCTGTAAACGGTAATCAATTCCTCTAACAAAGGGAGTGCTTTATAGAACGAACCCTTATCGTACAATTTGATAGCCAGATCCAATTTGGCATCCATATCGCGTCCTTTTTGAATACGACTATAGTTGCTGCACGAAGAGAACAGCAAAAACATTGAAAAAATAGCAAAAAGACGGTTTTTCATGAAGCGGCAAAGATAAGGATTATTTGTTAATTTTTGCATTCCTTTTTCACAAACTGCAGCTCTTAACGAATACTTTCCTTAATTAATTTTCTCACGACCGAATTTTTTCCATCATTCCAGCTTAACATGTAAATACCGGGAGATAAATCACTACCGATGTTGAATGTTGTATTACCGGAAATATGTTTTTGAAAAACAGTTTTACCTAAAATGTCTTTTAATAAGACTTCACCACCTGCGCTTCCGGAAATATCTTTTATATCAATGGTAAAATTTTCAAAAAATGGATTGGGAAATACTTGCAATGCTTGCGAATTGTTTTTGGGCGATTCGATACCCGTGATAATAATTCCGGTGACGGAAAACTCATCTAAGGCGCCTTCTACAATATTTCCCGGAGCATCATCATATACTTCAACACTAAATTGCATATTGGCAGTTAAAGTAATATAGGATTGAAGTGGGAATGAAGCGAATTGCCAAGTTCCATTCGTGGGATCGTTTTCTGCAATGGTTTCCAGACGAACAGATGTGCTTCCGTTGGAAATTGTAATCCGCATTGAATCGTTTGGTTGTCCGACACCATCAATATCGAGATAACGTCTATAGTAATTCAAAATAGGATTCTGATAAATCGTAGCATCAAAAACAGGAGATGTAAGAATCGTATTTCCATTATCCACATCGTTGGCATTGTAAGGAGCGCCACCATTGTCGGTAACAAAACACTTTGTTCCGCAATCGCCGGTAACATCGTCTTCCGGATTAATCTCAACATTATTCCCATTGTATGTTCCAACCGGCTCGCCTCTTTCCCATGCGTTATTTGAGCTTCCCATGACTGACCATCCGAAATCCAAAGTAAAGTCGTCGTAATATCCCGGAGCCAGAATGGCATCAATCGGCATACTTTGTACCAGTGTAATTGACTTACAAGATGTCTGATATCCCCATTTTCCGGTGATCATGGTATAAGTATCTAACACTACTCCCGGAAAAGTAAAGAGTCCATTGGAATTAGATGTGGCAGTATAAGTTAAATCGTTGCTTTCTAAAACTACAGTTACATTGGAAACGGGTAGTCCGGTAAGACTATCTGTTACAACGCCGGAGAAAGGGTAATTGGGAAGTGGAGCTAATTGAATATTGAGATTGGTAAGAACACCGTTTGAAAGACTAATACCGGTAATAATTTTGGTGTAATAACCCGGTCTGCTAACCTGAATATCATAAGTGCCGGCAACAGCTGTTCCGGTTCGGAATTCGCCGGAGGCATCTGATGTTCTGCTGAGATTGGCAACAAGTACTTCAACCAAAGCACCACTTAACAAAGTACCGGTGATGCTATCAGTGACAACACCTTCCAAGTAACAACCACGGATGTAAGTTGGAGTCAAAACGAATAAACCATTATCGATATCGGAAGCTACTACAGTTCCTGAAGGTAAAAAAGGAAATACTCCCCAGCAACCATTAAATCCATCGCCAGATCCCTGAGGATAGGTATCGTATCTGCCCACTTCAATTGGATTTGCAGGACGTGCAACATCGACAATAACAACTCCTTCTTTATACCAGGAAGTAACAGCATAATCATTTAAGATATGGGTATTGTGAACGATTGCTCCGGATCCCGGGTTTGTCTGATATCTGGATAATTCTCTAATGTTGCTTAAATCAGATACATCATATGCACCAAGAAAAGAACCGGAATTTTCATCTGTAGTAAATAATGTACGATGATCATCTGATAACCAGGTATTGTGAGTATAAGAAGTTGGTGTAGTTTGAGTAGCTAAAAGAATGGGATTTGATTTATTGGTAACATCTACAACAGCAAAAAATCCGGGGTAGATATGTCCTTCATAAAGAGTATCGTTCATAGCAAATCCATCATGTACGTAAATATCACTACCGCTACCGGGAAACACATATTCACCGGCATAGACAGGATTCCATGGATCTTGAAGATCGATGAACACCGTATTTCCCTGATTGAAACTACAGCCGTAGAGATATAAAAAACCTTTTGCAGTATCGCAATGCAAAGCATGAATGGCATCGAGCTGACCGGAAATAACACCATCACCTGTATATTGTTTTTGATTGATAGAAGCAGGTAAATTACTTAAGTCGACGACTGTTAATCCACCACCGCCTTCTGTGGCTATATAAGCGTATTTTCTATACGTTTTAACTTCTCGCCAATCCGATTGAGGACCTGTTACAGAAAATCGAATAACAGGATTGGCTGGATCTGTTACATCAACAACATCCAATCCATTATAAGTTCCTACAAGAGCATATTCATTGTCAAGTGAATCTGTATATCCTCCAATATTAGATAGTGAAGTAGAGCCATATGATAAATTAGCTCTTAATTGAAGATTTTGGGAATAGGTATTTGTGCTGATAGCAATCAGCAAAAGGCAAAAAATATACTTCATGAGGGATTTTATTTGATGGTAAATTTGCATTTATTAATTCAATCCTACAATAAAGCATTGATATTCGGTTAATTAATAATTATTAAAAATATATCATATAGTACTATATATCAATATTTTAAATCAATATACTTAAAGTATATTTAAGCCATGTATCATCTTTAAAAATTTACTCGATTTAGACAAAATGGAATAATACCAAATTCAAAAAGAATAAAAAGTTTGTTTTTATTCCAAAATATTTACTTTTGCCTAAGAAGGAGATAAAAAAGAAGGTTTCGATATTATTCAGAAATTAAATTTTTGTTCCCCATTTAAGTAATACTAAAAAATAATAAGGTGGATTTATTTGAAAAAATAAAAAACAACAGGGGGCCAATCGGTCAACATGCAAAAGATTCTCATGGATATTTTACATTCCCTAAGTTGGAAGGAGATATTGGAACGCGAATGACTTTTAGAGGCAAAGAGCGATTGATATGGAGTCTCAATAACTATTTAGGTTTAGCCAATCATCCGGAAGTGCGTTTGGCTGATTTAGAAGGAGCCAAACAATATGGTTTTGCTTCACCGATGGGTGCCCGAATGATGTCGGGAAATACTAACCAGCATGAGAAGTTGGAGTCGGAACTTTCCTCTTTTATGGGAAAAGAAGATACGATTTTATTGAATTACGGATATCAGGGAATGGTATCAGCAATAGATTGTCTGGTTGACCGTCACGATGTAATCGTATACGATAGTGAAAGTCACGCCTGCATAATTGATGGTGTCAGACTACACATGGGAAAAAGATTTGTATTCCCTCACAACGATATTGAAAACTGTGCGAAACAATTGGAGCGCGCAAAAAGAATTGTTCGTGAAACCGGAGGATCGATATTAGTCATTACAGAAGGAGTTTTCGGAATGAGCGGCGATATGGGTAAGTTGAAAGAAATCGTTGCCTTGAAAGAGCGTTTTGATTTCCGCTTATTTGTTGACGATGCACATGGATTCGGAACAATGGGAAAAACCGGAGCCGGAACCGGTGAAGAGCAAGGAGTGCAGGATCAGATCGATATTTATTTTGGAACCTTTGCAAAAAGTATGGCCATGATTGGCGGATTTATTTCCAGTCGTGAAGACGTTGTTGAATACCTAAGGTACAACATGCGTTCACAAATTTTTGCCAAGTCCCTCCCTTCTGCTTTGGTAATTGGTGCATTGAAGCGACTTGAATTACTTCGCAGCAAGCCGGAATTGAAAGACGATTTATGGAAAGTAGTTAATGCGCTGCAAAGCGGACTTAAGAAAGCCGGTTTTGATATTGGAAAAACGCAATCACCCGTAACACCGGTTTACATGAGTGGAACCATTGGTGAAGCAACGAACCTCATTTATGATATGCGTGAAAATTACGACATCTTCTGTTCGATGGTTGTGTATCCTGTAGTACCGAAAGGAATTATTATTTTACGACTCATTCCAACTGCATCCCATACAATAAAAGATGTTGAATATACGATTGATGCATTTTCAAAAGGATATGTAAAACTGAAAGCAGGAGAATACATGTCTGATAAGATTGCTGCATTTTAATACCAAGTAAAGAGAACCCCACATACACTGATTATTAATCCTAAAAACTAAAAACAATGAAAGAGTACGAAAAAATCAAACAATTGTTAGCCTCTATCGAAGAAGATGTTATTAAATTTTCTGAG
Organism: Bacteroidota bacterium; assembly: GCA_031385005.1. Taxonomy (GTDB): domain Bacteria; phylum Bacteroidota; class Bacteroidia; order AKYH767-A; family 2013-40CM-41-45; genus JADKIH01. Next base: position 198,605 of record JANNBB010000006.1, read on the forward strand.
AAAGGCAATGCCGCTGCAGGAACCCGCGTTCGTAAAGGTCTGCAAGATGTAAAACGTGCCTGCCAGGAAATGCGTGATGCAATTCAGGAAGTAAAAAAATCGGAAAGCCCGCAATAGTAAATGAACCCGGTTTCAACCGGGTTTTTTGTTACTGAAAGAAGTTCGGGAAATCGACAAAGTTGATTTCCCGAACTTCATTTTATTTTAATGCCAGTGATCTGCAAGTAATTGAAAATTGATTGTTGTAAAAAAGAAATCAATTCGGATATTTGCAGCCCCAAAATGGCGAGGTAGCTCAGATGGTTAGAGCGCAGGATTCATAACCCTGAGGTCGGGGGTTCGACTCCCCCTCTCGCTACTTTTATCAGTATACTGTGCACAGTAACTGTCAACAGTGCACTTTTTAAATTAATTTTTTTTCTTTTTCAATTTATTATTTGAAATTACCAATAAAAAAATCTTTGATATTCATTACTGCGCGCCTACTTCCAATAGACCATTCTGAATTTTCCGCAAAAATTAATATGTGGATAGTTTTTTTGTTAAGGTTAAGGGTAAAATCTATTTTTAACCTGGGCAAAAAAGCAGCCACGTTCTCTCCCAATCTCCTTTTTTAAAAATTTCATTCTAACTAAACTGAAATAAAATGCCTATATTGAGCGCCTACCCGGTAATGAATACCGCCAATTAAATTTTCAATCGTGAAGCAAGAAGTAAAATCAAAGAAAAATCAAAAATACAGTATTGAGTTTGAGATAAAATCGTCTCCAAAGATCCTTTTTAACTACCTCAGTAATGCTAGCAGTCTGGAAGAATGGTTTGCCGATAAAGTAACCGTTCGTGAAGGCGATTTTATTTTCCATTGGGATGGGACAGAACAGCGTGCTCAAATTGTTAGTAAAAAAGACTATTCACTTATTCGCTATAAATGGGTTACTGATGATAAAAAAGACGAAACCTTTTTTCAATTTGAGATTCAGCAGGATGAAATCACCGGTGATGTTGCTTTAATTATTACCGACTTTGCAGATGAGGATGAAAAAGAAGCAAATAAAATGCTTTGGGACAGCCAGATTCATACTCTCATGCATATAATCGGATCCTGATCACTTTAGTATTTTCATGAATAATGAAAACATCTCCACTCCAAACGAGACGACTTCATCGTGCTTGTCAACCGGTATTCTTGAACTTAACTTTATGAATGCAGCATTTTGCCATAAATGCTCATCAGTAATTTCTTCAACGGGCAGATAATTGTCATTGCCAAAGTGGTACTGCCAGGGTGAATCATTTACACAAAAGTAAATTCCTTTTCCTTTTAATAAATGCTTGTTCTTAATTAGTGTCTGACGGAAATGTTTCAGTGAGCTTCCCTGTAAATGAAGCGTGAAACTAAATTCATGTCCCCACCAAAACATTGTCCTAAAAGCAAAAATCGATTCGGTCGAAAACTGTCGTGGATAGTCCAAAACAACATAGGGAAATAACTGATAGTTTTCTCCCCGGAAAATTTTTCCGGCACGAAATTTAAGTCCTTCCATCTCAATTCCGGATTTCTCAAACTCAACCGTTAACCTTTTTTCGAGCTCTCCTAGCATGGCAACCAGCTTTTTAGTTGAACTGTCCTTAAGCAAGAAAAAATTTTGCTCGCGTAAAGCCTCACTTTCAGCACGACTAAAATTCAAATTTGTAACTTGCATGCGATATTCTTGAAAGGCAAATATAGTGTGAAGAAATTAACTCTACTCGTTTTAAGGGCTTTTGCCGGACCCATGGTTCTGACCTTCCTTATCTCACTTTTCGTTCTACTGATGCAGTTTCTGTGGAAATACATAGACGATTTAGTGGGGAAAGGCCTTGACTGGATCATTATCATCAAGTTGATGGTTTATGTGTCTGTTACGCTGGTTCCTCTTGCTCTTCCCTTGTCTTTGCTCCTTTCTTCAATTATGACGTTTGGCAACCTGGCAGAACACTTTGAGTTAACAGCATTTAAATCAGCCGGTGTTTCGCTTCAAAGAGTCATGAGACCGCTTACGGTTACCGCTATAGCCATCTGTTTTTCTGCATTCTTTTTCAGCAATAACGTATTACCTGTTGCTAACCTGAAAATGAATGCATTATTGTACGATGTCCGTCAACAAAAGCCGGCTTTGATGATAAAGGAAGGTATTTTTTATAATGGTATCGACGGTTATTCTATTCGAATCGGAAAGAAAGACAGTGATGGAAAAACGATAAGAGAAGTAATGATTTATGATCATTCCGAAAGTCGGGGCAATGCTAAACTTATTATGGCAGAAAAAGGCAAAATGGCCATGTCAGATGATGAACGCTATCTGCTACTTACTTTATTCAACGGTTCCAGTTATGAAGAGCGGGAAGATAAACCCGGAAGAAGGTCGCGACCATTCATGCGAACAGAATTTCTGGAACAACAGGTAAAATTCGATCTGAGTTCTTTTAAGATGACACGTACCAATGAACAATTGTTCAAGGACAATTACCAGATGCTTAATCTGGGACAACTCACCTATGCCTCTGATTCAATAAAGAAAAAACTAACTGATAAGAAGGTTGAGTTTTACAGCACCATGCTCAATACTTTAATGATCGACAGTGTAAAATTGGGCAAGCCAAAAAAAACCGGTTTTACTCAACCGAAATTTATCGACAACTTTCCACAAGACAGAAAGAGAATATTGATTTCATCAGCCTCTTATGCCGCAAGAAATGTAAAAAACATTACAGACGACACTGTAATGGAAATAGAAATTCGCTCGAAAAGTCTGGCCAAACATCAAATAGAATGGCAAAGAAAGTTTACACTATCCTTTGCTTGCCTGATACTCTTTTTCATTGGCGCGCCTCTGGGTGCCATCATCCGAAAAGGTGGATTAGGAATGCCCGTTGTTGTGTCCATCATCTTCTTTGTGATTTATCATGTCATTTCCATTTCGGGTGAAAAATTTGCCCGCGAAGGTGTTATTCCACCCTGGAAAGGCATGTGGATTTCTTCCGTGGTATTGCTTCCTATTGGTATCTTCCTTTCATATAAGGCTGCAACAGATAGTGCTTTATTCGATAAAGAATCCTACAGAAAATTCTTTAGAAAAATTTTAAAAAATAAACGATGAGAATTTGTAGAATCACCTCAAAAATTCCAAACATTTACCATTAAAAGATATTCGCTGTTTTGAAAATTTTACAAATCTGTCATCGCTTGCCTTATCCATCCACCGATGGAGGAAACATTGTGATGATGAATATGGCATTGGCTCTTGCAGAAGCGGGACATGAAGTACACCAGTTTTCTTTAAACACTAATAAGCACCATGTTGATCCAGCAACAATTCCTGCAGAATTAAAAACGAAAATAAATTTTCATTACGTTTCAATCGATACCGGTATTACAATATCTGGAGCTTTAAAGAATCTGCTTACTAAAGGCTCCTACAATGTAGAACGATTTTTTTCCAAGGAAGCAGAAGCCGCACTCACTAAAATACTGAGCGAAAATAATTTTGATATTGTTCAGCTCGAAACACTTTTTGCAACACCTTATATCGATTGTATCAGAAAAAACTCCAAAGCGAAAATTGTTTTGCGAGCACACAATGTTGAACACATTATCTGGCAGCGTTTATCCTCACAGGAAACCAACTTCTTCAAGAAATTTTATCTTGAATTTCTTGCTTCGAGAATGAAGACTTATGAACTCAACGTATTAGGATTAATTGATGCACTTGTTCCAATTACAAATGTAGATGAAAAAATATTTTTAAGCTTTTCATACAACAAACCTCTCCTCACGTTATCAATGAGTCTGGATATTAAGGAGTATATTTTTAATGAATCCGAAAAAACACAGTTATGCCTTTTTCATTTAGGTTCGATGGACTGGATGCCAAATGTAGAAGGAGTCAGTTGGTTTTTAAATAACTGTTGGCAGAAGATTCATCTGCTATTTCCTGATCTCTTATTGTTCCTGGCAGGCAGGAGTTTTCCTGCTGAAATCAGGGATAGAAATCTGTCCAATGTAATCTGTGAAGACAAAATTGAGGATGCTTTTGACTATATGCGAACCAAACAAATTATGATTGTTCCTTTACTTTCGGGGAGCGGCATGCGGGTAAAAATAATTCAAGGACTGGCTTTGGGAAAAACAATTGTTTCAACTACCATTGGTGCTGAAGGAATTCCCGTTGAGAATGGAAAAAACATTTTGATTGCAGATACGCAGGAAGAATTTATTTCAACCATACAGCGTTGCTTGGAAGATCTCGAATGGTGTAAAAAAATCGGATTAGAAGGACGGAAATTTGTGGAAGAAAATTATTCGAATGAATCGGTTGCCGGTAAATTAGGGCAGTTTTATGAGCAGTTGAACTAACGATTTATTGATTTAAAATTAACAGAATGTTTTTAACAATTTAGGGGGGTAAACTTATTGATAATCTCTGATTTTCAAGATTGGTTTTTCAATATATTGTACGGGTATATAACAACTTACTTCCAATATAAAACTTACTTCCTGTGAATACAGAAACGATCGAAATCAAGGATCAAAAGACAGCAGATGCATTTGCAAACTCATGGAACAATCTTCCTGCGGGATCTGTTTATACAACCGAACAATTTGAAGACTGGTTTGCGCCTATTCAACGAAAGGATGTAGAAAATAAAGCAATCCTCGAACTGGGCTGTGGCAATGGCAGTTTACTTACACATATTGCTTCCTGGAATCCTTCATTCATAACCGGTGTGGATTTGGGGGCTTCCGTGAAAACATGTAAGTCTAACATGGAACAAACAGGTTTTAAGAATTTCGAAGTTGTTCAAAACGATCTCACAACTTTTGATAATAAAGACAGATATGATATTGCCTATTGTATTGGTGTTTTACATCACTTAAAAAATCCCTTCGATGGGTTAACATCGGTAATCAGAAATACGAAACCCGGAGGCAGATTTCATTGTTGGGTATATGCAAAAGAAGGCAATGGAATAATAATAAATGTTGTTGATCCGATCAGAAAAGTAGCTTCCCGGCTCCCTTGGTGGGTTACCAAATACTTAATTGCTACTCCCCTAACTATTCCTTATTTTGTTTACGCCCATGTAATTTCCCTGTCATCTGTTTTCAAAAATTTCCCTTTGTACGATTATTCAAAGTGGATATCAAAACGATCCTTTCTATTCTTCAGACATGTCGCATTTGATCAGCTCGTTACGCCGCAAACTGCCTATATTTCGAAGAAAATGATTGAAGACTGGATGCATTCATTTCCAGAAATAGATCCCAATTCCGTTTATATTATCTTCCGTAACGGCAATTCGTGGAAGTTTGGCGGAATTAAAAAATAATAATAATACTTTTTCCCTGTTTTTATTTTTTTAATATTGCATCGGCTAGGCAAAGAAATTTGTCATACTGATTTTTAATAAAACGATTTGCACTTATCTATTTATTAAAAATAACATTCTTGATGTTATGATTAACAAATTGTTTCATTTGACATCCGGTCATATGGAATAGCTCATCACTATTTTAAATTTTATCTTTTACAATTTTACGTGAAGTTCAGCAATCACATTAAAAACGAGGCGGCACCGAAAAGCCAAATGAGTAGGAAAACAAATTGAAAAAAAAATTAAAATGGATTCACAAAAAGTTGATATGTTCATTATGACTAATGGTAAATACTTTGAAAGTCATCATGTGATGCAAATTCGCGATCGTTTGCTGCAGATTGAAGATTCGAAATGGGGAATGATACAGACTCTTCAATTTAAAGATCCAACTATCAGCTTAATTGTTTCACTACTTGCCGGAAGTCTGGGAATAGATCGGTTTATGATTGGCGATACCGGGCTTGGCGTAGGTAAACTACTTACCTGCGGAGGACTCGGTATTTGGGCAATCATCGATTGGTTTATGATTATGGGCGCTACAAGGGAGAAAAACATGATTAAAATTCAACAATTCCTTCAATAACTTTGATTTGAAACGAATTAAACTTTATAGGTTAATTTTGGTTGCATGCCTGTTAGGGTATGCATGGTTTGGATATGTACTGAATCAATCCGATTCTGCTCCTGCAAGCGAGTTAAACGTATGCATGATTAAGAACGTACTGCATATCCCCTGCCCCGCTTGTGGTTCGACGCGATCGGTAATCGCTCTATGGAATGGACACTTGATTGACTCTATTTTTATTAACCCATTTGGTTTAATCATTAGTTTAATCTTATTGGTAGCTCCCCTGTGGATAATTTTCGACTTCCTGCGAAAGAAAGAAAGTTTCTATCACATATATAGAAAATCAGAATTAGTAATAATAAGGAAACAGTATTCGATTCCTCTAATCGCTTTGGTAATTGGAAACTGGATTTGGAATATATATAAGCATCTATGAATTCAAGCAATAATTTCATTTATACACCGGGAGAACACGAGGCAGAGAAAGCATCGAATAGCTATTTAATGTCGTTAATAGCCGTAATTGCCGGACTTCCATTGCCCATAGTAAATCTGTTGGCGACGTTGATATTTTATCTGGGAAACAGGAAGGACACTTATTATGTTCGTTGGCATTGTACGCAGGCATTAGTTTCGCAAGCTTCGTTATTAATCATGAATAGCATTAGCTTTTGGTGGACGATTTCTATTGCTTTTGGTGATGAAGTTATAACTTCCAATTATATTGCTTATTTAATTACTGTTATTCTTTTCAATTTAGTAGATTTTATTGCAACAATTTATACAGCCATCGCCACGCGAAAAGGAAAACATGTCGTTTGGTATTTCTATGGTAATCTCACTAACCTAATCTGCAAACCATAGTATGAAAAGAATATTATTCGAATTCATTACGCTTGTTGCTTTATTTTTCGCGACCTACTTTCTTTTTAGCAGGTTTGATTGGGTATCTATTTTCAAAATTGAGCGTGTAACCAAATCGACTGAAGAAAAAATAGGCGATACTTTCTGGGAGTTTTTGAGTAAGACTGAAAATGAAATTCATTCGGATAGCATAAAAAGTAAGTTGGAGAATTTAATTAATAAAATTTGCGTCCCGAATTCGATTGATAAAAACAGTATCAAGTTGCATGTGTTGAGAAAATCAGATATCAATGCATTTGCTTTACCAAATAATCACCTTGTAGTTTTTTCCGGCTTAATTGAAAATTGTGAAAACGCTGAAGAATTATGCGGTGTATTAGGTCATGAAATTGCTCACATGCAAAAAAATCATGTGATGAAAAAACTGGTTAAGGAAGTTGGATTAGGAATGCTGATTTCGATGACATCGGGAAAAGGGAATCCGGAAATAGCAAAAGAAATCGGCAAACTATTATCCTCCAGCGCATATGATAGAGCATTAGAAAGAGAAGCTGACCTAACATCCGTAGAATATTTACTAAAAGCAAAAATAGATCCCGAGCCATTTGCCAATTTTCTGTACCGACTTGGAGATGAAAAAGAAAATATTCCAAATCAAGTTTATTGGATAAGCACTCATCCTGATTCAAAAGAACGCGCTGAAAATATTATCTCCATCATAAAAGGTAAGACAAATCCCAAAGAATCCATGATGTCTGATGAAGAATGGTCAACTTTTAAGAAGAGATTTAAAGATATAAACTAAGAACCATTAAATATTTTTCACCTGAATTTTATCTAAAATAATAGGGTTCTGACGAAAGAAAGTCCAAAAATCAGTTGTTTTACGGATGAATTCACCTTATTAACGGATTATTTTGGTCTGTTCGTGGATTTAAATAAATTACGCACTTCATTTGAAATATCTTACCCAACTCAAGTAGGAATTTTTCGATTTTATACTTGATAAAAATCAAGATTACTTACTTCGAAAAATTATAAAGCAGATTTGAATTGAATCCGAAAAAAATAAAGACCATGATAAGAAAGAGCATTCGAAACGTATTTAAAACATTCTATAATGCAATACCTCTCAAGCAGCAAGTCTTTACAACTGTGAAACGGTTCTATTCTCCACCTGAATCTGTTTACAAACATTTACACTTCAAAGGAAAAATTGAAATACCTGTAGATGATACACATCGGTTTAAAATGATCCACTACGGATATCAGATAGAAAATGAAGTATTCTGGTCGGGTATTCGTGATGGTTGGGAAAAGCATTCACTTAGAATTTGGATAGAATTATCAAAAAAAAGTAATGTAATTTTTGACTTAGGTGCCAACACCGGCATTTTTTGTCTGACTGCACAAGCTGTTAATCCAAATGCTAAAGTATTTGCTTTAGAACCCGTAAAAAGAGTTTTCGAAAAGCTTGTTAAAAATACTGCGATTAATCATTACGATATTGAATGTCTTCAAGTAGCTGCTTCAAACAGCACAGGAACCGCTATTATTTACGATACAGACCTCGAGCATACAACTTCAGTAACTGTTAATAAAAACTGGTTTCCACCGGAGGTTAATGTTCATGAAGAAACAATCGATATCGATACAATGGATGCCATTGTTGAGAAATTTAAAATTGAGAAAATTGACTTAATTAAACTGGATGTTGAAACACACGAACCGGAAGTGCTGGAAGGATATAGTAAATATCTGAAAAAACATTCCCCGACCATGCTGCTGGAAGTTTTAAATAATGAATTAGGTGTTAGGATTCAAAATATTCTTGAAAGTAGCGGGTGCAATTATATTTACTTCAACATTGATGAAACGAATGGCATTCGTCAAATAGCCAATATAAGAAGGACTGACAGCTATAACTTTCTTGCCTGCTCTGAAGAAATTGCCCGGGAATTAAAGTTAATTGATTAAGAAATTCAATGACTTTTTTCCGTTCTTCACTTGTACTTTTTTTGTCACTTATACTTTTAACCGGACAGGCCAATTTTATCTTTCGACAAGAAAACACGTTTTCCAAAAGAGTAAAAACAGCCAATTATGATATAGCCATTTTCAATGAGCAATCGCCGGAGATATTTCCGGGGAAAGGTAAATTCACTCCAAACCAGTGTGAAATTGATTTGGCTGAAAAAGCCTTAAACCTGCAATTAAAAGAATTGAACACTGATCGACAAAATCAGTATGAGACTCCTGTTATCGATAAGAATTTAAAAAAATATAAACGTCAATATTTCGGATTCTTCGATGCAAACGGCAATAAAATACTATACATTAATTGCTTTTGGAGAAATGAAAAAGAGGAATCTTTATTGTGGTTAAAGGAGCAAGTAAGAGTTTTAGATGGGGGAAGTTACTTCTGGAATGTAAAATTTAATCTTGTAAAAAATGAATTGTTTGATTTAAATGTCAATGGCAATAGTTAAGTATCTGTTAATAATTATTTGTTTGCTTTAATTTACTTTTACGTTTAGGTTATAATTCTCCGCTTCGTTTCAAATCTCTTTCTATTTTATCCAGAACGCCATTGGTATAGATAAATTCATCAACTATTTTTTCTGCAGATTCACATAAAATATGAATGGAACGGCAATTGTTCAGAAGAGTTTTTTTAATAGCATTTTTATCCGAAATATCTGATTTTTTAAGCATATCGACCACTGAATGAACTCTTAATCCTTCGTCTTTCAAAATACCCAGTTCGTTGATAATCCAACTCAATGCATAAAAATTGTCTGACTGAATATAAATTGATTTTATTCCTTTTACCGGAGCCGGCATTTTATTGAAAGGTAAATTAATAATTTCCGGTGTCAGGTAATTTTTAAAACCGGGACTTACTACTTTGTTTTTTTTAAGTTGAATGATTCCATTAACAACAGCAGCATAAATACTTAGCCATCGAATTTTTCTTCGGACTTCATGCACTCCTCCTTCAAGATCAGAAAAATTCAATTCACCGGAATCAAGGTCCTCTCTGATTTTTCTACATTGCTTTATCAAAAAATTAATGAATGCATTGCGTTCCTCATTTGCTGAAAGCCATTTTACTTCACTGAGTGTTGTATTTATTTTTTTAAAAAAAATATCCGAACAATAATTATTTTCAGTAATATTTTTGTTTAGCTTGTCCTTCTCAACCTTAACATTTAAGCTGTAATAATTGGCAAACTTTTTTGGCAGAGATTTATTTAAAGAAAATTCGCTAAAGTAATCATCGTAATATTCAATAGCTCCTAAGCCATCTTCCATTAACTTAAAAGTTTCAAAACTTTCTTTAAATATTTTCTTTCCATAAATGCTCCGACAAATTCGGGAGAGTGCCTCCAACCGAAACAATACTGTCCGGGACTTATTATGATATAATGCTTCAGCAGGATTTTTTTTTGCTGCAGGTGATAATAGCACCTTCTTCAACAAATCTATATTTACTGTAAAGTTTGCTTTAAGAAAAGATTCCATAAACTACATTGGATTAAAATTCGAATAAACATTTTGTCAAATTTTAAAAAAAATGAACGATTTAGACCTATAAATTTGGAAATAAATCTGTTTAAAAACAATATTAACCTAGTTTAACTATTTTAGAAACCTAAAAGTCAAGCATTATTCTATTTTTGCAAGATAAACCTAAATATTTACCACTCATGCCTACAAATACTACATTACTTTGGCTTCTATTAACTGTACCGGTTTTTGCCGGAACTCCACCATTATCTACGTTAAAAAACGAAAAGACAATCAAAACAGAACCGAACACAGAAACAATTTCAACGGTTGAAATTAGTCCAATTCAACTACCCTGGAGCGGCCCCTATGGAGGCATACCTCCATTTGATAAAATTGAAATTTCGTCATTCAAACCGGCTCTTGAAGGAGCCATGGAAGAGAATCTGAAAGAAATGGAGGTTATCGCAAGTGCAAAATCTGCCCCGACTTTTGAAAATACAATCGTGGCTATGGAACGCGCGGGAAAGACTATGGACAGAGTACAAACTTTATTTGGAATTTGGAGTTCCAACATGAATGTACCGGAATTTCAGGAGATAGAAACTGAAATGTCGCCCAAGCTTGCAGCATTCTACGATAAAATAACCCAGAATGAAAAACTATTCAAGAGAATTGAAGTTGTTTATAATTCTCCTGAGAAGAAAAAATTAAATCCGGAACAACAAAGACTGGTCTGGTTGTATTATTCCAATTTCGTTCACGCAGGCGCAAAACTTGACGCAACCAATAAAGAGCAACTTTCTAAAATCAATCAGGATCTTGCAGGACTTTTTACTAAATTCAGTCAGAATTTAATGTCTGATGAATCCGAGTTATCTGTTGAAATAAAAACAGAAGCGGAACTTGCAGGCCTGCCTCAATCCTTAAAAGAGGCTGCATCGAATGCTGCAACACAAAGAAAGCTAAACGGATCGTGGGTAATTACCAATACACGTTCTTCCGTTGATCCTTTTTTAACCTATTCCGATAACAGATCGCTGCGTGAAAAAGTTTGGAAGATGTTTGTGAATCGCGGAAATAATGGCGGAGAACACGATAACAATTCAATCATTACGGATATTTTAAGACTCCGTGCGAATAGAGCTAAACTATTAGGTTTTGCCAGCCATGCACATTGGCGCGTAGAAAACACGATGGCCAAAACTCCGGAGAAAGCAATTGAATTAATGGAAAGTGTTTGGACTCCGGCAATTGAGCGGGTAAAGGAAGAGGTAAAAAATATGCAAGAAATGGCCAATAAAGAAAATGCCAACATCACAATTGAGCCATGGGACTACAGATATTATGCAGAGAAAGTTAGAAAAGATCGTTATGACCTTGATCAAAACGAAGTGAAACAATATTTGCAACTTGAAAAATTAAGAGAAGGCATGTTTTGGGTTGCAGGCGAATTATTTAATTTCAGTTTTACACCTGTAACAGACGTTCCGGTTTATCATCCGGATGTTCGTGTTTGGCAGGTAAAAGATAAAACTACAGGAAAACAAATTGGTCTGTGGTACTTCGATGCATATGCAAGAAAAGGAAAACGTTCAGGTGCATGGATGAATGCATACAGAAATCAACAACGTGTAGATAAAGAAATCACAACGATTGTTTCAAACAATTCTAATTTTATTAAAGGAAAAGATGGTGAGCCGGTTTTAATTTCCTGGGATGATGCAACAACGCTTTTCCATGAGTTCGGTCACGCTCTTCACGGTCTTGCTTCGAATGTGGTTTACCCTACTCTATCCGGAACCAATGTGGTAAGAGACTATGTTGAATTCCCTTCACAACTTTTGGAACATTGGTTATCGACTCCGGAAGTGTTGGCTAAATTCGCCATACATTATAAAACCGGACAAGCCATACCAAAATCATTAGTTGAGAGAATTGAAAAAGCATCTAAATTCAACAAAGGATTTACAACTACTGAATATCTATCAAGTGCTTTGGTAGACATGAAAATTCATTTATCGAAAGAAGAAAAAATCGATCCGATAGAATTCGAACGTGTCACTCTTGAGAAACTAGGAATGCCGAAAGAACTTGTTATGCGTCATCGTTTACCTCAGTTTGCACACATTTTCAGCTCGGATGATTATTCCGCCGGCTACTATAGCTATTTATGGTCGGATGTTTTAACGGCAGACGCCTACGAAGCATTTACAGAAGGCGGTGGCCCCTATAGCAAAGCTGTTGCAGAGCGGTTAAATAAATACATTTTTTCTGTAGGTAATACGATCGATCCACAGGAAGGGTTTAAGAAATTCCGAGGAAGAGATGCGACTAGTGATGCATTAATGCGTAAGCGCGGCTTCCCGGTTCTTAAAAAATAACACGGAAAAAACAAATTGTAAATTGTATAAATCAAAAAAAGACTTCGCAAGGAGTCTTTTTTTTTAATTACAAAATAAGTACTGTGATATTTTGATTTAATTAATACATTAGTATCACTTAAATCAAAATCAATATGAAAAATTTTCTTTTCTCATTATTAATTTTTTATTGAGTTTGATTTCCTGGGGAATTATTGGAGTCGATATTGACTTAGGAACTGGTGCATCATTTAAACCCGACCATCTTCACGATATGGATATTAAAAGATTGGATCAAAAAACATTTTACTTTAATATAGATTACACCGGTTGCCCTGTAAATGAATAGGTAAACTAATTCCAAGCCAATTTGCCGTTTTTAACTGCATCCCTTACTTGTTCCGCAATTCATACACTTGTAACACAAGCCACTTCGAAAAGTGATATGTCCTGAAGTGCTGCAAACACGAGCATCTCCCATCTTGCTTCTCAAATAAATCACTTCATAATCAACATGATTAACTCTTTCACCAGACTAATATCTAATTGGAAACAATAATCTGTTTTACAGAAAATGCACTATTATTTTCATCTTTTAAAACGAGAAAATAAACTCCATTAAAAAGTTTTTCTGTATTTATTCTATTCTCGACCGAAGAAAACACTTTTTGAGATTGAACGTTTCTGCCTAAAAGATCAAGAATTTCAAGGTTGTAATTTGAAGCAGTAGGATTCTCAAAATGCAAAATAAAATATTGTCGGGAAGGAACCGGCAAAACAGTCAAGTTACCAACAGCTTCCGATTTGATTGTGCTCAATGGATCATCAAAAATTTCTATATCCAAACATAGTTGACACAATGCAGAATCAGTGATACAAACAGTATAAATTCCTGCAGTTAATTGTTCGATAATAGTGTCGTTTAAGATACCATTATTGGGTGTCCATGAAATTGAATAAGGTTCAATTCCTCCGTCGAAAGCAAAATGAATACTTCCATTAGAACAACCGATGCAAGTAGTATGAGACGGTGAAGCAGTGAATTGAATATTCGAAGAAACAATATGGAAGGAATCCGTATATGAACAATTCATCGCATCGGTAATTGTAAAAGGATAGTAACCACCTCCCAAATTATTGAGCGCATAAACAGAAGAAGAAATAGCCCAGGGCGGATTAATGGAAAAAGGTTTTACTCCTCCGTGTGCGCAAAAATACAAACTACCCGAATGAACAGTATCGCAGCCGGTAAAAGTAGTACTCGAATCCTGCAACTCGACATGAATGCTTACGTTTTCTGTCGGGACATGCACATAGGTATATCCCGTACAACCGGAATTATCCGTTACAATTACTTTATATGAGCCGCTGTGAAGATTATTTCCGCTGCTATAAGATTGACCGGAATTATCCCACCAAATAGTTTGGTAAGGACTACTTCCGCCACTGATAGATACGGTAGCCGATCCATTTTGATTGGTCCCACATCCCGTAACAGGTGAAACGGAAGCAGATGAAACATTTATTTTTCCGGTTGACTCCTGAATTGAATAAGAATGACTGTATTCACAACCGAGAGAGTCTTCAACATGAACAGTATATAATCCCGGATAAAGATTGTATTGATTTTGTGAAGTAGATGAATAGCCATTCTCATCAGGAATAAAATCCCAATGAAACTTAAATGGTGGATCTCCGCCTGTAGGATTTATTTCGATTGAACCGGAATTTACATTATTACAAGATGTAGGAGTAATAACTTCATTCATAACCGGACCATTTGTAGGTAGTATACCTAAGGTGACTGAAGCATAGAATGAGCAAGCCCAGGTTTTATAAGTTAATTCAACCGTATAAGTACCCGGAGACAAATTATAGATAGTTGTATCTGAAGATCCGTTTGACCACAAAACTCTGACCGGATCATAAATTCCGGGATAAGGAGATAAAGATGCTGTTAAAACTCCATCGTTTGAACAAGGTGAAGAAGGTTGTTGATTGACTGTTATGATTCCTGTAAAACCTGATGAGATTGGATTAGGGATGGTAATATGCCTTTTTAACGTGCAACCGGAATAAGGATCAGTAATCAGTACGCGATACGATTTTGCAGCTGAACTAACAGTAATCTGATCGGTAATTGCACCTGTATTCCATTGGTAGGTTACTCCACCCGGGCCGGAGGTTTCACTACTGGATGCATTCGCAGGAAGCATGTTTGTTTTCAATGTTATGGTGCCATTGGCGTTACAGGTGCCATTTATCTCTATATTGGGTAGCGGATGAACATTTATATGTACAGTGTCCGTATATGAACTGCAATCGCCACCGACAATCTGACAAAAATAATCACCTCCTTCAAGTACTTTTAATTTATTGGAGTTGTTTGCCGCAAATAATGTTCCGTTTCTATACCATGTGTAGGAAGACCCACCGGAATTCGTAGTTAAAAATGTATGCGCACCAAAACAAAAAGCTGTATCGCCTGCCACCTGGATACGTGCTTTATCGTCGACTATAAATTTAAAATCGCAGGAGTAAGTGCATCCTGTGCTATGATTATAATGTAAATTCAGATGCGTTGTATAATCCCCTTCCGGTAAATACAATGCAGGAAAAATATTGGTATCCGGAAAATTAATAGCACGTTGTCCGGGATTATATGCTGTCCATTGGGAGACTCCGGAAAATTTTCCGCCTGCTTGCGGATAAACTGTAGCGGAATCGCTATTCCTTGTAATCCAAAACTGATAGTCAGTACCTGCCTCATCAGGGCCTAAATAATTTAAATCAATTTTAACCGAATCATTCACAGAACAAAATGGTGCAAATGTCTGCACCATCATAGGATCTTCCAACACACCAACCATGTGCGATGCTGCAAACCAATGAGACCCTCCGGGTTGAATGTTATTCATTTGAGGTTGACCAAAAGGCGCATTGCTATAATTTCGCCAGAAATAATAATAGTAATCGTCTGCAATAAAGATATTATTGATTGGGGATGAGGCTAACCAGGGGCCGAAAAAATCAGCGCCACCGCCTGTCAGTTGTCCCTCAGAATAAAATATAGGATGAAGATCGGTGCTATCAAATGTAGCTGTGTTTTCGAATACATTTATATCATAAAAGGTAATCCAGGTTGGGGTTTTTGCCAAAAAAGAATAGAGAATTCGGTCGATTTTACGAGGATGTGGATTTGTCAATCCGGAAAATGGCGAACAATTTTTGCATCCATCAATAATTTCAGCAGATTGTAAAACACCCGGGGTTAAGCAATGATCAATTAAAGCAATATATGCTTCAGTAATTATTGGATTATTGGGGTGAGCGGCATTGTAATTTTGCTTCAGGTTGTACATCGCATCCATTACCGAAATGAAGTATGGAAAATTGGCATTGCAATCACCCCAGAATTCGTCTTCCACATTTACAACATCGACGTCCAATTGACATTCACAAGAGGTTGAGTCGACAGGATATCTGTCCAGTAAGGTTGCCAGACTATCAAATACATAAGGAGCTCCACCAATTACACCAACCTGCGTAACACCGTATTCATTTCTGGCTTTCTGAACGAATCTGCAAAAATGCTTTTCAAGTTTTTCATATTGTTTTGTATTTTCATTCCAGGCAGTTAAATTGGTACCTATTACCTTTTCCATATCATACATGTTTATGTATGTAATGTGATTTTCACAAACATAATTCAAATAAGCATCTTCTTTTTCAAAAACACCATCACTGTTTGTGTCTACGCTAAGAATACTAAAAGTAGGATCTACTACATTGCTACCTACAAAGGTTTTGACGAACCGATCGATGTACATACCGCGATGCGGATCAGACTCCGGTGGAAGTTGGGCAAATAATGAATGAATGAAACAAGAAAATAAAATGAGAGTAAAATTTCTTTTCATAAATAACCAATTAAAGTTTTTAAAACTAAAATAATTTGTCGGATTTAATTCAGTAATTTTAAAAATACTTGGCAAAAGATAACAATCTGTTGGTATAAGTACTTATTTTAAATGCAAATCAACTTAGGTACTGAGCTTATAAAGGTATTTTCCCTTCAATTCGGGGCAATTTTTACCTAAAAACAACGGGAAATATATTATATATTAGCACAGAGAAATTCAACCTATCCCACTAATTTAATCTCCCAAAAAAAAATGAAAAACAATTATTTAAAATTAAATAATCTGCTTCTGTATTTTGCAATCCTTTTCACCAACAACATTTATGCGCAGATTATATATACCGACGTAACAGATACAACAATTCTAAGGTCAACTACTCAATCCGGTACGTTAACATATATTTTTGATATCAACAATGATAATGTAGATGATTACAATTTAGCCGTTCAAGCCATAGTCAATACATCCGCTTGTAGCTCGATTAATCCACCATTCAAAACAGACCTTAATGTCTGGGCCGCAACAATGCCGTCTTATTCTAATCAGATCGGGATTATTTCCGGGTATACGGCAAAAGTTCCCGATAGTACTTTCATCGATGCAAACGCTTATACCTGGAGTTTTGCCGCACAAAATTTTCTGAATTCATTTACCTTTTCTGATGCAGGATGTGTATGGGATAGTTTAACAAGCGGTTATTGGGCATCAGGCGATTCAAGTTATATCGCTTTAAAATTTAAAATTGGCTCTTCTATTTATTATGGTTGGCTCCATGTATATTTTCAATCAGAACTTATTGGTCCAAATGAATATGAGATTTCCTTAACAGTTTTAGATTATGCTTATAATTCGATGGCAGGTCAGGGAATATTAGCCGGGGATAACGGACTTCCAACTGCCATACAACCGATAAAAAACTCTTCTCTACAATTCACGGTTTTTCCTAATCCCGCTTCCGATAAGATAAACCTACCCGATCTTGGTAGCGCTGAGATTTATTTATTTGACAAAAATGGCAGATTGGTTAAGAAATTTTATAATCAATCATCAATAGATATTTCAGAATTTAAAGCAGGAATTTATTATCTAAAAATCACCTCCAGAGAAGTATCGTATTTCAGCAGTTTCACTAAGCAATAACGAAACTAAAAATGAAAGGAAATCGCGCGCTGAGATCTGTCTTACTTCTTATTTCAATTGCTCTAATAAATTGCAATCCTGATAAAAAATTAGTACCCGGCGAGGGTTATATCCAAGTGAAAGGTGGAAAAGTCTGGTACCGAATTGTTGGTTCCGGTGATAAACCCCCGCTCCTATTATTACATGGAGGCCCGGGTGTTCCAAGCTATTACCTCAATCCATTAGCTCCTTTGGGAGATGAGCGGCCCGTAATATTTTTCGATCAATTAGGTTGTGGACGCTCTGACAGGATTACAGACACTACCTTAATGACGGTTGAAAATTATGTGGAAGAAGTTCAAACAATTGTGAAGGAACTCGGCTTAAGAGACTATTATTTACTGGGTCAATCATGGGGAACGATGTTAGGTGTCGATTATTATTTAAAATATCCTGAAGGAATTAAGGGATTAATCTTAAGCAGCCCATCCTTGAACATTGAACGCTGGCTTAAGGATGCCGATACTTTAATTTCCATGCTTTCCGACACATTACAAAAAGCAATTCGAGTCAATGAAGAATATAAAACGTATGATGCACCTGAGTATAAATTAGCCACTCAGATATACTACGAATTATTCTTAGCTCGCAAACAACCCTGGTCTGCAGATATCGACAGTTCGTTTAGCCAATTAGGCAAAAACGTATATGAGTATATGGGAGGGCCGAGCGAATTTACAATGACCGGTACACTCAAAGATTACGATATTACAAACCGACTTGGGGAAATAAAAGTTCCCACTTTGTTTATCACCGGTGAATTTGACGAAGCCAGAGAAGTTACTGTCAGGTATTATCAAAGTCTGGTGCCTAACTCAACATTTCAATTAATTGACAATGCCGGTCATCTCACTATGCAGGACAATCCTGTTCAAAATATTTCGGTTATCCGGGATTTTTTGAATAAAATTGAAATAAAAAAATAATTGTCCATTGTAAATGGAAATTCCTGACTACAAAAATTCCGTTTGAAGTCACTCTCATAACGTCGGAAAAAGCTTACAGCCGCTCGTCACTACGTCAAATAATAACAATTAATCATGCAAAAATTATACTCTTCATTATTACTCTTTCTATTCCTTTTTGGCAAACTAACTGCGGGCAATCCCAAAGATGCATTGTTGTTAAAATCCGGTACTGTTTATCTTACCAACAATATTCAGGAATTTATTTATGAGAGTATCGATCCTTTTGAAATTATTGACGATTACTATTATCGAATCATACAATTCAAGGACTTTCCGGATCAAAAATTAAAAGAAGCAATTCAATCAAGCGGAATTATTTTTAACGGATACATCCCCTATCATGCCTATAATTGTGCTATACCAAAAACTTTTGATCGTTCCCTCCTACTGAAATTTAACGCTTATGCTGTGCAGCGTTGGGAACCTAAATACAAAATCCATAATAATTTGACAGGAAAGGAGTTTCCTGTTCATATTGTAAAAGTAAAAGGTAAAATTGATTTGGTTGTTCATTATCAGGAAAATATTTCAGAGAACAGAATAAAAGAATTACTCGAAGAGAAAAATTTTACAATCATTCGTTCCATGAATATTAACCATACGTTAAGCATTAGAATTCCTGAGAATAAACTAATTGAACTTTCCTCTCTTCCTTACATCTATTATATTGAACCGGTTTCACCACCTTCTATTAAAGATGATACAGAAGGAAGAAGTTTGCATCGCAGTAATGCAATCAATAATGATTATGTAACAGGCAGACATTACGATGGCAGCGGAATAACTGTTGGACTTGCCGATGATGGCGAAGTTGGACCGCATATTGATTTTCAGGGAAGATTGACTCAACATCTTACCGGCCTTGGAGGAACACATGGCGATATGACATCCGGAATTTGTGCAGGTGCCGGAAACCTTAATTCCCGCATTCGTGGAATGGGTACAGGTGCTGATCTTCATGTTTATGATATATCCGGTTACCCACATATAATTGATGCTTTATTGCAGTACAGTAACTATGGTATGGTAATTACTTCCACTTCATACAGCCAGGGTTGTAATGAATATTCGACAGACACTGAATTCGGTGATCAGCTTATACACGATTATCCTCAATTTGAATTATGCTTTTCTGCAGGTAACAATGGTACAGGTGATTGCAGCTATGGCGCTGGAAGTAATTGGGGAAATATTACTGGTGGATATAAAGTAGGAAAAAACGTGCTGGCCTGCGGTAATCTCAACTCCACAGACGTTCTTGAAAACAGCAGTAGTCGCGGTCCTGCACCTGACGGAAGAATCAAACCCGATATCTGTTCGAATGGAATTGACCAACTCTCCACCGATGAAAACAATACTTACCAGGTTGGCGGTGGAACTTCTGCAGCTTGTCCCGGTGTTGCAGGATCGTTGTCGCAATTGTATCAGGCATACAAAGAACTAACAGGCAACATCGACGTGCCTTCCGCTCTAATTAAAGCTTGCGTGCTGAACTCTGCGGAAGATCTGGGGAATCCCGGTCCGGATTATAAACACGGATGGGGACGTATCAATGCATTTCGTGCGACTACTACGCTGGAAGAAAATCGTTATTTAGTTGATTCCATTTCTCAGGGACAAATCAATACACACACTATAATTGTACCTGCCGGTGTTCAGCAATTCAAAGTGATGTTGTATTGGCACGACATAGCCGGCTCTTCGGTAGTTGCAAAATCTCTCGTCAATGATCTGAACATGACTGTCACAGATCCTGCGCTGACAATTTTTAACCCTTGGATTTTAGATCCGACTCCTGATCCATTATTGCTTGATTTACCTGCAGTACGTGGAGTCGATTCACTTAATAATGTTGAACAAGTAACAATTGACTCAACTTTAAACGGTACATATACAATCACGATAAATGGAAATCAAATACCTCTAGGTTCACAAAAATATTATCTGGTTTATGAATTTGAAACAGATAGCATTCATGTTACTTTTCCCGTCGGTGGAGAAGGCATCGAACCATTAGCGACGGAATTAATACGTTGGGATGCATATGGTACAAATGGAACATTCAGGATTAATTATTCAGAAGACAATGGAAATAGCTGGAATCTTATTTCCGCTAATGTTCCCGGCTCACAAAGGTTTTTCGCCTGGTCTGTTCCTAATATTGTCAGCGATAATGTGCTGATTGAAGTTAGTCGCAATGGATTTAGTGATATGAGTGATACTGTCTTTACGATTATAAATATGCCCGCCAACCTTCATGTAACTTTCGCTTGCCCGGATTCTATTGGTCTGGAATGGGATCCTGTAACTGGAGCAGCGGCCTATGCAGTAAGCATGCTCGGCACTAAATATATGGATGATATCGGATCAACTACAAATACAAATTTCGTCGTTTACAATACCAGCCCTTTAAATGAATATTGGTTTGCAGTAAAAGCATTGAGTCCAAATGGTGGCGGTGGTCCTCGGACACTTGCCCTCAACAAGCAACCCGGAACAACCAATTGTTCATTAACTATTGACGGGGGTTTGACTTCCGTCATTCGTCCGGATTCGACACTTATTATTGATTGCATTAATCAAGCATCCATTCCTGTTACTGTCAGAATACAAAACACCGGAATAACTCCTTTAGGAAATTTCAATATCCACTATTCAGTAAATGGCGGTAACACTGTAACAGAAACTTTCTCCGGCACCATAAATCCCGGTATTAGTTCGAACTTTAACTTTACACAACAAATTTTCGGGGTAAGTACAGGATCCATTGCTGTATGGCTAAGCATTAGCGGTGATCAGAATTCATTCAACGATTCAGCTTTTTCTGTTTTCGCTATTTTAACAGGTCAACAGGCAATTCTTCCGCTCGAGGAACCTTTTGAAACTTTTTCCACATGCCCCACTGCAACGAATTGTGAATTGACCACCTGTTCTTTATTAAATGGATGGGTAAATATTACAAATAGCGTTTATGATGATATTGACTGGAGAGTGAACGAAGGAGTTACGCCCTCATCAGCAACAGGACCTGATGTAGATCATACTTTTGGGAATTCGACAGGAAAATATATTTATCTTGAAGCTTCGGGCTGTTATTCAAAAGAAGCAAGCTTGTTAAGTCCATGCATTGACTTAACGGGAACAAGTACATCGAAATTGAGTTTCTGGTATCACATGCTTGGAGCTGACATGGGGGAATTGCATATAGATGTAATTACCACAACACAGGATTACCCGGATTTCATTCAACCCATTATCGGCGATCAGGGAAGTATTTGGCTAAAAGACTCTGCACAGCTTGATCAATTTGCAGGACAAATAATCAATATTCGTTTTCGCGGAATCACAGGAACAGGATATGCAAGCGACATGGCAATTGATGATATTAACATATCTGCAATCCCAACGGGAATCATTAATCAGGATGGAAAAGTTAAACTATCTATTTTCCCGAATCCCGGAACAGGACTTTATAGTTTTCAAGCAGAAAATATTAGAGGAAATCTAAACTTTATAATTGTAGAAGACATGCTTGGGAGAGTTGTAGAAAAAATCGAATTGTCACCGAACCGTTCCATACAAAAAGGACAAATAAATTTAATTAACAATGCTAAAGGCGTTTATAAAATTACAATTATTTCGGATCAAAACTCTTTTCAGACAAAGCTGTTAAAGATGTAAAGTTTTTATCAGAAAAATATAATACATAAAAAAAATGAAATTCAATTTATCAGTACTCTTAGCTGTTTTCATTCTATTACATTTCAGCGCTTCCTCTGAAGAATTGAAATATAGTCGCGCAAGAATATGGTTTGAATCAAAGTCACCGGCCGAACTTGCCACCATCGGTATTGATCTTTCAGAAGGAGAATATAAAAAGGGATCCTGGTTTATATCTGATTTCAGTGATGTTGAATTAGTAAAAATCAATCAGGTCGGCTTTCGGGTTGAAATATTAATAGACGATGTTCAATCTTTTTACAGAAATAGAAATAACAACCCTTCAAAAAATAGTTCATCTGTTAATTATTGCAATGCAATTTCACCCGATTATCCTGTTCCCAATCATTTCTATTTAGGCAGCATGGGAGGTTTTTACACCTACAATCAATATTTAGGTATAATTGACTCAATGGCACTTTTGTTTCCGACCCTCATTTCCGCCAAACAATCTATTGATCCGATACTGTCCATTGAAGGAAGACCGATCTATTATTTAAAAATATCAGATAACCCCGGAGTAGACGAAAACGAACCGGAAGTTTTATATGATGCCGTACATCATGCAAGAGAACCCGGATCGATGTCGGCATTGATATATTACATGTGGTACCTGTTAGAAAATTATTCGACAGATTCAACAATTCGTGCACTGGTTGATAATACGGAAATGTATTTAATTCCTTGCATAAATCCTGACGGATATATTTACAATGAACAAACTGATCCTTTCGGTGGTGGTATGTGGAGAAAAAACAGAAGAGATAATCTTGATGGAGAATTTGGTGTAGATCTGAATCGCAATTATGGATTTCAATGGGGCTTCGACACAATTGGTTCCTCGATGAATACTTTTTCAGGTACATACAGAGGTACGGCTCCTTTCAGCGAACCGGAAACGCAGGCAGTTCGAAACTTCATGAATAGCAGACAATTTAAACTTAATTTTAATTATCATACTTATGGTGATCATAACATTATTCCCTGGGGTTATATTCCCAATTTATTAACACCCGATTCTACACTTTACAATTTTTATGGTGAGGCAGTAACGCGATTTAATAACTATACGGTTGGAACTACAAACCAGACTCTGAATTATCTTGTCAATGGTGTTGCTGATGATTGGATGTATGGAGAACAAACTTCCAAACCAAAAAGTTTTTCGATGACACCTGAAATCGGACAATCATCAGATGGATTCTGGCCGGCTGCAAACCGAATCATACCTTTATGCAAAGAAAATGTTTATGCCAATCTTACGCTTGCAAAACTTGCAGGAAAATACGGTACAATTCAACATCAGGAAGAAAGGTATTTAGATCAACTTACGAATCAGGTTAACTTTAATTTTCAAGAGTTAGGATTAGATACAACGGGAACGTTTACGATATCCATTGTCCCGATCACTTCGAATATTCTTTCAACCGGCCCGCCTATTCAACTATCGGGATTCTCTTTCATGCAAACGGTATCTGATTCTATTTCGATCACATTAAACCCATCAATAAATCGTGCAGAAGAAATCAAATATGCACTCCTTTTGAATAATGGTTTGTATGTATATTCCGATACAATTTCTCAAATCTATGGGACACCGGTAAATCTTTTCTACGACGATGGTTCAATAATTTCAAACTGGAATTCATTTCCTTCCTCGACATGGGGGAACACTGATGAAAAATTTGTTTCTGCTCCCTACTCCATTACTGACTCGCCATACAATATTTACCAACCTTTTACCAACGATCCCCTGACATTAACCAATCCGATAAGCCTGACAGGATTAATTGATGCCCGATTAACATTCTATACACAATGGGAACTGGAAGGACAATACGATTATGTGCAAGTACTGGCATCACCGGATAATGGACTTAGCTGGGCACCGCTTTGTGGAAAATATACTATTCCCGGTTTTCCGACTCAAGCATCCGGCGAACCTCTATATGATGAAAAAGAATTCAATTGGGTTCAGGAAGAAATGAGTTTAAATAATTTTCTAGGACAAGATATTATTTTACGATTTGTAATAGTCAGTGATAATGGACAAGAATACGATGGATTCTATTTCGATGATATTACTGTCGTTACTCTTCCGGATAATACTTCAATCAACAATGTCTATTCACCATTCATTAAAATCTATCCAAATCCGGCTTTAGAAAATGTGAATATTACCTATCAGAATGTCATGACGGGATCTAACCTGATTTGTTATGATGTATTCGGACGAACAGTTTTAACTATTCCTATCTCAGAACAATCCGGAAAAACCACCTTTTCTACCGAATCTTTATCACCGGGAATTTACTTTTTCGGAATACAATTTGCCGATAAAAAAGTCAGCTCTATCACGAAATTAGTAATAAATAAATAGCATTCCTCAATAAATACTTTTGTTTTAAAATTCAATTTTAATATAATTTCTGATACATTTTTACTCAATCCAATTTAGCATGATCTTAAATCGAACACTGACCCTTTCTTTATTAATCATTCTAACAAACCTGTCGCCTGTACATTCACAAAATTTCACTCCAAGAGGAATTGGCGGCGGTGGCGCATTGTTTTTCCCAACTTTCAATCCGACTAACGACAATGAATTCTATGTTAGCTGTGACATGAGCGAGCTTTTCCACAGCACCGACAATGGAAATAATTACGACCAGATCCATTTTTCAAAGTTGCAGGTATTTAATACTTCCACTTATGAGTTTACGTTGGATTCCAATATTGCTTACTGCACCTTTAATGATGGCAACCAAGGTTATCCCGTTAAAACCTCAGATGGAGGAAATACCTGGAATAGAATCAATGCATATGACGTGAATAATTATGGCAATGTGTACAAAATGGCTGCGAACTACTATAATCCGGATCAACTGATAATCGGTGCTTATGGCGACATCCTATTTTCGAACGATGGAGGACTTAATTTTTCGCTCGTTAAACATGCTACTAATATGGGAGCGGGAATAATATTCGGAGGCGTATTTTGGGATGGAGCTTACATTTATATTGGAACAAATGAAGGAATTTATTACTCAAGTAATTTTGGCGGAAGTTTCAATCCGATGTCAACTACAGGTATTGCAAGCGGACAAGTAATCTGGAATTTCGCAGGATCCAGAAGTAACAATAATTCACGAATGGTATGCATTACTGCGAATACTTCCGGAACATACAATGGAATTATGCCTTGGGATTATAACAATTTTGCTCAGGAAGTTTATGTGATGGATAATTCAAACGGTGTATGGATTCCAAAATCAAGTGGAATAAATTTTACAAATGACTTTATCATGTATGTTGGAATGGCTAAAAACGACATCGATAATTTATATATCGCCGGAAGCGATAATTCTTTAAATGCGCCAATGGTTTTGAAAACAGATAACGGAGGAAATTCCTGGAATAAAATTTTCAACACAACCAACAATTCGAATGTTATAACCGGATGGGAAGGATATCAGGGCGATAAAAACTGGAGCTGGAGTGAGACCTGTTTTGGAATAAGTGTATCTCCTTTTAATAGCAACAAAGTAATATTTTCTACTTATAGCAATGTGCAAATAAGCAACGATGGCGGAAACAATTGGAAACAAGCATACGTCAATAATTCCGATCAACATCCTGCCGGAAGTCCCACTCCGACCAGGCAATACTATCATGGCATCGGACTCGAAAACACAACCTGCTGGCAAGTGCATTTTCAAAATGCCAATACAATGATGGGATGTTATAGTGATATCGGTGGAATAAGAAGCACAGATGCAGGTGCTTCGTGGGGTTTTGATTATTCAGGTTTTTCCGTCAACTCACTATACAGAATTGTTTCTACTTCATCCGGAACCATGTATGGAGCTTGCAGTAAAATCCACGATATGTATCAGAGTACACGATTAACAGATGCTTTACTGGATGCAATTGATAACACCGGAAAAATAATTTTCTCTACCGATGATGGTGCTAACTGGAATACCTTACATACATTTTCGCATCCTGTATTCTGGCTGGCAATTGATCCTTCTGATTCGAATACGATGTATGCTTCAGTAATCCATTATGGTGGAACTCCAGGAAGCCAACTTGGTGGAATATATGTTACGCATGACCTGAGCAATGGCGCAGCATCCATTTGGACTAAACTACCCAATCCAACGCGTACTGAAGGTCACCCCGCATCTATTGAAGTATTAAAAGATGGAAAAATGGTTTGTACATTTTCCGGAAGTAGAAATTCTTCAGGTGCATTTACGGCAAGTTCCGGTGTATTCTATTATGATCCTTTAGTAAATTCGTGGACAGATGTAAGTGATCCGGGAATGTATTACTGGACAAAAGATATCGTAATAGACCCAAACGATTCAACACAAAACACGTGGTATGTATGTGTATTCAGCGGCTGGGGAGGCGCTCCAAATGGTTTGGGTGGTTTATACAG
Source organism: Bacteroidota bacterium (assembly GCA_031385005.1). Lineage (GTDB taxonomy): Bacteria > Bacteroidota > Bacteroidia > AKYH767-A > 2013-40CM-41-45 > JADKIH01. The sequence continues at coordinate 225,565 of JANNBB010000006.1, forward strand.
AACAACCGATCGTGGACTCAACTGGACAAAGCTAACAGCAACCCAATTTGACAGAGTGACATCCCTTACTTTTAATCCTTTGCATTTAAATGAAGCCTATCTGACTACAGAAACACAAGGCCTTTGGTTTAGTTCTGATATGACTGCTACCATTCCAAATTGGACAATCGTGCAAACATATCCTTTCCGTCAACCGGAGCGTGTATTTTTCAATCCATTCAATCCAACAGAAATGTGGGTGACGAGTTTCGGGAATGGAATAAAATTTGCCAATATGATGACTACCTCCGTCGAAAATCCGAGTAACGAAAAAGACCAATTGGTAATCTTCCCGAACCCCGGCAACAGTAACATTCATTTTGAAAATGAATCATTAACTTTGGGAGGAAAAATAATAGTTACCGATGTTTGGGGACGACCTGTCATTACAAAAGATTTCGACGGTAAAGATTGTTTAATTGATTGCAGCAATTGGGCGAAAGGATTGTATTTTGTAAATTACAAAAAGCAAACTTTAAAACTTATAATTCAATAAATATAAAATGATCAGATTAATTACCTTACTGTGTTTGTTTTTTACTTTGCAACTTTCGGCACAAACAACTGTAGTTGATAGTTTCACCTATGAAGGAGTGTGGAGAAATTACAGAATTTTCCTTCCAACCGGCTTTAATAATTCTGTTCAAAGACCACTCGTTTTTAATCTGCATGGTTATACATCCAATGCAATACAACAAGAACTTTATTCGGGATTCAATTCCGTTGCAGATACGGCCAATGTTGTCGTATGTTATCCAAACGGAATAAACAATGCATGGAATATTGTAGGCGGATTTCCCAACGATATCGGTTTCATCGATACGTTGATTACTGTAATCAATAATCAATTCAACATCAACCTCAACAGAGTTTATTCAACCGGATTATCCAATGGAGGATTTCTTAGTAATCTTTTAGGTTGCAGCCTTGCCAATAGAATTGCAGCTATAGCACCCGTTGCAGGAACCAATGTGCCACTTATTCAAAATTCGTGTTCACCGTCGCGACAAGTGCCGGTCTTATATATTCATGGTGATGCTGATGCAGTTGTCAATTACAATGGAAGTACCGGCTTTGTATCAGCAGCAGATTTAATGACATTATGGTCTTCCGTAGATGGCTGTACCTCTGTTACGGATACATTTTTACTGCCTGATATCTCTTTAACTGACTTCTGCCGTGCTGAAAAAATTACCTGGCATGATTGCGATGGGTCTGTTCGTGTAATTCATTACAAGATTCTTGGTGGCGGACATACCTGGCCGGGCTCCTCGTTAATTATTGGCACAACAAATCAGGATTTCAATGCAAGTGGCGTCATCTGGGATTTCTTTTATCAGCATGAATTACCTACCGGTTCGAAAGAAATTTCATCACTAGCTAATTTGAAAGTATTACCGAATCCATTTCTCTCCGAATTTCAGATTCAACTCCCCTATCCAAGTGAGTCAATCGTCAATATTTATTCATTCGAGGGTAAATTGATTCATCGCTCCAAACATTCAGGAGAACAATTAAGGATTAGTGCCGACATATTGAATCCTGGAATTTATCAGCTTATAGTCGAATATGGAAACCGAAAAGAAAGTATTCGTATAATAAAATTTTAGTAAAAAAACATTACCGTTAAACCGGATCAACATCAACCACAATCTGGACTACATGGTTGTTACGATCTGCATAAAAATCATGCATACAAGAATGGATGCCTTTTTTTATTCCTGCCGGTGAAGCACCTTTTTCAATTTTAACAAGAATATTTCTATAGAACAGATTTCGTATTCTTGAGACCAGTGGCACATTAGGCCCTAATATGCAATTTCCGATTTTGGCCTTTAGTTTATCCGTAAACATTATTGCTGCTTCATGAACCTGTTCACTTTCCTTGTGTTTGAAAGTAATTTCTATCAATCGAGACAACGGTGGATATCCAAATTTTTCTCGTTCAAGTAAATCCCTTTTGTAAAATTTTTTATAATTATTTTCAATTACATCTTGAATAACCCAATGATCGGGTTGTTGTGTTTGAATGATAACCTTACCCCTCTTCTGTTTACGTCCTGATCGGCCACTTACCTGCGCCATCAATTGATAACTTCGTTCAAATGAGCGAAAGTCAGGGAAATTTAAAAGTTGATCTGCATTGATAATACCAATCGTACTCACGTTATCAAAATCCAATCCCTTGGTGACCATTTGCGTACCTACCAAAATATCTATTCGCCGGTCTTCAAAATCGCCTATAATTCGTTGAAAAGAAGTCTTGGAACGAGTCGAATCCAAATCCATTCTGGCTATTTTAGCTTCAGGAAAAAAAACAGCCATCTCCTCTTCTATTTTTTCAGTACCAAATCCTTTAATCTCCAAATGAAAATCACCGCAATGAGAACAAACTGCCGGAACGTTTTCAATGTAACCGCAGTAATGACATTTAAGAATGTTGCTGCTTTTATGATAGGTTAAGGTAACGGAACAATTTCTGCAATGAGGAATGGTATTGCAATTTCTGCACTCAATATAATTAGAAAATCCCCTTCTGTTTTGAAAAAGTATTACCTGCTCCTTTTCTCCTAATGCCGTCTGAATAGCCTGAATGAGTTCCGGTGTAAAATGAGACTTCATTAATTTCTTCCTGCTAGCTTCTTTGACGTCAGCCACGACAATTGCAGGCATCTGAACACCACCGTGACGCTCATTCAGCTCTACTAAACCATATTTTCCATTCTCCGCATTGAAATAAGTTTCCAGAGAAGGAGTTGCCGAACCCAAAAGGGTTTTACAGGAATGTAACTTAGCCAACATCAAGGCCGTGTCCCGACCATGATACCGGGGTGCCGGATCCTGTTGCTTATAACTCTGATCGTGTTCCTCATCAATAATTACCAGTCCCAATTTACTGAAGGGAAGAAACAATGCAGAACGTGCACCTAAAACCACTTGTGATCTGTTGCTTGACTCCGAATTGGAGAAATTCAAAACATGATTCCAAATTTCGACTCTTTCATTGCTGGTATATTTGGAATGATAAACGCCAACTTTATTACCGAAGTATTTTTGTAGCCGGACAATTAATTGAGTCGTCAAGGCAATTTCCGGTAGCAGGTATAAAACCTGCTTTCCTTCTTCTATAATTTTTTCTATCAGATGAATGTATAATTCGGTTTTGCCACTGGATGTAACTCCATGAAGAAGCGAAATATCATGCTCAACAAACGAATTCCTAACTTCGTTTAAAGATGCATCTTGCGCCTGACTCAATGATAAAGGTTTTATCAATTCTCCATTTGAAACCGGAATTCTATCTATAATGACATCATACTCGACAAGAATGCCATGGGTAATCAATGATGCGACTGCACTTTTGGATATTTCACTATATTGAAGAAGCACAGATTTTTTTACAGATGTCCGATTGGGATCATCGAAAAGAATCTTCATGAAAATCATCAATGCTTCAAGTTGTTTGGCCTTCTTCTTGTTTTTATCGAGCTCACTAAATAGTTTTTCCAATTCCGACTCTACTGAATATTGGGCGGCCAATCGCAGATGCGCTTCCTTGCGCGGTTTATATCGTTGGTTTATCTCTTCACTCAACAGTATAAGATTTTTTTCAAAAGCTTTCTTTAAAATCTGATGAACGGAAGACTTCTTCAACAACTTGGCTATTTCATCGATACTCATCTCATTCCGCTCCTGTAAAGCTGCAAGTAGGATTTCCTCATTGTCAGTCAACTTCAACATATCCTGATCCGGTTGTCGTACTGCACTCACCTTCGTCTCGCTCTGTAACTTTAACGAAGCAGGCAATGCTGCATTCATAACCTCTCCCTGTGTACACATGTAATAAGATGAAATCCATTCCCAGAAAACGAATTGCTGCTCGTTCACAACCGGATATTCATCCAAGACTGATTGAATTTCTTTTAACTCAATCGTATCGGTGTAGGTATTATGAATTCTGCGGATCAAAGCTGAATATATCTTCTGCTTTCCAAAAGGCACAATTACCCGCTTACCCACTGCTATAGATCCGGTCAACTCTTCTGGAACTTTGTATGTGAACAGATTATTTACCGCCAGGGGTAATAGAACCTCTATGAATAATGTGGGCATATCGATTAAACAAACAAATCCAAATTCTTAAATAGAAAAACTAATTTCTATACTTGAACTGTTGGTTTTATACAAAGTAAATCTTTGAAGTAACCATTAACAAATAATAAATAACTTTGAGGAATAAATAATGTATTAATAATCAGAATCAACGATTTATAATATTCAGGTTTAAATCCTTAGTACTAAGTACTTAATACTTTGTACTTTTGCATCCCATGCCGATCAAACGTATTCTTATTTTATTGATTTTAATTATACCTATACTGTCCAAAGCTCAACAGAAGGAAAAAATTGAACTCCTGAATGCCGATGTCAGCGAATTCGACGAAAGTTTGAATGCCAATGCAACGCGATTAATTGGCCATGTAATCTTTCGCCATCAAAATGCATTGATGAATTGTGATAGCGCCTATTTATACAGAAATGAAAACCGTATTGAGGCCTTTAATAATGTCCGAATCAATCAAGGTGATACACTAATCTTAACCGGAAAACGGCTTTTATATAATGGAGATACTAAAATGGCCCAGGTTTTCGATGATGTAGTTATGACAGATCGTAAAATGACCCTCCGGACTTCGCGCCTCGACTATGACATGTTTAACGATATTGCTTTTTACACGGATAGCGGAAATATTGTAGATGGTCCAAATACGCTTACAAGCAAATTGGGCTACTATTACAGCAAAACAAATGACCTATATTTCAGACAAAATGTTTTGCTGGTCAATCCCAAATATACCATGAACTGCGATACACTTCGCTATAATACAGTGAACAAAACAGCCTTTTTTCTCGGACCAACGTATATTCATTCTTCCGATAACATTATTTATTGTGAAAACGGTTGGTACAATACGGAAACACAAAAATCTAATTTCAGAGACAACTCCTATCTGCAAACCAAAGAACAATTGTTGAAGGGAGATTCTGTATTGTATGATCGTACCAATGGAATTGGAAAAGTTTTTGGAAATGTAGAAATTACAGACACAACCAACAATATAATTATTAGTGGTGATTATGGAGAGTATCATGAAAAATCAGACTCATCCTGGGTAATCGGTCATGCTATGCTCACACAAATCATGGATGGAGATTCTTTATTTCTACATGGCGATACTTTAATGGCCATTGGTACACCAGAAAATGATTCAACAAAAGAAGAAAACGTTAAAAAAAATCTCTTTGCCTTTCATCATGTCAAATTATTTAAAAATGATTTACAGGGAAAATGCGACTCACTTGTTTTCGATAGAAGTGATTCAACAATTCGCTTGTTTCATTTGCCTATTTTGTGGTCAGGATTGAATCAATTAACAGCCGATTCCATCTATCTCCAAACTGCCAATTCTGAGATTACACATATTTATTTGATCAACAATTCATTCATAACAGCTCTTGCCGATAGTGACGCTACTGCTCCGAAAGATTCCATCCGTTATAACCAGATCCGGGGAAAAGATATGACAGGATTGCTTTCTGAAAATAAATTATATCGCATTAATGTTGTCGGTAACGGACAAACAATCTATTACGCAAAAAATAAGCAGGATAAAAATTTCGCTGTAAACAGAGCAGACTGCAGCGATCTGGTAATCGATGTGGTTGAAAATAAAGTTAAATCAATCACCTTATTGAACGAACCGGATGGAACACTCTACCCCATCCGTCAATTAGCTGCCAATGAATTGCGACTTAAAGGATTTTCCTGGTTTGGTGAACAAAGGCCACAAACGAAAGAAGATATATTCCGTTAATTTTTAAAAGCATTCAACCCATTTAGTCGATGACAAATATTCCGGGAGGAAACCTGCAAGAAACAAGGATGCGAGTAGATAAGTGGCTATGGGCTGTAAGACAATACAAAACCCGAACACTTGCAACTCATGCTTGCGATCAGGGAAAAATTGTGATTGACGAAATCACTGTAAAAGCATCACGATTAATAAAAGTGGGTGACGAAATTTGTATTAAGCGAACAGGATTGTTGCGCCGTTTAAAAGTTTTGCAAATTCCTCCAAGCCGCCTAAATGCAAAATTAGTCACAGAATTTTGTACAGACCTAACTCCTCAAAGTGAAATTGATGCCTATAGAGCTCGCCTTACTAAAATGACTATTTACCGGGAACCAGGCACAGGCAGGCCTACCAAACGCGACAGAAGAGCATTGGATGATTTTTTCGAAACCGAATAACAAAAGATTTCATTTTTTAGAATGAAGGATTGCGGTCTTAAAAACAAGATTCAATACAATTAAATCAAAGCTTTAATTTGCTCAAATAGGATATTTATTCTTTCAATATCTTCATAAATTGCTAATAACTATTAGACAATTAAGTATCCATAAAAGCAAATAACTGATACATTTAACCGTTTTAAAAAAGCCATTATATGCCACGTTCTATCGAAGAATTAAAGAAAATAGCGTCTCAGGTTAGACGTGATATTGTTCGCCAGGTTCATCTTGCTAATTCAGGACACCCCGGAGGATCATTGGGTTGTACAGAGTTTATGGTCGCCTTGTATTTTTCCCAACTTACTCTCAATGAGAAGAAATTTGAAATGAATGGAAAAGAAGAAGATCTTTTCTTTCTTAGTAACGGTCATATTTCTCCGGTTTGGTATAGTGTTTTGTCGCGTCGGGGATTTTTTCCGATTTCCGAATTAAACACTTTCAGAAAAATCGATTCCCGTTTACAAGGACATCCGACAACGCATGAAGGATTACCCGGAATTCGTATTGCCAGCGGCTCGCTTGGACAAGGTCTAAGTGTATCTATCGGGTCTGCATTAGCAAAAAAACTCAACAACGACTCTAAACTTGTATATACTCTTTGTGGCGATGGAGAAATGGAAGAAGGACAAATCTGGGAAGCCATCATGTATGCAGGAGCTAAAAAAGTGGATAACATCATTGTCACTGTCGACGTAAATAATCAACAAATTGATGGCTCGGTTGACAAGGTTCTTCCTTATGGAGACTTGCGTCCGAAATTCGAAAGCTTCGGCTGGCAGGTACTAAGTATGAATGGAAACGATATGAGCGATGTAGTGAATGTACTAACACAGGCAAAATCGCTCACCGGAAAGGGAATTCCTATCGTCATCCTTATGAAAACTGAAATGGGACAAGGCGTCGATTTCATGATGGGCTCTCATAAATGGCATGGCGTTGCACCCAATGCAGAACAAACCGCTGCAGCACTCAATCAATTAGAAGAAACTCTCGGAGATTTTTAGAGAAACATTGTTCCAACCTATTATGAATCGTTACTTAAAAATTCTGTTTTTTTCTTTCCTTTTTTTTTCTTTCCCTGCTTTTGCGCAAAAGAAAAAGGTCGATGCTCCCGTATTGACTCGAATAGAATTTCTATTTGATGCCTCTCAAAGCATGTTCGGTCGTTGGCAGAGCGGAGCTAAAATTGATGTTGCCCGTAAACTCATGAATCAGCTTTTGGACAGTCTGAGATATATTAACAATATTGAACTCGCTCTTCGGATATACGGACATCTCAAACATTTTCCTCCTCAGGATTGTGATGACAGCAGACTTGAAATTCCATTTTCCAAAGGCAACATCTCCAGGATGCAACAAGTTTTAAAAAATGTGGTCCCGAAAGGAACTACGCCTATTGCCCGTTCACTGGAGTTGTGTGGAAATGATTTCCCTCAGGAACCCTCGCGAAATATTATCATTTTAATAACAGATGGCATAGAAGAATGTGGTGGCGATCCATGCGCCATTTCTGCTGCCCTACAGAAAAAAGGAATTTTCCTAAAACCCTTTGTAATCGGATTAGGTCTCGACCCTGCACTTAAAAAAACATTTGAATGTGTCGGTCGTTACTTCGATGCGGCAAATGAAGAGATGTTTGTAAATGCTCTCAACATAGTCATTTCGCAAGCTTTGAATAATACCACCATGCAAGTTAATCTACTTGACAAAGCGATGCTACCTACAGAGACAAATGTAAACATGACTTTTTACGATCAGTTTAATAGCCAGATCAAATACAATTTTATCCATACACTCAACACAAAAGGTAACCCGGACACATTAGTCATTGACCCGCTTCCCATTTATAATATAGTCGTTCATACCATCCCTCCTGTATCAAAAGATTCAATTATTCTGACTCCCGGCAAACATACCATCATCGGGATTGAAGCGCCTCAAGGTGATCTTCTTTTAAAGTTTGATGGTCCTGCTGAATATAAAAAAGTACAAGTCATCATTCGTGAACATAATAAAATGCAAACGTTAAATGTTCAGGACTTTAATTCGACCGAACGTTACCTTGTTGGTAAATATGACCTCGAAATTTTAACTACACCAAGGATCAATCTTGAAAATGTTGATGTTGCACAAAGTAAGACAACAACACTGAGTATTCCGCGTCCGGGTCTCGTAACACTTATCTCAACTTACCAGGGTTTTGGTAGTCTTTATAACAGTTCAGATGGAAAACTCGCATGGATTTATAATCTCGATAACAATGTGACGAAAGAAACCATTATCCTTCAGCCCGGAAAGTACAAAGTAGTTTTCCGACCTAAAAATTCCAAAGAATCAATTTATACAGTAGAGAAAGAATTTTCCGTTGTTTCCGGAGAGTCCAGTATCGTCTTACTTAATTAATTTTAATCAACAAAAATAAAAATCAATTCTTCATTCAAAGATTCCTGCAGATGAAAAAATTCACCTATACCGATAAAAAAGATACCCGTTCCGGATTTGGTGCCGGCCTTTTGGAACTCGGTAAAAATAACCCCAATGTAGTTGCACTATGTGCAGATCTAACCGGCTCGCTTAAAATGGATGCCTTCGAAAAAGAATTTCCATCCCGTTTTTTCCAGATAGGAATTGCGGAAGCCAATATGATGGGAATTGCTGCAGGACTTACCATCGGAGGGAAAATTCCTTTTACCGGAACTTTTGCCAATTTCTCAACCGGAAGAGTCTATGATCAGATCAGACAAAGTATCGCTTACTCCGGCAAAAATGTAAAAATATGTGCTTCCCATGCAGGCATTACCTTAGGTGAAGATGGTGCCACCCATCAAATTTTGGAAGACCTCGGTATGATGCGCATGCTTCCCGGAATGGTCGTGATCAATACATGCGACTTCAATCAGACTAAAGCGGCAACACTTGCTATCGCCGATTATGTTGGTCCTGTTTACCTGCGTTTTGGAAGACCGGTTGTCCCCAATTTTACACCGGCTGATCAAAAATTTGTAATCGGAAAATCGATAAACTTAAATGAAGGTACAGATGTAAGCATCTTTGCCACAGGACATTTAGTATGGAAAGCCCTCGAAGCATGTGAAATTCTCGAAGAGAAAGGAATTCATGCAGAAATTATCAATATCCATACAATTAAACCTTTAGATGTCGATGCTGTCATAAATTCCGTCAGGAAAACAGGTTGCGCAGTTACTGCTGAAGAACACCAGATACATGGTGGATTAGGTGATGCTGTTGCACATATTCTTTCTCAAAATTGCCCTTCTCCGATTGAATATGTTGGTGTTATGGATACTTTCGGAGAAAGCGGAACACCTGAATCATTGATGAAAAAATATGGACTTGAAGCCGAAAACATCGTTTCCGCAGCCGAAAGAACTATCCGAAGAAAAAAGCAAGAACTCACCCTCTAATGATTCTTCGCCTTCCACGGATTATAATCGCATGAACGAATATAGCGACCATGAGCTTTTAGAAAAATTCGCTGACGAAAACACCCGGCATTATGCCTTTAATTTATTGGTCAAACAATACCAGCAACGACTATACTGGCATGTAAGAAGAATTCTACTCGATCACGAGGATTCAAATGATGTCATCCAAAATGTTTTTATAAAAGTCTGGAGTAACCTCGGCGCTTTTAGGGGCGATTCACAACTCTACACCTGGTTATATAGAATAGCTACCAATGAAGCCCTAAGTTTTTTAAAGTTGAAGAAAAGAAAAACACTCATCTCCTTCAACGACGTAGAACATGAAATGGCCGAGTCACTTTCGAATGATCCTCTTTTTACAGGAGATAAAATTCAACAAAAACTTCAAGAAGCCATTTTAAAATTACCTGCACAACAACGATTGGTTTTCAATATGAAGTATTTCGATGGCATGAAATACGAAGAAATCGCCGAAATTCTAGGTCTAACAACCGGCGGATTAAAAGCCAATTACCATCATGCAGTAAAGAAAATTACAAAGTATCTCACCGGCCTTTAAACCTGTTCAGATTTTATATATCATAGTAGTAATAATGGAAAATTTCAATCATAAAGAAGAAAGACTAAAGGATATCCTAAAAGGGAAAGAAAACCCCTTTTTAACCCCTCCAAGTTACTTTGACGATCTTTCCGGGGCTATTTTCAAAAAAATTGAAGCCCTTCCGGATTTTAACAATGCTCCTCAATCATCCCCATTTACTGTTCCCGATGGCTATTTTGAAAACCTTCCTTCTCAAATAGCAGAAAAAGTAATCGCTTCAAAAAATACCCGAAATCCTTCCTGGTTAGCGAATATTCTTCGTCCTACTATTGCTATTCCTTTCGCCTTCGCTTCTATTATTGTTATCGCTTGCATTATTTATTTTAATCAAAACAAGAATAGTCAATTTCCTGAACAAGAATTTACTTCAGATGATTTAAATGAATCGAACTACCTCTTGAATATTGATGAATCTGTTTTTGTAGATTTGATTTCTTTTGAGAATACGAATATTAAAACTGACAGCCTGGAAGAATACCTGATGGATAATGAAATTGATGTCGCACAATTAGAAAATGAATTATAATACCATGAAAAAAATATTAGCCCTTCTTATTTTTATTTCGGGATTTAGTGCACAAGCACAAAACCGGAAGCCCGCAAAAGAACGGGTAGATGCCATGAAGATTGGTTTTCTTACCGATCGCCTAAATCTTTCACCCGAAGAAGCCAAAACCTTCTGGCCTGTTTATAACAAATATTCAGATGAATTAGAAGCACTCCGAAAAGGCCGACGAGAAAATCTGATTAATACCCGCGAAACGATCGATGAAATGAGTGATGCTGAAATCGAAAAAACCGTCGACAATGAAATCATCTTTCGTCAAAATGAACTTGAAATAATCAAGAAATACCATCCGCAATTTAAAAAGATATTGCCAATCGCTAAAGTCGCTAAACTTTACCGTGCCGAAGAAGATTTTAAACGTAAACTTCTTGAACTTATAAAAGAAAGAAGAGAAGATAGAAAAGGAGAAAACAGACAACGACCTCCTATTCATTAAATAAAAAGCTGCCACCCGGCAGCTTTTTTTATGTCTTTATCTGGAATGAGCTTTTAAACCTTTGAAGGTATTGCATACAATTCCTTCAGTTTTTCGACAACAAAATCCACTTCCTCTTTGGTGTTGTACTTGCTGAAAGAAAAACGCACCGAAGGACGATCAGAATTGCCATACAATGCACGAAGTACATGCGAGCCCGTATCTGTACCTGACGAACAGGCACTTCCTCCTGAGCAGGCTATGCCGGCTATATCGAGGTTAAATAATAACATTTCAGCATTCTCATTTGCAGGAAAAGAAGCATTGAGAACAGTGTACAAACTATTTCCCAAACAATCTCCGTTAAACTTAATTCCCGGAATATTGGCCGTTAACTTATCAGCCATATATTTTTTAACAGAAGCAATTTGACTTGTATGCTCTTCCAAATGACTATATGCAATATCCAAGGCCTTCGCTAACCCGACGATGCCATAAACATTTTCTGTCCCTCCTCGCATGTTTCTCTCCTGAGAACCACCAAATATAAAAGGATGTATCTTGACTTTGTTGTTGATGTATAAAAATCCAATTCCCTTTGGACCATGAAATTTATGGGCGGCACAATTGATAAAATGTACATTGGTTTTTTTCAAGTCGAATGGATAATGACCCATCGTTTGTACAGTGTCGCTATGAAAAATTGCATCGTATTTATTACAAATTTCGCCAACCGCGTTTATCGGAAGCAAATTACCAACTTCATTGTTAGCATGCATTAGACTCACCAATGTTTTATCATTGGATTTCAATAATTCTTCCAGATGCTCAAGAATTACATTCCCCTTTTCATCGAGCTTAACAAAACTAAGTTTGATTTTTCCTTCTTTCGCAAGTTCTTCAAGTGTATGCAAGACTGCATGGTGCTCAATCGGAGAAGTAATTGCATGGCGAATACCAAGATCTCTTATTGAACAGAAAATAGCCGTATTGTTCGCTTCTGTTCCGCCGGATGTAAAAAATATTTCGGAGGGAGAAACATTCAGCAATTTTGCAACCGATTTTCGGGAATTTTCAATCAGTGTTTTCACTTCCCTTCCCCAAGTATGGATGGATGAAGGATTTCCGAATCCGGTTTGCATTACCGGTAACATGGCTTTTATAACCTCCGGATCAATAGGCGTAGTAGCCGCATTATCAAGGTAAACTTTCATGAATTCCTGCTTCTTTTAACGGATCAGCTTTTCACTGATCATATCTTTGATGTCAAATATAATCTTTTCAGCTAAATTTTTTGCTGTATTCTGCGACTGACTTTCAGCATAAATTCGAATAATTGGTTCGGTATTGCTCTTTCGCAAATGAACCCACTCACGATCAAATTCAATCTTTACTCCATCAATGGTGTTCAACGGCTGCCTGCTGTATTTTGCCTGAATCTCTTCTAAAATTCTGTCCACATTAATTTCAGGTGTCAATTCAATCTTATTCTTGGAAATATAATAATTCGGATATGTAGAGCGTAACAAAGAAATGTTTTTTCCGAATTTAGCGAGGTGAGACAAGAATAATGCAATGCCAACGAGTGCATCACGTCCGTAGTGTAATTCAGGATAAATGATTCCTCCATTGCCCTCTCCGCCAATAACGGCATTATTCAGTTTCATCGCTTCGACCACATTTACTTCTCCTACTGCAGAGGCAAAATACTTACCTCCCGCTTTCTCTGTTACATCGCGCAGTGCACGAGTCGAAGATAGATTTGAAACGGTATTGCCTTTTATATTTTTCAATACATAATCGGCAACAGCTACCAATGTATATTCTTCACCAAACATTTCCCCATCTTCACAAACTAAAGCCAGGCGGTCAACATCCGGGTCCACTACAATACCTAAGTGTGCATTTTTCTTCTTTACTTCTTTAGAAATATCTCCTAAATGCTCCGGCAAAGGTTCAGGATTGTGTGGGAATTGTCCGTTTGGTTCACAATATAATTCGATTACCTCCTCTACTCCTAACGCTTTCAAGAGAGCAGGAATAACTATTCCACCTGAAGAATTAACGCAATCGATAACAATTTTGAATTTTTTTTCCTTGATGGCTTTTACATCTACTAAAGGCAAAGCCAGAATTTTTTCAATGTGATGAAGGTGATAATTGTGCTCCGAAGTATATTTCCCTAATTTATTTACTTCAGCAAAAACAAATGCTTCGGCATTGGCGATCGATAGAACTTCTTCTCCGTCTTTAGCTGACAAAAACTCGCCTTTTCCGTTTAATAACTTTAATGCATTCCATTGCTTTGGATTATGACTTGCAGTTAAAATAAGTCCACCATCAGCTTTTAAATCAGTAACCGCAATTTCAACTGTCGGTGTCGTTGACAACCCCAGATAAATAACATTTATACCCAATCCTTTCAACGTTCCGGCTACAAGGTTTTGAACCATTTCTCCGGAAATTCGCGCATCTCTACCAATTACAACTACGGGCTTATCTTTTCCACTCACCTGCTTAAGCAACCAGGTTCCATAAGCAGCTGAATATTTTACAACATCTACCGGAGTAAGTCCTTCACCCGGTTTACCGCCAATTGTCCCGCGTATTCCTGAAATTGATTTAATTAGTGCCACCTTTATATATATTAATTTGCGATTGCAAAGATAACCGCTTTCCCTGCATTTCAGAGACATTTAGCGTATTTTGTATAGCAACTTATTAACGAAGCTTTTTTAATTAATTTCAATTTTCCTTATAAAAAGAGGCACTTCTTTCAATAAAAAAGTATATAAAATTATAAATCAGCCACCGTAACTGAATTAACCTGTTTCTTTCCAAAAAGGAAAAAATTTAGGCTGGATTAAGACAACACAATTGATTGGATAGTTCTTTGCTAAAAACTTACCATTTACCTGCATAATCCATCCTTTCCCCGGAAATAAAACCTAAATAATCGTATTTTAATTTTATTGCTTGCCGTATATGAAGATAGTCGTGGGCAAGCCAATTGGACAACAAAAAGTAGCCGGACAACGGACCTAATTTCGGATGTTTGTAAGCATTTTCCCATTTGGGCTCTTGAAGTGAATTCAACCAATCAACAGATTTTTTTCTTTCATCTAAAAAAGCATTTAAAGTTTCAAAATAATTCTTTGCTGAATATTTACGACTCTTTACCCAATCGACCGGATCTATTGGTGGGAATGGTTTTTCCGGAGTAACGAGTACTTGTGATATTCGAATACGGAAATCTTCCTGTTCCTCATCGTGTAAGTGACATATAATTTCCAGTAGACTCCACTTTTCAGGCAAAGGTTTCCATTGAATTTGTTCGGCAGATATTGCCTTAAACATATGCTCGAATACATCATGATTTTTCCTCAATTGTTGGATAATATAAGTTGCATTCATGCTAAAATAATTTACCTAATTTAATAAAAATTATTCTATATTTGTTAACAGTGTAAATAATTTTCATGTCAAAAATCGAAATACTTTTTTCCGGTGCCGAATGTGACATCTTTTATAACAGAGAATTACACATTATTCAAACTCTCTGGAAAGGATTGTATGTTCAAGACGAGCCCTTTCGCTTTATACTGGATGAAATAATTGTTGGACTCAAATTAAAACAAACTCCAATAATTATTGCCGACGCCAGAGAAATGCACATTATTACCAAAAATGATCAGGATTGGATTTTGGAAAGCTGGTATCCCAGAGCTGTTGCCGCAGGTTTCAGATACCAAGGTTTAATACTCAGTAAAGACACTTACAATGAGGTTACAGTAAAAAAGATATCCCAAAATTACGACGACAAAATTATTACCACTCAATATTTCAGAAGTCCTATGGATGCCTTGGATTGGGTTAGAGAAATTCAAAAAGAAATAAATTTTCAAAACAAAACCTAAGTCCGGCAGTCTCTTTTGATTCTTTCAAATCTCCCAATCAACTTTTGAATTAAATACAAAAAACAAACTTTGAATGCAGGTTTAGACGGAGTATTAGGCCTATTCAATAAAAACAAAAATCATGTAATTCTTTTCAAAATTATACAACAATTTCTGTTTCAATTGTCCGCAACTTTATGCTTCAAAATTCCGGACAATTTCCAATTGAAGATATTCATAAAATATATGGTCAGTAACCGCTGTAAAATGGCGGTTAAAGAGGTGCTAAAAAAACTTGGACTACATTTTATTGTAGTTGATCTGGGTGAGGTTGAGCTCATGGAAGATCTTAGCGAAGATCAACTGGAAGATTTAAGGAAAGCATTGTTTGAGTCAGGACTTGAATTAATGGACGATAAGAAAGCCATGCTTATTGAAAAAATTAAAACTTGCATCATTGAACTTGTCCATCATTCGGAAGAAGTAATTAAAACAAATTTCTCCGATTTCTTAAGTAACAAATTAAATTACGATTATACCTATCTGGCCAATCTATTTTCAGAGGTTCAGGGAACAACAATAGAACAATTCATCATCTCTCATAAAATAGAAAGAATTAAAGAATTAATCATTTACGGAGAATTAAATGTAACTGAAATTGCATGGAAACTAAACTATAGCAGCGTTTCACATTTATCGAGTCAGTTTAAAAAAATGACCGGTCTTTCTCCTTCTCACTTTAAACAATTGAAAGAAAAAAGGAGAACACCTCTTGAAGAAATTTGAGTGAATATTTAATAATGTTTTCAAATTAAATAATTTCAAAAAAGAACATGTCAGAATCCGAAGAACTTATAATCGCCCAAAATAAACTCTCTTTACAGAAAATTGAAATAAACAAGTTCTCGGATGAAATACTTGTTTTGCAAAAGGAACTTGCGTTTCATAAAGTAGAAAAGGGGAAAAGGGAAGATGAGTTAGCTATTGCTTCAAAAGAACTCGATTTTCAAAATAAAGAAAAGGCAAAAAAAGAGATCTCAAAAAAGGAACTGGAAATATTAAACAATTCCGTCAAATTTGATTCTCAATATACCCGAAGTCTAATTGAAGCTAGCTTGGATCCGCTTTTTACCATAAGTCGGTCAGGGATAATTACAGATTTAAACAACGCTACCGTAAAAATAACACATCAATCCCGTGAAAAACTAATTGGAACCCACTTCGTCGATTATTTTACAGAACCACTTAAGGCTCGTGAAGGTTATCAAAAAGTATTTGAAAAAGGTTTCGTTACTGATTTTCCTTTAACGATAATGGATGGAAAACTCACTCCAGCATTATTTAATGGATCTATTTACAAAGATTATAGCGGTAATGTAATCGGAGCTGTTGTTGTTGCGCGTATCATAACAGAGCAAAAGCGTTTCGAAAAGGAATTGACAGAAGCCAGGGTTTTTGCAGAACTTGCTGCCGGTATTGCTGAAGTGGCCAAGGCCAATGCTGAAAGTGCTACTCAAATCGCCGAAGATGCAGTAAAAGCCAAACAACAGTTTTTATCGAACATGAGCCATGAAATTCGCACCCCAATGAATGCCATTATTGGATTTACCAAAGTTGTGCTTAAAACAGAATTGTCTGCCAAACAAAAAGAATATTTAACCGCAATTAAAATCAGTGGTGATGCGCTAATCGTTTTAATCAATGATATACTTGACCTTGCTAAAGTAGATTCAGGAAAAATGTCGTTTGAACAAACACCATTTAAATTGTCGTCCTCTTTATCAGCCATGCTTCATTTATTTGACACAAAAATTCAGGAAAAAAATTTAGTGCTGATTGTAAAATATGACGAATCCATTCCTCATGTTTTACTAGGAGATCCGGTCAGGTTGCATCAAATAATATTAAATCTGGTAAGTAATGCCGTAAAATTTACCACGAAAGGAAAAATAACAATTGATGTCAGAAAATCGAAAGAAGACGATGAAAATGTATTTATTCAATTTTCAGTTGAAGATACAGGCATTGGTATATCTGAAAATAAACTGGAAAAAATATTTGACAATTTTCAGCAAGCATCAAGCAGCACTTCCAGATTGTTTGGAGGCACAGGGCTTGGCCTTGCCATTGTTAAGAAACTGGTGGAGTCTCAAGGTGGAAGTATTCACGTATCAAGTAAGGTTGATTCCGGCTCTGTTTTTACATTTAATTTGAAATTCCTGAAAACTATTGCTCAAGCAGAAATCGAAGCAGAAGTTATTAAGTTGGACTCCAGTCTTAAAAACATCAAAGTATTGGTGGTGGAAGATATGGAACTAAACCAATTATTGATGAAAACACTTTTGGATGATTTTGGATTTGACCGTGACTTAGCCGCAAATGGTAAAATTGCCATCGAAAAACTGGAAGAAAAATCGTATGACATCATATTAATGGATTTACAGATGCCTGAAATGAACGGTTTTGAAACAACAGAATATATTCGTAAAACCATGAATTCAAAAATTCCTATTATCGCCTTAACAGCCGACGTTACAACTGTCGATTTGGCTAAATGCAAAGCAGTCGGCATGAACGACTACCTGGCCAAGCCGATAGACGAAAAATTATTGTATTCAAAAATTATTAGTTTCGTCAAAAAACCTTCTGTCGTTAAAATAAAAGGTAGTCTTCAAAACGAAAATAATGAATCAAAAAAAACAAAATATGTCGATTTAGGTTATTTAACTAATCGCACAAAGGCCGATCCGGCTTTAATGATGGAAATGATATCCATTTACCTGAAACAAACTCCACCGTTAATTACAGCAATGAAAACCAGCTTTCAAAACAAAGACTGGGCATCGTTACACAATGCTGTACATAAAATGATTCCTTCTTTTTCAATTATTGGAATGGACAACGATTTTGAAATCATGGCTAAAAAAGTACAAGAATTTGCCCATTTAGAACTTGAGGAATCAGGCATTTCTGATATCGTTATACAATTAGAAATCGCATGCCTACAAGCCTGCCTTGAATTAGAAATAGAATATAATGCAATTAAAAATAGTGTAAAATGAAAAAAGAAAAAATAAAACTTTATTTAGTAGATGATGATGCTTTCTTTTTAAAAGCATTGGAACTTGAATTTTTGAAACATGCCGATTTCGAAATTAAAACATTTGCTACCGGTGAGTTATGCCTGGAAAACATAAAGAATCAGCCCGATGTAATATTTTTGGATTACCATTTAAATGGAATCGAAAAATTTGCAATCAATGGAATGGAAACTTTGGATAAGATCAAAGCAATTAACCCGGATATTCCTGTAGTCATGTTATCCTCACAGGATAAAATTGATGTAGCCATCAACTGTATGCACCACCGGGCCTTTGATTATGTCGTAAAAAGTGAAACAGCATTTTTGCGTCTTCAAAAAATCATCTCTACTATTTTCAGTTACAAAAAAATGGAAAAAGAGTTGACTTGGTATATGGAGAGGATGTGATTTTTTATATTTAAATTTTAAATAAATTAATGCGTGTTGCACAAATTCAGTGAAGGAGTTCTATTTGGATTTAATAATCACGAAGAAGAACTCTGAATGATACTATATGCTTTGATTAAACGACTCGAAAGAAAATGAGTGTAAATATGAGTGTGCCGTTAAGAGTTCGCTGGAGTATGAGAAAAAAGTTTTGTGTTTGAAAGTTAGAGTTTCAGTTTGAATGCTAAGTTCTTTTAAGAAGGATTATAAAAAAGGAAAACATTCGAGCATTGAAAATTGAAACGGTAGACAATCCCTCAAAAAAGTGCACTGTGAACAGTAACTGTGCACAGTGCACTGCAAAATGTGAACCCAGAGGGAGTCGAACCCCCAACCTCCTGATCCGTAGTCAGGTGCTCTATCCAATTAAGCTATGGGTCCTTTTAAGTTATTATTTCGAATGTTTTAGTTTTTTGTTGAATCGAACTTTAGATTATTACTATTTTTTATTTCTTATTCTATTAATCTTTGCCGCCCCCCAATCTTCCCGCACCATTGTGCGGGATGCTCTATCCAATTAAGCTATGGGTCCTTTTAAATTATTATTTCGAATGTTTTAGTTTTTTGTTGAATCGAACTTTCGATTATTACTATTTTTTATTTCTTATTCTATTAATCTTTGCCGCCCCCCCAATCTTCCCGCACCATTGTGCGGGATGCTCTATCCAATTAAGCTATGGGTCCTTTTAAGTTATTATTTCGAATGTTTTAGTTTTTTGTTGAATCGAACTTTCGATTATTACTATTTTTTATTTCTTATTCTGTTAATCTTTGCCGCCCCCCCAATCTTCCCGCACCATTGTGCGGGATGCTCTATCCAATTAAGCTATGGGTCCAGTTTGTAAAGACGCCTGTTCTATACAAAATTTGAGGCCGCAAAGATAGATGAAAATTAAAACTGACCAATTCTTTTTTAACTCTTCTTTCCCTTATAATACTTAAGTGCTTGAGGCATAAATGCTCTAAGGTTTTTTATACGGGTATCGTCGCTTGGGTGGGTACTTAGTATTTCCGGTGGCTTTCCTCCTCCTGCGGCAGCCATACGCTGCCAAAACGGTATTGCTTTCTGTGGATCGTAACCGGCCATGGCTGCAAAAATAAGCCCCAATTTATCGGCTTCTGTCTCTTGTGTTCTTGAATAGGCCAAAATCCCTAAGGTTGAACCAACTCCATAAGAAGTTAGAAAAATGCTTCTGGTCTGCGCACTCTTTTGAGACAATGCCACGTCTAATGCCATCCCTCCAACTGCTGCTACCATAGACTGACTCATTCTTTCATTTCCGTGGCGTGCAACTGCATGAGCGATTTCATGTCCCATAACTATTGCCAGACTCGTTTCATCCTGCGTAACCGGAAGCAATCCGCTGTAAACGACAACTTTTCCTCCAGGCATACACCATGCATTTACTTCTTTAGAATTGACAAGGTTAAATTCCCATTTATAATTGGAAATTCTTTTCCCCAATTTATTCTGATTCATATACTGCACGACAGCAACTTGAATTTTCGCTCCAATGTTTTTTACCATCTGAGCATCTGAAGTACCTGTTACCGCAGGATTTTGTTTTAAAAATCCCTGATATTCCGAAAGAGCCATCGATTGTAGTTCACTTTCAGGCAAAAGATTCATTTGTTTACGATTTGTAATCGGAACCCGGGAACATGAATCAAATAATAACAAAAGGCATAATGCCGCAATAAGTTTGGTTTTCATAGTTTTTAGATTAATTGGTACCCAATCCAATCAAAAAGTGGGCATCATATTTATTATTCATGAAAAATTAATAAAAAAAATCACCTATTTGATAACAGCAGATAAACCACGATCACATAACCCTTCTTTCATGGGCTTTAATTTTAAATATGAACCGCTTTTTACCGAGCACTTTCCATTGTAATGAACAATATAGGTGCACTGCTCTGCCTGAATTAAATCGTGCTCACAAATATCAATAAGTGATTCAATAACGTGCTCAAATGTGTTTACATCGTCATTATAAAGGATGAGCTCTCTAACACGAGATTCTTTTATCTCATCGAGTACTACCTCATCTAATTCAGTTTCGAAGGAATTTTTAGAAGATAACATAACGTCACGGTTTGTTCCGGACGTAAAAATATAAAAAATTAATCGAAAAAATTACTGCTTTTTATTTTCTTCACCAATTGGCACTCTTTTTCCGTTTTGAAGTGCTACAACAAAGGCATCTTTAACTCCTTTATTCATGATTTCCAATCGAAGTTCGTCTGCTGCCTTGTAATTAGCGAAATCTCCCGCGAAAAACAGGTGTAAATCCCGCTCATCCAATTGTGTTGTAATTCCTTTGTCGTTGATTGCAATAAAAGACTCAATCATATTGAAGGGTACATTCTTTTTATAGGCTCCAATTTGTACCTTATAAACGATCTCTTTGGAAGGAACCGAAGTTTTAATCTGAATGGCTTTCGCAACTGATAAACTATTTGGCTGTGCTTCATGTTTCAAATCAGTCGTTTTCTCGCTTGCCACTACACTCTTTCCATTTTTATATAAAACTATAAATGCATCTTTTATTCCCTGTTCTCTTATTCCATCACGGGCCAATTCGGCTGATTTGTAATCACTGAATTTGCCCGAAGTAAAACGATACAAGTTGCTGTTTATTTGTTCCGAGCGAAGGTCATTTACCGATGCTAAATTTTCCGGTGCCTTCGATTTATGAAATACCCCAACCTGAACAGCATATTCTCCATCACTCAATTTAATATTGTTTGCATTCTCCGCTGTTGTATTGACTGTAGAAGCCGGTGCCACGCCTGTCGATTGCTTTGTGATCGACTGCTTTCCGTAAAATGCCATTTCATCTGCATCATCGGTTAAAGGCGTCTGATCTCGTTTAATGTTTGCCGAACCGAGAATAGCGATTTCCTTCGCGGCCTGACTCTTATATGCCGTTAAACTTGATTTATCTTTAATCATCTGATAAGCTTCAAAAAGTTCGATACGCTTTCCATTGTAATAGGCCACCACAAAAGCATCCTTGTATCCGATTTTTCTGATTTCTTTTTTCACCATGTTAGCCGGCTCAAATGTTTTGAACATGCCTACACAATAACGAATCCAACCCGGACGAGTCGATTCGCCTGTTAGCGGTTGAATGCCATTAAAATTATCTGCCATTATCGGCTTACGGAATGCACTAATCTGTACTTTAAAGACTAATCCATCAGGAAGCTGAGGATCCATTGGAATATCACTCGTTTTCGAATCCGCCGAAACGCCATTGATAGAGAATAAATTTTTCAAAACTTCTGCCGATTCTTTTTTAGAAACACTGGCAGATACAATTTCTTCCTCACTCACATTTAAATCTGAATAAGAGGAATTCTTGCCTGATAAGGTTGCTTTCTGATTAGTAGTTCCAACCGTTTTATTTTTCAATTTACTAGTTGCTACTCCTTGGTTTTCCGCTTTTTCATTAATCTTCATCGCAGTTGATTTCCTCTCTGCAGGTTTAACTACCGGCGAATATGATTTCGATTTAGAATCTTTAACAGCTTTGGCAGTTAATTGATTATCGGATTTCGGATTAGCAACTTTTTCAGAGTTTGCTGCAGTTGGTTCTTTCGGCAGGTTATTAGATACCGAAACCTTCGAAACCGATACATCTGAATTGCTATTGCCCGATTTTTCCTCATGACTTGTAGGCGTTAATTGAGCTATTTCTTTATTCGGCTGAGTGGCTACTTCTTCCACACGCTTGACGTTAGTTATTTTTTTTACATCTTCACCTACTGCACTTTTTTCTTTTTCAATACTATTCGTCATGGTGACTTGACTTTCCTGTCTTTCCGAACTACTCTTCATTTCAGGATTGGAAGTAATGTTTGGAACATTGGCATCCATTGACTTCAAATCTGTAACCGTTTTTTCAGGCGCAGAATTTGTCGGATTGATTGATTTTCCAATTTCTTTTCCAACCGGATCCTTTGACGTTGCAATTAAATCAGACTTTGTTTCGCTGACGCTTGATTGTCCTTCTTGCTTCGAGGCAGGAGTTAATTTAGAAACGACATTTTCAGCATTGCTATTTTTAGTATCCTCAGAGGTTGGAATCTTTGTTTCCGGTTTTGTTTCCGGTTTTGTTTCCGCTGATATCACCGGAGCGCTATTAGCCTGCATTCCGGATGTTTCGGCGAATTGAGAGGATTGGGTATTTTTACTAATTCTCTCCTTAACCATCGCTAAATCCGAATTCAATGCTTTTACATTGCTGATTCTTTCCTGTGTAGTGGAAAATTTCACAACGGATTCTTTCTCATGTTTCTCAGACTTAATTTTGTATTCATCAGCTTGTCTCAGCAACTCTTTCTTTTTCGTTTCATTCTTCTCCAACTGAGCTTTATCTCTTAAATTGTTTTCCAGTTCCTTCTCCTCTATCGATTTCTTATTTAAGTTTAAGGCAGTTGCGAAATCGCTTATCGTTTGTCCTTGCTTATTATTAATTTCTTCTTTCAACTTTACATAAGTCGGATATTCAGGATTGGATTTATCAATGTTATCAGCTTCTACTGAAGAATTATTCGCTTGATTTCCGGTAACTGCAGTCGTGTTTTTGTTGATTGATTTATTTGTTACCTGACTACCGGTTGTATTCTTAATTGATTGATCGCTTATATTTCTTGTTGGGCTAGACAACTCGGCTGATCCATCGCTCGAGTTAATTGAATTGTTTGTTGAAGATTTGGGTGTGCTAACTTCAGTATTATTATTTGCAACATTATTGCTTCTATTCGTTGAGTTGAAAGCAGTACTTTGCATGGATGAGTTTCCGGACGTTGATTGATTAGAGGCAGTAAAATCATTTACACTCATTTTATAATCGATGCCCGGCTCGATACCTCTAGCTTTTTTAATTTGCTGCTGTGCTGCCTGCCATTCATGAATCGACTGAAGACTCATTTCATTTGAAACACGAACCAAACTATCACGCTGTGGAGAAAACGGTGAACGCTCCAATTGATTTTGAATCTGCAAGGATTGGGCAGTTAACTCATTGGACTTATTCATGCTGATTTGATAAGAACGATAAGCAGTTAGAGCTTCTTCGTTAACGGGCTGTTTGAGTTCATTTCCCGGCGCTTTTCCCGGTCCGTAAGTAGACAAATCAGGACGCGGTGCTTCACCTACAGAAGGGTTGCTTTTAACAACTGCGGATGCAACTTCCGAATCGGCTGCTTTCTCAGTTCCCTTCATTTTCCTCACTTCGGAAGTAGCCGGCTCGCTTAATGAGTTGACACCTTGTGTAGTCTTTGAATCGGCTGTTGAATTGGAAGTAGTTGATCCTTCCTTTACAACGTTGTTTGAATTATTTTCTGCCTGTACTTTTAATCCTGAATTTGATTCGGGAAAATCGGCAGTTTTATTTGAGCTACTTTTTATTGAAGTAATTGCAGATGCAGATATAACAGGTTCATCCTTTGTATTTACTTTTAAATTCGTTGTATTCGTTGCAACTGTTATGGTTTTATCTTTTTCGATATTGTCCGTATCAGAGTTAGTTCCGGAAATTTTAGTCAATTTATTTGCAATATCCGCATCCGGATTTTTTGCGATCGTATTTTCAACTGATTCGGTCTTAGTATTACTTATTTTAGTAATCTCATTTTTTTGTAAATTAGAAGATTCAGGTTTTCCGGTTTGCTTTAGTAAATTGGTATTGTCTTTAGCTCTTCCTAAAACTGGAATATTGTTACTTGCAAGCTTTGCGTCTAAAGGATTATCCGCTTTATTTTCATTTATTGTAGCCGGAGATTTTGAATTGTCTGCGGATTCTTTGGTAGCACTTATTGCAACCTGATTATTATCTTCAGATTTTGACTTTGCTACATTTACTTTATCGTTTGTTTTTGTACTAGACTTTGCAGCAATTGAAGAATTATTATTTGTAGTTTTATCCCCATCTGAAGGATTAATCAGCTTTATTGTTTTATCAGAATTTTTTTCATTCAAATTTGTAGCAACCACTTCATCATCTGAATTTGATTTTTCAACATTAGTTTCTTTTTGATGCGTGTTTGTCTGAATACTTTTTTGGTTAGAATTGGAAGTTTCAGATTCTTGATTTATAGATTCTGATTTATCTAGTTTACGAGGTAAAGCGACTTTTCCGTTTTTTGATGCAAACAATTCAGAGATCTCGCCAATTTCATAAATTTCATTTGCCTCATCAACAGTGTTATCTGCCTCTGCTTCCTTTGATGCTGCAAGAAATCTCAAACGATCCGCTTCAGCATACAACTCAGAAGCTTCACTTTTATTCGTATTCGCAAGTTCCATTAAGGACTTTGCATTTTCTGCATCGATATTTTTTTCTTCGGCCTGGCTTTTAAAAGAAACAGCTAATTCTTCTTTTTCGGAAGCTAATTTTTTAAGAATGCCGGATTCACGGTATAAGCTGTCTGCTTCATTTTGCATAACCTGGGCATCAACATAGACCATTTCTGCCAGCTCTTTATTGCTGACATTCTCGGAAAAAATGTTTTCCGGAACTATTTCTTCCTCTTTAATTTCTTCTTTACGAGAAGCTTCTTCATCTTGTTGGTGTAAAACCGCAGAAGATGGGCCTGTATCTAAAGTTGGATCGTATTTGTCCTGGCGCTTTATTTTAACGGTAGGCAATTCACTTTTTTTGTTCTCTTCCTTTTTTATATCATCTGTCCCTGCAATTGATTTATTCGAATTTTCTTTGTCGGAAGCCAAATTGGAATTTCCGTCATCTACATTTGGTAAAGTTGCGAATACAACTTTTCCGTCAATATTAAAACTCTTTAATGAAGATGAATCTATTTGAGTGGAATAAGCATGGGTGAATGTATTGGTAGGAACGGATGCGGCCACACCGGATGAAAAATAGTTTTGTAACGTAAGCTTTTCAAGTTGATCTTGCCTATCAATTCGAATAACTTGTTTCAAATTGGTGGATGAAATATCAGAAGGAACATCGAAGCGTTCTGCATGAGGAATATAACCACCCCCCTCAACAAGAATCATATATTTTTCACACACAGGAATCGATAAGTTATAAAAACCGGTATTGGGATCTGTATGAACAGATGTGATAATACCATCACCGGCATTGGTCAAAATCGTTATTCTGGCATCCCTTCTTATTTTTTGATCAAGTGGTAAAAAGACTCCTGAAATGATTACAGTTTCGCTTTTTCCTCCCGGCATTTTAATTTTTCTCAATGAAATGGAATTCTTTTCGCTCTCTTCAGTAGTCGAATAACTGGCTACAGTATCATTTTCACCGCGAACAAAAAGAAAATCATCGCCACTCGTATTAATCGGGATACCGAGGTTTTCGGGATCTGACCAAAGTTTATTTTCCGGATTGTAAACTGTCTTAAATAAGTCGTAACCACCTATACTGTTATGCCCGTTACTCGAAAAATAAAGTGTTCGTCCATCCGGATCCATAAATGGAAAATCCTCATCGGCTGAGGAATTTACTGTAGCTCCTAAATTCTCCGGTAAGGACCAGGTATTGTCTGCTTTTTTATGAGCGACATAAATGTCCTTTCCCCTATCTCCCTTTTTTCCATACGAAGGTAAATAAACAGTAGATCTATCGTTGGAGACATACATAACAGGTTCCATTTGTTTGGCCCTGTCCATAGAAGTTAAAAACTCCTCTGATGCTTTAACTACACGTCCTGAACTTCCTTGATAATCAAATTTCTTGTAAAAATTTTCAAAAGGAATTTGAGCGCTGTTTACGATAATTACATTTTTTCTTTTGGAGGAAAGTTTGATACCATTCTCACAATTCCTAAAATAATTTTCGATGTCGTATTTTTTTATTTCTGTGACTTTTGCTTTTTCTTTATAAATAGCAAACGCTGCTTGCGCTTTCACAAAATCGTTATTGATGAGGTAGCTTTTCCCTAGAAAATAAAATACTTCAACCGGTGTTAATGAATCTTTCGAGGCTAAAAACAAGAAAGTGGATGCATTCGATTTTTCTTTACCTGCCATGAGCAGACACGTACCAAAACGATACATTAGCTGGGTCTTTTCGGGGTTGACACTCAAGAGCCGCGAGTATAGTGGCAAAGCTTCCTGATAATTCTTAGCTTTAAAAAGCTCATCAGCTTTTCGAAGCTGATCAGCATTATAAACGATCTTACTCCCATCGCCGTGAATTTCACAGCAAAAAACGACGAGGAATATCGTTAATAATGATTTTATGTGCTTATATATTTTCAAAACAATTGAAATTTCATACCCTATGAATCCCGTTTCGGGTTATACGGTTATTCATAGCTGATTTTTAAGACGAGGTTTCATCCCTTTTTTATAATTCTTGCTGCAAAAAGAGTATCGGCTCCCAAACCAAAACCTTCAATATATGCATAATTTTCAACTTTTACAGGTAAATTATCTGCAAAATATCGAATATTTTCTTCATTTTCCTGAGAAAAAATCGAACAGGTAATATAGATCAATGGCTTGTCTTTATTCAAAGACAACAAACAATTACATACTATTTTTCGCTGCAAAGGAACGTAATATTCACTAACTTCTTTTGAGAGATCTTTTTGAAGCCATTCCGGACTCCGTCCCCATGTTCCGGATCCTGTGCAAGGCACATCAGCAATAACTCCGTCAAAAAGTAATTGGGTACTTAAAGGAGAAGAAGACAGGTCATTTATTCTTGTTTTAAAGGTTTTAAAACCCGACTTGGTCAACCGATCCCGGTACTTTTCAACGATGTTTTTCCGAATATCGGTTGCAAAAATAGTTATGTCCGGCTCTTCTTCGATTAACAAAAGACTCTTGCCCCCTGATCCCGCACAAGCATCCCACCAGTTTTCTCCTGCGTTCGGCATGAGAAAATTCTTTGTCATTTGAGAACTGATATCCTGAATTTCAAAAAATCCATTTTCCCATGCCTTGGTCTTCTCTAAGCCAACTTCAGGAGCAAAAGATAGTATGGTTGGATCTGCATGCTGTTCATAAGAAATGTTTAGCATCTTCAACTCTGCCTCTACCTCTGAAATTTTATTTTTTCGAATCCGGATCCACACTTTTTGCTTTTGGAGTATCGATAAAAATAATTTTTCCTTTTCTATTAATGGACTAACCAAATGCTGCATTTGAAAAATCAATTCTGTTTTGAATTCAGGGTAAATTATTTTTACGATGGATAGTTTTTCAGAAATAGAAAGATTGATTTTTCCAATATCCAATTTCGAATATTTCTTAAACAAATATTCCAATGCGGGGTATGAATTATTTCCTTCTAAGAAACAAGCGACAGAAATTCTGGTCTCTAAAGGGTAATTCTTTAAATTCTGACCTATCCGAAGGAGGTTATATGTCCATTCTCTGGTCTCCCTCCTGTCACGCGACCCCATTACAGGATATTTCCTGAAATAATGTTTGATATAGGCAGAAAACGGCTCATCAAATGTATATTCACTGACGAGGTTATTCACTCTCCTAATAATTAATTCTTCGCGCATTTTAATTTCTTCCTGCTAAAATATTACTTTGCCATACTGTTAAAACTCTCAGCCCAGAAATTTATCACCATTTATGATTAGATCCAACCTAAAAACTATATTTATTTATTTACTACTTTCTATTTATGGATTGTGTTCTTCTTGTGAACAGAAAAAGAAAACGGGCTCGGAGGAAATTAATCAGGAAAAAGAAAACAAGCCCGTACAGCCGGAGAAAGGAAGAGTTTATAGCCGGACAACTTCAAATGGATCATATAGTTTGTTTATACCGGAATCTTTTTCAGGAAACGAAAAACTTCCTGCTATCCTCTTTTTAGACCCGCACGGTGACGGAAAAATTCCATTGGAAAGGTATCGATCGTTAGCTGAAAAACATAAGTTCATTCTTGTCTGTTCAAACGACTCGAAAAACGGAATGAATTTCGATCAGGTAAACCAAATTGTTTCTGCTTTATTAAATGAATGTACTGCTAATCTTCCATGCAATCCTAAGCGAATTACAGTTGCAGGATTTTCAGGAGGTTCAAAAGCGGCACTTATCGGTGGCAATACTGTTTCCGGATTTAATGGTATCGTTTATTGTGGAGCAGCTTTTCCACCCGGAAGCATTGATGTAAAAATTCCGGTTTTAGGAATAGTCGGAAAAAGAGACATGAACTATACGGAAGTAAGGAATTTTAACTTCTCAATGGATCCATTAAATATTCCTCATCTGCTTATTGAATGGAATGGTAAACATGAATGGCCAGATAGTGCTACTTTTCAACATGCATTTTATTGGACGATACTAAATGATATTAGAAAAAAAAATGTTGAAGTTGATTCTGTTTTAATCCAAGATCTGGAAAGTTCAATTCAGAAACATTTAAAAAGCAGTACCAATCCATTGGATAAAGAACTGATTCTTCAAGAAGCAATTGGATTATTGAATCAGCTAACGTCGGTTACCTACTATCAAAACCAATTGTCACTTTTAAAAAGATCCGCTGAGTATACTTCAGCAAAAATAAAACAAGATAAAATACTGGATAAAGAAGATAAGTTGAAACAGCTTTACGGCAATTCATTTCTTGATAAAGAATGGTCGTGGTGGACCAGAGAAGTTAACATATTAAGTGCGGACAAAAACAATTCGAGTAACCAACGAATACTGGGTTATATTTCGCTTGCTGCCTGGTCTTATTCCTCCCGTGCTGTATCTGAAAATAATTCCACTTTAGCAAAAAGATCGCTTGATATATACAAGCTTGCAGATCCTGAAAATCCGGAGCATGAATTTTTGCAGGCATGTTTGTCGGCTAAAAACGGAAACGCTGATTCAGCAATGTACTTTCTGAAAAAAGCAATAGAACTCGGACTAACAGACATTGGAAAAATAGAAAATGAAAAAGATCTGATTGATTTGCGCAGCAGAAACGATTACAATGAGCTCATTAGTTCTTTGCGCTAAGCAACGATTATCGAATTTTATTTCATGCAATCAATTTAGGCAAGGCCTGAAGAATATTTTCCTCTACCCTATTGTTGATACTTTGCGTTTCTGCCGGAATAAACTTCTCACCGGTTAATTTCTCAAAAAGTTCAATATATCTTGCTGAAATCTGACTGACCCATTCATCACTCATTTCCGGAATCTGTTGTCCGGCTTTCCCCTGAAAGTTATTATCGATCAGCCATTGCCTTACAAATTCTTTGGACAATTGCCGTTGAGGCAAACCCTTTTTAAATTTTTCTTCATACCCATCAGCATAAAAATATCTGGAGGAATCAGGAGTATGAATTTCATCTATCAAATGAATATTCTCTTCATATTTTCCAAATTCGTATTTTGTATCAACGAGTATTAGTCCTCTTTCTAAGGCAAGCTCGGAACCGCGCTTATAAAGTCTGCGGGTGTAATCTTCCATTTTTTCATACTCTTTCGAATCAACAATTCCCCGGCTAATTATTTCCTCACGGGAAATATCCAAATCATGCCCTTCTCCGGCCTTAGTTGTCGGAGTAATGATAGGTTGATCAAATTTCTGATTTTCTTTGAGTCCATCCGGTAAATGAACACCACATACCACTCTTTTTCCCGCACTGTATTCACGCCAGGCATGTCCGGTAAGATATCCGCGGATAACCATTTCCACTTTATATGGAAGACAATTTTTACCTATAGAAACATTGGGATCAGGAACATCCAATAACCAATTCGGTAAGATATCATGCGTTGCTTTTAACATTCGGGAAGCGATTTGATTCAAAACCTGACCTTTAAAAGGAATCGCTTTTGGCAAAACAACATCAAAAGCAGAAATGCGGTCGGTAACAACCATTATAAGCAAATCACCAACGGTATAAACATCACGCACCTTTCCTTTGTAAAAGGCGACTTGTCCGGGCAACCGGAAATTGGTTTCAGAAAGAGCTGATAAAGACATTTTTAAAAAATGTTGATTATCCGAATAAGAAAAAGCATTCTCCGGTCGTCAATGTTAGTTGAATTTTATCGATTATAAGCTTCAATAATTTCTTTAACCAATCTGTGACGAACAACATCTTGGGCATCCAGGTAAATAAAATCTACTCCTTTAATATTACTTAAGATTTTTATCGCCTGAACTAGTCCGGAAGGTTGATTTCTGGGAAGATCGATTTGAGTTACGTCACCTGTAACAATGAACTTGGCCGAAGGTCCCATACGTGTAAGGAACATCTTAAGCTGACTTTCGGTGGCATTTTGAGCTTCATCGAGAATTACAAATGCATTGTCAAGTGTTCGCCCTCTCATGAAAGCCAGAGGAGCTACTTCAATTACACCGCTTTCGATGTAACTTTTTACTTTTTCGCCTTGAATCATGTCGAACAAAGCATCGTAAAGAGGGCGTAAATAAGGATCGATTTTTTCTTTGAGATCGCCGGGAAGGAAACCTAGATTTTCGCCGGCTTCAACGGCAGGGCGTGTTAAGATTATTCGCTTAATCTCTCTGTTTTTCAGGGCTCTAACAGCTAAGGCAACAGCAGTATATGTTTTACCTGTACCTGCAGGACCAATAGCAAAGAGAATATCGTTTTTCTCCGAACTTTCGACCATTTTCTTTTGGTTAGGGGTTCGGGCGCGTACCATTATTCCATTCTGGCCGAAAACGAGAACTTCTCCAACGGGAGGTTGCGGTGAGGCATCACGGTTACTTCTATCAGCCAAAAAATGTTCGACGTTGTCGGGCGTCAGACTTCCGAATTTCTGATAATGTTGAATCAGTCGATTAATTTTTTCACTAAAAGTGTGAATGTTTTTTTCGTCGCCGATTACTTTTATTTCATTGCCTCTGGCGACAAGCTTTAGTTCGGGGAAGTTTTTTCGTATTACTTCGAGATTTGCATCGTTCACACCAAAAAACTCAACGGGATTAAATGTGTCGATCGGGATAATTACTTCACTCAAGGTTAGATATTTTAGGACTATTAATTAATCAATTTATGAAATCATTGCTGAAAAGTATCTGTATACTTTGCTTTAAAATTCGTTTCAATACTAATTAAATCTCGTTACTTTTGGCTTTCGCACACATACAAGTTATCAACACACCAAGCGCACATCCGATTATGCCGATATTAACACTCACTACTGATTGGGGATTGCGCGATCATTATACGGCATCTTTTAAAGGAACATTAATCACTACCCTTCCTTCTATACAGATCATCGATATATCACATGATATTGAAAAGTTCAACATCATGAATGGAGCATTTGTCGTACAAAATTCATTTTTGAAATTTCCGGCCGGAACTATACATTATGTGGGCATTACCGGAACCGAAAACAATGAAAATCAAACTCCATATGTTTTAATTAGAAGTAATGGGCATTACCTGATCGGTGAAGATAACGGTGTGTTTGCATTAATTTTAGGAAAAACAGAAAAAGAAATTCGTCGCTTTCCATGGAAGGCACGAATGGAAAGAAATGAATTGATGCATTTGTTGAAAGAGTCGTTAGTTCAGTTGGTAAGTGGAATTCCTTTTGAAAACTTTGGTGAATCAGACACCAGGCTTCAGGAAAGTTTTTTTGCGCTTCCGACGATTGATCGAAATTCCATTCGCGGTTCTATTATATTTATCGATTCTTTTGGAAATGCAATTGTGAACATTACCAAAGATATTTTTTACAAAGAGCAAAACGGAAGGAAACTCACTATCTATTTTAGGAAATCATTATATAATGTAAACCGAATGAGCAAAAGTTACGAAGATGTTGAATCGGGAGAAATGTTGGCTTTCTTTAATCAGGATGGATATTTAGAAATTGCATTAAACAGAGAATCGGCTACAAAATTATTAGGACTGAAACTGATGGACCCTATTCAAATAGAATTTAATGATCATTAGAATTGTTAAATTAACGATTGAGCCATTAAAAATTAATGAGTTTTTAGAACTTTTTAATGAAGTAAAGGAAGAAATATGTCGTTTTTCCGGCTGTTTAGAGCTAGTTTTGTATAAAGACATTAATAATCCAAACGTCTTTTTTACTTACTCAGTCTGGAAATCTACTGAAATGCTCGATTCTTATCGATTTTCTGCCTTCTTTAAAACAACCTGGACTAAAATCAAGAAACTTTTTGAAAGTCCGGCTGAAGCCAGAAGTCTGACAAAAGTCTGTTAATAATCCGACAGTAAATTTTTCTTGTACAGTTGATTAATAAAGGATTTTCAGCTATTATTGTATTAATAATTTATGATGTATAAAAGAAAAAAAATCTTTATTAACCCCAGTTATTTGATCTCCTACCCTTAAAATAATTGAGTCCACAAAAGAATTTAAACATTAAAAAACAAACAACCTATTTTAGCCAAATCAACTTCTCCCCAATCTGTAATAATTAAATTAAATCATGATAAAAACTATGTACAAATTAATTAATTCACTCCTCCGAAGCAGAATAAGCCTGCTGTTAATTATTGTAAGCTTATTTGCATCCCGAGAAAGTTATGCCTCGCATGCCACAGGATCAGATTTGACTTATCAAAGTTTAGGTAACAATCAATATCTGGTTACTTTTTCTTTTTATCGTGATTGTTTTGGTATTGATGCACCACTGCAACAGACGTTAGAAGTGAGTTCTTCTACCTGCAACTTTACCCAGACTTATACGATGGATCAAGTTGTCCCAACCGGATTTGAAATCACTACCAATTGTTCAACAGTTACTTCAACCTGTGCCGGAGGATCTGCACCGGGAATTCAGCAGTTTGATTATACTGTAGTAGTGACTCTTCCACAAACTTGTGTAGATTGGCAATTTAGTACTAGTGTAAGTGCCAGAAATGCTGCTGTTACTACCATAACGAATCCTGATTTTGAAAACCTTTTTGTTGATGCATGGTTAGATAATACTTTAGGAGATAACAGTTCACCTACTTTTACTTCTCCCCCGGTTGCTTTCGTTTGCATCGGACAACAAAATTTCTTCAATCACGGAGGACTTGATGCCGACGGAGACTCCTTGGTATATTCATTTATTGCCCCGCGAACAAATGCCAATACTCCTCTCACTTATGAGCCCGGATATTCTGTCGTAAATCCCCTTTCATCTTCTCCTCCCGTAAACATCAATTCAGTAAATGGTGATATCACCATGAATCCTTTACAGCCGGAAGTTTCAGCTATGGCAGTTTTAATCCAGGAATACAGAAATGGCGAGCTAATCGGTACTGTTATGCGTGATATGCAAATATATATCGTCCAGTGTTCGAATTCTTTACCAAGTGCTACCGGAGTTGATTCTACAAACGTTTTCAACGTTTCTACATGCGTTGGCTCTCCACTTTGCTTTGATGTTATTTCAAATGATACTGATCCAAACGATATATTATCAATGACATGGAATCAAGGAATTCCCGGAGCTACATTTAATGTAACCGGAACTCCGCACCCAACCGGACATTTTTGCTGGACACCAGCACCGGGTGATGCCCGTCCTCAACCTTATACATTTACGGTAACTGTAAGAGATAATGCATGTCCTTCCAATGGAGTGCGGACAAATTCCTACTCTATCATTGTTTCAAATATGAGTGTTGCTTTGACGTCCACACCAAGTGTTCAATGCTTTGGCTCTCACAATGGTTCTGCAATGGCTTCTGCAACAGGAAACCCTCCATTATCCTATACATGGACAGGACCGGGAGGTATAATCTTTACAGGAAGTTCAATTTCGCATCTTCCGGGAGGTAATTATACACTCAATGTAATAGATGGTACAGGTTGTGTTGGGGTGACTTATTTTACCATCGGACAACCGGCTCCACTTTCTGTAAACGTAACAGGTGTTAATGCCGGTTGTGGCGGTACAACGGGTAGCGCTACAGGAAGTCCACTTGGCGGTACTCCAAATTATTCTTACTTGTGGTATACTACACCACCGCAAGTAACTCAAACAGCTGCAAATTTAAATACAGGTAATTATACCGTAAGAGTTACTGATAGTCACGGTTGTTCTACTACCGGAAGTGTAAGTATTGTTAGTAACACACCTGTAAACTTTACTTTATCCACTACTCCTGCTACATGTCTGGCCAATGATGGTACGGCTACCGTAACTCATACAGGCGGAACGGGAACTTATACTTATGACTGGACACCAAATATTCCGGGTAACAATACTACTGCTTCTCTTACTGGATTAATTGCGGGAGGATATGATGTAATTGCTACTGATGTTGGTACAGGATGTTCTGAATCATTAACAGGTATCGTTGGAAACTCAGCAGGTATTTCTGCAATAATCTCCGCCTATACGGATGCAAGTTGTCAAACAAGTGAAGATGGTTCTGCAACCGTGCAGGCATCAGGTGGTCAACTACCTTATTCTTACTTGTGGCCAAACGGTGATACAACTGCTACAACAAACACACTTGAGCCGGGTACTTATCTGGCAATGGTTGAAGATTACAATGGCTGCCGTGCTTATGCAAGTGTAACTATTGGTTACAACAACCCTGCTCCAGCATTAAATCTTGGACAGGATGCAACAATTTGTGACTCACTTTCAGTAACACTGGATGCCGGTGCCGGTATGTCTTCTTACTTGTGGAGTGATAACAGTACAGGACAAACTCTTACAGTTTCAACAACCGGAACTTATTCTGTACTTGTTACCAACTCTTTCGGTTGTGAGAACTTCGATGCAATTACGTTAACTTTTGTTCCTTGTCCTTTGCGTACAACCGGCGGATCTACATCTTATAATGATCTGAACATTTATCCAAATCCTGCAAGAGATGAAATCAACGTGCATGTAAGCAACATCCGTAACACGGAAGTAAAAGTTTCTTTGACAGATATACTGGGTAATCAAGTTTATTTAAGCAAAGAAGTTTGCCAGTATGGTTTCTCTAAAAAGATTAACATTAATTCACTCGCAGAAGGTATTTACCTGATGAAGGTTGAATACAATGGAGAAATGAATACTTCAAGAATTGTAAAACAATAAGCCAAACATAGTTTTTAGTCTTCAAGACGCAGGTTCAGAACCTGCGTCTTTTTTTTGTCTTTTATTTTTAATTATTCAGCATCAAAAAAATAAAGTTGATGCTAAAACCCACAATTTCCATCTAATAACTTATTTATCCTGCCCTCAAAAATTAAAATTCCAACAACTTTAATAATTACTTTTACGATCTCAAAAAACAAGGTGTGTTAGCTTTATTTAAAAAAGAGATCAATAGTTTTTTCAGTTCGCTAACGGGGTATATAGTTATCCTCGTGTTTCTTCTCGCATCCGGATTGGTACTCTGGGTATTTCCGGGCTCTGAATTTAATGTGCTTGAAAACGGTTATGCCAATCTTCAGGGCTTTTTTACACTTGCTCCCTGGTTTTTTTTGTTTCTGATACCCGCTGTCACCATGCGCATGTTCGCTGAGGAACAGAAGACGGGAACCATTGAACTCCTTCTTTCCAGACCGATTACTGACCTCAATATTGTCTTTGCTAAATATGGAGCGGCTGTCGTATTGGTACTTTGTGCAATAGTCCCTTCCTTGATTTATATCGGTAGCATCTATTTACTCGCCACACCAACCGGCAATATCGATATTGCAGGAATTACGGGTTCCTACATTGGTTTGCTTTTTTTATGCAGCGCTTTTGTTTCTATTGGTGTTTTCAGTTCGGTATTGACAGGCAATCAGGTAATTTCCTTCATACTTGCTGTGGTCTTTTGTTTTTTCTTTTATTCGGGTTTTGAATTTATAAGCACATTTTTAAACTCACCGAAAATAAGCAACGTCTTTTCTTTTCTTGGTATTAGCCGGCATTATGAGTCCCTGAGCCGTGGTGTAATTGATTCGCGTGATGTCATTTATTTCCTTTCTCTTACACTGATATTTATTTTCTTTTCCCGATTCATGCTTGAAAAACGTAAATGGTAAATTAATGGCACGACGGAATACAAAAAAACACAGTCTCATTCAACTACTTTTATTGTTGTTGATTTTGGTGGTCATCAATGTGCTCAGCTCCTTGTTATTTACGAGAATAGACATGACTCAGGAGAAGCGTTATTCACTTTCAAATTCTTCCAAAGAACTTGCAAAAAATCTGGACGACATTGTCTTTTTCAGGTTTTATCTGAATGGCGATTTGCCACCGGGTTTCAACAGACTTAAAAATTCGGCTCGTGAAATACTTGATGAATACCGGGTTTATTCAGGAGACAACATTGGATATGAATTTATCGATCCAACAACTGATCCGGACGAAAAAGCCAGGTTACAATTGTATAAACAACTTGCAGAAAAAGGACTTTTCCCTACCAACCTCGAACAAAAAGGTCAGTCCGGTGAATCACAGAAAATTATTTTTCCCGGTGCAATTGTAAGTTACAGGAGCAAAGAGTTTCCACTTCAAATTCTGAAAAGTAAGATGGGTAGCTCTCCTGAAGAAATGCTCAATGCTTCCGTTGAAAACCTGGAATATGAGATTAGTAGTATATTAAGAAGAATCACGCTCGAGAAAGGCATGAACATTGGCTTTTTGCAAGGTCAAAAAGAATTACTTCCCTATCGTACTAACGATGCCGCACTTACACTTTCCGAGTTTTATAAAGTAGATACGGTTACGATCAGAGGTAAACTTAATTCTTTGAATGATTTTACTGCGATAATCATAGCCGGACCTGACACGCTATTTGATGAGAAAGACAAATTTATAATCGACCAGTATATTATGCATGGAGGGAAAACGCTTTGGCTGATTGATAAAATGCAGATCAATATGGACAGTCTGTCCGAGTCCAATACCAATATTGCTTTACCGGTTGAATTAAACATTGACGACATGCTTTTCAGATATGGCGTACGCGTGAATAGCGATCTTATCCTCGATCTACAAGCAGCACCAATTCCTGTTATCACAGGCTATGTTGGGAATCAACCCAAGCAACAACTTTTCCCGTGGTATTATTTCCCATTGCTTCAGACCGATCGGGCGCATCCGATTGTACATAATCTGAATTCTATCAAATGCGAATTCGTTAGTTCCATAGACACCATCGAAAATCCTGATATAAAGAAAACTGTTTTACTTACCTCCGGAAAATTCAGTCGGCTGCAAATGCCACCTGCCAGAGTGAGTCTGAATATTCTTCGGGATAAACCGGATCCGAAATTGTTTGGAAAAAGTTCACTCCCTGTTGCTGTTTTACTGGAAGGAAATTTTACATCCAACTATAAAAACAGAATTCCCGAACAACTGACGCAAGCAAAAGAAATTGATTTTTCCGAAAAGAGTAAAGCTACTGCCATGATCATTACTTCGGATGCGGATATGGTAGCTAATTATGTGAGTAAAAAAGGAAATATGTATCCTTTGGGATATGACAGATTTACCGGACAAACCTATGGAAATAAAAATTTCCTTCTCAATTGCATCGATTACCTTTGCGGGAATCAGGCAATTTTAGATTTGCGTAGTAAAGAAATTCGGCTTAGACTATTAGATCCGGCAAAAACAACAAACCCTGCTTTCATTCAATGGATAAATATGCTTTTACCTGCAGGAATCGTCATACTCTTTGGAATCATTTTTAATTTTTTCAGGAAAAGAAAATATCAATATTGATGAAAAAAAACAAAACTCTTCTCCTTGTTTTAACACTCCTTGTAGCCGGTACTCTCTTTTTGTTTTTAAGAAAACAATCGTCAACCATCAATCAAGAAGAAAGTGAGTTTGCCTTAAAAGATACAGCTGCGATTACAAAAATATTTTTAACGGACCGTTCCGGGAAATCGATTTTATTGGAGAGAAAAAAGAATGCGAATTGGATTTTAAATGGCTCCGAAGAACCCAAACCCGAATATCTGAATCTGCTTTTACGTACAATCTACAAAATAGAAGTTAAAACCAGGGTAGCTAAAGCGGCATATAACAACGTAATAAAAGCATTGGCTTCGACAGGCACAAAGTGTGAGATCTATCTCAATGACCATATAAAACCCGATAAGGTTTATTATGTAGGTGGTCAAACTTCCGATGGAAATGGAACCTTCATGATCATGGATGACTCGGAAATGCCTTTTATTGTTGAAATACCGGGAGCATCCGGGTATTTGACTCCTCGATACAGTGTCGATTTGGAAAGTTGGAAAAACACTGTTTTGTTCAGAACTAAACCGGAAAATTTAAAATCCTTATCCGTTTCATATTCTAATTTTCCTGAAAAGTCATTTGAAATTACTACAAGTAATGGCACTTATGTTATTGAAAATAAATTTAATAAATATAATTCAAATGAAGTTGATTCAATTCGCATTCTGAACTATTTCGCCCTTTATAGGGAATTGCATTATGAGTCGGAGATAAATGCAAATAAATCCGGACAAATTGATTCTATGATGCAATTTGAGCCATCTATTGTCATTAAACTTACCACCATTGATTCAAAGGTCAAGGAACTTTATGTTTATCCTATGCCCGTTAGTGAAAACAGTTTGACGCAGCAGGATACATTGGGAAAACCCTTAAAATATGACCTAGATAGGGTTTTTGGCCTTATTAAACCTGAAAATAAAAAAGTCATTCTCCAGCATTATGCTTTTGATAAGGTACTACGACAGTTAGACGATTTCATAAAGGAGAAAAAAAAGTAGGCCTATTTCTCTTTAAAAAGTTGTGAACTTTTTGTTGATAAATGAATGCCTATTAGGGCTTATTTCCTTTGATTTTTGCTCGTTTAAAATGTAGGTTTGCTTAAATAGTTTTTACGTGTAATAGCTTGACTTAACGTCTTGATTATTAGCTTTTAAAATATCGAATATCCTTAATATCAAACACCATGAAATTTATTGTTTCAAGCGGGCAACTGCAAAAACATCTGCAGCAAATTAGCGGGGTTCTCAATTCTAGTAATCCATTACCAATTT
This sequence comes from Bacteroidota bacterium, assembly GCA_031385005.1. Classification (GTDB taxonomy): domain Bacteria; phylum Bacteroidota; class Bacteroidia; order AKYH767-A; family 2013-40CM-41-45; genus JADKIH01. The sequence goes on from JANNBB010000006.1 coordinate 265,337, forward strand.
TAGATAATTTTCTTTTCATTGTTGAAAAGGGAAAATTAACTATTTCGGCATCAGATATGGAATCGGTGATGACAACATCACTTCAAATAAATGAAACAAAAAGTGAAGGCAAAATCGCTATTCCATCCAAAATACTTCTTGATACATTAAAGACCTTTTCAGAACAACCGTTAACTTTTTTGATTGACGAAAAAAGTTTTGGAGTTGAAATTGTTTCTGATTATGGAAAATACAAATTAACCGGATTCGATGGCGAAGAATACCCGAAGATCCCTGTTTTAGAAAAATCAAAGTCCTTTTCGATTAAGGCCTCTGCCCTGCTGGATGCAATTAACAAATCAATATTCGCGACGGGCAACGATGAGTTAAGACCTGTCATGTCAGGTGTGTTTTTTCAGTTGAGTAAAGACAGCATTACTTTTGTAGCTACGGATGCCCATAAAATGGTTCGTTATCGTAGAAGTGATATGAAAGCAAACAACGAAGGGGCATTCATCGTTCCTAAGAAGCCATTGAATCTGCTGAAAAACATTTTGAATGACAGCAACGAAGATGTCAAGATCAGCTACAATGAGAACAATGCTTTTTTCGAATTCTCCAATTTCACCATGATGTGTCGTCTGATCGATGGCCGTTACCCGAATTACGAAGCCGTAATACCTGTTGACAATCCTAATAAACTCACCATTTCCCGTTCAGCTTTATTGAATTCAGTTCGTAGGGTTTCTATTTTCTCGAATAAAACTACTCATCAGGTTCGACTTAAAATTACAGGTAGCGAATTGCAGATTAGCGCTGAAGACGTTGATTTTGCCAATGAAGCCAACGAGCGTTTAACTTGTCAGTTTGACGGAGAGGACATGGAAATTGGTTTTAATGCCCGTTTCCTGAGCGAAATGCTAAGCAATTTGGATAGTGAAAATGTGTCTGTAGAAATGTCTGCTCCCAATCGCGCAGGTATATTGATTCCTTCAGAAAATGGAAACGATCAGGAAGATATTCTTATGCTGGTAATGCCTGTCATGCTAAACAACTAAGCGACAGTTTTTAGTTAACTCACTTCATTTTACTTTTCTGATTTAACCAATTGGTTGAACAAGCGATTTTTCGCCTGTAATCTCCTTAGCAAAATCCACCAGATTCATACCGTTAAAATTGCCAGAACTCATCAGAAGGAAAACGGTATTCTCAATCTTCAATGATTTAAGATATTTCTGAAGGAGAATCGAATCCGTAAAAACCTGTATGCTTGAATTGTTAAAAGCCGATTTGACTGATTCTATTGTAAGTGGTTTGAGTTTTTTATGTTCAATAGTATGCGGATTAAAAAACACAACAGGAATGTCTGCTTCATCCATTGTTCCTGCATATTGATTCAGAAAATCCTCATTGAGACTGCTAAATGTGTGAAGTTCCATGCAAGCGATTAATTTGCGTTCAGGATATTGTTGTCGGACGGCGTGAACAGTTGCCCGGAGTTTGGAAGGAGAATGAGCGAAGTCTCTGTACAAGGCAACCTTTTCATTTTTGGCAAGAAGTTCGAGTCTGCGTGAAGCGCCTCTGAAGTCAGAGATGGCATTGTAAAATGATTTTCCATCCACACCTAACGATTTACATATCAGTCTGGCGCCTTCCAGATTCATCAGGTTATGTTCGCCGAAAACAGCAATCGGAAATTCATCATATTCGGTCATGAGTGTTGTCTCCCCGTTGATGATTTTATTTTTCGGAATCGAATAAGCGATTTTTTCGGCTCGAGTAATAGATAGTGGAACCAGTTTTTGCAATTCGCTATCAGCTGAACAAAAAATAAGTTTGCCTTTATCGGGAATATTATCTGCAAAAATCCTAAACTGATCCAGGTATTTTTCAAATGTTGGAAACACATTTATATGATCCCAGGCAATTCCGCTAATCAATCCGATATCGGCCTGATAGAGGTGAAACTTCGGGCGCAAATCGATGGGTGAAGAAAGATATTCATCGCCTTCAAGAATAATTAATGGAGCATCGCTGAGACGAACCATGGTATCGAAACCATCTAGCTTCGCTCCTACCATATAATCGAAATCGAAGCTAAGTTTCTTAAGTACGTGAAGGATCATTGCGGTGATAGTTGTCTTGCCATGACTACCGCCGATGACAACACGTTGTTTATTTTTCGCATGTTCATATAGGAATTCAGGGAAAGAAAAGACAGGAATTCCCAATTCCAGTGCCTTCAACAACTCGGGGTTGTCTTTTCTTGCATGCATACCCAATACAACGCCATCCAATTGGGTGGTGATTTTCTCAGGGAACCAACCCTCGCTTTCCGGCAATAAACCGGCTATGTGGAGTCTGGTTCGGGAGGGCTCCATAATCTCATCATCTGAACCGATGATGTTGTACCCATTTTGAGATAATGCAAGAGCCAGATTATGCATAGCGGCTCCGCCGATAGCAATAAAATGAAGACGTTTATTCATGATAGTAAGTTCGATGCTCCGAAGGTAAATATTCGATCAAAAGAGAAACAAGACTTTTTGAGCAGTTTTCATCGCATTACTAACATCCAAATTTTGTAATTTGCAGCACAAAACTGAAACATGAAACTTTACACAATAGAAACCGGATTTTTTAAGCTCGATGGCGGTGCCATGTATGGCGTTGTTCCTAAGTCTATCTGGAACAAGTTAAATCCTGCCGACGAAAATAACATGTGTAACTGGGCCATGCGCTGCTTACTTGTTGAAAGCGGAAATCGTCTAATCCTTATTGACAATGGGTTGGGTGATAAACAAGATGCGAAGTTTTTTTCTCATTATTTTTTAAATGGAAATGATTCGTTAACGAAATCGTTGTCGAAACATGGGTTTAATCCGGAAGATATTACAGATGTATTTCTCACACATCTCCACTTCGATCATTGCGGCGGAAGCGTTAAATGGAATTCTGCGAAAGATGGATTTGAACTCGCTTTTAAGAATGCAATGTACTGGAGCAATAAGAAACATTGGGAATCCGCAACTAAACCGAATGCAAGAGAGAAAGCAAGTTTTCTGAAAGAGAATATCATGCCTATACAAGAAAGTGGGAAATTAAAATTTTTAGACGAGTCAGAAAAACTGACTCCGGAAATTGCAGTTAAATTTGTTTACGGACATACGGAAGCGATGATGTTGCCGGTTATAAATTACAATGGAAAAACGGTTATCTATTGTGCGGATTTAATTCCTTCCTCGGGACATGTTCCATTGCCCTATGTAATGGCCTATGATATGCAACCATTGGTTACTTTAGGTGAGAAAGCAACACTTTTAAAAGAAGCGGTACAAAATAATGCAGTCCTTTTCTTCGAACATGATCCTGTTACAGAATGTTGCACGCTTGAAGAAACAGAAAAAGGTATTCGGGTAAAAGAAAAATTTCCACTTTCTGCATTATAGATTAAATATTCCGGCTCCCTTCCTGATATCCATATAAGATTTGTTTAGCTTTCCCTTTTTTGCCAGGTAAAAAAAATCCTTTTTTCTGCCGTCATAAATAACGTAAGCAGCATGTATAGAAGCTTCTTGCTCTTTGTTAAAAAACTTTTTTTCTAAATACAACAAATCCGGTTTCCAATTTAATCCGGCAAAGTAATTTGGGGTTAATGAATCGATAATCAGAAGTTTGAAATTTTCAACTAATATAAAATTGCGATGGGAATATATTCCTGCATGCTCTATTTCGGATTTCAGTGAATCGTAAAATACAATTGTTCGTCGGCTGGCGGGAATTCCTGTATAATTGCAATAGTTATTGGAAAGCTGAATCGCCTTAAGTGAATCAGTTGAATGGCATAAAATCCATGAATCCAATCCAAATGTAAAATGACCGCAAAAATGATTGGTTCCGGAATAAACAATAAGTTTTTTCGCGTTTAAACGATTTAAGGTGTTGATAGAAAAAGAAGTCACCGTTAAAAAAATGAATAGCAACAACAGATTTAAGTAAACAACCAATTTTTTTTCATACCATACCACTGCAAAAATGAGAATAAAATAAAGTAAAATTACTTCGATTGTGTTAAAAGTTAATCCATTCCAAACAGAACCGGGGATGTCAGCAATAAATTGGGTTATGTAATTGAGTAAAAAAATAAGTTTTTGAAGTACCCAACCAATAAATACTGCTGCAGAATCGAAAAACTGAATGCATAATAATATTACACCTCCAAAAATTGCAAAAGTAGATAAGGGAATAATTACCAAATTAGCAAGAATAAAGTAATTGGGAAACTGGTGAAAGTAATAGATACTAATTGCAAAAGTAGTAAGTTGAGCTGAAATGGAGATGGCTGTTAGACTCCAAACCTTATCAACGAAATAATTTCGAGAGAGGTAAATGCGGTATAGTTTAGGATAAAGAAAAACTATCCCTCCAACTGCCAGAAAAGAAAGTTGCATGCCAATATCAAAAAACAATATTGGGTCGAAGAGCAAAAATATACAAAGTGCGGTAAGTCCGAGTGTATTAAATATATTAGAAGATCTGTTCATAGAACGTCCGACTAAAATAAACGTAAACATCATGGCCGATCGAATCACAGAAGGTGATAATCCGGTCAGAAATGCATAAAACCACAGGGCAAGAATGAGGAAAATTAAGCGAAATATTCGCGTGGATTTTCTTCTTTCCAGAAATACCAGCAATACTGATAAAGCAGAAAACAACAATCCAACATGCATACCTGATACGGAAAGAATATGCAAAGTCCCCGTAGCGGAAAATGCTTTCATCGTTTCATTATCGATTTCATCATCATAACCAAGTACAAGGGCTGACAATACAGCATATTCATTTCCGGATAATCCGGCATCTTTATATACCTGAAGAAAACTTTCCCTTAACGTATAAGCGATGGCCTTGAGAGAAAAACTATTTTTCTCCGACAATAGACTCCAATTTCCGATTTTGGGATAGAATTGATAATGAATCCTATGGAGAGAAGAAAATCGTTGAAAATTAAATTGACCGGGATTTTTAGGTGGAGCAATTTCCGTTGGAGAAGCAGAAAAAACCACCTCTCTACCAGGCGAAAGAATCGTCGTTTGTTTGTCTTCTTTGAAATATACATAAGCATTTCCGGATACACTCTTCCATTTCGTTTTTTCCAAAATTGAATTTATTTTGATTGACACCCGACATGTTCCATTTTTAACTACAGGAGCTGAAATAATTTCCGCCACGTACAATTCGGTGTTTTTAAAATTGCCAAAATAATTTTCAGAAATTCCTGAATCATTCGCCCACATGAGGAAATATCCGGAAAGAAAAAAAACGAATTGAATATATAATCCGAATGCATAGCGGAGTCTATAAATCAGTTCCTGGCGTATGCTAAAAAACAAAATGAAACAACTTACAAGAAACGTAATGAAGGTAATTAGTAAATAAATTTTGAAATCATAATCATAAAAAATAATCCCAAGACAGAAAGCAGGAAGAATTCTTAAAAATGGAACGCTGCTAAAAAAATACATGCTGCAAAAATATTCATACAGATTATGTATTTATGTGTTTGAAAGAGTTTGTCTAATTAAAAAAACATCATAGGTTAAGGGATATTCGCTTTTCGAATCTGTTATTTATAGAAGTTCAAAGAATACCCTTTTGAAGAAGGTCTTTACAAATTAAATCAGCGGTATTTTTTGCTGCGCCCCCTGTTTTTAATTTATTTTGCAAAGAAGCATAATCGTTCAATATTTGTTCTCGCTTACTACCATATACTATTTTCGACAATTCATCTTTCAGGTGTTGGGTAGTCAGGTCATTTTGAATTAACTCCTTAACGACTTCTTTATCCATTATTAAATTAACGAGTGAAATAAATTTAATTTTTATAAGTGCCCGCGCTATGAGGTAACTGATTGTACCGCCTTTGTAACAGACTATTTGTGGAATATTAAGAAGAGCTGTTTCCAGAGTTGCGGTTCCGGAAGTGACGAGAGCTGCATGAGAATGAATAAGTAACTCATAAGTCAATCCTTTAATTACAGGAATTTTTACTTCACCTGTTACTTCATTATAAAAAGAATCCGCTAGAGAAGGAGCTGCTGCAACGACAAATTGATATTCAGGAAAATCCGATTGAACGGATAGCATAATTGGAAGCATGGAAGAGATTTCCTGTTTTCTGCTTCCGGGGAGTAAGGCGATGATTGGTTTGTCCGGCAGAGATGTATTCGTTAAAAATGTATTTCGATCAGGAAAATGAATGCGTTTACGATTAAGCACATCAGGCAATGGATGGCCAACGTATTCAACGTCGTAATTAAATTTTTTATAGAATTCTTTTTCGAATGGAAGAATCACAAACAATTTATCTACCACTTCTCTTATCTTTTTAACACGAGATTCCTTCCATGCCCATACTTGAGGAGAAATATAATAATAAACAGGTATTCCTGATTTCTTGGCGAACTCGGCAATGCGAAGATTAAAACCGGGGTAGTCGACCAGAATTATTGCATCCGGACGAAATTGGATAATATCCTTTTTGCAGAAGCCAATATTCTTCAGGATCGTACGTAAGTTCATTAACACCTCTGTAAAACCCATGAAAGCCAGATCACGATAATGTTTAACAATTTCAGCTCCTTCGGCTTTCAAGAGATCTCCCCCCCATGCTCTTGTATTCAGCACAGGAATTCGTTCCTTCAATGCTTTTAGTAAATCTGCAGCATGTAAATCACCGGATGCTTCTCCTGCTATGATATAAAGTTTCATCAGGTGAATTTAAGGATTACAATTACAAGTCCATACAAAAGTGTTGAACCAATAACGCCTCGTGCAGAACGTTCTTTATTTGTTTCAAGAAAAACAAAAAAAATCGGAAGGTTTATGAGAATTGCGAGACTAATCACATGTGTTAAAACATTTCCTTTAATATAACCGGTAAGAATATGCATTATTCCATCATCAGGATAAACTAACAAAACAAAAATTACGAAAGAAATCAACGGAGCAAATAATCCCACTATCATTCCTGTAATTAACCGATTGTTATAAGAAACCATCACCTGTTAGCTTTGAAGAAGAAATAAAAATAAATAAAAGTTAATAGTACAGTAACAAATAAGATTCCTTTTGCAGTCTTTTCCCGATCGAATTTAATAAGGAGAAAACGGAAAATAATTATATTAATGAGCATGGTAATTAGCTGTACAGCGGGCGACTTTAGCATATAAGGATTCTGATAATAATTGACCAGCAAAGTTCTTCCAAGAGAAAGTAAGTTGTAAAATAAGAAGATTGAAGCGAGGCCTGTAACTATACCTATTAGAAATGAATCTTTAATTCTTGCTACTATGCTCATAATTTAAATCGTTTAAAAAAGGAATTGCATGATGAGCAGTAAAATCAAACTGAACAGGTACCAGAGAAATATAACCGTTGGCCAAAGCCCACTCGTCTGTATCTTGTCCTTTATCGTTGTTTACAAATTTACCGGTGAGCCAATAGTATTTTCGTTTATTAGGATCGAGTCTTTCATCAAATTTCTCTTCCCACTTGGCATTGGCTTGGCGACAAACTTTAACCCCTTTAAGAGAATGGAGTGGCAAATTTGGAATGTTGACATTTAACAAAGTACCAGTCGGCAAACCGCCTTTGAGAACTCTTTCAGCGATGATAGAAACGTAATGTTTAGCAGCGGAAAAATCAGCATCGAGGGAGTAATTGAGCAATGAAAATCCGATGGAAGGAATTCCTTCAATGGCACCTTCCATGGCGGCCGACATGGTGCCGGAATAAATTACATTGATGGAAGAATTACTGCCATGATTAATCCCTGACACACATAAATCGGGTTTCCGATGGAGGATTTTATCCATGGCAATTTTAACACAATCGACCGGTGTTCCACTGCATTGATACCATTTATGGTCGCCAATTGCATTCACGTGATCCAGGCGTAAAGGATTGTTAATGGTAATGGCATGCCCCATACCGGATTGAGGACTATCCGGAGCCACAACATAAATATCGCCCAGATGTTTTACGGCTTCCACAAGAGCAAAAAGCCCGGGAGCGGTCACTCCGTCGTCATTGGTTACAAGAATTACCGGTTTTTGTGCAGACATGAATTTTAAATTTCGACGAAGGTAGGAAACGTTTTTATTTTATGCGGGTATGTTAAAAAATGATCGAACAATAATTTCATCAAAATGCTCATTCAATGAAATAGGTAAAATCGATTACAAGCGAAAAATAAAAACCCACCCTGATTTTCAGGATGGGTTAATACTATTGGAATTAATTCGCTTTCTTAAGAGATAGCAATTTCTCTTACGGGCTTTTGCTTTGCATCATCCTTTTTAGGGATATGCAGCTTCAATACTCCATGCTCATACTCCGCTGCAATCGCTTCGTTTGATACATTTTCAGGGAGGGTGAAGGAGCGTTCAAACATGGAGTAAGAAAATTCACGGCGAATAAAGCGGCTATTCACTTCATTCTTTTCGTCCTTTTTTTCAGCTCGGATATTTAAGACTTTATTTTCGACTTCAATTTTGAAATCTTCTTTTTTCATTCCGGGTGCAGCTATTTCAACGATGAATTTGTCATTCGTTTCTGTAATATTAACTGCCGGACTAGATTGAAAAAGATTTCTTTCCATTAAATCGGAATTCATAAAGTCGTTAACAAAACTTCCCAAAACTGATGGGCGTAACAGGTTACGATCAGAATAATCTGAATTTTTAAATTTGATTAGTGTCATTTTTTGGTTCTCCTTATTTTTAAAATTGTTTCTCCATGCTTTTCAATCCTTATACCAGAAGATGAATTCCGTCAAGTTGACATTTTAGAAAAAAGTGGGGTGATAAAATGGCTTAAAATCAAATCTAAATTTGTCACATTGACAAGAAACAGGAAGAAATTTGAGAAATGGAAAAGTCTGAAAGGAAGTCAGGAAATGAATTATGTTCTAACTAGTCGAATGAAAATTATTTCATTTCGCTACGGGCATTTTTTAATTCCTGTTCGAAAAGAATTTGTGTAATGCTGTTATCATTTTTAAAATAGAAAACACCACCCCATGTATAGGCAATTTTTTGATAATTGAAAGCGTTGCCATCCTTTTTAACAACTGTCCGATAAATGACTCGGTTGGTTTCGTTTACAGTTTCATCTGTAACACCTTCCTTGTAATCTGAATCACGAATCTTTGGAATAGCGGCTACCACTTTAGCAGGTGGTGGCGTCTCTTTAACGGGGTTTGTATTCGTGTTGCTTAATAATTTTTTCTTCTCTTCAATTTCAGCTAATACTTTTGCCTTATGTTCGGCTTCTTCTTTTTCGACTAAAGCGCGTTGTGCAGCGTTGATGGAATCTTGTCTATTTTTTTCGAAGGCAATTTTCTCCAGTTTTTGTTTTTCAATTTTTTCTTTTTCGGCGATACTTGCTTGAGTCAAGGAATCTTGTTTAGCTTTTTCTTTCTGGGCTAAGAGTCGACGTGCTTCTTCGGCTTCTTTATCTTTTTGTAATTTTTGTTCCTGTAATAAAGCGAGAGAATCAGCTTGCTTTTTCAACCGTTCTCTTTCGAGTTCTTCGGCTTTAAATTTAGCAGCAGCAACGGCTTTTGATGTGCTGTCAGCTATCTCAGTTTCACGAGCTTTTTGCTTTGACGCGGCAGCACTGATGGAATCTATTCGTTGCTGAGCTTTAATTCTTGCCTCTTCTTCGAGTCTGAGTTTTTCTTCGGCTGCTTTTTTATCATTCGCAACTTTTACGCCGGCCAAAGAATCAGCGACGAATTTCTCCCTTGCTTTCCCTGCCGCAATTGCAGTGGCAATTGAATCTTTGGCTGCGAGCTCTTTCTTTTTAGCTTCAGCATCTAAACGAGCTTTTTCCAGAGCAGCTTGCCTTTGAGATTCTGCATCGGCTTTAGCGGTGGAATCAGCGACAAATTTTTCGCGCGCTTTTTGTGCAGCAAGCGCTTGTGCAATTGAATCTTGTTTTATTTTTTCTAAGCGCGCTGTTTCGGCTTCGGTCTTTTTTGCTTCGGCCTGAACTCTGGCTATTGAGTCGTTTCTGGATTTCTCCAATTCTTTTAACCGAGCTTCCACCAATTGTTTCTGGCGTTGTTCATCGAGTTTGGCCTGAGCGGAAGAATCTGCGACAAATTTTTCCCTGGCTTTGAGTGCATTTTCTGCTCTGACTGTAGAATCGAGTCGTTGCTTTTCGAGTGCTTTGGCTTCTGCCTCCAATTTTGCTTTTGCAATTGTCTCTTCCTTAATTCGGTTTAATGAATCAAGTCGGTTTTTATCGGCTGTTGCTTTTACCAATGAATCTTGTCTTTGTTTCTCCCTGGCTTCCCTTAAAGCTGTCTGACGTTCCAATTCTTTCTCCGCTTTGGAAATAGAATCCAGTCTTGCTTTTGCCAATGCCTCAGCTAAAATTTTTGCCTTTGCTTCTGCCATGGCAAGACTATCAAGCCTTGTCTTTTCTTTGGCTGCAGAAGCAGCTGCAAACTGCGCATCTATATTGGCCTTGTCGATTGAATCCTTCTTTGCTTTTTCCTGCTCTTTCCGGATTCTGTCTTGTTCGGCTTGTTGGATTTGCAATTGAGCCTGCCTTTCCTTTGACTTCACCAATGAGTCATTCCAAAGCTTATTCAGGGAGTCGAGACGGGCGCGATCCTGTTGTTTGTTTACATCTTCTGCTGCCTTACGGGCGGCATCCTGCTCGGCTTGTATTTGTTTGGTATAGTTATCGTCGTGGACAAATCCGTCATAGGTTGGATTATAGGAAATCTTTGCAACCGGCTTACTCATGACTTCATTGTTAGACATTCCGGCAACATCAGTAAAAAGTTCGATGTTAAACTCATATTGAAAAATGATATCTTCCTGATCGGCGGGAACCTTGGTATAAAAGTCAACCTTTTTAGAAACGAGACCGGGTCTTGAAAAAATGAGTGTATAGTTTTTTTGAAGAACGAGATTGAAGGTGAATGACCCATTATCTTTAGAAACAACCGTTTTGGAAACCCCTTCGCCTAAGACTTGGATTGTAACTCCGCTGGCAGGACGATTACCTTCACGAATTTTTCCATCCACTTCAACACGGCCAATAACCTGAGCCTGACAAAAAACAGAAAAAGCTGAAAATACCACAAAAAGCAGGGCTTTGTAATATTTTGTACAGGGTTTAAACATCAGGTCCAAAACGGGAATGGTGAGTAATTATTCTTGCAAATGTACGTTAAGAGATTAACAATTAGAAACTTCTGACCTATCATTTGAATAAAAAAAACGACCTGTAACAGAGGGTAATAAGTCAATCACTGATGAAATAGTTTAGCAGCAGTTAAAATTGATTCCTGATATGGGATAGGATTAAAACCCAGGTTTTCAGAACCACCAAAATATTGAACAATATTCTCAGTTGCAAGATTTCCGGTAAGTTTATCTGTGGCCATAGGACAACCGCCAATACCCTTAAATGCTGCATCAAATCGAAGGCAACCACTTTTGTAAGCGGCATCTACTTTCTCATACCAGGTATCTGGGGTACTGTGCAAGTGAGCACCAAATTCAACTTCTTTGAAAGCCGGAATCAGGTTAGAGAAAAGGTGTTTGATATTTTCCGGATTGCTTACTCCGATGGTATCCGAAACAGCAATCGTTCGTATTCCCATTTCAATCAGTTTGCCAACCCAATGAATAACAATTTCTGCATTCCATTTTTCATTGTAAGGGTTACCAAAACCCATAGAAATATAAACGACTAGTTGCTTTTTACCGGAGATGCATAATGATTGAATCTCTTCGACTCTTTTCAGAGATTCAGCAATGGTTGAATTTGTATTTCTTAGCTGAAATTCTTCAGATACTGAAAAAGGAAAACCAAGAAAGGAAATTTCGTCGAAGGAAATAGCATCCTGAGCTCCCCTCACATTGGCGATGATAGCCAGTAAACGCGTTTGAGTTTGAGATAAGTCGAGTTGTTTTAAAACTTCGGCAGTATCTCTAAGTTGTGGTATTGCCTTCGGCGAAACGAAAGAACCGAAATCAAGTGTATCAAAACCGACTTGAAGTAATTTATTCAGGTAGGAAACTTTTTGGTCAACCGGAATATATTCCGGCCATCCCTGCATAGCATCTCTGGGACATTCAATCAGTTTAATTTTATTTGCTTGATTCATTGCGAGAGATCATAATTATTCCGGTTGCATCTACTACAACTTCACTTTGAGGTTTGATTATCCCCTGAATTTCTGATTCAGACTTACCAGCTTCGAAAGCATATTGACGAAGAAGCTGAACATTAATTGTATCCATGGAAGCAAATCCATTAACATAAACCCGGCGCCCGGTAATATCTTTGGGAACCTTAAAACCCTGGTTTTTCATGGTAATAAAAATCGGTGAGCCAATAGCATTTTCAAGAGTTAACCAGGAACCATCACTTTGACAAACATCAACGATTTTTCCTTTTATCTGACAAAATGTATCCAATTTGTTATTCATGAATTGCATCAACTGTTGAACAGACAGAGCACCGGTAGAGTCGAAATTTTGACCATATAAAATAGGTTTTTTATCCATTTCAATGTTGTTCATACATGCAAAATGAATAAGGAATAAAAGTACTATTAGAGCAATAAGCTTCATCTGATAATTAAAAGAATTGCAAAACTAACATCTTTAAGAGTTTTATACTTGAATCATTGAAGGAATTTCATTGATGCATAAGGCGTAAAAGAATTAAAAAATGAAGGGATAAATAAAAGGTTTTAAAAATGAATGAAAATGGCTTTTTTCGAAAAATAAAACAGAAATTTAAGAGTATCTCTCCTTGAAAAACTTGTTCATTTCCGAAAATAAGTTAATTTTGCAACCTCAATTAAAAAACACAGGCCCAATCATGGCAGAAAGTACACAGGATCAGGAACTTATAGTTGCTGAGGCATTCGGAAAGACCGAGCATTTTATCAATCAAAACAGAAAAAGTTTAGGCATCATTTTCGGCGCTTTGTTATTAGCTGTTGCAGGTTACTTTTTTTATCAAAAAGTTTATGTTGCAAATAAAGAAAAGGAAGCACAGGTTTTGTTGTTTCATGCCGAGAAATATCTTGGAACAGATTCGTTGAAAAAAGCAATTGAGGGTGACGGTAATAATCCGGGACTTGAAGAAATTGCAGATCAATTTGGGATGAGTCCAAGCGGTAATCTGGCTAAATATTATTTAGGCATGGCGTATTTAAAAATGAAAGATTACGATAAAGCAATTGAAGCTCTAAGAAGTTATGACGCTAAAGATGATGTGACAGGTGCCATCGTTTACGGTGCAATTGGCGATGCGTATTCGGATAAAAAAGAAAATGACGAAGCCATTTCATTTTACAAGAAAGCTGTTTCAGAAAAACCAAACAACTTTACAACACCTGTGATGATGATGAAGTTGGCAATTGCCTATGAAGTTGCCGGAAATTATACAGAAGCAAAAGAAGTTTACGAACGTATTAAAAAAGATTATCCTGCTTCCAGCGAAGGAACATTGGTTGATAAATATATTGCCCGGGCTGAAGCAATGATTGCCAAGTAATATTACATACATTTTCTTCCTTGTCCTCTTCCTTAAAAAACCTTTCTGATTTTCATTCAGCTGATCTGCCCGATGCATCGGGTATGCATTTTAGTATTGTGGTTTCTAAATGGAATGCAGAAGTTACCGAATCCATGTTTGAGGCAGCATCAGAAATTTTGAAGAAGTCGGGGTGCTCTGAAAATAACATTTTTCGAATTGATGTCCCGGGAAGTTTTGAAATCCCATTTGGAGCGAAGTTAGCTTTAGAAAATCAAAAAACGGATGCTGTTTTATGTATCGGTTGTGTCATTCAAGGAGAAACCCGTCACTTTGATTTCATTTGTCACCCGCTTTCATCTGCTCTTATGCAACTTGGTCTGGAATACAACAAACCGGTTATCTTTGGAATATTGACGACTGAAAATTTGCAGCAGGCGATAGACCGATCAGGTGGTAAACACGGTAACAAAGGTATTGAAGCTGCTGTTACAGCCATTCAAATGGTCAATTTAAAAAAGCAACTAGAGAGAAAGTAATTCGACAGTTACTGAATTTGTACGACCTTGGTGTAGGCCGACTTACCGGTTTTCATTTGAAGATAATACGTTCCCGGGGCTAAATTAAGCGAAGCTATATCGAGACTTTCCAGATTTTCCCCTACCCTTTTTACTGATTGATTTTTAGAAAGAACCAAACGGCCTTCTGAATTGAGGAGGTTTATCTCAAGTTCTCCGGGCTTATTTAAATTGTATCGGATAAAAATATTTTTGGAAGCAGGATTCGGAAAAATTATGGGTTCATTGCTAAAGAGAATATCATCGTTTATTGCATTTACGCGAACAGAATCCTGATAGAGAATCGAAGTAACAGTATTTCCGGCAGTTGTGTTTATCTGTAGCAACGGAAGGCCATATCCTTTTCCAAGCCATTTATATTCTCTTGTTGTTATGGCAGGAGTATTGAATCCGAATCCTAAAGAATCGATATAGAGACTATCTCTTTCAATGATAGTTGACTTCACACGAATTACATCGAAGGTTCCAAAGGGAGTAGTAAGGGCACCCCATCCGTCAACGATGTTTTGGCGGGTTTTATTGACTTTGTAGTAAATTCCAATTGTTGTAGTTAAATCAATTTCATATCCAAATGAAACGGTATCCGCATCATTATAAGTTAATGGAAAGCGATATTGAATATCGTGGGGAGAATATGCAATAGGTAAAGGAATTCCATTTACGACTGCACCAAATCCTTTTTGTGAAAATTCAGTTGAAGAATTGTAATTGTAATTAAATACATCGCTTAAAGAGATACCGGCTAATTGAAATGTTTGCCCTCTGGTTGCCTGATTGGAACGATTTACATTGAAAGGGCTATTGATAAAGAAAAAGGAAAAAAGAGTGTTTGTAGCGGTTGGATCCAGAATTGTATCGAGACGTTGACCTGTCCTTCCTAATTGAGAGTAATCCCAGTTAAAGTTTGCTCCGGTAGCCACCGGATCCAGTCCGCTAAATGTTGTGCCTATGCTTAGAACAAACGTATCTCCGGCGTGCGTTAGGTCCTGTGATAACAGGGTATCCTGAGCATAAATTCCTTTAATTGATAAAACAAAAAATAATGATAATAGTATTCTCATTGGAAGTTTATTAAAATATTTGGTCAGATAAAAATAGGCTTTTAAGGGAGTTTTTCCAAATATATTTATCCCTTCCAATTGTCGGTTAAGATGACTTATTGGTAAAACAGCTGTTGGACTTGGTAAGTGGAATGGCAGTTAAGAAGTAAATGTACTTTTCTTTGGGCATTACTCCATAAAATTATCAAAATCTACTTTTTAAGTAATTCAATTAACCGTGTGTTAATGTATAATGTTTCTTTCCAGACTTGTTTGGACTGAAGTACTTTAACTTTTTCAAGTTCTTTCAGGTACTTGGAAGCAGTTAATCGGGATACCTCCAAACGTCCGACTACGTATTCAATCTTACAGTATGGATGTTCAAATAGTACTTCAATCAGTTCCTTGTTATATGACTTAGGGAACTTTTTCTTTACTAATTCCAGAGTCTGACTAAATAATTGGCTGACTTCTTTTATTTGAACAATTGTTACATTGGCGGTTTGTTCAACACCTTTTAAAATATACATTACCCATTCTTCCCAGTTATCTTTTGTTCTTACCTCCTGCAACAGACGATAATAATCCTTTTTGTTATCAATGATGAAAGCACTCAAGTACATAATTGGATTCTCAATCAGGTTGTTCAATATCAGATAAAGTACATTAATGATTCTGCCTGTTCGACCATTGCCATCATAGAAAGGGTGTATGCTTTCAAACTGATAATGTTGGATAGCTACCTTTATGAGAGGGGAAATATCATTTTTCTCATTCAAGTATTTCTCCAGATTATTTAATAATCGAGTTATACTAGAATTGTCATCCGGTGGCGTATATATTACTTTACCCGTGGTTGATGCGCGTAATGCGGTTCCCGGTAACTTGCGAATTCCTGCTGCGTTTTCCACAAGTATTTTTTGAATTTCAATAATTGCATTAGTGCTTAAAAAGCCTTTCTTTTGTATAAATTGAAAACCAAAGAGCATAGCTTCCCTGTAACGTAATACTTCTTTGGTAGAACTATCAACCTGTATTCCTTTGGCTGATAAGGCCTGGTACAATTTGTCCTGAGTAGTTATTACGTTTTCAATTTCAGAACTTGCACGAGCTTCTTTTAAAACAAGGGCATTAAGAAGTATGGCTGGATTTGGCAAAATTTTGGCAAGTCCCTTCAACTCAGCTAAAGCCACTGAGGATTTCACAAGTTGACGTAAGATTTTTACCGTTTCAATCTTTTCCCGCTCCGGTGGCAAAAGAGGAAGGTCATTAAATGGCCGTTCACTATTTAATTGAATTAGTTTTTGGGATCGTTTAAGTTTTGTCATGTAAACATACTTTATGTAATAAGCAGATCATGTAAAGATACTAATTTATTTTATACATGATGAATTTGTCATCTATAACTTGTATACATGAGTTTTTTCGCTTTCCGGAATTACTTTTTCTTAAAAAAACTTTCACGCTTGCTTATTATTGCCACAGTAAAGAGGACAAAAAATGTAGGTAATAAATCCATTTTAAAACAGAAAGTTGCTCAAAAAATCTAAAATTAAAAGTAAAATAAACACTTCATTTTAATGAAACACATTAAAATCACATTAAATACAGAATTCTTTCTAACATTTACCGACTAAAAATCATAATACTACTTAACCAAAACTACCAATTCCTATGATTAAAAAGATTTTACTTTCAATTATTCCCATTAGCGCATTAGCCCTTTTGAGCAGTAGCCAAATGAGTGACAACGGAAAAGCCGGCAGAACCGGTGCGCCGGGTGAAAATCCTTGTACAAACAGCTGTCACAATACCTATGCATTGAATTCAGGTCCGGGTTCGATTAGTCTTCAAACCACGGGGATGACAAATTTTGAATACACTCCCGGACAAACTTACAACATGAGTGTTACAGTGAGTCAGTCGGCTATCGGATTATTTGGTGTTGGTATAGAAGCATTGAAAGCATCTGATTCTTCAAACGCCGGCACACTGAACATTACAGATATGGCTTCAACACAAATTAAAACAGCTACAGTATTGGGTAAGTCACGTAGAAATGTGGTTCATACTTTAAACGGTGGTGCATCAACAGGATCAAAAGTGTTTAACTTTAGCTGGACAGCCCCTGCTCAAGGAACAGGAGATCTTACATTTTATTTTGCAGGTGTTGCTGCAAATGGTTCAGGAAGCGATTCTGGAGATTACGTTTATAATTCCTCTCAATTATTCCATGAGGCCTGTCAGACTCCAACTCAACCCGGATCAATTACAGGAAGTGCATTTTTATGTGAAGGTTCCACTTCCACTTACGATGTACCTTTAGTAAGCGGTGCTACCGTTTACACCTGGACACTTCCTTCAGGTTGGTCAGGCACATCATCAACAAACAGCATAAGCGTTACTACAAATGCTACATCAGGAACAATAAGCGTCACAGCAGACAATACTTGTGGAAATAGCACAGCAAGTACTTTTTCTGTTACGGTAAATCCAAATCCCGTTCCGGTTGTTACTTTTACTTATGATACACTTTTTTCAACAAGTGCGGGAACATACCAATGGTACATGAATGGAAACCTGATTTCCGGAGCTACTTCATCTTATTACGTGCCAAATATGAATGGAACGTATTCTGTTTCGGTTACAGATGCAAGCACAACATGTCCGGGAACATCAGCAGATTTTCTGTTAACTACAATTGGAATTCTTTCCCCTTCAAATAATAAACAACTTAGTTTGTTTCCAAATCCCGCTAATGACAATGTCCAAATCAGCATACCTTCAGAAATGAGAAATTCAATTTTAAAGGTTTATAATGTAACCGGACAAGTAGTAATTCAGACTGAGTTAACAGAAATTCAAAATTCTGTTTCATTAAATGGCTTACCGGAAGGCACCTATACGCTGGTTGCTCAAAAAGGAGCGGATCGTTCAATATCGCGTCTACTAATTTCAAAGAATTAATTTTTAAAAAAAAGAAATCCCGGCTATAATCGGGATTTCTCTTTTTGAATTCTTTATTCGTAGCTTTTCGGAATTTGAAGATCAGAAAAAAAGAAATATTTTTCAAATTCCGACTCCTAATTATGTTTTGATTTACCACGCCGGACACGCAAAAAAAATCAATTACATTAATTATCATCCAAACTTAAAATCCTCAATCATGTTTAAAAAATTACTTCTCAGTAGTACCCTTCTTGCATGCCTTTTTTTTATGAGCAGCAGTCAAATGAGTGATAATGGTAAAGCAGCAAGAACAGGTTCCCCCGGAGAAACGACTTGTACCGGATGTCACAATGATTTTGTTTTGAACTCAGGTGGAGGATCTATCTCCTTACAGAGCCCGGGTACACCTACTTTCCAATATACGCCCGGACAAACCTATACAATGAGTGTTACGGTTTCCAGATCGGCCAATAGTCTTTTTGGAGTGGGCATAGAAGCACTGACAACAGCAAATGATAATGCAGGTACTTTAAATATAACGAATGCGGCTTCAACTCAAATTAAAAGTGCGACAGTAGGCGTTGTTTTGCGTAGAAACATCGTCCACACATTAAATGGTGGAGCAACTGCAGCATCGAAAGTTTTTAATTTTAGCTGGACGGCACCGGCAACTGGTACAGGAAATGTAACGTTTTATTTTGCAGGCGTTGCGGCAGACGCAGATGGCAACGAAGCCGGAGATTATGTTTATTCAGGATCACAAGTATTTACAGAAACGACCTGTCAGCCGCCTGTACAACCGGGAGCAATTTCAGGAACGAATACACTTTGCAACAACACAACTGTTACCTATTCGGTTCCGGTTGTAAGTGGCGCAACCAGTTATACATGGACGTTTCCTTCGGGATGGACAGGAACATCGACGTCAAACAGTATCAATGCAACATCAGGAAATACTTCAGGGACAATATCCGTTACGGCAAATAGCGTTTGTGGAAGCAGTCCTGCCAGTACAATGCCGGTTACTGTCAGATTAATATCCGGTACATCACAAGTTACGAACGTCACTTGTTTTGGAGGCAACAATGGCTCTGCAACCATTACACCATCAGGTGGTACAGCACCCTATACATATTCCTGGGCACCTTCGGGTGGTTCATTGGCGACAGCTACAAACCTAACAGTTGGAGTTTATACGGCGACGATAACGGATGCGAATGGCTGTAGAAGTACTACTTCGGTGAATGTTACACAGCCATCAGTTATTTCTGCAACCACTTCAACTGTTGCCAATCTGTGTTTTGGAAATAGTAATGGATCAGCAACTGTAACACCAACAGGTGGAACGTCGCCTTATACTTATTCCTGGTCACCCACAGGTGGAAATGCTGCAACTGCATCGAATCTATCATCAGGTAATTACAGTGTTGTTGTTACGGATGCCAATGGATGCAGAAATACCTTTTCTACTTCGGTGAATCAGCCACAGCAAATTATTTCCACTGCCAGTTCTACAAATATTACATGCTTTGGTTCTACGAATGGAACAGCCACTGTTATTTCTTCCGGAGGAACAGGAACATTAAATTATTCCTGGTTGCCATCAGGAGGAACTTCTTCAACTGCAATAAATCTTCCTCTTGGTAATTATACTGTCACCGTTACAGATGTGAATGGTTGTACGAATACGGCATCAACTACAATTACACAGCCGGCAGCAATTTCTGCTAATACAACCGGAACAGATGCTACATGTGGACAATCAAACGGAACTGCAACTGTGAGTGCATCAGGCGGAACAGGAAATTTAACTTATTTATGGAATGCCACACCGATTCAAACTACATCAACTGCATCCAATTTATCTGCCGGTACTTATGTTGTTACCGTTACAGATGCAAATGCATGTACGCAAACAGCTAGCTATTCGGTAAACCAACCATCTTCATTGACAGCAGCTCAATCGGTTTCCAATGTTACCTGTAATGGTGGCACAAATGGAATTGCCATTGCTACCCCATCAGGTGGCACGCCCGGTTATAATTTTCTCTGGAATACAGTCCCACCACAAACAAATGATACAGCCACTAATTTAGCGGCGGGAAATTATTCAGTTATAATCACAGATTTGAACGGTTGTTCATTTTCGTTAGCTGCAAACGTTACAGAACCCGGAGCACTAATTGCATCTGCCGGTACAGATGTTTCATTGTGTAACGGTGATTCAACAGTTTTAGGTGGACTACCTGCTGCATCCGGAGGAGTATCTCCTTATAGCTATTTATGGATGCCATCCACATATTTAAATGCCAATAACATTGAAGCTCCGGTTTCAATTCCCCAATCAGACATTTCTTATTCTCTTCAGGTAACTGATTCAAACGGATGTGTTGCAAATTCTACAATAAATATTGTTGTCAATCCCCTACCTACTCCAACAATCACAATCAGTAACGACACACTTGTTACTCCAATAGCCATGAGTTATCAATGGCTTTTAAATGGTTCTGCTTTGTCAGGTGCAACAAATGTCTATTATGCTCCGCAAGCAAATGGCGATTATTCTGTATTGGTAATGGACCAGAATGGTTGTTCGGATACTTCAGCTACATTTAATTATAGCAGTGTAGGAATTTATTCTTCAATGGAGAATAATAACCTAACTGTTTATCCGAATCCGGCAAGAAATACAGTACTTGTTAAGGCACAGGAATTGTTCCGAAATGGTATGTTAACCATTTACACGGTGAAGGGAGAAATAATTATGACCTCTTCTATTTCAGATCCAATTTTCAGTCTGGATGTTAGTTCCCTTTCTAAAGGGAATTATATTCTTCAGATAGAGAATGGAAAATTCAGAACGACTTCGACGCTTATTATTTCTGATAAATAAATCAGGGATAATGAAACTATTATGGAATTAGAGATTCCAAACGATTCATGGTTGACTTACTAACATTTGTCAAAGGTAATCGTACATTTTCCGTGCAGATGTTTAAAGCGCAAAGCAGTCCTTTTATTCCGGAAGGATTGCCGTCAAGAAAAATTGCATGGGTAATTTCTAAAAGTTTGTAATGCAGTTTTCGAGCTTTGTCGAAATTACCCGACAAGCAAAGTCTGACCATTTCCGAAAAATCTTTAGGAAAGGCATTAGCGACTACGGAAATAACTCCATCCCCGCCACAAGCGATGATAGGAAGAGACAGCACATCATCCCCGCTGATGAGTAGAAAATCTTTGGGTTTATTCTTGATGATTTTCATAACCTTTTCCATGTTACCCGATGCCTCTTTAATTCCGATGATATTACTCACTTCGTTTGCCAGTTGTAGCGTAGTTTCTGCATCGATGTTGCTGCCGGTTCGGGATGGGACATTGTATAAAATCACCGGGACAGGACATTCATTGGCTATCATTTTATAATGCCGGTAAATTCCCTGCTGAGAAGGTCTGTTATAGTATGGGGAAACAGAAAGAATTGCATCCACACCATTGAAATCCTGTTCTTCCATGAATTCGATAATTTCACGTGTACTATTTCCTCCGAGGCCGAGTATGACAGGAACACGTTTGTCCACAACTTCAATTACAAAATCCGTTACTGCGCGCTTCTCGTTTTTAGACATGGTAGCTGATTCACCTGTTGTACCAAGCGGAACGAGATACTCGACTTTTCCTTCAATACATCTGTCGATTAATTTTTTAAAAGCTTTGAAGTCGATGCTGCCGTCTTTATGAAATGGCGTTACTAAAGCTACGCCTGTTCCTTTCAATTTATTTGTATTCATGAGGAATGAATTAATCGTAAATATTTTTCTATTTCTTCGAGTACTGTTTTAAGTGGAGCTTCGTTATCGATTTTTATCATCATATCGAAAGCATCCTCTTTTTTATTTTGAAATCGCGCGACTTTAAATTTAGCGTTTGAAAGGGCAGAAATATATTGTAAGGGAAAAGAATTGGATGAATTCACGTTTATGAGGATATCGAATTTTTTTTCGATAAAATTTTGCACGATAGGATCAACGGGGATCATACTGAAATTTAAATCTCTTCGGGTAAAGAAGTCAAGTCCAAATTGTGCATACTGACTTTTGTGCGGTTTTTTCTTGTCCACATATCCAATTGCCAACACATCTTTTTTGAAATTACTCCTTAAATTACGGGTATAGTTTTTAATCACTTCAGTGTCTGATTCGAGTGTAGCATCGTACAATAATCCAATGCTTGCGGCTTTATCGAAATTGACAATCTCCGGCTCACGACTGAATTTTTTCAACTCCTTGAGGAAACGATACTTTCCAAATTGGGTTCTGATTTTTCTGCTAAGCATCATTGAGCTTTAATCAATTTTAGGAAATCTTCTTCTCCGATTATTTTTACTTTCAGTTTTTCAGCTTTCTCCAGTTTAGATGGACCTGCTTCATCTCCTGCCAATAGAAAATTTGTTTTTGCCGACACTCCGCTTTGATTTTTTCCACCGTGTTGTTCGATCATTTTTTTAATTTCTTCACGGCTGAAATTAGTAAAAGTTCCTGATACAACAAATGAGAGACCGTCTAAGTCGTTGCTGATCTTCTCCGGAATTGCATCTTTACCGATTTTCATATGCAGACCGGCGCTTTTGAGAGCAGAAACAAACAGTTTATTAGCAGGAAGTCGAAAATATTCAAATACACTTTGAGCAATCTTTTCACCAATTTCTTCTGCCTGTATCAATTCTTCGATGGTAGCATCCTCGATTGCTTCGATATTTTTAAAATGAAGAGCCAGTTTTTTAGCAACGGTTTCTCCGACATACCGGATTCCGATGGCATACAATACCCGTTCGAAAGGTATGTTTTTGGAAGCTTCTATTCCATTAAGAATTTTGTTTACTGACTTCTCCTGCAAGCTTATTTTTTTGGGCTTCCCTCCTGTTTCGCTTGGAATATTTTTCTCAAGGCCGATAATTTCATCAAACTTTAGATTGTATAAATCAGACGGATCCAGAATTTTTTTATTATCGTAAAGCAATTCAATTTTTCCCTCACCCAAGCTATCGATATCCATAGCTTTGCGGTGAATGAAATGCTCTATTCGGCCTTTGATTTGAGGGGGACATCCGTTAGTATTCGGACAATAATGCTGGGCTTCTCCTTCTTTTCTGATGAGGGAAGTATTGCATTCAGGGCAATTAGTAATGTATTTTACGGGAACAGTATCTTTGGGACGATTAGCCATATCGACACCGGTAACTTTGGGAATTACTTCGCCGCCTTTTTCTACGAATACGTAGTCACCAATACGAAGGTCAAGTTTTTCAATCTGATCGGCATTATGAAGCGTTGCTCTTTTTACTGTTGTGCCGGCCAATAAAACCGGTTCCAAATCAGCCACCGGAGTGATGGCTCCTGTTCTGCCAACCTGATAGAAAATATTTTGTAAGCGGGTAGAAATACTCTCCGATTTAAACTTGTAAGCAATTGCCCAGCGAGGAGACTTGGCGGTAAAACCCAGGTCGACTTGCTGAGCGATTGAATTGATTTTTATGACGACACCATCGGTATCAAAAAGTAGTTTATGTCTTTGGACATCCCAGTGTTCGAGGTATTTCAAAACTTCATCGATAGATTTGCATACACGCGTGTGTTCGCTGATTTTAAATCC
Organism: Bacteroidota bacterium; assembly: GCA_031385005.1. Taxonomy (GTDB): domain Bacteria; phylum Bacteroidota; class Bacteroidia; order AKYH767-A; family 2013-40CM-41-45; genus JADKIH01. The sequence goes on from JANNBB010000006.1 coordinate 289,110, forward strand.
CCAGACTTTAGCTGCGTTCATGGACTCCATGTGGGTTTCAAACGGAAACTTATTCATGTGCAGGGAATAGAGGAAACAATCGAGATTTCTGGATGCGACTATTGAAGAGTCTTGCATTTTGATGGTGCCACTGGCTGCATTGCGTGGGTTTTTTAAAAGCTTGGCGGCAATTTCAATATCATCATAACCATCTTCTTCCATTTGTTTCCGAATTTCTTCGTTAATTTTATCGAAAGAAGTGTGCGGCATAAAAATTTCTCCGCGGATTTCAAATTCATCCGGATAATTATTTCCGTGAAGACGAAGCGGAATACTTCCGATTGTTTTCACGTTGGCCGTAACATCATCACCTTGCACACCGTCTCCTCGCGTGACAGCACGAACCAAAAGACCTGCTTCGTAGGTGAGACCGATAGCGACACCGTCAAATTTTAGTTCACAAACGTATTCGAAAGCACCATCGATTACTTTTCTAACCCTTTCATCAAAATCATTTAAATCGCTTTCGGAATAAGTATTTGAAAGCGACAACATAGGAAACTTATGAGTAACTGTATTAAACTCCTTGGTAATGAAACCACCCACCCGTTGAGAGGGAGAATCGGGTAAAATGAGATCCGGAAACGACTTCTCCAATTCAATTAATGAATCCAACAATTTATCAAATTCAAAATCGCTGATAGAAGGACCTGCCAAAACATAATAACGATAGTTATGTTCGTTTAATTCTTTACTTAATTGTTCAATTTTGATCTTTGCTTCTGCCTTTGTCATAGCACGAAAATAGTGTGTTTTATTTTATTGCACGAAACATTCGAATTTTTCCCTGAAAATCCTTTTTAAAGTCAATGCGGGAGAATCCCAATTCATTTAGTAATTCGGAAATCTCCTCCCCCATTTGCTCATTGATTTCGAAATATAATTTCCCGTCCTTAGGAAGTTGACTAAAAGCCCAACTGCCAATTCTTCTGTAAAAAATAAGTGGATCATTGGCAGGAACGAATAATGCGCTGGAGGGTTCATGTTCCCGGACACGAACACTTAATTGTTTTTTTTCGCTTTCTAAAACATAAGGAGGATTGCTAATTATAATTGAAGGCATAATATTTAAAAATAAATTTAATGCATCCATTTTCATAAAATCGATTTTCAGATTTTTACGGTCGGCATTTTGTTGTGCTACATCGAGTGCATCGACTGAATTATCAATTGCCAAAACGGAAGCCAAAGGAAATTCTTTTTTTAGTGCCAATGCTATACATCCGCTTCCTGTACAAATATCAAGAATCGTATCAGGCAAAATTCTTGAATCCTGAATATCTTTAACTACCCAATGAACAAGTTCTTCGGTTTCTCTTCGGGGGATAAGTACGTGACGGTTTACCAACAATTTTAAACCATAAAACCAGGCATAACCCAATATATATTGGATCGGTCGTCCGCTGCATAATTCTTCGAGAATATTTAATAATGCGCCCTTCACATTAGCGGAAAGCTGCTTATCTCTGTTAATAGTTATATCGATACGCCTATAGTTAAGAACTTGTTCGAAGGCGAGAATAGTAACCTGTTCGGCCTCTTCTATTCCGTACTCTTCATTCAAGTGAGAAATGAAATGTTTATAAATGTCAGCAACTGTATCCATACATGCACGCAACTAAGAAAACAAACCAACTTTTACATGGCTTCAACTTATAAACTTTCCAAACTATTTGCAACTTTTTTGTTACTTTACATTTGAAAAAAGATTGGCAACTTTAAAAAAAAGGAATTTACAAAAAAACGAATGATTTCAAAAGAAATAAAAGAAATTACAGACTTGGTAAACGAAGAGTTGGGCAGCTTAAATGTTGTTCAATTAAACTGGAAACCTGCTACGGATCAATGGAATATAGGGCAATGCCTGGATCATTTGATTGTATCAAATAGTAAATATCTTCCGGTATTTAAAGTAGTTATCAGTGGCACTCATAAACCTACATTTTGGGAAAGGAAGAATCCCTTTAGTAAATACACAGGAGCGAGTATGATTAAAACCCTGGGATCACAAGTAACTAAGAAATTTATCGCTCCCAAATTATTTATGCCAACAGGAAAAACGATTGGACAGGAAATTGTCGCTCAGTTTAACAAGCACCAGGAAGAACTCACAACAATTTTAAACGAATTAGAAAAAGAAAAGTATGAGAAAATTATTATTACTTCGCCTGTAGCCGGACTTATTACAATTCCTTTGCATGATGCAATTAAAATAATAGTTAATCATGAAATGCGTCATATACTTCAGGCAATTCGAATAAAGAACATGCCTGACTTTCCAAAATCATAATCATAAAAAAACCCCGGAAATTTCCGGGGTAAAAACTAACCTATAACTATTTATTTTTAAATTTCAATTCAGTATTAATTTTTCTGCCAGAGTTCTTTTTCCCTGAGATAATTTTACGATGTAAGTTCCTTTTTCGAAAGCAGAAAGATCGATCTCCTTTGAATACTCTCCTTGAAATTCAATTTCTTTTTCTGAAAATACAGTTTTTCCGGTTTCGTTTAAAACCTTTACGGAAATATTTTCCCGGCTATCGGAAACAAATTTCAAACGAAATTTACTCGTTGCCGGATTTGGATAAATTGTAAGCTCATCCATCCCTTTTTTAATTTTAATGACCGTATCGTCACTTTTATTTCCTGTTGTATTTTTCTTGAAAACAAAAACTTTTGTTCCGTTCTTAGAAGTAATTACCTTTTCAAGAGTTGGAGGATTCTCATTGGCTTCTCCTAAGATAATAAATTGATCATCAGAAAGGCTATCTCGTAAATTTTCAATTTCCTTATCGCGGTGATCTCCATCACCCTGTTGAATATGTTTTTCGATATGAACCTCAGGTTTATTTTCGGGGCTATCAGAATCTTCATCGGTATCTATATGAATGTGTAATTTTTTGAGCGAATTATATGCTTCATGTAAACTGATTTCAACCTCCTTCATAGCATTCCTGATTTCTTCGTTTATTTCTTCCTTATCCTTTTCTGAAATTTCAGGGATATCTAAATCAATGACAATTTTCTTCATTTTTACATCGGTGTCTTTCTTCGAGCCGGAACCGGATTTATTTTTATCCAAGTGATTTCCGGATTTCGATTCAACATAAGTGTCGACGATTTTATCCAAATCCTTTTCGTTGGCAATTGTAAAGGAAGTATCGGATAGGACAGTTTTTCCATTTACTTCACGCTCTACTTTAATCTCTACTTTTCCGTTTTTATTCATTACAGAAACAGCGTTTGTTTGTGCAAATGATATGGAGACAGAGAAAAGGATAAAGGCCAATACTAGAGTAATCCAAGCCAGTATTTCGCGGAGTTCAAATTTCAGATTCATGGTATGTTGGTTTATACGGTAAATTAAAGTGTTATTTATTGAAAACCAGGTTAAAATTGAGTTAATCAATGTTAATGATTGGTTAAAAATGCTATGAATTTGTTAATGCTGACTACTTTTACGGTCTATGAACAGGAAGAGTATTCGTGCCATAATTGTTTTAATGAGTATTGCACTGATAGGAATTATTAGTCTGCAGTTGTATTGGATCCTGCATGATATTAAAATAAAAGAGCAGCAATTTGATCAGTCAGTAAATCAGGCAATGAATTCAATCGTTGACAAGATTGAAACGAGTGAGGCGATGAATATACTTCAGGAACGAGTTTTTAATATCGATCCAAAGACGATTACTCAATTAATGATCAAGGATACAGCAAGTAATATTCCGATAATCATAACAGACACGACAATTGAAATTCCTGCACATGCCATCAAACCCCCACCTGTAATTGACGATCTGGATAATGCAGACATTAACATTGAATTTCATAAGCCGGGAAGCAATCAGACTTTTCTACGAGTACAAAAAAGAAACTATGTTAAAAGAGATGCAAACACTCAACATACTATTCGAAGTTCGAGGATTACCAGAATATTCGGAGATTCGGCAGAGGTCATCATCCGCCAGAATGAAGAGAAAATAAAAGCCAGACTTGAAAAATTGAATGATGTGATGGAAAAAATGGCGCTTGAATTTGCAGGACCGGGAAACGATTTACATAGCCGGGTAGATTCTTCTCGTTTGGATTCGATTATTAAAAACGAGTTAAAAAACAGAGGACTTGAACTGCAAGCCAACTACGGTGTACTGAATGGGAGCAAAAATTCGTTTTTAATAACAAAAAGTAATGTTACTAAAGAAGAATTACAAAAATCAAAATACAAGACACTATTATTTCCAAATGACATCATATCCAAACCCGATTTTTTAATTCTTCAATTTCCGGGAAGTAAAAAATTCGTATTGGCTTCTCTTTGGATTATGCTTTTAAGTTCTACTCTATTTACATTTGTAATTATTTTCGGGTTTGCTTATACCATTCAAGTCATTTACAGACAAAAAAAATTATCGGACATCAAGAGTGATTTTATAAATAACATGACTCATGAATTTAAAACACCTATTGCAACGATTTCGTTGGCAGTTGATTCAATCAAAGATCCGCGAGTAAAATCGGATCAGATTAAATTTGATTATTTTACACGGATTATTCGTGAAGAAAATAAACGAATGAATGCGCAAGTTGAAAATGTCTTGCAGATGGCACAACTCGAAAAAGGGGAATTGAACATCAAATACGAACCCATCAATTTACATGCTTTAATTATTAATGCAGTTGAATTCATCGCTTTACAGGTAGAAAGCAAAGAAGGCGTCATTACAACAAATCTAAATGCCGAAATTCCGGTATTAAAAGGTGATTCCATCCACGTCTCCAATGTCATTTTCAATTTACTTGACAATGCCAATAAATATTCTCCTGAAAAACCCGTTATACAAATTGAAACGAACAATTTATTAAAAGGAATTAGCGTCAAAGTAAGTGATAAAGGAATGGGTATGTCGAAAGAAACTCAAAAAAGAATTTTCGAAAAGTTTTACCGCGTTCCTACCGGAAACTTGCATGACATAAAAGGATTTGGTTTAGGTTTAAGTTATGTAAAAGCAGTAATAGAACTACATAAAGGATGGATAAAAGTTGACAGCGACATCCATAAAGGAAGTGTTTTCGAATTTTACCTCCCATTTAACAACGAAAAAAAATAATTCAATATGAATAAAAAGACTAAAATTCTACTCGTAGAAGATGATCCCAACTTTGGATCTGTTTTGAAAAATTATCTGGAATTAAATGAATACGATGTAAAACTTTGTGTCGATGGTTTTTCCGGCTATGATCAATTTGTATCAGGAAAATATGACATCTGTATTTTGGATGTGATGATGCCCAGGAAAGACGGGTTTACGTTGGCCAAAGAGATCAGGGAAAAAGACGAGCATGTACCGTTAATCTTTCTTACTGCTAAAACAATGAAGGATGACATGCTTGCAGGATTTCAAGTTGGCGCCGATGATTATATCACCAAACCATTCGATTCAGAAGTACTTTTATATAAGTTAAAAGCAATTTTAAAACGAAGCAGCGATAAAACTTTAGACCCAACTAAAAAGGATTTTAAAATTGGGAAATTCGATTTTAAATACGATCACAGAACGATTGCTTTTGACGATATATCGCATAAGCTATCACCCAAAGAAGCCGATTTGCTGCGCATGCTTTGCGTATATAAAAATGAACTGCTACCGCGTCAGAAAGCTCTGAAAGAAATTTGGGGAGACGATAATTATTTCAATGCGCGAAGTATGGATGTTTTCATAACCAAACTCCGAAAATACCTGAAAGATGATTCATCGTTGGATATCATAAATATTCACGGTAAAGGTTTCCGATTAATCGATACTGCCTAGCTCTATTCCGCTTTAATTTTTCTTTCCTGATCTAAATCATTTATTAAATGATTTTATTTTATTTTTTTTGTCGCTAGTATCATTTTGGATTCTGAAATTATTTAAGGAAAAAGTGAAAATCAGAATTTTTCTGTAAATTTTCATTTTTTGATGCAATTCTCAACATTATACGAATCCTGTTAAAAACTTTTAAAAAAAGTTGTATTCCTTATTTGGAATCATTCTAAATAATAATTTAATTTGTCGAAAAATAATCAAATTATGAAATTTTCGCACTTTTTACTCATTCCACTTTTGGGATTTTCACAACAACTTGTCGCACAGGTTAAAACCGCAGAGGATTCTTTAGCCGGAGATGGCAACAAACCATTGACCTATTTGGGAGGTTATGGCAATGCATTTTATCAATATAATTCGAATGAAGAAGCCGGAGAAGTAAACCTGGAACGGGTTGTCATATTCTTAGGTCATCGTTTCAATGAGAAATTTTCATTTCATTCGGAAATTGAAATTGAAGATGCCAAAGTGAGTGGCGGTGAAGAAGGTGGTGAAGTTGCCATTGAACAGGCATACCTTAAGTTTAAGACCAGCAGGAATTCATATTTGATAGCAGGACTGTTTATTCCTCGTATTGGTATAATCAATGAAAACCACTTACCGAATACATTTAACGGAAATGAAAGACCTTTGTTAGAACGATATGTAATTCCATCAACATGGCGTGAACTCGGTGTAGGGTTTTATTCCCGTTTGAATGCTATTCCGATGGAAATTAGTTTAGCAGTAATGAATGGTTTGAATAGCAAAGCTTTCGAACATGGAAATTTATTAAGAGGCGGAAGATATGAGGGCCGCGAAGCCTCAGCCAATAATTTAGCATTTACAGGATCGGTACAATATTCATCCAATAATTTTACGTTTCAAATTTCAGGATATGCGGGTGGTTCGGTGGCAAGCACGGATGCTTACACAGACAGTATTGGATTGAAATCCGGAATTTTGGGTACACCTGTTATATTGGGTGAAGCAAACATTCAATATAGCAATGGTGGTTTTTCCTTACGGGCATTGGGAACATTGGTAACTATTCCGGAAGCTGAAAAAATTAATTCTGCATTTGGCAATAATACTCCGGAAAGTGCTATTGGCTTCTATGGTGAAATTGCCTATGATTTACTTCATAAATCGGGTAGTGAAAATGTTAAGTCATTAAATGCATTTGTTCGTTATGAGAATTTTAATTTAAATTCTTCCATACCAAGTAATGGAATTGAAGATAAAACTTTGGAACAGCAGCATATAATTGCCGGAATTACTTATCTTCCTATTCCACAGATTGCGGTTAAGGCCGATATCAGACTTTCATCGACAGGCAATGCGAACCCACTACTCTATTCGCCCGGCTTGCCTGCTTACGAAAAAAGTAATTCTTTCTTTAATCTTGGTTTTGGGTTTTCCTTCTAAATGGAAAGAAGGAAATTCATAAAAGATGGATGTGTATTGTGTTTTGCAATAGGCGGAAGCGCGGCTTTAATTTCACTTCTGGAATCGTGTAGTAACTATCCTGTCTACAAAACAAAAACTGAATCGAAAAAAGTTAAAGTACCCCTTTCCCAATTTGAATTGAGCGATGTTGTTATTGCAAGTCCATCCGATTTTCCGGATGACATTGCTTTGTTTAAAATCGGAAAGGGAAAATATCGTGCCCTGTTGATGAAATGCACACATGCCGATAATCCTGTGCAGTTTAATGGAGATAAATTCAGATGCAACCTGCATGGCAGCGTATTTAACCGTTCCGGCTCGGTGGAAAAAGGTCCGGCAGAAAATCCGTTAATTGAATTAACGACTATTGTTGAAAATAATGCAGTACTTGTTTCATTAAAATGAAATAGTTTTGTGTTTTACTTTCCCATTATTTCTGAAAAACTTCATCACTCAATCCTTTATTTATTTGGTAATTGGTGAGTTGGATAAATATTTTTCCTGTTTTGGAAGTTGGCTTTTTCTCTTCTTCCGATGAAATTTTATTAATGTCAGTTGCGACACCTTTGGGTATCTTAAACTTCTTTACATCCACTGTAAAAATCATGCTGTCCGGCAGCCCAAATTTATTCTGATTATTATAAGTGTAATCGATAGTAATTGTTCCATTGGTGCGTGTGGTTATTTGAGACTTTCGAACAAGGTAGCCGGTTGGATCAATCCACAATTTAGCCAATATTAAATCCGTGGTATCACCGGCCGGTAAAATTGTAATGATTTCAGAACGATAATTACCAATAACATCAAAGCCGCTAAAAAGAGCTGTATAATTTTCTTTACCTGACAACAATTCAGATAAATCCAAAAATCCTTGTTTGGGTAAAATGGCAATACCTTTTGACTTTATTCTGAATTTGTTTTTTTGCTTAAAATAAATTGTTGCTCTAACAGGAAGTATTTTAATAAGCGGAATATCCGATTTTATTAACGCATCGGCGGAATAATCGCGGATACGATCCATTCGGGCATTCAGATTTTCTATAGTAACTTCAGCGACTTGCGAAAAAACGCTTAAGGGTATTATAAATATAATTAAAAGACGAAATAAGAAATTCATCAGGAGGTAATGTCTTTATTATTGAATTTATTCAGAGAAATGGCAAGAAGAAGAATGTTGTGTCCGATAAGAATGAAAATTGATCGGTAGATGTCCTTCATAGGAACGGGCTCTTCGAAAAAACTTCTCCACGATGCCATATGAGTCGTAAAAAGAAAAGGACGGATTTTATCAAAGATGCGAACGTCCAGTGTTCCGATAATGGTGAACAAAATAATTATAGCCATAGTAGTTACTATGGGTCCGATTGAATTTTCCGTGAAACAGGAAAGACAAATAGATAATGAGGAAACAGTAAGCAAAGCTAAAAAGGCAACAGCAAAGCCGCACAAATATCTCCAGTTAATATCGGATTGTGGTAGAATAACCAAACCATCACTATTTAATACCATTAAATCTCCTGAACCAAACAACAATTTACCAAATAGTACGGACATAATTCCTAACCAGATGATGATTAATAGTGTGTAAGTTCCTCCGGCAATAAATTTGGATAGCAATAACTGAGTTCTTGAAATCGGTTTGGATGCCAGCATGCGAATAGTTCCCATTGCGGCCTCACCTGAAACTAAGTCGCCTGTCACTAAAGCAACAAGCAAAGGAATATGGATGATTAGCATTTGTAAAACAATAAAGGCAACGAGGTTTCCATTTAATATATTGCCTTCAAATGAAAGTGTTTGTTCAAAAGATGCAGTCACGAAAGAAATGAAAGAGAGTCCATCGACTTTTAAAGCAAATAAAATAACACCAACCAAGATGGTAATGGCAGCCAATCCCAGGTAGCTGCGTGGCTTTGCAGCTATCTTGATAAATTCATTGTATGTACTTTTTAGAAGCATTAATTATTCACGATTTTAATGAAGTAATCCTCCAGCTTTCTTTTTGATTCGATGGCAAAAATCCTAACCTGACTGTCAACCAATTTCTTTGTTAATTCAGGAACCTCTGACTTATTGATAGCCAGTTGAAGTTGATTGGAATTAACTGATAGTACTTGAACATTTTTGAAACTTTGAGCGATAATTTGAGCAGACAGTTCAACATTGTCTATTTCAAGATTTACGATCAGGTCTTCAGAATTTAATAGCTGATCGACATTTCCTTCAATAATTGATTTTCCTTTATTTATGATGACCATCCTGTTGGCGATTATTTCGATTTCACTGAGTTGGTGAGAAGAAAGTAAAATCGTTTTGTTGTGTTCGCTTTTAAGTTGAAGAATCAGGTTGCGGATATCGATTATTCCCTGGGGATCCAATCCGGTAGTTGGCTCATCCAGGATAATTAAATCCGGATTGTGCAAAAGTGCCTGAGCTATACCGAGGCGCTGTTTCATTCCATGTGAGTAACCGGCAACCTTATCCTTCTCTCTACCATTTAGTCCGACGAAATCCAACATTTTATAAATGGAGTTTTTATCAGAATACGTTCCGGAAATTCTTGAAAATATTTCCAGGTTTTTTTCGGCAGATAAATATTTATAGAAATCGGGTTTCTCGATGATACAACCGATTTTAGAAAGCACTTCCCTTCTACTTTCAGCTAATGTTTTTCCGAAAATAAATACTTTGCCATTATTCGGTTTGATTAAAGACAGGATACAACGCAAAGTAGTACTTTTTCCTGCACCATTGGGGCCCAGGAAGCCAAAAACATCACCCTTGTAAACTGTAAAACTGACATTCTTAACGGCTTCAAACGTTCCGAACTGCTTTGTAATGTTTTGTACTTCTATAATTTTTTCACTCATAAAAACGCCCACTCCGAATAGAGGAAAACTGATGAATCAGGAAGGGAAACAAAGGTATATCAAAAAGGTTTATCAAATAAGACAATGATGTATGAAAACGAAAAAAATTTATTTTTTCCTTATTAGAATATTTTTAACCTTTTATTGCATTTGAGCAATTTATAATATTTCTGCTTGCAATTTTAGTATTATGAATTGACTTTACAAGGAAATAAACTCTCCTCTAGTGTGCTTGTTGAAACTCAAGGTTCAAAGCCTAATTGTTTCAACAAAAAAAAGTGCATAGAAAACAGCAGGTTAAATATACTACTTCTATACGCTTTTGTTACAAAGGCCTTATATACGGATGTAAAGTTATCAAAAGTTGATGTGCCATCTTTTCAAACTCCATGAGTCAAAATTACCACTTCCCAAGTCAGTTACTTTTTTAATTAATCCAATGCTGTCTTGGAAATACAAATAGGTATCATTTGAAAAGACAAACTGATGTTGCTCATCATGAATTATCTTCATTTCTTCAACATTGTAAAAAAAGATTCCATTTATACTTAGTGAGTCAATATTATCCCATACTTGTGCACCATAAGTTTTAAATCCAATTGAATATTTAGAAAAGAAAATTGGTTGTCCGAAGTTTGGACTTTCATTTCCATTACGAGTTATGAGCCTTTCAAAAAGAAAGTCATTATAGTCGGAGGATGTGAGGTAGCTATGTAAATTAACTTTGAAATATTCAATTTCAATGTTAGTTGGTGTACCAGGAGTCATGGGCGGCTGCGTAAAAAAACCCTGCTTTGTGCTAGTCACCACAACACTGTCAAGAACTGCGGTCGAGTCATTTTCATAAATCCAGTAACTGCCTGCCTTAAACATAAAAGGAATAATATCAGCAGATAGATAATTATAAGTAATCTCGGCTGGAGCTTCTCCTTTCTTACAAGAAGTCAGCATTAAAACTCCCAATAAACTGCAACAGAAGTAGTATTTAATAGCAATCATTTAATTGCGATAACAATAATCAATCGAGTTAAGAATATCAAATTGAGTCCGTCGAAAATTAATATTGATCGATTACAATTTTCTTCATAATCACTAAATCGTCCTTTTGAATTCTCAATTGATATAATCCTGATGCAATAGTCGGCAATTCAACCTGTGTTGAATAGTTATTTACCGCACATTCAATACCTGAAGAAACAGCGCGACCGGTCAGATCGAATAAATTAACAACAATTTTTCCCGATTCAAATCCGGTATTCAGTGTAATGGACTTATTAGCCGGGTTCGGATAAATAAAGAGTGAATTATCGAAGATGTTTTCGTTTATGGCAGATTGAAAATCCAATGAAAGATTGAGCGAATACAATTCGCCATAATCGCCGGAATTAAACAAAGGAGTTCCCGAGCCGCCTCGATAAATACGGAAATAACCATTGCCATTGTAACAACAAACGCCATCACCAAAAGCATCGTAAACGGTTACATTGTAACAGCCATTCGGAAGCACAACTGTATCTTTATATAGGGAAAGAGCTCCCGGAAAATTAGTTCGTGAAAACAAGACCGCACCCTGATCATCGGTAACCTCCCATGACGATTCATTCGGTGAATTATCAGTCTTCATGTGTATAATAATGAAATTGGTATTGTACACATTTGTAGAACTGAAATTGGTATGCATGGTATCATCATAAGCAAACTCATCAGCATTTCCATTGGGTTGATCAATGTATAAATCAAAAGTATGAGCACCTGTTCCGAAGAGTATTGGAGGAAGTTCAATTCGCATGGTATCGGTTAGTGCCAGACTGCCTGTCCAGGTATATGAATTGGTATAGTTACCATCAATACCATAATGAATATCCAATTGACTTAAAGTATCAGAACCATAGTTTTTGATAATGATTTCAGGATTGAAGGCCTGGCAAATCGGATTGATGCGGCGATATTCAAATGCACCGTTTGGACGGATAATATTGGTGATAGCAGCATTATTGGTATACTCGATATTATCATAAAACACTGCATGCGATTGCACATAATATTCAGGCGCATAAAATCCGCTCGGTCCACCGGTGACAGTATATGGCACCATGTTATAATCAACCGTCAATGAATCATTGGATGATACATAAGTTGTGGCATTGTAATCATGTGTTTGAACATAAGAACCCGGACACCAGTTAGCGCGGTTATAGAACCAGGTACTTGTATAGCCGGGAGCACCTTGAGGAAAGAGCGGATTTCTGCCGCAATCAGGTCTCCATAAACGCTGTTGTTTAGTAACACCGTTTATCAAAAGAGAGTGAGTAACATCGTAAAACTCTGCGACATTCTGATTCGGGTATCCACCGAAACCATGGCCGGTTGTGATTAAGCGAATTTTCTCATACACTGATTGACTATCGACAAGCAACGTAATAGGTTGTAAATGACTTTCAATTGGATTTCCTGTATTTCCATATGGCCAGGTGCCATTCCAAAGGTTTTTAACTTTATATGCATGCATTGGTGGTATTCCCTCGATAAAGTAGAAGTCCGTATTTACCAACCAGCCATTGCTATAACCACAAACAATTGAAATGAGATTCACACTATCATGCAACAATGTTCTATAATCAGAAACATCAAACCATAAAACAACTCCTTGTCCGAACGGTGTAATAGCTCGAGCAATCTCTACACGCTCCATTACTTCGAAAGGCGTATAAACAGAATCTTCAGTCAGGTATAAAGTTGAATCGGGAGTTACAAAAACGGAATCCGTTGCATTTCCACTTACATCAAAAACGTATTGATTGTAATAAGATGGCCAAACAACCAGTGTATCGGTTGCTAATTGCGGATCGAATGGGTCATTATATAAAATGACTTGTTGAGTAGCGATTGGTGTTGAATCAATCTGCATGGTTAAAGTATTATAAGAATACGTCCAGGATGTGTCATTCATGTACTGAAGCGAATCCTGCGTATTTCCATTGACTGTAAAAGAAGGTGCTAAGGTGAGGGTAGAATCCATTACACCGGTTCCGCGTTTCACTTTAAGAGTTGCAATTCTATCGTAGATATCACAGCCCATACCCGGACAGGCAAGTTCATAGCGAAGCATTATTTTATAAAAACTGGCAGAATCAGGCGGAAACAGAAAGGTAGAGTCACCTGTGTTGCAGTTTGCATGAAACAAATTGCTGAAACCATGAACGATTGTTGTGTCTCCTGTTCCGGCAAAATTCTTAAACGGAAATAAACAGAGAATAAAAAATAAAATAATTTTTAATTTGCGTAGTGTATTGTTCATCTTCTTAATTTTGTGAACTTCAAATTTAAAAATATTTCGAATACGGATGAGTTTTTACCTAAGTCTTTTTGTTTTTATTATTTCTTTAGTAGCCGGACTGGTTTTGATGATTATGGCCAAAGGCATGCACAGAGAAAAATTCTTGCTTTTATCATCGATTCACGGCATTTTTCTATTGGCATTTCTTGCCTCCTTGATACTTCAGAATAGCGAATCGGCTTATAACTACTTCTTTATGATCTTTATCTGCTCGGGTGTGGTGCTAAGCGGATTAAGTTGGAGAAGCGATTCCCCTAAAGTTCTCAGGATCTATTTTTCGGTTTTTACTTTAACTTTTCCTATTTTCCTATTGTCCCCTTCCCTACTTCTTAATTTCCTTCTCACGGCAAGCTTCAACAAGTCTACGGAACAGATGCTTCCCCTTCAAGGCAGGTATTATCTTGAAAAACAAAATATATCACGCAAAAAAGAAGATATTGAACATTATAAACTCATTTTGAAAAAAGGTATTTTCCATCAGACAGTACAACGGGATTTAAGTTTCGGCGGGAAATTGGATTCTGTAAAGGTTATTCAATTCGAACCGGGTGAATTTATTATGATACGCGGTTATACCAGTCAAAACACTTATGTTTCTACAGACAAAGATAGCCTAGATGTTCAGGTACCTTTAGCAAGTAAAAAACCGGGAGCAATTGAATACCGTCTCTGATGCAAATACTAATTTATGCAGTCAAAAAACAATTACATTCCGACATAATAAAAAAAAGATTGCCATTAAAATACTCACTATCATGAATAAATTTTTTATTTCTTTTCTATTTTTAACAAACATTGTATTCGCCCAACTTCCAGATACTGATATTTTCCTTTGCAGGATTAATTCAAAAGAAGGTACATATAATTTTTCCAAACCAGAAAATATTACGAACAGAAAAGGGTATGATAACCAACCTTGTTTTACACCTGATGGAAAGAAGATTTTATTCGTTTCAATTTTTGATTCGACTCAATCTGACATTTATTCATATGATATAAAGTCCAGGCAAATTAAGCAGGTTACAAAGACTCCGGTGAGCGAATATTCTCCTGCCTATACGCCTGACAATAAATTCATCTCGGTTGTGCGTGTGGATGCAGATTCCGGACAGCGATTTTACAAACTTCCTTTAAACTCAATTGAGAATCCGGTATTATTAAAAAACACGGATAGTATTGGTTATGCCGGTTGGATAAACGACTCTATGTTAACAATGTTTATTCTGGGACAAGCGCATACACTTCAGTTATTAAATATTAATACTTCTGAAAGAAGATTAATTGCATCGGATATTGGCCGATGCATGAAACTTTCGTCTGACAAGAGCAAGATGTATTTTGTTTTGAAGAGTAATGAAAAAGAATGGTTTATTTATAGTTTAGACTGTAAAGATTTTTCATTGAGTCGAATTACACAAACACTTCCCAACAATGAAGATTTTGCAATTATGCCGGATGGAACTTTTTTTATGGGAATGGAAAGTAAGTTATACCGGCTTGATCCATTGAAAGGATGGATAGAAATTGCAGATTTCAGTAGTTCACTACCGGGATTTTATAGAATATCCATTAATGAAAATGGAACGATGCTCGCATTGGTTGCATTTACCGGTAAAAAACCATGAGAAAAATCAATTATGATTACATCATTGTTGGTCAGGGTTTGGCCGGTTCGGTTTTATCGGAACTGCTAATTCAAAAAAACAAAAGTGTACTTGTTATCGACAAGGCAAATCCAAACACATCCTCACGTGTAGCTGCGGGCTTGTTCAATCCGATCACAGGTCGTCGTGTCGTTAAAAGCTGGATGGCAGATATCTTATTACCATTTGCAGAGAATTTTTACCGAGATCAAGAAAACAAATTCGATGACCGTTTTTATCATCTTAGAGATGTGTTGGAAGTTATACATTCAGTAAAAGACCAAAATGAATGGTCGACCCGAATGAGCGAAAATGGAATGATCCAATATGCCGGAAAAGACGCTCCGGAAGATTTATATAGAGGAAAGCTTGTTGATTTTAACATGCTTTTTCGAATTACATCTGCAGGCTGGTTCGATTTACCAAAGTATCTTAATCATTCCAGACAATTTCTTCGAGATAACAACTCGCTTCACATAGGTGACCTTGACAATAATAAATTAATCATTGATAATAAAAGTATTCGTTATGATGAATTTACGTCAGAAAAAATAATTTTCTGCGAAGGATATAAACTGTTAGAGAATCCACTATGGGATTGGCTTCCATTGGTCCCTGCAAAAGGTGAAATACTTACAATAGAATGCTTAGGATTACCAGAAGAGTTTATTCTGATGAGCAGTCTTTTTCTGATACCACTTGGCAATAATACTTTCCGAGCAGGATCAACCTTTGAATGGAACTTCCGCGATGAACAAACCACAGAAGAGGGAAAAAACAAAATTGTTGACATGTTAAAAACCCTGCTAAAAATTCCTTTCACAATTAAAGATCACCGCGCAGGAATACGCCCGACAGTAAAGGACAGAAGACCGATAATTGGAAGTCATCCTGTGCATAAAAATGCTTTTATTTTTAATGGATTAGGAACGAAAGGTGTACAGCTCGCCCCCTATTTTGCCGATCAATTCGTCAACTATCTTACAGGAAGTTCAACTTTAATGGAGGAAGTTGATGTAATGCGCTTTTCAAAAAAACATTTCCCTTTCTCGTAAAGTAATGTACGTCTATTGATTTATTTTTTTATTTCGTTAAAGCTTCCAATCTCTTTAAAAGAGGAGGATGAGAATAATGAAAAAAAACATAAGCAGGATGTGGAGTAAGATTGCTTAGATTATCGGTTGAAAGCTTTTTAAGCGCATTGATCAGGGCAGTGCCACTATATGTTTTTTTGGCAAAAGCATCTGCTTCATATTCATTTTTACGTGACAAAATATGCATAAACAAACTTGTCAATCCTGAAATCGGTGAATACAAAAATCCAAAAGCGAGTAATTCAAGATGAAATCCGGAATGACCGGCACCAAGGGCAATTGCAAGTTGAGGGTTGTTCTGCAACAATGAATATACAAAAAGCATAATACCTGTTTGCGCGACAGCTAAAACAAACGAAGTCATAGTGTGTTTTAACTTATAATGTCCGGTCTCATGAGCCAGCACAGCGACTAATTCATCCTTAGTATGTGCGTGGATGAGTGTGTCGAAGAGTACGATTTTTTTCTTTTTTCCTAAGCCGCTGAAAAAAGCATTCGCTTTTGAGGAGCGTTTAAATCCGTCCATGACAAATACATCCTGTAAAGGAAAATCATTCTTGCGGCTATACTCTTCTATTGCATTGCGCAACTCCCCTTCGGGCAAAGGATTTAACTTATTAAAAATCGGCAATATCCAGGATGCATAAAAAACGGTAGTAATAAACATAAAAGCAATCAAAAACAACCAGGCAATCCACCAAAAATTATTACCGGTAACTTCAAATGTTTTTACGAGTACTGTAAGTAAAATACTTCCAATAATTGCTGTCAAAAAATATCCTTTTAATTTATCCGCAATAAATGTTTTTAATTCTGTATTATTGAATCCGAATTTTTGTTCGATTACAAATGTTTTGTACAATTCAAAAGGAGTAGAAATAAGATCGGAAGCAAGTACTATAATTCCAAAAAAAATCATGGCAATCCAAATTGGATTATCAGAAACAGTTCTGGCGTATTCATCCAATTTACCAAAGAACCCTGTCAATAGACAAAGTAGAATTATGGTTAAAGTTAAAAAAGATTGAATTTTTGAAAACCGATAGTTAGCCAAAGCATACTCTTTTGCTTTTACATATTTATCTTCAGAGTAAACATCTTTCAGTAAATCGGGCACATGAGCAGACCAGTTTTTAATATTCAGGTAATCGAGTATCAAATCGAAAAGAAATCCGGCGATAAGAATGATCAGAATGAGGTATAACATAGAATTGCAAATTTACAAAGATTGATTAAAAACTCAATTATACTCAGATTGTTCAGGTTTTTTTAATTTCAGAGTACTATTTTATGGTAACTATTTTAATAAAAGAATCTTCTTTTATTGTGTTAATAGCAGGCATGTTAAGAATGCGAAAATCAGAATTTATTGCTTATATTTGAATTAAATTTACCTTTCAATGTTGAACAAAGAAAAAGTAATCAAAGCAATCAAACAATTACCCGATAATTTTCCGCTTGACGAGTTCATTGAACGCATCATATTACTTGATAAAATCGAAACAGGTCTACAACAAAGTTCAAAGGGACAAGTCACGCCTGACGAGAACCTTGATGAAAAGCTTCCTAAATGGCTCGCCTGAATTGGACAGATCAATCAATTGTAGACTTAATTAGCATTTCAGATTTTATTGCTAAAGATTCTATTAAATATGCTAAAATTACAATTGATAGAATCCGGGAAGCTGCTAGAAAAGTTCGGGATTACCCAATGATTGGAAGAATCGTTCCGGAAATGAATTTGATTGAGATCCGTGAAATGATTATTGGAAATTATCGATTGATCTATTTTATAGTCGATAAAGAACAAATTGATATATTAAGTGTTTACCATTCTTCTCGAAGTTTGAACATCCAAGAAATAAAAAAACAAGCCCGCTAACACAGCATTGCCACAACATTATTTTTTGACTCTTTTTATTTTTATATTCCGGTAAAAAATAATGCTGCTTCAATGCTTGAACGTAATGAAGAAAACCAATTTTAGTCCTTGACCATTTAAAAAGACGATTATTGCAATGGCTTGTAATGAGTGGTCGTAAGGAAGGGAATAAGGAAAAAACATACGACCATTTGGCTCAAACCATTTATTTTTCATTCTTATTACTTTTCTACTTACTATAATTTGAAGCCAGGCACAACATAAGCAGGCATCCCGGGGCAGATCAAACGTTTTTCGTCCTCAGGTGCCCTTCGTAACATTTATTGTTTTTTGACTACCGGTCTGAAATTAAACTGCCTTTCCAAGAAATTACAAAAACTGACCATTCAAAGTTTAGCAATTTCGGTTTTCTATAAAATTTTTTAAGTAAATCAAAACCTGTACTAATAAGACCCTGTTCGTTTTCTGAGAAACCACTCCAGAGTTAACAAAGCCAATAAAATATAGAAAATCAATTTCCAATCGACCAGGTTTCGAAGTTTATAATGCGAATAGGAAATCGTCTTAATATCATCACGTAAAAGAAGTTCATTTGAAAGAGATTTTAAGTCCGCGGGATAAAACATTTTTCCGCCGCTTTTATTGGCCATGGTAAATAAAAGCCGGTGATCGGCGACAGTCTCCGTTTGTTCCACCTGAAGTGCTGAAACGCTGAGTTGCCCCGAAACCTGATTGATTTTTTCATTTACCTTGACTTCCGCTTTATAGGTATACTGACCGGCAGGAAGATATCCGGCATTTAGCGTATAGCTTTTATCAGTTTTAGAAAAATTATATGTGAACGATTTATTGTCACTGTTTTTCAGAACGATGGTTACATCAGGAGTATTTATAAGTTCGTAATTATCGTTGTAAACATCAGCATCAAACGTTACAGGTTCATTTTCGGCAAAATTATTTTTGTTAATGAGTCGAAAGTGTGTTTTGTTTTCTTTTACACTCAAGTTCTGTACTGACTTCAACAACCATTCATTGAAAACGTTAAAGTTTGAATTGGAAGCAAAATCATCAAGTCGCCATTGCCATATACCTTCCCCACAAAGAATGCCCTTTCGAAATTCTCCATCATCATTAAAAAGTTGGAGAGGGGTTTGCGTGGAAATGGACCCGATTTGCTGAAATAATAAAACGGCATTATCAGTAGTTTCTTTGTATTGTCCGAATGGCGCAGTTAATGGAGGAAAAGCAGAAATGTTTTTTTTGAATTCATCGGAAATCGTAAATCGGGAAAATCCGGAATTGAAAAGAGCGACAACCTTATTTCCTCGTGATTCACCTGAAACTATTTGCAAACCACTTGCTGTATTATTAAAAAGCGGAAGAGAAGTTTGAGTTCCAACAATAAACCAAACAGGAGTTTTGCTGACAGTGATTTGATTGAGGATATCCTTAATAGGATTTGCAACAGAAGGAAGATTGTGCAAAATTACCAGGTTATATTCCTTAACATTTACATTCTGAGAAGGAAGAACCGTTTTGACAGTATAGTTTTCGCTGCTTTCAATACCCTTTTTAATTGCTCCTAAATCGGGATGAGGAGCGTTTCCAATGATTAGAATTTTTTGTTTGCTATCGACAATTTGTATATAGATATCTTGTTCATTATTGAGGGTAGTCATCTCCCCTTCTACTTTAGAAAGATTAATTTTATAATGCACCATTCCACTTTTGCCGGCATCGAGCATAACCGGAACAAGCTGGGAAAATCTGTTTCCGCTGATTGCTATTTCACGGGAAAACAATAAAGATGAATCCCGGCGGATTGTTAATGTGGATTTTTCGCCACTGCATTGGCGGGCATTCACTGTTATTTCAATAGGAAAAGAATTGCCGACATAAACAACTTTGTTATAGTTTACCCGGGCAATGAATAAATCTTTTTGAACGGTTGTATCGCCAAGAGCAATGGTATAAATAGGAACTTTTAGTGCGTTTTCATACAGTGGACTACTGCCTCGATTGTATAAACCATCTCCTGCAATTACAAGTGCTCCGATATTGCGGTTACCGTACCGGATAGCCAGTTGCTTTTCCAGCTCTGAAAAATCGGTTTGCTTATCGCTGTATGAAAAATCTATTCCTTCTTTAATCCGATCCCCCCAACTGATTAATTTGACATCAAATTTATCTTTCAAATCTTCTGCCATCTCATTCAAACTTTTTTGATAGCCATCCCGGCTTGTATACAATGCAGAATCTTTATTTAGTAAAATACTTTGAGAATTATCCTGAGCAATTATCAATAAAGGTTTTTCTTTTTCCCGAATGAAAGACTTGATGAGGGGAGATAACAATAGAAGAGTCAGAATAAAAACAACCAATGCCCTAAAAAAGAATAATAAAAACCGAAGCCATTTTTTCACCCCGTCAAATGCTTGATCGCCACGATAAAAAAGAAAAGCATATCCTACTCCAATCAGCAGGCAAAAAATAATCCACCAGGAAGGAAGTTCGGTAATAAGTTGGAAATTCATAAGGGTTGGTAAAGATAGTAATTCGTTCATTAGTTAATTCGTTAATAAACGAATTAGCGAATTATTTAAGTACCTTTACACTGCTGCCTGATCTGTCGCCTTTTTGAAAGACAAAGGGAGGAAAGTCCGGGCAACATAGCGCATCTTGCTTCCTAACAGGAAGGTGCTTATTGGTGAAAACAAATAAGTAACAGAAAGTGCCACAGAAAATTACTACCTGACTTCTTTCGGGAAGACAGGAAAAGGTGAAAACGTGAGGTAAGAGCTCACGGTCGTTTACAGTGATGCAAGCGACGGGTAAACCTCAGGAGTTGAAAAACCAAATAAGTCGTGGTAATGGGTTGCGCGCCCTATCCTTCGGGAACCATGACGGGTAGGTTGATTGAGGTGACATGTGAATGTCATCCCAGATAAATGACAGATGCTTCCGATTTTTCGGAAGTCACAGAACCCGGCTTACATGGCAGCAAAGAAAAAACGTCCTTCTTTGGAAGGACGTTTTTTTTCTGTCCATTTCAGCATTTTAATTTAATATTAACAATAAATTTAAAAGCAGTTTGATACTTTTGCGGCATCTTTTTCGGGTTAATTTATGCAAATGCTCAAACAATTAGTTTTCATCATCTTATGCCTTCCGTTTTATTCTTCGGCTCAACAACATACCATAAGTGGTTATGTAAAGGAAGAGTCCAGTGGTGAATCATTATTAGGCGCAAATGTTTATATTAAAGAAACATTAAAAGGGACTACATCAAACCAATATGGTTTTTATTCGATTACCATTCCTCAGGGAACGGTTACGTTAGTGGTCACTTATCTTGGTTTTAAGACAGTTGAAATTCCTCTGATTCTTGACAAAGATATCCGTCAGAATATCAATTTGAGCAGTAGCATTATTGAGACAAAAGAGGTAAACATTAATGCAGAACGGGAAGACAGAAATGTTCAAAGTACGGAAATGGGAAGGCAAAAGATTGATGTAGAAAAGATCAAAACGTTGCCGGCATTTTTAGGAGAAGTGGACATACTAAAATCGATACAACTTTTACCGGGTGTTTCTTCTTCCGGAGAAGGCAACAGTGGTTTCTATGTGCGCGGAGGCGGGCCGGATCAAAACCTGATACTGTTAGATGAAGCTAATGTTTACAATGCTTCTCACCTATTTGGCTTCTTTTCTGTTTTCAATGCAGATGCCATCCAGAATGTAACCTTGACGAAAGGGAATATGCCGGCCAACTATGGAGGACGACTGGCTTCTGTGTTAGACATACAGATGAAAGAAGGAAACAATAAAACATTTCACGGACAGGGAGGATTAGGATTTGTTTCTTCCCGGCTTACGCTTGAGGGTCCGATTAAAAAGGATACCGGATCATTTATTATATCGGCGAGAAGAACTTTTATTGATTTATTTTTCGGACCACCTTTTATAAGTAAAAGTTCAGATTTCAGTGGTAACAAATATTTTTTTTATGATTTAAATGCAAAAGCAAATTACCGGCTAAGTGACAAAGACAGGATTTTCCTGAGCGGTTATTTTGGCAGGGATGTATTTAATTTTAAGAGTCCGAATTCGGATTTCTTTGTGAAAGTTCCCTGGGGAAATGCAACGGCAACAGCCCGATGGAACCACTTGTTTTCAAATAAGCTTTTCCTGAATTCTTCACTCATTTATACAAACTACAAATTTGAATTTGAAGGTGGGCAAAACGAATTCAGTTTTAAATTATTTTCAGGAATTACGGATTACAATTTGAAAGAAGATTTCACCTGGCTGCCGAATATAAAAAACACCGTAAAATTTGGTGCTCAATATATCTTTCACGTTTTCGTACCCAGCAATGCAACAGCTAGATCGGGAGAAGTGTCTTTCGATATTGGTAAAATACTTCGTCAATATGCACATGATGCAGCCATCTATTTTAATGATGAGTATGAAATCAATGATAAGTGGCTAATTAACGCCGGACTTCGTTTGACATATTTCCAGCAGGTAGGACCGTTTGACAGGTATGTGATAGACCCTATTTCGGGAGTGGCAAACGATACAATTAAATATTCTCCCGGAGAAAATGTTCAGCATTACCAACATCTGGAACCGCGTTTTGCATTACGTTATTCGATCAATCACCTATCTTCGCTGAAGGCATCTGTATCACAGAACTATCAATATGTTCATCTGGCTTCTCTCTCCAGCATTTCCTTGCCGACAGATACATGGGTACCGAGTAGTGATAAGGTAAAGCCACAATCAGGAATTCAGTATGCACTTGGATATTTCAGGAATTTTGGATTAAATTCCTATGAATCATCTGTGGAGGTTTACTATAAAACGATGGAAAATCAAATTGAATATCAGGAAGGTTTTTTGCCGGAAAACACCGTCAACAGTAATCTGGACAATTACTTTGTTGCGGGTAAAGGATGGAGTTATGGGGCTGAATTTTTCCTGAAGAAAAGCAAAGGAAAATTTAACGGATGGGTGGGTTATACACTTGCCTGGACAAAGAGGAAATTTCCGGATCTGAACAATGGAAAAACATTTTTTCCAAAGTATGACAGGCGGCACGACATATCGGTTGTATTATCTTATGAATTAAACAAGCGATGGACATTCGGTGCTACATGGGAATATTCAACGGGTAATTTAAATACTTTTCCCGAGCGCGTTTTCTTATTATCAAACGGAGATATTTTAGAAGATTACGGTGGACAAAGAAACAATTACCGCTTAAAAGCCTATCACCGAATGGATGTATCGGCTACTTTAAAAGGAAAGCCCCATAAAAAATTTGAGAACAGTTGGAATTTTTCAATCTTCAATGTGTACAATCGTTACAACCCTTATATTATTTACTTCGACAAGACTTTTTCTGCAGACGTCATTACCATACAGGCCAAACAAATTTCCCTCTTCCCTATTATTCCAAGTGTTACTTATAATTTTAAATTCTGATGAAAAAATATCTCATTCTGGCAGGAGTTTCTTTATTTATAATTGCTTGTGAAAAAAATGTTACTGTTGAGGTTCCTAAAGTGGAAGAAGGCATTGTAGTAGAAGGAAGAATAGAAATTGATACATTTCCGATTGTTTTTCTTTCCCGCACGCTTCCTTTTTTTGGAGAAATTAGTGCCAATGAAATACAAAGCAATACAATTACAGGAGCAACTGTTGTTGTCGACGATGGATTTACCATAGATACATTGGTTCAGATTGATCCCGGCTATGGTATTTATTTCGGATCACAGATGAGGGGTGTAGAAGGAAGGACGTATAAATTATCCGTTAACGCGGAAGGCAAAACGCTCACATCAATAACAACTATCCCACATACGATTAAACTTGACAGTGTATGGTGGAAGGTAAATGGAAATCGTGATTCATTGGGATTTGCCTGGGCTCATCTGACAGATCCTGATACAAATGGGAACTGTTTTCAATGGTATGCGAAAAGAATAAATAAATATACCTACGGAAAAAATAATGGCAGGCAGAAAGACTCGACGTTTGTTGCAGGACCGGGCTCTGCATTTGAAGATAAATTTTTCAATGATAAAAGTTTCGATTTCAATTTTGCACGCGGCGCATTTTCATTTTCAGAAAAAGAAGATGACAATAACGATGAGCGATTCTATTTTAAACGTGGCGATACCATAGTGGTTAAGTTCTGTTCCATAGACAGAAATACATTTGAGTTTTGGAGAACCGAAGAAACGCAGGTGCAAAATAATGGGAACCCTTTTGGTTCACCTGCTCCTATTAGTGGAAACATTGAAGGAGGACTTGGAATTTGGGGAGGATATGCAGCTTCATATGATACTATTATAGCTCAATAATTTTTATCATAAAAAAAAATACAAGCAAATAAACTTTGATTTATTCAATTTAAAGAACTTTACAAGAGTAAATGTAAAACCAAACAGCAAGTGAATTTGTTAATCCGGAAAAATAGATTACATTTGCCTCTTTAATTGAAGATTGTATCTCAATCCGTCTGCTACTTTTCGTAGTTCATTCCGATCTCTCCCTACTCTTTTCTTTTAAGTAACTTAACCCGTGCGAAATTCGTGCGTGGATTCTAATATATATTAAAAATTAAAAAATGAAATTTATTGATTTAAAAATTTCTCCGACGCTGGTTTCAGCATTGGAGGCAAAAGGTTATTCGACACCTACCCCTATTCAACAACAAGCCATTCCTCCCATTTTGGAAGGAAAAGACATATTTGGATGTGCACAAACAGGAACAGGAAAAACGGCAGCATTTGCATTGCCCATTCTGCAAATGTTAAGTTCGAAAGCAGATCCGCAAAAACCCAAAAAAGTAAAGGCCCTCATTCTGGCACCTACAAGAGAGTTAGCGAATCAAATTGGCGAAAGTTTTAGGGCATATGGAAAAAATCTTTCCATCACCTATGCGACTGTTTACGGTGGTGTTCCACAACATACCCAAACAAGAATGCTGAAGCAAGGTGTTGATGTATTAATTGCAACGCCTGGAAGGCTTCTTGATTTAATTAATCAAAACTTTGTTAAGTTAAACGATATCGAATTTTTCGTTTTAGATGAGGCAGATAGAATGTTAGATATGGGCTTCATTGATGACATTAGAAAGTTAATAGTCAAACTTCCAAAAGCGAAACAAACCATGTTTTTTTCGGCCACAGTTTCTCCGCAAATCATGTTGTTGGCGAATACGCTATTAAAAAATCCTGTACGTATTTCAATTACTCCAGTCTCGACAGCTTCCGTCCTTATCGAACAGAGTGTTTATTATGTCAAAAAAGAAAACAAGCGCTCTTTGCTAACACATGTATTGAAAAGTGGGAAAATAGAACATGCTTTAGTCTTTACCAGAACAAAACGTGGTGCTGACAAAGTAGCAAGTGATTTAAACAAAAGTGGAATAAAAGCAGAATCTATCCACGGAAACAAATCGCAAGGAGCTAGAGAACGCGCATTGAATGGATTTAAAAAGAGAAGTATACGAATTTTGGTGGCGACGGATATAGCTTCGCGGGGAATAGACGTAGATAAACTGACTCACGTAATCAATTATGAAATCCCTGAACAGGCAGAAACCTATGTGCACAGAATCGGAAGAACAGGAAGAGCAGGTACTACAGGAACAGCCGTTTCGTTTTGCGCAAGAGAAGAAATGCCTTATCTTAAGGATATAAATAAGCTTATTAAGAAAAATATCGAAGTGGTAATATCTCATCCATTTGCAAATTAATAAGAAGAATTTTTTTTATTTTAAACTCATAGGTTCGTTTTAATAGAAAAGGAAATATTATCAAACTACGAACTTTCCAATCTGAAAAATTAATATCAATTGTTTAAGTAATAATACAAGGTGTTTAATTTGATTGAACACCTTGTTTTTTTTAATATTTCATAAATACTTACAGAAAAATTACAAAAACCAATTGCTTTAAGTATTCGTGTGGCAATAAAATATTATTTTATTGAGATTGAAAAAATCAAACTTTTCATTGAAATTTTTGAACTTTTATGAAATATATTTTCAAAAATGGATATAATAATTCAGTCAATTGAATTACATTCAATTTGTGAAAAAATCTTACAGAAATATTTAATCCGAAAAATAAATACATATTCGAATTATTAGGATTTTATAAATATGGAAGGGTGTGACTCAGCTAATTCTAAAAAATTCATTGGCATTTCGCTTTACATTCTTACAATTGTTTGAATTGTGTCTAGAGGAGCTAACTGTTGTTTACATATATTAGTATTATGTGGTAATTAAACAGAATAACTTTTTTCTATTTTTTTTTACAAAATGCGAATTTTTCATTTATTTCTTTTTCTATTTCTATTAAATCTGATTTTTACAGATTTAAAAGCCCAGGTTGGAATTGGAACAACAACGCCTGCGGCCTCTTCCTTATTGGACCTGACTGCGACCAATAAAGGATTATTAATTCCCCGAATGACACTTGCACAGAAAACAGCAATTAGTTCGCCGGCTACAGGATTGACTATTTACCAAACAGATGGAGTAACAGGATTTTGGTATTATGATGGCACTGCCTGGGTTCAGATTCTTACAGGAAGCACGGGTTGGAAAACATTAGGAAATTCGGGAACTGTAGATGGTACAAATTTTCTTGGTACAACAGACAACGTGCCCTTATCGCTACGTGTAAATAATCAGAAAGCAGGTAGAATTGACAATGTTTTATATAATTCGTTTTTGGGTTACCAGGCGGGGAATTCTAATTCCGGATCGTACAATTCATTACTTGGACATCAATCGGGTTACACTAATTCAACAGGGTCATACAACACTTTCGGAGGTTATCAATCCGGTTATTCAAATACAACAGGAAGTTACAATGTATTCGTAGGAGAACAAAGCGGAAAATTAACTACAACAGGAGATTACAATACCGCGATTGGTGGCAAATCACTTTACAACAATATCACCGGAATAAAAAATCTGGCTACAGGTTATCAGGCGGGATATTATAACAACGGATCTCAAAACCATTTTGTAGGTTATCAGGCCGGAGCAAACCATTTAACAGGAGACAACAATTATTTTAGTGGTTACCAAGCAGGAGGACTGGATACTACCGGA
Source organism: Bacteroidota bacterium (assembly GCA_031385005.1). Taxonomy (GTDB): domain Bacteria; phylum Bacteroidota; class Bacteroidia; order AKYH767-A; family 2013-40CM-41-45; genus JADKIH01. The sequence goes on from JANNBB010000006.1 coordinate 316,415, forward strand.
GTTAACAATACTTATATTGGCTACCTGGCAAACTATCAAAATAGATCAGGCGCGAATAATTTTTCTGTAGGCTATGCTGCAGGCTATAACAATACAGGAAGTAATAATTATTTTTCCGGCTATATGACCGGTTATAATAACACTTCCGGTACGAATAATTTATACGTTGGATATCAGGCTGGTTACAATGGATTTAGCAGTTCAAACAACCAGTTTCTTGGTTATCAATCAGGTTACAATAATTCCAGTGGTACTCCAAACTTATTTATAGGCTATCAATCCGGTTATAGCAACAACAGTGGAAGTAACAATAACTTTACTGGGTATCAATCCGGTTACAGTAATACAACCGGAAGCAATAATACTTTTGAAGGAAATAGTGCCGGTAAGTCAAATACAACAGGATACCAAAATACATTAATTGGTAAAGATGCAGGATTCTCAAACACCGGTTATTCAAATACCGGAATGGGTTTTCAAGTGTTATACTCCTCTACCGGAATAAACAATTCGGCTGTGGGACAAACAGCGCTTTATAGTAATACAACGGGAGGTTCCAATACGGCAATCGGTTTAAGTTCCGGTTACAGCAATACGACAGGAAGCAGTAACACATTCGTCGGATATGCCGCCGATGCATCAGCAGGAAACTTCTCGAATGCCACGGCAATCGGAGCGAACTCCTTTGTTGGTGCCAGCAACACCCTAGTTCTGGGCGGTACAGGAGCGAATGCAGTTTCTGTTGGCATTGGAGTAGCAACACCCGGTGAGCGGTTGGAAACCATGAATGGAAATATTTCCATTTCGAATAATAACAATACTGCCGGACAAATTATTTTGAAAGAAAGAAGTAGTGCAGGTAGCAATTACACGGCGTTTAAAGCGCAAGATCAAACTGCAAATGTTACCTATAGCTTACCGAATGCTGATGGAACTTCCGGGCAAGTTCTTTCTACAGATGGCAGCGGAACTTTGTCATGGACTTCTGCACCTGCAGGTTCTATTACCACTTATGCAACAACAGCTGTACAAAATGATCCCAATACAACTCTCGGAGGAAGCTACACGTATCTTACTGAAATTGCTGTTCCTGTCACCGCCGGAGAAATTATTTTAGCTAGCGGTTTCTTCAATGCCTATACAACGGGAAATATTTCCGGTATCAGAGTAAGCAGAAGCACAACATCCGGTTCGGGGTCGGTTGGAACGGTCATCGCATATGCCTCGACCCAGAATTCTGGAAATAGATATCATACCAACAACATTAACTCGCGCGAAACAGGTGTTGCGGGAGGTACTTGGTATTACAAAATTTGGTACAATGGCACATTCACAGCGAATACAGAAAACTATCAACTCATTGTTTCAAAAATAAAATAATATTTTATTCAAATACAAGTAATTTCATATTAAAAAATAATTGTAGTCCTCTTTAAATTGCATTATTGTTGAAAAAAAAATATTTTCAAATTCATGAAATCAAAATTTAAATTAATAAATTCCCAGAGACAAAAGTTTGTCTTCCTTCAAAAAACGAAGAAGGTTTTGTCAATGGCTGTTTTGATGAGCTTGCCATTGCTCATTGGAAATATAATGAAGACACATCGGTCTTCTGCAATCATTAACAATGCAATTCAAGATACAAAATCCCTAACAAATTTACCACCTACTCCAATTGAATCCCCTTCAATTTCTAAAACAGAAATAGAAGACTCTACTTCTCATCAAAATCATACATCGGCAGTTTACAGAGTTGGCTATGTTGACCTAACCAATACAGGCATTTTATACATCAGTTCATCAACTATACTAGCTTCGGAAGGATCCATCATAACATCGGCTACCGGAAACACAGAAAACAACGGAGATGTTTACGTGAAAGGTGATTTTATTAACAATGGAACTTATACAAAAGATAACGGCAAAGTAAATTTTTGGGATACGGACAACCAGGTAATCGATGGAACATCTGCAATCGATATTTATAATGTTGAAGTAAATAAAGCATCCGGAAATGTAGCGTTAAATGTAAATGCCACAGTCTCGAATGTCCTGACATTAACAAGCGGGATGGTTAATCTTAATTCAAAGACTTTAACAATTAGTAGTCCGCTTACTACTGCCATCGCTTATACAAGCGGCTACCTGAAATCGGAACAAACCAACAATTCCAGTAAAGTACAGTGGAATATCGGAAGCACAACAGGGGCTCATATTATTCCTTTTGGAACTGCAGCCGGCACTTTGATTCCGCTAACTTTAAATTTAACAGCCGGCACAATTGGAAACGTAACGGCTTCAACTTATCCAACCGCCGCCAACAATACACCTTACCCCGTAACACCTGATTCCGTTTTACATCTGAGGGATAATTTATTCAATGATAACAGCGCAAATGTTGTCGATCGTTTCTGGCAAATAAACCGGTCCGGTGCAGCAGGAACACTTACTATAACTTTTACCTATACCACAGCCGAAGAACCGGCTACCGGGGATGCTACGTTAGTTTCACAGCTGTATACGACTGCATATAAAGCATGGTATGCTCCTTTTCCTTCACAAACAAATAATGCGGCCACCAATATCGTCACGACACCCGGCATCACTCTTTTTGGGCCATTTACTCTAGTGAAATCTGAGAGCACGCTTCCTATACAGCTATTGTCTTTTAATGCAACCCTAAATAATGATAGACAAGTTGATTTGGATTGGGAAACGGCCAGTGAAATTAATAACAGTTACTTTACCATTCAGCGCTCCACGAATCTCAACAATGTGGAAGAAATTGAAAATATTCTTGGCGCAGGAAACAGTTCGGAGAAATCGACTTATCATACAGTTGACAGAAATCCATATTTGGGCGATTCTTATTATCGTCTCAAACAAACCGATTACGATGGGAAATTTACTCTTGGTGAATGGAAACACATAAAACTTTCCAACAAAGAATTTAAGGAAGATTTGACAGTAGAGAACATTTTTCCAAATCCATTTTATGATGAGTTTCAGGTAGATTTTACTGTTATTGAATCCGGTGAAGTAGCATTACAACTCGTTAACGACATCGGACAATTAATTTTTAGCGATAAAACCGTGGCTATAGAAGGAAAAAACTCATACCTCTTTTCCAACAGAAATGGATTGTCATCAGGAATGTATTATTTTAATATTCTTTATAAAGGGCGTGTTAAGTCGTTTAAAGTTGTAAAAAAGAATTAAAATTATATAACAATATAAATAGCAAACAATTCTCTTCTAAAATCGCTTTTAATTCCTTTTGGACACTTTTTCGTTTTTTATTGATTAAAGGATATTCTTATATTTGATCAAAATTTAATAAAATGCTTTGGCGAGGAAGAAAAGAAAGTTCTAATATAGAAGACCGTCGTAGTATGTCTACCGGTGGTATGGTTGCCGGTGGCGGACTTGCCGGAATAGTCATTTACCTTCTTGTTGCTTTTCTGGGTGGCGATACCTCCCAGCTTCAACAATTGCCTCAGCTTACCCAAAACCAAAGTGAAGGCAGACAATTGTCACCGGAAGAACAGGCAGCAGAGGATACGATGGCCAATTTCGTTTCTGTTGTTTTAGCCGAAACTGAAGTTGTTTGGACAGATGTTCTTACTGAGCACGGAATTCAATATCAAAAACCTGTTTTGGTTTTGTTCCGAGATGCAGTGGAATCAGGTTGCGGAAATGCCGGCGCTTCATCCGGACCATTTTATTGTCCTGCCGATCAAAAACTATACATCGACCTCTCTTTTTATCATGAACTCAAGGATCGATTTAAAGCTTCCGGCGATTTCGCAATGGCTTATGTAATTGCTCATGAAGTAGGTCATCATGTTCAGAATTTATTAGGGACGTCTGAAAAAGTTCAACGACTTCGTCAACAATTAACAGAGAAAGAATACAATAAATATTCTGTTATGTTAGAATTACAAGCCGATTACTATGCAGGAGTCTGGGCGCATTATGCCGATAAAAACGCAGGCATAGTCGAAGAAGGTGATATTGAGGAAGCCATCACAGCAGCCAGTGCAGTTGGCGATGATAACATTCAAAAACAATCCCGCGGCTATATTGTACCTGATGCTTTTACTCATGGCACTTCTGCTCAAAGACGCGAATGGTTCAGCCGCGGCTATCAATTCGGTACTTTGGAGAAAGGTGATACCTTTTCTCAATTAGCGAATTAACCAATTGCCTACCTTTGAAGCAATGAGTTCCTCCATCCCTCTTGCAGAACGAATGCGTCCAAGTGATCTTGACCATTATATTGGACAAGAACACCTGATTGGTCCGGGTTCTGCTTTGCGAAAATCAATTGAAAACAAGAATGTCCCTTCGATGATTTTTTGGGGTCCACCGGGAGTTGGAAAAACCACCCTTGCCGGTATCATTTCAAAAAAATTGAAACGCCCCTTTTATATTTTAAGTGCAATAAGTTCGGGAGTAAAAGATGTCAGAGATGTTATTGAAAAATCACAACGTTATGCCGGCGAATTAAAAGAAGTTTCCGGTAGTCCGGTTTTATTTATTGATGAGATACACCGATTCAGCAAGTCTCAACAAGACTCACTTCTTGGAGCCGTTGAACGCGGAATCGTAACATTGATAGGTGCTACAACGGAAAACCCATCCTTCGAAGTTATTTCTCCCCTCCTTTCACGTTGTCAGGTTTACATTCTCAAAGAACTGACGAAAAATGATTTATTGAGAATCGTCGAACAAGCCATTCAACAAGACTCAGAACTCAGCAAGAGAACTTTTGAACTGAAAGAAACGGAAGCGTTATTGAGATTATCAGGAGGAGATGCCAGAAAACTACTCAATCTTCTTGAATTAGTCGTCAATTCATTTATGCCGGATGAAACAATTGTAATCACCAACGCCTATGTGCAGGAAGTGGCACAGGAAAAAATTGCCCTTTACGATAAAGGCGGTGAAATGCATTATGACATCATCAGCGCTTTTATTAAATCCATGCGGGGATCAGATCCCAATGCCGCAGTCTATTGGCTGGGAAGAATGATTTTAGGCGGAGAAGATCCGCTTTTTATTGCGCGCAGAATGGTCATTTTTTCATCTGAAGACATCGGGAATGCCAATCCTACGGCGCTTGTAATTGCCAATACTTGTTTCGATGCTTGCAGTAAAATCGGTTACCCCGAATGTAGAATTATTCTTTCACAAACTGCCATCTACCTGGCTTCTTCAGTAAAAAGCAATGCCAGTTATATGGCTATAGAAGATGCAGTAGCACTCATAAAAAAAACAGGCGATCTACCCGTACCTTTGAACGTAAGAAATGCACCTACGAAGCTGATGAAAGAAATCGGCTATGGAAAAGGTTATGATTATGATCATTCTCACGAAAATAATTTTGCAGGCCAGGAATTTCTTCCCGAAGAAATAAAGGGGACGAAATTATACGACCCCGGACAAAATTCACGCGAAAACGACCTGCGTTTACTACTGAAGAAATTGTGGAAGGAAAAGTATGAATATTGACATTTTTAATATTATTCCTTCATGTGGTAATTATTGAATTGACTATTTAAATACCTTTACACCACATGCTGAAAAAACTTTTTTTACTTTTTGTTTTATGGTCAATTTTTGGCTGTAAGAAAGAGAATGACAGACCACAATGGGACATTGAAATTTTAGGTCCCTTGTTAAAGGCGTCTATCGGAATGGCTCAGCTGGTGGGAGACTCCTCCATTATTACTAACTCCGATGGAGCCCAGATTCTAAATTATGACACCTTAATTTCAGCTTTTGAAATTGACTCTATCTATGAAATAGCAGATACTACCATACCTACAGTTGTTATTTTCCCGGCTTTCCCTTCACCCATCAACCCCAATACTCCTTTCTATTCGAATAATAATACCATCAATTTAGGAGTTGGAGATTTGCAATTAAAACAAGCCATAATTCAATCCGGTAAAATAAGACTTTCCATAAAAAACACACTTAAATCCAAAATATTTTTTACTTATACTATTCCAAGGGCTAAAAAGGATGGACTTGCTTTTACGGTAAATGCCTCTGTAGATTCCGGTTCTACTTCATATCCTAAATTTTTCACGGGCGAATATGACTTTACAGGATATGATATCGATCTTACCGGTGTTACCGGTAATCTGACCAATTCAATTACGTATAATGTAGAAGCAAGATCAGATCCAAACGGAGTTGTTTTCAATGTTGCTGCTTTGGATACAATGGTGAATCTGAAAACAACTCTAGTAGATATAAGTCCTTCTTTTGTTAAAGGATATCTCGGGCAAGCCAACACGCATGAGTTAAGAATAGAAAACATTGGCGTAGGCGGTTTAATAAAAAACGGAACCATCCTGCTTGACAGCGTGAAGATGAACCTCGACATCATAAATTACATAGGCGCGGATGCACAGGCAAATATTTCTTTCATGCGCTCTGTCAACAACAGAACCGGCAATACGGTGAATCTGAATGCTGCTTCTGCTATCAATCATTATTTGAATATCAACAGGGCTTACATCAATCCTTCTTTGACAGATTCGCTGGTCCCAACAGTTTATTCCATTCAACTCGACAGAAACAACAGTAATTTCAAATCGCTACTGGAAAATATTCCGGATAAAATTGAATACGACATTGATTTGAATATAAATCCACTTGGAAATATTTCAGGAAGCAATGATTTTGTTTTCAGTAATCGCTTATTAGACACCCGACTGCAAATTCAAATGCCTTTAAGTTTTGGGTTGAATCAACTGGTTTTGGCAGATACGCTTCCCTTCTCAATCAACAATGCCACAAACTTTGATCCTATAGGACCGATTACGCTTACACTGATTGCTGACAATGGCTTTCCTTTCGACATGAACCTTCAGCTGTTTTTGATAGACAGTACTCAATCAATCGTTGACTCGCTGCTGATTCCTGATTACATTGTCGCCGCACCTTATGATGCAGCTTATCGTGCCACAGGAATTTCAAGAAGTATAATACCGATTCAATTTGATGAAGGCAGAAAGAAAAAGTTGCTATCGGTAAAAAATGTCGGAGTGAAAATACGATTTAATACGCCGGATTACCCACAGTTAATTCAATTTTACTCAAACTACCGCATCGATATTAAATTAGTTGCTGACGGTACCTATTCGATTCGTTAATTTGTGAAAAAAATATTAGCAACTCTTTTTATTTTTATTTCAATTCAATCATTCTCTGCTGAATGGGAGCTTAATCCTCTACCCGGTTTCAGACATTCCCTTCAATTATCTGCTCGTTTTTCTTTCGTTTCCGATGCCATCACCAATAAATTTGCGCTCGACTATTTCAACAATAAATTTATCGATACAAATCGAAAGGACGGGGTTTCGAAAAATCTTTCGGCAAAAAATAAATTGGGTATAGGATTCAATTCAGAAATTCAATATGCCTCGTATGATGACACGATTTTCGGACTAAAGCATTCTTTTTATTCCGTCGCAATAAGGAATAATTATCATATAAACGGACGCTTTAGCCGCGATGCATTCGAACTTTATTTCAGGGGGAATAAATCCTATGCCGGAAAAAATGCCGATTTGTCTGATTTTTTATTTAACCAAATCGCTTATCAGCAATTCAACTTTACATTCGGACATGAATATAAATATGAACTCAACAAATTTGGATGGAATACCGGTTTGAGTTTAAACAAAGGACAAGATTTTAATTTAATAGAAGTCAAACGCGCACATATTTTCACGGCAGAAGATGGAGAATACATCGATCTGGATGCCGACATAGTCCTGAACAGAAGTGATTCTTCAGCCAATACGCTACTATCCTGGAAAGGCACAGGGGCTTCAATAGACGGACAGTTTTATTGGAAAAATAAAAAGAACAATAAGGTTACCCTTTTTATTTCCAATGCAGGATTTATCAAATGGAATAACAACAGTTCATTCGTACATGCAGATACTTCTTTTCGTTTTGAGGGAATAGATGTTTCGGATATTTTTTTGTTGAGTGACACCATTCGAGATCCAATATCGTTAGATTCATCGTTAGTAGAACCCTATCTCACAGCACGATTGAAAAGAAGTCACACGACAAAACTTCCCGGATTTATCGGAGTAAGCTATTTATATAATCTCAAACCCGAAAAACTGAGTATTGAAGCCGGTATTAACTATTTGTTTTTCGCTGATGCAGACTTGTTGGAAACAATACGGTTGGTTTACACTTTACATGAGCAACAACAAATTGGATTAATTGCCTCAAATGGCGGCTATGGAGAATTTCGAGCCGGCATATCTTTCACTACTACCCTCTTTAAGCGTTGGCAACTCTCATTGGAAAGCGATTGTCTGAGCAGCACCTTCAGTTCAAATGGCAGGGCTCAGGGAGCTTTTGTATCTTTATCAGCACATTTCTAAAACATGATTGAAAAAATCCCCCATATTAACCATACCGATTCGGGTAACTTTTTTTTATTAGCCGGACCATGCGTTGTTGAAAGCGAAAAAATGACTTTTGATATTGCTACCAAAATAAAAGAAATCACTTCCCGACTAAAGATTCCATTTATTTTCAAAGCCAGCTACAGAAAGGCAAACCGTAGTCGTTCGGATTCGTTTACAGGAATTGGCGATGAAGTTGCATTGCAAATACTCAAACAGATCAGGTCAGACTTAAAGGTTCCGGTTGTAACGGATATTCATGAAAGTCAGGATGCGGCAATTGCTGCAGAATGTGTGGATGTTTTGCAGATTCCGGCATTTCTTTGCAGACAGAGTGAGTTACTTCTGGCTGCAGCCGAAACAGGCAAGTTTGTAAACATAAAGAAAGGTCAGTTTCTATCAGGAGAATCGATGAAATTTGCAATAGACAAAGTTCGCAATGCGGGAAACCCGAATGTGATGTTAACCGAGCGGGGAAATTCTTTCGGATACCAGGACCTCGTCGTCGACTACAGAAACATCTATGAGATGAAAAAAAACAATGTTCCTGTCATACTGGATGTGACGCATTCCCTACAACAGCCAAATCAATCGGGCGGAATTACAGGTGGAAGACCTGAGCTTATTTCTCTCATTGCAAAAGCCGGAATAGCAGTTGGTGCCGATGGCCTCTTTATTGAAACACATCCCGATCCGGCCAATGCCAAATCCGATGGCGCGAATATGTTGAGATTGGAGTTGTTGGAGGAGTTGTTGACCAGACTTATATCAATTAGAAAAGCCATATAGAGTTAAACATCCTTTTCAAAAAGATCCATTCTATCCTACCCAATCCTTCGTAAATATTCTGAAATAGAAATAAAGAAAAAATACGGAATTAATACCTATAATTAAAAATGCAGAAGAATATTTAATGTATTTATTTGAGTGATTAATCAAAAAATAGGATAAAATAAATATTGATAATAATTCATATTTGATTATCGTTTTAATATGAACAAAGCTTGCAAACATTAGCCAATAAACAGATAAAACTAAAAAGCAATAAGCAATCGTTTTAATGGTTGGCATTGAAAACTTTTCAAAAATAGTTAGTATAAACAAAATAAAAAAAGGAGTACAGAAAATAAATCGGTTTAAGCTGAATAGTTCGCCGTTTCTGTATAATAAAACTAAAAGTCCACTTCCCGCCAGGTAAAAAGCGGATAATAGAATTCCATTATCGTTGGTTCGCATATTCCTAATTAATGAATTGTATAAATTCAATAAAATATACCCTATAGCAACACAAGAAATCATTAATGCAACGCCATCAAGCCTGTTAATAATATCTCCACCCCACGACCTCAAAGGAAACTCAGGAAATTGCAGATGGTTTCCCCACTTTTTTTGAGAAATAAAAAATGCATCCCAAATTCCAGTATAACTCCGTTCAATAATAAATGTTGCTATCAACCCCAGTCCGGTTGCAATTACTCCAAATACAATTCTTTCAATTTTAACTTTCACTTTGTCATAGCTAAATGCTATGCTTAAAACATAAGCAATGCTTAAAACTGAAATAGTAGGCCGGATTAATGAAAGAATAAGTAACATTACATACACATAGTTGAATTTTCTTTGCTGATAAAAAAGAATTAAAAAAGTGCTAAAGCTAAAAAACAGTGCTTCGGTATAAGGATAAAAGAAAAAACAAAAGGAAGGAATTGAATATATAATTATGGATTTGTCAAACGATGTATTGTTTTTAAATAATAGAATAGACAAAGCCAGCACTGCAATTAGTCCATTAAAAAGAGAGATTCCTATTGGACTTAATGTTAAATATTTCCATAAAAATGGAAACAAAGGAAAAAAAGCGCATCGAGTAATATCATACCCTTGTGTCCTAATTAAATCATAATGGAAAGCATCCCAATTCAAATAATAATCATTGATATTACCGGAAAGTTTAATTACAGAAGTAAAAAAAACAATAAATAAAAGAGAATAATAAAAAAAAGCAGGAAAAAAATATTCTAAAAAATATTTCCTCATATATTAATGTAAAATAAAAACACCATGTTCCGTAAAATGATCTCTTGATTCTATCTCATAAATATAAATCCCTTTAGGCAAATCGCTAAAATCAAACCATGTACGGTTACTGACAGCAATATTAGAAACCATCTCTCCTACTTCATTAAACAATTTTATTGCCCTGTAATTAGAAGCTGTTAGACTTGAAAAACAAAATTTACCTGTAGATGGATTAGGAAAAATTGTCGTTTTGTCAAATTTATTGTTTTCGATTATTCCTATAGGTGATAACTGCTCAACATAATTATTAAAATCAAGTACGTAATCGGAAGTTATGGTATCATATTTTAAAATAACCAAATATCCGTCCTCATTACCTGCTCCATAACTAGTTGTATATCCACAAAAGGCTATCCGTTTGTCAGAAAGTACTTGGACATCAAAGCCTTCTTCCTGCAATGAATCACCAAAACTTGCAGAAACTAGGTAATTAAAATTAGAATCATATCGTATTATATACATACTTCCTTCACCTAATCCACTTGGGTTTTTTTGACCAACAAATACCAAATTATCAGTAGTAACAATAGTACCGCTAGACAGAAAATCGTCTTCAATAGTATTCTCGTCTTTGTTTATTATTGTATTCCCGGAAGTATCAGTTAATACAAACCATAAATTTCTATTTACAGAATCTGGATGTTGAGAAATACCGCAAAGCAATAATGAATCCTTGTAATTTGAAATGTTATTAAAGGCATCGTTACCCTTAGAATTAAAAAAATATTCATTTAACAAGTTGCCTTGTTCATCCATTTTAACTAAGTACCCGGATGTATTTATACTACCAGCACCAATAGTGCTTGTTCCGCATAGATATAAAATATTATTAATTTCAATTACAGATTTAAATGACTCATCATTTAAATTTCCAATATTCCTCTCCCAAACAACATTTCCTTGTGAATCAATTTTGACAATATAACCATCATATCCGCCATTTGAAAAACTAGAAGTTCTTCCGCATAAAATTAAACTGCCATCATTCAATACGCAAATACCATTTAAAAAATCCCAATCTACTCCTCCAATTGTTTTTTCCCAGATCAAATTTCCTAATGTGTCAATTTTAATAATATATCCACTATATCCACCTTGTCCAAATGAGTTTGTAACTCCCAATAAGATTATTGCAGAATCTCCTTGTAAAGCCAAATCAAAACCTTCTTCAATCTGAAGTTTACCGTATACATTTGACCATATATGATTACCATCCTTATCTGTCATTACTACATAAACAGAATTATTTCCCGGACCAAAATAATTAGTCTTACCTACCATAATTAAATTTGAATTAGGCAACTGCTTTAAGGAATAAAAATACTCCGATCCAGGACCACCAAATACACGAACTATTGCTGTATCGTTAATAGTTGAATAACCATTCTTATGAAGTATTAAAGACATAAAAAATAAAAGACAAAACAATTTTGTATTTTCAAATTTGAAACAAATATTCAACTTTTTCATATTAGCCGATTAATTATTCAAAGTTACAATTTATTTCACCTCCGTAATCATAAACTCCGTCCTTCTGTTTTGAGCTCTTCCGGAATCGGTATTGTTATCGGCTACGGGTTTGGTATCGCCAAAACCTTTTGAAACCATTCTTGTGGCCGGTATTCCATTAGCAAGGAGGAAATCGAAAACAGAACGTGCTCTACGCTCAGAGAGGCCTTGATTGTATTCCTTCCCTCCTACGTTGTCAGTATGTCCGCTGATTTCAAATTTAATGGATATGTTCTTTGTAAGAAAACCAATCAGCTTTTTTAATTCAATTCTGGATTCATTTTTGAGCTCAAATTTGTCTGTATCAAAAAATATGTTTTTCAAGACCATACTCTCCCCTGCTCTAATCGGTTTCATAGGCACATCTTTGATAAACGGATCTTTGTTTGATTTTACATTTTTCAATTCAAAATTTTCAGAATAGAATAAGTAACCATCCTTGGAAACATTCAGTGCATAGCTCTTTCCTGTTGGTAAAGCAACCAGAAATTCTCCATTACCGATATTAGAAGTTGAACTGACAACCGTTTTCCCTGTGGCCAGATCAATTAATTCGAAAGAAGCAGAAAGCGGTTTCTTTGTTTCAATATCATATACTTTACCTTTCATGTAAGTAACCGGCTGCGGACGCATTTTCTCATACAGAGGGAATTGATAAATATCGAGTCCGCCGAAACCACCCGGTCTGTCAGAGGAGAAGAAAGCCGATTCTCCATCCGGACTAACCAACAAAGAATTTTCGTCGTCCTTTGTATTGATCGGATACCCCAAATTGATCGGGTCACCCCATGAGCCATCCGGATTTCTTTTGCTCATAAAAATATCGAGTCCGCCCATTCCGGGGTGACCGTTTGAAGTAAAATACAAAGTCTGATCGTCGGGGTGAATGAATGCATACATCTCATCCATTGGCGTATTAATCTTATCACTGACTGAAACAGGTTCGCTCCATTGAGAATTTTCACCGATACTAGTCACCATTATGTCGTATTGTGAAACACCCAATTTATCTTTAATTACCCGTACAAAATACAATGTGCGCCCATCCGAAGAAAATGAAGGCATGCTTTCCCAACTGCCGGTATTAATAGGCACATCGAGGTTTCTGGGTCTGTTAAATGTGTTGCCGTTTTTCTTGGACAGAAAAATATCGCAACTACCATTTGTCTGTCTAACATCTAAATCATTATCACAGCCGATAAAAAAAAGATACTGGCCATCCGAAGAAAGTGAAGCCGCACCCTCGTTATCAATGGTATTGATTTCCTTGATGGGTTGTGCAATATCCCAACCACTTTTGCCATAAGTGGAAATGTAAAAATCTTCCTGCTCTGTCGGACTCCCTCCCGGGCCAACAGCAGGTAATCTTCGTGTAAATAAAAAAGTTTTTCCGTCGGCAGTAATTGCCGGAAAATATTCCTGATCGGCAGAATTGATGCTGGCACCCATATTTACCGGAGCGAAAGGAATTGGATTTAGAATTGCTTGCTCTGCGAAAGTGCAATTCAAAATATATTGTTTTGCATTTGCAGTTAAGTTGCTCTTTATTTTGGGATACGTAATAAATTTTTCAAAATGAGATTTAGCATCAGAATACTTGCCTAAAAGGTATTCAGTTTTTGCCATCGAATAATAATTATTGGGGAAAAAATCAGGGTTGATGGCAATAGCATCTTTGTAAGCATCTACTGCTTTCTCCAATTGCTTCATGTCTGTTAGTATATTGGCTTTAAACATATATGCCTCGATAAATAACTTATCCGCCTGAATTGCTTCTTCGATAGCTTCAAGTGCTTTATCGTTTTGCCTGATGTCGTAAAACCTCCTGGAAGTTTCAAACGCTCGCAATGCTTTGGGAACAGAACTTGTCATTTCCCGCTGACCAAAAAGTAGATTACACGTTAGTGTCAATAGAAAAAATACAGGCGTAAAGATTTTCATATTCATTTGCAATACAATTCGACGTTATTGAAGCAACATAAGTAAATTATGGGATACCAATGTATTTATGGGTTTGTAACGAAATTCGCCAGCGGGTATTGGACTTAGCATGATTAATTATAGATGGCATAATTACATTAATTACTGAGTATTCCGGCTGAAGGAATAAAATGCATTCCGGACTTGTAAAACCGGCATTTTTCTCTGCCCAGTCAAAATCGCTTTTGTTATAAACGATTACCTTCAATTCATCAGCCATTTTCAACACTTCAGGTAAAGGGGCTTTAAACTTTTTGGGCGAAACACAAATCCATTCCCATGTTCCGGTTAACGGATAAGCGCCACTCGTTTCGATGAAACATTCAATTTTTTTTTGATGCAAAGCTTCTGTCAACGGAAGTAAATCATACATAGCCGGCTCGCCACCGGTTACAACCACTTTATCAGCACCTGATTTTAATACCCTTTCAACAATTTCCTCCACAGTAACGAGTGGATGTTTTTCCGCTTCCCAGGAATCTTTTACATCACACCAGACGCATCCTACATCACAACCGCCTAGCCTTAAAAAATAAGCGGCCTTCCCTGTATTGAATCCCTCTCCCTGGATGGTGTAAAAGTCTTCCATTAAAGGATAAGAGATAGCGTGCATATTGCTTGTTGTAATTTTTTTTGAGATGAACTACCGGTTAGAAATCTACCTGAATTATCGGGAGGAAAAGTAATAAATGGTTAGTCTGTGTTGCAGGTAAATCTGAAGGAATTCTAACAATGAAATGATAACAACTCGACTATTCGAATTTCACTTCCTTTTTAGCGGCTTTAAGCGTGTTTTTTAACAGGCCTACGATAGTCATCAATCCAACGCCTCCGGGAACGGGCGTAATCCATTCCGATTTTTTTGACACCTCTTCAAAATCCACATCACCCGTTATTTTAAATCCGCTTTTTGTTTCAGTTGAAGGCATGCGCGTAATACCAACATCGATGACGACTACTCCTTCTTTTACCATATTTGCCTTAACAAAATTCGGGCGTCCGAGGGCTGCAATTAATATGTCGGCCTTAAGAGTAAATTCAGAAAGATTAGCTGTTTTGCTATGACAAAGTGTTACCGTGCAGTTTCCCGGATAACCATTTCTTGCCATGAGCAAACTCATGGGAGTACCGACGATGTTGCTTCTTCCTAAGATGACACAATGTTTTCCTGAAGTATCGATTCTGTAATGCTCCAGCATAAGCAAAATTCCATAAGGAGTTGCCGGAATATAACACGGATAATTCTGAATTAGGCGTCCGGAGTTTACAGGACTAAATCCATCGACATCCTTGGTAGGTAAAATAGTGGCCGTAACTTTATGAACGTTGATATGTTCGGGCAAAGGGAGTTGAACAATTAAGCCATCAATAGAATCGTCGGCATTGACTTCTCTGATCTTATGCAATAAGTCGAATTCGCTAACAGTGTCGGGTAAACGGATCAACGAAGATTTAAAACCAACCTCCGCGCAGTTTTTTACCTTGCTGGCAACATAGGTTTCAGAGGCCGCATTGTTACCGACGAGCAAAGCGCAAAGATGCGGAGCTCGTTTACCTTGTGCAAGCATTTCCAACACATCATTTTTTAGTTGATGTTTGATTTCGCTGCTTGCAATTTTACCGTCTAATAAATGCATCATGTTTATTTACTATCGCCTCATTCCGGGCATATTCCGCATCATTTTAGCGGCTTGATCTTTATTGGAAAAAACCTTCATCATCTTTCTCATATCTTCAAACTGTTTGAGAAGTTTGTTGACTTCCTGAATATTTGTACCGCTGCCTTTTGCAATTCTTTGGCGACGGCTTCCATTCAGCACAGAAGGATTTTGACGTTCCTGAGGTGTCATTGATTTGATGATGGCTTCAATGTGCTTAAATGAATCGTTGTTTATATCAACATCTTTCAATGCCTTTCCTGCGCCGGGAATCATGCCCATCAGATCTTTCATATTCCCCATCTTTTTGATTTGTTGAATCTGATTCAAAAAATCTTCAAAGTTGAATTGGTTTTTAGCAACCTTCTTTTGAAGTTTCGCTGCTTCAACGGAATCAAATTGCTCCTGAGCTTTCTCAACAAGTGATACGATATCACCCATACCCAAAATCCTGTCGGCCATTCGTTCAGGATAGAAGACATCTAGTGCATCGAGCTTTTCACCGGTACCGACAAACTTCACCGGCTTATTTACAACTGAGCGAATAGATAAAGCAGCACCTCCGCGTGTATCACCGTCAAGTTTAGTTAATACAACGCCATCAAAATTGAGTCTGTCATTAAAGGCCTTTGCTGTATTCACGGCATCTTGTCCTGTCATTGCATCCACAACAAAAAGAATTTCATGCGGCTGAATGGCATTCTTGATGGCTTCAATTTCATTCATCATTTCCTCGTCGATAGCGAGACGTCCTGCAGTATCGATGATGATGAGGTTCCTGTTATTCGCTTTGGCAAATGCAATTCCATTTTTAGCGATTTCTACCGGGTTCTTGTTATCTACTTCTGAGTAGACAGGAACATCGATTTGCTCTCCTAAAACTTTCAGCTGATCGATGGCGGCTGGACGATATACGTCACAGGCAACAAGTAAAGGCAACTTCTGTCTTTTCGATTTTAGAAAAGCGGCTAACTTACCTGACAAGGTTGTTTTTCCTGATCCTTGCAATCCCGACATTAAAATGATAGAAGGATTTGCACTGATATTGATGTCTGTTTTCTCACCGCCCATAAGAGCTGCGAGTTCGTCATGCGCTATTTTAATAAGTAACTGGCTGGGCGAAACAGCAGTGAGAACGTTTTGTCCCAGTGCTTTTTCTTTTACGGTATCGGTAAATTGTTTGGCTACTTTGAAATTTACATCGGCATCAAGAAGCGCCTTACGAACTTCCTTCAATGTTTCAGCGACATTGATTTCAGAAATTTTACCTTGACCTTTTAAAACTTTAAACGCCCTTTCGAGCTTATCACTTAAACTTTCGAACATAACAATTGATAATTAATTGAAGACCAAATGCGGAAATGGCTGTTTTTCAATGCAATTCCCATTTGAGGAATACAAAAGTACGAAAAGGACGTCAATTTTGCAGGGTCAATTCAATTCAATACGAAGTCCATCGTAGGCACAAAATACATTCTTCGGCAGCTCTTTGTTTACATCTTCATGCTTTCCCAGTTGATGACTGATATGGGTTAGATAAGTCTGTAATGGCTTGATTTTCTGAGATATTTGCAAGGCCTCTTCCAGATTAAAATGAGAAATGTGTTTTTCCTTTCTCAAAGCATTTAAAACTAAAATTTTAGAACCTTTGATGATTTCCATGGATTGATCGTCAATAAAATTGGCATCGGTAATATAACTGAAATCGCCGATTCTGAAGCCCAAAACCGGCAAGTTCAGATGAAGTACCGGAATGGGGATAAATTGAATGTCTGAAATTGAAAAAGGTATTTCGCTGATTGTATGCAGCGATAAGCGCGGAATCCCCGGATAGGTATCACCTGAAAATACATAAAAAAATTCACGCTTCAAAGCTTCCTGAACACGAAGAGTGGCAAAAACGTCCATAGACCTTTGCTGCAGATAATTAAACGCTCTGACATCATCAAGTCCGGCTATATGGTCTTTATGTTCATGCGTAAACAAAACGGCATTTAAAGTGGGCACCTTTTCCCGAAGCATTTGTTGCCGGAAATCCGGTCCGGCATCTATTACAATGCGTTCGGAATCGTTTTCAACCATTAAAGAACTTCGAAGTCTTTTATCTTTCGGATCAGCAGAGATGCAAACGTCGCACGTGCAACCAATCATGGGTATGCCTTGAGATGTTCCTGTTCCTAAGAATGTAAAAACCATTTGAGAGAATATCGACTATTCGGGGATGTTAACTTCGGTTTGCTTTACCTGTTGTAAAAATTTCTTGTTTTTATCATCCAACAGATTTTCATCAAAATTTATCTGATGAACGGCATCGATCAAATAAGCGACTTTAGCTTCTACGGGAGCGAACTTATTTAAGACGATAATATTGTTTGATTGTATTTGGCAACTACCTGATTTAAAGTTACCCTTTTCATTTCGAACAGTATACCCCGACATAACGAGCAGCTCTTCCAGTTTATCCAATGAATGTTGTGTTAGTTTAATCATGGTACAAATATAAAGTTTCCCTTTCTAATCATGTATGAGATAACAAAATTAATTGTTTTCTTTGCGGGATTTTAATAAAGAGAAAACTGTGTTAATAGCTGTACCTAAAGAAACTACTGCTTTTGAAAAGCGTGTTGCATTGACTCCTAATGTAGTACAGTCCCTCGTCAAAGCAGGATTTACAGTAAGCATCGAAATAGATGCAGGGAAAAATTCTTTCTTTGATAATTCCGATTACGAAAAAGCGGGTGCTACATTAGTCCAAAGCAAAAACGACATTTTCAATAAAGCCGACCTTGTTTTAAAAGTTAATCCTCCTTCAGAAGAAGAAATCGGATTAATGAAAAAAGATGGCGCCATCATTTCGTTGTTATATGCCTCCTCGAATCAACCATTACTGGAAGCGGCATCGAGACAAGGCATTAGCTTATTTTCCATGGATGCCATTCCTCGGATTTCAAGAGCACAGAAAATGGATGTGTTGAGTTCTCAAGCCAATCTTGCCGGTTATAAAGCCGTCATTTTAGGTGCAGCAGCATTGGGGAAAATTTTTCCATTGCTGATGACAGCAGCAGGTACGATTAAACCGTCACGTGTGGTTATTATGGGTGCAGGTGTTGCGGGACTTCAGGCAATTGCCACGGCAAAACGTTTGGGTGCTATTGTAGAAGTTTCAGATATCCGTCCGGAAACAAAAGAGCAGGTTGAATCGCTCGGTGGAAAATTTATCGAATTGAAAGGCGATGAATCTATTAAGATTGAAGGTGGTTATGTGAAAAATGTCTCTGAAGATTTTCTGAAAGCTCAACAAGCTCTCATTACGAAACATATTGCAGAGGCCGATCTGGTAATTACTACGGCATTAATCCCCGGAAAAAAAGCACCCAGACTCGTTACGGCCGATATGGTTAAAAATATGCGTCCGGGCTCTGTCATCGTAGATATGGCTGTTAGTCAGGGTGGAAATTGTGAATTAAGCGAAATAAACACAACAGTGATAAAGCATGGTGTCACAATCATTGGAGAAGCGAACCTTCCAAGTTTGTTACCGTTAAATGCTAGCGAATTATTCGCTAAAAATGTACAGGATTTTATTATGCATTTGGCAACAAAAGATGGTTTTAAGTGGGAACTGGACGAAGAAATCACCAAAGGATCTCTCATTGTTCATAAAGGAAATATCCTTTTCGGTCAGCCCGTCGCAAAATCCTGATTGACAGTTTTACAAATAAGTTAACCTAAAAAAATAAATTAATGGATACTTTTATTGCCTTCCTCGGGGAGAATATTGACAAAGTATATATTCTGATTTTATCCATCTTCGTAGGTGTGGAGGTAATCGGAAAAGTTCCTTCTGTACTTCATACTCCTCTAATGTCAGGTGCCAATGCCATTCACGGTGTTGTAATCGTAGGTTCTATTATAGTCATGTTAAATGCAGAGGCAGACAATATCCTATTACTCAGTTTGGGCTTTGTGGCCGTCATTCTTGGTACATTGAATGTTGTGGGTGGTTTTGTTGTTACAGACAGAATGTTAGAAATGTTTAGCAAAAAGAAGAAGTAATTGAATTAATATATATGACAAATCAATACTTATTGAATATTATTTATCTCATTGCTTCGGTAACTTTCGTTGTTGGACTTCAGATGTTAGGTGGACCTGCCACGGCGCGGAGAGGTAATTTATTTGCCGCTTTTGGAATGGCTCTGGCAGTAATTGCAACGATTGTTCTGCATGAGGGTGAAGTAGCAAGCATTATTTACATGCTGATTGCTGCGGCCATATTAATTGGCAGTGTGATTGGTTGGTTGGCTGCGAAAAAAGTAAAGATGACATCCATGCCTGAAATGGTTTCCTTATTTAATGGAATGGGGGGTGCATGTGCGGCATTAATTTCCTTGCTGGAATTCCACCACAATGTGGGTTTTACTGCTCGCATTGGTATTATCATGGCAGGACTTGTCATCGGTAGTGTATCTTTTTCAGGAAGTATTATTGCTTTTATGAAATTGAATGGAACACTGAAAAAAAGTATTCGATTGCCAAACTACAATACGATCAATCTCATTCTGATGATCGTTACTGTAGGAATGGCTGTGTATATTACCAGCTCAGGAACAGGAAGCAATGTGCTTTTGTATTCAGCGCTTACACTTGCCCTGCTTTACGGAATATTCTTCGTTGCTCCGATTGGAGGCGCCGACATGCCGGTAGTAATTTCCTTACTAAACTCATTTACCGGATTGGCTGCGGCTTTCGGCGGTTTTCTTTATAATAACCAGGTAATGTTAACCGGCGGTATCCTTGTAGGATCTGCCGGAACAATTTTAACACTGGCCATGTGTAAAGCGATGAACAGACCACTGTTCAATGTAATTTTCGGCGCATTTGGTGAAACAGCGGTTGCTTCGGGAACGCAGAGTTTAAAAGGAAGTATCAAAGATATTTCTATAAGCGATGCTGCTGTATTGATGAATTATTCGAAAAAAGTAATTATCGTTCCGGGTTATGGACTTGCAGTTGCTCAGGCGCAGCACGTCATCCACGAACTAGAGAAGATACTTGAAGAACGCGGTGTAGATGTAAAATATGCCATTCACCCGGTTGCCGGCAGGATGCCCGGACATATGAATGTATTGCTTGCAGAGAGTAATGTAGATTATGGTAAGCTTCTTGAAATGGATGAAATCAATCCGGAGTTTGCGAATACGGATGTAGTGCTGGTGGTAGGAGCGAATGACGTTGTAAACCCTGCCGCAAAAACAGACCCCTCCTCACCTATTTACGGAATGCCAATTCTCGATGTAGAAAACTCGCAGCATATTATAGTAAATAAGAGATCGATGAATGCAGGTTATGCCGGAATTGAAAACGAATTGTTTTATAATCCGAAAACCAGTATGCTTTTCGGTGATGCGAAAGATGCCTTATCCAAGCTGGTAGCGGAGATAAAAGCATTGTAATCGGAAATGTTTCATTGAATTCAATTGTGTCTGAAAAGACGCACCCTTCTACTCTGACTTTTAACAGTAAATATTAATATTAACTCATACTCAACAACCAAATTCCAATGTCTAACAAAACATTTACCATGATTAAACCTGATGGAGTTACCAATAACTACATCGGACCAATTTTAGCTAAAATCAATGAAGCAGGTTTTCGCATCGTTGCGATGAAATATACTCGCTTAACTCCTGAGCGTGCAGGTGAATTTTATGCTGTTCACAAAGAGCGTCCATTCTACAATGACTTGGTTAAATACATGTCGTCCGGACCAATTGTAGCTGCCATACTCGAAAAAAGTAATGCCGTTGAAGACTTCAGAAAAATCATTGGTGCTACAGATCCTGCAAAAGCAGAAAAAGGAACTATTCGTAATCTCTTCGCAAAATCAATTGAAGCAAATGCAGTGCACGGTTCAGACAGCGATGAAAATGCTTTAATTGAAGGAGCATTTTTCTTCTCAGGATTAGAAAAATATTAATGAGATGATGTTGTTGTAGTTAAGAGTGAGAAATAAGGCCACAAGATGTCTGTGGCATTCGCTACTTACATTTCTTTCGGTAAACTATGGGATGTTAAAAATAACTTTCTATCCTCACTATTGAAATACGACTTCCTCTATCACATTTCCACCTGCAGCATCGTTTAAAAGTTTAACTATTTTTTCACGTTCCAGAAAAAGTTCTTGACGAAGTGATGCAGAAGAGAGATTTACAAAAAGTTTTTTGCTATAAATTTTAATATTAGTAGTTCGCTTGGCTACTGTCGGGCCCATTACTTTTTCCCAGGATTCAACGAGCTTTACTTCCTTCATTTTATCTTCCAGTTTATACTCTTTCAACATGCTGTTGATGGCGTCTTTTAAGGTTTGATCGTTTGAATGCCTCATGGTTCGATTGTTTGTTGAATGAACTTTTCTAATAGTTATTGGTTGGGGTTTATAAATCCGTCAATTGTGCAGAAACGACACTTCCTTCTTTTACAGGAAATGCCCGAATGGGAACGCCAATCTCTTTGAATATGGCTAATATCCTTTCGTGATGTGTATCGGTAATAAATATTTGTCCGAAATTATCATTGCTCACTAATTCCATTAATTTACTTACCCGATCATCATCCAGTTTATCAAAAATATCATCTAATAACAGAATAGGTTTTAACTCTTTTTGTTTGCTTATAAAATCAAACTGAGCAAGTTTAAGCGCTATGAGAAATGATTTTTGCTGTCCTTGAGAAGCATATCGTTTTACCGGAAAATCATTGATAAAAAACAACAAGTCGTCTTTATGCGGCCCCTTGCAAGTATATTGTAAAACTTTGTCGCGATCGACAGATTCGATGAGCAGGTTGCGGAAATCATTTTCGTTTAAATGCGACTCATATTGAATATCTACGGACTCCGAATTATCAGATATGAAATTATAGTAATAGCGGAAAATAGGTATCAATCCGGAAATAAAATTTTTCCGCGCCACATAAATTTTCTCACCGTATAGTACCAATTGATCATCCCATACTTGCAAGGATTCCATATCTATTTTGCGTGAAATAGATACTTGCTTGAGATAAGCATTTCGTTGCATCAAAATGCGTGTGTAATTTATCAACGATTCGAGGTAATTGCGGTCGAATTGAGAGATAATGCTGTCCAGGAACTTTCTTCTTTCTTCACTGCCATCAGTAATCAGGCAGGAATCCGTAGGAGAAATCATAACAACAGGAAGCAAACCGATATGTTCAGAAAACCGATCATAGTCCTTTTGATTGCGCCGAAAATTTTTTTTCTGTCCGCGTTTTACTCCACAGGAAATTTGCTCTTCACTCCCATTTAAGTCGAATGTTCCCTGAATAACAAACAGGTCCTCATCACGCCTGATATTTTGCTGATCAATGCTATTGAAGTAACTCTTACAAATTGACAGATAATGAATAGCATCTAACAGATTTGTCTTTCCTGCACCGTTCCCGCCTACAAAGGCATTGGCACCGGCAATGGCGTCAAATTCTGCTTCTGCATAATTCTTAAAATTAACCAGAGAAAGTTTTTTGAGATACATGGATTGCTAAGATAAGCAGAGACAATCAATGAATAACAGGAAATATCAGAATAATCAGTGGAAAACAAGTCATTAACCTTTATATGTTGAAAAATAAGGGCTTTTGATAAAAAATCCACCGTTTATTTTTATCTTTGATCTTATAATTTTTCGGAAAGAAACATTACATGGACGAAGAAGAATTCCCAACCTCAGGCGAGCAACAAAATTATATCCGCCATTCTATCGAGCGTTATGAAGAAATGATTCGCAACAAGGATGCTTACTTCTTTGATGTTGAAGCATTTTTGAGCATCATCGATTACTATATCGAAAAGAATGATCCGATAAAAGCATTGCAGGTTGTTGAATATGCAAAAGATCAACATCCTGCATCTGTAGAATTTTTGCTTCGTGAAGCACAAATTCTGGCTATGATAGACCGTTTTGAGAAGGCACTTGAAATTTTAGAACAAGCTGAACAAATTACACCCAGAGACCCTGATCTCTATATGATCAGAGGAAGTATTTTTTCACAACAACAAAAGTTTGAACTCGCCATCGAAAATTTCAATAAAGCTATTCCGCTTGCCGATGAACTTGATCTTCTCTATCTAAACCTCGCCTATGTTTATGAAAGCTGGGGCGATTATGATAAAGCAATCGAATACCTGAAACTTTCATTGGAAGATAATCCCGAAAATGAAGTCGCTCTCTATGAGTTGGCCTTTTGTTTCGAGTTTACCGAGCGACTGGAAGACAGTATAGACTTTTATACCCGATTTATCGATTTAAAGCCCTATAGTTATACTGCCTGGTATAATCTGGGAAACGTTTTTAACAGACTCAACCGTTATCAGGAAGCATTAACTGCTTATGATTATTGCCTGGTCATCAAAGACGATTTTTCTTCCGCCTATTTTAACAAAGGGAATACACTTGCTAACTTAAACCTTTACAAAGAAGCAGTTGATTGTTATAAAAAAACATTTGAATTCGAAGCTCCGGACGCGCTTACCTATTATAACATCGGAGAATGTTATGAGCAACTGGAAGATAATCATCGAGCGAGAGATTATTATAAGAAAGCTACCAAACTCGACAATACCATTGCTGAAGCATGGTTAGGAATTGGTGTAACTCTGCAAAACGAAGAACGCTGGTTTGAAGCGACTCACTACATTCGTAAGGCAATTGAACTCGACGATAAAAATGCCGAATTCTGGTTTGCCCTCGGTGATGCAGAATACCACCTGGAAAATTATGTCAATGCCGAGAAAGCTTATAAAAAAGTCATTGACCTTGAACCGGAAAATGATGATATCTGGATCGAATACTCCCATCTCCTTATGGCAGATAACAGACCGGAAGAAGCACTTGAAATTATGGCAACGGGAATCGTTTTTCACCCCGACAATGCGGAATATCTTTACCGCTTGTCTTGTTACCATTACATTATGGGAAATATAAATGAAGCATACAGGGTATTTACAAATGCATTACACAAAAACCCGCAACTTTACACCTCAGTTTTAGAATACTCTCCTTCTATGATTAACGACGGACATATTTTAGAACTTATCGAAATATACAAAAACAAAATATGAATTTTTTTCTCGACAGTATCCCGGAGCGGTCAGTAAAACCGCGTGAAAAGGGTTTGACAATGGTAATGGATAAGGGACTTAGTTGGAGACAGGCAGAAGACATGATTGATGTTTCCGGCCAGTTTGTTGATATCGTCAAACTCGGTTTCGGTAGCTCGTACATTACACCCAACCTGGAAAAGAAAATTGAAGTATATCGTTCAGCAAAAATTCCAATCTATTTCGGAGGAACATTGCTGGAGGCATTCATTATCCGTAATCGCTTCGAAGATTACATCAAATTGATCGATAAATACAAACTCACTTATGCTGAGGTCAGCGATGGTAGTATCACCATTCCGCACGATGAAAAACTGGATTATATCAGAAGGTTAAGTAAGCACACTACCGTAATTACCGAAGTTGGTTCGAAAGAAGAAGGAATTATCATTCACCCAAACAAATGGATTGAAATGATGGAAAGTGAAATTCAAGCCGGTGCATGGAAAGTTATTGCCGAGGCACGAGAAAGCGGAACAGTTGGTATTTACCGTCCAAATGGTAAAGCTCATGTGGTCTTAATAAATAAAATTGTTGCTCGAATTCCTTCTGAAAAAATTATCTGGGAGACACCAAATAAGAGCGGACAAGTCTATTTTATCAATTTGCTGGGTGCCAATGCTAACCTCGGAAATATTGCCCCGTTGGAAGTAATTGCCCTCGAATCTCTTCGAATCGGACTTAGAAGCGACACCTTTTTTACTTTTCTGCCTAAAGAAAAAGTAAAATAACTTCTATTGTAGTTCGTGGTTTTGACTACAACTATGGTTCTTTTGAAATAGCAGTACTATTTATTCTTTATCGAAGGAGTTTATAAAAATCCTCTATCCTTGCAGTACAACGAAAACTTCATGCATCGATGCCTCGAACTTGCCCGTTGTGGTTTCGGCTATATCGCTCCCAACCCGCTTGTAGGTGCAGTTCTTGTGTATGAAAATAAAATTATTGCCGAAGGTTATCATCGAAGTTTTGGGAGTGCTCATGCAGAAGTAAATGCCATTCAACGAGCCATCGAGCTGGGTCATGAAAGTTTGCTGAAAAAATCATCCCTATACGTAAATTTAGAACCCTGTAATCACACAGGGAAAACTCCACCTTGTACGGAGCTGATCATTAAGCATGGAATTCAACAGGTAGTTATTGGAGCTAAGGATCCTTTTATAAGAGCGAATGGCAGCGGCAGTGAAAAATTAAGATCAGCCGGAATTCAAGTACATGAAGGGATTTTAGAAAACGAATGTTCGCTTTTAAACAGCCGTTTCATGACTTTTCATAGGGAAAAAAGGCCTTTTGTACTTCTTAAATTTGCACGGACTTCAGACAATTTTATTGCTTCTGATGACTTGACGAGAAAAAAAATCAGCAATCATTTGACAGACATACTGGTACACAAATGGAGAAGTGAAGAAAGTGCAATTATGGTCGGTACTCTAACCGTTGAAACAGATAATCCGTTGTTGACAGTCAGAAATTGGAATGGGAACAATCCACTGCGAATTACTATCGACAGAAAACTCCCTCTTCCTAAGCGATTAAATATTTTTGATAGTTCTGCAAAAACTTTAGTTTTTAATGAAATAAAAAATCAAAATGAAGGAACTTTAGAATATGTAAAAATTGATTTTAATCAGGATGTAGAAAAGCAAATGCTCGAAAAACTCTATGAAAGAAACATTCTTTCTGTCATGATTGAAGGAGGTGCATTTTTACTCAATCGTTTTATCTTCAAAGATCTTTGGGACGAAGCAAGGATTATTACTTCCGGAATTACATTTGAAAAAGGGCTTCAAGCACCAACCGTTTCAGGAAACCGAATTTCTGAATTTGACATTACCGGGGATCGTATAGAAATTATTAAACCTTCAGGAAAAAAATAAAACCGTGGAATTATTAAAAAAACTTTGCAGTATCCATGCGCCCTCGGGAAATGAGGGCGCCATGACAGAATTTATTCTCGATTACATCCAAAAAAATATGAAATCATGGAAGGTAAAGCCGGAAATATTTTCAGGAGAGGATTTTCAGGATTGTATTGTACTGGTCTTCGGAAAACCCCGTACTGCCGTTTTTGCCCACATTGATTCCATTGGTTTTACAGTGAGATACAATAATCAACTTGTGAAAATTGGAGCCCCGGAAGCTAAGAATGGATTTAGATTGAAAGGCTTCAAAGATGGTAAAGAGTTTGAATACCCCATCCTAATAAAAAACGACAGAGAACTTTATATTGAAGCACCACTAGAAGTAGAAACAGGAACAGAACTCACTTTTAAAGAGATTTGGAAAGAAGATGAAAATTTTGTCCAATGCTGTTATATGGATAATCGCTTGGGCGTTTGGAATGCTCTTCAATTATGCGAAACGTTAAAAGACGGGGCCATCGTATTCTCCTGCTGGGAAGAACATGGCGGCGGAACAGTGCCGTTTCTTTCTAAATTTCTTTATGAGGGCTATAAAATAAAACAAGCCCTTATAAGCGACATAACGTGGGTTACAGAGGGTGTCAGGCCCGGCAAAGGAGTCGTGGTATCATTAAGGGATATCGGCATCCCGAGGAAGAAATTTATAAACAGAATTTTAAATATTGTAAGGGAAAGCAACATTCCATTTCAGGTTGAAGTTGAGGGTTCCGGAGGAAGTGATGGGACAGAATTACAAAAACAGCCCTATCCCATTGACTGGTGTTTTATTGGAGCGCCGGAAGACTATGTTCATTCTCCGGCAGAAAAAGTGCATAAAGAAGATATAAAGAGCATGTTGCAAATTTACAAATACTTATTAGAGAAACTTTAAAAGCGACAACTGTTTTAGTTCCTGTTTCAAAACCGATAAATAGCACCACTTAATTATATCTTTTTCAGAATTCAGTGAAAAAAATTTATCAATTGAAAATACATTTTCACTGATCATTGAATTAGAAGTACTTCTTAAATTCTTCCAATAAATGATTGGGGACAGAAGTTGGCCTTCCTGTACTTTTATTTACGAAAACAAGAGTTGTCTCGGCTTTATTGAGTAATTCATTTTTTTCGTTAAAAGTTTCATAGTGAAAATGAATTCGAGTACCGGGTAATTCACGAATTTCAGTAATAATTGTGAGCAAGTTATCGTAATATGCCGGACGAATATATTTTATAAACAACTCAAGTACAGGTAATATTACCCCTTCCTCTTCAAGTTTTTTATAGCTAAAACCCATGGTACGCAACATTTCAACGCGAGCAACTTCGAAATACTGAGCATAATGTCCATAATAGACATAACCCATTTGATCGGTTTCGGCATAGCGAACTCTCAGGCTAATTTCAGTTTTTATCATGCTGCATTTTATTTTTTTGTGACGATAGAATTCGTTTTATTTTTTTAATCTTGCTATATGGTTTTGACAAAGTTACAGCGGTTTATAAAAATTGCAATCTTCATTCAATGTTCATTCCTTTTATTTGCCGGTTGCAAACCGGCGTTTAAAGTACAAAAAACCGAACAGGTAGAATATGTTTTTTCTGACAGTTTAAATAACGAGGCAGACAGCTCGGTAATCAACTACATAACACCCTTTAAAGAAAAAATGTCCCTAACGATGAGCGACGTGTTAGCGGAAAGTGAATTTGCTATGGAAAAAGGAAATCCTGAAAGCATATTGGGCAATTTTGTTGCTGATGCATGTATGCATGAGTCGGCAAAAACATTTTACCCTACAGATGGCAAGCAGGCTGACTTCGCATTTTTTAACAATGGAGGATTAAGAAGATCCTTGCCGAAAGGAAAAATAACCCGAATGGATGCATTTGAATTGATGCCTTTCGAAAATGAATTGGTCGTCTTGAAAATAAATGGTGATGTTGTCGAAAAAATTTTTAACTTCATAGCATCAAAAGACGGCGGACCCATATCAGGCGCTCGTTTTAGGATCAAAGAAAAAAAAGCAATTGACATTGTCATTCAAAATAATCCTTTAGATATTACAAAATCATACAGGGTGCTGACTTCAGATTATCTTGCCAATGGAGGAGATTCTTTTGATATGATTACGAATGCGAATCGGGAATATGTGAATCTGAAAGTAAGAGATGCAATTATTCAATATCTTGAGTTTTTTGGAAAAGCAGGAAAATTAATCAGTAATAAAACTGACGGAAGAATCAGTTATGCAAAATAGACGAGACTTTTTACGTATACTTGCACAAGGTGCTGCATTTGCAAGTTTGAATAGTTTACCATTCGAACTATTAGCCGAAAGGGGTTTAGTTAAATTAACCATTTTACATACGAATGATGTTCATAGTCGCATTGACCCTTTTCCTATTAATGATCCCAAATATCCCGGAATGGGCGGCGTTGCAAGGCGTTCAGCAATTATCCGAAAAATCAGATCACAGGAAAAAAATGTCTTGCTGCTCGATGCGGGAGATATTTTTCAAGGTACACCCTATTTTAATTTATACGGAGGCAAACCGGAACTGCAACTCATGAGCAAGATGGGATACGATGCTGCAACAATTGGCAACCACGACTTCGATAATGGAATTGAAGCCTTGGCAGAAAGACTTGTTGACATGAATTTTCCATTTCTTAATGTAAATTACAAATTCGAAGACACACCTTTGTCAAATAAAGTTTTACTTTATCGCATATTTAAAAAAGGAGGAATAAAAGTTGGAATCTTTGGTGTCGGCATTCAATTACAAGGACTCGTCGAAAAAAAATTAACCGGAAATATTCAATACGAAGATCCTATTCCACATGCGGAAAAAATTGCTTCTACACTCAAAAACGACCATCACTGCGATCTTGTCATCTGCTTGTCGCACCTGGGTTATAAGTATGCAGAAAAAAAAGTTTCTGATGAAGTTCTCGCCGGACAAACATCAAACATCGATTTAATTGTTGGAGGACACACACATACATTTCTCGATTCCCCTGTGATATACAAAAATAAAATTGGAAAAGAAACATTAATTGCACAAGTTGGTTGGGCAGGAATTCGGTTGGGTCGCATCGATTATTTTTTCGATGCGAAAGGAAGAAAAAAAGATACTATTGCTTCTACTGTAAAAATTAGTGAAAATACAATAGCAGCATAATTTTTTTTTAATATTTTTTTTTAAAATATTTGTAAACACAATAACACAACGATATATTTGAACTCTGAAATTTTAGCGCGGAGAATTTTCTAAGTAACATTAACACAAACACAAAAAAAAATTTCTTGAAAAACACAATTGAGAAAACTTGCGAAAGCGTCTGGAAAAAATGCCTGCAAGTAATAAAAGACAATGTTAGTGCTCAGAGTTTTAAAACCTGGTTTGACCCCATTAAGCCAATAAAGCTTGATGAAAAGATTTTAACCATTGAAGTGCCGAGCCAGTTTTTCTATGAATGGCTGGAAGAGCATTACATTACGCTTTTAAGAAAAACCATTAGACAGCAATTGGGAAATGAAGGCCGTCTGGAATACAGCATCGTTATGCAACATGCTACAGCAACTGACAAGCCCTATACCGTCAAGATACCCACGCGTACCCATGGTGAATTGAAAAACTCACCGGTTAACGTACCAATGGGAACTTCAAAAGATACGATCCGAAATCCTTTCATCATCCCGGGATTAAAGAAAGTAAACGTTGAGTCTCAGTTAAACCCGAACTATACATTCGAAAATTTTATCGAAGGTGATTGTAACCGCTTGGCACGATCTGCCGGTTATGCAGTTGCCGGTAAACCGGGAGGAACTTCTTTCAATCCGCTTCTTATATATGGTGGTGTCGGAATGGGAAAAACCCATCTCGCCCATTCCATCGGTATTGAAATCAAAAATGCACATCCGGGAAAAACAGTATTATATGTATCATCGGAAAAATTCACCCATCAGTTTATTGATTCTGTAAAAAATAATGAACAAAATGATTTCGTTCATTTTTATCAGATGATAGACGTGTTGATTTTAGATGATGTTCAGTTTCTTGCCGGCAAAGAAAAAACTCAGGATGTTTTCTTTCACGTTTTTAATCACTTACATCAAACAGGTAAACAATTAATTCTTACTTCCGATAAAGCTCCTGTCGATCTGCAAGGAATGGAACAGCGATTGTTAAGTCGTTTCAAATGGGGACTAGCAGCTGATCTTCAAATGCCTGACCTTGAAACGCGAATCGCTATTTTAAATAAGAAGATGTATATTGATGGAATTGAACTTCCTAAAGAAATTGTCGAATACATTGCATACAGTATCACATCAAATGTTCGCGAACTTGAAGGTGCTTTAATTTCCATTCTTGCGCAGGCATCTTTAAACAAGAAAGCCGTAACGCTGGAACTCGCCAAACAAATGATCGATAAGTTCGTGAAAAATACCACTCATGAAGTTTCAATTGATTATATCCAAAAAATCGTTTGCGACTACTTTGATCTTCCTATTGAGATGCTTAAATCTAAAACACGTAAGCGTCAGGTTGTTCAAGCTCGTCAGATAGCCATGTACTTTGCTAAAAACATGACGAAGTCATCGCTAAGCAGCATTGGAGCTCATTGCGGAGGAAAAGACCACGCTACGGTTCTTCATGCTTGTCGAACCGTTAACAATCTCATCGAAACCGATAAAAAATTCAAAGCGAGCGTATTGGAGCTTCAAAAGAAAATCAGCATAACTGGCAAATAATCAGAAAGAAAGTTTCCTGCGTTTAGAAAAAAATATAGCCGTTCAATTTTTGAACGGCTTCTTTTTTAACTTAAAATTCTAATTTTTAATTTGTCGTTTATTATTTTTCCTTTGTGGTTCGAGCAACACAACAAGAAATAGATTTTACTGATGAAACTGAATGAAGTCATCTCCGAAAAGGACAAAAAAGACTTTTTATTATTACCGCTGAAAATCTATAAAGACGATCCAAACTGGATCAGGCCTCTTGACAAAGATATTGTGGCAGTTTTTGATCCGGCAAAAAATAAATTCTTTCGACACGGACAATGCACCCGATTTTTACTGAAAGATGATAAAGGTGAAACCATTGGCAGAATAGCCGCTTTTATCAATGAAAAAACTTCTCGTAAAGAAAATCAACCAACCGGTGGAATAGGTTTCTTTGAATGTATAAACGACCACAAAGCTGCCTGCATTCTGTTCGACCAATGCAAGCGCTGGCTGGCTGAAAGAGGCATGCAAGCCATGGATGGACCCATTAACTTCGGCGAACGTGATAGCTGGTGGGGACTTATTGTGGATGGTTTTACTCCCCCACCCTATAAAATGAATTTCAATAAGCCCTACTATCGCGAGCTATTTGAGTCCTATGGATTTATGACCTATTTCGAACAATGGTGTTATTCCTTAAAGGCGCTGGAAAGACCTCAATCAAAATTTTACGAGCGACATGCAAAAATAGCACTCGATAAAGATTATCACGCCGAATTTTTACGCAAATCACAACTGGATAAATATGCCGAGGATTTTAGAACTGTTTACAATAAAGCCTGGGCCAAGCATGGAAGCGGAAAAGAGCTGGACAGCCGGCAGGTTAAAGGTTTTTTCAAGCAGATGAAACCGGTAATTGATGAGAAAGTAATCTGGTACGTCTATTACAAAAATGAACCGGTAGCCATGTGGGTTAACCTTCCTGACATCAACCAATTGTTTGCTAAGTTTAATGGACGATTCGGATTGTTAGAGAAACTGCGCTTCGTCTGGATGCTTAGAAGGCGGCGAATCAATAAGTTTATCGGATTGGTTTTCGGAATTGTTCCCGAGCACCAGGGAAAAGGTGTTGATAGTTTTATGATCATTGAAGGAGCCAACCTCATACAGAAAGAAAAACTGTATGAAGATTTCGAAATGCAATGGATTGGAGATTTCAATCCAAAGATGGTAAGCATTGCTGAAAATTTAGGAACCTACAAAAGTCGTGTCCTAAAAACATATCGCTATCTATTCGATAGAAATGCAGAATTTGTAAGACATCCCATTCTTTAACAACGATTTCTAAAATCAAAAAAATAGAATTCAAAATTATCATTGAACAATTTTGATTGAAGGGCTGAATATTTTTTATACATTCTTGTAAAAAAAGATTTTAGTTTTAAAAAATATTTTTCACTCCCTATCCTATTTGCATTGTACGTTCTGTGATTTGATTAGATGAATCAGAAAAAAGTACCTTTTTGCGAATAATTATGTTAAGTTGAATTTCGTCATTTGGGTAGTTCGGTAAAATGAGCGTTGTAAACTAACAGATACCTATAGTTTGATTTGTGTCTGTATGCGAATAAAGATTGCCTGCATTTTACAGATTCACACTTAAAAATCTGTTTTGACAAATTGTTATGGAAATCATTAAAAAAAACAGTAAAAAAATGAACGATTTGAAATCAGGTAAATAAAACGCAATTGCCGATGATTGAGGAACTTGCGTCGAAAACAGGAGTAATAATAGGGAACTTATAAACACCAATACCAAGAAATCTCATGAAAAAATGGATTTTTTTTTGAACAAAGTGCTTTTTTTAAATGAATAATTCTATTTTTGCAGCCGCCTTAAAAAGCAATGATTCCGTAGCTCAGTTGGTAGAGCAATACACTTTTAATGTATGGGCCCTGGGTTCGAATCCCAGCGGGATCACGAAATACAGTCCGAGTCTGAAATTCCGAGTCCGGAGCAGATTCGGATTTTTTTTTTCGGACTAAGACTCCGGACTTCGAACTACCTTCAGACTGCGGACTACGGACTACGGACTCCTTTCAGACTCCGGACTCCTTTCGAACTTCGGACTTCGAACTACCTTCAAACTGCGGACTACGTACTCTGGACTCCCTTCGTACTCCTGACTTCAAACTGTTTTCCGCTGTGAGTCTGCAAATCATTTTATAATGCATTTTAGAAATTTCTTCAGCTTTATTGTAGAAGTATTTATGCTGATCGATAGTGATCATTTTTTCAATGCTAAGTAAATCAAGTATTGCAACACATTCAATTGTACTTCCTCTTGAAATCACATAAAAATTTCGTTCGTCTGCTTTACTGAATCGACTTGAACCTTCAGCAATGTTTAACATTATGCTCATAGCCGCTCTTCTAAGTTGATCTTTGGAGACCTTGTCTAGTTTTTCATTTGAAAGAATATCCTTTCTAATTTCCAGATTAAATTCCCTGCCTTTTTTATAAACATCTAATTTTTCGAAGCCGAACATTTTTTTAAATGCAAGGTTGGAAGCTTGCCTGGTTTGTACAACCAATATATTAGGTAAACAGAGCATTGAATCAGCATGCTAAAGTTTATAGCTAAACTGATTTCAGCTCCACTCGCAAAAACCCAAACTTATTTCAGTACCAGAGGAATCACGGAAGGGCAGTCAGTAGTCTGTAGTCCGGAGTCCGGATTGGTTGGACTTCGGACTACGGACTACGGACTACGGACTACGGACTCCTTTCAGACTCCGGACTCCTTTCGGACTTCGAACTACCTTCAGACTTCGGACTACGTACTCCGGACTCCCTTCGTACTCCGGACTTCGAACTGTTTTCCGCTGTGAGTCTGCAAATCATTTTATAAAGCATTTTAGAAATTTCTTCAGCTTTATTGTAGAAGTATTTATGCTGATCGATAGTGATCATTTTTTCAATGCTAAGTAAATCAAGTATTGCAACACATTCAATTGTACTTCCTCTTGAAATCACATAAAAATTTCGCTCGTCTGCTTTACTGAATCGACTTGAACCTTCAGCAATGTTTAGCATAATGCTCATAGCCGCTCTTCTAAGTTGATCTTTGGAGACCTTGTCTAGTTTTTCATTTGAAAGAATATCCTTTCTAATTTCCAAATTAAATTCCCGGCCTTTTTTATAAACATCTAATTTTTCGAAACCAAACATTTTTTTAATGTAAGGTTGGAAGCTTGCCTGGATTGTACAACCAATATATTAGGTAAACAGAGCATTGAATCAGCATGCTAAAGTTTATAGCTAAACTGATTTCAGCACCACTCGCAAAAACCCAAACTTATTTCAGTACCAGTGGAATCACGTAAGGGCAGTCTGTAGTCTGTAGTCTGTAGTCCGAAGTCTGTAGTCCGAAGTCTGTAGTCCGGAGTCTGTAGTCCGAAGTCTGTAGTCCGAAGTACGAAGTCCAACCAATCCGGACTTCGGACTTCGGACTTCGAACTATAATTTCCTTGGAAATCACTAATCAATTTAAAAAGCACTTTCGAAATATCTGCAGCTTTAGAATAGAAACAATTCTGTAGGTCAACAGTGCGAGTGAACATTAATTACTGCTCACTTGCATTATTTCTATTTCTAGACTCTTGACAATTTTTATGCACTGTTTCTATTTCTGTATCTGTTTCTTCTCCTTCTCCTCCTTCTTCTACAAAAACAACTCATCCAACTTGTACGTCTCTACATTTTCCGATTCATTTTTCTTGTAGATGGCAATAAGCGCATGAGCGACAGTCGCGCCGGGTATGCTCCGGTATTTTTTGAGAAATGGAACAACCATTCCCAACATGTTGATTATTCCTGCACTCCATTTTTCACCCATCCTTTTTTCGCTTCTTTCTCCTGCAAGAACACTCGGTTGTAGAATGCGAATGCGGCTGAACGTGAGTTGTTTTATTGCATCTTCTAACTCCCCCTTTATTCTGGAGTAAAATATTTTTGATTTTGAACTAGAAGAAGCGGCAGAAATCAACAAGTAATCGGCAACTCCATTTTCAGCAGCCAGTTTCGCAAATTCATATTGATAGGTGAAATCAACTTTGTATTGCGCTTCCTTGCTTCCGGCTTGTTTAAGAGTTGTACCCATACAAGAGAAAAGGACATCGCCTGTAATATCGCTTTTACTCAATTCGAGTTTGTCGAAATCAATTATAAATTCCTTTAATTTTGGATGAGTAATTCCCGTCGCTCGCCTGACAAATATTTTGACAGATGAAAAATCGTTATCCAAAAGTAATTGCTGCAATAGATTGCTGCCTACTAGTCCGGTAGCTCCGATGATGAGGGCGGTTTTATTCATAATTGAAATGACATTTTGTGTTTGAATGAATGATTACTAGACTTCGGATTGCTACCCGTCGCATTCTTTTGTAAAAAATTAACGTTGGATTTAAACACAAAGATATCAAAGGCCGGAACAAAGAAATCAAAGAGATTTAAATTTTCTTAAGTAAATACCTATTTTTATTTCAATTAAGAACATTACCTTTATCCCTATGAAATTTATATTGTCTAAAGCAAAATTATTTTTTCCATTTGTCCTGATTTTCATACACCCCGCATGTAAGAAAACATGGGAACCGCCATTTATCTATACAGCAAATCTTTCTTTGGCATCCACACCCGACTCCGTCGATGCCAACAATGTTTATTATTTCCCGGATGGCATGAAATTACAAATTCAGCTTACGATAACATCCAAT
The DNA here is from genome assembly GCA_031385005.1 of Bacteroidota bacterium. Taxonomy (GTDB): domain Bacteria; phylum Bacteroidota; class Bacteroidia; order AKYH767-A; family 2013-40CM-41-45; genus JADKIH01. The sequence continues at coordinate 352,679 of JANNBB010000006.1, forward strand.
GGAAGCATTATTAAAAACGAACCTTGGATAAACAGAGTAAATTATCATTGGGGAGATTCGTTGAAAAATGTAAAGGTCGTTGGCTCAATAGTTAACTTGTCAAGCGATACCACTCTGAATATTAATAACTACCCCCTCATTTTGAGAGTTTACAAGGATAGCAATGTTCTCTTTGAAGAATCCGGAACTGAAAAATCGTATTCGCTCTAGCTGGAAATTAACGGAGGAAATGTTTTATGGATTTTATTTAATTAAAAACAAGTTAGCTCACCTTAAAAAACCCAAAAACTTTCTTCTTTTTAAATAATCAAAATCGGTTTCATAGTTAAATGCCTCCCTTTCGAAAATAATCCCCCTATAAGCTTTCTTATGTTCCTTGTATAATGCTAATAAATACAGATAATTCAACAAGTAAAAAAAATAAAAAGGAATTATGAGTAATTCAAGCTGCTGCCTGAGATGAATCTTTTCATGATTGATAAGCACTTTCAGTCTGCTTTCATCTATTCCTTTCTTTATAAAGATAAAAGGATAGAGCGTAATTCCTCCCACATGCAGATTCCTTATTTGAATGATCATAGTACAAAAGTGAAATAAAAAAATGAAAGTCCAACAAGCCACAGATATAAATTCTATTCTTAAGTGCTTCGATGTATTACATGTATTGAGGCCGCATCTTGAAAAGGAAAATTTTGTTAATCTCATTCAGGGAATGATTTCAAGGGGCTACAATCTTATCTTTATAGAAGAAAACGGCAGAGCAATTGCTGCAGCCGGTTTTCGACTCACCGAACACCTGGCTTGGGGAAAACCTATTTACATTGATGATCTGTCTACTCTTCCCGAAGCAAGAAAAAAAGGACTGGCCACTACTCTACTGGATTATATTTGTAGTCGTGCAAAGGAATTAGGTTATACTCAAATTCACCTGGATTCCGGTTGCAATGAAAACAGGTATGAAGCACACCGTTTATACTTTAAATATGGTTTCAATATTACCTCTCATCATTTCGCCTTGAAAATCCGATAAACGCTTAATGCTTTACATTATTGTTTCAAAAAATATTCCTTTCAAAAGATATCTATAAAAAATTCGTTTGCCGTTAAACCCTTACTAATACAGGGCGTCATAAGAAGCAAATATCCTAAAACAATAAAATATGCATAACTTAAAAATTCTTGCCGCTGTTTGTTTAACAGCCGCGCTTTTTACAATCAATGGATGTAAAAAGGACAAAGATGACTCTGAAGATTTCACCACCACTGCAGAGGATATCGGTCAGGCAGAATCAGTTGCTTCCGATGTCGATAACATGACAAGCCAGGTTACCAGAATGAGTTCTTTTGCCCCTGAAAATTCACAACAACCCTCGTTCGATCACTTTGGTTTTAATTCCTGTGCAGTAGTTACACACGATTCTATCAATCACATTATTACTTATGATTTTGGAACCGGTTGCACCGGACAAGATGGAAAAGTTCGCTCAGGAATCATCACCGTTAATTACACCGGTTCCGGCTATTTCGATCCGGGTTCTTCATGGGTGGTTACATTCAACAACTTTTATGTCAACAGCCGACATGTTGAAGGTGTGCGAACAGTTACCAACAATGGCCTTAACGGTTCCGGTAACATGACCTGGACAATTGACGCTCAAAATATGCGCATCACTCGCCCGGATGGGTCATGGAGGTCATGGAATAGCATGCGCACAAGAGAAATGGTTGCCGGTTACGGTGATTCAACCTGGACCAATGACATTTATGTAATTAATGGTTCATCAACAGGTTTAAATAGTCAAGGTGAAAGTGTTTCCTGTACGCAAACAAATGTTACACGCGATTTATCCTGTCATTTTATAACGAGTGGAACAATGCAAATTACCCCTTCATCCAGGCCAACCCGTACCATTGATTTTGGAAATGGCACATGCGATGATTTGGCAACCGTGACTAAAAACGGCAATACCAGAACTATACATCTGAGATTTTAATTCACCGGAATTTTAATTCGTTAATTAGCTAATTCGTTGATTAGTTAATTAACGAATTAATTAACCCCCGGATCTTCAGGAAAATCATTCATAATCCCGTAAACATGTCCCATACGAGTGAGGACATTTCCCCATAAAACAGTTGGTTCTTCTACTAATATTGAATACTGATCAGCCAATGTAATCCACCAGTTGGATGAATTAATTTCTTGCTGCAATTGTTTTGGATGCCATCCGGAATATCCGGCTAGAAATTTTATCTGATCCGGGTTAACTTCTCCGGATTCTACCATAATCTTTAACTGCTGATAATCGCCTCCCCAATAAATGCCATCGATAATTTCATGAGATCCCTGCAAGTCTTTTATGGTATGGATGTAGTAAATCGAATCTAAACGCAGCGGTCCGCCCCAGTAAATACAAGCATCAATCTCCGGAAAATCATCCAATGCCTCATGAACCTTTAATTGCGTTGGTTTATTGACGATGAATCCAATTGTACCCTTTGAATTGTGCTGACTAATCAATACAACCGATCGTTTAAAATTGGGCTCCGGATTAAATGGCTCTGAAATAATTAGTGCCCCTACCTTTGGTTTTGGTACAGCTCCGGATTTCTTCTTCATCAGGCAGATCGGTTTTAGTAATTAATACTTAATTACTACTCAAAAGTTCCAGACAAAATTAGGCCGAAATAAAAACAAGCAAAAAAGGAACAAAAAATTTAATTAATAATAACTATCTTTTTGTTAATCAAGCTATTATTAAATTTTACCAAAAGTGAATAATAGCCCGATTTTAAGTCATTCAACCACTCCGGTTTAACAGAAAAACTTCCGGAAGGATAGTTTGTTGCAGGTCCATTAAACACTACTTGACCTAAAACGTCCATAACTGTAAATTGTACCTGTGCGTTTTTCTTGAGCGAGAAGCTAATTTGAGACTCCCCGGTTACCGGCATTGGGAAGATGTTTAAATCAAGCAAAACACTTTCCTCCTCAGAAACAGAAACGGGCTGAATAAACAAATTTAATGAAACGGGAAGGTGATCTGATGCATCATATAAAGCATTTGCGACAGACATTGGAACGGCAGTATTGGTACCGTAATTCACAGAGTTATTGTAATGGTTACCATCGTTTCCGATATTGGTGTAAGTTCCCGGCACAAGTGACATACCCCCTTGTTGAGCAATAGCATTGGAATACAATATCAAATCGAATCTGTCATCCATACCACCTCCGGAACCCGTTCCGCCATTATATCGGGTTGACTGCGTATGATAAGGTGCATAAGACGGATCGTTCCAAATGCCTTGCATAGCCCATACGTCATTAAAATTGCCGTCATCGCCAGGATTATCCTGAAGCAAGGCCGTGTAGCATGGCTCGCCGCCATCGTAAATATTAAAATCTCCGGCTACAAGAAAATTAACTCCGTCATGAAAAGCATTGGTAACATTTCTCAGGTTCGCGACTTCGGCAGCCCTTTCGTTTTCATAGCCCTGAGAGGCTTTCAAATGAACTGCGAAAATGTGAATCGTGTCTCCGGTAGGAGTAAAAATAAGGGAGAAATGACTGATGTCTCTTAATGCTGTATGAATAGGGACATTGCTGATAAAATCAAATAAAGAATCCCGATAAAATATTCCATTATCAGTATCGTAGCCGTTAATAAACGTTCCGGAACGATAGGAACTACCCGAGTAATTCATCACCTGATTTAAAAATAAAGGAACGCTATTCGTAGCCGTATTTTCCATGGTAACTAAAATATCCGGGTTTACATGATTAACAACAGCTCGGTAAGCAGGACAACGAAGCGTGGTATCGGCTCCCAGATTAGAATTATCAGGCCAATTGAGAATATTCCACGACATTATTTTAATATTATAGCTAACCTGTCCTATGGAAGAATTCGTAATCAATAAGACAAGAAAAAACAGTTTTATATTCTTCATTAGTTAGTCGTTAATTTCATTTTTTCGAAAGTATCACTTTTAATCGACTGTACCGCTTTGGTAAGAGCATTGTTTAAATCATTGATTACTTCAAAATATGCTGAAGAGTCCCAAAGATTTCTTGCAATCAAGGCTTTCAAGTGGCTTTTAATAAGTCTTTCTGATATTTTATACCCCTTGTCATCCTTTTTCACTCCGGCTTTATCGGCAGCACGGAGAAAGTCCTCCATGATCTTATCAGTAATACTAAATCCTGATTTAAATGATGGAACATCTGCGTAAGAAGTTTTTAATTGATTTCTGTTATTATCTGTATAGGTCAAACTGAAATCGTTTATGACATTTTTACGTAACAGATCTGAATAATAAATACTACTCAATGAAGTATCAAGAGGAACGAAAATATCCGGCATAATTCCACCGCCACCTTTAACTATTCTTTTTGCATTTGTAAAATAATTTGTTGAATCACTGAAGTGAATACTATCCTCATGAAATAACTCACCATTTTTTAAGCGGTTGCTGTAATCGAGATCATACTCTTCTTCATCTCCTAATTCATAGGGCTTTTGTATACATCTTCCCGATGGTGTGTAATAGTGAGCCACGGTAAGTCTTAATGCAGAACCGTCAGGTAATGGATAATGTTTTTGCACCAGTCCTTTTCCAAAAGAACGTCTTCCTACGATTAAACCACGATCCCAGTCCTGTACGGCACCGGAAACGATTTCACTTGCTGAAGCAGATGACTCATCAATGAGCACGGCGAGTTTTCCTTTTTCCCAACCACCTGTTGTAGTAGCTATGTAATCTTCAGGACTACTTGCTCTGCCTCGGGTATAAACACTTTTCTTTCCATCGCTTAAAAACTCATCGGCCAGACCAACAGCACTTCTAAGATAACCGCCGCCATTACTTTGCAAATCGAGTATCAGACTATTTATTCCCTTTTGTTTTAATTGAGCAAGGGCACGAATAAACTCTTCATCCGTTTGATCAGCAAAACGGCTAATCTTAATATATCCGATATTAGGAGGAATTACATAGGAAGCATCAACGGTAAATAAAGGAATCTGATCGCGTGTTATTACATATTCAATTAATTCGGCAATACCACGACGGTAAATCTTCACATTTACTTTAGTGCCTTTATCCCCACGAAGCTTCTTCATTACATCGTTATTGGTAATCTTAATATTTGTAACATTCACATTGTCGATAATTACAATCCTGTCCCCAGCGCGAATTCCCAGCTTTTCGGAAGGGCCACCGGGAATGGTTGCTGTAACTAAAATGGTATCTTCATGAATATTGAATTGAATTCCGACACCTTCAAACTTACCCTGAAGAGGTTCCATTGCGGCGCGCATCTCTTCTGAAGCGATGTAAGCCGAATGCGGATCGAGTGATTTAATCATTCCTTTGATTGCTTCATCATACAGTTTCTTGTCATTTACAGTATCCACATACCAGTACTTGATAATCTGAAATGCAGAATCGATCCTGCTTTCTACAGTTCCAAATTGTGCATTGGACTTCATGGGATTGAATAAAAAAGAGAGGATCACAGCAAACGTACTTGCAATAATTATTTTTTTCATAGATTGATTTTTACCGTGTAAAGATACAGGTGCTTTAGTTAATAAAATGCTAAGATACGGTGATTAATTGAGAGGTTATAAACGTAAAAATCACCAATATTATTCTGAATTTTCAACCTTTTGAAGGTTTGAATTAAAAAAGAATTTCAATTTTGAACTATTTGGCGTTTTTAATTCCTATAGGTATATGCAGTCGGATAGAGATATCCCTGCCCATCTCACGAACAGCCACCGGACTCAGATATTTCAATCGCGATAGATGGTTATAATGACCGGTGTTAAAAATATTTGAAACGGACAATGAAACATCAAACTCATCTTTTCCTAAATGAAAAGTTCCACCTAAATCAATGTCCAGTAAATTAAAACCGTCTGTAGGAGTTTCATAATTCCTTACCAAATCATTGGGTTCGATAAAGGTATATGGCCTGTCTTGTTTTAAGTAATTTCTCAGCGTAAGACGAATGAAGGGCCGATATAAGTAATTCATACGATCCGATTGGAAAGTAATGTTTGATACAATCTTATCTGCCGGCATGAGAGGAACATTATAAGTTGAGACATCAAATTCCCCTCTTGAAATACTATAATTAGAACCCAGTGAGAGCCATTTTACAGAAACCGGATGTATCTGAAATGAAAATTCTCCACCGTAAAAAGTAGCATCCGACTGGAAAAAATAAAATCGAGTTGCTGTTATGATTTTTGAGAAATCAACCTCGTTTGGCTGTTGATACAGATAGTTTTGAATCTTGTTTACAAAAGCATTTAAACATAAAGAAACGTTTCTATGTAACCAACTTAGCTCAAAGTCACCGCCAACATTTTTTTCCTCCAGGAGCTCCGATAAAGATGCAGGCAAATAACCATAACTAAAAATATATTGAATATCCTGCTCTTCAACAGGCACGGAGAATCCGGTTGAGGCATTGAGTTTAAAAGTAACTTCATCGCTGGCATGGAAAGCCAGTCCGGCTGAACCAGAAGGAATACTATATTTTTTATCTGTCAGATAAATAGTATTAACAACCGATTTAGAATCATACCTCACTCCGCCAAGAAAACTCACTTTTGCCAGATCATATCTTAAAAGTGAATAAATACCAAACCCTTTTGTTTTGTAATGTGGTTCATCAATTGAATTGACACCCGAATGACTAAATCGTCCTTGTGTTCCTACAGTATACCCAAATGGCTTCGATGGATTAGAGATGTATTTCAAATCTACTGATTGACCGGAGAATTTATCGTAACCTTCTGAATTGTTTCCTTGCCAAGAAGCATTAAATCTTAAACTCGATTTTTTAATTAAAAAAATATTTTCCGTTGAAGCAATTAACAGCGAGTTTTCAATAAATGGTTCTAATATTTTACGATTTCTTTCTTCATTGTTTTCTATTTGGGCAATTGCAGAATCTGTAAGTGAACGAACCAATTCATTTTGCTGCTTCAAATAAGAGAAGGTAATTTTACTCTGCCCCCATTTTTTACTTACTCCTCCTGTGCCTTTAAAACTTCCTGTTGCATAACCACTGTTATAGGCGAATTCCTTTGCTTCGGTATTCTTCCTGATTAAGTCGCCATTGCCTTGAATATAGCTGGTATGACTTTTCCCACCCATTCTAACTGAGAAAAATTCACCCTTCAATCCACTGCCTTTTATCGCGGCATCTGCATTAAATCCAACGGTATTGGTAAAAAAACCGAAATTAACATCACCTTTAATTGTACCGGGCATTGGCATCTTTTCATCGGTGAAAATCATTACACCTCCCATGGCATTTTCACCGTATAGAATTGTTGCCGGACCTTTAATTACCTCTACTCTTTCTATACCCTCTTCCATTAATGCTGTAGCCGACAGTTCATACCAGGTTCTATTAAATAATCCTATGGGCACAGATGATTGGTAATATGCAATATGATTGAAAGAAAGTCCACGTATCATAGGTTTGCTTAATGATCCATAAGAGAATTTATCCAATCCCGGCTCATATGTAATTGTTGTCAGAAAAGAGCTTTGGCCACGTCTTCTCAATTCATATCCGGAAAAAGTTTGATTAATAAAAGGAGTATTGCCTGCTAGTTTAGTTTGCCCGCTAACATCAGTAACTTCTTCCGGAGATTTTATTGACGGCTCCATTTCAACATTTACAACTGTAGCACTATCTTTTGTACTGATCGTCTGGACGACAGATTTATATCCTCTTTTCGTAAACTGCAAAGTGACAGTACCAATACCCACATTTCTTAATATATAAGTTCCACCTTCTTTCGATAAATCAAGTCTGTTAAATTCAGGAATGAAAACTGAAACATCCTGCAACAATAGCGTCTTATCCGCTTTATCACTAACGATACCACTTACGGTATGTTGAGCATGAAGTATGCTAGAGATAAATAAAAACAAAATCAGTGGAGTATATTTTATCATTTTTCGATTTAATAAGTGTGTGGATTCTAATTTCATTTTTAATGTTTGGATGCCAGGTAATACGCTCTGAATTTCAACGAAAGTTAGAGGGTAGTTTTTCGAAAGAAAGCCAATTTTAGAAGGGGTGCTAAAATAGCTTTTTATTTCTTTGAAAGGGGCGGTAAATAAGGTGAATAATCATTGAATTGTCAATAATAAAATCGGTTTTTTGAATTTTAATTGCATAATTTTACCTTTGATCCATACAAAAACCCTGTGTACTTTATTAACACGTTGTTTTTGGGATTAATATGAAAGCCACTGCCTGCTTAAAGCGGTGGTTTTTGATTTTAAAAAAACTTCCTGCTCCTATTTCAAAATAAATTCCACGGTGAACATCAACGGCAGCGACACATTAAAGCTTTTTGAATTTGATAAAATCTGTGAAAAAATTGCACATTATTGTCGTACAGCTTCTTCACATAGTAAAGCGGAAAACCTAACACCGTTTGTCAGTCGTGACAATTTAATGATTGCATTAAAGCAGACTGAGGAATACAGACAAACACTCTCCAATCGCGGTTACTTTCCCGACACTTACTTTGACGATTTCGAAACCGAAGCCGGATTGCTCCAAAAACCCGGATCTGTGCTGAATGAAATCCAGTTCAGTCTGATTCGTTCTGCCTCTATTTCCGTGAATGCCATTTTAAAGTTTTTGAACGACAGAACAAGTTCTTTCCCTGCCTTATTATTGTTAACGAAGGAGGTATTTGTAACCGATGAAATTATTGCAATGATTGATGTAATCATCGATGCACATTCTCAAGTAAAAGACAATGCCTCTGATGAACTTCGTGAGATTCGCTCACAACTTTCTTCTAAAAGAAGAGAAGCTGACAGAAAATTTCGCGCCTACATTGCAGACTTTAAGAAAAAAGGATGGTTAAGGGAAAACGAAGAAAACTTTTATAATAACAGAAGAGTTTTGGCAGTTCCCAGCGAATATAAAAGAGATGTAAGCGGACTCATTCACGGAAAAAGCGAAAGTGGAAAAACAACCTTTATCGAGCCGGAACCACTTGTCGGACTCAATAACGAAATTGCAGAGCTTGAACAGGATGAGAAAATAGAGGTAAGACGTTTGCTGCGTGAACTGACTGATCAGTTAAGAGTTCACTCGCGGCTAGTCACCGCTTATCATGTTTTTCTGGTAAACATCGATTTCATTCGTGCTAAAGCAATGTTTGCAATCGATATCAATGCTTCTCTTCCGCAAATTAATAAAGACAGTATTGTTTGCCTTTACAATGCCGTCCATCCGTTGCTTTATTTACAAAACAAAGCGCAAGGCAAAAAAGTCATTCCCCTAAACCTTAATCTGAATAAAGAAAACCGCATATTAATTATTAGTGGTCCCAATGCGGGAGGAAAAAGTATAACGTTAAAAACAGTGGGACTATTGCAAATTATGCTGCAAAGCGGACTGCTGGTTTCTGCAGAAGAAAAATCACAAATGTGTTTCTTCAATCATTTCCTGGCTGATATCGGCGATAGTCAGTCGATCGAGAATGCATTGAGTACATATAGTTCTCGTTTGATCAGCATGAATCTTTTTCTGAAAACTGCAAACAATCGTTCTTTGGTACTCATCGATGAGTTCGGGACAGGGACAGATCCGGAACTGGGAGGTGCTATTGCCGAAGTCATTCTCGAAGAGATGAATAAGAAAAAAGCTTTTGGAATTTTCACTACACATTATACGAACATCAAACTTTTAGCCGATCAGTTGCAGGGAGTTGTCAATGGATCTATGTTATTCGATCCTGAAACGTTGGAACCGAAATATCTTTTGCTTTCCGGTCAGCCCGGCAGTTCCTATACATTTGAAGTTGCTGAAAAAATCGGACTTCCCTCCTATGTCATCGAACGAGCAAAGAAAAAAGTCCACACAGAAAAGCTCAAGTTGAATAACATGCTCAGCACGTTGCATGCACAAAAAAACAAGATCGAAGATGAAATACGTGAGCTAAAAATAATGCAGGCGAAAACAGATGCTGCCGGTGGACGTTTTTCCGATTTGTCTCAGAAGCTGGAACAGAAAATGGAGAAAGATAAAATTAAGCGTGAAGAACTTGTCAAGCTTGCTGAAATGGGAAGAAAATTCAATGCCCTTTCGGAAGAATGGAATAAAGCAAAAGATAAAAAAGAAATCATCAAAAAATTTATCGGTGCCATCACAGCCGAAAAGAAAAAGCGAGCGGCAGAAAACACTCCGGTAAAAGTTGCGTTACGCAAACAAGCACTCATTGAAAAACTGCGTAAAGAAATTACCGTTGGCTCTACGGTTCGCATGCTGAAAGGGAAACAAACCGGAGTAGTTGAAGAAATTAAAAAGGATATCGTTACCGTAAACTATGGAACGATGAAAGCCAAGGTGGCGATTGAAAATCTTGAATTGGCCTGACTTATATTAATTTTCCTAAAAATGTTTATCCCTGATAAATTCATATAAAAGTATGAATTGACAAAACGCTGACCTCTTTTTTGATATTATTTAAACGCTTTTCTATTCCATTTTCGATATTCCTAATATATTTGATTATATTTATCTATCGTTTAAATATTAAATAAGTCTAAACAGTTTTTCTAAATCACTTCCCATGAAAAAAACTACCCCACGTTTAATTTTACTTACAGTATTTTTCCTATTAACCATTTCGTTTGCAAATGGTCAAGACTATAAACTGTTCAACTCCGGACAAGTTAATTTCTTTAATTCAGGTTCGGCTTATCAGATTAACCAACAAGCATATTTGAATTCTCTTTCCTTTTCAACAATTAAGGAGGTTCGTTTCGACTCGATAACAAGTACGTCAGGCGATACACTTTTCTTCCCTTTTCATACATGGCGGGACACTTCTGATATCAACGACACAGTTTATGCTTGTGGACTAAAAGATGGTCCGTCCTGGATGGGATATTCCATTCACGAATTAACGAGTGGAACTACATGGCTTTTCAACTTTGATAACGATTCCATTCGCATTGATCAACTTGCAACTATCGGTCAATCGTGGACGATGATGTCACTGGCAGATGGTGGAAGTATTTCTGCAACAGTTGACAGTCTCTTTATAACATCAGTTGCCGGAATTACTGATTCGGTGAAACAAATTAAACTCACTGCACTTGACAGCGTTGGTGGAATAAATTCATTTCATATTCTCCATCAAAAAACTATTTGGATCAGCAAGTCCAATGGATTATTCCGCTCACTTTCTTTCCGGGATCTTCCTGAGTATGCTTTATTAAATCGCATAGAACCCATTACCATGGCTACATTTGGCGATATCTACAATTTCGATATCGGCGATGAATTTGAATATTATAATTTCTGCAGCGATGCTTTTGGTCATTTCACTCCTCCCGGTTACACCTATTATAAAATAATTTCAAAATGGAATAACCTCACAATGGATTCTGTATTTTATGAAAGAGAAGTACGTACAAAAACCTTCCAACCAAATCCAACACCACCACCTTTATATAATGAAGTATTTACCTACACTACAGATACCATTTCCTATACAAATCTGAATACTCCATTATATACTGAAGTTCCTGAACAAAATACAATTCAACACTTAATTCCATACGATTATTTTGGTGTTTACACTTTGAATTTGGACACTGCACAATTTTTTGGCAGGCCGGTGTATGGAGAAGTTGGTGGATTTTATGAGGTAATTGATTCATGTATTCAATTCAATAATTTCGAACCAATCTTTTACATTACACAAGTTGCACCCGGACTTGGAATAACACTAAATTCATCCGACTTTCGATCTATAGGCAACGATTTATGCGAATCCAGTTTGATCTGGTATCATAAAGGAAGCGAGATTTTCGGGAATTATGTTTCTGTAATTACAGGAATAGAAAATCCGATTAATCAAAACGCTGTTGTCATATATCCAAATCCTTCTCGAAACCAATGTTCATTGATGTTAGATCCAAAATCCTACAATTCAATTGAACTGTTTTCCGCTAAAGGAGAAAAACTAAAAGTCTGGAATAAACCCGGAACAATTACAGTAGTTGACTTGAGCGAGTTTTCAGCAGGTGCTTATTTCTTCAGCATAAAAGGACCTGCGGGAATACTCGTGAAAAAAATAATTAAACTTCAGGATTGATAAAATTACGAAGCTGCATTTAGCAACAGGTCAATAATTTTCTCTGTAGAAATACCATCGGCTTCTGCACGATAGTTTCTGACGATACGGTGGCGTAAAATTGGTAAGGCAACTGCTTTTACGTCTTCGATATCCGGAGAGTATTTTCCATTCAATGCTGCATGGCACTTAGCGCCTATTACCAGGTATTGTGAGGCACGTGGCCCTGCTCCCCAGGACAAGTAAGAATTCACCTCTTTCGTCGCTGCAGGCGTGTTCGGTCGAGTTTTAGCAGCAAGAGAAACGGCATATTGCAATACGTTATCAGGAATAGGGATTCTGCGGACAAGTCCCTGAAAGAAAAGTATTTCTTCGGCGCTGACAACTTTTTCGAGTTGTGGCAGATAGTCTGATGTGGTATTTTTTACTACCTGTACTTCCTGATCAAATTCCGGATAAGTAAGCAACACATTAAACATAAAACGATCTAACTGTGCTTCCGGCAAAGGATAGGTTCCCTCCTGCTCGATTGGATTCTGTGTTGCTAAAACGAAGAAAGGCAAATCCAGTTTATAACGCTTTCCTGCTGCAGTTACAGCATATTCCTGCATCGATTCAAGCAAAGCACTCTGCGTTTTGGGAGGCGTACGGTTGATCTCATCAGCTAAAATTATATTCGCAAATAATGGCCCTTTGATGAAACGAAACTGACGGCTCTCATCGAGAATTTCCGTGCCGATAATATCTGAAGGCATTAAATCGGGTGTAAACTGAATACGGTTATAAGTTAATCCCAGTGATTGCGCAATCGTATTTACCAGTAGCGTTTTGGCAAGTCCGGGCACACCCACTAACAAACAATGTCCACGACTAAAAATAGAAATCAGTACATCACGCACGACTTCATCTTGTCCGATGATAACCTTTCCGATCTCGGAACGAAGTTTTTTATATTTGGTAACGAAATCTTTTACTGCTTCTACATCCGAAGGATATTGAGTTGTCATAACTGAAGTTTGTTGTTATTAAATAAAACTAATTCCTTAAAAAAATTATCAATTGCTTTTTATCAGATCCGGAAATACATGTGATTGTTCCGCACAAAGAAATGCATCAATTTGCTCCTTTTTCCCAATGCTTTAATTCTTCACAATTTCCAAATTCCGGATTGATATTAATATATGTTGAACGTTTCTTTTTATTGATCCATTCGCTTAAAGCCTTGTTTTGTTTTTCACTTAATGCCACTTCCTGGATCTTTTGATAATCGTCTTTCAGGTTGGCCCTATGGGGTTTGGAACGCGATTTTACCATTACGATGTGATAGGCATTCTTGCCTTCTGTAGTAGCGGTAATAATGGGTGAAGAAACAGTATTCAAAGCCATGCTGTCGACTTGGAAAAACAACATCCGGTCGATTTTATCAGGAGATAGTCTGGTTGTATTGGTCTCAGCATTTAACATCAATCCACCATTATTTTTTGTGTCTTCATCGTCGGAGAATTTTTCGGCGGCCTGTTCGAAGGTAATTGTGCCTAATGTTATTTGGTTTCGAAGGCTATCTAAAAGTCCATAACACTTGGACAGACTTTCTTCGTTTAATTTGGGTTGAAGTAAAATATGGCGAACGTTTATTTGCTCTCCTCTTCTTTCTATCAGTTGAAGAATATGAAAACCATATTTCGTTTCGATGATCGGTGAAATATCTCCGGGTTTTAGGTTGAAGGCAGCTGTTTCAAATTCAGGAACCATGGCCCCTCTTTCGAAAAATCCCAATTCACCTCCACGCTTCGCAGATGTTGGATCCTGAGAATAAAGAGCCGCATAAACGGCAAAATCAGATTCGCCTTTTACAATTTTATCTCTGTATTCTTCTAACTGCTTTCTTAATTCCATTTTCTCTTCATAAGAGACAACCGGTTTACGAACGATGTGGGCAATTTCCAATTCAGCATCGATATAAGGAACACTGTCGGGGTTAATTCCTTCAAAAAAGATTCTTACATCACTAGGAGTTGCCGTAATATCTTTCGTGATTTTACTTTGCATTGTTTGAACCAGAAGTTGTTCTTTGATGACATCTCTGAAATCAGCTTTTAATTCACGAATGGTGGTTTTAAAATACTCTTCCAGTTTTTGCTCAGAACCTATCTGTCGAATATAAAAACGCATTCGGCGGTCGAGCTCCGATTCAACCTGACTTTCCGAAACGGTGACGCTGTCGATTTCGGCCTGATTTATCATAAGTTTTTGCAACAATAGCTGATCCATTATCTGGCAACGTGACTCATCACCTTCCGCTCCACCTTGAGCTATAAATTGAATATGTTGTTTTTCTATATCTGATTTGAGAATTATTTTAGCACCAACTACTGCGACAACCTGATCGACAATTTTCTGTGCCTGTGTATTCGAAAAAATCAGAGTTAAAACCACTAATAAAGTGGCAAAAAAGGGCTTCTTAATCAATTTCTTATTTTTTTGATGATTCTGCAAATTTACAAGTTTAAATGAGTCTGCACAGGATTAACGATTCTTTAACAGGAATTAATAAATCTTTATATCTCCGCTTTTCTGAGCTTCCAAATAGGTGTTTTTCTCCATTTCATCGATTAACCGCAACTTTCTCTCATTCATTATCATGGATAAAATGTTCTTTCTCTCAAAACTTAGTGGCGATAAACTATTTTTAATCATAAACCCGAATATTTTCACCAGATAAATATTCGTTGAATCTTCAATTTCGACATTTCTGTTGTTTTGTAAAAACTGCTCTTTATCGTAGGTCTTAATCGGAATCTCCTTGAGCAAGTCATCAAACAACAACCAGGTATTCTCATCAAGAAAATAGTTGATCGCATATTGATGACAATATTCCTTCAACGCATCCTGATCCTTTTTATTCGTGCTTTTATACCATTGTTTTACCAGATCCAGTTTAGGTGACTTCTTATTTAACTTCAGGTAAATTACTTTAATAATGTTGTCTTTCAGTTCAAAATTCTGTGGATGTCTTTTATAAAACTCTACGATTTGCTCTTCACTGACAACCGTGTCGAGTTTCTGTCGGATTAATTCTGTCTCATAGGCATAAACAATGAGTGAGTTTCTATACTCTTCCAGTTTTTTTTCTACATCTTTCTTTTCATCATCCAGATTTTTCTCTGCCTTATTCAGAACCACTTTTTGTCTGATCCAGTTTTCGATAAAATTCCTCACCAATGCAATACTATCGTCTTTGGATGATCCGGGAGGAGCAACACCCACAATATCTTCAGCATATAAATTGTAGCTGTATGCTTGCGCTACTAATTCCTTATTCTCCATATCCTCTTTGCGAAAGAATTTACAGGAAACCCAAACACTAAAAAAAAATATAAAAATTACATGTTCAGATTTGAATCGCATTAAAAAACTGTTAAAAATGAATATGGCGTTTACCATTCAGTAAACGCCATTTCAAATTCTTTTGTAAAAGATTATTTACTAACCAATGAATCAACAATTTCCTGATTCACTTTATAAGTATATTTTGAACGCAATGAACTGATCCACTCTTTCTCCAATAAATTCTGGTAATCTGCGGTAATCAATCCTTTTGCATCGTCTAATGATTTAGGTCCGGCAGGAAGTACTTTTTTAATATTCACAAAAAACACCTGATTTTCCTTTTTCATATCGGCAGACATACCCGGTTTCCATTGTACCATATCGACCATTTCGTTTTCACCTTTGGCAAATTTTCCGGATTTAACCTGAAGATTTAACTGGGAACTTTTATTGATACGTGCCATTAAGGTATCATCATCATCCACCGTCTTCATCAGTTTTCTAACCTCTTTAGCAATGGCAGCATCAGCACAAGTATAAATTACAGCATCTACTCTGTCAGGCCACATGTAATTCATTTTATTTTTTTGATAAAACTGCTGCAATCCTGTTGTGTCCTTCACCGCTTTTGACCACACTTTCTGATCCGTTAATTCGAATAATAAAATTCCGTCTCTGTATTCCTGCATCAGGTTGCGAAAATCAGGATACAAAGAATCGAGTTTGGTCTCTTCATATGCAATCGCATTTTCTTTAACAAATTCAGCATATAGATTATTTGCCATGGCTTTAGGCGCCATATTCATTTCATGTTTTGCCTGGTGATCGACTAAATAATTTGCAAAATCCTGTTGAGAAAACGACTTCGTACCCAATGTAAATAAATTTCCGTTCAATTTTGATGCTCGATCTGCCGTCCATTTTCCTTGCGATAAAGTTGAATCGATTGTCAACATAAACTCATCTTTCGCTTTTGCATTTTCCTTGAAATTGTATTTCGTTTTAATACGGGCAATCATGGATGATTTACTTAATTCCGAACGAGAGTCTTTTTGAATTTTTTGCTTCAAATCTGCTTGTACCTGCTCATAGGTGCCTATTCCTTTTTTCTCGATTAGCTTAATTATATGCCAGCCATAAGAGGATTTAACAGGTTCAGAAATATCGCCGGTATTCTTTAAGGCAAATGCTGCCTGTTCAAATTCCGCAACCATACGACCTGTTCCGAAAGCAGGAAGCATACCTCCGTTTTTAGCGGAACTCTGATCTTCCGAATACTGGCGAGCCAGATCTTCAAATTTATCTCCTGCAATTAATTTAGCATGTATTTCCTTTATCTTCTGTACGGCTTTGATGGAATCTTCCATGTTTATATTCACACCGGCTTTCACCATTATGTGAGCAACCTTAATTTCACCTTGTGCAGCACGAAAATCAGTCTTTTTTATGATGTGATATCCAAAACGAGTTCGTATTGGCATAGATACTTCGTCTTTCTTCAATGTAAAAGCCGCACTTTCAAAAGGGTAAACCATTTGCATGGCTGTAAAGTATCCTAAGTCACCACCATTTTCTTTCGCTGATGGATCGTCAGAGTTTTTTCGAGCTGATGTAGCGAAGTCTGCACCCTTAATTAATTCATTACGGATTTTTATTGCTTTGTTATAGGCCTCAATAGTATCCTTCGGCAAAGCATTTTGATCGCACTTGATTAAAATATGTGAAGCACGAACATCAGACTTCATTCTCTCATATGCTTCACGTAATAAATTTTCTCCTACTTCTTTATCGACCAGATAAGGTTGTGAAAGCTGTTTTCTGTATCCGCCTAATTCTTCTTTGAAAGATTTAACTGTATCCATACCCAATTCAAGGGCTTCTTTTACTTTTAATTTGTAATTGATATAAAGCTGCAAGTAGTCTTCAACTGCTTTTTTATCATAAGTGCTGTCTTTCGAATTGTTCTTTTTGAAAACACGTTCGAACTCACTCTTTGAAATTTCTTCTCCGGCTATCGTCAAGATGATAGGATCTTTTTTCTGTTGTGCCTGAATCATTAAAAAACTTACCATGAACGTGGCAAGAAGGAAACATTTTTTCATTTTATCTTTTTTAAAATCGTTAAGGGGACGCAAATTTAATAAACCAGCCGTTGTATCAAAATGAGAATACGATGAATTATAATAATTCTTTTTAGCTTAGTGGCTGAAAATTAAGTATTTGTAATAGTCGGCTAAATCTAAGTTTCTTCATTAGTCTGCATGAAGCCCGTATAAACTAAAAGCAAACGGCTGCGGATATGAAGAATCCATTTTAAAAATCAGTATTAAATTTAAAAAATTTTAAATATTAATAAAGAAATATTTACTGATGATAATTCGGTGCCTCTTTAGTAATGGCAACGTCATGCGGATGACTTTCTCTAACTCCGGCAGTAGTGATGCGGATGAAAGTAGATTTTTGCAAATGAGCGATTGATTTTGCCCCGCAATATCCCATGCTTGCACGTAAGCCCCCGACAAGTTGATAGAGTTCTTCGCCAACCAAACCTTTATAGGGCACCCTTCCTACAATTCCTTCAGGAACAAGTTTTTTTACATCGTCCGTTTGTGATTGAAAATAACGATCCTTCGACCCTTCGCGCATGGCTTCAATCGAACCCATTCCTCTGTAGAGCTTGAATTTTCTTCCTTCGTAAATGATCATTTCACCGGGAGATTCTTCGGTACCGGCCAACAGTGATCCAAGCATGACAGTATGTGCACCGGCGGCTAATGCTTTAGCAATATCCCCACTGAAACGAATTCCTCCATCAGCAATGACGCATACCTTTGTTTTTTTCAATGCCTCAGCGACCTGATATACGGCAGTAAATTGAGGTACACCTATTCCGGCAATTACCCGGGTAGTGCAAATCGAACCCGGACCGATACCCACTTTAACTGCATCTGCACCTGCTTTAGCCAGATAAAGAGCGGCTTCCGCTGTTGCAATGTTTCCCACAATTACCGGCATTTTCGGATATTTCTTTTTGATTACAGACAATGCCTGAACAACATTTTTTGAATGACCATGCGCCGTGTCAATGGTCAAAACATCTACGCCTGCTTCAATTAATGCATGAGCTCGCTCTTCAAAATCTTTCGTTACTCCGATAGCTGCTCCCACACGTAGACGGCCCAATTCATCTTTACAGGCATTCGGTCTCGATTTCACTTTTAGAATATCTTTGTAAGTGATCAAGCCGATCAACTTTCCCTTTTTGTCAATGACCGGCAGTTTTTCGATTTTATAATTCTGTAATATTTTTTCAGCTTCCTTTAAATCTTTGATGCCTGTTGTTGTGACCAGATTTTCTTTTGTCATGACTTCTGCAATCAACCGGTCGGGATTTTTTTCAAAACGTAGATCACGATTTGTACATATTCCAACAAGGATGTTGTTTTTGTCAACTACCGGTATTCCACCAATTCCAAATTCGCGCATCAACCTGGATGCTTCGTGAACGCGCGCATTTTTATTCAAGGTAATCGGATCATGTATCATTCCGCTTTCGCTTCTTTTTACCTTTCTAACTTCAGCAGCTTGCTGGTTGATCGTCATATTCTTATGAAGAATACCAATACCGCCTTCCTGTGCTATTGCAATGGCCATTTCAGAAGTGGTAACTGTGTCCATTGCAGCGGAAACAATCGGAATATTCAGTGAAATAGTAGAAGTCAGCTTCGATGAAACATCAACTTCATTCGGCAATACTTCCGAATAAGCGGGAACGAGAAGAATATCATCGTAAGTGAGGGCTTCGCCGAGAAACCGGCCTTGGGCAACTTTCATAGATTGGTGGGTTGAAAAAAAGTTGCACGCAAAAGTACTAAATAATATTGGATTAATTTTATTGAAAATAAATTTTTACTGAAATAAAAAAGCAATCAACGAATGAGTGTTACTGCACCTACTTTTTCAATATCCGTTCCATCAGGATTCTTCGCCTTTAGTCTGTACACATAAACTCCTTCCGGCGCCACTACTCCATTGCTTGTCCCACTCCAACCGACACGCGGATCGTTTGTATGAAAAACACTACTTCCCCAGCGATTAAAAATATCCAAGCTGTATTCTTTTGAAGAAACGAAAGAATTAGAGGGATAAAAATTCTCATTGAAATAACCACCCGGGTGAAAAGCATTCGGTACAAAAATTATTGGAATGTGCTGGAGGCATATCTCATTCGATCGACTACTGTCAATAAAGAACTGCGGATTTCCCGATGCTTCAACGGCTTCAACAACATAGCAAAATTCACCTTCAGAGAAAAAGTTATTTAGGATGGTCTCGGAAAAAGTGAAATCAGCATTCGTAAGTGTCATGATCGGAAGAGAACTCAATACTCCATTCGTACTTCTGTAAATATTAAAGCGGTCTACTCCTGTTGGCCAGTTTGCATAGTTTGTCCAGGTCATTGAATTGGTATAATCCGGATTTGCCTCACCATTGAGCAATATCGTTTGACTCACCTGTGAAGCTAACACAGACCTTCCGCAGGAGTCTAAGGTGGAAACAACGTAGTAATAAGGTCCCGCACTTGTATTGACATCATCATAAAAAACAACAGAAGAAACGCCGGTTACAATTTGTGTTGCAACAACACCAAATGGACCAAGCGGAGAATTCCCTCTCAGTAACTCATAACCTTTGACGTTCGATAAAGGATCTACATAAGCTTCTATCAGCACTCTATCCGTTTCAACCACTGTCACCTTTCGTAAATATGAAAACGCCGGCGGCGGAGAAAACACCGGAGAGAGACAGACTTTATTTGATGTACTTGTACGGGCATTTACGGGTTCTACTGCTTGCACTCTGTAACAAAAGCTACTACCACTAACCAGATTTGTATCCGTAAAATTTGTTTGTGTTGTTGATCCAATTAATGTTTCTGCGCTACCATTAATACTAACGAAAATATTATACGACGGAGCCGATCCCCAGAAACCATAAGGACTCCAACTTAATTCTGATGCTTGTAAACACTTGTTGAATGAGACATTGAGGAAAATTGTCGAATGAAAAGTGGACGGCTGACTGGGATTGTTACAACTGTCAACTGCAAGAATAAAAAACGTTTGAAAGCCGGTAGTTGCTGAAACGGATGAGTTATATAAAGTAGTAAAATGTCCATAGACTGTATCAATAGGAATTGCACCCGGATTTTGCAAGATGATATAGGATCGTGTATCGGCCGATGAACTCACCAACCAGCTAACCGTCGCATTGCCGAACTGATCGACACTGACAGAATCTAAAATAGGTTGTGTAGGAACTTGAAAGTCACGGAAACGATCGCCCTTTATCGGAGAAATAGACTTACATCCGGAAGAGTCTTTGACCTCTATTCTGTATTTGATGGTATCGTCGCAGATAGAAATCGTATCTGTAAAAGACATAGGAATCGGAGCAATCCTCGAGTCAACTGAATCCAATAAAGTGAAAAAACCGGGAGGATATTCTCTGTAAATATAATAGTAAGGTAGTGTGGAACTTGATGGCGGATTGTGAATTGGATTCCAACTCAGATTTGCATAGCCGTTGCCCGGATTATTGATATTCAAACCTATTGCACGGATGGTATCGGAGTATATGTCAGGTGATCCATTATTGGACTTGAAAACAATGAAATAATAAGCGTTGTTGTTTGCTGCATTGGCAGCCGTATGCGTTTCAATGGTATCAGCATACAAAAAAACACTGTCGATAGCTGTAAAAGGTCCTAAAGGGGACGTGGAATGATAAATATACCAGGTTCTGAAATTACCCGCTCCTGTACCTGTTTTGTCCCAACAGACGGTTACATCACCTGCATTTCCTACCCAGGCACAATGGGTAAAAATTGCATGTGAATCAAAAGACTGAATTATCAATAAAGATAAAACAGCCCATAACCTTAATTTTCTGATTAATTGTAGCAAAACACTTCAAAATTACAACATTGATAGCTTTACCGCAATTATTTACGGCCAACGACCAATTCATAAAAGCCGGCCTCATCAAAATACCTGCAAGCTAAATCCTGTAGCTCATCCTCTTTGATATGGCTTACTTTCTGAATATAACGATCATAGTAAGAATAGTCTAAACCGTAAAAATAAATTGACTTAAACCTTTCCGCCAATTGAAAAGGACCATCAACGCCTTTGAGAAAACTTCCCAACATATAATTTCGTGCGGTTTCCAACTCTTCGTTATCAACGGTTTCTGTTTTTAATAATTCTATCTCTTTGTAAATTTCTTCCAAGGTGGGATTTGTAACGTCTGTTCCCACTTCTGTGGAAATAAAGAAATATCCTTCTTGTTTCATCGAAACTAAAGCGGATCCAATACCATAGGTATAACCCTTTTCTTCGCGGATATTTGACATCAACCGGGATCCAAAGTAGCCGCCTAAAATTGTATTCAATACAGCCATTCCCGGATAGTCTGCATGCTTTCTATTGAAGAAAGGTTTTCCGATCCGAATGCCCGACTGAATAGCATCGGCTCTTTCAACCAGGTGTTTCTTTTCCACTGCAGAGGAAAATGTTTGAAATTGTCCATTCGAAGAATTGTTGGTTCCTGCTTGTTGACTGCCAAAATTTTTGTTCAGTAACTTCACAGCGTCCGGCTTTATCAATCCGGAAATAATAATCGTACAATTTGCCGGAGAATATTTTTGTTTGTGATAATCGATCAGTTTATTTCTTTCCAATCCATCGTAGTCTTCATTCTTCACATAATAACCGTATGGATGTTTTTCTCCGAAAATAATCTCATTAAACTTCCTGCGTGTGATAGAACTTATCTTCTCATTTTCTACAGTAAGTCTTTGTTTATTGTTTTGAATATAGACTCCTAACTCTGTTTGCGGGAAAGATGCATCATGAATAATTTCACCTATGAATGGCAAGGTAGCTTCCAGGTATTTATTCAACGTAAAAAGAACAACAGAAGTATAATCCGAATTCTCATCCGTCTCGAAAAATGCTCCGTAATAATCAATTTTGTCGGCCAGTTCCTGAGAGGAATATTTAGAAGTACCTTCTGCCAACATTCGATTGGTCGCTGAATTGAGAATTGGATTCTTGATGTCAAATTGATTATTGAAAAAAATAAATTCAACTTTTACCAAGTCCTGCAAACCGGCATGTATGGTGTAAACCGGAATACCATTATCCAACGAAAATTTCTCGGCCTGCTTAACTGAGACGCCGAGAATTTGATTTATTTGTGGTGCATTTGCACGGTCAATTAGTGTTTGCATAGATTAATTTAATTTCTCCCCCGCCAGATAATGTAAAACAGAACAATTTTTTGTGCTAAAAAGTTGTACGGCCTGATTTCTTATTTCATCGGCAGTAACTTTTCTGTACAATTCCATTTCAGTATTGATTAGATCGACATCTCCCATGTATTCTGCAATGGCTAAATTCAATGCTCTTCCGGCAATATCCATTTCGGAAAATTCCATCGTCGATTCCACTTTGTTTTTTACTTTCTCTAATTCATCGACAGTAATATTTT
Organism: Bacteroidota bacterium; assembly: GCA_031385005.1. GTDB lineage: Bacteria > Bacteroidota > Bacteroidia > AKYH767-A > 2013-40CM-41-45 > JADKIH01. The sequence goes on from JANNBB010000006.1 coordinate 375,706, forward strand.
CTTTGCAAAGTTTATCTAAAACTTCATCCAACCCTTTCTCTGCATCCTGCATCGTAACTCCTTTAACAAGCTTTCCTTCTACAATAAAAAGTCCTCTGTCAAAATCCGATGTCGGATAAGCATTGATTTCAGAAAAAAGCTGTTTCTCCTTAACGAGAATATTGAATAGTCGTGACGAACGACCTCTGCTCAAAATATCCGAAATCAGGTCTGTCGCATAAAACTCCGGCTCCAGTCGCGAACACATATGATATGCCCTGTAAACAGAATCATAAGGAATGTTTCTCTCTACAGTCATTTCACGGAATTCCTGTTGTTTGGGCTCCTCCGGATAGGGTAGTCTTTTCTCCGAACGTCTGTCGATTGGTCCAAACCATTTTTCTGCCAATTCAAAAATGTCTTTTGCTTTTACATTTCCGGCGACAACCAGGATGGCATTATCGGGAGTATAATATTTGAAAAAGAATTTTCTTACATCATCCAGACTTGCATTTTCGATATGGTCGATGCTTTTTCCAATTGTTGCCCACTGATAAGGATGAACTTTATAGGAAAGCGGACGAAGCAATAACCAGACGTCACCATAGGGCTGATTGAGGTAGCGCTGTTTAAATTCTTCAATGACTACGCTGCGCTGAACTTCCAGACTTTTTTCAGAAAAAGCCAGACTCAACATGCGATCGCTTTCCAGCCAAAATCCTGTTTCAATATTATTCGCCGGCAAGGTCAGGTAGTAATTGGTTATGTCGTTATTGGTAAAGGCATTGTTATCGCCGCCTGCCATCTGCAGTGGTCCGTCGTATTCAGGAATATTTACAGATCCTCCGAACATCAAGTGCTCAAACAAATGAGCAAATCCTGTGCGTTCCGGATCTTCATCCCTGGCTCCCACTTTATAAAGAATATTTATGGTTGCAAGCGGAGTTGAATTGTCCTCATGGACGATGACTTTCAAACCATTTGAAAGTGTATGTGATATATGATTGATCATTTGCTGCAAATGTACATTAATTACTTTTTAAGATTTATCTTCAAAATTCGGAACAGATTTTCTTTTTAGCGTCTAAAAATTCCGCCCAAACATCCTGAATTATTTGTCGTGCCGGAAGGATTTCCTTTACTGAAGCAGCAACCTGCCCTATCTCCAGTTCTCCTTCTTCCATATCGCCTTCAAACATCCCTTTCTTTGCACGCGCACGTCCGAGAATGGACTTCAACTCTTCCATTGCGGCTCCTCTTTTTTCAGCTTCGAGAATCTGCTCGAAGAATTTATTTCTTAGGAGTCGAACAGGAGTAAGGCTTTTCATCATCAACATAGTATCTCCTTCGCTGCTGTGAATAACCTTGTCTTTAAATGTTTGGTGGCCTGATGATTCAAGGGAAGCAACAAACCGGGTGCCCATTTGTACTCCATCAGCACCTAAAACCATGGTTGCTAACATGGCCGTTCCATCCGCAATACCCCCGGCCGCAATCAAAGGAAGCGTTGTAAGTTTTCTGATTATGGGTATGAGAACAAGAGTAGTTGTTTCTTCCCTTCCATTGTGACCTCCTGCTTCAAAACCTTCTGCAACAAGGGCATCAACTCCGGCCTGCTCTGCTTTCATCGCAAATTTGGAATTGGCAATAACATGAACGACTGTTATCCCGTTTGATTTAAGATGCTGTGTCCAGGTTGCAGGATTTCCCGCAGAGGTAAATACAATTTTTACTTTTTCCTCAACGATAATTTCCATAATCTTTCCTATTTCCGGATACAGAAGAGGAACGTTGACGCCGAAGGGCTTTTTTGTGGCTACTTTACATTTTCTGATTTGTTCTCTTAAAATATCCGGATACATAGATCCGGCTCCGATTAGTCCGAGTCCGCCGGCATTACTTACTGCAGATGCCAGCTCCCAACCGCTGCACCAAATCATACCTGCTTGAATTATAGGATATTCTATCCCAAAAAGGGTCGTTAGTTTGTTTTTCATTAATTGTAAATTATCAAATGGCGACTTCGCCCAAAAGTAATACTTTTACAAACCTAAATCGTCTTAGCGTTTAACGAAGAATGCAAATAAAGGAACCGAAAAGATAAACCAAGCAGACCATGAAAGTAATTATTCCTGTTGCCGGAATTGGAAGTAAACTCCGGCCACATACACATACTCAACCTAAAGCATTGGTACCCGTTGCAGGTAAACCAATTTTATCGCATATCATTGACACACTGATTGAAGCCGGATTAAGGGAATATATTTTTATAGTCGGATATCTGGGTGACAAGATTGAAGATTATATTAAAGGACATTACCCAGGAATAACTAAAACATTCGTTTATCAGGATCCGCGCGAAGGTACCGGTCATGCCGTGTGGCTTTCACGCAAGGCCATACCTGAAAACGAATCATTATTTATTGCTCTTGGCGATACTATCTTCGACGTTCAATTGAAAGATGTTATTTCTTCACCCGATTCATTGTTAGGAGTAAAAAAAGTAAACGATCCCAGAAATTACGGTGTAGCCGAATTAGACGAAAATGGTTTTATAAAAAATGTAATTGAGAAGCCCCCCATTCCAAAATCCAATCTGGCTTTAGTCGGACTTTATAAAATCTGTGATTCAAAAATGCTAATTGAATCAATCGATTACATCATTTCTAAAAATCTCCGCACACAAGGCGAATTTCATTTAACAGATGCCATTATGCACATGATTTCTCAGGGTGCAAAATTTAAAACTTTTCCGGTTGAAAACTGGTATGATTGCGGAAGTAAAGACAACCTACTGGAAACAAATTCCATGTTGCTAAAGAAAAACAACAGTAATGGCAAAAGTCACATCTACTCTTTTGAAAACACCATCATCATTCCACCGGTTAGCATTGCCGCCAATTGCACCATTTCCAACAGCATCATTGGTCCAAATGTATCTATTGGCGAATCTACAATCATCAATCACTCTATTATCAGAGATGTAATTATAGGATCCTACTCGGAAATTAAAAATGCCGTCATGCATCATTCAGTAATCGGCTCCGATGCTTCGCTTCACGGGTTAAGTCAATCACTCAATTTGGGTGATAGTACAGAAATCGATTTTGGATAATTCATTTAAATTCAGAAATAAAAAAAATCAACTATTTTCTAACTAACAACAACAGGAAATCATGCTCGAAAAAGATACAGAAATCTTCTCCCTAATCAGCAAGGAAAAAAAACGTCAACAAGAAGGAATTGAACTCATCGCCTCCGAAAATTTTGTAAGCAAGCAGGTCATGCAAGCTATGGGCTCGTGCCTGACCAATAAATATGCAGAGGGTTATCCCGGAAAAAGATATTACGGTGGTTGTGAAATCGTCGATCAAGTCGAACAAATTGCAATCGACAGAGCAAAGCTTTTATTCAATGCCGAATGGGTCAATGTTCAGCCACACTCCGGTGCGCAGGCCAATGCCGCCGTTATGCTTGGTGTTATTCAACCCGGCGATACTATTCTCGGTTTCGATCTTTCTCATGGAGGACACCTTACACATGGGTCACCTGTAAATTTTTCAGGAAAAATTTATCGTCCGGTATTTTATGGCGTACGTCAGGAAACAGGGCTAGTCGATTACGAGCAAATGGAAAAAGTTGCCAAAGCTGAAAAACCCAAATTGATTATTGCCGGTGCTTCTTCCTATTCCCGTGATTGGGATTATCCAAGAATGAGAAAAATTGCTGATTCAGTGAATGCATTATTAATGGCCGATATTGCTCATCCTGCAGGATTAATTGCACGCGGACTTTTAAGCGATCCGCTTCCTCATTGCCATATTGTGACGACAACCACACATAAAACTTTACGAGGTCCAAGAGGAGGAATGATTATGATGGGGAAGGATTTTGAAAACCCGTGGGGACTAAAAACTCCCAAAGGAGAAATCAAAATGATGAGTGCCGTATTAGATGGCGCCGTTTTTCCCGGAACGCAAGGCGGACCACTCGAGCACGTAATTGCCGGAAAAGCCGTTGCCTTCGGAGAAGATCTCACAGACGATTTTATGAAATATTGTATTCAGGTTACGAAGAATGCTTCAGCAATGGCTAAAGCATTTATCGATTTGGGTTATAAAGTAATCAGTAATGGTACCGATAATCATTGTATGCTGATCGACTTGCGTTCGAAGAATTTGACCGGAAAACTTGCTGAAAATGTGTTGGTTAAAGCAGATATTACCACCAATAAAAATATGGTTCCTTTTGATGATAAATCTCCATTTGTAACCTCCGGCATTCGCTTAGGCACACCGGCCATTACCTCCCGAGGTGTTAAAGAAAAAGACTGCATTAAAATAGCCCAGCTGATCGACGAAGTTTTGATGAATAACGATAATGAAACAAAAATTGCTGCTGTAAAGAAAAAAGTTCATACCTTGATGGAACGGTTTCCACTCTATGCCTAACACACACAGAAAGCAAAAAAGCCCGTCTTCCATTTTGAAGACGGGCTTTTTTAATAAACTTAATCGAGCCAGGATTTATAATAATCATCCGACATTATTTTTAGAGCATCCTTGGTAATCATCAAAGGCCTGAATGTGTCGACCATAACGGCAAGTTCTTTGGTTTCTTTTTGACCCAGACTTTTTTCAACTGTTCCCGGATGAGGACCATGAGGAATTCCTCCGGGGTGCAAAGTAATCATACCACGAGTTACACTTTTTCGGCTCATGAAATCACCGTCGACATAATAAAGAACTTCGTCAGAATCGATGTTGCTGTGATTGTAGGGTACAGGAACACTCAATGGATGATAATCAAATAAGCGCGGAACAAAAGAACAAATGACGAAATTGTGCGCTTCAAAAGTCTGGTGAATGGGTGGCGGCATGTGCACCCTTCCGGTAATTGGTTCGAAGTCGTGAATGGATAAAGCATAAGGATAAAAATTACCGTCCCAACCAATTGCATCGAAAGGATGAGATGCATAAATGTATGGATAGATTATTCCTTGCTTTTTGATCAAGACACGAAAATCTCCTTTCTTATCGAAAGTTTCCAGATTAACAGGCCGGCGAATGTCTCTCTCGCAAAAAGGAGCATGCTCTTCAAACTGGCCATGTTCGTTTCGATAACGCTTCGGGAATTCGATGGCCGTAAAAGATTCTACAATAAAAAGTCTGTTATCAGAAGTATTGAAATGAATTTGATAAATAGTTCCTCTGGGAACTACAACATAATCTCCATAACCAAATTCAATTTGTCCGTAAATGGTTTTTAAAACTCCCGATCCTTCGTGGATAAAAATCACTTCATCTGCATCTGCATTTTTAAAAAAATAATCTGTTAACGATTTCTTTGGTGCTGCTAAAGAAACATGTACATCGGCATTTACTAAAACCGGAATTCGACTTTTCAGATAATCGTCTTCGGGCTTAACATGAAATCCTTCGAAACTTTGGTGTTTGAGAGATCGTTCAAAAGCAATCTCCGGAATTACGGAATACGATTTTTCAACCTCTTTTATCATTGTAGGCGGAAAACAATGATAAATTAGTGAATACACGTTGGAAAAACCATGTGTTGAAACCAACTCTTCCGCATATAATGCGCCGTCGGGCTTCCTGAACTGTGTATGTCTTTTATGAGGCACACTCCCCATCCTATGGTATTGCGGCATAACTCTCTAATTTAGGTTACAAAATTACTTATTTCTTTTTAAATGAATTTTCAATTTACAAGAAGTAATTGTAATTCTTTTTTTTCAAGTTGTATGAATAAATAAGCGTAAAAATGGAATCTTTTTTTTTGTTCCACTTTCGGGAAAAAAAATATACAAATTTTAACGAAAATCATTCTACTTAAGAGAAACCATCAGTATTAATTGGTGTATAATCCAATCAGTTATCAATTAAATTATTGATATCAAACACCATGAAAAAATCAAAGCTCGAAGCCTACCTCGATTTCATTGCACAGGTTCACAAAGTGAAATCAGAAAAAAAGGACGTAAAAAAACCACAGAGAAATTCTGTCAATAAAAAAATTCGTTTCATCGCTCTGTTATTAATTTCGATGAGTACGCTTGTTGAGGCCGCTGTTATCTCAATTAAACGCTATCCTGATCCACAATTAAGGAAGAAAAGAACAACTGCCGTTACAGGACATTCGGCTACACAAACCGGAACGATGAATTTTTTCAGGATTGAATTGGTTTCTTTCTCTGCCACACTCAACGATAAGATCGTAGATGTTGAATGGCTGATTCAAAAAGATGTTCAGAATACTTCTTTTACAATTGAACGATCGATCGACGATGACACGTATTATCCGATAGGGTCTGTTGAAAGTATCGGCAACTACGACAAAGAACGTATATATACTTTTAAAGACAATTCCCCGCTTGATGGAGTCTCATATTATCGTTTGCTTCAAACCGATAACAACGGACAGGTAAAAAGGTATGCTTCTACCGTTATCAACAATAAAAACAATAAGCAGATATCGGTTTATCCAAACCCTTCTCCCTCAGGAAAGGTTTATTTGTCAGGAATTAATAACAAACTAGATAACAAAGTAACAGTCAGGGATATTACAGGAAAAATTGTCCCTTCAAAGTTTTCATTAGAAGAAAATGACATCTATGAACTTACAATTGATGATGAAATCTCCTCGCGCAAAGGAATTTTTATCATAACAATTGATGATGGAAAACAAGCCATTCAACGAAAGCTAATCATCAAATAAACATAAATCCAGATGTTTTTTAACATCGGAATCCTTGAAAAGGGTTGCTTTTTAAAAGGCAACCCTTTTTTTTGTGCCCTAACTGTCGGTAGGAATGTTATTTTTGCATTGAAAAACTACTTCTATGAAACTAGTAAGCTACACTTCCGGTGATGAACAACATCTCGGAATTTATTTGGATGGTAAAATTTACAATCTGACTGAAAAAGCGAGTGCCTTTGAGCTGGGCATACTTCCCGATAACATGTCAGGTTTTTTAAAACTTGGAGAAAAAGCAATGGAAATTGCTAAAAAAGTTGAGGCAACTATTAAGGATAAAAAATCGGATATAACTCCCGATGATGTTGACGAGAAAAACCTACTGGCCCCTGTTCCCAATCCTACCAGTTGCCGCGATGGATATGCATTCAGGCAGCACGTAGAAGCTGCAAGGAGAAATCGTAAAGTTCCAATGATTCCTGAATTCGACCAATACCCTATTTTCTATTTTACCAACCACAACTCCATACAGGGACCGGGTGATATCGTTTGCATGCCCGATCATTTCGACAAACTCGATTTCGAATTGGAAGTCTCTATTGTAATTGGAAAAAAAGGTAGAAATATCCGCGCCGAAGAAGCCGACTCCTACATTGCCGGATTTATGATCATGAACGACATGAGTGCACGTACGCTTCAGATGGAAGAAATGATTTTGAACCTGGGGCCGGCAAAAGGAAAAGATTTCTCGACGGTAATTGGTCCGTGGCTCGTGACTTCAGATGAGTTGGAGAAATATTCTGTAAAACCCCCTTCCGGACATACCGGGAAAAATTATGCTTTGGAAATGGTTTGTCGCGTAAATGGAATTACTGTTAGCAAAGGCAATATGAAAGACATGAATTGGACGTTTGCTGAAATTATCGAGCGTGCATCCTATGGAGTCCATTTGCTTCCCGGAGATGTAATTGGTTCAGGAACGGTTGGGACAGGATGCTTTTTGGAATTAAATGGAACAGGATTGTTGAATGACCCCGGATTTAAACCACAATGGTTGAAAGATGGAGATGTTGTTGAAATGGAGATTACCGGATTGGGAAAACTGGTTAATACCATTCGGAAAGAAGACACTTCCTATTCCATTCTCGCTTTAAAAAAGGTTGCAGAAAAGATTTGAGTTAAATTATGGCAGAGCAATCCACCAATATTTCCGGAGCAGATACTGAAAAAGACCTCATCTTAAAGGCCTACCGTGCATTGCTGCGTGCTTTACGTCCTTCTCTGGGAAAAGGCGATAAAGAAACCATTCGACTCGCATTCGACATGGCGCTTGAGGCACATAAAGACATGCGTCGAAAAACCGGTGAGCCCTATATTCTTCATCCGCTTGCAGTTGCTCAAATCTGTGCCGAAGAAATTGGATTGGGTCCGCTGGCTATTGTCTGCGCGCTATTGCATGATACCGTCGAAGACACACACCTTACGCTTGAAGATGTAAGCAATTCCTTTGGAGAGAAAGCGGCTTCGATAGTTGATGGGTTGACAAAAATTTCCGGAGTTTTTGATAAAGGAACATCCCTTCAGGCAGAGAACTTCCGCAAGATGCTTCTCACGCTTTCGGATGATATCCGTGTAATCCTCATTAAACTGGCAGACAGGTTGCATAACATGCGCACGCTGGATTCAATGCCGAGAGACAAACAATTAAAAATCGCTTCCGAGACAGCCTATCTGTATGCTCCACTAGCTCATCGTTTAGGTTTGTATTCAATCAAGACTGAACTCGAAGATCTTGCTTTAAAATATACTGAACCTGAAATCTACAATGAGATTTTCTCGAAAATTGAAGAGACAAAAAAAGAAAGAAATAAATTCATCAATGAATTTACTGAGCCGATAAAAGAGGAATTAAAAAAACAAGATTTCGTATTTGATATGAAAGGTCGTTCGAAATCGATTCATTCCATTTGGGTAAAGATGAAACGGCAAGGAGTTACTTTTGAGGAAATCTACGACCTCTTTGCCGTACGCATAATCATCGATACAGAGGAAGAAAATGAGAAAGCCATGTGTTGGAAGGCCTACTCTATCATCACAGACTTTTATCAGCCGAATCCCGACCGTTTACGGGATTGGATTTCTACTCCCAAAGCGAATGGTTACGAATCGTTGCACACAACGGTTATGGGTCTGTATGGAAAATGGGTAGAAGTTCAGATTCGTACAAGGCGCATGAATGAAATTGCTGAAAAAGGTTTTGCCGCTCATTGGAAATACAAAGAGTCTGCTGCTGAATCGGCACTCGACGAATGGATACAAAAAATTCGCGAGCTGCTGGAGACACCTGAGACAAATGCATTGGACTTCATTGACGATTTCAAGTTGAATCTTTTCTCCGATGAAATCTTTATTTTCACTCCCGAGGGCGATATGAAAATGCTTCCGGGAAATGCAACAGCGCTCGATTTTGCTTTTGAAATTCACTCAGACCTCGGCAGTAAATGCATTGGCGCGAAAGTCAATCACAAACTCGTTCCGCTTTCTCATAAGCTAAGAAGCGGCGATCAGGTCGAGATACTCACTTCCAATAAACAGGTTCCAAAAGAAGACTGGCTGGGCTATGTTGTTACAGCCAAAGCGAAATCCAAAATCAAGACGGCGTTAAAAGAAGAAAAGAAAAAGCTGGCGGAAGATGGAAAAGAAATTCTTATGCGAAAATTAAAGCATTTGAAAATCCAGTTCACCCATGAAAATATAAACGAACTCCTCGCCTACTATAAGATTCCAAGTAGCATGGAATTGTTTTACAGAATCGCCAAAGGAATTATTGACATTCAGGACCTGAAAGAATTTGCTCATGATAAAGGCAACCTGAAAGCCAAAACACCTCCGCGCATTGAGCAAAATTCGCTCGAACAAATTGTCAAGAGTATTCGGGGATCCAGTGACAACTTAGTTATCGGTGAAAACCTGGACAAAATAGACTATAAACTTTCTCCTTGCTGCAATCCTATCCCGGGCGATGACGTTTTCGGATTTATCACTATTAGCGACGGCATCAAGATTCACAGGACATCTTGTCCGAATGCGATTCAGTTAATGTCGAATTATGCATACCGCATTGTTAAAGCGAAATGGACGCAACAACAACAAATTGCCTTCCTTGCAGGTGTTCGAATGACAGGCATCGATGAAGTTGGAGTAGTCAATAAAATCTCCAAAGTCATTTCAAGCGAATTAAAGGTGAATATGAGGAGCATTAGTATTGAATCTACCGATGGAGTTTTTGAAGGAACCATTATGCTTTTCGTTCACGATACCCATCACCTCGATAAACTCATTCAGAAGTTAAAAGAAATCAATGGAATTTTAACTGTCAGCAGAATTGACGGAGGAAGTTCCTTAAATTAAAATCGAAAATTAATAGTTATCGTTTCTTGCAAATTATTCTACACTAATAAAAATATTCTAATCAACTTCTCCGAAAACAATCGGTTGAAAACCGGGAATCCTCCAATGTCAGCTACCGATATTCATACATCCGTTCGAAAAATTTTTACAGATTACCTCGAAAAAAACAGTCATCGCAAAACAGAGGAAAGATTTAATATTCTAGACGAAATATATAATCTGAAAGATCATTTCGATGTGGAATCGCTCTATGTTCACCTCACAAACAAGGGCTTTAAAGTAAGCCGGGCAACTGTTTACAATACCCTGGAATTACTCCTCGACTGCGAATTAATCACCCGACATCAGTTTGGCAAAAATATTTCCAGGTATGAAAAATCCTATGCCTACAGGCAACACGATCACTTAATTTGTGAAGACTGCGAGCATGTCTTCGAATTTTGCGACCCCAGAATTCATCAGATACAAAGCACCATGGGGGAAATTTTAAAATTCGACATCACCCATCATTCGCTGAATTTATTCGGAAAATGTCGCGAATTACAGAATACAGGGCAATGTAAGAATATCAAAGAAAAATAAATCCACGAATGAAATATTGCTTTAAATGAACAATCCATTGTTTCTATCCTGTTCAAAATTTTAAAAAAATCATTTGCAGGTCGTAATTAAACGCTTACTTTCACACCATGGACTTTACATATCAAATCAACAACAAAGGAACGTACGCCATTGTAAAAATGAGCGGTAATCTGATTGATAAAAATCAGGCAACTCCACTTTTGGACGAAATCCAGGAGTTTATTAATAAAGGGATTACGAGTTTCGTAATTTCCATGGAAGAATTCAGATATCTGAACAGTAATGGATTAAGCGTGTTAGTAAACATCCTTACAAAAAGCAGAAAAAACGGTGGCGATACAACAATTTGTTGCATCAATGATAAGATAAAAGAACTGCTTATCATTACCAAATTGAATACGGTATTTACCATCACGGAAGACCTTCCTGCTGCCATTCGTCAGTTTCAGAATTAAATTAACAGTAAAAGAGTAGTCTGTTTAGTTTTTAACACAAACTATAGCTGCTGAATTTTCAATCCAACTAAACCACTAATTTTTTTTCATGCCTGCAGACGTTTTACTCGGACTCCAATGGGGGGACGAAGGAAAAGGAAAAATCGTTGATGTATTGACACCGAATTATCAGGTGGTAGCACGCTTTCAGGGTGGACCAAATGCCGGCCATACGCTGGAGTTCGAAGGAATAAAGCATGTTTTACACACAATACCTTCCGGAATTTTCAGAGAAGGAACAGTAAATATTGTTGGAAATGGCGTGGTTATCGACCCTATCACACTTCGAAAAGAGCTGGATGCATTGAGATTATTGAATGTCGATATTAACAAGCGTCTATTCATCTCGCGAAAAGCACACCTCATCATTCCTACTCATCGAATGCTCGATGCAGCTTCTGAAGCAGCTAAAGGAAAAGAAAAAATTGGTTCGACACTTCGGGGTATTGGTCCGACATACATGGATAAAATCGGACGTAACGGATTACGTGTCGGCGACATAGAAACGAACGACTTCCTCGACAGATACAACCGTCTCAAAACAAAACACCTCGCTTTATTAGCCGGCTTAAACTACAAGCCCGAAGTTCAGGAAGATGAAAAAATATTTTTCGATGCTATTGAGCAAATGAAAAAATTAAATTTCGTCGACAGCGAACATCTCATCAATAAAGAACTTCGTGAAGGAAAAAAGATTTTAGCCGAAGGCGCTCAAGGTGCTTTATTGGACATCGATTTTGGCTCCTACCCTTTTGTGACTTCTTCCAATACGATTACAGCAGGAGCTTGTACCGGTCTTGGTATTGCACCCGGAACAATCGGTCGGGTTTATGGTATTTTTAAGGCTTATTGTACTCGGGTAGGTAGCGGCCCCTTTCCGACAGAGTTAACAGATGAAACAGGAGAACGAATCCGAAAAAGTGGTAGTGAATTTGGTGCTACTACCGGTCGCCCCCGTCGTTGCGGATGGCTCGATCTTCCTGCTTTGAAATACTCAATCATGATTAATGGCACTACCGACCTTATCATGACTAAAGCAGACGTTTTAAGTGGATTTGATACCATTCGCGTTTGTACTCATTACCTCATCAATAACATCCGTTACGATTATATGCCTTACGACATAGTCAATGAAACAATCACCCCTGTTTACAAAGACATTCCTTGTTGGCAAAAAAACTTATCCGAAATCGATTCTGAAAACCAGCTTCCGGATGAATTGAAAAACTACATCTCTTTTTTAGAAGCAGAATTAAGCGTTCCAATTAGCATTGTTTCCGTTGGCCCCAATAGAAAGCAAACAATTTTAAGACATGCTTTTGCAAAGTCTTTAATGGAGGCATAGTAAAGCTTAACGTTAGGGAGTATGCAATTGTTATCGAAAACTCCGTGAATTTTCGTGCCGGTATTTTTTTAACCATGGAGGCATGGAGGACATGGAGTTACACAGAGAAGATCGTGCTCTCCGTGAAACTCCGTGCACTCCGTGTCTCAATGGTCATTTTTAAAAAGCTAAGCGCCACTGAGAATGCAAATTTGTCTACGTTATAAACTTTGCTAATACTTACTCCTTAGCCAATAAAAAACCGCAGAACCTTCAATCGCAACTACGTTTCTTAAAAAAAGTTTTTGTTGCATCGCCCGGAATTTTTTCTTCTTCAGGAATATTTTCTTCTCCCGGGGAAGTTGCATTTACGAGCAGCTCAGGCATACCGGCATTTACCCAGGCCGTATACCAAATAGAACCAACAGCAATAATTGCCTGCTGAATTCTTCGTTCTACCTGACCGTTCAATTTATCATGGTAAGAAACCGAGTAATCTTTGCTATAGGTTTTCACCAGTTGATTTCCTCGCATTTCATAGGCGTATTTTTTATCGGTTTCGAAATCTGCATTTAAATTTCTTTCGAAAATTAAAACAGAGTCCAGTGCCCCATAACTTTGTCTGACGACATTCCAGCAAAAGCTTTGTAAATCCTCAACGTATTCAGATCGTCCGACAAAAAAATCGTAATTACCGCCAAACAATTCAGGAAGCCGGGATTCCCAAAAACCATGGATACCCGTTTGGTTTGTCATTTGACCGTTGTAATTTTCTGTACAATGAAGAGGCACATGTGAGTCGGCAATATAATGACCAAGATTCGCTGAGTAATAAAGAATACGATTAACATCTTTATCCGAAAATGCCTTTACCAAACGGTAATAAACTTTTTGAATATACCAGGGAACAATTCCATAAGCATTTAAAGAATCTTCCGAAAATTTTATAACTGCATCACTCCATTTAGGCGGCAAGGTATCGAACGGCTCTTTTCCATAATGATCCAAATCAATATAATGTCGTGGCGCCTCCGCAGGATCTGAATACCTTCTCTTGTCCGGATCGACCGCATGTTCTGTAAGAAATTCAATGTGGGTTTTATAAAATGGAAAGAGTTGAGGAGGCAATGTAAAACAAGCCATCCTGTTTATCATTCGATGTCCCCAAAATCCCCAGGCATTCGCTTTCTGCAAACAAGATAAGAGTATAAGAGATATAATTCCTGCAATTTTCATCCCGTAAAATTGCAGTAGAAATAATAACAATACAACCTCATAAATGAGTGATAATATAAGAACCCGCAAATTTTAAAATCTGATCAATTCAGCAAACAATGAAATTTATAAAAAATCAATAGATAGAAAATATTAATTGGAAGATTTTTGAGGATTCTGAGTTTTTTCAAAAAAAATTGCCTTAATTTATAGAAAGAAATCCCCCCATGAAAAAACTCCTTACCCTCTTTTTTATTTTTACTTCGAAGATTATTTTCGCTACATGTGCTAACGGACTATCCGAAGTAATTATACATATCATTCCTGACGGTTACCAGAATGAAATTAGCTGGGATTTAAAAGATGCCCAGGGAATTACCATTGCTTCCGGCGGATTTGTAGGTGATACAGTTTGTGTCGATTCATCTGCCTGTGCTACTTTTTCCATACACGACAGCTATGGAGACGGACTCCTGGCTCCCGGTGGTTATTGGCTTTACCTGAATGGTGTGTTGATTTCCAGCGGAGCGAATTACGGTTATGGACAACAAAAATCATTTAATTGTCCGCCGGGAAATTTTTGTACCGATCCAACCATGCTTGCATTCGGAACACATACGGCTATGTTTGACGACACCTGGTATGAATACACACCAACCATAAACGGAATGTATTCATTCAGTACCTGTTCATTGAACACCTGCAACACTCAAATTTGGATTTATACTACCTGCCCTTTATTTCCTTATAATGAAGGAGTGCAGGGAACTTATGCTTACAACGATGATAACAACTGCGGTACACAGGCCACGCTGAATGTAATTCTATTGGCTAATACGAGGTACTTGATTCGCATCGGCGACAACCTGGACTCTTGCTCCTCCTCTATTGATTTTGATTTTTCTTTTGTTGGACCGGTTGCCGGTTGTACGGACCTTACTGCCTGCAATTACAATCCTTTGGCTTCCGTTGACGACGGCAGTTGTATCTTTTTTCCGAATCCTGCCTGTGCAGGTCCGGATCTGGAAATTGACTCCACCATTTTTATTCAATCGCTCTCCTTATTAACACATACTGCAGCATTTTGCGATGTCGATGAAGGGTGCGTTACAGGTTATGGAACTCGATATGTTATTTCGTTTACTTCAAGGATCAATAACATAGGAACACTTGACTTTTATATCGGAAATTCCACAACACAGCCGGGCATGTTCAACCTCAATAACTGTCACGGACACGACCATTATGAAGGATATGGCGATTATCGTTTGTTCGACTCCAATGGAAACATTGTTCCTGCCGGACATAAAAATGGTTTTTGTGTGATCGATCTTTGCGGATGGGGACAATACACCTGTGGGAATATGGGAATTTCTGCCGGATGCTACGATGCTTATGGCGCAGGAACGCAATGCCAATGGATTGACATTACAGACGTCCCAACAGGTGATTATAGAGTTGCTGTTATCATTAATTCCAAACACCTTCCTGATGCATTCGGAAGATATGAAACGAATTATATTAACAATGCCACGCAGGTCTGTATGCATATTACACAAAATCCTTCCGGCCCTCCTACCTACACCATTCTTCCGAACTGTACACCATTTGTAGATTGTACAGGATTACCCGGAGGCAATGCCGAAATGGATTGCGACGGCATTTGTAACGGTCCGGGAGTCTATGGAGACGTAGCACAGAATACTGTTTTAGATTCCATGGATGTTTACACCTACATGGACATGCTTCAATCCAACATTCCGGCATCGAATTGTAATGATTTAAACAGAGATTCTTCCTTGTCTGTTTATGATGCAGCTCTGGTTAACTGGTGCCGTCGTCAGAATCCTCTGCATCCAAGTGGAAGTACACACAATCATTGCAATTTCCCTCGGAACATTTTAAACCCGACAGATCTGGTTAGTCTTGCTATTAAAAACGTTGATTTCACCAATCATTTTGTTGATATTGAAGTGCTGAATACGGCCACCAAGGTAAAAGCATATCAGTTTACCATGAGCGGTATAAACATTTCCGGTGTCGTGAGTCTCGCCGATCCGATTAATTTTCCGGTTGATGCCAGATTCATTTCTTCCACCAATGAGGTAATCGGAATTTCACTCGAAGATTCTTCACTCGACCGCTCCGCTTCTGCTCAACAACTTATCCGTATATATTTCAGTGCGGTAACGGATACACAAATTTGCATTAGCCATATTACCGATATCGTTAATCAAAATGCTGAGCGCACTACTACTACGATTTATGGAACCTGTTTTGCCTCTCAGATTACTACGTCCATTAACCCTATTCTGAAAGATGCTGGATTGGTTGTTATTCCAAATCCTGCAAATAACCGGACTTATCTTCATATTACAGGTGAAACAGGAAACATGGATGAATTTACTGTGACGGATATTACCGGCAAGGTTTGTTCTGTACCCAAAGAATTAATAAAAGAATCCTGGTATGAATTGAACCTGGAAAAACTCCCTTCCGGAATTTACTTCATCGTTTTCCGAAATAATAATTTCCGCGGATCTGCACGGTTCGTGAAAATGTAAAAGCATTAAAAATTGAAATCAAAAAAAAAGAGACCAAATGGTCTCTTTTTTTTTACAGTTTTAATGATTACTTTTTATCTTCCTTGACTTCTTCGAAATCAACGTCTGTAACTTCAGAATCATTTTTTGCTTCCCCTGCATCGCCGGTTGGCTGACCTTCCGGTTGTGCTGCATTTTGAGTTGCTTTATACATCTCTTCAGAAGCTGCCTGCCATGCGGTGTTTAAAGAAGCCATCGATGTTTCTATTGCAGCAAGGTTTCTGTCCTTATGAGCATCTTTCAGGTCACTCAACGCTTTCTGAATTGGCTCTTTCTTATCAGCAGAAATCTTATCGCCGTAATCTTTCAGTTGTTTTTCAGTCTGGAAGATTAATGAATCGGCCTGATTAACTTTCTCTGTTTCTTCTTTTACTTTGCGATCAGCTTCTGCATTGGCTTCTGCTTCCGCTTTCATTTTTTTGATTTCATCATCGCTTAAGCCGGAAGAAGCTTCGATACGAATATTCTGAGATTTGCCGGTTGCTTTGTCTTTCGCAGTAACGTGGAGTATACCATTTGCATCGATATCAAAAACAACTTCAATCTGAGGAATACCACGTGGTGCAGGAGGAAGTCCATCTAAATGAAATCTTCCGATGGTGCGATTGTCCTTTGCCATTGGGCGTTCTCCCTGAAGGATATGAATTTCAACAGATGGCTGGTTATCAGAAGCGGTTGAAAACACTTCACTCTTCTTCGTTGGAATAGTTGTATTGGAGTCGATTAGTTTAGTCATTACACCGCCCATTGTTTCAATACCTAATGAAAGTGGAGTAACATCTAATAAGAGTACATCTTTTACTTCTCCTGTAAGAACGGCACCCTGGATAGCCGCTCCGATAGCAACAACTTCATCCGGATTCACTCCTTTGTGTGGAGTTTTTCCGAAAAACTTTTCTACTAATTGCTGGATTGCAGGGATTCGGGTGGAACCACCTACGAGGATTACCTCATCGATCTGACTTGCTGAAAGTCCTGAATCGGCCAGTGCTTTTTCACATGGCTTCAGTGTACGTTGAATTAAATCATCACACAACTGCTCAAACTTCGCGCGTGTTAATGTTTTTACTAAGTGTTTCGGAATTCCATCGACAGGCATGATATAAGGCAAATTGATTTCTGTCTGTGCTGAGCTTGATAATTCAATTTTTGCTTTCTCTGCAGCTTCTTTTAAGCGTTGCAGTGCCATTGGATCACGACGTAAATCGATGCCTTCGTCTTTCTTAAATTCTTCTGCTAACCACTCGATTATTTTTTGATCGAAATCATCACCACCCAAATGTGTATCTCCGTTGGTTGATTTAACCTCAAATACTCCTTCGCCCAATTCGAGGATGGAAATATCAAATGTACCACCACCTAAATCGAAAACAGCGATCTTCTCATCTTTGCCCTTTTTATCCAAGCCGTATGCAAGTGATGCTGCAGTTGGTTCGTTGATAATTCTCAACACTTTCAAGCCGGCAATTTCTCCGGCTTCTTTCGTTGCCTGACGCTGGCTGTCGTTAAAATAAGCAGGAACTGTAATAACTGCTTCGGTCACTTCATTTCCTAAATAATCTTCGGCAGTTTTTTTCATTTTTTGAAGTACAAGAGCAGAAATCTCTTGTGGAGTGTATAAACGATCACCAATTTTTACTCGTGGTGTATTGTTTTCTCCTTTTACTACTTCGTATGGAACTCTGTCTTTTTCTTTGGTAATACCGTCGAAAGTTTCTCCCATGAATCTTTTGATTGACGATATTGTATTTTTGGGATTCGTGATTGCCTGACGTTTTGCAGGATCGCCTACTTTTCTTTCACCATTATCTAAAAAGGCGACAATAGAAGGTGTGGTGCGACGACCTTCACTGTTAGGGATTACAACGGGTTCGTTGCCTTCCATTACGGAAACACAACTGTTTGTTGTACCAAGGTCAATGCCTATTACTTTTCTCATATTTTTTATGTGTTTATTATTATTTTTTCAAGGTTTAATCCCTGAAAGTCAATCTTAGTGCCACCATAAAAGAATAAGTTAAATTGTCAGTTGACATAAAAACAGTCAAAATAATTCAAAAAACGGGTGTCAAAGAGGCACTTAATTGAATTGGAAGTTCTTATTTCTTGTAAACACACAAGTATCAAAAGCGGCAACAGTTTGCAAATTCGGGTGCTTAAATTCTGAATGGACTACCCTGCTGGTAAAGAGTCCGAGCCCGTTTTCAACTGTTGTAAACGATGGTCTTTCCTGAACATTTCCGGTTGATGGTTTATTCAGTTGAATGTATGTTTGCAAGTCTTCGCTTCCGGCTAAAAGGATGAATTCGAAAGGACGAATATTACCGGATAATGAATCAATTCTTCTGGTGTATCCGGGATTGTCGGGAATATGTAATCCTAAATTCTGAAAAAGATCGTATTTATAAAAGTTGTAGCGTACCCCGGCAGGGTCTATCACAGAAGGAGTGGAAAAATACCAATCTACGTACTTTTGAGTGGAAATACCCGAAGGATCAATATCCCTGTAATGAAACCGAATAATGAGCTCATAAAAAACAGCATTCTTACATTCACTGTAACGAGCGATAGATAAGGCAGGCCCTGTTAAATCGACAGAGTCCTTCGTAGGATTTGGCGAAGAAACGACCATGTCCTTAACAATCTTTGTTGTCGAGCCGGCAACAACACCCGTTTGATTATTGGCAACAATGATTTTATATTCGCTGCCATCATCGAAGATGGGATGTGTTGTAGAATAAAGAACATATCGGGAAGCAAAAACACCGGTGTCTTTGTCGTTGTACTCTGTGCGCGAAAGTGAAAATGTCTCCGTAACAGAACCATTCACTAAACGTTGCATTTTAACGTCTAAGATATCACCATAGGTAAGAGAATCATTTTGTTGAGCCATGACCAATGCATTTCCTACTCCTAAAAAGGCCTTACTGATGCGAACAGTGTGAACCGAATCAAGCACGTTCAAAAGGCCGTCAATGACCATTACTTCCTTATAAGGAGCAATGACATCAAAGTCAGTTTCGCAGCCATAAAACAACACACCTGACAATAAAAAAGCAGCAATAATCTTCTTCATAACTGCAAATCTAATTTTTTTTATCATGCATAGAACTTATTTGTAGTTTTGGGGTATTACCTTAACATAATTTATGAATTCAGGCAATTTTTTAAACTAAATATCAAAAGGTCATGTCGATAGCAGGAAAAACCGAAGATAAAAAGGTAACCACTCATACCCTTCAGGAAATGAAGAAACGTGGGGAAAAAATAAGCATGTTAACGGCTTATGATTTTTCATTGGCCCGTATATTAGATGATGCAGGGATTGATGTTTTATTAGTTGGTGATTCGGCTTCCAATGTGATGGCCGGACATTCCACTACCCTGCCCATTACACTGGATCAGATGATATACCATGCAGGTTCTGTTGTCAGAGCTGTAACAAGAGCCTTGGTTGTGGTTGACCTGCCGTTTGGATCTTACCAGGGGAATTCGAAAGAAGCGCTGAATTCATCTATTCGAATAATGAAAGAGTCGGGTGCGCATGCCGTGAAAATGGAAGGCGGAAAAGAAATAAAGGATTCAGTCGAAAGAATTTTGTCAGCAGGAGTTCCTGTAATGGGACATCTCGGTCTCACACCGCAGTCTATCTATAAATTCGGAACCTATGTTGTTCGTGCTAAAGAAGACGCCGAAGCAAAACGGTTGATTGAAGATGCTCACGTTTTAACCGAGAGCGGATGCTTTGCCATTGTATTAGAAAAAATTCCGGCCCAACTCGCCGAACAAGTAGCTAGTGAAATTAAAATTCCGGTTATTGGAATTGGTGCCGGAGGACAAGTAGATGGACAAGTACTTGTATTACACGATATGATTGGAATTACGCATGAATTCCATCCACGCTTTCTAAGAAGATATTTGAATCTGTATGATTCAATAAAAACTGCCACTGAAAACTATATCAGTGACGTTAAAACAGGAAGTTTTCCAAATGAAAAGGAACAATACTAAATCCGGAAATACATCCTTCGTATCTGTTAAAACTTCAAAATTATTTTTTCTTTTGCTCACCCATTTTAAAATACTGCAATAACACCATGAATGTACTATTCGAAGACAATCATTTGATCGTATTGAATAAACAATCCGGGGAAATTGTTCAAGGCGATAAGACAGGCGACAAGCCGTTGAGTGACATGGTGAAGGATTATCTTAGAGAAAAATACCAAAAGCCGGGTGCTGCATTCATCGGTGTTGTTCATCGCATTGACAGGCCGGTAAGCGGCATTATTATTTTCGCCCGAACAAGTAAGGCATTGGCAAGGATGAATGAATTATTCAGAGAGAAAAAAATAAAGAAAACCTATTGGGCAGTAGTCAAAAATAAGCCGCCGGAAGATGCAGGTACACTTATCCACTACCTGAAAAAAGACGAGAAGACAAATAAGAGTAAGCCCTTTAACCATGAAGTACCTGGTTCATTACGCTCGTGGCTGGATTATAAAGTGATCGGCAAATCGGATAATTATTATTTGTTGGAAGTTGATCCTCATACGGGTCGACATCATCAAATCAGGGTTCAGTTGGCGACGATTGGATGTCCGATAAAAGGCGATGTAAAATATGGCTTCGATCGTACGAATGAGGATGGCTCTATTCATCTCCATGCGCGCAAAGTGGAATTTATTCACCCCGTAAGGAAAGAGGAAATTACCATTATCGCTCCTACTCCTGCTGATTCTATCTGGAAGTTTTTTGAAAGTCAGGTTTAGCGAATTCAGATTATCGAATTTTTCCGAATAAACTTTTTCAGTAAACCTTCTAAAGAAATCTAAAAAATTTACTTTGCAATCATCCCCTTTACTTCATCGTAAGAAGGAAAATCGTTGTAATGCCACATGGCAGCAACAGAACCATTCTTAAGCAAAATTAAACCGGGATTGGAGCGAATCATTGTCTTCAGCATGGTTCCATCTGAATAATAATATTCGAATGTTGAATTATGTTTTTTCCTGAAAGACTCTACTTCCGCTTTTCCTGAAGAAGTCATTCCGACAAATTCAACACCATCTTTCTGACACAAAGCCACGAAATCGTTTACATGATTCTGCACACCTTCATTTGAATGATTGACATCATAGGCGACCAATAAAAATACATTTTTCATGGAAAGAATGTCATTGGTAACATCGGTTCCATCAGCAGAAGAAATAGTAAAATCGTGAATGGGTGGCTTATCCCCTTCTCTGATCACTTTATCTCTTCTGTCGACAAACTTATAGGTATCGTCGATTGTTTTTAACTGATCCATATTCAATTCGACCTGCTTGCCGTCCTTTTCATAGATGAAAACCATCACTACACTATCCGTTTTTGCGTCGGGAGCAAGTTTCATTCCTTCCGGAATACTTTTTCCGATTGCATAGGGACGAAAATCAATTACCGGCAAATGCATATAACAATACATGGAAAAAAGAAATGAACCGATAAATCCGGCATAGGCCATCCAGGTAGCAAACCTATCACCGAAAAGTGGTTTGATATCATTCTTTCCAATAAAAATAAAGAGGATGAGTACGAGTAAGATAATGTCCTTCATAAATGATTCGAAGGGCTTTAAATGCAATGCATCACCGAAACAACCGCAATCTTTTACCACATCAAATTTCCACGACCAAAAAGTAAGGAAGGTAAAAAAGACAATCATCAGTAAGAGCGACCATGCGGTAAAATTCATTTTCGCTCCTAATAAAAGAGCAACGCCTAAACCGATTTCAAAAGCACAAATTCCGATTGCCATTGCAAGAGAAATTCCTGAAAGCCAGGGCATGTGAAAAACAGTAAAGTATTCGTCGAGTTTATAAGAAAATCCGAGTGGATCGTTGGCCTTAATAAAACCGGAAATGATAAATAAAACTCCGACAAAGATCCTTGATATTTGGGCTAAAATTTTCATAAGCTATTTTAAAAAGTTGTCTATGAATGTAGTTGAGTAAAGTTTTTTGATTTAAAATTAAAGGAGAATTTTATTCTTCCTCCTTCATTTTGATGAGGGCAAAAACAGAATAGTTGATGATGTCATAGTAATTAGCTTCCACTCCTTCACTAATCATTGTCTGCCCTTTATTGTCCTCGATTTGTTTGATGCGTAAAAGTTTCATCAGAATAAGATCTGTCATGGAACTGATTCTCATACCTCTCCATGCTTCACCATAATCATGATTTTTATTTTCCAACAATCGCTTGGCTTCGGAGACATGAAAATCGAAATGACGGGTAACATCCTCTTTATCACTCTCAACTTCGTGGTCAGCACCGAATTCAGCTTGAATCAAAGCGATAATGCAGTAATTGATTATGCCTAAAAATTCATTGTCAATCCCTTCATTAACTTTCTGAATACCCTTTTCTTCAATGCTTCGGATACGCTGAGCTTTAATGTATATTTGATCGGTAATAGAACTGGCACGCAATATTCTCCAGGCAGTACCGTAATCTTTCATCTTATTGAGAAAGATTTCTCTTGCTGAACCTAATATTCGGTCGAATTGAGCTATCGTATTTCCTGCCATAATTTGTGCAGATTCTGCCGTTGATTCCATAATTTCAACAGGATTTTTACTTTCGTATTTAATTAATAAAAAAATGAGTTTTAACGGAGCCGAAGATACATTTTTAAAGGTGAAGAAATCCTTAAACTGTAAAGGAACCCTTTTAGATTTATCAACACCTGCAATAATGGGAATTTTAAATATTACCCCCGATTCTTTCTATGACGGCGGCCGTTTGAAAGATGATAAATCAATCATTACCAAGGCGGAAAGTCTGTTAATGGAAGGTGCAAAAATTATCGATATCGGCGGACAATCAAGCCGGCCGGGAGCCAAACCTATCTCGGTAGAAGAAGAATGGAGCCGGATTTTCCCTGCCTTGAAAGTTTTAGTGAAAGAATTCCCTGATGCCATTTTATCGGTCGACACGTTTTATGCTCAAATTGCGAAAAGCAGCATCGAAGAAGGAGCTTCTATTATCAATGATATATCTGCCGGAAATTTAGATCCTGACATGTTTGCATTTATTATCCGATCAAAAGTACCTTACATCATGATGCATATGAAAGGTACACCTCAAAATATGCAAGATAATCCCTCTTATGAAAACCTTCACGAAGAGATTATCCGTTTTTTTACAGAGAAAATTTCCGCTCTGACTAAAGAAGGAGTAACGGATATTGTTATTGACCCTGGTTTTGGTTTTGGAAAAAGTGTATCGCATAATTATCAGCTGTTAAAGCATCTTTCTTTATACAAAATACTTGGCTTCCCAATACTGGCAGGACTCAGCCGCAAATCGATGGTCACAAAGGTTTTAAAAACAGATCCTTCCTCCTCTTTAAATGGAACAAGCGTATTAAATGCGATTGCTTTGTTGAATGGTGCTTCCATACTTCGAGTGCATGATGTCAGGGAAGCCATTGAAGTGAAAAAAATAATTGATCAATACATGTTAGTAGATTAAAGTGAACGGTATTCAGTAAAATGACAAAAAAAGTATCTTGTACTCCAATTTAAAACGCAGCTAAAAGGTAAACGCTCAGATGGACATCTTCCACATCGGCTTTTTGACAATCAGGTTGATTGATATCATCGATATTATCATCGTGACGTTTTTGCTCTACAAGTTATATAATCTGTTGCGAGGTGGCGTGGCCATCAATATCTTCATCGGACTACTCACCGTTTATGCCTTGTATTGGATTTGTGTAAAAGTCCTGAACATGGAATTGCTGGGAACCATTCTCGGACAGTTTATTAGTCTGGGTTTTATTGCATTGATTATCGTTTTTCAGCAAGAGGTAAGAAGATTTTTAATCGTCCTCGGCACCAACAACATTTTAGCTAAAAACAATTTTACGAAACAGATCTTACCGTGGAACTGGCAATTGCAGAAAAACCCGCCGCTCGATATTACCGCCATAGTTAAAGCATGCAGACAGATGTCGAAGGACAGAACAGGTGCCATCATCGTTTTAGCAAAATCATCCCAATTGAAATACTTTTCCAATACTGGAGATCTGATGGATGCTGATATTTCACAGCGATTGATAGAAAGTATTTTTTTCAAAAACTCTCCTCTTCACGATGGTGCTATTATCATTCTGAACAATAAAATCAAAGCTGCACGCTGCGTTTTACCGGTAACGGAAAATGTTGAACTTCCAGCGCATTTGGGTATGCGGCATCGCGCCGCTATCGGAATCACCGAACAAAGTGATGCTTTGGCATTAGTTGTTTCAGAGGAAACGGGGGAAATATCTTTTTCACGAGAAGGCCAGATTCAAATTGCCATTTCTGTTGAAGAGCTTGAAAAAATACTTCGCGAAGAATTCGAACAATAAATAATAATCCTACACCGAAGTAGTTTATTAATTCTGCTTTTTATTTTTCTCTTCAAACATCTTTATAAGTTCTTCATTGGAAAGATTGGCTTCCAACTGATCTAACGATGCCTGCGCTGAAGATGTTAGTCTATGGTCAGTGTATTTAGATATAAATTCCCGGTATTTTTCTTTCGCTTTTTCGGGATCGTTCATGCGTGTTTCATAGATAAATCCCTCCATAAATAGTGCAGCAGGAGCTTTTCGGTAATCCGGAAAAGTTTTTCGCAATCTTTCAAAAATAGAAATGGCTTCGGAAGGCCTGTTTAACCCATTGGATAAATCTCCGGCTTTGAATAAATAAGCAGCAGATACAGTATCGTCTTTATATACTTCCGCATATTTAATGTAATTCAGAAAAACTTTGTTGGCCTCTACTTCATTCAATGTTTTAAGCGAATCATTGAATAAAATCTGCTCGCCTGATTTTATTTCATCTGTTAATCTGTCTTTAGCGGATTTACAGGAAGCAATAATCAGAATCATTAATATTGAAAAAATTATTCTATTCATTTTAAAGGTAATTCTGTAAAAAATAGTAGTTTGTTTGGTCAAGATACATCTTTGTAAGCTTTTTCTATTATTTGTTAATTTAAAGAGTTTTGGTAATACTTTTTCATTACTTCAGAATGTGGTTTAGTCCTGCCCTCTTTGATATCCTTTAGACCCTCATCAATTAATTTTATTTCTGCCACAGACAAAGTTTCCCACCAATCAGTCTTGTCTAATAAATTTCCTTTAAAGAGTTTTAATTTCTCAATTATTGATTGATCGGTTAAACTCTGCAACCATTCTATCAGCTTAAGTTTTTCTCCCTGTATATCCATAATTGTTTGTTTATTCTTATTTACAAATAAATAATTAACATTCCTGATCGTACAAATGATTTTTACTTACCGTCCGGAATTCGGAAACCGCATCTTATAATCAACATCAACGATTCCTTTGCTGATGTTGGCCAGTTTATTTTTCAATAGTCTTTTTCTTAACGGTGATATTCTGTCAGTAAACAACATCCCTTCAATGTGATCGTATTCATGCTGAATAATTCTTGCCGACAGACCTTTATAAGTCTTTTTATGAGCATTCCAGTTTTCATCGTAATATTCGATATGAACTTCCGGCTTACGTTGAATATCTTCACGAATACCCGGAATACTCAGACAACCCTCATTAAATTTCCATAAAGTCCCGTTCTCTTTTGTAATAACAGGATTAATAAAAACCTGCTTAAATTTCTTTACATCGTCATCTTCGAAAGGTGAGCCGTCCACTACAAACAGCCGTATGGATAGTCCGATCTGAGGTGCAGCCAGCCCTACTCCATTGCTGTCATACATGGTTTCATACATGTTGCTGATCAATTCGTCCAGCCCGGGATAACTTTTATCGATTTCTGCTGCTCTTTTCTTTAGAACAGGATCTCCATATGCTACAATTGAAAAAATCATTCTCTTTATATACTTATAAACTTTTATGCATTTCCATAAATGACTGAAGGATAATTACCGCACTTCTTTTATCGATGAGAGATTTGTCTCTTCGATCCGACTTTTTCGAACCATCAATTAACATGGAACTCATAGCCATCTTGGAAGTAAACCGTTCATCAATTCGTTTTACCGGAATCAGGGGGAAATTTTTATTGATTCTCCTGATAAATTCCTCGACATGAGGAGAAACCGAAGAAGGCGTATTATCCATATTGCGAGGATCACCCACGACAAAGAACTCAACTTCCTCCTTTTCCATGTACTTCTTCAAATAATCGATTACTTTGCCGGTCGGAACCGTGTCCAATGCTGTAGCAATAATCCGCTGAGGATCAGTTACCGCCAAACCGGTTCGTTTTGTTCCATAATCAATTGCCATAATTCTCGACACAGGACAAATATAGTTGAAGTTTAATTTGAAGTTTAAAAAGAGTAGTTTTTCTTTGCCTTAATATTTGAACAAATGAAGGAAATAATAGAAAAAGTCTGGGAAAACCGGGAACTTCTTAAAGATGAAAATACCCGCAAATGCATTCGCGAAGTAATTGAAATGCTCGACAAAGGCGAACTGCGCACCGCCAGTCCGGTCGAAGATGGCTGGCAGGTAAACGATTGGGTTAAAAAAGCCGTTATTTTATATTTCCCCATTCAGGAAATGCAAACAATGGAAGCCGGACCGATGGAGTTTCACGATAAGATGAAACTGAAAAGAAACTATGCCTCCATCGGAGTGCGAGTCGTTCCGCATGGCATAGCCAGATATGGCAGCTATTTAGCCAAAGGAGTAATACTGATGCCTTCCTACGTCAATATCGGCGCCTATGTAGATCAAGGAACGATGGTCGATACCTGGGCAACTGTAGGATCTTGCGCGCAGATAGGCAAACATGTGCACCTGAGCGGTGGCGTGGGAATCGGTGGTGTATTGGAACCGGTACAGGCAGCACCTGTAATTATTGAAGACAATTGCTTCATCGGCTCCAGGTGTATCGTCGTTGAAGGCGTCAGGGTAAAAAAAGAAGCCGTGCTCGGAGCAAATGTTGTGCTGACGATGTCGACGAAAATCATCGACGTTAGCGGTCCCTTGCCGATTGAATACAAAGGAGAGGTTCCGGCAGGTTCTGTAGTCATTCCGGGATCCTACACAAAAAAATTTCCTGCAGGAGAATATCAGGTTCCCTGTGCATTGATCATCGGAAAGAGAAAAGAGAGTACTGATAAAAAAACATCGCTGAATGATGTTTTAAGAGATTACAGCATTTCCGTTTAAATGACACCAAAGAGCTTCCTCCTTATTCAGACTGCCTTCACGGGAGATGTCATTTTAGCCACTGCACTCTTAGAAGATTTGAAGAAATCGGATGAGACAATTGCAATTGACATTTTAGTTCGCAAAGGAAATGAAGGACTTTTTACAAATCATCCTTTTATCAGAGAAGCTTTAGTCTGGAATAAGAAAGAAAATAAATACATAAACTTACTGAAAATCATACATGCTATTCGAAAGAAAAAGTATGATTGTGTAATTAACCTCCAGCGCTTCGGAGCAACGGGAATAGTGACAGCCCTTTCATCAGCAAAAGAAACAAGGGGGTTTGAAAAAAATCCGTTTTCATTTTTTTTCACGAAAAAGTTCAAACATGACATCGGAAATAATCTGCATGAAACAGAAAGAAATCATTCTTTAATTGCTGATCTGTCGACCGGTGAAATTTCAAAACCTAAATTGTATCCTTCGCTTGACGACATAGAAAGCATTAAGCCATTCATTCAAAAAAAATTCATCACCATTGCTCCATCGTCGGTTTGGTTTACCAAAACATTTCCGGAATCAAAATGGATTGAACTGATAACCACTTACAGACAGAAAAACCCTGATCATTCAATTTATCTCCTCGGTTCCAAAGAAGAGTTTGCCGTTTCCGAAACGATTAGCAATAAAGCGGGATCGACAGACATCCAAAATCTCTGTGGAAAATTAACATTGCTTCAATCAGCCGCGCTGATGAAGCAAGCTGAAATGAATTTTGTAAACGATTCTGCTCCCATGCATCTGGCAAGCGCCATGAATGCGCCGGTGACAGTTGTTTATTGCTCTACGATTCCAGGTTTCGGATTTGGACCGCTTTCCGATAATGCCCGCATCATAGAAACAAAATTAGAACTTACTTGTCGGCCTTGTGGATTGCATGGATTGAAAGCATGTCCGCTCGGACATTTTAACTGTGCGCAGTCGATTGAAATTAACGATATATTAGCAGGATGAGTGATTTTAACGCTGAAATAAAAACAACACTGGATGTCCTGAAAAAGAAAGGCATCATCTTATATCCGACCGATACAATCTGGGGTATTGGCTGTGATGCGACATGTGCAGAAGCGGTTAGCAGAGTCAGCCAATTGAAAAAAAGAGGAAGTGAAAAATCATTTATCCTTTTGCTGGATGAAGGCGGGCGTCTTCCCTCCTACATCAAAGAAGTTCCGGAAACGGCGTGGCCATTGATTGAGTATTCGACGCGACCGTTGACGATTATTTATGATGGAGCGAAAAACTTGCCGGAGGAAGTCATTGCAGAAGATGGCAGTGTTGGGATACGAATAACGAATGATGAATTTTGCAAGCGACTAATCGGTGGGTTAAGAAAACCCTTACTTTCTACTTCCGCTAACATCAGCGGCAAACCCTGGCCGGCCTCTTTTGATGAAATTGATCCGGAAATTATTAATGGCGTTGATTATGTCGTAAATTGGCGGCAGAATGAAAAAGCCGAAGTTCAACCTTCAACAATCATGCGGTTGAAAACCGGTGGCGAAATAAAATTCATCCGGCGATGAAGTGGTAAATTGCCCTGCGGTTAATGAAAAAACATCTACAACATATTATTTTTTCCATCATCGGTGAAGAAGCACATGAACTTAACATGGAAGCTTTTGTTGTAGGCGGTTATGTGCGCGATATTTTCCTCAAACGAATAAGCAAGGATATTGATATCGTAGTAATCGGCAGCGGAATCGAACTGGCTGAACGTATTGGAAAAAGACTGGATGTTCCCGTAACGGTTTTTCGGAATTTCGGAACGGCCATGATTAAATACGATGACCTCGAAATTGAATTTGTCGGTGCCCGAAAGGAATCCTATCGCCTCGATTCACGCAAGCCCATAGTAGAAACCGGAACGCTGGAAGACGATCAGAAGAGACGCGATTTCACCATCAATGCAATGGCCATTCATCTCACCAAATCGAACTTTGGTGAACTGATAGATCCGTTTAATGGCGTTCAGGATTTAGAAGAAAAATTAATACGCACGCCACTGGATCCCGAACTGACATTCTCCGACGATCCATTGCGAATGATGCGAGCAATACGTTTTGCTTCTCAGTTGCATTTTACGATTGATGACCTTGCCCTAAAGGCCATTCAAAAAAATGCTGAACGCATTAAAATAGTTTCGACAGAACGTATTTCGGATGAACTGAATAAAATCATTCTCTCCTCCAAACCATCTGTCGGTTTTGATCTATTATTTAAAAACGGATTGTTGCAATTGATATTCCCTCAATTTTGTCTGTTGGCTGGTGTGGAATACATCAATGGAAAAGGACATAAAGACAACTTCTATCATACATTGGAGGTTTTGGACAATGTTGCCCGCAATTCGGATGACCTGTGGCTGCGTTGGGCGGCTATTTTGCACGACATTGCCAAACCTGCAACGAAGCGTTTTGAACCCGGACAGGGCTGGACTTTTCATGGTCATGAAGACAAGGGAGCGAGAATGGTCAAGCACATATTCCGACATTTCAAGTTGCCGTTAAATGAGAAAATGAAGTTTGTGGAAAAACTTGTGCAGCTTCATTTGCGGCCAATCGTTTTGGCGCAGGAACATGTGACGGATTCCGCCATTCGCCGTTTGCTTTTTGATGCGGGAGACGACATTGAAGCATTGATGATTTTGTGTCATGCCGACATAACGACAAAAAACGAATACAAAATCAAGAAGTATAAACAAAACTTCCAGATAGTAGTCGATAAGCTGAAGGAAGTAGAAGAAAAAGATAAGATAAGAAACTGGCAGCCACCGGTCACGGGCGAAGACATAATGAAAACTTTTGGGCTGGGTCCGGGGAAAGAAGTAGGTATAATTAAAAATGCCATCCGTGAAGCCATTCTCGAAGGAGATATACAAAATGATTTCAACCAGGCCTATCAGTATATGCTGAAAGTAGGAGAAAGTCTTGGACTTCAGGAAAAAAGCAATACAAACCGCCCTGTTTAATTTTTTTTAAAAGCGGTAATTAAAAAAGATTTTCTTTCTACTTTTGGGAAACAAAGTAAATTCACAAATGGCGACTTATAAATTCAGGGTAACTTTTGAAGATCATGACGATGTATGGCGGGACATAGAGATCCGCTCTACGCAGACTTTCGACGACTTTCATTATGCAATACATAATTCAATCGGTTTCGATGCTTCGAAAGATGCATCATTTTACATGAGTGACGACAACTGGAAAAAAGGCAAAGAAATTACGTGCAGGGAATTGAATGAAGCAGAAGCCGGCAAGGTAAAGGTTATGAAAGATTCCAGAATTTGTGATTTTATAGTAGATCCGCATCAAAAAATTTATTATTTGTTTGATCCCGCCTCTGTGTGGACATTTAGAATAGAGCTGATAAAAATTTCCCGCGACGAAGAAGCAGGCGCCAGTTATCCCCGCTGTATAAAGACGACAGGCGAAGCACCCAAGCAATACCAGACGAATACATTAACAGCATTACCGGTACCGGAAGATTTTGACCTGATGGGCGAAGAAGACGATATAGAAGATGAAGTTGAAGCAGACGAAGCAGAAGAATTAGGTATCGTAGAAGCCGAACTTCCCGAAGGCGTAGAAAAAGAACCCTTCACCTCTTCCGACGATTCGGTTTCCGATGACGATTTCGAAACAGCTGACGAAGATGCTATTGATGATGAAGGTGGAGCGGATAAGGATGATTTTTGATTGGATGACATAGTATTGGATTGTTTATAAAGTTTTTTGAATTAACATATTAATTGCGATTTAACCTTTGGGTTAATTTTCGAGTAGTACCTTTCTCTTTTAGTCAATAACTTATCGGGCGACTAAACCCTTAGATGTTTATTGGGCTTAAAATAATTTTCAATTGGGGAAATAATAAGAAATTAATTTGTTGCAATAGGAAAAATAATTAAGTTCATTAAAAATTAAGGTTGAATTAATTATTGAGAATTTCAATTTTTCAGGGTTTTGTTATGACAATGCTCAAGTTTTTGAAAAATGGTTTCAACCTGTGGAATATTAAAGAAAATTGAACTGATCGATATATTAATTTCAAATAATGACATTCAAAACAAAAACATAAATTACAGTCAATTGGAATATTTAGGCAATGTGTTACGAAAACAGTATTATTGGAGGGGTTGGAACAAGGGTTTGTGTATCTAAATGTTACTTGAAAGCGTTAATACAAAAATGATATTATATGTCGATAAATATTTCCCGAAGGAAATATATACCCGAAATAGGGTAGGTTGCATACTATGTTCGGTTAGGCAAAAACTAATCAAACAAACTCCCGAAGAAAACATCCGACAAGCATTTATTGGTTTTTTAATAACTGAAAAATCTGTTCCCCCTGAACTAATCGATGTTGAAATACCTCTGTCCAGAATAAAGAAAGGTAATAAAAAACGTGCTGACATTATTGTATATGGAAATAACAAAAAAGAGAATGTGATTCTAGTTATTGAATGCAAAAAAAACGAACATAATATTATAGACAGAAATATAGATCAAGCAAAATATTATAACAGAGTCTTTAATGCCAACTTTATTATTGTAACTAATGGCAGGACATTTGAAACGCACAAAAGAAACGGCAACAGTTACCATCAATTGTCTATAATTCCAAATTTCAATCAGCTAAGAGATAACCATTCTTTAACAAAACATATTATTAAACATGAACCATATCAAAGGCATACATTTAAAGAACTTTCTTTGAAAAGCACTCATAAGTATTTTAAAGAATGGGGACATATTGGCGTTGACACTCCAATAAAATTCCATTCGTTTCTTTCAAATCTCATTGATTTTATTTTTGATAAAAACACTTCATTTGAAAATTTGAAATTTAACGATATTGAAATAATCAAAGACTTGGGAACAAAATACGATTCATTTGGCAATAGTGGAGGAGGCAGTTGGGAGGGTGAGTACAAGAAACTTTTAGTAAAGGAAAAATCTGGCAATCACTTGACAATCGGAATTGGCGTAATGGGTGGTGCAAAACAAAAAAATCATCCAAGATTTGGGACAACAAAAGGTTGTACTTACTTAATTATTTCTATAGACGACTTTGAAAAAAGCCATAACTCATTACAACTAAATCTAGACAAACATTTAATTCAAATAAAAAATGACTTTATAATAAGTCATGACGGAAAATTATCTAGTGGACATAGTGGTTCTTTACCATATTTAACTGTGAAAAATTACATCAAAAAAATGGCTCCACATTTAATATGTGATGACAAAATTATATTAGGAAATTTATCGAATTGCGCACTAATTAAGGACAAAGACAATAATGCAATACAATTTATAAAAAATATAATCGAATACTCTATACTACGTGACGCATTGAGACGTGGTGAAAGATAAATTAAAACGCCAACAAGTAATACCGGTGCCGGAAGATTTTGATTTGATGGGAGAAGACGACGATTTAAATGATGAAGTAGAAACAGAAGACACAGAAGAATTAGGCATTAAAGAAGCCGAACTACCCGAAGGCGTAGAAAAAGAACCCTTCACCTCTTCCGACGTCTCCGACGACGACTTCGAAACAGCGGATGAAGATGCCATCGACGACGAAGGCGGATCGGATAAGAATGATTTTTGATTAGATGAGTAGTATAAAATAGTTTATAAAGTTTTTTGATTAATTAATTTCTTGTTTTAAGTTCTTTATTATTTTTCTGAAATTCTTCTCTTCCCTCCTGCCCATATTTTTAACGGCAATTAGAATGATGAGCTATGCATTTCTCTCCTGCAATTTACATTAGCTTAATAAAGTAGGATTGAAATAGTTAAGTAATGAGATATGGAATAATAAAGGCGGCATATATTTATTGAAAAAAATTGAATATATTGGGAAATGATTAGATGGTTTATTTTATTTTTATGGAGTAAGGGGGTGAAATTTTGGAATATGGGTTGGGTTATTATGATTGGTTTGAAAATACATGGAATACTTCTAGTAATTGAAAAATATATGCAATAGGGTTACGGGAAGATATCTAATAGGAAGGGGTTATGCAATTGGGTTGCGGGAAGCTAAATGTTATCAGCCATTTGAAGGACAATGCTAATCTTGAATATTGAAGCTTAATTAAAAAGTCAAAAG
This sequence comes from Bacteroidota bacterium, assembly GCA_031385005.1. Taxonomy (GTDB): domain Bacteria; phylum Bacteroidota; class Bacteroidia; order AKYH767-A; family 2013-40CM-41-45; genus JADKIH01. The sequence goes on from JANNBB010000006.1 coordinate 409,393, forward strand.
CATATGGAAAATTTTAGTGCTTTATTAAAAAGATATCAAACTCCAAATTTAATCCCTTATGAAGAATTACTATTAACAAATGAATGGCGATCTAAAAGATTAGCAATAATACAACGAGATAAAGAAAAATGCGTAACCTGTGGAAACAATGAAACTGAATATATTGCAGGTGTTGGAAATATTTGGTACGATTTGGCTATCATTAAGCATAATATTACGGTTGAACAAAACGGCATTTGGTTGGAAGAAGAAATTGAAGAGGAACTTCCAATTATAGAAGATGCCGGGAAACCTTATCACTTCCATGTGCATCATAAATTTTACGTTTTAAATAAATTGCCTTGGGAATATCCTGATGAGGCTCTAACAACATTTTGTAATTGGTGCCATTGGGATTTTCACGAGAAAAATATTGTTCCTGTTTACGAATCATTCAACTCAGAAAAGAATTTAAATTATCATCCGTGTCCCCGCTGTAACGGTGCAGGATGGCTTCCTGAATATTCTCATGTTGAACATGGAGTTTGTTTTCAATGTCGAGGAGTAAAATATTTAGAATTGATTAAAAGTGTCTCTTGAAAACGGCTGATAAGATCAAGTTAAAAAGAAATAAAAAAATGAAGGGATTTGAGAGATAAATAAAGAATTGAGCTTCTAGCAAACGATGTAAGTAAACGAACAGTTGTGCTTCTAAACACTTCTTTCTTTTACTTATTAAATCCCTTCTTCGATAGCGGCAAACATTTCACGACACTGCTAAGGACAAACATTTACAACAATGGCGACAACAATTAACGACTTACTCAATACTGCGGGACTTGACCCAAGACGACTAAAAACTGTAAAATGGGGACAACCTCTTGACAGCGGTTCTGTCGGTATTTACATCATATCAACTTGCGAACAACCTGACCAAAATTCAAACCTTTACGAACAAGCACCAATTGACGAAAACATACTTCGGTTTTGGCTTTCTAAAGTTCCGAAATTTCAAATTGACAAAGCTCCAAACCCGACACTAAACGATTTAAAGAAACGACTTTCAGGTTTTTGGTTTCCTGACGAAAACATTGTTTACATCGGGCAGACAGAAACTGGTGGCGGCTTGCGGAGTAGAGTAAATCAATATTACAGAACAGAACTTGGCGAACGAAAACCGCACGCAGGTGGACACTGGATTAAAACGCTAAAAATTATAAATCAACTTTTCGTTCATTACATAGACGACAAGACACCGACTGCAACTGAAGAGAAGCTGCTTCATGCTTTCACAAAACAAGTTTCAGACAAGACAAAGAAAAAACTTCTTGACCCACTTCTTCCAATTCCATTTGCTAACTTAGAACTAGAAAAAGGTAACAGAAAACGACACGGTATTTCTAAATCCAAACTTGGCGACTAATGAAAACACAAACAACACATCTTCGGACAGACAATATGCCAGTCGCTAACATATAAGGATTAAACGCAGCTTCGCCTTTCGCGAAGCTGCATTTAATCCTATGTTGAACTGATACGACGGTAGCAAAACTTCGTTGAGAGTCGATTTTTATTTATCAACTTAGTCAGGATAAAAAAGAAATTTCCAATTATAAGATATAATAGTCTTGAATATTTAACTTCTTTAATGTTTAGAATAATTCAAATTCAAAGGTCACGATCGCATTGTTAATAATAAAATTATTATAAAATGAAAAAATCTAAAATAAAAAGTATAATTATTTTCTCAATATCCTTTATACTAACTTGGTTAAGTGCAATTTTTTATTTTCAGAAGAATGAGTTTGACATCGAATTTAGTGAAAAGGGTACAACAACTGCAACAATTTTTAATTTGGATTCTCGTGAAGTTGTAGAGGAATTATACGAAGGAAGAAAAGTTAACGTATATAATGTTAATTATATAGAATATTCATATTTTGTAAATGGTGTAAATTATAAATACTTTAGCGATTATTTTAACAAAATATATTCTATAGGCGATGCAATTAAAATAGAGTATGTTAAGAGTAATCCAGAAAGTAGCAGAGTTAAAGAATTAAAAAATCATACGCATAATTTTTTTATACGAAATTTTATTACATTAAGTATGCTTTCTTTATTATTTTTCTATGTCAATTTGTATGTTATCGATTTTTTAAAAAATATCGGAAAAATATTAATTATTTATATAAAAAAGAAATAAGGGCTTCCCTGCTATAACGAGGTTTTCCTGAATTATCCCGCTGAGCAGGATTCTCCAAGCTGTGCAGGATTTCCATAACTCTAACCTATAAAAAAACAAATTGCTTCGAAGGATTTCCAAATCCTTTGTTTTGAGTATAGCATATTTAATTATCTTAGCTTTCTGATTACGCTGCGATATCATACTAACGAGAATAATGAATGATGAAAAATTTAAGCCAGATTAAAATTGAAGTATTGTGTGCGGTGGAATCCCCTACCGCAAAAGGCCGAAGCTCAAAGAAATCGCCGAGCAGGGAGACGCCGTTTTTGCGACTTTATTCACTGTGGATCAGTGCACAGGTTAATAGAACGAGATTATTTTTCCGGACCTATTCCGGTTTAGAGGTACTGTGGGTATGAAAATAATTTTTACTTTTAGTTTTTGCACGAACCGCCGTTAGCGGAAATGCCTAATGAGCTTTTACTGTTCTATTGGGTTAACATAAAATTTATAGTTTGACACATTATAGAAGATTATGACTAAAAAAAGAAAAGCTGAACTTTGTGATGCAGTAATATTAAAGTTTACAGGAAACAAGTCTTTTTTCTGGAAAGACCTACATGGCAACGATTACTTATTTAATGATTTGGTTTTAGATTCTGACTGCGACACTGATACAACAGCATATACCAAATATATTGTACTTGAACCTATTATTAATTTACTGTTAGAAGACGGAGTTTTGAAAAGGATGGACAACGAAAGTGATAAACCCTATCTTAGTCTTACTGATAAGGGCAACGCAATAAACCCGGACATAAAAAACAGAGGATACCTCACCAAATACATAAAGGAGAGAAATGAAAATCGTAAGAAAAATGGTTTAGCTGCAATTAGCGTAGCGACTTTTATTATCTTATGCTTCAAGATTTGTAACGGGTCATTCGATAATCCAAAAACTCACAAAATAGACCCCACAAAAACACGCCTAAAGAAAGAGATAATAGAGGGGAAAAAAATGCCAGATACCACAACTGATTTGAAAATAATAAGTAAAGATACATTACCAAAACAAGCGCAGCTAAAGAATAAATAGTATCCTCGCTGTGCAGGATTTCCGCTATGCAGGATTTCCTTATCTCTAACCTATAAAAAAAGCAAAAATTGCTTCGAAGGATTTCAAAATCCTTTGTTTTGAGAAGCGGATTTCAAATCCGCAATTAAATACTTATAATTTGAAAATAGTACTGTCGGTGATGAAGGAATTTATTCCTCGCTATACAGGATTTCCTTATAACTCACCTATAAAATAAATAAATTGCTTCGCAGGATTTCCAAATCCTTTGTTTTGAGTATCGCAGATTTAATTATCTTAGCTTTCTTATTACACTGCGATATCATACTAACGAGAATAATTTATAAAGAAATATTTAAGCTAGATTAAAATTGAAAGCGGACTCCCCACCGCTGTGAAGGATTTCCTTATCAATTATCCTGTTAACATTAAACTGATTTCAAGAAATTAACTTTTACAATAACGTAAGCAATAAACACCACAGAAATGAAGAAATCAATTTTAATACTAATAACATCAGGACTTTTAATGATTTGCAAAATTTATGGGCAGACACCAATTGATGTAGCCGAAAACACTCTTAAAGTAGGTGGATTGGGAGAAGAAGTTTTTTACTATGGTTTTTCAGAAGGCGACCAACTTATTTTTAATTTTGAGGAAGTCAACGGAAAAGAACTGAAGGAACTTGAAATAATTGAACTTCCTATGTCTTCTAAATTCATGGATTACAAAACGAAAAAGATTGATAACAAAACAATCAACATTATTAAGACAGGAATTTACAAATTTCGTTTTGCAAACTCTGCACTTACAGGACGAATTTGCAAATTCAAAATTCAACGAGTACCGTCAAGTGAGGTAACTAAAAACTTCAATACAAGTGTTTATTGGCGGACTGTATATGACACGACTTACACAAATGAACAAGAAAAATTTTTAGTTCGCGCTGATACCTCTATTTCTAACTTAACAGATCAAGTTGCTAAAGTACATTCGCAAGGAAATATGCAGGGCAACAAATCATCGTTTAATTTTACCTTACCAGAAAACACTGTTGTATGGAGTTATTACATAGGTGTAGACCAAGAAGGGCAACAAGAATACGAAGAAGCCACGAAAGAGCTTTCAAATAAAGCGGCCCCATTAATTTCTAAGTTAGCTGGTTTTAATCCTTTGGCTGCTTTGGCACTTGGCAGTGCTTCATATTTGACAACACTTCAAAAAGGCGAAGACATAGATTTTTATATAGTGGACAATAATAACGTAAACTTATTTTTAGCAGGTCAAGGATTTAACTACATCAAAAAAGGAAAAGTAATCAATGACTTTTCAAGAATCACTTCACCATTAGTAGGAACATATCATATTTGTTTAAGTAATGACAATGCAATTACTGGAGTAAATGTTGCAATCAAAATAACAGCTATACAAGTTTCGAAAGTTTGGGATACACGACCAATTCAAAAGATGCATGTTACATCACGACAAGAGGCGTATCTAAAAAATTAATAGTGAACCAGCTATGCAGGATTTCCTTATAACTTACCTATCAAAAAACAAATTGCTTCGTAGGAGTCGATAGCTATTGGCTTGCAAATCCATTGTTTTGAGTATCGCAGATTTAATTATCTTAGCTTTCTGATTACGCTGCGATATCATGCTAACGAGAATAATGAATGGTGAAAATATTAAGCCAGATTAAAATTGAAGTATTGTGTGCGGCGGCTCCGATAACTATCGGAGCCCCTACCGCAAAAGGCCGACGCTCAAAGATTCCGCCGAGCATGGCGATTATTTGTAATTGCTTTACTAAGTTGCTTAGTCATTACTTCTTGTGAACATAAACCGATACCTCAAGAAATTCATGAAAAGGAAGTAAGTACACTTAAGCAAAATGTTGAAATACTCAAGCATAACATTCAAATATTAGAAGGTCAACTAAGATAAACCCAATGGAACTTCCGAAGTATAATAGCTCAACTAGCAAAGGAGACATAGGAGCAACAATAGTTAAATCTATTGTACAGTCAGAATTGAATTGGATTTATAGAGAGAATCATAAGGAGAATGATTTTGGAATTGATGCCTACTTTGATTTGATTACTGAACAGGGAAATTTGACTGGCAAAACAATTGCAGTTCAAATCAAAACAGGTGATTCTTATTTTAAAGAGAAGAATGAATTTGGTTGGATTTATAGAGGCGAGCTTAAACATTTAAATTACTATTTGAATCATCAAATTCCGGTCGTACTTATTCTTGTAGATGATATAAAACGAATGTGTCATTGGAGCTTATGCGATGCCAAAAAAACTACACGAACAAGAGATAAATGGAAAATTACCATTCCTTCAAATCAGCTTTTGAATAAATCTTCTAAGGCAGAGTTAACAAAGTACGTTTCGCCCGTATTAGATTACACATCGCAATTAGAAGATTATTGGAACTTAAATAAACAACTTTTAAAGAATAAGAGAATTAATCTTGTAGTTAGTAAAGAAGAAATCATCAAAAGAGATTACATGGGAATAAAAGAAGCATTTTCAAGATTGGAATCAAATGCAGAACTACTTACATATTTTAAAAACAGAATTGATGTTTCGATTTATGGATATGATTTTGATTCGCGTGAATTATTTGAAATTCCAGAAGTAATCCAATGGATAAAAAAAATGTTCAAAAAATACGATGGATGGATATACTTTCTATCTATGGACAAACAAGCTGCTTTTCTACGATTGCTACAAATACTCCATTCAGAAGTAAAAATTGAAAAACCCCTTGTGAAGATAGCTACTGAAACGTCAAAGAAATTTGCTGATAAATGTTACATTGGACTGAATCGTTTCTGTGAACGCACCAATGTTAGTGTAGACACGAACGCTGATATAAGTGAAATGTTTACAAACTATATCTTTGATACAGACTTCAAAATTGATAGAAGTCAACTTGATAAATACAGGACTTAGTTTAAAGTTATTCAGATAGAAAAGTAAAATTTAGCAGAAATGAAACCGAGAAATTCTATTGTGGAGAACGAGCTTTTTAAGCGATTGGGTATGGCATTAATTAATGCTCAAAGAGTTGAATTTGTTACAGGGGAGATGCTAAAATATTTAGCTGAATTGGATGAAGAGTTTTTTGGTATCACTACAGAAGACTTTCTAACTCAAAGTAAGAAATCCATACGCCCAAAAATGACATTAGGAAACATTTTTACTCTTTTAAAATTAAATCCTAAATTAGTTGTTGTTGAGAAATTAGATGTTTACTTGCAAGATAGAAACATACTTGCTCACAGCTTTTGGAAAGACTATTTGATAACGAATGCCCCTATATCATCAGCCATTAACTTCTTAGTTAATTTTGGTAAGGCATCAGTTGAAATGGAGAGTTTTTTTAAAGGGCTTATCTACTATTTATCCTTACGATTTATACCAAATAGTAGTTATCAAGTGACTGATATTAAAATGTATGAACCGGATTTTGAGAAATTCCTTGATACTTTAGTCGAACGCGGTGTTGATTTACCAATTAAGAAAGTCCAATTGAATAAAGAGCATTGAAATGGAAGCCACTAAGTATATTGAGTTAATTGAAAAAGAACTCAAACCTTACTATGAAAGTGACTTGACACTGAAACAGGTTGTGTATCATCGCAGACGTATGGAAGCATTATTGCTTATACCCTTGTCTTCTATGCTAAAAAAAACAAGGTATCACAATAACGCCCAATTACCACGCTGCGACGGTCTTCTACTACTCGCTTCGGACACCCCTGCTGTGACGGGCTTACACTACCTGCGCTTGGACGGTCATTCGTCCGTTGTATTTGTACTTCGGCTTCCCCGCTGCGACGGTCTTCTACTACTCGCTTCGACGGACATTCGTCCGTTGTTTTTGTGCTTCGGCGTCGCTCAGCAACCTAACAGTGGATATTCATCCACTGTTAGTCGCTCATCGTCTTTCACCCAAAGTATTCCGCCTATCACGTAATACAGCCAATCATTTACTATTTGGTATAGCAGATTTAATTATCTTAGCTTCCCCGCTGAGACGGACTTCTATTACTACCCGCTGTGCAGGATTTCCTTATCTCTAACCTATAAAAAAAACAAATTGCTTCGAAGGATTTCCAAACCCTGCTGCGACGGACATTCGTCCGTTGATTTGAGCTGTGTGATATTCATCCACTGTTAGTGGCTCATCGACTTTCAGCACTTTTTTGCTTCTTCCGAACAGTGGAATCTTCAAGTTGAGTGCGGTGGATTCGATAGCAATTGGAGCCCCCAGCTGTGACGGACTTACTCATCCGTCCCCTGCTCGGCGATCTTTGAACGCTGGCTTTTTGTGTTTGGCGAACCATGCTGTGAGTCGGTTACATAACCCCCGCTGTGCAGTATTTCCTTATCTCTAACCTATAAAAAAACAAATTGCTTCTAAGGATTTCAAAATCCGTTGTTTTGAGTATAGCAGATTTAATTATCTTAGCTTTCTGATTAC